>JBIQJD010000029.1:0-20675 GCA_044507695.1 Ignavibacteriales bacterium | reverse complement strand
GTCTTCCATTTTTTAATATAAAAACTGAGTTTTTTATTATTGGTTTGCAGGTATCTGTGTAACAAAAAGTACTTACAGCATAGACTACTTTGCTACAAATAACATTTTCAATAATCCCCCCTTCAATAAACACTGCCGAATATACATTTGATATTCGGGAATTAGAGATAAATAAATTATTATCTGTATTAATAACTGCATAATTACCAACTTCTGTATTCCTACCAATAATTGAAAAGTTTGCAATCTGACAATCATTTTTCATTTCAATTGTATAACCTCTGAGGTTGCTGCCATCAATAATGCAGCTATCCATGCTGCTGCCAAGCAATGTAATTGCACTATCAATAATTAAAGTTTCTTTATAAACTCCATTTGCAACTACAACAGTATCACCGTTGTTACAAATGCTTATTGCTTTCTGTATGCTGTCAGAGGCAGTTTCCCAGGTTATATATGGTGGCGTGCTTGTACCGGTTTTACTAACGTAGCGGATTTCAGCAAAATTATTTGCTGTAAAAAGAAATATCAGGACGGGAATAAAAGATGCCGTCATTACTAATGGTTTCATGAAATCATAAGAATTGTTATTAATGCCTCCTCTTAGGATTTGAAATTAAGATTTTTAAATCTTTAAAGCTACAGGACAGAAGGTTTTGCCGGGGAGATATTTTTTAAAAAATAAGGTTTATTAAAAAATAAAAGGGGTTGCCGGCTACACAGGCTCATACTTACCGCTGCTTCCTTCCGGACCTGACGGAGTTGGGTAATCACCTGTTAACCGGAACCCAATTTCAAAACGGATTGTAAAGATAACTACTCAGTGCGGAAATGTAAAATAATTTGCCGGGTAAGATTTGTTAAAATAACTTAGAGCAGCAGTAGTAAGGATAATATTATCTCAATTTAAGTTTTCGTTCACTTAAAGTATTTCTTTCCCAAAAAACACCGTCTTCATAACCCTGAATCGTCTTATCAGATTCAGCAATTTTAAGCCGCTTTTCTGCAAGACAGCAATACAATTCATCAACTTCAATTCCTGAATAATTTCTGCCGAGTTTTTTAGCGGTTACTGCTGTTGTTCCTGAGCCCATAAACGGATCAAAAATCATATCACCATTATTTGAACTTGCCAGGATAATTTTTGCAAGAAGTTTTTCCGGCTTTTGAGTAGGATGCTCGGTATTCTCCGGCATAGACCAGAAAGGTACGGTAATGTCTGTCCAGATATTGGATGGATGGGTTAATCTTACATTCGATTTTTCATCAAGCTTCTGCCAGTCTTTCGGCGCGCCTGATTCATCTTTATAAGGAGCAATAACGCGTCTTCTTAATTTTACTTCTTCAACATTAAAAACATAATCTTTGCTCATCGTGCAGAACCAGATATCTTCCGTGCAGTTTTTCCAGTTTGATTTTGCACCTCTTCCCTTCTCCCGCTCCCAGGTAATCCTGTTTTGAATTATTAAATATTTTTTTACACTGTTATAAACTGCATTTGATGAACGCCAATCGCAGCAAATGTAGACTGATGCATTTGGTTTAAGTATGCGTACAAGACCGGAAAGCCATGAGTCAATCCACGCAGAATATGTTTCATCACTCATCTCTTTAAAAGAATTGCTGTTGAATTTTTTATGAAGGTTATAAGGAGGATCAATGAAAAGCAGATCAACAAATTTATCGGGCAGAAACTGCATTACGCGGAAAACATCACCATTAATTATTTTGTTTTTCAGTTCGTTTACTGTTAAAGATTTATTAACGCGGAAAAGTTTTTCTTTAAAGAAATTAATTTCTTCTTCTGTTAGAGAAATGGTTCTGTTTAGTGGTGCTTTTACCTTGCTGCTCATTAATTATTAATCTGGCTGTACTTTTCTTTCAGTTTCTCAAGTTCTTTTACAATTAATTCAAATTTACCAACAAGCAATTCTGAAAAAGTTTCACACTTTGATGTAATTGCACCGGTTTTTGCAATCGTTTCAAGTTCATGGCAAATTTCTGAAATATCTTCCATACCAAGAGTGAGACTGCTTCCTTTTAATTTGTGCGCAAAAAACTGAAGCTGCCCGGGATCTTTCTTTTTAATTGCTGCTCTTATATTGCTCATTGTTTTCGGAAGCTCGGTAATATAAATGTTAAGCAGTTCCATAAGGAAAGCTACATCTTCCTGCGATTCAACTTCCTGCAAAAAAGAAATCTTGCTTTCATCAATTATCTTTGTATCAATCTTCCGCTGCTTGATTTGTGAAACCATAAAATCCTTTTGTTCAAAAATGATATCAGCCCACTTATGCAGCACTGCCTGCAGTTCCTGCAGCCTGATTGGTTTAGTTATATAATCATCCATTCCAACTGCAAAACATTCTTCCCTGTCACCCTGCATCGCATTTGCAGTCATTGCAATTATCTTCGGTCTTTTTTCATCGGAGAATTCATCAAGAATTATTTTAGTTGCTTCAAATCCATCCATCTCCGGCATAAGAATATCCATAAAAACAATATCGTAATGAATTTTTCTTACTGCTTCAATTACTTCATAACCGTTTCCGGCAACATCAGCGCGGTATCCCATTTTGTCAAGAATTCTTAATGCAACTTTTTGATTAACAACATTATCTTCTGCAAGAAGCAAACGAAGCGGTTTTTTCTGCCCGAGATTATAATCAAGCTGATTATTGGTTTTTGTATCCTTTACAGCCGGAGCAATTACGCCCAAAGCTGAATTTATTGCTTCCAGAAGCTGAACATGTTTAATAGGTTTGCTTAAAAATGCAGATAAACTTAAGTATGAATGATCGCTGAAATCTTCTTTTCTTCCTATAGATGTAAGCAGGATTATAGGAACCTTCATTCCTGCTTCAAGCCTGCGGATTTCTCTTGCAAGCGTTATTCCGTCCATTACAGGCATTTGATAATCAAGAATAATCAGATCAAATTTATTATCCTCTTTAATAAGTTTAATAGCTTCAAACGGATATTCAATTACGGTTGGAATCATTCCCCATCCTTCTGTCTGTGCCTTGAGAATTCGTCTGTTGGTTTTATTATCATCAACAATAAGAATGTTTTTTCCTTTTAATCTTGATTGATCACCTTTATGATAAATTTTAGAAACTGCCGGAGAAGATTTTGTTTTTATTGTAAAGAAGAATGAAGTTCCTTTAGATATTTCACTTTGCACCCACATTGTTCCGCCCATTAACTCTGCAAGCCGTTTGCTTATTGCCAGCCCAAGTCCCGTTCCGCCGTGTGTACGCGTAGTTGATGAATCAACCTGGCTGAAAGATTTAAATAATCTATCCATTTTATCTTCGGGAATTCCAATCCCTGTATCTTTCACGCAGAAGTTAATTTCATAATCATCACCTTCAAGTTTTTTGGCAGATGCAGAGATGAATACTTCACCTCGTTCGGTAAATTTAATTGCGTTACTTACAAGATTTGTTAAAACCTGGCGCAGGCGTGTAACATCTCCAACAATTTTTACGGGTGTGTTATCTTCAATTATATAAGCAAGATCTAATCCCTTTTCACCGGCTTTTGGTGCAAGCAAATCAAGTGAGTCTTCAATACAATCACGCAAATTAAACGGCTGATTCTCCAGATCAAGTTTTTCAGATTCAATTTTTGAAAAATCAAGTATATCATTAATTATAACAAGCAGTTGATCACCGCTTATTCGTATCGTCTCAACATATTCTCTTTGCTCTTCACTAAGTTCTGTATCAAGCAGCAGCCCGGTCATTCCAATTACGCCGTTCATTGGTGTTCTTATTTCATGGCTCATTAAAGCAAGAAATTCACTTTTGGCTCTCGCAGCAGATTCAGCTTTAATAACAGCAAGATCAAGTTCATCATTTTTGCGCAGTAATTCTTCACGGAAATTATCACGTTTAATTACTGCTCCGATTAATGAAGACATCGTTATCAGCAGAGATTCATCATTGTCCGTCCAAACCCGGCTGCTTTTACAATCATCAAATCCAATGAATCCCCAATATTTTTCATCAATCATTATTGGAACGAGCAGAATTGATTGAATGCTGCCGTCAATAAAAACTTTTTGAGACGATTCCTGAAGTTCTTTGATTATAAAATGCAGACTTTTACCGGCAGAAAAATTTGAGTAAAAATTCAGTGCTTCAAAACGTGAATAGGATAATTTTTTCATTCCCGGATTATCTAACTGTGCTTCACAAATATCAGAATGCCATTCATACTGAATGCTGATATACATTTCACCTGTTTCTTCATCTTCCATATGTTTGAAAATAGAAACCCGGTCTACTTCCGCAGCTAAACCCAGAATTTTTAAAGCAGAAGGAACTCCGGTATCCAGTTCCTGTGTTATAAGAAATTTTGTAGCTTCTGCAATTCCCTGTAAAAGATTATCTTTTTTCTTTATTAATTCTTCTTTTTGATTCCGCTCGGTTACATTCCTGAAAATTGAAAACAGAAGTTTCTTACCCTGTATCTCAACAAATGTATTTGATATTTCAAATGATAATACCTCACCATTCCATATCTTTGTGCTGGTTTCATATTTCCTGTCAAAGCTTTCTTCCTTAAATCTTGAGCTGTATTTTGCAAGCATTCTTGGGCCGATTGATTCATGGTAAGCATGAGAATACGGCTTTCCTTCAATTTCACTTTTTTTCTTCTGCACCATATCAGCATAAGCCTGATTGCACAAAACTACAATTCCCTCAGAATCCGTCAGCCGCATTCCATCGTATGAATGTTCCCAGATAGTTTTAAAGGTTTTTTCATCGCTTGTTAATACTGCATTTCCGGCATTACCATTTGTTGGCGGCAGAATTTTTTCAGTCTCTTTTATGAAAGATGATATTTTTAAAATGGATTTATGAATATCTTCCGGCAAATCAATATTGGCAGAGAGTTCTTTGATATATTTTTGCAGATTTTTTAATTCCGCTTTTGGGATGCTCAGGGTATGCTTCTGAGATTGAATGCTCAAGATGTTCCGCAATTTTTTTGAACTACAATTTACAACTTTTTTAAAAATTTAATAAAGAAATATAATTTTTTTTCATTCCGGAATTTATGTAAGATACAAAATTGATTGTGAAAAATATAAAGTGAAAACATTGTTTTAAACTTTTAATTAATGTTTTGAGAATTAATCAATCAAAATCTTCATGTGTTTCATCATTTTACAATATCAGATATTATTACAGAAAGATGTATTTTTAAAGAAAATGAAACGGCGAAAAATTGATTGAATTTCTGAATGAACTTAGTCCTGTTCAGCAGGCGTTAATTGCCACATTATTTACGTGGGCAGTTACAGCAATTGGAGCTGCGGGTGTATTCTTTCACAGAAACGTAAACCGGAAGCTGCTTGATTCAATGCTGGGTTTTGCAGCAGGAGTAATGATTGCTGCAAGCTACTGGTCATTAATTGCGCCGGCTATTGCAATGTCTGAAGGAAAAGATTTTCCTGCATGGATTCCCGCTGCTGTGGGATTTTTAGCCGGCGGCGTTTTTCTTTATGCATTGGATAAGATTCTTCCTCACCTTCATCCAGGAATGAAATTGCAGCAGGCAGAAGGAATAAAAACAAACTGGCAAAGAAGCATACTTTTAGTTTCTGCAATTACTCTGCATAATATTCCTGAAGGATTGGCAATTGGTGTTGCATTTGGGGCGGCTGCATCCGGATTTCCCGAAGCTTCCGTAACCGGCGCTGCTGCTTTAGCAATTGGAATTGGTTTACAGAATTTTCCAGAGGGAATTGCTGTTTCAATGCCGCTGCGTGCGGATGGATTATCTAAAGCAAAAAGTTTCTGGTATGGTCAGCTTTCCGCAATTGTTGAACCGGCAGCAGGTGTTGCCGGTGCATTGTTTGTACTTGCTGCGGAACCGCTATTGCCTTACGCTCTCTGCTTTGCCGCAGGCGCAATGATTTATGTTGTTGTTGAAGAATTAATTCCCGAATCACAAACAAACGGGAATACTGATCTTGCAACAATTTCAACAATGGTTGGCTTTACAATTATGATGATTCTTGATGTTGCTCTTGGTTGAAATTATTCATCAAGTTTTATTTTAAAAACTAACCAGGTAATTTAATTTCTCTTCCAATCTTGCATTAGCTAAAAAATTCCTTTCCAGTTCTAAAGCAAAAGGAACCGGAGTATCGAGAGAAGCAGCACGAACAATTGGTGCATCAAGATATTTAAAACAATGCTCTGCAATCCATGCAGAAATTTCTCCGCCGATACCTCCGCTTAAAGTATCTTCATGAAGAATTAATACCTTGCCAGTTTTCTTCACACTTTTCTCAACAGCTTCTTTATCCCACGGCATCAGCGTCCGGAGATCAACTACATCAGCGGAAATTTTATTATTCTTTTTTAAAACTTCTTCAGCCCAGTGAACTCCCATTCCATATGTAATGATTGAAACATCTTCCCCTTCTCTTACCTGTCTCGCTTTTCCGATTTCAACCGTGTAATAATCATCAGGAATTTCTTCAGAGATGGAACGGTACAATGCTTTATGTTCAAAGTACATTACAGGATTTGGATCTTCAATCGATGCATTCAACAAACCTTTTGCATCGTAAGGAGTTGAAGGATAAACTACTTTTAACCCGGGAACATGTGTAAACCATGCTTCATTTGATTGCGAATGAAAAGGTCCGGCACCAACACCGGCACCGGTTGGCATTCTCACAACAACATCCGCATTTACTCCCCAGCGGTAATGAATCTTTGCAAGGTTATTAACGATCTGTGTAAAGCCGCTTGAAACAAAATCAGCAAACTGCATTTCAACAATTGCCTTGCCTCCTTTAATTGAATATCCAAGCGCTGTTCCTACAATTGCGGATTCACAAAGCGGTGTGTTTCTGATTCTATCCTTTCCAAAAATTTCCATCAATCCTTCTGTTATTTTGAATACACCGCCGTAATCAGCAACATCCTGCCCCATAATAATTAAATCAGGATATCTTTCAAGACTTTGCCTTATTGCATCAGAAATTGCGTTTACAAATCTTTTATTTGTTTTAGAATTTATTTTTGGCTTAATGATTTGAGAAGATGATAATTTATAAACGTCTCTTAGTTCTTTTTCAGTATCAGGAATTACTGCAGGAGAAGTTTCCGTTTTTTCCCATGCCTCATCAAGCATTTCTTTTATTTCATTTTTTATTTTCTCAATTGCTTTATCATCAAGCAGATTAATTTTTTTTAAGAAATTTTCATAATTAACAACAGGATCTTTTTTACTCCACATCTCAAGTAATTCTTTGGGCACGTACTTTGTGCCAGAGGCTTCTTCATGCCCGCGCATACGGAAAGTAATTGCTTCAATCATTACCGGTCTGTGCTTTTTCCTAATCTGATCAGAGTATTTTTTTATGGTGGTATAAACTTCAAGAATATTATTTCCTTCAACCTGAACTGCTTCTATTCCGTAGCCAATTCCTTTATCAATCAGATTTTTACATTTAAACTGTTCAGATGTTGGAGTTGATAAACCATAGCCATTATTTTCAATTACAAAAATTACCGGAAGATCCCAGACCGCCGCAACGTTTACAGCTTCATGAAAATCACCTTCGCTGGTGCCGCCTTCACCTGTAAAAACGAGGCAGCATTTTTTTTCTTTTTTAATTTTATGCCATAACGCTATGCCATCTGCAACGCCTAATTGCGGACCGAGATGAGAAATCATTCCAACTATATGATGTTCATTGGTTCCAAAGTGGAAAGAACGTTCGCGCCCCTGTGAATAGCCGTTCGGCTTTCCCTGGAATTGTGAAAATAATTTTACAAGATCCAGATTTCTTACAGTAAAAACTCCAAGATTTCTGTGCATTGTAAGAATGTATTCATCCTCATTCATTGAAAGTGCACAGCCAACAGAAATTGCTTCCTGCCCGTAGCCTGAAAACCACTTGGAAATTTTTCCCTGCCGTAATAGGTTAACTTTTTTTTCTTCAATTAATCTGGGGAGAACTAATTCTTTATAAATTTCAATAAGCTGTGTATCGGAAAATCCGTCTCTGTTAAATTTCATTTTACTTTTCAATTATTAATTACATACTCAAATTTATAGAAAATATGTTATGAGATGAAAATCAAAACCAGGTGCACATAATAAAGTTTGATATTTTTTTTGAGGTTTGCTTAACTCTCTTTAATTTTGAAAAAAAGCCAGGGAAAAACCAAATGCTTAAACAAATTATTTTACCAGCCTTTGCTGCATTAATCATTGCAGGCTGCGCAAGTACAAATAATATTTCACAGGATGAATTTTTTAATTTACCGGTACTAAAATCCAATCTTGAATTTCTTGCTTCAGATGAACTTGAAGGCAGAGAAGCAGCAACACACGGAGCAAAGGTTGCTTCAAAGTTTATTGCATCCGAGCTGCAAAAATATGGCGTTGAACCTTTCGGAGATGATGGCACTTATTTTCAGAACTTTGAAGTTCAGCTGAACAGCATTGATTCTAATTCAAATGTTATTTTTAAAAACGGAGATGCAGTAATAGAATTTAAATTCATTAATGATTTCATCAAGGTGTATTATACTTTACCTGCTGCAATAAACCCTGTTTCAGATAAAGAAATTATTTTTGCAGGATACGGAATTACTGCTGATGAGTTTGACTATGATGATTATAAAAATCTTGATGTAAAAGGAAAAGTTGTTGTAGTATTTGCGGGTGAACCTTTCAGCGAAACAGAAACTTTTTTTAACGGAGAGAAAAATACAAGATATGCCCGTTCATCTGCAAAGATTGAAATTGCAATTGCAAAAGGTGCAAGCGGAATTATAATTCTGCCTGATGAATATACTCTTTCAAGATGGGAAAGATTCGGACGGTGGTCTGCATCAGAAAGTTTTCAATATAATCCCGAAGGCGAAACATCTTCTAATGAAACAATTCCCGCAGCATTGTTGAGTGAAAAAGCAGCAAAAGAACTTCTGCAAAATCAAAAATATACTTTTGAACAATTAACTGATTTGATCGCTGAACATCAATCACTTCCATATTTTCATATTGATGGAAAAATTGATATGAATTTGATTGTAAATTCAAGAACTGAAGTTGTACGCAATGTTGTTGGTTTGATTAAAGGAACTGATCCTTCACTTCAAAATGAGTATGTAACAATCGGTGCGCATTATGATCATGAAGGGATAAAAAATAATGAAATTTACAACGGAGCAAATGACAATGCTTCCGGAACTTCAGCTGTGCTTGAAACAGCAAGAACACTTGCTGCATCAAAAAGTAACAAAAGACCCGTTGTTATTCTTCTATACACTGCCGAAGAAAAAGGATTAATTGGTGCAAAACATTTTACATCACACAGCAGTATAATTGATGATGTAATTGTTAATATAAATCTTGATATGCTTGGCAGCGGACATCCTGATACAGTTTATTCTATTGGTTCGGGAAGATTAAGTTCTGAACTATACAAATTAGCAAATGAAGTTAATGCTTCCGTTACAAAATTTGCATTCGATTATAAATATGATGATCCGAATGATCCGGAAAGAATTTATTACAGAAGTGATCATTATCAATTTGCAAAGAGAGGAATTCCATCAGTATTCTTTACTGTTGATGATCCGTATAATTATCATCAGCCAACCGATGATGCCGAACATATTAATTTCAAAAAGGTATTAAGAGCAGCAAAACTTGTTTATCATCTTGCTTTAAGAATTGCAAATCTTGATCATAAATTAGTTGTAGATGTTCCTCAAACTGCCGCTGAATAATTGGAAATTTTTGATGAATGCACATGATACGCTGAAAAAATATTTTGGATACGAAAGTTTCAGAAGCGGACAGGAAGAAATTATTGAAAGATTAATTAAGAGAAAGCCTGCGCTTGTTTTAATGCCAACGGGCAGCGGCAAATCATTATGTTACCAGGTTCCTGCGTTAATGTTTGAAGGCGGAACAATTGTAGTTAGTCCGCTTATTGCTTTAATGCAGGATCAGGTTGATGCACTGCGCAGAAAAAATATTCCTGCCGGATTTATAAATTCTACTTTATCCAGAGATGAACGTGAGAAAAGATTAGATGAATTCATCAACGGAAAGATAAAGCTTCTTTACGTTACACCGGAAAGATTCCGGAAAAAAGAGTTTACAGCTAATCTTAAAAAAATTAATATTTCTCTTTTTGCTGTGGATGAAGCTCATTGCGTTTCAGAATGGGGACACGATTTCAGACCTGATTATTCGCGTCTCGGTGAGTTCCGCCAGGAATTAAATAATCCCTTAACAATTGCGCTTACTGCAACCGCAACACTCCGGGTTCAGCAAGATATAATTGAGAAACTTCAATTAAATAAAGATGAAGTAAAAATTTTTCATCATGGAATTGAACGCCCGAATCTACGGCTTGAAGTTATGGATGTGTTTGATGATAAAGAGAAGCAGCGTGGTATTCTTTCGGTTTTTGAAAAATATTCCGGATCAGGAATTATTTATTTTTCATTAATTCAAACACTTGAAAGATTTTCTCAATTTCTTTCTGATAAGAAAATCCGCCACGGAATTTATCATGGTAAGCTTTCTGATAAAGAAAGAAAATTAATGCAGCGGAATTTTCTTAGCGATAAAGAAAAATTAATTCTTGCAACTAACGCATTCGGAATGGGAATAGATAAGCCAGATATACGTTTCGTAATTCATGCTGAACTCCCCTCTTCAATTGAATCATATTACCAGGAAATTGGCCGTGCAGGACGCGATGGCAAACCATCTACGTGCGTTCTGCTTTATAACCAGGAAGATCTTTATACACAAATGGAATTTATAAAATGGTCTAATCCCGGCGCTGATTTTTACTACGCTCTCCATAATCTTCTTAAACGTGATATTGAAAAAGTAAATTCATACGGTATTGATTTCCTCCGTGAACAGATGAATTTTAAAAACAGGAAAGACTTCCGGATTGAAACCGCACTTGGAATGCTTGATCGTTATGGTGTAACAGAAGGTGATATTGAATTAAAAAATCTCTCACTTGTAAATGATTTACCTGATGAACTTGAAGATGAGGAACGATTAAAAGAAAAACTTTTAAATGATAATAAAAAACTCCTTTCGGTTGTTAATTATTTCAAAAGCGAAGAATGCCGGCGTGTTTATATCTCTGAATATTTCGGTTTTCATGATGAAAAACCCTGCCTAAACTGTGATAACTGCAATTTAAATTTCGGCTGATTTGAATCAAATTAATCTTCCGTAATATTCATCACTAATTTATAAGTAAAGCATAGCTTAATTGGCAGAGTGTTAAACAATTTAGGATGAAATTATGCTTAAAAAAATATTTTTCATCTTCATTTTTTCTTTTGCTGGTACAGCAATAATTAATCAAACCGCAGCAGCGGCCGATACTTTAACTCAACGCGATACGAATGTTGTTGTACCCGCTGATACTTTAAAGGATACAACATCAGTGAATGATGAAAACGAATATGAAACAACAGCCGATGATTTTGCAAACCGTCTTAAAAGTCAGTTAAATCTTACTGAAGATCAAACAGCAGAAATCAATTCTATCATTTATTCCTTTATTATGAGTTATAATGCCGGTGAAACCGTAACATCTGAATATAATGACCGCATTGAAAAGCTTTTGAATGATTCACAAAAAGCAGGCTGGAATCTGGTAAGAGAAAGATTCTGGAGCGATTTGAAGGAACGGCTGAATGAATGAATTGAATGAAAATATTTTATTATCTTTTGCCTCCACAAGGAGGCATTTTTTTTATCTGGATTTTAAAATGAAAGAATCAATTTTAACAATTAAAAATATGGTTTGCGGAAGATGCATCAAGGTAGTGAGAGAAGAACTCGAAAAACTCGGCCTGCAAATAAAATCAATAGAGTTGGGAAAGGTAGAACTTGAAGAAGCTCAGGATAATCTTCCAATCTTAAAAATAAAAGAAGTGCTTGAAGAAAACGGATTTGAACTTCTTGAAGATAAACGTGCTGCATTGATTGAGCAGGTTAAAATTGAAATAATAAAACTAGTGCAATCAAAAAATATTTTAATGGATATGAAACTTTCTTCCTATCTTGAAAAAAAATTAGATATCGATTATCATACTATCAGCACACTTTTTTCATCAGTAGCAAATATTACGGTTGAGCAGTTTTTTATTCTGCAAAAAATTGAACGGGCGAAAGAACTGCTTAAATATGGTGAATTAACTTTAAGTGAAATTGCTTTTCAACTCGGCTACAGCAGCGTTCAGCATCTTTCAAATCAATTTAAAAAAATAACGGGATTTACAGCCAGCCAGTATAAAACTTTCTCAGAAAATCTGCGCAAGCCGCTTGATCAAATCTGATCTGATAATTGACTATTCGTATCAATCCGAGAATATAATTGTATAACATTTTTTAATAAAAGTGTAACGCAGCTTGTATTTAAAACATTAATTTTGTTCGTGTAACCAGATAAAACAAAAGGAAGAAAAATGAAATCAGAAGAATTAAAAATTGAAGGAATGGGCTGCCACCATTGTGTTATTTCTGTACAAAAAGAACTTGAAAAACTCGATGGATTAAAAGTAAATAAGGTTAGAATCGGCACTGCTAAAGTTGAATATGATGATTCTAAAATTACAAAAGAAGAAATTGCACGTGCGATAGAAAATGCAGGTTATAAACTTGTATCATAAGCACCGGCATATAATCAGGTGATAAAATGGAAACTAAAAATTTAAATCTTCCTGTTGAAGGGATGACATGTGCAAGCTGTGTTGCAAGAGTTGAAAAGGCATTAAAAAAAGTTGAAGGCGTTTCCAATGTGAATGTGAATCTCGCAACAGAAAAAGTGAATCTTTCATTTGATGAATCAAAAACCAATTTGGAACAGCTTGCTGCCGCAGTTGAAGAAGCGGGATATAAATTAATATCTGAATCTCCTGCAGCAAAGGCAGGTGCGGATGATATTATGCCGGATGAACTCCGGAAGAAGGCAGCATATAAAAAATTAAAGAATGAATTTATTTTCAGTGCAGTGCTTTCAATTCCTGTAATGATCATCAGCATGATTGGAATGACTGATTGGTTCATGCGTATATCACCTTTATCAATGACTGATATTCACAAGCTTACATTAATTATGGCAACGCTTGTAATGTTTGTTTCAGGAAAAAGATTTTTCATTTCAGCGTGGAATTCACTGAAACACTTTTCTGCTGATATGAACACGCTTGTTGCCGCGGGAACCGGAACGGCTTATGTGTACAGTACTATTGCTGTACTATTCCCTTCACTGCTTTCAATAAATTCAGCTAATGATCATATTTATTTTGATACAGCTACAACAATAATTACTTTGATTCTGCTTGGAAGATTACTTGAATCAGGTGCAAAAGCAAAAACTTCTTCTGCAATAAAGAAGCTGATGAATCTTCAGCCGAAATTTGCCCGGGTAAAAAAAAATGAAAGAGAAATTGATGTTCCTGTTGCCGAATTAGCTGTTGGAGATTTGATAGTAGTTAGACCGGGTGAAAAAATTCCCGTTGATGGAGAAATAATAAGCGGAACTACTTCTGTTGATGAATCAATGATTACGGGTGAAAGTATACCCGTATACAAATCAGTTGGTGAAGGCGTAATCGGTGGAACAATCAATCAAACCGGCAGCATTACTTTTAAAGCTGCTGCAGTTGGAAAAGATACAATAATTTCCCAGATAGTAAAACTGGTAGAAGATGCACAAGGATCAAAAGCGCCTATTCAAAGTCTGGCTGATAAAATAGCTTCAGTATTTGTACCGGTTGTAATTTCGATTGCCATAATCACTTTCATACTATGGTATTTTGTTGGAGGCGCTCCATTCACAGCAGCAATGATAAATTTTATTGCGGTAATGATTATTGCATGCCCGTGTGCGCTTGGACTTGCAACGCCAACCGCAATAATAGTTGGAACAGGACTTGGGGCATCAAATGGAATCCTGATTAAGGAAGCACAAAGCCTTGAACTGGCACATAAAATAACTACAGTAGTTCTTGATAAAACAGGAACTGTAACTCAGGGTAAACCTGTGGTAACAGATATTATCAGTCTGAATGGCATTGATGAAAATCAATTAATAAAACTTTCTGCTTCTGCAGAAAATAAATCTGAACACCCGCTTGCCCATGCAATAGTAAGTTATGCGGCAGATAAAAATATTCAGTTAAGTGAAACAAAATCTTTTTCATCTTATACCGGAATGGGATTAACAGCAGTTGTTGACGGTAACGCAATTACAGCCGGTAATTTATTATTGATGAAAGAGTTTTCAGTAAAGACGGATAATGCTGAAAAATATTTTAATGAATTAACAGCACAGGGAAAAACAGCAGTTTATGTTGCAGTTAATGGTGAAAGTGCAGGCATTATTGCAATTGCAGATGTTATTAAAACATCAGCCAGAAATGCAGTTGATGAATTGAAAGCAATGAATATTAAAGTTGTAATGATTACAGGTGATAATCAAAAAACAGCTAACGCAATTGCTGCGCAGGCTGGAATTGATGAAGTTATTGCAGAAGTTATGCCGGCTGATAAAGCAATGCATGTTAAAAATCTGCAGAAAGATGGAAATATTGTTGCAATGGTTGGCGATGGAATAAATGATTCACCGGCACTTGCACAGGCCGATATTGGAATTGCAATCGGCACAGGTACTGATATTGCCATGGAAACTGCTGAGATTACTTTAATGAAAGGTGATTTGAATTCTGTTGTTCAGGCAATTAAACTTTCAAACAAAACGATGAAAACAATTAAGCAGAATTTATTTTGGGCGTTTGTTTATAATGTGATTGGTATTCCTGTTGCCGCATTTGGGCTGCTCAATCCAATGTTTGCAGCGGCAGCAATGGCATTAAGTTCTGTTAGTGTTGTTTCAAACTCATTAAGATTGAAGAGAGCAAGGTTGAAATAATTACTTCGTTCTGAATCCCAATCCTTCAATCAGCTTTTCAGCAGTATCAGCTTCAGCTTGTGATTCAAAAGAAATTCGGAAGGTGCCGCCGGTGCCTTCCCTTATTTTAAGCAGTTCAAGATCTTTTATGTTGATATTATTCTCAAAAAGAATACTTGTTAATCTGCTTAGCACGCCAGGTTCATCTTTTACAAAGACAAAAATATCTGTAAGCGGATTTATAAATCCCTTTGTGTTTTTTGGAATCTCATCCCGCTTTAATCTAGATGATTCAAACAATTCTGCAAGTGATTTATAATCATCATTCTTTACAAATGATTTTACTTTTTTAAATACAGCTTCAAAGCTTTCTATGCTGCGCAAAATTGAATCACGGTTATGTTTAATTACAGACTGCCAAATTTTAAAATCACTTGAAGCAATTCTCGTCATATCTCTGAAACCGCCTGCGGCAAAATCCAGATAATTTATATCACCCTTTGTTTCTGAGGCTGCATTAACAAGCGCAACAGACAACAACTGCGGAAGATGACTTACGTTTGCAACTATTTCATCGTGCAGGAAAGGATCAAGGAATCTTATTCGTGCACCGAGTGAATTAATCAACTCAATGAAAAGAGAATAATTTTTTGATTCAATTTTTTTATCGGATAAAATATAAACCGAGTTTTCAAAAAGAAGAGGATCTGAATTTTCAAAGCCGCCGCGCTCTTTTCCGGTCATCGGATGCCCGCCGATAAATTTGCCCTTACTTTTAAGAGCACTCCATTCCATCTCAAAAATTCCTTTAACTCCGGCAACATCTGAGATGATTGTATCTTCATTAATTTCAGGTGCCAATTTAGATAGAGCAGTCAGAGAAAGTTCTGTTGGAAGACATAGAAAGATAATATTCGAATCGGCTGCATCTTCCGGGAAAAGCACTTTTTTATCAATCACTTTTACTTCGATAGCTTCGTCTAAAACATCAGGTGAATCGTATCCTGTTATTTCAATATTATCAGCGTAAGTATTTTTAAAAGATTTTGCAAGCGAACCGCCGATTAATCCAAGGCCAATAATTGAAACTCGTATCATATTATTTATTTGGTGAGATGAAATTTATGTTTATCAATTATCATCCCATCTTCCTGCCAATAACTTTAGCAATAAGTTTTACCTGTTTCATTAATTCTGTAAACTGATCCGGAAGTAAAGCCTGCGGGCCGTCTGAGAGCGCTTTTTCAGGATCATGATGAACTTCAACCATCAATCCATCAGCTCCGGCAGCAACTGCTGCTCTTGCCATTGGTAAAACTTTATCACGAATTCCGGTTGCATGAGATGGATCTGCAATAACCGGTAGATGACTTATTTTATGCACAACGGGAATAGCTGAAAGATCAAAAGTGTTTCTTGTTATCGTTTCAAAAGTGCGGATTCCCCTCTCACACAGCATTACATTTTTATTTCCGTTCGAGAGAATATATTCGGCAGACATCATCCAATCCTCCACAGTGGCTGCAAGCCCGCGTTTAAGCATAACCGGTTTTGATGCTTTTCCAAGATCGCGCATGAGCGAGAAGTTTTGCATATTTCTCGCACCAACCTGGAAAATATCTGTATACTCTTCAATCAATTTTATCTGGCTTGTTTCCATCACTTCGGTTATAACGAGCAGATTATATTTATCAGCAGCTTTCCGTAACAGTTTCAAACCTTCTTCACCCAATCCCTGGAAAGAGTATGGAGATGTTCTCGGTTTAAATGCACCGCCTCTTAAAATCTTTGCACCGGAAGCAGCAACAATTTCCGCTATTGTAAAAATCTGATCTTCATTCTCAACAGAACATGGACCAGCCATCATAACAACTTCGTTACCGCCGATGACTATATCTTTAATTTTTATTTCAGTGTTTTCTTTTTTGAATGTACGGCTTGCGAGTTTATATGGTTCGGTTATTCTGTAAACTTCCGATACGCCGTCAAGCACTTTAACCTGGCGTATATCAAAATCATTTTTAACGCCAATTGCGCCGAGAACGATCTGTTCCACTCCGGTTGATTTATGGACGGCAAATCCAAAATCTTCCAGATGTTTAATTACGTTCTCAAGTTTTTTTTCGTTAATATTTTTTTCCAGTACGATTACCACTTTTTTCTCCTTAATGATGAAAATTTTTCTCGCCTGCAGTTACAGCGAGATCAAGATAATCCTCCTTTGTTGGAATAGCGCAGGAAAACTTTGCGCTGTAAGCACAATAAGGATTATATGCTTTATTAAAATCAAGAATGTAAACATAATCCGGATTAGGGTTCAATTCAAAATCGATGTAACGCCCTACCCCGTAAGTTTCCTTGCCTGTAGTTTTGTCTGTAAACCAGATTCCGTAATACTCATCCCCGCTTCTGCTCAGGGATTTGTAAACATTAATTTTATAATCTCTTCCTTTATAATTGAATTTAAGATAACCAAATTTTACAGTTTGTCTTTCTTCACCTTTTGTTCCAAAAACCTTAATTGAATCTTTCTGTTCGTATTCATACAATTTACTTTTAAAAATAAAATCAGGATTAACATCATAATATTTTAACGGTTCAAAATGAGCTTTTTCATCCTGATTAAACGGTGAAGAAGGATCATTCTTCATGTAATCATCTTTTTCAGCCCGTTCATTTTCTATAGATGAAATATATTGCTCTTCTTCAGGTGTAAAAGTTTTACCGGTGTTAAAAATCAAAAGCAGAATGCCAATTATCAGAATAATGATTGTAATGTAGATGTACTTCATGATGTTTTCTCTGAAACTTTTTTCTTCAGCTCATTTAATTTGTTTAGTGCTTCAACAGGAGTCATATCATTAATCTGAATATCCTCAATCTCTTTTCTTAATTTATCATCAATTACTTCAAAAAGATTAATCTGATTTTCATCTTCATTTTTCAACTTCTTTAATTTTTCTTTTTTCACTTCATAAGGCGTGAGTTCTTTACTTTCAAGATTCTGTAAGATTTCTTTTGCGCGGCTTGTTACGTACCGCGGCAAGCCTGCCATTTGCGCAACCTGTATTCCGTAAGAATGATCCGCGCCGCCGCTGCTCACTTTATGAAGAAAGATTACCTTATCATCGTATTCACGAACTTCAACTTTATAATTTTTTATGCGGGGAAATATCTCCGCCATTTCATTCAGTTCATGATAATGAGTTGCAAACAATGTTTTTGCGGATTGATCGGGATTTTCATGAAGATATTCTGTTATAGCCCATGCAATTGAAATACCATCAAATGTGCTTGTACCTCTGCCTATTTCATCAAGCAGCACAAGGCTTTTTGAAGTTGCATTATTTAAAATGTTTGCTGCTTCCTGCATCTCAACAAGAAATGTACTTTCACCTGCAGTAATATTATCACTTGCACCAACACGTGTAAAAATTCTATCAACCATTCCGATGTGAGCTTTTTTTGCAGGTACAAATGAGCCGATCTGTGCGAGCAAAACAATAAGACCAACCTGCCGAAGATAGACAGATTTACCCGCCATATTTGGTCCGGTTAAAATTATTATCTGTTCTTTATTATTATCTAATCTGCAGCCGTTGGGAGTAAACTTTTCACCTGGAGGAAGAATTCGTTCAACAACCGGATGTCTTCCATCAATAATTTCTAAAAGATCGTCTTCCGCAAGTTCCGGTTTTACGTAGTTATATTCATCAGCGCAATCAGCAAAAGAAACAAAACAATCAAGCATTGCAATTAGTCTTGCAGAATTCTGAACAGCTTCGGCTTCTGCGGCAATAAATAATCTTATCTCATTAAAGAGCTGCGATTCAAGTTCAAATATTTTTTCTTCCGCGTTAAGGATTTTATCTTCATAGGTTTTTAATTCCGGAGTGATATATCTTTCAGAATTAACAAGTGTCTGCTTACGGATATAATTTTCGGGTATTTTATCTTTATGCGCATTGCTTATCTCAATATAGTAACCAAATACTTTGTTAAAATTTACTTTAAGGGAAGAGATGCCTGTTTTTTCACGTTCTGTTTTTTGGAGATTTGCAATCCACGCTTTGCTGTTAATTGAGATATCTCTCAGTTCATCAAGTTCAACTGAGAAGCCGCTTTTAATTACTCCGCCATCAGCAATGTTCAAAGGAGGTGAGTCAACAATTGCATTTTGAATTTTTTCAACAAGTTTTTCATGGGCAGATAAATTTTCACTCAACTGAACGAGTGTCTTGGTTTTAACTTCTTTTAATTTTTCTTTTAATAAAGGAATTTTCTTTAAGGAAGTTTTAATTGATACAACATCTCTCGGATTTGCTCTGCCAGTACAAACTTTTGAAATAAGCCGTTCAAGATCACCGATTTCTTTTAAATCAATGCCCAGATTTTTTCTTAATACTTTATTTCTGTATAACTCATCAATACTTTCCTGGCGTTTGAGTACGGGTTCAAGCTTAACAAGAGGAGCAGATATCCATTTCTTAAGAAGCCTTGCTCCCATTGGAGTGGATGTTTTATCAAGAATTGAAATTAGTGATCCTTCCCTGCCGCCATCATGCATTGAGAATGTTATTTCAAGATTTCTTTTGGTGGAGAAATCAAGCGGCATATAATCAGAAGGATTATAAAGTGAAACTCTGTTTAAATGTGTAAGATTTGCTTTCTGTGTTTCCTGAAGATAATTTAAAATTACTCCGCAGGAAATTATTCCAGCAGCAAGACCTTCAACTCCAAATCCTTTCAGATTAACAGTCTTAAACTGCATGATCAATAAATCTTTTGCATATTCAAAATTAAAGATCCAATCATCAACTTTTGTAACCCGTATTGATGGATTGATCTTTTGAACAAGCTGTGTAAAGTAATCCCTGTCTTTTTTCTGGACCAATAATTCAGCGGGAGAAATTGATTCAATCTGCTGTTTGATTTGATCAGGGTGAATTTCATAAGTATAGAACTCGCCGGTTGAAATATCACAAAAAGAAATTCCGGCAGTATTTTCACCTGATGAATCAGACTTAATGCATATACTCATCAGATAGTTATTTTTTTTGTTATCAAGAAGCTTATCAGAAAAAGCAACTCCTGGTGTAACAACCTCAACTACCTCGCGTTTAACAATTCCTTTTGCAAATTTGGGATTTTCAACCTGCTCACAAACTGCAACACGGTAGCCCGCACGTACAAGTTTTGGCAGGTAATTATCAATTGCGTGATGAGGAAAACCGGCAAGCGGAACATCTTCAGCAGCGCCGTTTGCGCGGCGGGTTAAAGTAATCCCCAATACCTTTGATGCAAGCTTTGCATCTTCATCAAAAGTCTCAAAGAAGTCACCAACTCTGAACAGCAAAATCGTATCAGGATGAGCCTCCTTTACCTTGAAATATTGAGCCATCAGGGGAGTTTGATTCATAACTTTTCGCTTTAAACTAAAGATTAAAAATACCTTAATGAGCCAATAATATCAATTAAGATTGATGTGTTATATCATTAATATTTTAAAAAGTATCAGAAATTATTTTTAATTTTCATACAAGGAAAGTTTCATTTGTTACTTTCTAACTTCATAATTCAATAAAGGGGCTTGTATGAAAAAAATATTTACTCTCCTCTTTCTCACCGTTTTTTTAAACGTGCGTGCACAAGGTGATTTAAGCATCTCACTGTATTCTGCCTCAATTTTCTTTGATACTGCTCCTGGAGATACAGTGACGCTGATAGCATC
>JBIQJD010000028.1:0-22325 GCA_044507695.1 Ignavibacteriales bacterium | reverse complement strand
ACATCCATTCCATATTTATTTTCAAATTTTGAAATAAAATCAGACAAGGTATCAACCTTGTTTTCATACATTGTTCGTGCAAGCCAATTTAAAGCAAATATAGCTTGAGTTGAATCAGGATATGAGCTTATAATTTTGCCAAATATAATTGGCAGAATCCGGATTATCCATCATATAATGATGCATACCTAAATACAATAATAAAGAGGGAGCGCTTTGACTTACACCTTTTGTAGCAAACCCGCCAAGCCGTTTGCCTTTAGTTTCTAATCCTTCTGCAGAGCTTGAAATTAAACTTGGTTCATCATTATCTCTTCTAAAGTTTTGAACTATGGATTCTGAACAAGCTGAGCCGGGGGAAGGATCAAAATTAAGGTAATTTGTATAATCAATTGAGGATGAGCCGTCTTTATCAATTTTCCATGAAACCGGCGGGAATGCTCCAAAATAAGAGTAATTTGCCATTACCGTTGAAGCGTTATATGCTTTTATATAATATGGAAACCATGGGTTTTGTGAATCATCATAACTTCCAAGCGTATTATTTCCGCCGTATTGTCCTTCATCAACTTCGTTAAGCTGACCCATCCAAACATTTACATTATTATTTGCATAAAGATTTGCTCCACTGTTATCCGCAAAGCGATTATAACCGCTTGATGAAGTTGATGTGCCTGCAAATTTAGGGTAGCTGTAGTTTTCTACTTTTACGCCGTAGCCATTGCATGTTGAATGATTATAAAATAGACGCGGATGCGCATACCTTATTACCAAACCGCTCTCATTATTATATAAAGAATTATTGGTTATCCAGACGTAATTGGAATAGCCTGCAAGTCCCTCAAAGCGGATGCCGTTTGTTGAACCGGAAACGTCATTATACCTCAATGGCTTTCCGGAGCTTCCCTCTGAATTGTAAAGATAAATGCCGTCATTACAGTTTGTAATTGTATTATACTCTACAGTTGGAAAATTTGAAGAACCGCTGTTAGAAAGACCTATATAAATACCCTGGTTAGCATTATCTATATTACAGTATTTAATAACTGAATTAGCGCTTGCCGTTGATTGAAGCTTTATACCGCCCCATTTTGATCCTCCTGTAGAACCAAAATTAATTGCATTGCTTGAGCCGTCTGCTGTAATTGTTCCATTAACCGTTAATGAGCCTGTACCAAATTCTATATTTGCATTGGGACTTACAACTAAATTAGCGCCGCTATTTATTATTAAAGAAGCGCTGCCGCTAAAAGTTATATTTGCACCGGAAGCGATTGTTAAAGTTTGTCCAATATTTATATTCTCAGAAAAAGTATAATTTCCGCTTAAAGTTAAATTATAATTTGCAAAAGTATATTTTAGGGCTTCATATGCATTTATACGACCATAACCATATTCATTATGGAAATTTTGTCCACCCATTCCTGATACCTTTTCGGCGCTGTTAAGGAGAATATCGCGTACTTGCTGTGCGTTAAAGGATGGACTTATTGAACGAATTAGAGCCGCAAGTCCCGCAACATGTGGTGCAGCTGAAGAAGTTCCATTAAACGAATTATAGTAATTTCCAGTACTATAACCAATAGAACCTGTAATATCTGTTGTATAGATATAAACTCCAGGTGCCATTATATCAAGCTGCGACCCGTAACAGCTTCCCCACCACCATTCTGTTCCATCATTTAATTCTTTTCTTGTATCACTTGGAGTTGTTGCGCCTACAGCTATTACATTAGAATAGGCAGCCGGATAACCTATATTTGTAGGGTCACCAGACCTATAATTACCTGCTGATGCGACACATACAACTCCATAATTATTAACTGCGCTATTGATAGCTGATGACCAGGCTGTAAATCCACTAGGGCTACTGAAACTCATATTTATTACTTTGGCACCCCATACGGCAGCGTAGTCAATTGCTTGCGCAATAGCAGAAGGACTAAGAGATTCTCTCCACTCCTGATTAACTTGATCATACCACCTGTAACCGGCATCAAGATGCATAATGCGAACTCCACCTGTACCTCCCCATCCGCCTGCAACTCCTGATACTCCAATTCCATTATTTGTTACAGCACCTAAAATACCTGCTACTGCTGTACCATGCCTTGCTTCATCATCAGGGTAAGGGTCAGAATCATTATTATGAAAATCATAACCTGTACCCGACCATTTGTTTCCTATCAAATCTTCGTGATTGTAATCCCCTCCTTCATCAATAACAGCTAATATTACTGAATTAACACCAGTAGTTATATTCCATGCACTGGATACGTTTATTTGGGACAGTGCCCATTGATTGTTATAATACTGATCATTAGGATTTGCATCAACATCGACAAAAAAATTAAAAAGAACTTCATCAAATTTTCCGGTCTTTTCAAGTTTTTCGGCTATCTCGAATCCGTCATGTCCTGCAGGAATTTCAAGCTCATAAAATCCATCAGCAAATTCACCGCGAACATTTTTCAATTTTGGAATTGATACACCCTGAAAGTCAAACAGATCTATATTTGATTTATCTTTCAGACGGACTACAAGGTGTTTCGGATCCATTCGGTTACCTTGTCTCCCGTCTATTACTGTATACCATACCCCATTATATTGAGCATATTGGTAATTTCCTACTTTTTTCAGGTTTACTTGTGCATTTAGCGTCGCGCAAATAATTCCGAAAAACATAACTACCAGAATCAGCATAGAAGAATTTCTTTGATTCATAATTGCACCTCTCTTAATTTAAGGGAATAAAGGCAGCAGGACTAATTAAAGGCTTGTCAAATATGAAATGCTTTTGTAGATTTTACTGTCTTAAAATGACAAGCCGGGTCGGTGGTGTTTTAGGTTCTTGCAAGGTTCCGGCACCACCTTCATTCCCGGTTTATTATTGATACCGACCCCCTAAAATTTTAATGTATAGATACCTCCTTCAGTGGTTCCAATGAAAAGTTGGCTTCTTATTGAGTCCCAAACCAAGGATGTAATAAAACCTTTTTCTATTTCTCCGATTTTTTGCACGTTTAACCCTCCATTAAATGTAACATAAATTTGTTGCCCTCCTGCAAAATATAGTACTCCTCCAACAGACGGATGATGAATCATACGAAATATAAATCCGTTATCAGGAAGATGTACTACATTTCTTTTCCAAGTATACCCGCCATCATTACTTTTGAGTATACCACAGGTGGAAGCTATATAAATAATTTTGGGGTCAACTGCATCAAATGCAACATCATAGACTGCACCATCGTAAGTACACCCTAAAGAATCCCACGGCAACCCGGTCTTTCCTTTTAATCCGTAATCTTGTCCTGCGCCACAGTATGGTGCAAATAATGCTGTCTCTCCAAAGAACCAAACCTCCCCAGGTTGAAAAGGATGCCAACGTACATTTCCATTCCCTATAATTGCATTTCTTCGACCAGACAACAGATTCCAATTACTTCCTCCATCAGTGGAACGATAACTGGCAACATCTATTCCTCCTATTACTATATTTGGCTTATGGGGTGAACGTCGTATAAAAGTAAAAATGTTAAGGTCATAATCGTAATCGAGGGTCTCATATACACCCTTATCAGAACGAAACCAATTTTTACCTGCATTTATACTGCGCCAAACTGAAACTGAACTATCCGGCAAATGTGCACTACCATTGTATGCAACTAGAATGTCCTCTTCAATAACATCAATATCTAAAGCGCCAACATTTGTATAATTTCCTAAAGAAGTATCAGCAAGTCCTAAGTAATTCCATTCTGTTATTGGTTTCCGAATATCGCTTCTCCAAACGCCACCCGAGCCAGCGCAAACATAGAGATACGGTTCGGCTAAAACCATCCGTAATGCAAACTTGTCTTCAAAACCAAGTAATTTTATTTCATTTGTTAATGGCTCTATGCTATTATTTTTACAATTAATTTGCATTAACAGAATACATGCTATAAGAATAATTTTAAATTTCTTAAATAAGTTTATTAACACAGTTTACCTTTTTGATTTCTTGTGGAAAAGAAAAAACAGACATCATCACCGCTATAAAAACTGTTTTTTCAAAAACCTTTAGTAACCGATAAAGCTTCATAAACACCTCCAATTTTAGTTATAGTTTTATTACTGGGATAGAATATAAACTGTATCTTTTACAAATAAATTCGTACAATACGACTTATAGTTGGCAATTAAAGTATCACCTTCATTATTTATTTCCAATTGTCCGTTGTTTTTAAATGGTTGGTTGTAGGTCTTATAAAAAATTGTTGAGCGAAAAATTTCAAAATCTGTAGGTCGAATTTCGCACGGCCAAAAATTACCCTTTAATAAATAAGTTTCTTCGTCTCCCAGCATACTGGTTACCGTTACTTCAACAGGCTTATTCCATATTACTGGGTTTCCTGTTTTAAAATATTCCGAACTAACAATTAAACAAAGTGTATCACCTATTCTAAATGGACGTTCCCAAGATATAAATCGTGGGCAAGTTATACTGGTATCAGAATCGAAATAAGTTTCAAATTTAATTTTACTAAACCTTAGAAGCTCTTGTATGCAATCGCCTTTAGGATTTGATATAGTAACTCCCTTCTCCAAACATCCATTATTTAGAATCAAGAAAAAATTTATGACAATAAATAAATAAAATTTCATCTTAGCGGGAACCTTTTTTTAATTCTAATATTACCCAAAGAGATCAGCAGTTAGTGCATTTACAAAATCATGAAGGAAATTTTAAACTCGATACTTTACAATTGTTCAAAATTTTTTTTAGAACTTATCTTTTTTATTTTTTAGTGTCAAATCAAAAAGCGACATTTGCATTCAAAAAGCGACATAAAATTTTATCTGCTATTTTTTATAATGTTTGAAGTTATTTCTATAGGGTTAAGAAAGGACAACATCACTTTTGCATCGCTTGGGGACATTTGACAAGTTTTTCTAAAATCCCTTGCCATATTGCTTTCCTCTGTATATTTAAGCGCCAAGGCTATTTCAAAATTATCCATATTAGTTTTTTTAAATAAAATTAATGCGCAGTGTATTCTTATAATTGTTATTAGCTTTTTATAGGTGAGATTAAACGCAGTAATGCATTCCCTTTGAAATTGTCTTTTAGAGATGTTCAAGTTCTTTGCAATAAAGCTTTCACTAACTCTTTCAGGAAATTGATCAATTATTTATAATCTTTTTTGCGCGCGGTGTTTTTAAATAGCAGCCGTTGAACACATTTTCAACCGATTCAAGAAAATCAGATTTACTCAACATAAATCTGGACAATTTTCTCTCCCTTAACTTGCAGTAATAAATTCCTGGTTTTCAGTTATACCGGGAATACAATAACAAACTTGCAGCCGTCATTCTTTTCAAGTTCAATTGTTCCGTCAATCTGATCAACAAGTGCATTTACAAGCTGCAAACCAAGCGAGCTTGTTTTTTTGAAATCCACATTTTCAGGAAATCCGTTTCCGTTATCACTTATTATAAGGATAATTTCTTCTTCATTTTTCTGGCGCATGCTTAAATTGATAAAGAATCCTTCTTTGAGCCGCGCCGCTGATTTGAAAGCATGTTTTAAAGAATTAGAAACAAGTTCATTAATGATTAAGCCGAGTGAAATAGTTTTATCGAGCTGAACATTAACATCTTCAATATTGATATTAAATCTTATATCTTCTTTACCTGACAGATAGGAAGTGAAAAGATGCCTGATAAGATCATTGGCGTAAACTGAGAAATTTATTCTGGAAACATTATCAGCCTGGTAAAGCTTTTCATGAATAAGCGCCATGGATTTAATCCTGTTCTGGCTGTTCACTAAAATTTCCGCTGAATTTATATCATTCGCATGCTGATACTGCAGGTTAAGCAGGCTCGCAATTATCTGTAGATTGTTTTTAACTCTGTGATGAATTTCTTTCAGCAGTACATCTTTTTCTTTAAGTGAAGCTTCAAGCTGTTCGGCGGCTTCAACTCTTCCGGTTACATCACGCAGAAAAACTGTTAAACCATAATTGGATGGATAAATATGAACTTCAAGCCATTTTTCTAATGGTTCATAATATTCTTCAAAGCTGGCAGCATTATTTCTTAAAGCTGAATCATTAAATTTCTTATAAAATATTGTTCCTACCATCTCAGGAAATTTCTCCCAGATTTCAGCATTAAGAAGTTCATTCCGATTCTTCAGCAGGAGTTCTTCCGTTTTATCATTTACAAATGTAAATCTCCAGTTATGGTCAAGAGTGAAGAATGCATCGGTAATACTCTCAACAGTATCTTTTAAGCGTGTGGCAAGTTCTTTAACTTCTTCTTCTGATTTAAGCCGGGCAGTTATATCATTAAACGTAACTACCGCACCTTTGATTTCACCATTGTGTAAAATAGGGTTTGAAAAATATTCAACCGGGAATAAACTTCCATCCTTACGCCGGAACAATTCATTTTCAACAATTCTTTCCTTTCCGTCTCTTGTTGAAAGAAGAATCGGACATTCATCGGAAGGATATTCCGAACCGTTTTCTTTTACATGAATGAGATCATGAATTGATTTGTTCAGAATTTCTGCCGGCTTGAAATCAAGCATTCTTACAGCAGAATCATTTATGAATGTGCAGCAGCCTTTCAAATCAATTCCGTATACACCTTCACCAATTGATTCAAGTATGCGCTCAAGTTTTCTATCAAGCAGCCAGTTTTGTGAGATTGATCTTATAAAAAAGAAGAAGAGAAAACTGATTAATATTCCGGTTATTAAAACAACTCGGGGTCTTTCATAATCAATTGAGTTTTCAAACGAAGGAAGCGATGCGTATCTAAGGTACCATGTATGACCTTCTATCTCAACAGGACGCGTAACAGAAAACGCGGCGTTTTCATGCAGCCAATCAACTTTATAAAGCGGATCACTGTTATACATCATTGATGATTTCTGAATTGTTTCATCATCATAAATTGCCAGGTGAATATCAGGCAGTCCAAATCCGATAATTCCTTCCATCAAATCATTCATTCTGAAAGGACTGTAAACAAAACTCTGCAGTGCACGTCTCCGTTCTTCAACTGTTCCGGTTGGATAATTTTTTTTGTAAAGCGGAAGGTACATCAGGAATCCTGCCTGTATATCTTCATCAGTTTCCTGAACAAGGGTTACCCTGCCTGAGACAGCAGCTTTGCCGTTGTCTCTTGCCGCTCTCATAGCCTTTCTTCTGGTTTCGTTTGTAAACATATCATAACCAAAAGCTCTTAAGTTTCTTCCGGAAAACGGCTCAAGGTAAATTATGGAAGTTATCATTTCATAATTTCCGGATTTCGGCCAGACTATATAATCAGGAAAACCTGCGGCTCTTACCCGTTGAATATGTTTATCAAGTTCTTCCGGTGATAGTACAACTGAAAGTCCTATTCCAAGAATGCCGGGATAATTTTCTTCAAGTTTAATCTGTTCGAAGTATGCTTTCCAATCTTTACGGCTTACTGTATCAGAGGCAGTAAATAATCCCACACCTCCCAAAAGCACCTGTTTATAAGCAAGCATTCTCTTTTGAATATTTTGTGTAGTTTCATTCACCCGGCGGGCAAAGCGTTCTGCAGCAGTTTCAGTAATTGAACCGCGCATGGTATACCATAATGCAAAGGTGGAAACAAGAAGCAGGAAAAGCGAAACCCAGGATAAAATTATTCCTCTGGAAGCAATTGCCCTGAAGAATTTCTTTGATGTTGTTTTCAGAACAGAAGCCCTTTCAAATATAATCTGTTAGCGTTCTGATGTTTTGCCGAACTCTTTAATCAGTATAAATATATTTCACTGTTACTGAATAGTAAATATAAAATGAAATTATGAATTAATGGCAAATTAAAATGATGATATTACATAGCAGATTTTGGTATCTTCCGCGTTTAATTATCTAAACATTGTGAATCTCATTAATCATTTTTGTTTCTGTATAGTTTAATTAATGTTATCCAATTACTGTTATTAGGAATAATTTATTCTTAATTGAAGCTGCTGTAATATTTTTAATTAATATAAAAAATCAGATCTGAAATTTTAACATAGTATGATTTTGCAAATCAAAAAAATAATATGGCTGTTTTTTATTTCCTTACTTCCTATTACCAATATTTTTTCATTTGTTATTTCAGATTCCACAAAACAAGAAACAACCGAGATCATTCCGGGGAAAGAATATGAAGCAGGCTGGCTTCACCGCCTGTTGTTTGGGTCTTTATGGCGTGATCTTTGGACAACTCCAATTAATATTGAAGTACTTAATCTTGATACAACTGCCGGCGGTTTAAAACCAACCGGTGTGCACCAGGCAAACACTTTAAAATTAAAAGGCAATAATGGAAAGGAATACAGATTCAGATTATTTAACAAAGATTTTACAAAAATTTTCCCTGAAAAAATAAGACAATCATTTGCAGCGCATGTGCTTAATGACCAGTTGAGTGCATCAAATCCGGCAGCAGCATTAATTGCTGCACCTATCGTAAACGCTGCTGGTATGTTCCTTGCACAGCCGCATTTGTACCTAATGCCTGATGATGAAAAGCTTGGAGAATTCCGTAAATTTTTTGGCGGAAAGCCCGGCATATTTGAAGTTCATCCCTATGAAAAAAATAATCAATCAGATTTTGAAGTCTCAAAAAAAATTATAAATACGTTTACACTTTTTGAAATTCTTGAAGAAGATAATAATAATATCGTAGATGCTTCTGAATATCTCAAAACCAGACTAATAGATATTTTTTTAGGCGATTGGGACAGGCACGTTGATCAATGGAACTGGGCTGTTCTTGAAGAGAACGATTTTAAAACATGGTATCCGGTTCCGGAACAAAGAGACCAGGCATTTTCGAGATATGATGGACTCTTCCCTTTTGCAGTTTCAATCGTTATTCAGAATCTCCGGGGATTTTCTGATGAGTACGGCAGCATTGAAGACCTTACATATTCAGGAAGATTTATTGACAGACGCTTTTTAATTTCTCTCAATAAAGCTGAATGGGATTCAGTAACAAATTTTTTAATTAACAGGTTAACTGATTCCGTTATTATTAATGCAGTAAAACAAATGCCGCCTGAGATGTTTGAAAAAGAAGGTGCTCAGTTAATTTCTGATTTGATTTCACGAAGAAATAATCTTAAAGATGCTTCTGATAAATTTTATTTGAACCTTGCAGAGTATGTTAACATACGCGGAAGCAATAAAGATGAATATGCGGAAGTGATTAGATTGAATGATAATCAAACCGAAGTTACACTTTATAAAAAAGATGGAGACACTGGAAAAATTGAAAATAAAATTTTCCACAGAATTTTTGACAGTGATGAAACCTGTGAAATAAGAATCCTGCTGATGGATGGAAATGATGATTGCGTTATTAAAGGAAACGCAGATTCCGGAATTGATGTGATTGTTTCTTCAGGTAAAGGAAAAAATTCTTTAACGGATAGTTCCTTAATTAAAGGTTCATTTTTAGGTATCATTCCTAATGCAGAAAACAAAACAAAATTTTTTATCACAAATAAAGATGATAAAATAATTAAAAGTGCCGGTACTAAAGTTTATAAAGAAAATATTACTGAGATAAATGATCAGCAAAAAAAATATGAACCGGAAAATCCTGATTACGGCGTTCAATGGGGATGGATTCCGGTGTTTAATATTAGTTCAGATGAAGGGCTTGTAATAGGCGGCGGCAGAACAATTACTAAATTCGGTTACAATTCACTTCCCTATGTTTACCGGATGGAATTATCTGCTGCCTATGCAGTAAAGCCTTCCCGCATCAGAGCAGATTTCAGCGTTAGAACTTTTTCAATGTTTAAGAATTTAATTTTCAATTTTGATTTCAGTGTTTCAGGAATTGATGTTCTGAATTTTTATGGATTTGGAAATGAAACAATGCGGATTGATTCGCTGCATCAGGCAGATTATTATGATGTTAATCAGCAGCAATTTACAATTATGCCTTATCTGGAAATTCCAACAGGGGTACATGCCGGCTTTAAATTTGGAACAGCATTAAAGTATGTGCAAACTGAAAAAGAAAATAACAAACTAATTACATCACTTCAGCCTTACGGTATTAAAGATATTACTTTCCAAAATTTCTTTGCCGGATTTATTTATGATTCAAGAAACGGCAGAATTGCTCCAACTTCCGGAACTTATTTCAATCTCACTGCTGCCTATCATCCTGCATATTTAAGAGCAAAATATCCATTCACGAAAATAAAAGCACTTGCAAAAACATATATTGAATTTGATTTTGCACTTCTCTCATCTCTTGCCTTAAAAGCTGGTGGTGAAAAAATCTGGGGAACATTTCCATATTCTGAATCATCATTGTTAGGCGGAGATGAAACACTCAGAGGATTTGAGAATGACCGCTTTGCAGGTGATGCATCATTCTATACAGGTGCCGATCTCAGAATTTATTTAACACAAATTAATTTTATAATTCCGGCTAAGCTTGGCTTTAACACATTTGCTGAAACAGGAAGAGTTTTTTTGAAGAATGAAAAATCCAAACTCTGGCATAAAACTTTTGGCGGCGGCGTTTTAATTGCACTGATTAAAGAAGACTATACATTCAATCTTACTGCAGCCTTTTCTGAAGAAGATGTGCAGTATGGTTTGAGTACCGGTTTTGCATTTTAAAAGATAATTCTCCTGCACCAAAAAAATACATCTCTTTTTTTGATTTTATAAAATCTATTTGCTTCCAGTTCTTCCATCAATAAACACCTAATTGTGGTTTACGGCACAAAACCATTCCGCAGGTTTTTTTTCTTATTCAGTTGAGATATCCAATACACCTTATAGTTAATACTGTTTCTAAAATTGTGATGAGTAAATCAATCTTTATTAATAATTAAAAGGTTCAAATTTTATGAACAAAAGTAGTACTGTAAGCAGTTTAGTTTTTTTCGTCCTGGTATCCGCACAACTGCTTTTCCCGCAGGTTACTATAACGATTGATGATATGATAAAGGATAATGAATTCGGCAACAAATACTATACGCACTATGATAATTCAACAACAACTGTGGATATCGGCGGACCTAATTCAACTTCATGGGATTTTTCAAAATTGAAAGCAGATGATCAATACATCTCAAACGTGATTGATCCCGTGGCAACTCCGTTCAGATCTGATTATCCAAATGCCCATTTTTCTTATGAAATCTTTACAGATGATAATCAGCATAACTGGGAATTTTACTGCCACAGCCAGAGCATGATTCATCTTCACGGGCTGGTTTATACTTCCTCATCTTCACCCGGAGTTGTAACTAAATACAGTTACAAACCTGTAAAGATATACGGCTTCTTTCCGATGACTTATTATACGTCATGGAAGGATTCAGTTATAGAAACTTTAAAGGTGATAGACAACGGAACAGAAATTTCTTCAGAAACTCATTCAATTGTTACACATGCGCTTGTTGATGCATACGGACAGATGACGCTGCCCGGCGGAGTAATAGTTGATGCGCTTCGTGCAAAAATTCTGGAAATTAAAACCGGTGATAGTTCAAGTGAAGCAAAATTAATTTACCGCTGGTATACAAAGGATGGACAATCAGTTGAATTTGAAACAGATACTTCATCTTTAAATTACGGTAAGGTGAATGTTATCGGCAATATTAAATGGATGACAATTTCCGATCTGACAGATGCTGCTGAAAAGAAAAACATTCCTGAGAAATTTGAACTCAATCAGAATTATCCTAATCCATTTAATCCATCAACAACAATTCAATATTCTGTTCCGGAAAATTCATTTGTTCAGATACGCGTTTATAATACAATTGGAAAGGAAGTAGCTGAACTGGTAAATGAAAGAAAATCCGCAGGAGTATACAATGTAGAATTTAATGCTGAGGGTTTAACAAGCGGAATTTATTTTGCAAAGATGACTGCGGGAAATTTCAATCGTATAATGAAAATGACTTTGGTTAAGTAAAATAAAAATCCCCTGATAATAAGGCTTTTATCCTTATCGGGTGAAAGCCTTTTTAATTTTAAAATTATTATCCTGCTTATACATTCTGTGAATATACTTTTGTAAAACAAGCACCGAACAGAAATACAAGCGATGAATAAAACACCCACAAGAACAAAATTGTAAATGAGCCGATAGCACCGATTGCTGAATCAATGCTTGAATTTTCAGCATTAAATCCTACAAAAAACTGAACAATTGTAAACAGAAATGATGTTACTGCAGAACCAATCCACAAACTCCTTCCTTGAATTTTTGCATTGGGAAGAAAACGATAAACAGCTGCAAATAGTAATGTAATAAGCAGGTATGAAACAATAAAATTGATTATTTGAAATAAAAACGGCGGCATTGAGATAATTGAATTGATATAATCGCTGAGTAAAGTCAAAACAGGATTTTTAATTATTAACAGGAAGAAAAAAAATCCAACTATTAAAAGCATTAAAAAAGAAAATAAATAGTCCTTAATTTTTTCATTAAAAGAACTTTCTTCATCTTCTGTTTCCCAAATGATATTCAAAGCATTTCTTAACTGAAAAAAAATCATTGTTGTGCCGAAAAACAGCAAAGGTATGCTGCTTAAAATTGCCATAGTTTTACCGGAAGCAGTTGAAGCTTCCTGAATAATTCTTTGCAAAATCTGAGCCGGCTTTTCTCCAACAGCAAATTCAATCTCATGAACTATTCTTCCTTCAGCAGCTTTCGTTCCGAATATTTCACCAAGTACAATAACAAGTACTGCAAGTATTGGCCCGAGTGAAAGTATAACATAAAAAGAAATTGCCGCACCTGTTAACAATGGTTTGTGGCTTGCCCATTCTTTTCCGGCAGCTTTAAGTAGAAATAATTTATTGAAACGTTTTGAGTTCATGCTATAATTTATTAAACATTACCTGCCGCACACAATTTAAAAATCTCATAAAGTTTGTAAACTCAACCTTGAATTATTCATAATCTTCATCACTCGAATAATCTCCCCAAGCAGTTAAATTTGATTTAAAAAGAAAAAAAATATGGCAGGATCAATTACCGGCGAAAAGCTGAAACGGTACAAAGATTTAACTCTCTTCCTGATAAAACATGTAAACAATGATCTTGTAACAGCGGCGTCAGATGATATTCAAACAGATGAATCACCTGAAGCAAACGGAAACCCGGAAGAGTTTGCAAAAGATTTGGAAGCATTAGGACCAACATTTATTAAAATCGGCCAGCTTTTATCAACGCGCCCCGATTTTTTACCACCGGCTTATTTATCGGCACTTGCAAAATTACAGGATAAGGTGGAGCCTTTTTCTTTTGAGGAAGTTGAAGAGATAATAACAAACGAATTAGGTGTAAGGATTTCAAAAGCATTTGCTGAATTTAATGCTGAGCCGATTGCTGCCGCATCTTTAGGGCAGGTACACAAGGCGGTAACACGAGATGGAAGAAATGTTGCAGTAAAAATTCAACGCCCGAATATCAGGGAAACAATTGTTAATGATCTTGAAGCTCTTGATGATATTGCGGCAACTGTTGATAAGCATACTGAAACCGGCAGAAAGTATGAATTCAGAGAGATGCTGAAAGAATTCAGAAATACTCTACTTAATGAACTTGATTATAAACTTGAAGCACAAAATTTAAAACGGTTACATGAGAATCTTAAAAATTATGAAAGCATAATCATTCCTCTTCCGGTTGAAGGTTACACAACTTCAAAGGTATTAACGATGGATTATGTGCATGGTAAAAAAATAACTGCGCTCACTCCACTTGCACAAATAGAAATTGACGGCGCTTACCTGGCTGAAGAATTATTTAAAGCTTATCTCGATCAGGTACTTGTACATGGCTTCTTTCATGCTGATCCACATCCCGGAAATGTTTTTTTAACTGATGATAAGAGAATTGCATTAATTGATCTTGGAATGACTGCACGAATTGAACCTGCGCTCCAGGAGGAATTAATAAAATTAATGCTTTATGTAAGTGAAGGAAGAGGATACGAAGCAGCCGGGTTAAGTATCGAAATAAGCACAGCACTTGAACATGCGGACCGTGAAAAATTTATAAAGGATGTAAGTCAGTTTGTTACGCTTGCAAGAGATGCAAAACTCGGACAGATTCAGCTTGGAAAAGTTGTTGTTCAATTAACAAGAATTGCAGCAGATAACGGATTCAGAGCTTCACCTGAATTAACAATGCTTGGTAAAACACTTTTAAATCTAGATGAAATTGGTAAAACTCTTGAGCCTGATTTTAATCCAAACGCCGCAATTCGCCGGCATACGGAATCAATAGTAAGAAGGCATCTTTTAAGAAATGTTTCACCGGGAAATGTTTTTTCTTCCTTGCTTGAAACAAAAGAATTAGTACAGAAACTTCCCGTTAAACTTAACAGGATTGTTGATAAACTTGCCAGCGGTGAATTTACTGTAAAGGCTGATATGATTGATGAAAATCTTCTAACAGAAAATTTTCAAAAAGTTGCCAACAGAATTACATTAGGGCTTGTGCTCGCGGCATTGATAATAGGTGCCGCAATGCTTATGCGTGTTGAAAGTACTTTCACAATTTTGGGTTATCCCGGTCTTGCAATGATACTTTTTCTCTTTGCTGCCGCCTGCGGCTTCGGACTTGTGTTCAGTATTTTATTTAAGGACAGGCATTTCAGAAAATAAAAATCATTTTTTTCATATAAAGAATTTTAGATTAGATTTGCAGACAGTTATTTATATTTAATGCGAATCTGATGTTTGAAATTCCGGTCCAACTAAAAAATGATTGTTTTATAATCGGCAGATTTAGACTTTCTTCTCTTCTTTTGATGAATGATACAAATTATCCATGGTTTATTCTTCTGCCTGAAAGAGAAAATACCCGTGAAATTTTTGAATTAGGCGATGAAGATCAATCCGAATTGATGAAAGAAATTTCCTTTCTGTCAAAAAATCTTTCAGAGGTTTTTAATGCCGATAAAATAAACATTGCTGCGTTAGGCAACGTTGTTCACCAGCTTCATATTCATGTAATTGTAAGATATAAAAATGATGCTGCATGGGCAGGACCTGTTTGGGGAAAATTTCCCGCAGTAAAATATTCTGATGAAGAAAAGAATTTAATAATCAGGAAATTGAAATCTTTTCTCCCGCCAGAATTCGAATATTCAGATCAATTTATTTAAAAGAATTAAAGTCAAGATATTTTTTAAATTGATTTTTCTTTCCTCTATTTAACAAGAATTTTTATGTTTGAATGTTCAATAAATTTCAGGATGAATCATGTTCAATCATTATTTAAAGTTTCTTTTTGTGCTTCTTATGTCATCGCTGATTTTGCAATCATGCAGAACAATTTCCGTTGAAGAGATAAAAACTATGCAGACCATTATTCCAAAGCCTTTGGTTGCGGAACAAACTACCGGTTATTTTGAATTTGAAGATGAAGTTCCAATTCTGGTTGATCCGTTAAATCAGGAAAATCAAAAAGTTGCAGAGTATCTTGCAGATAAATTAAAAGCATCAACAGGATTTAACGTACAGGTTCTTTCCGCCGCTGATTACAAAGGTGAAAAAAGTATTCTTCTTTCTACATTAGATAAAGATGAGCAACTTGAGAGAGAAGGTTATTTGTTGTCAATTACAAATAGCCAGGTGAAACTCAGCGCGAATACTGCCGAAGGATTGTTCAGAGGGATTCAAACTATAAGGCAGTTATTTCCTCCTTCAATTGAAAATAATGATGGCAGCAACTCTGATTGGATAATTCCTGCCGGAGTTGTGCGTGATAAACCACGCTATGAATGGCGCGGAGCAATGCTTGATGTTGCAAGGCATTTCTTCAGTGTTGAGGATGTAAAAAAATATATTGATGCGCTTGCTTACTACAAGATTAATAAATTTCACATGCATCTAACTGATGACCAGGGGTGGAGAATTGAAATTAAATCATGGCCAAAGCTTACAGAAATTGGAGGAAGCAGTTCTGTTAATAATGAAAATCCGGGGTTCTACACACAGGAAGAATTTTCTGAAATAGTTAAGTATGCACATGACAGATATATTGAACTGATTCCTGAAATTGATATGCCGGGACATACAAACGCAGCACTTGCATCATACGCCGGGCTAAATTGCAATGATCAGGCTCCGCCGCTTTATACAGGCATAAAAGTAGGATTCAGTTCTTTGTGTCTTGATAAAGAAATCACTTATAAATTTGTTGATGATGTAATAAGAGAAGTTTCTGCACTTGTTCCGGGAAAATATTTTCACGTTGGCGGAGATGAAGCTCATGCAACAGATTCATCCAAATATGTTGTATTTATAGAAAAGGTTCAGGATATAGTAAACAAGTATGGAAAACAGATGATTGGCTGGGAAGAGATTGCACAGAGCAAACTGAAAACTTCTTCAATGGCTCAGCTTTGGAGAAACAAACTTGCTCTTAAAGCTGCAGAACAAGGATGCAAAATTATTCTTTCTCCTTCTCCCAAAATTTATATCGATATGAAATATGACAGCACAACAACTCTCGGCTTGTACTGGGCAGGATTTATTGAAGTTGATAAAGCTTATAACTGGGAGCCGGCAGAATATGTTGAAGGTCTAAATCCCGATGCAATAATTGGTGTTGAAGCTCCGCTTTGGGCTGAGACAATTAAAACGGTTGGTGATATTGAATTTCTTGCATTCCCCAGAATCATCGGTGTTGCCGAACTTGGATGGTCTGCGAAAGACAATAGAAACTGGGATGAATACAAAAAACGTCTTGGTGCTCATGCCTTGCGCCTGGAAGGAATGAATATAAATTATTACAAATCACCGCTGGTTGATTGGGTAGAATAAGAAGATTGATAATTGCAAGATTGCAAAATTGAAAGATTGCAAGATTTAGATAATTGTATTGAATAAATTTTTTTTATAAAAGAGTTGATTCACTTTTCGGTCAACTCTTTTTTATTTTTCTAACGGATCGATTTTCTCATATAATTTTTTCAATTGCTTAAGATATTTTAAAGTAGGCTTATGCAGCGTAAAATAAATGTACAACCCATAACCAATCATTAATAAATACATTAAAATAGTTAAGTAAAAAACTGTTGGTGTTATAGAAATTCTTTTAAAAAAATTTTCCGGATGTCTTGTAAGAAATAAAACAACGATATAAGGGACGGCTAATAATTTGAATACAAAATCACCTCCGAATTTTTTAATAGATGCTTTTACAAAACTATAATTATCTTCTCCATATTTTTTAAATTTTAACAAATAATAGTAATATGAAAAAATAAGAATTAAAGGAATTTGCATCATAAATATTTTAGGAATTCTGAATTCATCCCTTTGCATTTCCATAAATATTATAAATACAAACAAAGCAATTGTTGTAATAAAATAAAACTTAATAAAGAACAACATGAAACTCTCATATTTATCTGCATTTACTTTAGCTTTTTGAAGAAGCGTTTGAAGTTGTATTTCAGATAGGTTGTTATCGCCTTTTTGATTTTGCCATTGAGTTTTTAAATTATCCAAATTCATATTATTCCACCTCAATCAATTCTTTGAGTTTGCATTTTATGCGGCTCATTTTTACACCGATATTATTTTCTGTCAAGCCTGTTACATCTCCTATTTCTTTATAATTAAATCCTTCAAGGAAAAGTAAAATTATAGTTTGCTCAATTTTATTAAGTTCTTTAATTGCATTATGCAATAATTGCAGCAATTCTTGGTCTTCAGTTTTATATTCAAGATTTGTTTCATCTTTTATTTTATAAAATTCATCTAAAGATTTATTAAAAAAACCCTTTTTACTTTTCCTCTTAAAAGTGATTGCAGTATTTATTGCTACACGGTAAAGCCACGTTTTAATATCTGATTTATTATTGAAAGTCTTTAAAGATTTCCAAATTTGGAAAATAATTTCCTGGTAAAGATCTTTTCTGATGTAAGAGCTTCTTTCATAGAACATGCAAATCCGGATTAACCGTGATTTGTTTTCTTCAATCAGCTTTAGAAATTTTTCTTCCATTATTACTTTAGTCGTAAGTGAGGGGATTTTCTTACATTCTTGTTTATGATTTATTAACACAGAGGCACATAGAAGAAGTTTAATTTAATTCTTTAACCATTTTGTCATTAAATACCGGTCATGATCCTCAAACCCAAATTTGCTGTACATGCGTTTAGCGGAATTATTTCTGTGGTTTACTTCCAGATGAAATGCTTTTATGCCTTGCTTGCGTAATTCATTTTCTATAAACAGAAGCGTCTGCGTTCCTATTCCCTTTCCCCTGTAAAATTCACGAATGTAAAACTCATCTATCATTGCATCAACACCGTGATATTCAAGACTGAATCCGTGCACAATAATTATATAACCGGCTATTATTTCATCATCATAAATCAGCCAGAAATTTCCGTATGCCTTATTGCTGAATAATTTCTTCAATCCATTGGCAATTACTTTTTCATCATAATGAAGATGATCGACCATGTAGAACTCATTCATCAGTTCGAGAATAATTTTTAAATCATTTTCAGATGCTTCTCTGTATGTAATATTCATAATTATTCTTTCCTGAGTTTTTTAAAAATATTTTCTTCTGAACTGAACTAGAAGTTACTGCAGAAAATCTTCAGACCTATTTTAAGAATTATAAATGAAGCAGACCAGAGAAATGTAACGGAATTGAGAGTAATGTGCGGTTTCAAGATGGTTATTATTTTCTTCAGCAATCCATTGTGTGCGGTTTTAATTTATTTGTGGCAGAAGAATAAAAATCATTCATCCAGGGTTTTATACCAGCCGAGTTTTGTTTCAAATTCAGTGAGTGGTGTAAGCACATCATCAAGGGATTCATATTCAGCTTTATGTTTTTCAATAAAATTTACGTAAGCCTGTTCTGAAGTCCATCTATCAATTGTAACATAGCTGCGTGATGCTTCAATGCCCTTCATTAATTCTGTGCCAATAAAATCTTTTGATTGCCTGAAGAATTGTGCCCACTCGCCATCAGGGCCGTAAGCCTGTTCAAAGTGATCAGCATTGCCGGGTTTAATCTTATATTCCCAGATAACTACAAACATATCTGCATCTTTTATTTATTTAGATGAACTCAAGATAATGCTTAAAATTTTTATGAACAATATTTTTTGGCATATTCATTTTTACAACTGTTAATGTTCTTTCAGTTCAATTTAAAATAAATAAGCAATTACATCATTTAAGATGTAATTGCTTTTAACGATTTAAATTATCTGTTCATCAAATGAAAATTAATTCACTTCTTCCATAACCGGAATTTTTCCGAGAACATCTTCAATTTCAAGAAATTTTATCTCACCAAGATTAAGCCTGCGGATGCCTTCTTCAATTTCTTTCCTGTCTCCAACTATAACAATTACAGATTCACCAGGTACAATATATTTTTCAGCGGCAGCCATTATCTGATCTTTAGTTACCGATAAAATATTATCTATGTAATTATTGAAATAATCTTTGGGAAGATTATACAGTACCATTTCAGATAACCTGTCAGCAATTCTTGCAACCGTTTGAAAATTTCTCGGGTAACCAAGCGCGGCATAATTTTTTGCGCGTTCAATTTCTTCATCAGGTATAGGCTCGTGAATTCCATTTAACTCTTTGAAAAATTCAACAAGAGCACTATCGGTTACATCGGTTTGAACAGCAGCACGTGCACCCATTGGTCCGGCTGATTTAAGGAATGAGAAATATGATCCCGCACCGTATGTATAACCATGTTCTTCCCGCAAATTTTGATTTAACCGTGACGCAAATGAACCGCCGAGAATAGTATTCATTACAACAATTGAAAAATAATCTTCTGTATCTCTCTGCACGCCGATTCTGCCTATCTGAATTATTGATTGGGCGGCGCCCGGTTTATTTACAAGAAGAATTGATCGTCCATCAATCTGCTTCAGTTCAGGAATTTCCGCTTCCGGAATTTCACCTTTCTCCCATTTACCAAAAATATTTTCAAGTTTTGTTTTGATTGAATCAGCAATTACATCTCCAACTACCACAATAAATGCATTATTAGATTTAAAATATGTTGAATGATAATTTCTGATATCATCAATCTTAATTGAGCGGATTGAATTTTCATCACCAATTGATGTTCTGCCGTATGGATGTTCAAGGCTGAAAAGTGATTCACTGAAAAGTGCTGATGCAATTGCAGAAGGCTGATCATGCCACTGCATTAAAGTTGTTAAACGGTCTTTTCTCAAACGCTCAAGTTCTTTTTCAGGAAATGCAGGATGAAGAACTATATCTCCGAGAAGTTTTAATGATTGATCGAGTTTTGATAATGGTGTATGAAGTGCAATTTCTGTTGTGTGATAGCCTGCGCCGGCAGAAATTTCTGCGCCAAGATAATCAATAGCATCTGCAAGCTGAAGTGCATTTAAATTTCCTGCACCTTCATCCAGCATATCTGCACATAATGTTGCAAGCCCGGTTTTTTCTTTTGATTCATTTACTCTTCCTGCAAGAACGGTAATATTAATCTGAACAAGCGGAACATCATGCTTCTCCATCAGCACAACTTTTAATCCATTTGATAGATTGAACTCCTGTATTGGAGGAAGTTTAAGCGGCTTTGGTTCTTCTAATTTTGGCGGACTGCTTCTATCGGGCTGTGCATAAATCTGGTTTAATGAAAGCAAAAAAACTATTACTAATAATTTTATACTTTTTAATATTTTCATTAGTTAATCTCCTTTTCTGCAGGAATAGAATCAGACGCTGCAAGATCAGTTTTTCCTTCCGGCACAACACTTAATACAACTCTTGCGTTATCACTTAAATATTTTTTAGCCATTGCCTGAATATCATTCACGCTCAAAGCTTTGTATCGTGCAAGATCTTCATTAAAATAATCAGGATTTCCTGTGTAAAAATAATATTGATTAAGTGAATTGGCTTTACCGCTGAATCCGCCCGGCGATTCAAGTCTGTCTAAGAATGCAGATTCAAACTGATTAACAGCCCGTTCAAGTTCACGCTGATCGGGCGGTGTTGTTTTAATTTTTTCAATTTCTTCCTGGATTAGCTTTTCAAGTTCATTTAAATCATGTCCGCTTTTTGCAGTAGCAATCATGTAGAATTCGGAATTTAGTTTTGCTGATGATTGAAAAACTGAAACATCCTGTGCAATCTGTAAATCATAAACAAGCTTTTGATATAAACGGGAATTTTTGCCGCCTGCAAAAATATTTGCTAGAACATCAAACTCCGCATCACCCGGAGTGAATTGCGCAGGCGTTTGCCAAACCATGTAGATCCTTGGCAGCTGAACTTTATCTTCAAGAATTATTCTTTTTTCAGAAGTTAAAATTCCCGAAGGAGGATCAATCGGTGTAACAGGATCGCCGGCTGGAATTTCAGAGAACCAATGTTCTACTTTCTCAATTACTTCTTTTGTATTAACATCACCGGCAATTGATAAGCTTGCATTATTAGGCACATAATATTTTTTAAAGAATTCAACTACATCTTCATAACTTGCAGCGCTTAAATCTTTCATTGATCCGATTGTCTGCCAGTGGTAAGGATAATTTTCAGGATATAAATTTTTTGAAATGATTTCCCACGCAAATCCATACGGCTGATTTTCATAACTCTGGCGGCGTTCATTTTTTACAACATCTCTCTGTCCATCTACTTTTGCGGGAGACATTGCATCAAGCAGATGCCCCATTCTATCCGATTCAAGAAACAATGCAAGATCAAGTGCGTTGTTAGGGAGATCTTCATAATAATTAGTTCTATCAGTATTAGTTGATCCATTATTATTTGCACCGGCGCTTTCAAGCCATTCATCAAATTTACCTTCCGGCACATTTCCTGAACCTTCAAACATTATGTGTTCAAAAAGATGAGCAAATCCTGTTCTGCCCGGTTTTTCATTTCCTGATCCCACATGATACCAAACATTTACGCTTACTGTAGGTGTTGTATGATCTTCATGTATCAGTACATTTAAACCATTGTTTAAAACATGCTGTGTATACGGAACAGAAATTTTATCTGTCTGCGGAAAAACCATAACCGGAAGCAGAAGGATTATTCCGATTATTAACTTCATATCATTTCTCCTGTGGAATTTATCTGAATTTTTTCTGAAGCAAACTTTATAAAATGGATGGGAAAATCAAGCAAAATATGATTAAAGATGCAGGGAATTTTTATTATAAAAATTTAACTCCTAACAGAGTTATTTCGATATATCGTCCCTTACGGGACTGTGATAATATTCTTGAATTTTGTTTCTATAAATA
>JBIQJD010000014.1:0-102837 GCA_044507695.1 Ignavibacteriales bacterium | reverse complement strand
GTTAATCTACCTTACTTAACTAACCTGAAATTCCTTTTTCCGCTGAACCAATACATTAGCCAAAAACCGGAGGCTTGCTTAAATCTATCCACGCACTTTTTTATGTCAGAATCTTTATGTGTGCCGCTTATTATTGCGTGAAGGTGATCCGGCATAAAAAGGTAAATGAAAGCCTCGCACTTGAATGCCGCCAATTTGTTAAGCAGGAAAAGTTCAAATGTTTTGAAAATATTTTCATCAACAAAGAAAGGAACGCGTCCCCTTATGCACATTGTGAAGCAAACCTTTACGGATCCACGATAGACCTCGTCAGCGAGCCGGTGCCTCTTTTCTCTGATTGGTTCCATTTGCTTTTATTCCCTTTTTGTTTTGTGGAAAAAAATGTTGGTGCGGGTGTTCAACCGCAATTCAAAATGCAACCCAAACCCAAAACAAGCGCAGGCATAAAGACGTAAAGTAAAGCGCAGACGTAAAGTCTGCGGCTACGTAATAATTTTATATAATGGCGGAGGAAGAGAAATTATTATTTCTGTGCCTTGTGAGTTCTCATCACGTGTGCTTAAATCTTCAAACATTATCGGCTGCGGTAATTGCATTTTTTCGCTGATCAATTTTAAACGCTCTTCTATAATCTGTATGCCTTTTGAAATATGATCTGCTTTTTTATTTTTTGCAGCCTGCTTAATTCCTATTCCATTATCGGTTACTTTAATCATTAATGTTTTGTAAATGCCTGAATCAATTTCAACATCTTCAAATGTGAATGAGATTGAAAGAATTCCTTTTTTACCTGAGTTTAATATTCCATGCCAAAGTGAATTTTCTACAAAAGGCTGAATGATCATATTCGGGATCATTAAAAAATCAGCATCAACATCATTTCTCATATTAATTTCGTAAGTAAAGCTTTCTTGAAATCTAAGCTTTTCAAGATCTAAGTACAATTTTAATTTATTAATTTCTTCCGATAATAAAATAAAACCGCTGCCCGCAGTATCAAGATTCTTGCGCATCAGCTTTGCCATCATTGCAATGTATTCATTTGCTTCTTCATACTTTTTGCAGTTAACAAGATATTGAACCGAGTTAAGCGAATTAAAAATGAAATGCGGATTCATCATTGCAGAAAGAGCTTCATGCTTTAATTCATTTATTCTTTCAGTAAGTTCTAATTGTTCACTCACCTTTTTATTTTTAATTCTGTAACGCCATGCAACAAGCAAAAGTGAAGCAAAAATAAAAACGGAACCTAAACCTATATTGAACCAAATTGTTTCTGTGAAACGCGGCTTAACATGAAAAATTAAATAGCTTGAATTTCCCCAATCAGTATTTTGTGATTTTGCCATTATCTCCAATTTATAAGTTCCATATTGAAGCGAACTGAAGTTCAAAAAATTATTTTCCGTCTCTACCCATTTATCATTTAACTTGTACTTATATTTTACAGTGCCGGGAAAGGAATAACAAAATGCTTTAAAGTTTATAAGAATATTATTTTGTTCAGGCTCAAAAAATAATTCCTTTTTTAAAGATGTATAAATTGAATCACCTGCTTTTATACTATTAATTATTGTTGATGGCGGATTGTATTCGTAAGTATCAAATAGATTTAAATCAAGCAGAGAAAGTCCGTTGCTTGTTCCTACATATAATATGTTCTCTTGCTTATCAAAAAAAAGCGAAAGAATTTCATCAGACAGAAGCCCGGTATTATTATTAAGATATTTTATTGAATTATTTTCCCATAAAAAAAGTCCGCCCATCGTTCCAATCCACAACCTGTTTTTATTATCTTCTGCAACAGAAGTGGGAGTTGATAATTCAAAACCTAAAATTTTAGAGAAGCTTGCAATTGAATTATCATCAATATTATAACGTGCAATTCCTTTTACTCCGGTGAACCAAACATTATTTTTACTATCCTGAAAAATTGAATTTATTTTTGAACTCATTACCGGATCATTAAGGAAAAGAGTTTTATCCCAGGTAGATGTATTAGTTTTAGAAAATTTACCTAAACCCAAACTTGTTCCTGCCCAAATATTTTTTTTTGAATCTTCAAAAATTACGTTCACCCTGTTATAAATTTGTTTGTCTCCAATAACCGCAAGTTCTTGTTCGTTTGGAATCATTTCATAAGAAAAATTTCTTTTTACATAAATAATATTTCCCATATCGCCAAAAATATATTTACCATCTTGTGTTTTATAAAACGAAGGAGCCGGCATTGATTGAAAGTTCATTTCTTTATAAAAAATTTTTACGTAAGAAATTTCGGTTATCATATTAGAATAAATAATATCCTCAAAAGAATTGATTTCATTTACGTATCCGGTTAAAATTCTGCCGGAATTATCCTTTACTTTATCAATAATTCCATTCTCTAAAATATTTATTCCATTTCTGGTGCCAATTAATATTTTATCATTTTTAAATTTTGAAATAGCTGTAACATTATTATTGGTTAACCCATTATCTTCCGTATAATTTGTTATGTAAGGATTATTTAGACAATAAACCCCTTTACCAAAAGTAGCTATCCAGATGTTGCCTTCGCGGTCTTGAAAAAAATTATCTATCTGAGTGTTTTCCAATCCCAGCTTAATTCCCATATTTATTATTTTATCAGAATTATTTGGGATCAGGAAGAAGCCTTTGTTCAAAATTGAAAACCAAATATTATTTCTATTATCAGAAAAAATTAAATAGACCTGCTTGTTATCGAAAAAGCTTACATCATATTTTTTTATTATGACATTATTTTTAATCCGGTAAATTATGCCCTTACCTGCGATGAATATTGTTCCGTCGTTCCAATATGTTAAATCAAAATACTCTGAATCAGGCAAACCCTTAATATTTAATTTTGTTAAATTATCATCGTCTAAGTTGAATAATCCTTCCGCAGTAAGAACAATTAAATTGTTATCGTGTGTATTCTTAATTCTATTTATCCAAAAACTGCGTCTTGGCGGACCAAAAGAAACTATAGATTTTTTAGTAATGTTATAAATCAAACCATAATCTTTATACGCATAAATATTTTGTTTATGTTGTATCATATAATTAATTGAAAGTTTTTTCCCATCAATCTCGGTGATATAATTTTCGATCTTTTCGTTTCTTAAAATATTTATTCCTTTTTCATAATTGCTTGCATAAATTTCGCCGTCACCGCCTTTAAGAAGATGAGTAATTACATTTGAATTAAGTCCGGCATTTTCTCTGTAGGTGATAAATTTTTTTCCATCAAATTTGTTAAGACCGTTTAATGTGCCAAACCACATAAATCCGGTATCATCTTGAATTATATCAAACACAGTTGAAGAAGCAAGTCCATCGTTTGTAGTGTAATGATGATAAGGAGGAGTTTGGGGAAATAAAAAAAATGTTTGAAGAAGAAAAATTATATTAGTGTGTAAAAAATATTTGTGGAATAATTTTTTAGATAGGATTTTTTTTGGCGGCTTTTTATCAAACTGCATTTATTGCTGATTTAATTTTTAAAATGAATTCAGGAGTTTTCCGGCGTGAGATTTCAACTTTGCTTCCGTCTGCCATAATTACAAATCCGCCGTCAATATTAGAAAATTCTTTTAAATACTTTAGGCTGATAATATGCGATTTATGAATTCTGAAAAATTTTTCCTTTGGAATTGCATCTTCAAAATCTTTTAACGTACGTGAGACTAGAATATTTTTTCCGCTTGCAAGAAAAACACTTGTATAACTTCCGGCAGCTTCAAGACGAATTATATCATCAATAATAATAACATTAAAACCATGCACTGCAGGAATAACTAATTTATCCTTTTCAAAAAAAGGAGCTTCTTTAATTTTTTTATTTTGAATCTGCAAAAGTTTTTTAATTGTTTGTTTGAGCTCTTTTATGCTAACAGGTTTGAGTAGATAATCAACTGCACCGGCTTTTACTGCATTTATACCATATTCTGAGTGGGCACTTACAAACACAACCATAAAATTTCTATTTTCGAATTCATCCAGGAAATCGAAACCATCAAGTACTGGCATATTGATATCCAAAAAAACTACATCAGGAGAATATTGCATTACCAATCGTTTAGCTCCAGTTACAGAATCTGCAAGGCCCAGTACTTCAACTTCAGTAAAATATTTTTCAAAAATATTTTTAAGATTTTCTCTGCCGTGCAATTCATCATCAACAATTATTGCACGCAGGATATTATTTAAATTTGAAGATGACATCTTATTCTTTATGGAATTACAAAATTATATCGGATCGACAGGAAAGGAATAATAATTAAAAAAAGAAGCCCGGGACGGAAACCATCAGTAAAAAATCAGAGAGTATAATAACCAGTAAATTTAATATTATCAATATTATGCCGGAAGTTAACGATATTTAAACACATATTTTCGCATGAATTTAGATTAAAAGAAGCAATCATTAGCTAAGTGCGGAAATCTTTTGCGGAGAGAGAGGGATTCGAACCCTCGATCCCGGAAATCCCGGGATAACGGTTTTCGAGACCGCCGCATTCAACCACTCTGCCATCTCTCCCAAATTTGAAAAATTATTTGTTAACCCATCAACATAAAAACTGAAAATATTATTAGTACACCGGCAGCAGATGAACCAAGTACAAGATTTTTATGATTCCTCAGCATCTCACCGAGTACTGCATGAATTGCAAGATATATAAATCCGCCTGCAACATGTGCCATTATCATACCCATTAAAACAGGTGAGAATGATTCTTTCAGCAAATATAATCCTGTAAATGCACCGGCAACTGTTACAAGCTCCACCAGCAAAACGTAAATAATTATTTTCTGTTTTGAATAATTTGAGCTAAACATTAATGCAGCAAGTGCCAATCCTTCGGGAAATTTATGCGTTGTGATTGCTGCAAATACTGATTCATGCTGAACATGTGCCTCAATATTTCCGGTTGATAATGCTAATCCATCCATAAAGGAATGAATGGACAATGCTGTAAGAAGTGTAAGTACAATCTCAGAAAATTTTTTTGTTGTTTGTTCATCAAAATGGCTGGCGGCGCAGGCAGGACAAACATGTGCAAAATATTTGCTGATGAACCAGAATAAAAAATACCCGCTTGCCACACCGAATAATAATTCAATTAATGATAAACTTTGAGATGATTCCGGAATTAATGTGAATGCTGCAGCACCGAGTAATGCTCCGGCAGAAAAGGAAATTAACGCACAGAGTTTTTTATGATCAAGCTTGATGAGGAATAATAATCCGGCACCGGCAAGAGCAGAAAGTACTGTAACTGACGATTTAATAAGAATATCTGTTGCCATTTGAATATTATCTGCGTTGAGAACCTGAAAATTATCAAATTATAATTTGATACGAAAATAAATTCTGTTCTTACCGTTTTAATTTCTAATCTTATAAAAAAATTATTAAGCCGTTCAAAATTTATCTGATTATTCCGATAATGCATCTAAAAGGGAGATTTGAATGGAACTAATTCAATGGACAGAACAATATAGTGTTGGTCATCCGTTAATAGATTCACAGCATAAAAAGCTGGTGTCACTAATCAATGAACTTCATAATGCAATGAGAACCGGGCGGGGGAAATCTGTTCTGCAAAAAATATTGGATGATCTTGTATTTTATACAAAGGTTCATTTTTCAACAGAAGAAAATATGATGATGAAAGCTAATTATCCAGGCTTTACAGAGCATAAAGAGGAACATGATAAACTTACTGCAACTGCAGTTTCATTTCAGACAGCTTTTAAAAACGGCAGTGCTGTGCTCACAATCCAGGTTATGGATTTTCTTAAAAGCTGGTTAATTGATCATATTCTTGGAACAGATAAAAATTATAAGAACAAAATCTAATCTGTATTCTTTTATCATTAAAAAAAGAAGATGAGGATTGCAATATATTTTAGTTGAATAGGAACAGAAAATTAATTATTCAATCATAAACCTCAACTGATTAAGACAGGCAGGATGATAAATTTGAAAATTATCCTGCCTTCTGATTTTAAAAAGATTACACCGCAATTTATTCTTAACATTTTAATTAAAAATCCGATAATAGGCTGAAATAATGAAAGGACGATATGAAATCTGTTATTATTATCCTCATGTTTGCCTGCCAATTTTTACTTGCCCAGGAAGACGGATACCAGATAATTGTTGATGAGGTGCCTGCTCCTGTTGGCGGTTATGAAGAAATTGCAAAACAATTAACGTATCCTCCAATGGCTGTTCAGCTTAAGACAGAAGGTAAAGTTTATTTGCTACTTTATATTAATGAAAAAGGATCTGTCGATGATGTAAAGGTGGTTAAAGGAATCGGAGCAGGCTGCGATGAAGCTGCTCAACAGGCAGTTAAAAAAGTGAAGTTTACTCCTGGTAAACTTAAAGGGCAGAGTGTAAAAACCAAATTAACAATTCCAATAACATTTAAATTGAATTAACAAATGAATTTCCTGAAAAACCTGAAGTTTGTAAGAAAAATTCAAACCGGATTTCTCCTGCTTGGTGCTGTATCTTCAATCATCTTAGTGATGAATTATTTTCAGATTGAAAAAATCAACAAAGTTAAAGATGCAACATTTAATGATTATGTAATTCCTCAAGCAAAAATTAATCGTGTTTATGGAGATTTCCAGAAAGTGCAGGCTTTAATGATGGAATTTTCAATTGAAGCTTTTGCACCACAAATGAATGAGAATTTAAAAGAGTATGAAAAGCTGAAGAAACAGATTGATTCAGCAATAACTGATTTGCTTAACGCAAATCTTAATAAGACTGTTCATGAAAATCTTGTTGAGGTACAGGCAGTCTGGAAGAAATATAAAGAAGAAGCTGGCGATGCGATCATCAGCGCGGCATTAACAATGAGTTATGATATGGCTGCTGTAATTGCTGTTAGTACAGGTGAAGAATTCAGTAAAAAGATGATACAGAAATTAGATGTAATTGAAGAAGGACTTGATAAAACCGCAGCAAATTTAAGTGATACCGCAAGTGATGCATTTTCCGATACAATAATAATTATTTCTATAGGTGCAGTATTAGGTGCAGTAATATTCCTTTTCTGTGCATTCATTCTGGCTCCTGCAATTACAAAACCAATTGATTACCTGAAAGAAATAGTAAAGGAATTTTCACTCGGTAATTATGAAGTGGAAATTAAACCAGGGAATAAAGATGAAATTGGTGAATTAACAAATCATATTTCAATACTACAGAGAGCACAAAAGGAAAAGATTGCCGCTGCACAAAATATTGCAGATGGCAAAATGGAAAAAGTAACGCCGGCTTCTGATAAAGATGTACTTGCACATGCTTTTAACAGGGAGATTGACAGCATTGAAGCATTGCTGAACGAATTTAATAATCTTGTTGCTGCCAATAATAACGGTGATCTTGAAGCGCGCGGCAATTCTGAAAATTTCTCCGGCGGATGGAGCGAAATTCTTGAGGGCGCAAATTCTATAATTGATTCGTTTACAACTCCTATTAATGAAGCAGCAAGTGTACTTGAGATATTGGCTAAGGGTGATCTTTCGGCAAAAATGAAAGGTGAATACAAAGGCGCTTATCAGAACATAAAAGAAAACATTAACATGCTTGCGCTCTCATTAAGCTCTGCAATTGCTGAAGTTGCACAGAACATTACTAACACTACTAATGCAGCAAATCAAATTTTCGTATCAACAGAAGAAATGGCTGCAGGTGCACAGGAGCAATCTGCACAAACAGCAGAAGTTGCGGCCGCTGTTGAACAAATGGCTTCAACATTAATTGAAACAACACGCAATGCCGGAACAGCCGCTGAAAATGCACGCAAAGCCGGATCAATTGCCGAACAGGGCGGCAAGGTTGTGGAAAGAACTGTTGAAGGAATGGAAAAGATTGCGGAAGTAGTTATCAGCTCTGCTGCAACTGTTAAAAAACTTGGTAAGAGTTCTGATCAGATTGGAGAGATTGTACAGGTAATTGATGACATTGCTGATCAGACAAATCTGCTTGCACTAAATGCAGCAATTGAAGCAGCACGCGCAGGTGAACAGGGAAGGGGTTTTGCTGTTGTTGCCGATGAAGTTAGAAAGCTTGCCGAAAGAACTACAAAAGCAACGCGAGAAATAGCTGATATGATACGGCAAATCCAGAAAGAAACCGGAGAAGCCGTTGAATCAATGGAAAAAGGAACTGAAGAAGTTAGCAGAGGAAAAGAACTTGCACGCCAGGCAGGTGAATCGTTAAAAGAAATTATTAACGCTTCCGAAAAAGTTGTTAATGATGTTACTCATGTTGCAGCAGCAAGTGAACAGCAGTCCGCAACAGCAGAGCAGATAAGCAAAAATGTTGAAGCCATTAGCAGCGTTACACATCAGAGTGCGGCTGGCACGCAGCAGGTTGCTCAGGCCGCCGGTGATCTTAACAGACTTACAGAAAAACTGCAGAAGATGATTTCAAAATTTAAGATCGATGAAACTGCTTCTGTTGACGGTTATTCAGTAAGGCATAATGGAAAACTTGTTCATTCAGAATCTTCATATAATTCAATATAAAAATTATGGAAAAGAATCTAACAAATGAGCACACGGATATTCTTCAACTTGTCAGTTTTATGATTGGTAACGAAGAATTTGGTGTGGATATTCTGAAAGTTCAGGAGATTAACAAACTTGTGCAGATAACCAAGGTGCCTAATGCTCCGCATTTTGTTGAAGGCGTTATTAATCTGCGTGGAAGAATTATTCCTATAATTGATTTAAGAACAAGACTTGGTCTTCCTAAAAAAGAATACGATAAAAATACGCGCATAATTGTTATTGAATTGAATGAAAACACAATCGGTTTTATTGTTGATGCGGTGAATGAAGTCTTGAGAATTTCAGGCTCAATTATTGAACCTCCGCCGCAGATATCAAAAGGAATAAACACTGAATATATAACTGCAGTTGCTAAACTGGAGGATCGGCTTCTCATTCTGCTTGATCTTGAAAATCTTCTTACAGCAGAAGAAAAAGTACAGGTACTTCAGGAATAATTTAGGGGACCTTTATTTAATGGCTCCTGTTAAACTGTTCAAAAATTTTTCGATAATGAAGAAGATTAAAAAATCCTGCAAATGACAAAAACCGAAGAAAAATATTTTTACAGATCAGCGGGAGCCGCCGATTTAATTGATTTTATTAATAAAATTCCCGCTAACAAACTCTCACAAAAAATTCCGGATTTTCTTGATGAACTTTTAATAAATGAAGATAAGGGAATTCAGAATCTGCTAAGTTACTCGCTGATTAATTATTTAGGTGAAAAGGAAGCCGGGATAATTGCGAGACATATATCATCGGATAAAATAAACATTAGAAATTTTGCCGGTGAACTTTTAATAAAGATTGGTGCAAAAGCTGTTCCTGCGCTTATAAAATATCTTGTTTCTGTTTCTGATGATGATGACCTGAAATTTACAATTGATATTCTCGGCATGATTGGGGATTCAAAAGCTGGTGATACTCTCATTTCTGTTTTGTTATCCGCTCAAAATGAAAATGTAATTGTTGCATGCATTGAAGCTCTGGGAAATATTAAATACGAGGAAGCTGTTGATTATATAATGATGTGCTATGATAAAAAGGATGTTTACAAGATGTATGTGATTGAGGCTTTATCAAAAATTGGTTCCGCTAAGGCATTGGAATTCCTGCATAATAAATATCCGGATGAGAATGAGTTTACCAGGCTTACAATGATTGAAACAATGGGAGTGATTGGTGATGAAGAAACATTTTTCTTTTTGCTTTCGGAATTAAATGAACGTGAGGGCGCGATAGTTTGCACAATAATGGAAGCAATTCTGAAGCTTAAAGATAAATTTGGATTTGATATTCCTTTTGATGAAAAAATGAAGAACGCAGTTATTCAAACTGTGTTTGCAGCAGATCCAGATTATAAGGAAGTTGCTGTTTACCTGATATCGTTATTTCATGATAGAGAAATTCTTGATGCCTGTCTTAGAATTTACGGAAAGGATCCGGAACTTGATTCAATAATCAAGCATAAATTTTTTGATTATCAAAATTATAACCTGCTTGAACTTGCTGCCTTGATAAATGAGAAACCTGCAAATCTTCAGCCGCTTCTTTTTCTTTTGCAGCATGTACTTGATGAATTTGACAGGAGAGAAAGAAAAATTCAAAATGTTGAATATAGAAATCTTATTGACAGTATAACGAAATGCCTCGAATATCCTCATGAAGAAATAAGAAAAAGTGCAATGAGTATTCTGTTCAGACTTGATACCGGTATAGCCTTAATGTTTCTGGATATAATGGTAAGAGATGATAACGTTTGGAACAGGCTTCACCTGCTTGATTTATTAGCAGATATTGATATTGAACAAACAAAGGATGCATTATCGGTTCTGATGAAGGATGACAATGAAATGGTTGCGGAAAAATCCCGGAGCCTGCTTGAATTTAATTATCAAACAGAAAAGCCATGAGTATAGTAAACAGTGCCGCGTATTCATTTTTAAACTCGGAAGTTCATACTTCTGATACATATTTATCAGTTGAGACTTTTGAGAATTTAAGAAAACATATTTACGATCAGTGCGGAATTTATTTTCAGGATAATAAAAAATATCTGCTGGAAGCAAGGTTATCAAAAAGAATAAGTCATCTTCGTTTAAATTCTTTTGAGGCATATCTTAACTACTTAAAATATAATGTTAACAAGGAGAACGAGAAAAAATATTTATTTGATGCTATAACAATTAATGAAACTTATTTTTTCAGAAATCAGCCGCAGCTTGATGCACTTGTAACAAAGGTAATTCCGGAAATTATTGAACAGAAACAGAAAGCCGGTAAAAACAGGATAAGAATCTGGAGCGCTGCTTCTTCTTCAGGTGAAGAAGCATATTCAATCGCAATTTCAATCCTGGATTTTATCAAAATAAAATATCCCGATTTTGAATTTGAAATTACAGGAACAGATATCAGCCATGCTGCTATTGAAGCAGCAAAGAATGGAATTTATAAAGATTATGCTGTAAGAAGTACGCCAGCTCATTATCTAAAAAAATATTTCAAAGCTAAAGGAAATGTCTATCATATTGATCCATCAGTAAAGCAAATGGTTCAGTTCAGATTTCTGAATTTATATGATGATTCAGATATGAAAACAATGATGGGCATTGATATTATTTTTTGTGCAAATGTGCTCATCTATTTTGATATAAATTCAAAGATAAAAGTTGTGTCAAGCCTTTACAATTCATTAAACAGGGGCGGATATTTATTCATCGGATATTCTGAAACGCTTCATTCAGTTTCCAAAGCGTTCAGGCTTGTCAGTTTTTCAAAAACAATTGGTTACAGAAAGGAGTAATCGAAGAGATGAAGAATGTTATCCTCGTTGCGGATGATTCGCCGTCTGTTAGAAAATTCATCTCTCTTACGCTTTCACTTAAGGGATTTAAAATAATTTCGGCAGCAGATGGTATGGAAGCACTTGAGATTTTACCGAATGAAAAGATTAATCTTTTAATTACTGATTTGAACATGCCTAATGTTGATGGCTTTGAACTTATCCGCACAATAAGAGCGAATGAGGAATTGAAAGATTTGCCAATTATAATTCTTAGTTCACTTTCAGGAAATAATGAGATACAGGAAGGAATGGCTTGCGGAGCAAATTCCTATCTGGTAAAACCGTTTGATCCGCACAGGATAGTATATGAAGTTACTAAATATTTAAACTGAGGTAGTTTATGTCATTAAGATTCTTGGTTGTTGATGATTCCGTTACAATGCGCAGAATCGTTATTAATTCTTTAAAAAATCTTGGATATGAAAATTTTGTAGAAGCGGCTGACGGCAAAGAAGCACTCGATAAACTTGCTGCAGACAGTACAATTAATTTTGTAATTACTGATTGGAATATGCCGGTTGTATCAGGACTTGAACTTACTAAATCAATCCGGAGCGATGAACGATTTCAAAACCTTCCGATTTTAATGGTTACCACACGCGGAATAAAAGAAGATATTATTGAAGCATTGCAGGCAAAGGTAAGCAACTATGTTGTTAAACCATTTACGCCGCATGTGCTGAGGGAAAAGATCGATCAAATATTAAGTGTATCATAAAGAAGGAGAATAAATGAATCCACCTTCAACAATGAATGAGTTGTTTACAAAACTGAATGATCTTAATTCCGTATTTAAATATGGTGAGCGCGTAATCCCAATCATTCAAAGCCTGGTTGATTTCATGCGTGATACTGTTCCTCTTTTAGAAAAGATTAACAGATCACTTACTGAAAGTACAAGTAAAATTCCGAAAGCAAAAAATCAAATTGTTGATGTTGCAAGCGCAACAGAAATGGCAACAACAGAAATTCTCGATCTCGTTGATCTGATTTCATCAGATGTTGAGAAGATTGAAAACGGGTTAAAACAAATTCTTGAAAAACAAAAAGAAAAAAATGAACTGCAGAATGAAATTTTACAACGCGTTAATGATAGCGGACTTAAATCCTTATTAATTAAATATTTTGAACTTTCAGATCTAAATTCTAAAATATCACCATTTAAAGAAATTTTTGAAAAAATCAGAAACGAAGCCTACAATATTACACTTTCGCTTCAGGTGCAGGATATAACCTCTCAGCAGCTTGCAGCAGTAAATCATTTAATTGAATCTGTACAACAAAAGCTTGCTGCACTTCTTACAAACTTTAATGAACAAAATAGTGTTTCAAATTTTGATTTGTTTGATAACCAGGAAGCAAAAAACGGGTCATTCAATCCTGAAGCACGTTATACAAAATCTGATTCACGGCAGCAGCTTGCTGATTCTATCATTACTTCAAAAAGCCAGACTACGCAGGAAGAGATTGACAAACTTTTTATAACACAGCGGTGAGAAATAACATAGATGGGGAATAATAATTACAGCCTTCTTCATGACCCTGAAATGACCGAGATTGTTGAGAGTTTCCAGGTTGAGACAAAGGAAATTCTTGAAAAACTTGACACGGATTTGCTGCTGCTTGAAAAGCAGCCGAATGATCTTGAACTGCTCAATCAAATATTCCGTTCATTTCATACTATTAAAGGTACATCCGGATTTTTAGGATTACAAAAATTAACCGCTGTTACTCATAAGTGTGAAGATATTCTTAACAAACTGAGAAAAAGTGAAATACAGTTAACTGCTGATTTGATGGATGGAATTTTAACAGGTTATGATACGATTAAAAATCTTTTTGAATCAATTGAGAAAAACAAAAACGAAGACATTGATATTGAGGAAACTCTTCAGCTTTTAAAATTATTAATTGATGGAAAAAATAATTGTGATAATGCTGATGGATCTTCCAATAAAATTTCTGAAAAACCGGAACAAGTAATTTCTGATAATACCTTATCTCAGAAAGAAGGAGAATTATCAGTTAAAAAAACAGATAATACAATCCGTGTTGATGTTGAAAGATTAGATGAACTGCTGAATATTGTTTCGGAGTTAGTGCTTGGCAGAAACAGGCTTCAGCAGCTTACTACAGAATATACAATTGAAAATGAAGGTACAGTTTTTTCACGTGAACTTGCTGCTGCCGCAAAACAAATTGATCTGATGACTGATGAGCTTCAGCAGGTTGTGATGAAAACAAGAATGATAAAAATTGGTAAGGTGTTTAAAAGATTTCCAAGACTTGTTCGTGATCTATCAAAAGAAACTGGAAAGAAAATTTCTTTAATAATAAATGGTGAAGATACAGAACTTGATAAAACATTGATTGAAGAAATTAATGATCCGCTGGTTCATTTAATCAGAAATTCAATCGATCATGGAATTGAATCACCGGAAATAAGAGAAGCTGCAGGCAAAGATTCGGTTGGAAAAATTGTTTTATCTGCGGAGCAGGAGGGGAATAATATTTTAATCACTATTGAAGATGATGGAAAAGGAATCGATCCTGAAATAATAAAAGAAAAAGCCGTTAGTAAGGGAGTGATTACAATTGAAAAGGCAAAGGAACTAACCAAACAGGAAATTTATAATTTAATTTTCTTACCGGGATTTTCAACAGCCGAAACTGTTTCTAATATTTCTGGCCGCGGCGTTGGAATGGATGTGGTTAAAACAAATGTATCACGTTTACGCGGAATTATTAATATTGAATCAACTCCGGGCAAAGGAACAAAGATTAATATTAAACTTCCGCTAACACTGGCAATAATTCCCGGGATGATATTTAAAGTTTCCGGTGAACATTTTGTGATTCCGCTAAACTCGGTTATTGAAGTTCTTCGGGTTCATTCTGATGAGATAACAACAATCAATCAGAAAGAAGTTATTAGGATGAGGGAAAGTATTATTCCGCTTGTAAGTCTTGAGCATTTGTTTGTAAATAGCTGTTATAAGCATAATGAAAGTAAATTTCAATATGTAATAGTAATCGGGCTTGCAGAAAGGAAATTCGGAATAAAGGTTGATTCACTCATAGGACAGAAAGAGATAGTAATTAAATCTTTAGGCAGCTACCTGGGAAATATAAACGGCATAGCTGGCTCAACAATAATGGGGGATGGAACAGTTGTAATGATTCTTGATGTTAATGAACTAATTAACAATGCTGAAACAGAACCAACAAAAGCATAAAACTATTTTCACTCAAAATAAAAATGAGGTACTCAGAAATTCTGAGATAAAATTTAAAATGAGCAGGCCAATTCAAGCTGTAGTAATTGATGATTCCGCTTTCATGCGTAAATCAATTTCATTTATGCTGGAAAGTGCAGATGATATAAAGGTAGCAGGTACTGCAAGAGATGGCCTGGAAGGGATTAATCTTGTTAAAAAAGTTATGCCGGATATTGTTACACTTGATATTGAAATGCCCGGCATGGATGGACTTACAGCATTGAAAAAAATTATGCAGGAGTGTCCCACATCTGTTATAATGATAAGCTCAATTACAACTGAAGGTGCTGAAGCTACTCTAAAAGCAATGGAGTATGGTGCCGTTGATTTTATCCCAAAAGAATTAACTTCTGATATTTTGAAAATAAGAGAAGATCTGATCCGGAAGGTAAAAGAAATTGTATATCAAAGAAGAATAAAAGAGCGGCTGAAAAATCTTCAGAAGTTTAGAAGTTCAGCTCAGGTTTCTATTCCGGTTGAAGAAAAAATCAGTATTCCGAAAAATAATTTTCATGCGTTGGCAATCGGCATTTCCACAGGCGGACCGATGGCGTTGCAGAAACTGATTCCGCAGCTTTCCGGTTTCATTAAAATTCCGATATTTCTTGTTCAGCACATGCCGCCAAAATTTACAAAATCGCTGGCTGATAGACTAAATAATATGAGCCCGCTGGAAGTTAAAGAAGCAGAGAATGATGAAATTGTTAAAGGCGGCGTTGTTTACATTGCCCCTGGCGGATATCATATGATCGTTAAAAAAAGCGGCGCGGGATTTGTTAATATTTCGATAACGGAAGAACCAGAGGATACGATTCATCGCCCTTCGGTTGATGTAATGTTAAATTCAGTGGTTGATGTTTACGGCAGCACAACTCTTGGTTTAATTATGACCGGCATGGGAAGAGATGGGTTTGAAGGCATAAAGAAATTAAAGTCTTCAGACGGATTTGCAATTGCACAGAATGAGGAAAGCTGTGTTATTTACGGTATGCCGCGCGCAATTGTTGAAGGTAATTTAGCCGATGCTGTACTTCCGTTAAATGAGATTGCACCAACAATTAATGGAATTTTAGTATGAATAATTCATTTGAAGAACCTTTTTTCAGAGAAGTAAATTTCGCAGAAGATACTTCGGGCAACATTATAAAAAGTAAGGATGCAGAAATAACAGGTGTCACAAAAATTTCAATTCAGGAAGAATCTGATGACGGTGTAAAAGTTATTTTGAAGAAGGATGAAAATGAATCTGTTAAAGAAATAAAATTCATTTGCCCATGCGGCAGTACAAAATCAATCATTCTTGATTATACTGAATAATCATTTGTTCTTTCCATTCTTTTCTGCTCAGAAAAAATTTAATGAGTAAAGGCTAATAAATTACAATTGGTTATAATTGGCCAACTCTTATTTAGTTTTTTTATTCCTCACATAATAATATCAATCTGCAAATCAATGGCATCTATTTTGAACTCGTGAATCAAGACAAAATAGAAAGATGCCATGTCAAACATAAAACTTCTGGAAAATCTGATTAACTATTGTTCCGCAAGGAATTCTGTAATTAGCCAAAACATAGCAAACATTGGAACGCAGAATTACAAAAGGCAGGAAGTAGTTTTTAAAGATGTTTTATCAAACCAGATTTCAAATCTAAAAACCACAGAAAGCAAACATATCAGTTTAAATGGCACTTCTAATGATGATGAATTTATTACTGTGGTTGATGATAATAATCCTGATATGGTTTCTGGAATTAATAATGTAGATATTGAAAAAGAAATGGCTGAACTGGCAGAGAATACCTTGCAATTCAAATTTGCTGCAAAAAAGATCAGCACATATTATAAAAATCTTCAAAAAGTAATAAAGGGAGATACTGCATGAAAATAGGTGGTAACATTACCGGATTTACAATAAGCGCACAGGGATTAAGTCTTCAGCGCAGAAAGATGAACCTGATTGCAGAAAATATAGCAAACGTTGATTCAGTGCGCGGCGAAGATGGTAAACCTTATCAAAGAAAATATTTAAATGTTGTGCACCAGGAAAAAAACAAATACAGCTATCCGCAAATTAATACTATTAAACTTGTTTCATCAAGAACTGATCATATTGTAAATCCGGCAAAGATTTTTCAAATGAAGAATCAAATGCACGGATTTATTTCAGATGAAGTGGTTGATACAAAACAGGGAGAAATGATTTATATGCCTGAAAATCCTTCCGCAAACAAAGATGGTTATGTTGTGATGTCCAATGTGAATATCATTACTGAAATGACAGATATGATAGCTGCAAGCAGAAGTTATGAAGCAAATCTTACAGCATTAAACGCGTCAAAACAAATTGCAAAAGATTCACTGGAGATTTGATGAAAGTTATAACAAACAGCATCGGTAATTATTCACCACAGGTAAAACAAAGTCCGGTCGTAGAAAGCAGAATAAAAACCGGCTCTGCAAATTCACAGGTTAATTTTACAAAAGAAATTTCGGAAGAAGAAAAAAAATTCTTCAGCGGATTGTATCCGGAAAACAAAAATGATATTTCTAATTATCATTTCTATCATAAATCCGGAGAACTGGATGGGGTAAAAATCGGTTCACAATTTGACCGGAAAGGTTAGCGAATGGAAATAAATACTTTAAGCCGCGGTTTAGCTGGCATCAATACTAATCAAAATCATAAAACTTCAAAACCAGGCTTTGATAATGTTTTTACCGAACTGGTAAAAAATGTAAACCAGGCACAAGCCGAATCAAACAAATTAACCAGCGATTTTATTGCAGGTGGAGATGTTGAACTTCATGAAGTAATGATTGCAGGAGAGAAGGCAAAAACAAGTCTTGATCTTCTGATCGAAATAAGAAATAAAACGATTGATATGTACAAAGAATTAACCAGGATTCAAGTTTAATCTATGAGCGGAAATTTTTTAGAATCAATCTTCGGTATATTCGGGAAGTTATCCCTTCAGCAGAAAATATTAATTGGTGCTGCAACAATTGGTACGTTCATCCTTCTGATTGCAGTTATCTTTTTATTGAACGAACCAAATTATGCAGTACTTTATACAAATCTATCTGAAGAAGATGCGGCAAAAGTTGTTGATGAATTGAATTCCCAAAAAATTGTTTACAAGATTGAGGATAACGGCAGAACAATTAAAGTTGCTAAAGAAAAATTATATGATGTAAGACTTGATCTTGCCGGAAAAGGTATTCCCGGTTCAGGCGTTCTTGGTTATGAAATTTTTGATAACAACACGATGGGCATGTCTGAATTTATGCAGAAACTGAATTATAAACGCGCACTTGAAGGCGAGTTAGCACGCACAATTATGCAGCAGGAAGGCATTCAGGGAGTTAGAGTTCATATTGTTATTCCACAAAAAAGTGTTTTTAAAGATGAAGAAAAATTTCCAACCGCATCCGTTGTATTAAATCTTAAACCAAATTATCAGCTAACCAAATCAAATATTACCGCAATTCTTAATCTTGTATCAGGCAGCGTGGAAGGCTTGCAGCCCGGAAAGGTAACCCTGCTCGATTCCAAAGGAAGACTTCTTTCAAAAGATTATGAAGATAACCCGCTGGCATTTTCAAGCACTAAGCAGTATGAGATAAAACAATCGGTAGAAAATTATCTTGCCTCAAAAGCACAGAGCATACTTGATAATGTACTCGGTTATGGCAATGCAATTATTCAGGTAAATGTTGATTTGAATTTTGACCAGGTTGAAAAAACAATGGAGATGTTTGATCCTGAATCTCAAACGGCAATAAGCGAACAGACAATAAAAACTGAAAATAACGGAAGCAGTTCGGGTGATTCAACATCACAGATAAATGAAAACTCGGTTACAAATTATGAGATAAGCAAAACGGTTGAAAAGGTTATACAAGGTTCGGGAAATGTAATCCGTCTAAGTGTTGCCGCAGTAATAAATGATGCTGTTAAGGAAATCAAGAATGGTGAAAATACAGAAGTTGTATCAGAGCCAAGATCTCCCGAGCAGATACAGAAACTTGAAGAAATAATTAAAAATGCAGTCGGATTCACGGAAGATCGGAGAGATCAATTTTCACTTGTTAATATTCCTTTTGAAACAAACCAGGCGTTGGATTTTCCTGTAGAGGAACCCCGGTTTTTTGATAACATTGATAAATACACAAATGTAATTCTGCTTGTACTTGCTGCTATTGCAGGACTTTTTATTCTGCGCGGTTTAATGCACAAACTTGAGAATGAGAAAATAATCATCGGCACACTTGGTCCTGAAGCAGCATATACAAACTATCAAAAAGATTCATTATCCGGCGGAAAAATACCACAGCAGATAACATCCAAATCTATGAAAAAACTTCTGCCTCTCGGAGATATTGAAGATGAAATTTCTGAAGAAGCTGTTTCAAAGATGAATAGGCAGGAAAAGATTATAAACTATGTTTCCAAAAATCCGCTGGAAGCTTCCAAACTAATAAACGCATGGCTGCACGAAGATGAGTTACAACAATAAAGATTCAAAGGATGAAAAGCCGCAAATTTCCGGCGCACAAAAAGCCGCACTATTGTTAATTGCTTTAAGCGTTGAAACCGCTGCGGAGGTTTTTAAATATCTTGACAGCGGTGAAGTTGAATTCATTTCAGCAGAAATAAGCAAGGTAAAGAATATTCCTTCGCAAACGGTCGATCTTGTTATGGATGAATTCTATAACATGGTTACCGCCCGTGAATATGTGCTCGAAGGAGGTTTGGAATATGCTCAGGCACTGCTTGAAAGATCCTTCGGGTTGAATAAAGCGAAAGAAATAATTGAGAAAGTAAAAAATTTAACAACACTCCGAGGATTTGATGTATTAAAAAAAGCAGACTCGGCTCAGCTTGTTAATTTCTTGAACAAAGAACATCCCCAGACAATCGCATTAGTATTGTCCAATCTTAATCCAACACAAACAGCAAACACACTTAATGAACTTCCTGAAGCACTTCGTAATGAAGTTGTTTACCGGATTGCAACACTCGGAAAGATTGCTCCTCAAACATTAAAACAGATTGAAAAGGTTGTTGATGAATTAGCCGGATTTACGATGAATCAATCTCTGAGTAAAATTGGTGGAACGAGAAGTCTTGCTACGATCTTAAATCGTGCAAATGTTTCTTTAAGCAAAAATATTCTTGAAAAACTTGCTGAACGTGATTCTGAAGTTGCAGCAGAAGTTAAGAGATTGATGTTCCTGTTTGAAGACATAGTTCAGATTCAGGATAAAGATCTTCAAAAAGTATTGCGTGTTGTTGATAGGAAAGATCTTGCACTCTCACTTAAAATTGCTGATGATAAACTGAAAGAAAAAATATTCCTCAACATGTCTGAAAGAGCAGCAGATTTATTGAAAGAAGAATTGCAGTACATGGGAATGGTGAAATTAAAAGAAGTTGAGGCTGCACAGGCAAAAATTATTGATGTGATAAAATCACTAGAGGAACAAGGTGAAATATCATTGAACCTGCGCGGAGTTAAAGACGAAGTGTATGTCTGAGAAAATAAGATTAAATCTGAAGAAGCCGGGATTTTTAGTGAAGGTAAATGAAAATAGTTCCGGCAGCTTAGAAATTGAAAAGGAAGAAGATTCGCTAAGGATTCAACTCCAAAAGCAGTTTGAAAATGGTTTTAACAAAGGATACAGCACCGCGCAGAAAGAACTTCAGCAGACTTTTGATGAGAAGCTGCAAAGGAAATATACTGATATACAAAACATTTGTGAATTACTGGATGATACGATTTCCATTTATGAAAAAAATTATGAGCAGTTAATTATAAATATGGCACTATTGTTTGCTGAAAAAATAGTCCGCAGGGAGATAGAGGAAAGAACAATAATAAATGAAGTAATAAAGGATGCTCTCAAGAAAATAATAGGCGCTGAAAATGTTATCGTTAAATTACATCCGGATGATTATGCTTATGTCATTTCTGAGAAGGAGAATTTTCATCAGGATGGAAGGATGCAAAAACTACGGTTCGAATCTGATGAGAAGATTGAACCGGGGGGCTGCCTTGTAGAATCAGAAATTGGAAATGTTGATGCAAGAATTAATTCTCAAATAAATGAATTGAAGAAGATTATTGATGTTGTTCTTTACGGAGAAGTAAATCAATGAATCTTGCAGAACAATACGTACAGAAATATCAGACGGTAATTTCCGGCGCAGAATTAATACGCGTTAACGGAAGAGTATCAGATGTAATCGGGCTTGTTATTATATCAATAGGACCTAATGCAGTACTTGGCGAAATATGTACCGTGATTGGTAAAGATGGAAAAGAAGTTTGTAAAGCAGAGGTTGCCGGATTTAAAGACGGCAAAGTATTATCAATAGCTTTGGGAGAAGTCCATTCAATCTCACCTAATTGTGAAATAATTGCAACCGGAAAAAGTTTTTCAATCGGCGTTGGTAACGGATTACTTGGAAGAGTAATTGATGGTCTCGGCAATCCAATTGATGGAAAGGGTGAACTTGGCTGCACTGAATTCAGAAGCATTTACAATCAGCCGCCGAATCCTTTGGCAAGAAAAAGAATTGATACTCCGCTTCAAACAGGTGTACGATCTATAGATGGATTGTTAACCGTTGGCAAAGGACAAAGAGTTGGAATTTTTGCCGGCAGCGGTGTTGGCAAAAGCGTTACACTTGGAATGATTGCAAGAAATACAAATGCAGATGTTAATGTAATAACTCTGATAGGTGAACGCGGGAGAGAAGTAAGAGAATTTATTGAAAAGGATTTGGGTGAAGAAGGATTGAAACGTTCCGTAGTAATAGTAGCTACAAGTGATAATTCTTCTCTTGTAAGAATGAAAGGAGCATATATCGGAACAACTCTAGCGGAATATTTCAGAGACCAGGGATTAGATGTTGTACTTATGATGGATTCGGTTACAAGATTTGCAATGTCTCAGCGTGAAATCGGATTAACAATTGGTGAACCGCCAACAACAAAAGGTTATACTCCATCTGTATTTGCAATGCTGCCCAAACTGCTTGAGCGTGCGGGAACATCCGATAAAGGATCTATTACCGGATTTTATACAGTGCTTGTTGATGGTGATGATATGAATGATCCTGTTGCAGATGCAGTCCGTTCAATTCTTGATGGGCATATAGTTCTTTCACGCAAACTTGCAAATAAAGGCCAGTATCCTGCAATTGATCCGCTTCAAAGTATAAGCAGAGTTATGCCTGATATAACTTCTGCAGACCATAGAATGAGAGCAGCAGATTTTATTGAAATTCTTGCAACATATAAAGAAGCAGAAGATCTGATCAATATTGGAGCTTATGTAAAAGGCAGTAATCCCGCAATTGATCATGCTTTAGGTAAGATTGGTTCACTTCGTAATTATCTTATACAGGATATGAATGATAAAGCCGTTTATTCAGAAAGTCTTGATAGATTATTTCATATAATTGATAAGCGCTTATGAAATACAAATTCAAATTTGAATCCTTAAAGAAAATCAAAGAAGTATTTGAAAAGAAAGCTCAAAAGGAACTGGCAGCAATTCAGCTTGAAATAAAGAAAGCTGAAGAAGAGTATGATTTTTTACTTGCAAAAAGAATGGCTGAAACCAAGAAGCATCTGAAAATATCATCTGCGTATGATTTAAAGTTTCATAAAAATTATATCGCATCACTTAATAAAGAAATGGATGTAATAAGACATAAAATTGATCATTTGTTAAACACGAAGGAAAATAAAATTCTGGAGTTGATTGAAAAGAGTAAGGAGCATGAAATTATCAATACACTTGATGAAAAACATCACGAGCAGTTTGTTCATGAACAAAACAAAAGAGATATAATAAGTATGGATGAAATTGCAGCTAACCGTTTTAACTCGGGAAGGAAAAATTGAAAGATAAATTAATTTACATATTAATATTCAGCGGAGTGTTTGTTCTTGTAACAGCAGCATTGATTTACCTGAACAACAATTACAAGAATATTTTTGAATTTGATTTTACACCTGTTAATAATACGGTAGAAAAGAAGTTAAGCGCAGAACAAAAAGAAAATTCTAACATTTCACCAGATTCACTGCAATATGAAATTGTTTCAGCAATATTAGATTCCATCAAATCTATTCAGCAGCAATCCTCAAATCAGGTTACAGTTACAGCAGATTCAGCCTGGCAGGATTCAATAAAAAAACTGGAAAATAAAATAAATGAGCTTTCACTAAAAAAGTTTGAACAGCGGGCTTTCAATGATTCTATTCAAAAGATAGATGAGCAGATTAAATCAGAAGCCGAATTAAAAGACAGCAGTTATAAAGCATGGATTAAAAAATCTGTTGCGCTGTTTGAAACGATGGATACGCGCAAAGCTGCTAAAATAATCCAGACGTATTCCGATAATGTAGCAAAAGATCTCTTGTACTCAATGAAAAAGAAAAAGGCAGCAGAGATACTTGCTCAGTACAGTCCAGAATTTGTTAACAGGATAATTAAACCAAGATGACCGCATCAAATTTCTTCACAACTTCAGCCGATTACGGCGGTGGATTATTCCAGCTTATTAACCAAAAAAGTATTAAAGGTTCAACATACCTTTTTTCTGATATTATAAAGATTGTTGATGAAGAAATTAATTCGCAAGAATCTGCTGAAGTTAAAAAATTTGATTGGATTCAACCGGCGATAGAAATTGTTGATAAAAATGATAAGCCTGTCTCCGAAACAGAGTTAATGAATTTACTTATTCAGGCTGCTAAAGAACCGGAAAGGTTTTTTGAAGATGAAAATTCTGAGAAAAAACTTTTAATAAATGAAGAAGAATTAAAATCCTTTCTTGAAAAATCCGGTATCTGTATTGATCCAAAAAAAATTAATAAGCCGCTACTAATTCAGTTTTATGTTGAAAATGCAACAGAAGAAATTCCGGGAAAACAAAAAGAATTTTCCGCTCCCCCAAAAAAACGGAAGAAGGAAATTTTAACTGTTAAAGAACCGCAATTAATCCCCGGTGAAATAAAACCAATTTCCTGTGAAATTCTGGTGGTTAAATTAACCTCAGAGTATAATGATATTGATCCACAAGTAACTGAAAAATTTATACAAAATAATACTTTTCAAATAAAAATCTCTTCAGTAAATAGAAATGAATTAACGGATAAATCTGTTTCAGTCAAAGGTGAATTTCTAATTACGTATTCTGTTTCACCAGTCTTTCAGAAGGAAATAACCGATAGTAACGGATTAGTAAAATCAATTGAGAATATTTCTTATCAGCCACACATTCATGCTAAAATAATTACTCTGGATGTAAACGATGAAAAAAATTCCGGAGACAGAATTACAAGTGAGAATTCAGAAATCAAAATTCCAATTTTGGATGGAAACACGGTTACTAAGCAGACAAGCAAATTAAATGTTGTTCAATTAATATCTGATGAGATTACAAATCAATTTTCTAACCAGATAAACAATGAGATAAAAATTGCGGAAACTCCTGGCAATTTACTTCAGCCGGGAAATATAAAATCAGATAATCCTTTTGAGTTTAAAACTGATAATACTTTTAAATTAAAAACTGATAACAAAACTGAATTTAAAACAAATAATCCTCCAGAGTTAAAAACTGATAACCCTTCTATTAAAATAGCTGCCGATTTAAAATCTTCAAAGGAGGATTTGTTAGCTGGTACAAGTTTAAAATCGGAAAATGAAAATCCGAAATTACCAGAAGGGGATATCAAATTATCAAATAATGAATTTAACAAACCGCTATTAGATCAAACTAAAACTGAGAAAATAGCTCAGCTTAAAAATGAACAGACTCCTGCTCAATCATATCAAAAGAGTGAGATCAAGATTGATGGGATTGAGCAGCTAAGCAAAACTTTTCAGAAAAATTTAATTAAGGAAGTTGAAGTAATAATAAATTCTGAAGATGCAGTATTTCTTACCGATGCAAAAAAACAAACAGATGAAGTTCTAATTTCATCAGGAAAGAATGAAAAACATGATGTTAAAGCTGTTAAGCAATCCGAATCAATAGATATAGAAATTGAGGGTGACGAGAATAAAAAAATTTCACCTCAAACCGAAAAACAAACTGATGATGCCGCAAAGGAAAATGATCTTGATAAAAGAAGCAGTAATAACAATTTAGCCCGCGATATCTCGCATAAAATTGAACATCACACTGAATTAAATATTGAAAATACTTCTATCGTTCATCAAATAAAAAATAATGAGTTAATTACCAGCAAAGAAAATCACCCTGAAACTAAATTAATTCATGTCTCTGATCTTACGGAAGAAATCAAATCTTTCTTTATAAAGAACGATAAAAGCGGCATTACTTTAAAACTAACTCCTGAACATCTGGGAAAAGTAAAATTATTAATTGATGTACATGAATCATCCGTAACTGCAAAGATTGAAGTTGAAAATGAATCAGTTCAGCAAGTTGTTAACAGCAATATTGAACAGCTTCGCCAATCATTTATACAAAATGGACTTCAATTAACTTCATTCACGGTTTCTCTTTTGGGCAGTGAAAATAAATATTCAAACAAGCCTGAGAGCAGGAGGAAATATCACACGCATGAAATTGATTTGAATAGCGAAGCAAAGAGTGAATCAATAAAAATCAAAAAGATGGGATATAATACTTATGAATTTCTTGCATAGGAGGAAAAATGATTGAGCCGGCCGGAAGTTTTTCAAATGCATATTCCACGGAAGCAAAAGGGAAGAGTGTTTTGGGCAAGGATGATTTTTTAAAACTGATGATTGCTCAACTAAAATATCAGGATCCGCTTAACCCGATGGAAGGAACAGAATTCAGCGCACAGCTTGCACAATTTAGCTCATTAGAGCAGTTAAGTAATCTGAATCAAAATGTTATGAACAGTATTAATGCTAATTATTATTTAACGCAATCTATTAACAATACTCTCACTTCAACACTGATTGGCAAAGAAGTAAAATTAGAAGGAAACGAATTCTACAACAGCGGCAGCGGAAATATTAATCTTGGTTTCAGGCTTCCTTCTTTACCCCAGGATGTAACAATAAAAATTTATAATTCTTCCGGTGCATTAGTTAAAACAATTCAGCCAAATGATTTCAACCAGGGAGAAAATAAACTAACATGGGATTTTACCGATAATGATGGAAACAAAGTTCCGGAAGGCGCATACAGATTTGAAGTAGAAGCAATCGGTTATAATGAACAGGAAATAATTGCTGAGTTATTTAAGACAGGAATAATTAACGGTGTAAGATTTGGTGATAACGGTACAACTCTTCTGGTTGGCGGTGCAGAATATCAGTTAGCTGATATAGTTGAAATAATTAATCCTTCAAACAATAGCAATGGAGGAAAATGATGATGGAAATAAATGGGATAAACGTTCCCTTTATTCCTATTGGAAATGAAACAGAGTTTAAAAGCAGTATAAAACATGGTGATACTGCATTTGATTCAGTTTTCAGGGAAGAACTTGAGAAGATAAAATTTTCAAGCCATGCAATGAAGAGACTTGAAACAAGGAATATTCAGCTTGGTGAATCCGAAATTAAAAAAATACAATCTGCAGTTGAACGTGCTGAATTAAAAGGTGCAAAAGATTCACTAATACTCAGCGGTGAAACTGCTTTCATAGTTAATGTTCCAAACAGGACTGTGATTACAGCAATGCCGATTTCGGATAAGCAGAATAACATTTTTACAAATATTGACAGTGTAGTTTTTGCATAAATAATTAATTAACAATGAGCGGGACCTTTTAAGGACGCTCAGTTCCGCCCGAACGACAGAAGGCGGCAGTAAAAATAAAAACCTTAGGAGGTTAAAAATGGCACTTCTTAATTCTCTCTTTGCCGGTGTTTCCGGTATGCGTAATCATCAATCAATGATGGATGTAATTGGTAATAACATAGCTAATGTTAATACCATCGGCTTTAAAAGTTCACGCGTAACTTTCAGCGATACATTCAACCAATTTGTTAAAGCAGGAACTAATCCAACTGAAACAACAGGAGGCACAAATACTTTTCAGGTTGGATTAGGAATGAAAATTAATTCGATTGACAGAAACTGGAACCAGGGAACATTTGAACGAACCGGAATAACTACTGATCTTGCACTGCAGGGACCGGGAATGTTTATACTTAAAAGCAACGGAGAAAGATTTTATTCACGGGCTGGAGCTTTTGTATTTGATGCAGATGGTAAATTAGTTTCAGCGCAGAATGGTGCTGTTGTTCAGGGAAAGGTAGCAAACAGTGATGGTGTAATTCCTCCGGGCAATAATCTTGAAGATATAATCATTGATACAAATTTAAAATTACCAGCAGTTGCAACTACTCTCATAAAATGGGGCGGCAATCTGAAAAGTAATTCCGATTTAACACGATCAGAGAATGTTATTCAGAGAGGAAATATTAATTCGGGTGAAGCTGGGCCCGATTTCACAACTCAAACTAAAATTTATAATGAATATGGAGATGTTTACACTGCCAGGGTTGTGTATTCAAGAACAGCAGCAAATACTTATAATCTTAGCTGGGAAGTTTTTGATAGTGAAGATAATTCCGTTGGAACAGGCAATATAAACGGGCTTGTTTTTGAAGATGACGGCACAGGAAATTTTGTGTTAAATGCTGCATCCAAAGCATTGTTTGATGATACTAATAACAGGATAAATATTCCTGATGAAAATATCGATTTTATGCTTGATTCAACTTCAATTACACAGAACTCAAGCACTACAACTTTAAGTTTATCTGCAGATGGAAACAGAGAACCTAACGTAATAACAGGTGCAGTAACAATATTTGATTCACTTGGTACATCTCACCAGGTAACTTTAAAATTCACAAAAATCCTTGATAATCAATGGACATGGACAGCAACAGTTCCGGGAACAAGCACAGATAATGGAGCAAAGGTTTCTGCAACGGGAACAATTGAGTTCAATTCAGATGGTACACTTGATCCATCTAAAATTTCACCAAATAATCCTCAATTAACATTTACGCCAACAGGCGGTGCAAACCTGATGGTAATTGATCTGAATTTTGGAAAAGGATTTGAAGGCGTCACACAAACTTCTTCAAGCTCTGTTATTTCTGCATTAAGCCAGAATGGTTCAGCATCAGCTTCATTATCCAACATAAACATTGATCAATACGGCAGTGTTGTTGGAATATTTTCAAATGGTAATTCACGCCCGCTTGCACAATTGATGGTTTCAACATTTGCTAATCTTAATGGATTAATAAGCGTTGGTGATAATCTGTTCTCTTCATATGCAAATTCAGGTGAACCAAGAATCGGAAGTCTTGGTGAAGAAACCGGAACAACAGTTCAATCAGGTGCACTTGAGCAGTCTAATGTTGATTTGAGTGAAGAGTTCACAAAAATGATTGTATCTCAAAGAGGATTTCAGGCAAATGCACGTGTAATTACAACGGCTGATAATTTGCTGCAGGAAATAACTAACCTTATAAGATAATTCAGGATATAAATTTTTTGTTTCATAAAGAAATAAAATAATCTTTCGCATAAATCCCTCAATGAAATCTAAACCTCCGGGGGTTATAATCTCCGGGGGTTTGGTTTTATATAAGCTTTCAGATAATTCTTTCAACCAAATGTACAATAATAACCAAAATTAATTTGCTGATACCTGATGAAACTGCTGTCAATCTATTCAATCAGGCAATTAAAACTTAACGAATTAAATGGCACATCAGTTGAAACAATTTATCTATGCAAAAAGAAGAAAACATGGATAATCTGCTTTTAAAGGAAAAATTAGATATTCCTGCTCCGGGAAAACTGAACAAAAAAATTTTGATCTTCGGATTGCCGGCATTCATTGTACAACTATTGGTTGTATATTTCATTACTGCAAATCTTTTGATCACGAAAACAACTTCCGCAAGTTCCTCCAATAATGATCAGAAGAATCATATTGAAGGAGAAATTTCACCCGCTGCTGCTTCCGGCCCGGAGCTGGGAAAGTACATATTCCAGATAGAAGATATAATTGTTAATCCCGCTGATACGGAAGGTAAAAAGCTGCTTCTCACATCAATTGGTTTTGATGTTGAAGAAGAAAATTTTATGCAGGAGTATAAATCAAAAGAAGTGCTTCTTAAAGATATTATTGTTACAACATTATCAAGCAAATCCCTTAATCAGCTTTGCCAGATTTCATTTAAAGATTCAATAAAAGCAGAAATTTATAAGCGCGTAAAATCTCTTCTTCCTCAAAGTAAGTTAAATAAAGTTTATATCAGCAAATATATTATTCAATAATGGCAGAAGTACTTTCACAGCAGGAAATAGATCAGCTTCTTAAAAAAGTAAAGAGCGGTGAGGAACATGTTGTATCAGCCGCACCTGAACCTGAAGCATTGCCTTACGATTTCAGGCTGCCGAACAGAATTTCAAAAAATCAACTCCGCACATTACGCAATATTCTTGAAAGCTTTGCAGAAAGTTTTAGTTCATTTCTTGTTTCAAAATTACAAACCATAGTTAATATAAATGTTAATTCGATAGATCAGATTTATTATTCAGAGTATGTTTTATCTGTTTCAAATCCCGGCTGCCTTTATACTTTTGATATTGCAAATACAGATATAAGAGGAGTACTTGAATTAAATCTTGATCTCGCTTTAAGCCTGGTGGACAGACTTTTAGGCGGCAACGGGCTTGGAACAAAACAGGTAAAAATTATCACTCCGATTGAGCAGAAAGTTTTAAACACTATAGTTGAAAAGCTGATGCTTGATCTTAAAAAATCATGGCAGGTAGTAGATAATTTTGAATTCAGAATTGACAGGTTTGAATCTGACATTGATTTTGCACAAATAACCTCACAGAATGAATCAGTGCTGCTGATCTCATTTGAACTGATTATTGGTGATAAATCTTACCTGATGAACATTTGTTTTGCTGCATTTGCATTTGATGTAATACTTTCAAAACTCTCTGCACAAAAAATTTCTACAATACGCCCAACTTTATATAATGGTGTAACTGCAAAGCAGGTAATAAAAGAGCATCTCTACACAACAGAACTTGAACTGCAGGTTGAATTCGGAACAACTAAAATTACGATGAAAGAATTAATGTCACTTGAAAAGGGAGATATATTAAAACTGAACAATAAAGTTACTGATGAGCAAATTATTAAGGTGGGAAATAAAAAAATGTTTTTTGGAAGAGCCGGAGTAGTAAACAAAAATAAAGCTGTTAAAATTACCCGCAGGTATACAAACAACAATAAAGAGTAGGAATTCAGAATGGAAACTAAAGACAAACAAGTTTATACATCAGCAGAAAGTAATGGCGAGGATAAAAAAATACAAGCCGAGACAGCTGCATTTGGTGAATTTGATGAATCCTATGTTAAAAACGGAGATGGCGTTGAGAAACTCTCAATGCTGAAAGATCTTCAGCTTAATGTTTACATTGAATTGGGCAGAACCAAAATGCAGATAAAGGATATTCTTGAACTTGAGCGCGGATATGTTGTTGAGCTTGATAAACTTGCTAGTGAACCTGTTGATATTTATGTAAGCAACAAAAAAATTGCTGAAGGGGAAGTGGTTGTTATTGATAAACATTTCGGAATAAGAATAACAAATCTTAATGATGCAGCTTCACGCCTGAAAGGAATTAGTGAATGAGTTTATGGGATATCTTCCAGGCATTCATTCCGCTTATACTGATTGTAGCACTTTTGTACGGTGTTCTTCTGCTTGTCAGAAAATATGGACGCAATATTAAAGGAAATAATTCCTCACCGCTCTCAATAAATGTAGTTGAATCCAAAATGATAATGCCTAAGAAATTTATCTCCGTTGTTAAAATTGAAGATAAACTGCTCGTGCTTGGTGTATCTGAACAATCAATTACTCTGTTAAAGGAACTGGAATTTACCGCTGAGTATCAATCAAATATTTCTGCAAATGATCAGGATAATTTTTTGAATATGCTGAAAAAGAACCTTGGAATGAGATGAAAAAGTACCGGCTGATTCTTTTTATAATTATGTTCTTTTTATCAAATTATGAAATAGCTGCGCAGGCAGTATCAATTCCTTTTCCCAAAATTGGTATTAATGTAGGAACAGCAGAAAGCGGTGAAGATGTTTCTGTTACTCTTCAGCTTCTTTTATTGATGACAATTCTCTCGCTCGCTCCTTCAATTCTGATAATGACGACATCATACCTTAGAATGATAATTGTCTTTCACTTTTTAAAAAGCGCATTGGGAACACAACAGATGCCGCCAAGTCAGTTATTGGCCGGCATAGCACTCTTCATAACTTTTTTTGTTATGGCACCAACATGGAATAAAGTAAATGATGAAGCTTTGAAACCTTTGATGGATGGAAAAGTTACTGTTGATTCAGCATATAACAAGGGCATTGAACCTATCCGTGAATTTATGTTCAGGAATGTTCGTGATGAAGATCTGGAATTATTTATTGGTCTGGCTTCGATTGAACGCCCGGACAGCCGGGATGATCTGCCCACATACATTGTAATTCCGGCTTTTGCATTGAGTGAATTACGTGCCGGTTTTATTATCGGATTCTTTTTGTTCATTCCTTTTTTAATGGTTGATATGATAATCTCAAGTATACTTATGTCAATGGGAATGATGATGCTTCCGCCGATGCTTGTTTCTCTACCTTTTAAAATACTCCTATTCATTCTGGTTGATGGCTGGAATTTAATAGTTGGTTCATTAGTAAGGAGTTTTTCATAATGACTGAAGAACTTGTAATTGAGATAATTAAAGAAGCATTTTACACTTCATTCATCATTTTGCTGCCGATATTAGGAGCTTCTCTTATTGTTGGAATTATTATTTCAATTTTTCAGGCGGCAACATCAATTCAGGAAATGACTCTTACATTTGTTCCCAAAATTCTGATAACAGCACTTGTAATAATTTTTATGCTGCCATGGATGATGGATAAAATGATCTCAATTACATTGCGTCTGTTTAATCTTTTCTCCTCAGTTGTAAAATGATGAACATTTTAATTGCAGATTTTGTAACTGTGCTTTTCATTTTTATGAGGATATATCCGGCTTTTGCCATTGCACCTGTTTTCGGGCATAAATCTGTTCCCGCATTAGTACAAATTTCACTTGCTTTTATAATTGCGTACCTCGTGTTTTTAAGCACCGGAATGAAAACGATAAACGGAGAAATCAGCTTATGGTTTCTGTTTATTAATTCAATCAAAGAAATAATAACAGGATTTGTTTTAGGCTTTTCAATTAACCTGATCTTTTGGGGAATAAGTTATGCAGGTACTTTAATTGGATTTGATATGGGATTATCAATGGCAGAAGTTTTTAATCCGATGGAAGAAATGAACAACAACGTTATTGGAGAATTAATTTACATTGCAGCGATACTTCTTTTTTTCATCATAAACGGACACCATTTCTTTATCCAGGCTTTAACTTCATCTTTCTCGCTAATTCCATTAGGCAAATTTACAATCAATCAGCCTTTGCTTGAAGTATTAATAAAATATGCCGGAGGAGTTTTTATAATTGCTGTTAAGATTGCCTCACCGGTTATTGTTTCATTTTTTCTTGTTCATCTTGCAGAAGGAATAATTGCGAGAGTTATTCCGCAGATGCAGGTGTTTTTTGTTTTTCAGCCTGTAAAAATCGGCTTAGGTTTTATAATACTCGCAGCTCTGATTCCAATTTATGTTTATGTAATTAAGAATCTTTTAAAAGGATATGAAGATTCGCTTTTCAATCTTTTAAAAATAATGAGTGCGTGATGGCAGAGAATGATGGACAGGAAAAATCGGAACAGCCCTCGCAGAAAAAATTAAAAGAAGGAAGGGAAAAGGGACAGGTTGCTAAAAGTATTGAGATTAATTCGCTGGTTATATTTACAAGCGGATTGATGTTAATCTTTCTTGCACAATCCCATATTGGCGGTAATCTTGCACTGCTTTCTAAAAAAATATTCAGCTCGCTTGATATTCTCGAAATAAACAGAGATTCACTAAAAAATTATTTTTTTAATAGCTACGGTTTTTATGTAATTACACTAGGACCTTTATTTGCGGGTCTTTTTATTGCCGCATTTGTTTCGAATATTTCACAAGTTGGCTTTAAATTAAGTTTAAAAGCGCTTGCACCAAAAAAAGAGAAATTTAATCCGCTTAAAGGATTTAAGCGTATCCTGTTCTCTTCTCATTCATTAACAGAAGTATTAAAATCACTTCTAAAACTTTTCATCATTGGATTATTTACCTACTACGTACTAAAAGATCTTGTACTCAGTTCAACTTCATTATCTGATTTCTCAATTGATGAAATCTTAAAATTTATGTTATCAGCAGCTTCATCATTATTATGGAAGATATCAATCGTTTACGCGCTTATAGCTGCCGCTGATTTTATATATCAGAAATACAAATTCAAAAAAGATATGATGATGACAAAACAGGAAGTAAAAGAAGAGAACAAACAAAGTGAAGGTGATCCTCAGATAAAATCGCGGATAAGAAAAGTTCAATTCTCAATGGCTAATAACCGCATGATGCAGAATATTCCACAGGCAGATGTTGTTATTACCAACCCAACACATTACGCCATTGCTTTAAAATATGATCAATTAAAAAATGCTGCTCCTCGTGTTTTAGCAAAAGGTGTTGATGAAGTTGCATTACGAATCAAAAAAGAAGCAATACGCTGTGAGATTCCCCTGCACGAAGACAGGGAACTGGCACGTGCGCTTTTTAAAAGCTGTGATGTTGGAGATGAAATTCCCTCAGCACTATTTAAAGCTGTGGCACAAGTATTGGCATATGTTTACAGGTTAAAAAATATTAAGAAAAAGAAATCAATTGTTTAAACGAGCGTGAATGAATAGAATCTTAAGAAATACAGATATTGTACTTGCATTCGGATTGATTTTAATGCTTGGCTTAATGCTTATTCCTCTCCCGGCAGGCATACTTGATTTTTTTCTTGCTTTGAATATTACATTCGCTGTATTAATTCTGATTGTTTCACTCTACATACAAAGCCCGCTGGATATTTCAATTTTTCCCGGGCTTCTTCTCGTACTAACATTATTTCGTCTTGCTTTAAACATAAGTTCAACCCGTTTAATATTAATTGAAGGCTATGCAGGAGAAGTAATTGAAACATTCGGGCAGTTTGTTGTAAGCGGAAATTATGTCGTTGGATTTATCATATTCATAATACTTGTAATTATTCAATTCGTAGTTATTATTAAAGGATCAGGTAGAATTTCTGAAGTAGCAGCAAGATTTACTCTTGATGCAATGCCCGGAAAACAAATGGCTATTGATGCGGATTTAAACACGGGATTAATCACTGAAGCTGAAGCAAGATTAAGAAGAGAAAAAATTAGCCGTGAAGCGGAATTTTATGGTGCAATGGATGGTGCAAGTAAATTTGTTAAAGGTGATGCAATTGCCGGACTGCTTATTAATGGTATAAACATTATCGGTGGATTTATTATTGGTGTTGCTGAGAAAGGAATGAGCTTTACAGATGCTCTGCAAACCTATACAATTTTAACAATTGGTGATGGACTTGTTTCTCAAATACCTGCACTAATTATTGCAACTGCTGCGGGATTAGTAGTAACAAGATCTGCTTCCGGTTCAGCACTTGATGATCAAATGAAAAGCCAGCTTCTCTCAAATCCGCGTGTGCTTGGTACTGTTTCCGGAGCAGTTTTGCTGTTTGCACTTGTTCCGGGAATGCCTGTTTTACCTTTCGTAATGTTAAGCATTGGATTAGGTGTAAGTTCTTACATCAGGAAAAAGAAAATTAATGCAGAAGGAAGTGCTGTTGTTGAAACTGAAGAAATTAACGAAGCCAGGGAAGAAAAAGTTGAACAATATCTTCAGGTTGATCCGATTGAAATAGAAATAGGTTATGGATTAATAAGTCTGGTAGATGAACGCCAGGGCGGTAATTTGTTTCAAAAGATTGCTTCAACAAGAAAATTTATTGCGTTGGAATACGGGATATTAATTCCGCCCGTTCGTGTTCGTGATAACCTCCAGCTAAATCCAAATGAATATATAATTAAGCTTAAGGGAAATGTTGTTGCATCTTATGAAATTCACACTGACAGATACCTTGCAATGAATCCAGGTCCTATAAAAGATCAACTAAATGGAATTCCAACTCACGATCCTGCTTTTGATTTAAAAGGTTATTGGATTGATCATTCTGAAAAAGACAAAGCAGAATTAATTGGTTACACAGTAGTAGACAGCATTTCTGTTTTATCAACACATCTGCAGGAAACTCTTAAGAAAAATTTTGATAAGATTTTAACAAGGCAGGCAGTAAAGCAGCTTCTTGAAAATCTTAAAAAAGAATATCCTGCAGTTATAGAAGAAATTAATCCTGATGTTCTGACACTTGGTATGATTCAAAAAGTATTGCAAAATCTTCTTAAAGAATTAATTCCGGTTAAAGATCTCGTGCTTATTCTTGAAGCATTGATTGATTATTCAAAAGTTACAAAGAATATTGATGTGCTGACCGAATATGTCAGACATTCACTTGGTGAAACAATTGCCTTTATGTATAAAGACAGCAATAATATTATCCGTGCAATTGCAATGGGAGATAATCTTGAAAGCTCAATCACGCGTTCATTGCAAAATCAAAAGGAAGCCGTTCAGACTTTAGGCTTAGAGCCGGCAGTGCTTCAGGAGATTCATTCCAAACTAAAAAAGAGTGAGGACCAATTCAGAACGCTGGGCTATCAGCCGGTGTTGATAACTTCTGCAGCTATCAGGCCATACTTTTACCGGTTGATTAATTCAAGCTTTCCTGAATTTGCTGTCCTTTCTTATTCAGAACTTCCATCAAATGTTGAACTGGAGTTTTTAGACAGATTAGAGGTTGATAATGCAAATTAAAAAATTCACTGCACCAACTCTGCGTGAAGCAACTTTTAAAATGAAGGATGAACTTGGAAGCGAAGCGGTTATTCTTGGTACAAGATTAATTGAAAATACGAATGGATTAAGGAATGAAAAAGTTTTTGAAGTTACTGCGGGAATTGAAAATGATGTTCCATTTAAATCTGTTAATGAAAGTGCAGTAACAGTTCCACAGCCAAATTTTGCGGCTGAATTGCTGGAGATGACAAAAAGATTCAGCATGAATACAAAACCGGATGGTTCTATTAAGCAATCGGCTGATGAAAAATCTGAGCTATCTTCCGATAGAATCAAAAAACTTATTGCTGATTTTCATGAGAAAGATGTTAATCGTAAAGTTGTTTCATCAGTGATTGATCAATTGAAGAAGTACAGAAAATTTCTGCACAGTTCAAATTTTGATAACTACGTTTTGTCTGTTCTTTCTTCAATGGTTGATGTTCACGAAGTTGAATTGAAGAAAGCCGGCTTTCCAAAGGTGCTTAGTTTTGTTGGCCCAACCGGCGTTGGAAAAACTACCTGCATTGCTAAACTTGCTGTAATCACTAAAATACTTCATAAGCTTGATGTGGGACTAATCTCAATTGATACTTACAGACTTGGTGCAATTGATCAGTTGAAAATATTTTCCGAAATAAGTAAAACTGATTTGCTTGTAGCTTATGAGCCGGAAGATATCAAAAAACATATGCATTCATTCAGAAAAAAAGATATTGTATTTATTGATACTGCCGGAAGAAGTCCGAGAAATACGGCTCAGCTTCAAAAAACAAAAGGCTTTCTTGATGGAATTAAAAACAATGAAGTATTTCTTGTTCTCAGCACAGCATCAACAACAAAAAGCATGATTGATGCCGCTGAAAAATTTGAAATGTTTGATTACTCATCATTCATCTTTACAAAAATTGATGAAGCTGTAACCTACGGCAGCATTATAAATCTTATTCATTCAACCAAAAAGCCGGCCGCTTATTTATCAAACGGACAAACAATTCCCGATGATATTATTACTGCAGATTCTGAATTTATTGCAAATATGATTATTAAAGGAAATTACCAGGATGTTGAGCCAGGCTGAAAGACTGAGAGAACTTAAAAGTTTTTTTGAAACCGAAACAAAAAATAAAACTTCCGGCAAAGAAAATATTTTTGCATTCGTTTCAGGTAAGGGCGGAACCGGCAAAACTTTTTTATCATTGAATATAGCTCATGAACTGGCAGCAATGAATAAAAAAGTTTTATATGCTGATCTTGATCTGAATATGGCAAATGCACATGTTATGCTTAATTTGAATCCGCAAAAAACAATAAGCGATTTTCTTTCCGGAAGAATATTAATAGAAGATTTAGTTACAAGATACAATGATAATTTGCATTTAATTCTGGGAGATTCCGGCAAATCAAATTTTTTTGTTAATGATACATTACTCAAAGATTTCATTTCTAAAATTAAATCTCTAAAAGAATTTGATGTAATAATTTTGGACCTTGCTGCCGGTGCCGGAAACAACATATTCATCCCTCTTCAATTTTGTAGTTATGTAATTGTTACTGCAACAACAGAACCAACATCTGTTATGGATGCATACGCAATAATGAAACTGATGATGGCGGAAAATCTTAAAAGCAAAAAACTTATCTTATTCAACAAAGTACGAAATGAAGAGGATGCTGCAACTGCATTTAACAATCTTAACTCTGCGCTATTTCATTTCCTAAAAATAGAATCTGAATTATTAGGTTTCATCAACTACAGCAGTGAAGCTTATGAAGCTGTTCAATCACAAAAATTAATCTCTGAAGATAATTCTGATTCCGATTTACTTTTTCAAATAAACCAAACTGCGCTGCGGATAATTGATATCATTCAACTGGCTAATATTCACCATTCTTCTTCATTCTAATCAATTCAAATCTAATATAAGCGCCTGAAATTAAGCTTCCGTAATGGTATGCAATTTGTCCAGCTATATAACAGGTGATTCTATGAATAAAATAATTTTTCAAACTGGGCTACTGATTTTTGTGTTGGCTGTAATTTTTTTCAGCAGACTGGATCAATCTCTTGAGGAAATCTTTGCAAAATCTTTTCTCGTTTTTTTCATTCTCACTTTTATGCTGGGAGTTATAGCCATACTATTTATGAGATCAATAACAAAAACATCATTAGATAAAAACAGGGAAATCAATAATTAAATCCCGGGAATAAAGAATGGATACAGCACTATTATGGAACGAGTATAAAACTTCACCAAGTGAAGAGCTTAAGAAAAAAATTATGCTCAGCTATTTAAAACTTGTTCATTATGTTATCCATAACAGCAGGTTTATGAATTTTGATATTCTTGATGAACGAGATTACTTCCAGTTTGGTATTGAGGGATTGAGTGAAGCCATAGAGCGGTTTGATCCGGATTACGGGACCAAATTTGAAACGTATGCTATTCAAAGGATAAGGGGAAAAATTATAGATGAATTAAGAAAAATCCAGATCAAGCCGCGTGTACTTGCCGGAAACCAGGAAGATGAAATTGTTTATTCAAATGTTTCGCTTAATCATTCTTTTGATGATGAAGAAGGATATCTGCTTTCCGAAACAATTGCTTCTGATGCGGAAACGCCCGTTATAATAACAGAAAAAAATGAATTAAAAGATGATTTGCTCAGAGCAATTAAAAATCTTCCTGAAAGAGACAGGCTCATAATTACATTATACTATTACGAAGAGCTGGGTTATAAAGAAATTGCCGAGGTTCTGAATATAACAGTCTCCCGTGTTTCACAGGTTCACAGTAAAATAATCGCATCATTAAAAAACAAAATGATTTCAATACATGAATAAGCTATTTAATACTTCCGGTGAAGAAGCAAGGCGGAAAGAAATACTTCTGAACATAAAGAATCTTCCTTCAATTCCAGTAGTTATTCTGGAAGTAACCCAGCTCCTCAGCAATCCGAATGTGAGCGCAGGTGAACTTGCAAAAGTTATTAGCACAGACCAGGGATTGGTTGCAAAAATTTTGAGCATTGCCAATTCACCATTTTATGGTTTACCGAGAAGAGTATCAACAATAGAATTTGCTATTGTAATTCTTGGCTTTGATCATATAAAAAATATCGTAATTGCTTTATCAATGATAGAAGCGTTCAATAATAAAGATGATGCATTCTGGAACAGAAAAAATTATTGGCAGCATTGCATTTATACAGCCACTGCCGCTAAGCGCCTTGCAGATGATCTTGGTTATGCAAAATCAGGTGAAGCATTTACAGCCGGTTTATTGCATGATCTTGGAATTTCTGTTATGCACCGCTACTTCAAAAATGAGTTTGAAGAAATTTATAATCTCGCTTCAAGTAATGAACTGGATTTTATGTCCGCTGAAAGAGAAGTGCTTGGAATTACACATTGCGAAGCCGGTGCGTTTCTGCTTGAGAAATGGAATCTGCCAAGGAGTCTTATTGAAGCAATTGAATTTCATCATAAACCATCCGAAGCAGATTTTAATAAACAACTCTCAGCCCTTGTACACTTAGCCGATTACATGACACATTGTTTTACAAACGATCCGGTTTTGTGGGATGATTATTATGAACTTGATTCAAAGACAGCACAAATACTGAGGCTTGGCGATGAAAATTATATTGAAAGATTAATTGAAACATACCAGCCGCTTTATGAGCATCAAAACGAATTAACTTTTTCCAAATAAAAAATATTATGATAGCATCAATATCAGATCTTCAGCAAAAAAGAGAAAAGACAGAACTTGTTCTGATGAACATTTATAATCTTCCGCCAATACCAAAAGTAATGGCTGAAGTTTTAAAAATGCTTGATAACCCGGCAACCACAATTCCCGAGATTTCAAAAGCAGTTTCAAAAGATCAAAGCCTCATAATAAAAATCTTATCAATTGCTAACTCACCATTGTTCGGGCTTCAGCGTAAAGTAACATCAATAGATTTTGCTATACTTGTGCTTGGCTTTGGCGAGATCAGAAATATAATTTCAGTTTTATCAATGGTTGAATCTTTCAGAAATAAAACTGATAAATACCTGGACTTTAAAAAATTCTGGCTTCATTCATTTCTTACCGGGACTGCTGCAAGAAAACTTGCTGAAGATTTTAATTATGCCTCAACCGGAGAAGCTTTTATTTCAGGTTTTCTTCATGATATCGGCATATCAATAATGCACCGTTACTTTCATTCAAGTTTTGTTCTTTGTGCAGATCAGATTGAAAATGGTGAAGACTGCACTGCAGCTGAAACATCAATTCTTGGAATGCCGCATGAAGAAATTGGAAATTTTCTTTCGGAGAGATGGAACTTTCCGATAAATATTTGTGATGCAATTCTGAATCATCACAAACCTGAACGCGCAATGTCCAATCTTGTTCTGGCTTCAATTGTACACATTGCAGATTACATGACAAATAAACTTATGATTGGTGATCTTTATTGGGATAGAAATATCAGGTTGAGTGAAGATGCAAAAGAGATTCTTGGCATCAGTTCAAATTTTGAAGAGTTCGTTGAGAGTTACCGGCAAATATTTACACTCCAGGAAGAATCAGTAAGGTATTTACATTGAAGGTAATTAAATCACCAGATATAAAGTATGATTCGTTTTATGCTTCTCTTCCTTTGCTGAGTAAGGTTGATGAGAGCACAAACAAAACGCTGTTTGAAGATACTGATTTGCAGCTGCAGAGTAAAAATCTTTTGCAAAACGCACTCAAGTTTTATTCTGATTTGAATAAAGCAGCTTCAATTGATGCAGCTAAAAAATTATTATCAGAACAGATTCGGAAAGAAATAACTTTCAGTGAAGCAGAATTTTTTCTTCTTGATTCAACCGGCACAATTCTAAAAGCACCGGGAAAATCATTTGCATTTGAATCAAACACATTCGTTAATAATGCCTACAAAGAAGGAATAATTGACTGGGCATTTGATACTCAGTCTCCCAAGATAATTCCGGTTTATAAATCATCTTTCCTAAGCACTAATGGAAAAAGGTATCTGATTTTTCCTTTATTTGAAGGAACTGAACGGAAAGGAATATTTTCTATACTCCACAATTACAATATTGATCTTGAAGATGATGTTGTGAAATTTACAGAATTAATTGCGGGATTTGCATTTCAAAAGATTAATATTCTTATTAAAGATGAAGAAAAGAAATCTGCCTTTAATACTTTACAATCGTACCAATCTAAATTAATAAATGATTACAGGCTAAGCGCAGTTGGTGAACTTGCCGGCGGCGTTGTTGAGGAAATACTTGAACCGCTGCAGGTTATTTACAGCAGCCTTGATTTACTTCATCCGGCTGATAATAATAATGAAATTGTTGAAGGAATTAAACAGCAGGTAAGAAAAATAGAATCAAGTTCCGCAAGGTTAAGAAGATTTGTTGACAGAACAGATTCCAAAATAAAAATAATACCGTGTGAAATTAATTCTCTGATAACTAACTACTATTCAATTGCGTCATCTTCGCTTGAGAAAAAACAAATTGAGTGCATACTTGATCTTGAAAAGGATCTTCCATCAATTCTGAGTCATCCTCATTTAGTAAATCAGCTGTTTATAAATCTTGTTAACATAATTACAGAAGATTTAACCAGACAGGGTGGAATAATAATTCAAACACGCTTTGTAAAAGATTGTGTAAAATTCACATTGATGAGCACTGAATTTATTCCTTTACTTAAAAATCCGCCAACTGTTGATCCAACTTTTACTATTGTTAACCAACTGGTTGCAAAACATGAAGGAAAAATGAAAACAAGCTCCGAATTAAAACTCGGATCAAGAATTGAAATATTCTTTCCATTAAAAAGAAAGATCAGATCATGAAAGTAGTTTTTGCATTTTTGTTTTTTTTACTAGTCAAGATTGATGCATCTGCAGCGGAGTTAATGAAAGATGATAAGGCAAAACCAGCAGAGCCTGTAATTCTTTCTGCGCAGGATTCATCTTTCAGCTCAATCATTAATCTTCATGATCTTGTAAAAGCACAGTTTGAATCAGCACAAACAAGCTTAATAAAATCAAGTTTTAACTGGCAGCCTGTTAGAAAATTTAAGGCGGAGAAAAACAAAAAAAATGAAGAAGCAGAAAATGAAATTCCGCTTTCACTTACTAAATCAGAATATCTTAACAGCGGAATAATTTTGATTCTTTCCGTGTTAATTGCATTTCTGTTCCTGAGAAAAAAAATAATAAATTTCCTGAAGCTTCATTCTTTGGGAGGGTTAAAAAAATCTATTTCTCTACTCAGAAATGAACAGCCAATCACTATTCATAACAAAAAATTAAGACAGGTGAGAGAAAGTTTATCCGATTCTCCGGAAATAATCAGAATGAAAGAAACCGGTATTTCCGGTAAAGCTAAAAATCTGAAGCTTGGTAAAGGGGAGTTAATGCTTGCAGCTAAAATTAAATCGTATCATCTCTCTTCATTATCAAAACAGGAGTCATTATGATTGAAGGACTCTATTACGGTTCAAGATCGCTCGATACACGATCAAAAAATATTGAGTCTGTTGCTGGAAATCTGGCAAATATTAACACTACTGGATACAAACGGCAATTGCCTTTTTCAGAAGTTCTGCTTAATACCGGTGAAGTTTTAATTAAACAATATACGGATTTTAGTCAGGGTGAACTTGTCTCAACCGGTAATCAACTTGATGCAGCAATAAGCGGGGAAGGTTACTTTGTACTGCGAAGTGATGAGGGAGAAGAATATACACGCAGCGGAAAATTTAAGATTTCAAGTGAGGGTTATATTGTTAATGACCAGGGTTTTAAGGTGATAGGAAAATCAGGTGAAATAAACATCCAGGATTATTTGGTGCAGGGAAAATCTCAGATTCAGATTAACAGCAGCGGTGAAATTAAAATTGATGATGCTGTTATTGATTCATTAAAAATAGTTAAGCTCAATTCTGTTGAAAATATGCTCCGCACATCAGGATTAAATTTTCTTTGTGATGATGTAACAGAATTAAATGAAAATGAATTTGAAATTCATCAGGGATATTTAGAAGAATCAAATGTTAATCCGGTAATTGAAATGGAATCAATGATAATGATGAACAATGAATTTGAATCAGCACATAAAGTGATGAAATATCTTGATCAATCACTCGGCCAGGCAAATGAAATCGGAAAAGTATAAAGGAGTTAATCATGTCTACAAGAGCACTTAGAACGGCAGCTTCGGGTTTGAATGCACAGCAGATAAATGTTGAAATCATTTCCAATAATATTGCTAACGCAAATACAACAGCATTCAAAAAAAATAAAGCTGAATTTCAGGACCTGATGTACCAGGATGAACTTGTTAATCCGGTTTCAACCCAGCAGCCGGGAATTGAGGATTCATCATTAACAATTCAGGTTGGCAATGGTGTTAAGCCAGGCTCCGCAAGTAAAATATTTTTACAGGGCGATATTGTTGCAACAAATAATCAGCTTGATCTTGCAATACAGGGAGAAGGATTTTTTCAGATAAGAAAAGCAGATGGAAGCTATGTTTATACGCGTGATGGATCATTTAAAATTAATTCTGAAGGAAGATTTGTTACATCAAACGGCCATTTACTTGATCCGGAAATAAGCATTGATGAAAATACTTTAAGTATTTCAATAAGCAGAGATGGAGTTGTTGAATCAGAGCAGGTTGGAGGCAGCAAAATAATTTTAGGAAATATTGAGTTAGTAAAATTTATGAATCCTGCAGGACTGAAAGCACTTGGTGATAATCTTTATGCGGAGACAGAATCATCAGGTCAGCCGTTAATTGGAGCTCCGGGCAGTGAAGGATTTGGAGAAGTCCATCAGGGGTATCTTGAATCTTCAAATGTTGATATTGTTGAAGAGATGATTGCAATGATAACAGCACAGCGTGCTTATGAAATAAATTCTAAAACTGTAAAAACGGTTGAAGAAATGATGACAATGGCAAATAACCTTAGACAATAAAATGTTTTCACTTTTTGTATCAATAATATTTTTAATGATTAATAATCCTTCTGTTCATCAGCAGGCTGAAGCATTCTTCAATGAAAAACTTAAGGGCTACGATGAAATTAAAATTGAATTCTTAAATATCCCTGAAAATGCTGCTTCCATAAAATTTCTTACAGAAGAAATCGATGAAACGAAATCAATTATAACAATTCCTGCTGAAATCAAATTTAATGATGGTAAAATTTCTAAAAGATATTTATCAATTAAACTTCATCTCTTTAAAAATGTTTTAACAGCTAAACAAGATATTGAAAGAAACAGCAGATTAAGTGAAGAAAATTTTATTCAAAGAAGAATTCAGGTTAATGATCTTAATAAAACGCCAATTGTTTCTTTTAATGAAATAAAAAATTGTTCGGCAAAATTCAGAATTAGCAGGGGAGCAATTTTATTTAAAGAAGATTTGCAGAAAACCCCAGTTGTTACTGCCGGAGAAAGAGTAACCGCAAACTTATACACAAAAAGCACAACTATCTCGTTCCCGGCTTATGCAAGGCAGGATGGTGCTATAGATGATTATATTAGAATTATTACAGAAGATAATAAATTATTCAAAGCCCGTGTGCTTGATTCCCTTAATGTAAGCATAATTGAATAATACTTAAGCAATGGAATTAAAATGATAATCAAAAAAATATTTTACCTTGTTTTACTATTCTGCACAATTAGCTTTTGCCAGGATATGCGGAAGAATTCATTTAACTCATTGTTCTCAGATTTAAAAGCAAACAAAGTTGGTGATGCAGTTACAGTTATTGTTATTGAATCTTCACAAGCTTCAAATAATGCCGAAACAACAGCCGGAAGAAGCAGTGATATCGGATTAAATTTCACGGGTAAGATTGATAAGCATTCACTGCCGGATGCTTCTGCTTCACTTGGCACAAACAATGAATTTAATGGAGCAGGCGCAACCCGCACAACCGGAATGATAAGAACAAAGATCAGTGCAACGATTGATTCGGTTCTGCAAAATGGAAATCTTCTGCTAAAAGGCACAAAAAAAACTATTATAAACGGTGAAGAACAAACAATCCTTATTAAAGGCATTGTAAGAACTTCAGATATTGCTTCGGATAATTCAGTCTATTCGTATAATATTTCAGAAGCAGAAATTAGTATTGAAGGAAACGGTTTGATAAACAATTCACAAAGCCCGGGCTGGCTGACAAAATTATTTCACTGGATATTTTAGAGATCGAAATGAAAAAATTCATGATCATTATTTTATTAATGCTGATTCATGCTGAAATTTTTCCGCAAAGAATAAAGGATATTGCCTACATCACCGGCAGCAGTTCTGAACAAATAATTGGTTATGGTCTGGTTGTTGGAATTGCGGGGACTGGTGATTCACACCGTAGTTCTTTCACTGTTCAATCAGTTACAAGTATGTTGAAACGTTTTGGTATAACTGTGCCCGAAACGGATTTGCGCACAAGAAATGTTGCCGCAGTTATGGTTACTGCATCAATTAATTCATATTTAAAACCCGGTGCTACATTTGATGTAAATGTTTCATCAATTGGTGATGCAACAGGAATACAAGGCGGAACATTATTGATGACACCTCTTTCAACTATTAATGGTGAAGTATATGGTTTTGCCCAGGGGCCGGTTTCTGTTGGCGGTTATAATGTTTCAACTCCAACCGGCAGCCGTGTTGCAAGAAATCATTCACTTGCTGGCAGAGTTCCGAGAGGCGGTACACTTCAGGTTGAACTGAAAAATAATTCACTTACCCAAACTGATGAAGTAAAACTTTATTTGAGAGATCCCGATCTATCAACTGCAACAAGTATAGTTAATGCAATTAATGAAAATTTTAATGGAACCGCTTCAGCTGTTGATCCCGCGGAAGTGATAATTAAAGTACCGGCTGACCGCAGAAATAATTTAATTGGTTTTTTATCCGAAGTAGAAAATATTCCTGTTTCACCTGATGTAATTGCCAAGGTTGTCTTAAATGAACGTACCGGAACTGTAGTAGCCGGCAGCAATGTGAAAATTCTGCCTGTAACAATTTCTCACGGCAGTTTAAATATTACTATAAGAAATTATCCTATAATCTCTCAGCCCGGAGCATTCTCAAACGGTACAACGCAGGTGCTTAACAATTATGTTCCTTATGCTGAGCAGGATTCTACAAATGCAATTGCAATTGAAGGCGCTTCAAACGTACAGGAAGTTGCATCTGCATTAAACTCACTAAGAGTAACTCCCAAAGATATAATTGCCATCTTCCAGGCGTTAAAAGAAGCCGGTGCTTTGATTGCTGAAGTAATTATCATTTGAATTATGGAATTAAAAATTACAAATGGGTTAAAACATTTTAACCACACACCTGAAGTTAAAAGTGCAGCGGATAAAAATGATGAAGCGAAAATTGCAAAAGCTGCAAAGGATTTTGAGAGTCTGCTCACTTCTCTAATGCTCAAAGAGATGAAGACAAATAAGGAAGGCTTATTCGGTGAAAGTAATTTTGGCGGTGATTATTTCGATATGATCTTTATGAATGAAATTGCTTCTAAAATGTCTCAGGGAAAAGGACTTGGAATAGCAGAGATGATCTTTAAGAAGATGACAGGAAAATCTCTGCCGGAAGAGATTGAAAAAACTTCTCCGGTAAATTTTAGAATTAAAACTCATAATGAAGGGCTTCGTTCTATCCAGCCGGGGAAAAACTCAATTAACAGGCTGAAGAAATATGAACCATATATTGAAGAAGCATCTGAAAAATTTGGAATAAGCAAGAATATAATCAGATCGGTTATTCTAACTGAATCAGCAGCTAATGAAAAAGCGCGCTCACATGCTGATGCAAAAGGGTTAATGCAGCTTTTAGATACAACGGCTGACGAGATGGGCGTGAGGAATATCTGGAACCCGCGTGAAAATATTCTCGGCGGAACTAAATATTTATCACAGTTGCTTCGATTATATAATGGTAACCTGGAGCTTGCACTGGCAGGGTATAATGCAGGTCCGGGAAGTGTTGAGAAGTTTAATGGCGTTCCTCCGTTTGAGGAAACAAAAAATTATATATCAAGAGTGATGAGTTATATCAACCATCTGAATGAGAATGAAAATGAAGTATAAAAAATTAATTGATCATCTGAATAACCAGATTGAAACTCTCAACAGGTTAAAACCAATAGTTAAATATCAGCAGGAAGCACTGGTTGGTAATTCATTAGAAGGGCTTGATGAAGCTGTGAAACAAGAAGATATTCTTCTAAGCAAAATTAAGGGTGAACAAATGATGCTGAAAGAAATTCTTCAGAAAATCAATTGTGATGAAAATCTTGGCATGAAGGAAATAAGATTGACTGAATTTATTTCTTTAAAAGCTAAAGAAGAATCTGCCGAACTAAAAACTTTATCAACATTAAAAAACAGAATAGAAAATCTTGTGAAAGAAATCATCGGTATAAATCTACAGAATAATTTTCTTATAAATCACGCCAGGTTTTTAATTAAAGAAATAATCAGCGCTGCTGCAGCATCACCGAATAACGTATTACTGGACAGGCGGATGTAATGGGAATCAGCAGGATATTTGATTTATCACGCAGAAGCATGGCATCATATCAGCGTGCGCTTGATATTACAGCTCACAATGTTGCTAACGCGTCTAACCCGCAATATTCCAGGCAGCGTGCCATTATCACTACTGAATTGCCTGAAATATCAGGAGGTTTTGTTTGGGGAACCGGAATCAAACTTGATGCTATTCAGCGTGTAAGAGATAATCTTACCGATGTACAATTAAGAACTAATTATCAAAACTTTTCAAAATATAGTAAACAGGCTGAGCTTCTTTCACATATTGAAACTTTATTTACCGAACCGTCAGAACTTGGTCTCGGCAATTTGATTTCATCTTTCTTTAATTCATGGGAAGAACTTGCTGTTACTCCAAATTCCACAATATTAAGATCAAATGTGATTCAGGCTGCACAGAAAATTAGTTCTAAAGTTTCATCTGTAAATGAAGGTTTGAAGTTAGCAAAGAGTGATTTACTGAACGATTTAAAATCTGATGTGCAAAAATTAAATACTTATTTAAACCAGGTTCAGCAGCTTAACAGGCAAATATTTGAAACTGAAAATATTGGTAATAACGCAGCGGATCTTTTAGACAAACGTGATCAGGTTCTTGATGAACTAAACAAACTTGTAAATTGTAATATCACTTTTGATGATAAGAAGGCTGCAATTGTTAGCGTTGGCGGTGTGTTTGCAGCGGATAGAACAACCGTGGTTCAATTTTCTATTTCAGAAATAAATGGAAGATTATCCCTGGTATCAGATAATGGCGGTGCAGTTGTTAATCTTAACAGCGGTGAGATCGCTGCAATTTCTGATGTCTATTCAAAATATATTCCTGAATACCTTTCCAAGATTGATTCAATAATGTCTTCGCTTGTTGATGCAGTAAATTCAGTACATGTTAAGGGATACACAATTCATGCTCAGCCAAAAACAGGAATAAAATTTTTTGAAGATTACAAAGATGGTTCATTGAGAATATCTGAAGAGATACTGAATGATCCGAAATATATTTCTATTTCTGAAGACTCTACTGACGGCAACGGAAATATTGCAATAAAAATTGCGCAAATATCAGATAATAAAATTTTAAATGGAGCAACTCTTTCGGAAAATTATGCTTCCCTTATCTCAATAATTGGTAACGATGTTCTTTCATCATTTCAATACAGCGAATCAAGTGAATTGATTGTGCAGCAGCTTGAAAACCAGCGCGCCTCAACTTCCGGAGTGTCAATTGATGAAGAAATGGCTAATGTAATCAAGTTTCAAAAAACTTATGATGCATCTGCAAAGTTAATCCAGATTGCAAACGAACTGCTTGAAACACTTATAAATATGGTGTAAAAATGAGAGTATCAGATATAATGCTTAATCACGGACTTATGAACAATATCAGCAGAGCAAAGCAAAAGATTGAGAATCTTAGTGCGGTAATTGCACAGAATACAAAAATTAATAAACCATCCGATGGACCGGAAACTGCCGCGCGTATTTTAAAACTTGGAATACAATCAAGCAGAAATTACACGTATACCAATAACATAAGCAGCGGAATTGCGTTCCTTGATGAAACAATTTTTGCAATGGAATCTGTACAAAAAGAAGTCTCGGATGTTCTTACAAAATTATCAGAATTGAATAACGCTACTGTTGAATCAACATACAAATCATTTGCAATGCAGATTGATCTTGCTATTGAAAGCATGTTAAACTTTGCCAATTCAAAATCAGATGGGAAGTATATTTTCGGCGGAACAGTTCATTCAGCAGCACCGTTTGGTTTCAATTCATCAAATTCAAATATTGAAACTAAAACATCTGATTTTTCCGGCGAACAGCGAATCCGTATCACTCCTGAAATTTCCAGAAAAATTAATTTAACCGGTGCGGAAGTTTTCGGTACAATTTTAACTGCTGATGGTAATCTGGATGCCTCTGCTTCGGTAGGAGATTCATACACGGTCAGCAGTTCAATTTATAATTCATTGAAACAGGAATTTGAATTAGAAATCACCTACACCAAAACTGCTGATAATACATTTTCTCTCAGCTATGATATTTTAGATTCTACCTTTACATCAATTTTTTCTGATCCGCCGGCTTCAATTGAGTTGAAGTTTGATCCCGTTACAGGAAAACTATTATCCTTGAATGGGGACAAGAATTTAACTTTCAAACTGCAGGATAGTTCACACAAGATTGATTTGATAGTTGATTTAAAGATGCAGAAAGAATCATCATCGGAGGATTCGGTTTCATTCTCATTAAATCAGAAGACAGATATTTTTAATACGTTAATCAGAATAAGAGATGATCTCAACAACGGTATAAAGCCTTCTACAGAAGATGAACAGATGGTAAAGAACTTTAACTCACATCTGCTAAATAAAATTTCTGAAGCAGGAAATATGCAGGTTCAACTGTTTGAAACAGAAGAACTGCTTATAAACCAAAGAACAGTGATTGAAGGAATGATTTCAAAAGCTCAGGATGTTGATATAGCAAAAGCAATTATGGATTTACAAACACAGGATTATATGCTTCAGATGGCATATAAAGTATCATCTGCTATTCTGCCAAAATCTTTACTTGATTATATATGAAAAAAAAATCCGGCGCATTTCTTGGTTTTACACTTGGACTGTGTTCAATATTCGGAGCGTTTGTAATTGAAGGGGGAACAATCAAAGCATTATTCCTTCTTCCGCCGCTCATTGTTGTTTTTGGAGGAACATTCGCTGCTGTAATTATCGGATCAGGAATTGATCACTTCAAAAAAATCTTTCCATTAATAAAACTCGCTTATCTTCCACCCAGGTATAATCTTCCTGAACTAATTAATAATTTTGTGGAACTTTCGATAATAGCAAGGAAGGAAGGATTGTTAGCCATTGAAAAGGAACTGCACAGGCTTGAATACCAGTTTCCTAAAAAATTGATTAGATATGCTCTTGATGGAACTGATGCAGAGAATCTTCAAAAAACAGGTTTGCTTGAAATAAGAACGATGCAGGACAGACATTATGCAAACATCGGCATCTTTGCAAAGATGGGCGGCTATGCACCAACGATGGGAATAATTGGTACAGTAATGGGACTTATAATGACGCTTGCAAATGCAGGCAGCGATCCTGATTCTTTAATTAGAAACATTGCCAGCGCATTTATTGCAACATTGTGGGGCGTATTCAGTGCAAATATTTTGTGGTTACCAATAGGAGACAAACTTAAAAGATGTCATCAGGAAGAGAAACATATGATGGAACTTTCACTGGAAGGCATACTGGCATTACAAAGCGGCGAAATACCATCGGTGATAAAAGCCAGGTTGTTAAGCCTGCTTCCGCCAAAAGAACAATTGATTCTCCAAACTACATAGAATCAATTGAAGAAAATTTTGATGAAGGTAGAGACAGGTACCTTATTACTTATGCAGATTTAATTACCCTTTTACTCGGGTTGTTTATTATTCTTTATGCAATATCAAATATAGATTCTCAAAAATATCAGAGAGTTTTGCGTGCCTTCGGAAATACTTTTGGTTTTGATACGGAAATAATCAACATAGAATCACAAATAAATAAGGAAGAAACAGCGCCTGTAATTCAACTTAAAGAACAACTCACAAATATTATTCATGATCATGGTTATGATGAATTTGTAAAGCTTGAAGACAACGAACGCGGAATAACGATTCATATAATGGATCAGATACTTTTTAATTCTGGCAGTGCAAGGCTGGAAAGTAAATCCTATGAAATTTTAAATAAGATTGCAGCCGTTCTTAGAGAATTGCCAAATGATATCAGGATTGAAGGACACACAGATAATGTTCCAATCTCAACTTATGAATATCCTTCAAACTGGCATCTTTCTGTTGCCCGTGCTTTAAATACAGCTTACTATCTGATTAATGTAGAAAATCTTCCGCAGGAAAAATTATCTGTAGTTGGTAATTCTGAGTTTAAACCAATTGCACCTAATGATGAATCCGGCAGAGCTAAAAACCGAAGAGTAGATATAGTAATAATTAAAAATTAATATCATGCAGATAAAAACATTTCAATTTGGAACTATAGATTTTGATCCCGGCAGAATAATTAATTTTCCGCAGGGAATTTTTGGTTTTGAAAACTTAAAAAGTTTTCTGCTTATAAAAGATGATGATAATCTTTTTTACTGGCTTAACTCAGTTGAACAGCCTGATATAGCTTTTCCGGTTATTGGTACGAGAATAATTGATGAAGATTATCCCGCGGAAAATGATTATGAAGCTTTCACTATTGTTACATTGAATAATGATCCTTTAAAAATTACCGCCAATCTCAAAGCTCCCGTTTACATAAGCCAGAATAAAAAAAATGGATTTCAAAAAGTAATAGATAGTGAAAAGTATCCGGTTAATTTCCGGTTATTTATTGATGTGAATAATTATGCCGGTGAAAGGGAATAACATGTTGATCTTAAACCGGAAAATAGATGAGGAAATAAAAATCAATTCTGATATCACAATCAAAATATTATCAGTTTCTGAAGGTCAGGTTAAGATAGGAATAGAAGCACCGCCGCAGGTTCAGATTTTAAGAGGAGAACTTGTTGAGAAGATAATTCAAAATACTGTTGATGCTTACGAACAAAGCAAAATAAAAGTAGATGATATTTCATCTTACAGATTAAATAAAATAGAATAAATATTTATGCTTGCCAAAAAAATACTGATAGTAGATGATTCAAATATTATTCTTTACTCATTAAAGAATTTTTTTGAAGAGTACAACCTTGAAGTGATAACATGTTTAGATGGAATGGAAGGAATTCAGAAAGCGCTTGAGCATAAACCCTCATTAATTTTTCTCGATTTGATGATGCCGAATCTTGACGGTGTAAAGATGCTGCAGGTAATTAAACTTCTTGATGATTTAAAAAATATTCCTGTGATTGTTATTAGCGCAAAAACAGATAAGAAAAATGTACTTGCCGCACTTGAAGCTGGTGCGGACAAAGTTATTTCAAAACCTTTGCAGAAAGAAATACTTCTTAAATATATTAGGGAGATTGTTGGGGAAGATTTTTTAAAAAAGTCTAAAGATGGAGAATTCATTTCTTCAGCAGAAAACAATGAAATAAAATGGCAGTTATTGGAATATTTCCTTCACAGTTTTCTGCTGAAAAAGCAGGCTATAATTGAAGCCTTTGAAAAAAGAAATGTTGATCTTCTTAAAACAATTTTTCATGAATTGCGGGGCGCCGGCGGAACTATTGGTTATCCTGAATTAACAGATTTAAGTATTGAGATTGAAAATTTATTAAACAGTTATTTTATAAATTGGGAAAAAATTAAATTAAATTGTGATACTGTTTTTGAACTCGTAGATAAAATTCAACAAGAACATAACAATCAGGGGAACTGATGCTCATAATTATCGGGCTTATTATTGTAATTTTTTCGATTGTGGTGGGATTTTTAATTGCAGGGGGAAATTTACTTCTGCTTTTACAATGGGCTGAATTTTTAATAATCAGCGGAGCCGCAATTGGCAGCATTCTGATTGCTGCACCTTTATCGCTATTAAAAAAAATTATTGCGGAGTTTCCAAAAGCATTTAAACCTGATCATTTTACAAAGCATGATTACCTGGAATTATTTAAATCATTTAATGATTTGTTTTTAGTTGTACAGCGTGAAGGATTATTATCAATTGAAAAACATGTTGAAAATCCGGACGAGAGTGAAATCATATCAAAGAGTAAAAAATTTATTGATAATGACATGTTAAAAAATTTCTTTTGTGACAGCATGAAAATTATGCTCTCGGGAGGAATTCCACCCCACGAGTTAGAAGCATTAATGGATGCCGAAATTGAAACATTAGAAATTGAATCGAAACCAATTTCAGCCCAAATCTCAAAAGTTGGTGATTCACTCCCGGGTCTTGGAATAGTTGCAGCAGTACTGGGAATTATCGTAACAATGAGCTCAATTGATCAGGGTGCAGCAGTAGTTGGAAAACATGTTGCTGCCGCACTGGTTGGTACTTTTATTGGAGTGTTATGTGCGTACGGAGTCGTTAATCCTGTAGCATCAAACATTGAGCATAATATTGAAGCAAGAATGAGACTGCTTCAAACAATTAAAACATGTGTAATTGCATTTGCAAAAGGCAATCCGCCAATAGTTGCAGTTGAATTTGCAAGAAGGACAATCTATTCTGATTCAAGACCAACATTTACTGAACTGGAAAATTATATAAGAGGCAGGGAAGCAGATGCCGGATGAAGAATCAGTACCGGTTATAGTTAAGAAAATTAAGAAAGGCCATGCACATCACGGCGGAGCCTGGAAGGTTGCATACGCAGATTTTGTAACCGCAATGATGGCATTGTTTATTGTTCTTTGGGTGATGAGCCAGAATGATGAAACTAAGGTTGCTGTGGCAGGATATTTTAAAGATCCCGCGGGATTTTCAACCAAGAGCAGAAATCTGCTTGATGGAAAATCAAACGAAATATTAAATATGGATCTGGATGAAATCAGGCGCCGTGAACTTGAACGGGAAGAGTTAAAAAAACTTGGAGAAAAAATTTCCGAAGAACTTTCAAAGAATCCAGATTTCGCTGAATTACTTGATCAGGTAACTTTTGAAATTGTAGACGAAGGTTTAAGAATTGAACTTGTAGACGGACTGGATGATATTTTTTTTGAAGTTGGCACAACAGTATTAAATGATAAAGCAAAGCTGCTCATCAGAAAAATCGGCAGTAGTCTTGCAAAACTTCCAAATAAAATAGTAGTGGAAGGGCATACGGATTCCAGGCCATTCCCGGGAGATGGGCAGGGATATACAAATTTTGATTTAAGTGCAGGCAGAGCAAATGCAGCAAGGCAGGAGCTCGTGTTCAGCGGAATGAGCGAACTGAAGATTGATGAAGTGCGCGGCTATGCTGACAGAAGGCTGAGAGATCAGAATGATCCTTACAGTCTTGTTAACAGAAGAATAAGTATAATTGTAAAATATTCTATAAATTCATGAAGAAAAAAATAATTGTAATTGAAGATGATCCGTTTTCACAAAATTTTTATAAAATTATTTTAAATAAAGCGGGCTATGATCCGATTATTACAGAAAGCGGAGATGAAGTATTAAATATTCTTAATAGTGAAAATATCTCACTCATTATTATGGATATCAATCTTAAAAATACTTCTTTAAACGGGAAAAAAATTGACGGCTCTGTTCTTTCTAGAACAATAAAAACAGATAAAAGTTTTAATTTACCGGTACTTGTTGTAACTGCTTTTTCTCCAAATGTTAAAGGCAATTCTTTTTTTGAAGAAAGCCTTGCAGATGATTGTGTTATAAAACCAATAATGGATTACAATAAATTATTATTTACAATCCAAAAACTTATTGAAAAGTATGGAAGCTGATAAAGTACTTGTAGTAGAGGATGAAAAAGATACCAGGTATATTCTCGAAAAACTTCTTGCTAAAAATAATTTTGAGGTAGCCTGCGCAACAAATGGTTCAGAGGCAATTGAAAAGCTGAAAACTTTTAAACCAAAAGTTATTCTGGCAGACTGGACCATGCCTGTAATGGATGGGTTGGAATTATGCAGGATTTTGAAGGAAGATGAAAACTTCAAACTGATCTACTTCATAATTTTAACAGCTAGAGCCTCACTTAATGATAGGGTAACCGGGCTTGATCTTGGTGCAGATGATTTTCTGGTTAAACCAATCGAGAATAAAGAACTGCTGGCAAGAATAAGAACGGGAATCCGGGTTTTTAATCTTCAGACAGAACTCAAAAAGGTTGAACACTCCAACGCAATCATCCAGATGGCGTGCACAATAGGACATAAATTAAATAATCCGTTAAGCAGCCTTATTTTATCTTTAAAAAATATTGAAGATGAATTGATCAAGAAAAAAGATATTGCTTACAATGATGATCTTCTGATTATCAATCAATCAATTGAGAGAATAAAAGCTCTGATTAACGATTTGATTAAACTTCAGGACCCGCAGGTGGTTGATTATACCTCTGATACAAAAATGATAAAATTGGATTAGCCGCTCAATAACATCCCTTTTTTTACGATAATGTTTTCAAAGGGATGTTAGACAAAATCTTAAATATTACCCCGGGTTCAGAATACAACAATTCTTCCGCCAAAAAGCGTCTATGGGGATTTTCGAATTCTAAAACCTTATCTAATCATGATTCAAATGATTCCGTTTCTTTTTCATCAGCATGGAAATTTTTGCGCAACCTGAACTGGAATCTTTCAAATTTAAAACTTCATGCAGATGAGAATTTTGAACTTCATTTTTTTGTAAAGAATATTGAATTCAGAATTAGGGTTGATTTTAATGAATTATACCGGAAGCCGTTTCAGTTAAGCATACTTCAGAAAAGAAATTTTTCTGAATCTGCAAAACAGATTAGTGTTACAGTTGAAAAAGATGTGCGTAATTATTCAAATGAACTGCACATTCCGGAATTCAAAGCGATTGAAACTTTTCTGAACAGGATATGGAATCTTCAAATATCTAATGAACTTAGTGATGATGAATTTAATCTGAATGATCTTCTGGATGAAATTTTTGATGAAGCGGATGAAGAGATAAATTTTTTAATCCAATCAGTTATTAAGCTTGGTGAAAAATTATTTTATAAATCGTATCCAATCTTTCCTAAAAAGAAAGACGAACTTTCATCATTGAAAGTAAAAAGAATTAAAATTACAGATGCTGAAATACATTAATTTTTACGAACTGGATAAAAAATCCAAGCCCGGACAATTTTCAAGTGCCAATGCGGCTTTTGTTGAGCTGCCTAATTCAAATCCGCTTATCATTGCGGACATGCTTGAAAATATTATCTATTCAAACCAGGCGTTCAGAAATATTTTCGGCAGCATCGGTTATGAGAAAATATCATGCCTTAAAACAGACCCTAATCTTGAATATCTGCTCCGGACTTTTGCGCAAAGCAAATACTCCGGATTTGAATGTGAAGTTGATATCCTGAATGAAGGAATAAATGCTCAAAAGAATTTTTTTATATCGGTGGAAAGAGTATTTGTAAGTTCATCAGAATATTTAATAATAGCTTTCAAACCTCTTGAAGAGAAGATTAAACTTGAATCAAAACTGAACACGCTTAATCAGGCGCTTGATTATGGAAATATTCCAGCGATGATACTTGATGAAAACGGACGGGTATCTTTTTCAACATCATTTTGTGATCTACTTTTTAATACAAGAATTGATTTAATCTATAATCAGTTTGTTTATGATGTTCTTGCCAATTACCTGGATGAAAAATCTCTTTTAAATCTGATCGAATCAATTGAGAAAAAAGAAGTATGGAGTTCCATAATTACCTGTAAAGCTTTTGAAGAGGAAAGTTATTTTGAATTAAAACTCATTCCGGTTACAAGTACTGATGGCAAGCAGAATTTTATTTTGAGAGGGAATGATATTACCGAACATATAATCAACACAAAACTTATAAAGAAAAATGAGAAACAATTAAAATCAATTATAAATAATGTTTCAGATTTGCTCCTGCTGGTGAAGTGCAAAGCCGGACAATTTTATTTTGAAGATGCAAATGAAAATTTTTGCAATATTTTTTCAATCAGTAAAACGCTGCTGCATGAGAAACTGGAATACGTAATTGATACAAGCCTGCTTGAAGCCTTCTACGAAAACATATACGAGGTTAGTTCTGAAAACCAGGTGCCGGTTTTTAAGTATGATTTTAATAACCGGAATTATATTGTAAAAATTTCATTCATAATAAATACTGTAGATGATGAAACAATTTATATTGTTACACTTAATGATATTACAGATCAGAATAATTACCAGGAGCAATTGAAACGCGCATATGAAAAAGAAAATCATTTTAACCGTTTGAAGAGTGCAATTTTAAAAAACATGTCTCACGAAATAAGAACTCCATTAAATGCATTGATGGGTTATTCTGAAATTATTGAAGAAGGACTTGTAGTTAAAGATTATAATGTTCTCAGAGATCTTACCCAATCATTAAAAGATATTCTGAACCGCATATTAAATCTGTTTTCTAATATTGTTGAAGTATCACACATTGAATCAGAGCAGGTTGAACTTGAAGTTGATATTCATAATATAAATAAAATATTGAAAGCAGTATTTAACAAGAAATATGTAGAAGCTGTAAATAAAAATCTGAACTTTAAATTTGAATCATCCGATCCGGATATTTTCATAATTGTTGATTGGGTAAAAATGGAAAAAGTAATTTTTGCCCTTGTTGATAATGCTATAAAATACACTCTCTCGGGCTCTGTAACTTTAAATTCAGAAATAGTAAATGATAAAGCAGTTATTTCTGTGATAGATACCGGAATTGGAATGGATAAAGAAAAAATCCGTTCATTTGTAGAAGCGTTTGTTCAGGCTGAAGAAGGTTACACAAAATATTTTGAAGGCGCGGGTTTGGGATTAACGATGGCTTATAATTATGTTGAGAAAATGGGCGGGAAAATTAAATTCATAAGTGAATTGAATAAAGGTACAACTGTTCAGCTTATCTTTCCGCTTGTTTCTGAAAATATTATGGGGCAAATCCTCTAAACATTTATCAAAAATAAAAACTGCTGCAGTCTCACTTAAATAACCCTGATTTTTTTTCGATAGTAGATCAGGAGAATTATATTAATATGAATTTAGAGACAACAGCAGAGCACCAAAAAAACTTAACGGATGAAGCCGGCAGAGCTGAAGATGAGTTTCAGATAAAAAAATTTCGTGCGCTTTGCGGTGAATATTTTAATCTGAAACTTCGGTTCCGAATTGATCCTTTGCAAAAAACAAGGGAGATTTCACAATTCACAAGTTTTTCTCTTCCGGTTAATATTAATGAACCTTTCATAAGAATGGAGGAGTCTCACATTTATTGGATGCTTAATACTCCATTAAATTCTTACATTGAAAATTTCTTCAAATTATATTTCTCCAAATCTTCTGCATCATATGAATTATATAAAATGGCTGTTACTAACTATCAAAAATGGGTAGTGATGAAATCAGCATTCGATAAAAAAATATCTGCAGAAGCCTTATTAAATCTTGGAGAAAAAATTAATCCAAATAATTTTATCTATCATTTGCTTGCTGCTTCTGTTTACTCCACAGAAAAATCCCGGCTAAATTTTGAAAGAGCTGCCTATTCATTAAATAAAGCATCGGAAGTTGTTTTAACAAGTAAGATTACTGAACCATTCCGTGATGAATTATTATACCGGATTGAATTAGGTTCCGGATTTATTCATTTAAAACAAAATGAAATTGCCTCAGCAAATAATAAATTCAATTCGGCGTTAAAGATAAACCCGTTTGGTATAACTGCAAAATTCTATCTCGCTCTTACTGAATTAAAATTGAATCGGATGGAAGTCGTTCATCATCTTCTGCGTGAAATTTTAAGCTATGATACTTTCAGATGTAACTATGCAGTGAATGAAAAGAATCCTGAAATGCTGCTTCATTTCATCACTTATCCAATAATAATCAATATCTTTCATTATGATGAGTTTGCATCGTTGTATTATTTTTTTGCATCAGAATTTAATGACACACGAAATCAGCATAGAGAAAATTTGAAGATCCTTAGAGAAAAAACCGCAAGGCTGCATGAACTTCAAATGAAAGAATATTATGATGATGAGTTTAAAAGTACAACAAATCTGCTGATCCAGGTTTTAACAAATCCATTATATAATAACAACAGCATTTTTTACTATTATCTTTATGAGACTTTAAATGAAAAGTTTAATGAAGGAATAACCCATCTTAAAGAAAATGTACGGAATAATTTTTATCAGCAGATGCAGAAGGATCTATCTTCATTCAATACAGATATTGAAATTAAATACCAAAAGGTAGAGCAGTTAAAATCAGAGCAGGCATTGCAGGTTCAAAAAATAAAAAACAGATTAAAGGAAAGTATTGAGAAATATGAAGCATCTATTGCTGAACAAATTTCAGAAACAGAATCTGCCCTGAAAAAAGTAAATACAATTCCAAAGCTCAATCCAACCCATGCTTTCAGCAAATCAATGGGGTACAACGTGTTGCTTTCATCTTTAATTTTTTTAATGGGAGGCTGTGCAGGTTATACCAATAGTTATATTTACTCGATTCGAAGAATATCTGATATAATGAGTTTAATAATTTTTTCCGGAATTAAGTGGGGAGGACTTTCATTTCTTCTGGGAATATTAATTTCATTTTGCATTGCAGGATATATAAAAATTGAACGCTCCAATCAAAAGCAAAAATTGCTTCGTTATATAGCTTTCCTAAAAGAGAAAAAAGAGAAAGAAATTTCAAATCTTAACAAGAAATATCAAAACCATGAGCAAGCGATTTCAGAAAATTATGAGAAGCAGATTAAACTGGAGAATGAAAGGATAAAAAACATATCTGAACTAAAAGAGAAAAAACAAGCAGAACTTACCAAATCAATCGAGGCACAAATCAAATCAGAAATAGAAAAGCTGGATTTTCTTTTTGGCTAAAATTAGCCAAAGGTAGAATATCCTCTAACTCCGCGTTGAATTTTCCCCCAATTTCTAATAATTCATTGGCATAAAAATAGAGTCCAACAATAAAGCATTTAACTTTAAAAGTTTTATAGGATTTCTATTGAAAAACAATCAAAATAATTTTAAACATCCTGAAGCGATCTTTATTCAGCTTCATACCCATTGCAATGCAAAATGTATAAACTGCCCGCACGAATTTACCTATGGTGCAATTCATCCGAAGGGCAGGATGTGCGAAAAAACCTGGCAAAAAATTCTTTCTGATTTGCAGGAAATGGATTTTAGAGGTCAGGTTGGTTTTTATCTTCATCATGAACCGCTTATTGATACAACACTTTATGATAAGATTCGCGATGTAAATGAAAAAACAAATGCGTTTGTTGTATTATCAACTAATGGTTATTTGTTAACTGAAAAGAACATTGAAAAATTAATTTCGGCAGGCCCGCGTAAGGTTCATATAAATATCAACTCGGGAGATAAAGCTGAATATGAACATTCAATGAAGCTGGAATATGATCAAACGATTACAAACGCAAGAAATTTTATCAATTGTGCAAAGGATAAAATTGATATTGAAATTAACTGTCCCGTAATCGAAGGATATAATGTTCAAAAATTGAGAGAGATTTTTCCGGATGTAAAAGTAAATCTTGATTATTGGGCAAATTCACGGGGTGGATTGCTGCCGGACTTTTATCATGAAGATAAAGGCAGCCGATTTAAAATGGATAACTACTGCAAGCAGCCTTCTGTTAATTTTAATATTCTTTATGATGGTAGTGTAATAGCATGCTGCATTGATTGGCTTCATGAATCGAAGAAAGATTTTCCAAATATAAATGATGTTGGTATCCTGACAGCCTACAATGAAGTTATGAAGCTGGAGGAAAAATTTAAAGAAGGTGATTATTCAAGATATGAGATGTGCAAAAGCTGTTCAAAGGAAATGGGATTCTACCAAAAAGAAGATAATATCCGTTACAAAATTTTATTAACCAATCATCAACTGCTGCATAACAGCGGTTCAGAAATTCTAACATTAACTCTTGCGCGCAGCCTCAAAAAACAAAATTGTGATGTTACAGTATATTCAAAATATCTGGGTGAATTAAGTGTTGAATTTAAGAATGATGGAATTGAGGTTGTAAAAGATTTAAAATTGATAAAGGATAAAAAATTTGATTTAGCACATGTTCATCATAATATAAATGCACTGGAAGTACGAAACACATTCCCGGAGCTTCCGATTATTTTCTTCTCACAAGGCGTGCTTCCGTTTTTGGAACAGCCACCTGCAATTGATATTAATATCTCACATTACCTTGCGATAAGTGAAGAGGTAAAAGCAAATTTAATGAAGAATGGAATTGCGGAAGAAGAGATCAGTGTAATCGGCAACTTAATTGATTCAATGAAGTTCTTCCCTAAAAAGCAATTGAATGAGAATGTAAATAATATTCTTGTTGTAAGCGCAAAGATTACTGAAGAAAAAGTTAATGTAATCAAAGAAGCATGCAAACGGCTGAACATAAATGTTCGTTTTGTCGGTGGTGGATTTGGTGAGGTGAAACAAGAAGATTTGATTCAGCTTATACAGGAATCCGAAATCGTTATTTCACTTGGCAGAGGTGCAATTGAAGCTATGCTTTGCGGACGAGTGCCGATTATTTTTGATTATCAGGGTGCGGATGGAATGGTAACGCCAGATACTTTTGATGAGATAAGAAAGAATAATTTTTCAGGCCGAAGATATGGACTGGAGTATTCTCCGGAAGATTTGATAAACGAAATAAAAAAATATAAAGCTGAGTATGGAAAAATATTAATGCGCAAAGCAGTTGAAAATTATTCTGCTGCGGCAGTAACTAAAAAATTGTTAAAGATTTATGCTAAAGTTTTAGCCGCTGAAAAATCTGCTAATCCGGTTAATGAAGAACTGCTTACTGCTTTTTGTAATACAGTAAATGAAACAAGAGCATACAGCATAAAAGTAAAAGATTATGAATACTCTTCTAAAGCAAATCTGCCCCCAAATGTATTAAAATTTTTCCTGGAGATCGCTGAAAATCTTATTAATAAAGAAAATTATGATGATGCAAAAAAATTGCTCATCAAACTTTACCATTACAAAGAATCTGCCGAAGTACTGATAGACCTTGCCGTTATTGAAATTATCCTGCAGAATTATAATTCCGCGGCACAGCTTTTAACACGGGCATTGATTCTTGATCCGCAAAATGAAGCTGCTTTGGAAAATCTTTACTATTTAAAAGATCAACTTGAAAATAAGGTAAATAATTATTCATCAATTGAAGTAAGTGCTTAATGAATCCTGATGTTTTCCAAATGCTATTAAAAGCAGATGAGTTCATTGCAAATAATGATTTTGTATCAGCAAAAAATTTATTAACGAAAATTTTAGTAGAACATGATAATGAATCAATCGATGCGGCTAATCGTCTTGCATTCGTTGACATCAAATCAGGCAATTATGAAAATGCGGCAGATTTACTGAAACAGATTATTAAAGTTGATCCTGCTAATGAAACTGCACTTGAAAATATTTTAAGCTTAAAAAATATTCTCGAGAAAAAAATACAAACCAATTCCGGGTTATCTATTATTATCCCGGTTTTTAACAAATGTGAATTAACAATCAATTGTCTTAAATCATTAATTCATTTAGGTAATGATATTCCATTCGAAGTGATTATAGTTGATAATGCATCAACTGATAATACAAATATTGCAGTTGCTGAATTAAATAAAAATTTACCGTTTGAAATAAAATATTTACGCAATGAACTTAACTATGGATTTGCCCGCGCAAACAATATTGGTGCGTCTCACGCATCGTTTGATACTTTATTATTCCTGAATAATGATACCGTTGCACTTAATGATTTTATCAGCAAGCCGATGGAACTGCTTAATCAAAATGGAGTTGGATTAGTTGGTATCAAATTAATTTATCCGGATAAATTAATTCAACATGCAGGTTTGGCATTCTCAAAGAAAAAAAACGCAACACATATCTTTAAATTTTATCCATTAGATTATCCCGCCGCAAATATATCCCGTGAAATGCAGGCAGTAACAGGTGCGGCAATGTTTATTAAGAAAAAATTATTTGCAAGATTAAACGGTTTTGATGAGGTTTATATAAACGGGCATGAAGACGTTGATTTATGTTTCCGGGTAAGAGAGGAAGGATTAAAAGTATGGTACTGCTCTGATTCCTTTATAGTTCATCTTGAAAGCCAATCAGCAAACAGATTTGAGAAATCAATTCAGAACAGAGAAATATTTTTAAAACGCTGGGCTGATAAAATTATCACTGATGAAGATAATTATTATATCGAATTAAAAAACAGATCCTTTTTTCAATTAATCAAAAATAAATTTGATCTGCCTTCGAAAATAAATTTTGCAATTAAGATTGGCGTACCTTCAAGGGAAGAAAAAAACTGGGGAGATATTTTTTATGCTGAATCACTTGCAAAAGCTTTAAGAAATCATGGGCACAACTGTGTTATTCATTACCTGGATGAGTGGAACCTGAATGATAAAAATATTCATGTTGTAATTCATCTAAAAGGATTGAGCAGATATATTCTTAAAAAACACAACATAAATATTTTGTGGATAATTAATCATCCTGAACTTCATTCACCTGAAGAAATTAATTCTTATGATCTGGTTTTTTCAGCATCAGAAAAATATTTCAAAAGAATGAAGCACTTGATTTCCGCCCCATTCTTTTACTTACCACAAGCAACAGATGTAAATATATTTAAACCAGCAAAAAAAGTTGAAGAAGAAATTGATATCCTTTTTATCGGGAATAATTATGAATTTAAGAATAACCGCTGCCGTAAAATAATTGATGATTTAAAATCATTAAACAAAGAATACAATCTAAAAATTATAGGTGATCATTGGGAAGGTTATGTCGATTCAAAATTCATTGCCGGAAAATTTGTTGAGTGGAAACTGCTTCCTCAATATTATCAAAAAGCAAAAATAGTTTTAAATGATCACCAGGAAACAATGCGCGACGAAGGATTTATTAACAACAGAACCTTTGATATCGCGGCATCAGGAGCTTTTCAGATCAGCAATAACGTTGAAGGATTATCAAAGCTTGGAATAATTACTTACACTGATGCAACTGATTTGTGTTCAAAAATTGATTTCTATCTTCAGCATGATGAAGAAAGAAAAAAAATAATCAATAACAATATTAAACTTGCTGAGACCTATAACTTCGATAAGCGGGCAAATGAAATTTTATCACACCTGAAAATTCTCTGTAACCAGGAGCTAACTTATAATTTAAATGTTGAGAAGAGAGTTGATCATTCTTTAGAGATGACAAAAATAAACTGCCTCAAAAAAGATCCTGCTTCATCAATTCCTGAAATCTGTGTTTTGATGACTACTTATAACCGGCAGGGAATAATTGCAAATGCAATTCAAAGTGTGATTGATCAGACATTTAGTGACTGGAATCTGATAATTGTGAATGATGGCGGTGAAGATATTTCAGAATTGATACAAACTTTTAATGATGACCGGATTAAATATTTTAACATCTCACACAAAGGAAAATCCGCTGCATTAAATTTTGCTATTGCAAATTCTCAGAGTAAGTATATCGCATATTTGGATGATGATGATAGATATCATCCGAATCATCTTGAAACTCTCCATAGCTATCTTATTCAGCATCCCGAGTCTGAATTTGTTTACTCAGCATCCGAAGAAGTTCAGCTTTTTAATCATAACGGTGTTTGGCTTGAAAAGGATCGTTATACAAGATATGCAATTCAAATTCAGCCTCATCAGATGAGATTGATGAACCACATTCCAAATCTTTGTGTAATGCATACCCGCAGTCTGTTTGAAAAAGCAGGGATGTATGATGAAGAACTAATTGTGCTTATTGATTGGGATATGTACCGAAGGTTTGTGCTTCATACATCACCAGTATTTTTAAACCAGGTTACATGTGAATACAACAGAAAAATTATTCCCGGTAAAACTTTTGCTCATAATCAGATGACAGGAGTTTATTATCAGGATTCATGTGAATACTACAAAAACAGGCTGAGAATTCTGAACAAAGATTTTAACATTCCAAATTTTAAAGGAGAAAATGCTGTAATTATATATTTACAGAATCAAACACCTGAAACGATTATTGCTGCTGCAGAAAAAATTGCGGATGCAAAAAAGTCAATCCATTTTCAGCCCATATTTATAATTGATGTTCCTCTAACAAGCTCACTTGTGGATGCAATCAGGCAGGCGGAGCAATTTGTGTTTCTGTTCCAGTGGAATGATTCAGGAATAGTTAAAGATGAATTTCTGAAAAATATTATTAGTAAAAAAGTTTGGCAGAAGTATATCATCTTTGATGAAATTAAAGCAATTGATAAAAATGTTATATGTAATGCGTTTAATCAAAATCTAAGAGTTATTAATCTCAGCAAATCTTTTAATAAACATTTTGAGAGTACAAAACTAAGAGTAATTCCCAACCTTGTATCAATCATTATTCCAACTTTTAATAAGTGGAAACTAACTAAAAAATGTTTAGATAGTATATGCAAGCACACTCCTCATCATCTGAATTATGAATTAATTATAGTTGATAATGCATCAACAGATGAAACACGAAAAGAGTTAAAAAGATATGAGAAAAAATTTCCAGTATTTAAAGTCTTATTGAATGATGACAATCTTGGTTTTGCAAAAGCAAATAATTTAGGCGCTGCAAACGCTGATGGAAAATATTTACTACTCTTAAATAACGATACTGAAGTATCTCCCGGCTGGCTTGAAAATTTAAGATCGGTTTTAGACAATGATGATACAGTTGGCGCGGCTGGAAGCAAACTTTTATTTCCTGATAATACAATTCAACATGCCGGCGTAGTTATTCTTAATGATAAAAGAAAAGAAATTAATGATCCATTAGTTGCACGGCATGTCCGCTGGAAAGAACACGCAGATGAGCCAGATACAAACACAAAAAGAACTTACCAGGCATTAACTGCCGCTTGTTTGATGATAAGAAAAAAAGCATTTGATGAAGCCGGCGGTTTTGATGAAAATTTCTGGAATGGCTATGAAGATGTTGATCTTTGCTTCAGGCTTGGAGCAATGGGGTTTAAGCTGGTTTATCAGCCTGAGAGCGTATTGATACACTATGAATCTCAAAGCGGGCCGGAACGTTTTGCACGTGCACAGGAAAATATAAAACTACTTCATGATAGATGGCTTGGAAAAATCATTCCAGATTATTTCGTTGATGAAAACGGGAAAATTTGTCCATCCGGAAATAATAAAATATGGGATTATTTTCCGCCGCTCATTAAAAAGAAAAAGGTTTCAATCATTACTCTAACTTACAATCAACTTGAATACACTAAAAAATTTGTTGAGTCATTATTCAAATACAGTGGTAATGATTTTGAATTAATTGTGATTGATAATGCCAGCACCGATGGGACAAAAAATTATTTAAACCAGCTTCAAAAAAAGTATGTAAATGTTAAAGTAGTTTTTAATGATGATAATGCAGGATTTCCTGCTGCAGTAAACCAGGGAATCTTACAAGCCGCAGCAGATTATTTACTCATTGCTAACAACGATATAATTGTTACTGATGGCTGGCTAGATCGAATGATTGAAGTAATTGAATCAGATAAATCAATTGGATTGGTTGGACCGATTAGTAACTCTGTCAGCGGAGTTCAGTTAGATAAAGAAGCTGCATATTCAACTTTAGACGAGATGCAAGTTTATGCATACAAGAACAAAGTAAAAAATAAAAATAAAACTTTTTGCTTTCCCAGATTAGCTTTCCTCTGTACTTTGATCAGAAAGGAAGTAATAGAAAAAATCGGAGGATTGGATGAACGATTTTCTCCGGGAAATTTCGAAGATGATGATTTTTGTTTACGTGCGCAGCTTGCTGGCTTTAAAGCTGCAGTTGCACAGGATGTATTCATACATCATTTCGGTTCAAAAAGTTTTACCGCTGATGGAGTAGAGAACTATCAACGAAGATTAGAAATCAATAAAAATATTTTTGTAAAAAAATGGGGAGCAGACCCTGAAGAAATTTGGCTGCATGGAAATGATGTAATAAAACGTGAATTGTTTTATCCCATTAATTATAACTCGCTTTTACAAGCGTTTGAACGGCTTCAGCTTCATACAAGAGAAAATGAATATGAACTTGCTGTAATTGAATTTAATAAGGCATTAAATCTGTTTGATAAAAATGCAATATCGGAAATTTCTCTGAATGAATCTGAATTATATAATATCGGCGGATGGCTATTTCTTCATACAAATGATCTGGGGAAATCAAGACATTATTTTGAACTGGCACTTAATAGTAATCCACATTCCTCTGATGCATGTACAGGATTAGGTGAATTATTTTTCAAGGAAGGAAATTATGAATCAGCAAAAATAATGTTTGAATGGGGAGTGAAGCATAATCCGGTCAATAAATTTGCTGCTGCAGGAATTCAAAAATGCAAATCAATTCTTCATTCATCAGTTGATGCTGCAGTTTCAATAACAGAATCAGAGATAGCAGTTCAACTGGAAGATGTAAAAAAACTTATTGAAAAAAAGCAATTTGAAGAAGCACTTCAGCAATTGTCATACATTGAATCCATAACGAGGACAAATGATATGAAACTAAATTCTGCAATAGCAACCCTTAAGGGATTCTCTTCTCTGGGGTTGAACAAATTAAATGAAGCGAGAAATCATTTTGAGCGGGCTCTTTATGATGAACCTGAATCATCAGATGCCTGCGCCGGACTTGCTGAGATATTTTATTTATCCGGCTATCACTCGGAAGCGAGAACAATGTTTGAGTGGGCTGTGAAATATAATGCTGCAAATAAATTTGCTGCTCTTCGTCTTGAACAATTAAATAGTGCAGTGTCTCAGGGAAATTAATTGTTGAAAATAAAATGAATCTGAATCTTACAGTAGAAAAACTTTATGAAAGTGCAGTTAATTATTATAAGAATCTTAAATTAGATGAAGCAGAAAAATTACTTTGCCAAATAAATCGTGATCATCCGGATGATTATGATGTTTTTCATTTCCTCGGTATAATAAATCTGGAATTAAAAAAATATGTTACAGCAATTAAATATTTTGAACAGGCTGTACAACTTAATCCATTACATAAATCAGCTTTTTATAATTTAGGATATTGCCATCAATTATTAGATAATTACGATGAAGCAATTCAAAATTACTTATCAGCAATCTTACTTGATTCCGGTTATATTGATGCAATAATTAATTGCGGAGTAATTTATCTCAAACAAAATAAAATTGAAGAAGCTGAATCTTATTTTAATTATTGCCTCTCAGTTGATCCTCACTGTCATGAAGCTCTAAATAATTTAGGTAATCTCAAAATGAAGACCGATCAATACGAAGATGCCGTCTCATATTATTCTGCGGCCGCAGAGATTAAACCTGATAATCCGCTTTGTAATTGCAATCTTGGGAAAGCATATGAATCATTAAATTTGTTTGATGAAGCTATATCCGCCTTTGAGCAAGTATTACTTCTTGAAGAAAATAATACTGATGCGTGCACTCATTTGGGTAATATTTTTTTGAAGAAAGGCGATACAGAAAAAGCACAATTATATTTCAATAAATCAGGTGATCAATCCCTGCTTGCTGCCGCAGAGCTTACAAACAAAGGGGTGGAAAAATTAATTAGCCGCGATATTAATGAAGCAATTTCATACTTTGATAAGGCGATAGCTTTGCATCCTGAAATTCCTGAAGTTCATTACAATAAATCTCATGCGTTACTTCTTTCCGCACAATTTGATGAAGGCTTCCGGGAATATGAATGGAGATTGAAAAGAAATGAGTTTAAAGAATTGAAACTAAGATGTCCGCTTAAAGATGAACATTCAGTAAGTAACAAAAGAATTTTAATTATTGATGAACAGGGAGTTGGGGACACAATTCAATTTATAAGATTAATTTCACTGCTTAAGGAACGCGGAGCATACACAATATTTTGTTGTAAAGATTCACTTCTTGATTTGATTAGTAATTATCATGGTATTGATGAAATAACTCCTATGAGCCATGGGGTTGATAAATTAATTTATGATTATGATGTATTCCTGCTGAGCCTTGCACACTATTTCCATTTAAATGAAGACAGAATTCCTAAGCACATACCTTATATCTTTCCTGAAAAACACAAACTGGAGAAGTGGAAAAATATAATAAACGTAAACAGCAATTTTAAAGTTGGAATTGTATGGGCCGGTAATCCAAAACATACAGGTGATAAACAGAGATCATGCAGACTATCAAATTTATTTCCACTGTTTGAAATAAAGGAAGCAGAGATTTATTCACTTCAGAAAGGTGAAGCAGTAAATCAATTAAAGCAATTAAATATTTCAATAAAAGATCTTGATAGCTGCAATCAAAATTTTTCTGATGCATGTGCTGCAATTAATTTTCTTGATCTCGTTATCACTGTTGATACTTCGATAGCTCATCTTTCCGCTGCTATGGGGAAAGAAACCTGGGTGATGCTTCCTTATTTACCGGATTGGAGATGGATGCTAAATCGTAATGATTCTCCGTGGTATCCTGATATCAAATTATTCAGACAAAAATCTCCTGGCAATTGGCATGATGTTGTTGCGGAAATTAAAAATCATTTACTGAAAAAAGTGAAAGGATTTCAGTAATGCTTTCAGTGTGCATGATTGTTAAGAATGAAGAGAAATATTTGAAAGATTGTTTATCATCAGTAAAAAAAGCAGCGGATGAAATTATAGTTGTTGATACCGGATCAACTGATTCCACATTAAAAATTGCAGAAGAGTTTAATTGCAGAATATTTCATTTTAGTTGGATAGATGATTTTTCTGAAGCAAGAAATTTCTCCCTTGAAAAAGCAAGCACCAACTGGATATTATATCTTGATGCAGATGAAAGATTAAGTCCAAATTCTGTTTCTGAAATAAAAAAAATTTCTAATACATCATTTAAATGCGGTTACCGCTGCAATGTATTCAGTATTGATGAACAAAAAAATCATCCCTCTGTAATGAGTTACGTGAGATTATTTCCTGCAGATGAGAATATACGCTTCAGAGGAAAAGTGCATGAACAGATTGAGTTTAGTTTACATGAAAATAATTTTCCGGTTAGGAATTCTTCAATAGAAATTATTCATGAAGGATATAATGTTTCTGAGGATGAGTTAAAGAAAAAAGCAGAACGTAATATTAAGCTGCTTCTCAAAGAGTATGAAACAAATCCAACAGGTTATTATGCGTTTCAAATCGGGCAGACTAACGGAATTTTGAAAAATAATTCCCTGGCTGAAGAATATTTTTTAAAAGCTTTGAATGATAAATCTCTCAAAAACGAATACCGTGGAGTTGCTTTTCGATTTTTAGCAATTTGCGCTGCGGAAAGAAAAGATTATCAAACTGCTTTAAATCTGATTGAAAAAAGTATTTCTGCGGATGACAAACAGCCGCTTACGATAATGACGGCTGCAAAAATTTATAATCATCTCAAGTTATATGATAAAGCTGTACAGGCTGTTAAACTTGCTCTGATTGTAAACAGAAATGCTGGTAAGAAGAATTATCAATCTGCTCAAAATATTTTTATGAATGAGGAAGAATTAATTCTGCATGGATTAGAGATTGCTCATTCTTCAATGAATAAGGAATTATTTTCATTTCTTATTGAAAATTCTAATCCCGTCAGTAACGGCAAATTAAAAATCCTAAAAAAAATATTTGAAGGAACACAAATATCTGATCAAGAGTTTGTGAATTATTTATCTGACGCTGAAGAAGCTCAACTTAGAATAATTTGTTCAGCAATTCATAATTATGATATAGATAAAAAAATTCATCTGCTTGAAATGCTTTCATTTAAATTCCCGGAAAATGCAGATGTAATAATTAATTTAGGTAAAACATATCAGCACATGCAGAGATACTCTGAAGCAATTACAATTTATGAGCGCATTGTTTCAATACAACCTGATGACCCTTCCGCTTACTTCTATCTAATCTCTGCTTCTCTTCAGGAACAAAATATTAATAAAGCAATAGAAGTGTTGGGAAAAGCTGCAGATAAATTCAAAGATATGCCGGAAGTAATCAGCAAGCTTAAAAATATAAGCAGTAAGCTGGCCGCATATATTTGATTTTGATTATATGCCAATATTGTTCACATCTTAAAAACGCTAAACTTTACAATTGTGCCTCCGATAATATTCTTGAGAAATAAATCTCATTAACCAACGCAGGGTAAGGATACCCTGTAAAAATTAAATACATGGAGGTACAAAATGGCTTTCTCAATTAACACAAATCTTGGTGCATTGGATGCTTATAATGCACTCAGGAAAATAAACGCTCAAACCGAAAAAGCACAACTTCGTTTAGCTACCCAAAAAAGAATCAACCAGGTAGCTGATGATACATCCGGTTACAGAGTTGGAAAAGAACTCGAAAGCAAGGTTGCAATAATGAAATCAGCACAGGGGAATGTTGGTGCAGCAAAAGATATGCTTTCAACCGCAGAAGCAGCTTTATCAAGCATCAATGATCTGTTAATTCAGATAAAGAGCAAGGTAGCTGATGCAAATGATCCAACCAAAAATCTTTCAGCCCTGGCAAATGATATAAATGCTCTCGGCGATGAAATTAAATCAATCTTTACAAACACAAAATTCAATGATACTGCTCTGTTAAGCGGCAGCGGTTACTCTGCATCATTTACTTTCAAAACAGGGGAAAGCGAATCAACAACAATTAATTTCGGCACATTAAACACTTTAAATCTGGCTACTATCTCAGGTTCAGGAGCAACAACAGCAAACATTAAAACTCTTGATGTATCTTCATTATCAACAGCTGTTCAGGATGCATTAGGTAAAATTGGTAACTACGTTCAAAGATTGGATGTTAAAGAAGATTACCTTACCTCAGCAATTGCAAATGCAACTGCAAGCGTAAGCAGAATTTTTGATGCTGATATGGCTATGGAACAATTGAATGCTACAAAGGGACAAATCGGCGGTCAGGTAGCAACAGCAATGTTATCCCAGCTTAACTCAGCTCCGCAAAATATCCTTTCACTTTTCAGATAATAAATAAATACAATCCTCTCCGGTTATAAGCCGGGGAGGTTTTTAAATAATCAGGGTAAAGCAAAACATGTATAATTCAAAAGCTCTTCCAAATTCAAACAGACTAAATCAGTATTTGCTAAAAGAAATAATGGAGGCAACGCCGCAGCAATTGATCATAAAAATTTATGATGTTGCAATTGTTAGCTGCCAGAAAAAAGATTTTTTGAAAACAAATGCTGCTGTACAGGAGTTAATTAAGGCGCTTAGTTTTGAAGGAGAAGAAGTTAAAGAAATTTCATCCGGGTTGTTAAGACTCTATTTATACTGCCAGGAACAAGCACGAAAAAATAATTATGAGATTGTTTATAAAATTCTTACAGAATTAAGAGAAGCCTGGCTCAATGTTTTTTGAAGCATTATGGATATACTCACTACATCAACTATAAATTCACTCATCAGCAGTTACAGATCAAGCGAAACAAACAGAAGTATAACGCCGCTCCAGGCAAGAAAGGATAAGTACAGCAAGGTTTCTGGTGCTTACAATTCTCTATTAAGTAAATTAAATTCTTTAAAAAATGAATTAAATATTTTCAGCAAAACTAATACTGAAAATATTTTCAACTTAAAATCTGCATCATCATCAAACACTAACTATATTACTGCAAGTGCATCTTCTGCAGCGTTGAATGGAAATTATGAAATTCATGTAAGCCAGCTTGCAAAAAAAGATTCTGTTCTATCATCTCAAATTATTTCATCAGATGTTAGCACACTTTCCGGTAATCATACATTCAAAATAGTATGCGGTGATGGGGAAGGCGGCTTTTTTACGAGTAATATTGAGGTTGAATTTTCAGATTCCGAAACGAATAAATCTGCAATTGAAAAAATACAAGAAGCAATAAATTCTGATAAAGCAAAAATTAATAGCAATTACAAGAATGGTAATGATTCATACCAGGGAGGTTCTGCTGAATTTAAAGTTGATCTGAATGGCACAGAAAAAATTATTAATATTGATTCAAGCGCAATTACTTACGCAGAACTTTTAGATTCAATTGCCGAACAGTTGAATACGATTGAAGGAATTACTGCACACAAGGAAGAAGATCCTGAGAATGCAGGCATGATGCGCTTATCAATTACAGTTGATGATTCATCAAAATATATTTCAATCATAAATGAATCGGGATATGATTTAACTTCGGAACTTGGAATTAATGTACTGAAAGAAAAAGGTGCATCAGGATTAGTTTCTGCATCATCTTTTTCACCTATACAGAATTATTCCCGGTTAAATATTTCTTCGATTCAAAGCGGACTTGATTTCAGAATTTTGGAGCTTAGTGATCTAAATTCAGGAGAGGCGTTAAACTCCTTTGGATTAAATCTGGGAAGCAGCAGACCAGCATTTGTGCAGGATGATAACACTGCAGGATTTCTTTATGCTGATACAACATTGTCAGGTAATCTGCTTAATGCTAAAATTAATTTTAACGGAATTGAAATCCAAAGAAATTCTAATACAGTATCTGATCTGGCTGATGGACTTATAATAAATTTAAAATCAGTGATGGGAGAAAACGAACCGGCGGTTAATATTGCTGTTGGCAGTGATGTATCATCAATTAAAAGTAAGGTTGAAAGTTTTATTCAAAAATTTAATGATGTTTATACCTTCCTTAAAACAGCGAATTCATATTCAAACGGAATAAGAGGAGCGCTGTATGGTGATTCAAGTGCACAAGCTATACTAAATTTTCTATCATCTGTTGTTTATGATTCAATGCCCGGAAATACTCTGCAGGATTTAGCATCATTAGGAATATCATTTAATCCTTCAAGCGGTCTTTCAATTTCCAATGCATCATTATTTGAATCCAGGATTAAAAGTAATCCTGAGGATGCTGCGGAATTATTTAATGAAGAGTCCGGAATAACTGTAAAGCTTCTAAATTTTATTGAACCATATCTTGGAAGCAGCGGATATTTGTCAGCCAGAAAATCTTCGCTTGATTTGAATATACAAAGCGCGAATGACAGGATAAAATCAATTGAAACAAGGATCAACAAAAGTGCGGAAATGTTAAGGAAACGGTATGAACAGCTCCAGGTTCAGCTTGCTGCATTGCTTTCCACACAAAGTTATTTTAGTACAGATTCAACAAGTTATTTTTAAATGAAAAATCTTCAGAACAGAATAAATGAATTAATTGATCATCATCTTTCAGCATTAAAAGATTTAAAAGAAATAAATGATAGAAACTTCGATTCTAAATTAGAAAGTGCACTCAATCATCAGGAGAAAGCACGCTTGTTAAAAGCACAGCTTTTGAAAGATTATGATAACCGGATTTTACAAAAATTTGAGTTTGAATTGCTTGCACTGGCTAAAGAATTAAAAAATTTATACGATAATATAGTAGCAGAAAAGCAGAGCCAGCTTTCTGCTGCTGCCGAAGATCTGAAAAATGTTCAGAATAAAAAGAATATAATGGCATATGAAAGGTAGTTATGGAAATTAAATCTTTAACAGATGGTGTTCAGTTTTTTAAAGGCGCAACTGTAAAGAAAAAAAATGTTCCGGAAAATGCACCTAAGGATAAGATTGAAATATCATCTGAAGCTGCCAGGAAAATTGAAAGCGAAGCTTCTTCAAAAATTAAATCGCTTGATGAAATTCGAAAAAAGATTGACACCAAGTTTTATGATTCCGAAGAAGTTTTATCTAAAGTTATACAAAAAATAATTGACGAAGTAAACAATTAAATTATTTAAAAAAAATTTTTAAAAGTGTTTATCTTTTCACCATTTTGCTATAAATTGACGCGCAAATTTGAATAGCACTAATCCTCTGAGGGGACAAATGGTGAACGATAATTTACTGGAAAATAAACTTGAAATACTTGGAAAAATAACAGCAAGTTTAATACATGAAATAAGAAATCCTCTCTCAGCTATCCTGCTCAACCTGCAATATTTGAGGATGATAAAGCAGGATTTCCCCTCTGAGATAAAAGAATCAATCCAATCTTGTGAAGCTGCAGCATACCGGATTCAGAATTTGATTGAAAATGTTTCTTCATTTACCCGAAAGAATGGTGAAAAAAATTGTTCCTGTTCTCCTAATGAAGTAACGGAAGAAGCATTGAAAATTATGCATACAATTGCAATTGATAAAAATATAAATTTGGTTGCCAGCCTTGAGCCGAACATTCCACGAATAAGTATTGACAGAAATAAAGTACTGCAGATATTTTTAAATCTTATCACCAACTCTATTGAAGCTTGTGAGAAAAGCGGTGAAATTATTATTAGTACTTACAGGGATCCTGAAACCGGGAATATCATCTGGGAAATAGAGGATAACGGAGTTGGAATCTGTGAAGAGCATAAATCACTAATCTTAACAGATTTTTTTACCAGCAAAACAAAAGGAACGGGATTAGGTTTATCTGTCTGCCAATCAATCCTTCGGGAACATAACTGTGAACTTACATTTGAAAGCAGGGAAGGAGCAGGCTCCCGTTTTTCAATTCATATAAATCCTGCATTAATCAGTGAGGCAAATGAAGTTTAAGATTCTAATTATTGATGATGACAGCCTTGTTTGTGCATCTTTAAAGAGAGTTTTGCATAAACTGGAATATGAAGTTGAAGTCTGCATGGAAGCTGCCGAGGCTTTCAACGCAATAAAAGAATTTGAACCTGATATCATTCTTCTTGATATCTATCTTACTACACACAATGGATTGGATTTGCTGAAAGATTTTCAAAAATCTTTCTTTAATATTCCTGTTATAATGATTACCGGGTATTCAGACGTAAATATAGCAGTTACAGCAATTAAAGCAGGTGCATTTGATTTTCTTTTGAAGCCAATTGATCTTGAACAATTAAAAACGGTTTTACGTAAAGCTCAGGAAAATATTAGTTTAAAATATGAAGTTGATAAACTGCAGGAATTGATGAAGGGTGATTCAATCTCACCATTATTTTTTGGCAGCAGTAATAAAATTCAAAAACTTGTTAACTCGGTTCAGAAGCTTGCGCAAAGTTCTGATACCACAATTTTGCTGGAAGGTGAAAGCGGAACGGGCAAAGAAATGTTTGCCAAGTTTATTCATCAAAACAGCCCGCGCAGGAACAACTCATTTGTACAAATTAATTGTTCTGCTATTCCAAAAGAACTTGCTGAGAGTGAATTATTCGGACATGAGAAAGGTGCATTTACCGGCGCTGCTCCCAAAACCAAACTTGGTAAATTTGAACTGGCAGACGGCGGAACTATTCTTCTGGATGAAATTGGTGAGCTTTCACTTGACATGCAGGTAAAACTTTTAAGAGCTTTGCAGGAAAGGAAATTTTATCGTCTCGGTGCTGAAAAAGAAATCTCAGTTAATGTAAGAGTACTAGCAGCAACAAATAAAAATCTGGAAGAGGAAGTCAGCAAAGGAAATTTCAGGGAAGATTTATACTACAGATTAAATGTTGCTAAAATTGTTCTGCCGCCGCTACGGGAAAGACGTGATGATATTCCGGTTTTAGCATTTTCTTTTCTGGATGAATTTTCAAAAAAATTTGATAAGCAGCTTAAGGGTTTTGAACACGGTGCACTTGATTTGCTGAAAAACTATTCCTGGAAAGGAAATGTTCGTGAACTAAGAAATGTTATTGAAAGAGCTGTTCTTCTTTCCGATGGATATGAATTGAAAGAGAAGGATTTTCATTTTCTTAATAAAGGTGGAAATTCTGCTGAGCAATTATTTAATGAAGATGAATTTATGTTAAAGATTCCGAAGAATGGTGTGAAGATAGACCTTGTGTTAAAAACATTAATTCTTAAAACATTAAAAATAACAAACGGCAACCAGGTGAAAGCTGCAAAAGTGCTCGGACTCTCACGTTCCAAGTTAAGGTACAGAATGGAGCAGCTTGGTATTGAAGTTACAAAAACTGTTGATTAAGATTCGTTAAGCTCTTCTTTCAGTTCCAGGAATTTTAATAAAACTTCTCTGCTTTGTGGAAGTGAGAAAGTTATTTTTGTTCCTTCATTAACCTTGCTTTCAATCCAGATTTTTCCCCAGTTTTTTTCCACAAGTTCTTTACAAAGAATTAGTCCAAGCCCGGTTCCTTTTTCATTCTCCGTTCCTCTTGAGGAATAAATTGAATCTATCCTAAAAAGTTTATTTAAATTTTCCTCATCTATTCCAATTCCGTTGTCGATCACTGAAATCTCAATGAAGTCATCGGCAGGGGAACATTCTACATTAACAAAACCTTTTTGCCTGGTAAACTTGATGGAGTTGGTAACCAAATTCTGAATTACAGATAATATCATATGTGGATCAGCAAACGCATATATGTTTGGTGGAATATTGTTTGATAATGTAATCTCTTTTTGATTAGCGTTATTTCTTAACAAAAGAAATGCTTCATCAATTACGTACTTCAATTCAATTTTGGAAGGAACATAGCTCATCTTACCTGTTTCAACAAGCGTCCAGTTGAAAAGATCATCAATCAATTGCAATAAAGCTTTTGCTGAATCATTAATATTGTTTGCAAACGAAACAATCTCTTCCTTTGTTAAAGTATCAATTTCATTTGCTAAAAGCTGAGTTAAACCGGCAAAGCCATTAAATGGGCTGCGTAAATCATGAGAAAGGATTGAGAAGAATTTATTTTTGCCTTCATTTACTTCTCTTAAATTTCTTTCAGAATCAAGCAGCTTTAAATTAAGAACGGCAAGTTCTTCTGCATTTTGCTCAAGCAAATCCTTACTCACCTGAAGATCGAATAAAAGTTTTTCTTTTTCTTCTTCACGTTTTTTTCTCTCAGTTATCCTTTTATAATAAATAATAATTTCACAACTGTTCTGTTCATCACTGCTTATCGGATATCCAAAAAATTTAAAGAACTCTTCCCCGCCATTTTCACTCATCAAAACTTCTTCAAAAATTACTTCTGTTCCGGCTTCATTAACTTTTGCAGCGGTCTTCGGAATAACATAATTAGTCAGCCATTCAAATTCCTGTTTTAATGAAAGATCCCGTTTAGCTTTTGCATTTTTAATTTTTATCTCGAGAGTATTTTTATCAATAACAAAAAACGGATAGGAGAGAGAATCAATAATATTTTGCAGCAGCAGCGCCTGTTTCCTCTTCTCAAATTCATAAGTTTTTTCAAGAGTGATGTCTCTGGCAATTCCAATGGCTGCAATAATATTTCCATCTTCATCATTTATAACAGAAGTGGAGAGTGAGATAAGAATTTCAGAGCCATCTTTTTTTCTGTTCAATAATTCACCTGTCCATCCGCCGTTTAAAGTTTTAAATCGTATCTCTTTTATTTGCTCTTCCGGATTTATGCCGCCGCGGAGAATATTAATATTCAATCCCTTAATTTCATTTTTAGAATAGCCATACATTTTTTCAAATGCATCATTAACGTAAAGTATATTGTTCTGCATATCAGTTATTATCACACATTCTGATATTGATCTGATAGCGTGTGCAAGTATTTTATGCTCCTGAATAGCATCTAAGTTCATGATAAATCCTTAATGAAAAAATGAAACAGTGAATGTTGTGCCTTCACCTTTCTGGCTTTGCACATTAACCAAAGCTTTATTTATGCCGGCATAATTTTTTACAAGCGCCAGACCTAATCCTGTGCCTTCAAAGGCTCTTGTTTGTTCAGTATCTTCCTGAGAAAATGGATTAAAGAGATACGGCAAAAAATCTTTTGAGATGCCTACACCTGTATCCTGAATATCTACCAATGTTGCGTGTTTTACATTTGATATCGTGATTTTGATAGAGCCGCTAAAGGTATACTTAACAGCATTATCAATAAGATTTGCAAATAGCTGTGTAAGTGAATAACGGTCTCCGTTTATTATGCAATTCTCAGAATGATTTTCATAAATGAATTCCAGATTCTTTTCTTTTGCACGCATGTAAAATTCCAGTACAAGATCTTCAAGTATATCTTTATGAAGATCGAGCTGTTCAAATTTCACATCATAATTTCCAGTTTGCATTCTTGAAATATTAAGAATAGAATCTATAGTCTTTATTAATCTCTGCGCGCTTTTATCAATTATAGAAAATGTGGATTCCATTCCGGCAGGAAGCTTATCCTGTAATTCATCTTTAAGCAGGGAAGTGAAAGTTAAAATGTTATTTAGTGGTGTGCGGATTTCATGAGACATTTGAGCAAGGAATTCACTTTTTAATCTGTTTGATTTTTCCGCAAGTTCTGTAGCATAGCGTAATTTTTCTTCTTCCTGTTTTCTTTTGGTTATATCGTGAAATATTCCTTGATAAGCAGTTTTACCTTCCCAGGTTGTTTGTGATTCACTAACTTCGAGATCAATTCTGTTTCCTGATTTTGTAATTGCTTTTATCTCAAAGCGGTTAGGAATATCTGACCTGTTATTATTTATCCTCTTTGTGAAATATTCTCTGCATTCGGGAGCAATTAGTTTAATAACATCAAATTCATCTGATAAAACTTCCTCCATAGTGTAGCCGAGTAAATCTTCCCATGCTTTATTTATCAGCTTTAGTTTCTTATCCTGCATTACATAAATAGCATCAATAGATGATTCAATTAATCTGCGGTAATTTCTTTCCTGTTCGTTTAAAGCCTGCTGAGCTTTTTTTCTTTGTGTAATATCCTGAACAACAATAATTGTAAAGTTCTGCTTTGAATCAGAAACACGCACGGCGGTAGCATATCCCCACGCAATTTTTCCTTCTTTAGTAAAGAATTTTATTTCTTTTTCTATCGAGATTTGTTCTTCAGATTTCAGTTTTTCGAATGAATCTACTATGTAATCATAATGTTCTACAGATATTAAACTATAGAAATTAAAATTCTGGGATTCTGTTTTAGAGTATTTGATAAAATCATAAAATGATTTATTAGCATCTATTATTTCACCGGATTGGCTGCAAATAACCATACCAACGGCAGATTTTTCAAACACTGATCTAAACTTTTCCTCACTTAATCTTAATGCTATTTCAGAAAGTTTCCGGTTAGTAATATTTTTGAAAGTTAAAACTACACCCGTAATTTCATTTGCATCATCATAAATAGGTGCAGCAGTATTTGCTATATATTTCATTCTGCCAAATTTATCTTTCAAAACTGTATGATTTACAAGTCCGATTGTCCTTCCTTCACGTAAAACTTTTTGTACAGGAGTTTCAACAGGCTCGCCTGATTCTTCATCACTTATATCAAAAATTTGTTTTAAATCTTTACCAGTTGCTTCAATCTGGCTCCAGCCGGTTAATGTTTCTGCAGTGGGATTCATAAATTTAATTTTACCTTCCGCATCCGTAGCAATTACACCTTCACCAATACTTTTCAATGTTGTAAAAAGCCATCTTTCACTCTCTTTCAATTTCTGATCTACATCATGCTTATAAATTGCAAGCTGAACCAGGGTGCTTAGTTCTCTTTCATCAAATGGTTTAAGTATATATCCCATTGGATCAGTAATTTTTGCCCGGTCCAAAGTTTCTTTATCAGAATAGGATGTAAGATAAATTACAGGAATGTTATGAGAGGCTTTAATCTTCTTTGCAGTTTCTATTCCATCCATACTACTTTTCAGCCGTATATCCATTAAAATTACATCTGGTTTATGAACGGCTGTCAGTTCAATTGCAGCTTCACCGGTTGCAACCGGACCAATAACCTCGTATTGCAATTTCCTTAAAATATGTTGAATATTCAGAGCAATTAAGGTTTCATCTTCAACAACTAATATTTTTGTTTTTTCATTCATCTGATTGGAATTGAAGGTATTATTAAGTTCACTTTTAATGTCCGGGAAAAAGAAAATGGAGAGATTCCCCGCATTTCCTGGAAATCATCTCTTAATATTATCGAAAATTTATTAAAAAAGTTTTCCTTTCCGGGGAAAATTTTGCTAAAAAATTTTGGGGAAAAGATTCTAAATCTAAGAAATATAGGAAGATTTTTGAATGGAATTTTTTAGATATTATTAAGAATTACATATATTTGAACTCTGAATTTGATGTTCATTATATAGCCGGAAAGGTGCAGGAGTGGTTGAACTGGCACGCCTGGAGAGCGTGTGTATCCGCAAGGGTACCGAGGGTTCGAATCCCTCTCTTTCCGCTAATTTCTTCAAACTGACCGCTTATCGACTTTTCTATTTAAAAAATAATTTTTTTTTCTTAATTTTTTTCCACTTACATAACTATTTTCGATTTAAATATTTAAGGACAGGAAAATGAAATTTATTGTGCTTTTCTTAAGTATTGCGCTAATATTCTTAGGCATTGCTGCAGTTATGTATGTTGATGCTAATTCCGCCGAACCCAAAAGAAGTACATCCAGCAATAATATTCAGCATCCGCAGTTAGCTGATGAATTCACACAAAAATATTCAATGCGGGAGATTGACAGTATAACGGCAGAATATAATTACCCTTTTACAATAAGGAATGCTGTTAAAGCTGCACCATCTGATAGTTCAGCTCAAACAACAAAAAAGATTTAATGTTTGAGTAAGACTTAAAAACTTCTTCCGCCCGGAAAATTATTTATTAGTGATATCAATAAATCCAGCCTCTCATCCTATTAACCGGGCGTCGTCCTCTTTTCTGTTTTAAGTTTGCTTCCAGGAAATCCAAAAAACTAAAAACAAAAAGAGAGGTATTTATGAAGAACCTCAGAATAATTTTCACTGCCGCATTATTGGTAATCGTTTTTACAGTACAAGCCTTGCCTTCAGTTAAATCTAAAACTATTCCTGAAAACAAGCGTGATGCGATTACAGCAAGCCTTATTCAAGGGCTTAACTCTGATAACACCGGATTAATTACAAGTTCCGCATACATGCTTGGGGAATTTAAAATGGAAGAAGCAGTAATTCCTTTAATGAAACTTTTGCATTCGGGAAAGAATGAAGATATAAGAATAGCTGCTGCACTGGCATTGTACAAAATTGAAAATCCCCGCGGCATATTTGCCGTTAAACAGGCAATCAGATTTGATGATAGTGAAAGAGTGAAAAAACTATGCGCAAATTTTTATAATGATTTCATGTTTAACCGCAAATCTGTAATAAGCATTGCCAGAAAGTAATTTAAAGTTCGTCTCATCTCTACTGAACACTCCGGGAAAATTAGTACCGGGGTGTTTTATTTTTATCCCAGTTTGATTTTTATTATTTAATTTTACTCCTCACATTTATCCTTCAATTTTTAAATGAAAAACATTAAACAACATATAGTTGATACGGTTCATTTAGCATATCCGGTTATTATTGGCCAGCTTGGTGTTATAATGATGGGAGTTGTTGACAGCGTGATGGTGGGAGAACTTGGTGCAAGTCCTTTAGCTGCTGCTTCTGTGGCTAATAGTTTGTTTATTCTGATATTCATTCTTGGAATTGGTGTTTCATTTGCAGTAACCCCGCTTGTAGCAATTGCTGTGGGTGCAGGCAAATTCAATGATTGCGGAATTTTGTTCAGGCAATCGCTGATTGTAAATGCTGCTCTTTCTATAATTCTTGTTTTATTAATTTTTGCTGCTTCAGAAATAATTCAAAAACTTAACCAGCCGCCGGCTGTTGTTGCGCTTGCAAAATCTTATTTGAGGATATTGGGAATTTCAATTATTCCTGCCATGATTTTCCAGACTTATAAACAATTCATTGAAGGGCTTTCAATCATGCGTCCGGCAATGGTTGTAACACTTCTGGCTAATATTATTAATGTATTTGTTAATTGGGTTTTCATTTACGGGAACCTTGGTGCACCGGCTTTGGGTTTGGATGGTGCGGGTTTGGCAACTTTAGTATCAAGAATTTTTTTAGCATCTGCACTAATGTTTTATGTAATGAGAAAATCATTCTTCAAACAGTATGATGTTTCATTCAGGTTTAAATCAATTAATATTCCGGTTATTAAAAAAATTCTATCATTAGGATTGCCCAGCGGCATGCAGTACTTTTTTGAAGTTGGTGCATTTACATTTGCTGTAATAATGGTTGGATGGCTGGGAACTGCACAGCTTGCTGCACATCAGATTGCTATTAATCTTGCATCCGTTTCGTTCATGGCAGCAATGGGAATTTCAGCAGCGGGAAGTATACGCGTTGGCAATGCTGTTGGCATGAGAAGTATTTCTGAAACACGTAAAGCCGGATATTCCGCCTTACTTTTAAGTGCAAGTTTTATGGGTGTTTGTGGAATCCTTTTTGTTTTGTTAAGAAATTTTCTACCAACCTTGTACATTGATGATTCAGAAGTAATTTCTTTTGCATCTACCATTCTTATTGTTGCGGCTTTGTTTCAGATTTCAGATGGAATACAAGCAGTGGGAATCGGTATTCTGCGCGGATTAACTGATGTGAAAGCACCAACTGTAATTACATTTTTCTCTTATTGGATTCTCGCATTACCACTCGGCTACTTCCTCGGCTTTGTTCAAAAGCTTGAAGTTTTGGGAGTATGGATTGGCTTGCTGATCGGTTTATCATCGTCAGCTGTATTGCTCACGCTGCGCTTCAATAAAAAGAGCAGAAAAATTATTGAAGTTTAATCATCAGTTATGATTGAGGTAATGAATTCCTTTTTTATCAATTCAAAATAATAGTTGTGTAGTTTAAGGTTTGGAGAAGAATAATTCCAAACTTCATTTGAATCATGTTCAACCTGATCAAAATTATTATCTTCAGAAAATTTTAATTTTGAAGCAAGTACATAAAACGGAATCTTAAAATGCTTAGCAATAATTGCTGCAGCGCGGCTTCCTGTTTTATTAATTACATCTTGATTTTTTAAGATTTTATCTGCGCCTGTTAAAACCGCATCTGAAGATTCAACAGCTTTTGCCATATCAGCATCAATAAACAGTTCAACATGGATATTATTTCTCAGCAATTCCTTTGCGGTAATTCTGCCTTCATAATTTGGGCGGGATTCAATTATCTTTATTTGCAGATTATGATTTTCAGCCGCTAATGATTTTATAACTTTTGTTACCGTACTGCTGTTGGATAGAGTAAAAATCTTTTCTGCATCTTTTAGATAGTTTTTTGCATTTAAATAAATGCGATAATCGGAGTTTTTAATTTCCTGTTCAAATCCTTTTAAATAACTTTTTAAAACTGCAGGATCATTTTGAAATAGTAAAGATTCAATCTTATTTAAATAACTAATTATAATCTGAAAAGAGGAAAATCTTTTACGAAAAGTTTTAATCAACTCAATTAAATCATTATGTTCTGCCAAATTTTTTCTGAAGTATTCATTAATCTTCAAAGCTAATTCAGCAGAACCAGATTTATTATCACTTAGGATTTTATTTAACTCATCATCCATTCTTTATTCTTCAGGATAAAGATTCTCCCACCACTGCGGCTGATCTTTCAGATACCTATCAAAATAAGCAATGATGGTTTTAGTCCACAATTTCCTTTTTTTATATTCAAGTATATGATGATTCTGACCGGCAATTTCAATATAATTAACATCCTTACCTAATAATTTTAATGCTGTAAACATTGTTGTGCTTTCACCGGGCGGCACATTTGTATCCGCAGATCCATGAAGTAAAAGAAGGGGAGTAGTAATTTTATCAGCGTTGTAGATAGGACTATTCTCAACATAAATATCTTTTCTATTCCATGGAAAACTATTTGCTGTTGCAACGGAACTGTACAAATATCCCCAATAACCAACGCCCCAATAATTAGTAAGATTACTGATTCCAGCGTGAGAAATTGCTGCGGCAAAAATATCTGTTTTAGTTAAAATATTCATGGTCATAAATCCGCCGTAAGAAGCTCCGATAGCACCAACACGTTCCGGATCAACAAACGGATGATCTTTTAAAAATAATTTTGTGCCGTCAATAATTTCTTCTCCTGTAATTATTCCCCAATCATTAACATGATAAGCTGAAAATTCCTGCCCGTAACCAGTTGCTCCGCTTGGCTGAAGAACATAAACGACGTATCCATTTGCCGTCCATACATTCCGCGGATATCTGCCTTCAAAAGCCTGTTCCATTGGTGTTGTTCCGCCGTAATAAAAAACTATGCATGGATATTTTTTATTCTTATCAAAATTAACCGGATAGTAAACAAGTCCATCAATGTCTTCGCCCCGTGCATTCTTAAATGTCCAAACTTCTGTTTCACCAACTTTTACATATTTAAAGCTTTCCTTAGCCGGATCAAACTGCAATTTTGACTTTCCACTTTTCAAATCAATTATAAAAACCTTATCCGGCTCGGTTGCGTTTGATCCTTTATAAACAGCTTTATCAGAGTTTTCAGCAAAATCTATTTCTGTTAAAACTTCAACATCAAGGTTGATGTGAGTAAATTTCTTTTCTTTCAAATCATAACGATATAAACTTTGAAAAGTTCTATCAGTTGTATTGAAGTAAATAGAATTTTTATCTTTTTTTCCCCAATAAGCTGAAGAGATGCAAGGATTGAAATTTTTAGTAATTGCTTCAACTTCTTTTGTTTCAATATCAAAAATATATGCTTGAGTATCATAATCGTTTGGAATCATATTCTCTTTAACATTGATCCCGATTTTACCAAATAATGAAGGTCCGCCGGTAAATAATATTTTATTTCCATCAGGAGAAAATTGTGCGCTGTTGGAATAACGAAGCGAGATGAGCGAATCTAATCTTAAAGTGGAAAGATCAAGCAGATAATATGTTTCATAGTAATATGGTCTTTCTTTAAAATCATAGGTAGTAGTTGAAAGTATTGCTTTCTTTGAATCAGTTGAAATAGAATATAACTGAAAAGTTTCTTCACCGGCGGTTAATCTAATTTTTGTTTTGCTGCCAAGAAAAACCTGGTAGAGATAATATATATTTTCTGAGCCGGGGAGGCGCTTATCCATTCCGCTGATTTTCTTTAAACCTGTTTTATTTTCTTCAGGCTTTTTTGTTACAGAATAAATAATGTAACTTCCATCCGGAGCCCATTCAAAGCGGCTGAAGTCCTTTATGTTTTCAAGCAATGTTTCTGATGTACCTCTATCTAAATCAACAATCCATAATGATGTGTTGTTATCCTGAGTACCGGTGTAAGCGAATTTTTGGCCAACAGGTGCCCAGCTCACTGCTGATATGCTCATCTCACCTTTATAACTATTGTACAGTGAACCATCGGATGTTTTATAAATGTCAATCCATGTATTTTTATCACCATTATCATTTATAATTTCAGAGACAGATACAGCAGCAAATTCACCATCAGCCGAGATAGAAATATCTCCTACTTTCGGATCTTCAAGGAGTTTTTCCACAGTTGGGTATTCTGCAGGATCAACAGAAATTATAAAATACTCTTTTACAAATGGTGAATCAATTTTTATATCTGCGGAAAATTTCCAATCAGAATTTGTCTTTGGATCTTTTAATGCTTTAACAATTAAAATATGTTTGCCGGTTTCAAGAGTGATTTCTTTTTTAATTTTTTCAGGCGTACAGGCTGAATCACCTTTTGCAGATTGTGTTGAATTTTTTACTGCTATTTCCTTCCCATCAAGATATGCTTTAAAGTAATGGCATGTGTTGAATTGAAACTCTGCTTTTATCCATCTGTCATTCTCAATGTAGGAAGTCAGATACGCAATTTCAGGAAGTGTTTTATCAGTTATGCTGAAATTAATTTCTGAAGAAGAATTTTTCTGCCATGTAAGTTTCTTATCATTCATCCAATTAATTATTTCATTTTCAGAAGGATGTAATTTCTTTAATTGAATCTCTTCTAAATCAAGAAACTCTTTCACTTTAAAGTTACTTTTTCCAGCCTCAACAGGCATCTCAACTGAAACGGGACCAGCAATGAGCCATTGATCAATTTTTATTAATGTGGAATCCTGAGTTTGTGCAAATGATATGAAATTGATGAAAAGAAATATTGAAATGAATTGACGGAGCATTTTTAATCCTGAAAAAATTTTAGATTAATATTTAGATGTTTAAAATTCGTAAATTAAAGTTAACAATTAAGTTTTATAAATTTTAAAATATTAGATAAATAATGAAAATTATACTTTCACTTGTATTTATAGCTTTACTCATTTCATATTCTGCAGCTCAGCAAAAAGAGGAAGCAGCTAAGAAATATGAGCGTGAAAAATTTGATCCGAATCGTGATGCAGAAAAAGATATACATGCTGCAATTGAGGAAGCTAAAAAAACTGATAAAAGAATTCTGCTTGATGTAGGCGGAGAATGGTGCATCTGGTGCCACAGGCTTGATGAATTCTTTGCCGAAAATGAAGATGTAAATAATTTTTTACATGAAAATTTTGTTGTTGTAAAAGTTAATTATAGTCCTGAAAACAAGAACGAAAAAGTATTATCTAAGTATCCCGAAATTCCTGGCTATCCACATTTTTTTGTTCTGGATACAAATGGAAAATTTCTTCATTCACAAGGAACCGGCGAACTTGAAAAGGGAAAAGGACATGATAGAGAGAAGATGATGGCATTTCTGAAAAAGTGGGCGCCTAATAAATCAGCGGATTAATTTTTAGTGAGCCGGTTATTCTTCTAAAGCCGGCTCAGTATTTTTTATAAAATATTTTATATCAAAGGCGGTTTCTTCAGGTATATTATTTATGCGGTAGTTAAAATGTGAGAGTTTAGTGTAAAGTTCTTCCTTGTTCCGGAATTCTTTCAGATAAAATATTCTTACCTTATTTCTGTTCTTCACAAGCCAATTTAAAGTTATTTTCATCTTTTCAAGGTCTTCATCAAGCGGCTTTGATTTCAGATTAAGCGTTTGCCCAAAGTAATCATCAAGAGCTTCTTCAAATAAATCTTTTTCATCTAAGAAATATTTTTTGATATAAATTTTTCCTTCAAGCATCAGAATATAATCTTTGCCGAAATTCTCTGTAACTTCAAATAAAACATTGGCAAGATTAACCGGCTCAGCAAGTAGTGATGATTTATGTGTTTGAGCAAGAATTAAATCAACAAGTTCTTTTACTTCAGCAGCTTTCTCATACTTTAGTTTTTCAGAATAATCCTTCATTTTATTTATTAATCTGTTAAGTGCAAACTGATTTTTACCGTAGAGAAATTCATAAACTTTTTCAAGTTCATCCAGATAAAGATTCCTATCATTATTAACACACGGCGCTGTGCACCTTTCTATTTCAGCAAGAAAACATTTTTTCCCCTTGCTGAATTCAGCATCAGAACATTCTCTGACTGCAAAAGTTTTTTGAATCATTTCATGAAGTGAAACAGCTTTATTTCTTGAGACGAATAATCCAAAATAATCATCTCCATCAAAATCAAAATTGTTTGTTATTTCCAATGCCGGAAAGGGATGGTTTATCTTAATCTTCAAAAAATATTTATTGCCGTAACGTTTCAGCATTTTGTTATGCCGCGGGTTTATGGTTTTAATTAATTCAGCTTCGGTAAGCAGCGCAATTAATTCTGAATTTGTAATCTGAATTTTAAGTCTTGATGCCTGCTGAATAATTCTTTTTGCTTTTCTTGGTGCGGTAGGAGAAAAATATGTTTTCACTCTGTCACGGAGAGATTTCGCTTTACCTATATAAATTATTTCATCTTTTGCGTTAACAAAAAAATAAATTCCCGGCGCATCAGGAAGAACCGAAACATCATCACTTAATTTTTTCTTTATTTTTTGCTTTACAGCAGATTTCGGAATTGTTTGAAACTTGATTAACTCATGTGTACTAACGAGCAGTTTTTTTGTTCTGATTTCGTTCAGCATTTTAATAAGAACTTTTGCTGTAACATCCGCATCAGCTAAAGCTCTGTGAGCTGAAGAATTGTGAATCTGCAAATGATTACAGACAGATGATAATGATTTGCTTCTTAATGATGGGAATAATCTTCTTGCAATTTTTAAAGTGCAAAGATTAATATTTTCAAGTTCATCCCTGCCGCAGTATAAAAATTCTCTTCTTAAAAAACTTTTATCAAATGAAAGATTGTGAGCAGTTAAAATACTGTTAGAAATAAATCCGCATACATCATCAATAATCTCATTAAAAAATGGTGCATCATAAACATCATCGTTTGTTATTCCGGTAAAGCTTGAAATGTAATATGGAATTTCTCTTCCCGGATTAACAAGTGAATGATATCTGTCAACAATTTTCATGTTGACAACTTTCACCAAACCAATTTCAATAATATTATTCCGTGCAGGGGAAAGTCCGGTGGTTTCAACGTCCACTACGCAATATTCAGCTTCTTCAATTGGGAGCGAAAATATATCTTCATCAATCATGATGTGAAATGTAATAAAAAATTAAAACCAAATATCATTATGCAATTGAAAACATGAAAATTATTTTTTCAGGCTGAATTATTTAGTTTAAAAAAATCCGAATCATTATTAATTGAAATTTATATATGATGATAATCCAATCTCAATTTCTGATTTACTCTCAATTTGAATATATTTATCGCTAAAGTTAAAGAGGTTTATGAATTCAATAAATATATTATTCGTTGGAGATATTATTGGAAAACCCGGATTAAATATCGTCCAGACATGGCTGCCGGGTTTAATTCAGAAATATAAAGCTGATTTTGTAATTGCAAACGGTGAAAATGCTTCTGATGGAAAGGGGTGCACTGAAAAAGAAGGCAAAATACTTTTTGATTTAGGAGTTCATGTTATTACCGGCGGAAATCATACATGGGATAAACACCAATCACAGGATTATCTGAAAAATGAACCGCGCGCACTCAGACCGCTGAATTATCCAAAAGGAACATATGGAAACGGCTTTTACATTGCTGAAACTAAAAAAGGAAAAGCTGCAGTTGTAAATCTTCAGGGAAGAACTTTTATGGCTGCAATTGATTGTCCTTTCAGGTCTGCAGAATGGGTTTTGTCAAGATTAAAATCAGAAACAAAAATTATTATAGTTGATTTTCATGCCGAAGCAACAGCAGAAAAAATCGCAATGGTAAATTTTCTTGATGGGAAGGTAAGCGCTGTTATTGGTACGCATACTCATGTGCAAACTGCTGATGAAAGAATTTTCCCAAATGGTACTGCCTATATTACTGATGTTGGAATGACAGGTCCGTATGAATCAGTTATTGGAATGAAAACACAGGCAGCAATTAACAGATTTTTGTATCAAACTCCGCAAAAATATGAAACAGCAGAAAATGATGTTCATCTTTGCGGAATGTTTTTAAAGGTTGATATTGAATCCGGTAAAACAATTGAACTTGAACGAATTTTATTTCCGGATTTTATAAAGAAAACTGATAACAATTAATTATTGCACACGTTTAATCATCAATTATTTTTTTATCATCATCATTGTATATGCAGAATTTCCCTTTGCCACGAATTGATAAAGATGAAGAGCTAAGAGAACTTCTTCTGCCTTACTGCAGATTTAGCGCGGGAAAAATTTGGAACGATGAAAAAGGTTTACACCGCATAGGATGCCTTGATGCGGCAGATGCAGACTCGGTTAAAAAATTTATGGGAAACTCCAAAGCTGCTGCTGCCGTGCATGATCCGCCATACAATTTTGTTGCGTTTGAAGAAAGGCATGTTGAAAAATTTATTGATTGGTGCAGACTCTGGATAAAAAATTCATTTCATGTTTTAAAGACAAATGCATCGCTTTATGTATGGCTCGGCGCTGATCAGAATGATCATTTTCAGCCGCTGGCAGAATTTATAATTATGATGAGGGATTCAGGCTTTAGTTCCAGAAGTTTTATTACAATGAGAAACCAGCGTGGTTACGGTACTCAAAAAAACTGGATGGCTGTCCGCCAGGAACTTCTTTACTACATAAAAGGAGAACCGAAATTTAATGTTGAAGCTGAATATACAGATATTCCAAAAATCTTAAATGGCTATTATAAGGATGTAAACGGAAGATTAACCAATAATTTTGAGCGAAGTAAATCACCAAACATACGGGCTGGAAATGTGTGGGTAGATGTTCAGCAGGTTTTTTATAGAATGGCAGAAAATGTTAACGGATGCTACGCTCAAAAACCATTAAAAGCTATTGAAAGAATAATTTCGGCTTCAACCGATAAGAAGGAAATTGTAATTGATTTTTTTGCGCATTCAGGTACAACATTGCTTGCAGCAGAAATTCTGCAGCGGCGGTGTTTTACAATTGATCTTGACCCGGTTTTCTGTGAGATAAGTTTACGCAGATTGGAAAATTATAGAAAGTGCAGACAAACAGGCTGGCAGAATTCAAATCCTTTTTATGAAGAGATTTTAAATGATAAAAAATTAAGAAGTTATCTTAAAAAAAATAATATTATTCAAAAATCTGAAGAAGAAATTTTAGCAGAATAATAAATTAAACTAAACAGCAGTAAATAAATGATTTTAATAGATGGAAAAAAAGTTGCGGCGGATATCAGAGCGGAGTTAAAAGAAAAAGTATCCGCTCTTAAAGCAGAAGGAAAAAATGTTCCCGGACTTGTTACGATTCTTGTTGGAGAAGATCCTGCTTCACAAATTTATGTTAAGAGTAAGGGAAAAGCGTGTGAGGAAGTTGGATTTCTTACCAGATCGGAAAAATTATCTGCAGATATTTCTGAACAAGAATTGCTTGATCTTATTGAAGCTTATAACCAAAACACTGAAATCCACGGTATACTCGTTCAGCTTCCTCTTCCAAAGCACATTGATGAAAATAAAGTGATTGAAGCAATCTCTCCTAAAAAAGATGTTGATGGATTTCATCCAATTAGTGTTGGTAATCTTGTAATTGGAAAAGATGCATTTGCTGCCTGCACTCCTGCCGGCATTCAGGAATTGTTGAAACGGTACAACATAGAAACAAAAGGCAAACATGTTGTTGTTCTTGGGAGAAGCAATATAGTTGGCAAGCCAATAGCAAACATAATGCTTCAGAAAAAAGATCATGCAAATTCTGTTGTTACAGTTTGCCATTCAGCCGCTCCTGATGTCTCATACTTTACCAGGCAGGCTGATATTTTAATCGCTGCAATTGGTAAGGCAAACTTTGTAAAAGCAGATATGGTTAAAGAAGGCGCAGTAGTAATTGATGTTGGAATTAATCGTATTCCTGATTCATCTCATCCAAAAGGTTCGCGTATTGTTGGTGATGTGGATTTTAATGAAGTTTCATCAAAAACTTCTTACATTACGCCGGTTCCTGGCGGAGTAGGACCAATGACTATTGCAATGCTTCTGCAAAATACTTTCAAAGCATATCTTAAACTATCTGCATAAATTGAAATGCAAATTTTGTTTATGAAAATAAAAGTTTATCAAATGGAGGTGATGAAATGAGCTTCCCGGATTTTGATACAGATGTTTCAAGAGAATTTTTAGAAAAAACTCTGCGCGATTTTTACAGCGAATCAGAATCATGTAAAGGGTGGGAGACAAATGTTATTACGCAGCCGAAAGCAGTTAAAAACATAGTAGAAACCGGTGCTGAAAGAATTGCCGCAGGAATGGGCGTTGGCAAAGCAATGCCTGATAAAAGTATTGCCTCAAAGATTGATCATACCTTGCTAAAACCCGAAGCAACAACTGATGAAGTAATTCAGCTATGTGAAGAAGCAAAGAAATATAAATTTGCATCTGTGTGTGTTAATCCTTCATTTGTTGCGTTGTGCAGTGAACTTCTGAAAGAGACCGGAGTTAAAGTCTGTACGGTGATTGGCTTTCCACTTGGCGCAACAACAACAGAAGTGAAAAGGTTTGAAGCTGAACAGGCAATTTATAACGGTGCAACGGAAATAGATATGGTTATAAATGTTGGGCGTTTAAAAAATGGAGATCATGAATATGTTTTAAATGATGTTCAGCAGGTTGTTCTTGCAGCAAAAAAACATAACGCAATTTGCAAAGTAATTCTGGAAACAGCACTTCTTACAGATGAAGAAAAAGTTAAAGCCTGTTTGATCTGTAAAAAAGCCGGAGCTGATTTTGTAAAAACTTCTACAGGATTCAGCAAGGGCGGCGCAACTGTTGGTGATATTGCACTGATGAAATATGTTGTGGGAAGCGGAATCGGAGTAAAAGCCTCCGGTGGAATCCGTTCAAAAGAAGATGCCGAAGCAATGATTGCAAGCGGTGCAGACAGAATAGGTGCAAGTGCTTCAGTAAAAATTGTAATGGGAGAAAAAAGCCAATCAAGTTATTAATTGTATTTAGTTATTAAAGGCGCAATTTTGATTTTAGATGTTATTGTTATTAAAAGTGATGATGGTTTTACTGCGGAAATACCAAGTTTGAAAGGCTGTGATGCCTGGGCACATGATGAAGATACAGTGCTTGAAAAAATTGTTGATCTCGCTTCATACTATTTGAAAGTTGATCCTAAGGATAAAATTAAACTTGATAAAGCCCGGGGAAGTAGAACTAAAACCATTTATAAACTTGTTGTTAAGGGTTTGTAAGTTCTTAATGAAATCTTTTAAAACAGAAAGAAGAAAAAATAAAATTGTATCGGTAGTATCAGCACGGCAGCAAAGTTTACATGTAGTGCTTGAAAATATTCATGATCCGCATAATGTTAGTGCAATATTCAGAACATGCGATGCAGCAGGAGTTCCCAAAGTATCTTTAATTTATAACCTGGAAGAATTTCCGAAGATTGGGAAAAAATCTTCCGCTTCTGCTTTTAAATGGGTTGAAAAAGAAAAATACAAAGATGTTAATACCTGTTATAGAAATTTAAGAGAACAGGGCTTTGTAATTTATGCTTCTTCAATTTCTGATGATGCTAAAAGTATGTATGATCTTGATCTTACAAAAAAAACTGCTATAGTTTTGGGGAATGAACACCGGGGAGTTTCAGATGAAGCGGCACAATCCGCTGATGAAATATTTCTTATTCCTATGTATGGAATGGTTCAGAGTCTGAATGTATCTGTTGCTGCAGCAATAATTCTTTATGAAGCAGTAAGACAGAGGATAATCAAAGGTAAATATTTGAAGAGTGAATTATCAGATGATGAACTGGATGAAAAAATTAATTTATGGCTGAATAAATAAACCGGAAAATTTTAATGGTTAAAGAACTTTCAAAAATAAATAAAGTAAGCGGTGAGCTTGAACTGCCGGGTGATAAATCAATCTCACACAGAGCTGTGATGTTTTCTGCACTTGCCGATGGTGAATCAAGAATTTTTAATTTATCAAATGGTGAAGATGTAAAATCCACACAAAAGTGTTTTGCTGCTCTTGGTGCTGAAATTAAAAAAGAGAGTGATCATCTGGTTGTAAAAGGATGCGGATTTAAAGGATTCAAAAAACCGGTACAAGCACTTGATGCCGGAAATTCAGGTACAACTGCAAGATTGATAAGCGGAATTTTAATTGCACAAAATTTTGAATCTGAAATTATTGGTGATGAATCCTTATCAATAAGACCGATGAAAAGAATTATAACTCCTCTTACAGCAATGGGAGGAAAAATTGGAGCGTCTGAAAGATCAACCTTACCGCTTAAGTTTTTTCCTTCTGATGAAATAATTCCAATTACCTATGAATTGCCGATGGCAAGCGCTCAGGTGAAAAGCGCAGTGCTGCTTGCCGGACTTCATTCAGCAAAACGAACATCTGTAATTGAAAAAATTCCATCTCGTGATCATACCGAAAGAATGCTTGGGTTGAGTAGTTCATTTAAGGGAACGGATAAAATAATTTTTTCTTCATCAGAAAATTATCCGCAGCCAAAGGAATATTTTGTGCCATCCGATATTTCAACCGCAGCATTCTTTATTATTCTTTCATTGCTTTTAAATGATTCTGAACTTAAAATTAAAAATGTTTCATTAAATCCTACCCGCACCGGAATTCTTGATGTTCTGAAAAGAATGGGCGCAAACATTGAAATTCAGCATGAACAGGAAGCTGCAGGAGAGCCATTTGGTGATCTGATCATTAAAAGCAGCCAACTTAAAAATGTTGAGCTGCCAAAAGAAATTATTCCAAATATAATTGATGAAATTCCAATACTTTCTATTGCCGGAATTTTTGCTGAAGGAAGTTTCTCTGTAAATCATGCTGAAGAATTAAGAGGTAAGGAAACAGACAGAATAACTGCATTGTGCAAAAACTTTAAAGAACTTGGTTTGGAAGTTGATGAGCAGGAAGATGGTTTTACAGTAAGCGGTGAAATAAAAAACAAAAATGTAATCTTCGAAAGTTTTGGTGATCACCGGATTGCTATGGCTTTTGCAGTGTTATCTTTTGTTTTGGAAGAAGGAGGAAAAGTTAATAATTTCAATTGCGTGAATATTTCAAATCCTGATTTTGAAAATCAAATTAAAAAAATAGCAAGGTAAAATATGGCAGAAGTTTTATTAAAAGATGTTACCAAAGTTTATGAAGGGGGAAACGTTGCCGTTAGGAATGTTAACCTTGAAATTAAAGACAGGGAATTTGTTGTGCTCGTTGGGCCTTCAGGCTGCGGTAAATCCACTACTTTAAGAATGATTGCGGGACTTGAAGAAATTTCCGGCGGAGAACTTTACATTGAAGGCAGAAAAGTTAATGATGTTTCTCCCAAAGACCGCGATATAGCTATGGTTTTTCAAAACTATGCGTTGTACCCTCACATGACTGTTTATGAAAATATGGCTTTTGGTTTAAAGCTAAGAAAATTTGACAAGCAGGCAATTAAACAACGTGTTAGTGAAGCTGCTAAAATTCTTGGACTTGAAACTTATCTTGACAGAAAACCGAAGGCATTATCCGGCGGGCAGAGGCAGCGTGTTGCATTGGGGCGTGCAATAGTGCGCAAACCCAAAGTGTTTTTATTTGATGAACCTTTGAGTAATCTTGATGCTAAACTTCGTGTTCAAATGAGAACAGAAATTTCAAAGCTGCATCAAAGACTGGAAGCAACAATGATTTATGTTACTCATGATCAAACTGAAGCAATGACGATGGGTGATAAAATTGTAATTATGAAGGATGGCGTTGTTCAGCAAATTGATGCACCGCTTAATTTATACAATTATCCTGTTAATAAATTTGTTGCGGGATTTATCGGCAGCCCGTCAATGAATTTTATTGAAGGAAAAATTACTCAGGCAGATGGTTTGAAATTCATCAGCACCGGAAACGGATTTTCAATTAACTTGAATAATAAACACTCGGAACTTCTAAAAAATTACATTAATAAAAATGTTTGGCTTGGCATTCGTCCGGAAGATATTTATGATGCAGCTTCAAGTACTGCAAAAGATTCATTTCAGAAAATTGATGCAAACCTTGAAGTAGTTGAACCTATGGGAAATGAAATATTTTTATATTTCACTGTTGATGAAACACAAATGGTAGCCCGAATTCCCGCACGTGAAAAACCAGAAGCCGGCACAAGCAGAGAATTATTTTTTGATACTGATAAACTTCATTTCTTTGATGCAGATACCGAACAGACTATAAAAGATTAAAATTAAATTTTAAAATGATAAAACCTGCTTGAACTGAGCAGGTTTTTTATTGAGAGGACCCGAATTACAATTTTATAATTTGATGTTCAAATTTATTGATTGTTAATTCTTCAAATAAATGAGCAATAAATTCAACACCATATTTATTTGCAAAGTAAACAAAGTTAAGTTCTCTTTCCTGAAGATTTGAATTAGGATAAATGCCAGAAGTAATTTTATCTATCTGTCTTAAAGTTGTTTCATGTTTTCTCTTCTGCGCATCAAATGCTTTTCCTTTTAACTCATCAAGATAATTAAAAATTTTCTGCCTGTACTTTGTACTTGCATCGCTGATTGTTTTATCAAGCTCGAATAATTTTTCCTTAAGCTGATCAAAAGTTACTTCAATTTCATTGGACGCAGATTCAAAAATATTGTTCAGCGCATTATCACCAATTGATTCAAGCACTTTATTTTTCAACTGTTCAGGATCAATAAACAACTGCTGAATTTCCAGTGAATATTTTTCAATTAATGAACTGATATTTTTTTCAATTATTGTTGCACCTGAACGGGGATAAATAACAGGTGCTTCAATATTATAGTATTGATATAAAGGCATTACCTGTGCAAAATATGATATTTCTGAAGGTCCGCCGATATAAAATGCAGTTGGCAGCAGAAAATCCTGACAGATTGGTCTGAGAAGAACATTGGGACTAAAATTCTTGGGTTCATTTTCAATAAGATCAATTAATTCCTCGTATGAAAATTTTTTTCTTTTCCTTCTAAGTCTAAATTCATTTTCTACCGGCTCAATTAAATGTCTTCCTTCATCCGTAGAAAAAAATAAATTTATCGGTCTAACTTTAACCTGTGCATGGTATAGTTCTTCCAGCTTTGCGCTTACGTTAACCAATGTTTCGGTATGCATCCTGAAATCTGTAATTTCTTTTTTGAATACCGGCTTTAATAAATTTTTAACATCAGCATCCTGCGGATCAAAAATTATTAATCCGTATTGATCAAACAGCCAGAATATTAAATCTTTAAATGCATCTCTGAATGTTCTTCCTTCCCGGTAATATGAACGAAGCTGTTCAAATATTTTTTCTGTAAACTCTGTTTCGCGCAGATTGTTTTTGAACTTCTCAAAAAAATCATTTATTGATTGATTGAATTTTAAATTTCCAACACTGCCCCTGTTTTCTTCTTCCGGAATTGAATCTTCATAAATAATTTTTTCAAATTCATTTTTTTCATTTATGATTCCAACAGAACTTACTTCATCAAAATCATGATCATCACCTTCAAGCCAGAATACAGGTACAAAATGGTAATCATCATAACGTTCTGAAAGGTATGTGCTGAGTTTTATTGCAGTAATAATTTTATAAATTGTATAAAGTGGTCCGCCGGCAATACCAAGCTGCTGGCCTGTAACAATGGCAAGAGTTTTCTTATTTCCAAACAGAGAAATATTTTTTTGCGTTTTTGGAGATGGCTTATAAGTTGAATACTGTTTTTCAATAATTGATGTTATTTCTGCAGAATGATTTTTCGAATCAGAAATATTTTTAAATATCTTTAAATATTCTTCCTTATTGCGGAAATTATATTTGAAAAAATTTTTTACATTATCAAATTCATATAAATAATCAAGGAACAGATTTTGATTTCCGGGTATATCGCTAAAATTTATAAACATTAACTCTCCAAATCTCGTATATGAATGTTCGGAAAAGTAACAAAAAGATTTTTGCTTAACAATAACACTACTTTCTAAAAAGGAAAACCACTGAGCACTGATTATACTTTAGCAATACAGAATCATTTAAGCAGATATAAGAGGCAATATATTCTTTCTGCTAAAATTATTTTCAGCCTAAGTCTGCTGGTTTATCTGATAAACAATATAAAGCCGCAGCAGATTATTAAAGCATTTTCAGCGCTTAACATTTATTATTTCTCAGCCATAACATCTTTACTTATTCCAAACATTTATCTGCAATTTAAAAAATGGGAATTAACCTGTGATCATCTTTTAAATATTAAAGATAGAAATCAGATTTTCAGATCATTGTTTTACGGATTAACCGGCGGCGCTTTTACTCCCGGCAGAATAGGAGAGTATGCGGGAAGAGGACTGATATTAAATGATAAATCTTTCATAACCGTTTCTGCCGCAACAATGATTGAAAAGTTTTTTGTACTTTTTAATGAGATTATCTTTGGCACGGCAGCATTGGCTGCGTTTATGATTTTAAAAAATCCGGAAATGAATCCCCAAATATTATATGGATTTTCATTTTTGATTTGCTTCATAATTTTCTGTTATAAATTTAAAAACAGATTGTTGAGTTCAGTAATAAATATCTGCTCAAGAATTAAATTGTTAAATCGTTATCCTGAATTAATTAAAACAATTTTAACGATTGATAAAAAATATATTCGCAGGATGATGATTATAACCACTCTGTACTTCATAATTTATACACTTCAATTTGTATTAGCTGCGGCATCATTCACAACTCATTTTGATTTTATAAATTTGTTCTGGGCTGCCGTGCTTATCATGTTTTCAAAAACAGCTCTGGGATTTTTTTCTTTTGGAGAATTGGGAGTACGAGAGGGCGCTGCTGTTTATATTTTTACACTTTTCGGATTCAGTGGATCAGCAGGATTTAATGCCGGTATTTTAATCTTTCTCATAAACATTATTCTTCCCGCTTTGGCTGGTATGTTTTTAAGTTTTACGGATTCAAGAAATGCCTGATTATCTATTACTCTTCTTAAGCATATTTATTCTGCATTACTTTTCTTTTTTAATAAAAATTCTTAAAGGATTAAAAAGTTTTGATAATAAATTCAATCTCAAAACTGAAGATGAATTTATCAGCGTTATTATTCCATTCAGGAATGAATCAGAAAATATATTAATGAGTCTGCAATCAGTTGAATCGCTTGATTATCCTAATGATAAATATGAAGTAATTTATGTTGATGATGATTCGGAAGATGATTCCTTTACAAAATTGTGCAATGCAATTTCTTCTCCAAACATTAAAGTTATTAAAGCGGTTGATAAAGTTGAATATAAGGCACATAAGAAACGTGCAGTTGAATTGGGTATTGAAAGATCAAAAGGAGAGATTATAGTTACAACAGATGCTGATTGCCGGCACTCACCGGAGTGGTTAAAGTATCTCATTTCAACATTTGATAATAATACAGCAATGGCTGCAGGCCCCGTTGATTTTTTCCCATCATCAAAATTTATGGACAAACTGCAGAGGCTTGAGTTCCAGGGATTGATTCTTACAGGCGCAGGATTGATTGGAGCAGGAAAACCTGTAATCTGCAGTGCAGCAAATCTTGCTTACAGAAAAAAAATATTTTATGAGGTTGGCGGATTTGCCGGAACAATGAATTTATCTTCCGGTGATGATGAATTATTAATGCAGAAGATTCACAAATCCGGAAAGTATAAAATTAAATTCTGTTCCCATCCTGAAGCAGTAGTTTACACGGAATCAAATAAAAGCGTAACAGAATTTTTTAATCAGAGAACGCGCTGGGCAAGTAAAGGATTATTTTATGACGATAAAAAATTAATACTTCAATTGATTCTGATTTTCCTTTATTACTTAAGTATACCAATAATGCTTTTGCTTTCATTCCTTAATTCAGATTTTATAATTCTGGTTCTAACGGCACTTACCGGAAAATTCATCCTGGAATATTTGATATTAAGCAAAGGCAATTCTCTTATCTTTAAATCTAATTTATTAAAATATTTACCGGCTGCAGAAATATTTCAAATACCTTATATCATAATTGCAGGAATTTCCGGAGCACTTGGTTTATTCTCATGGAAGGGGAGAAATTTAAAACGGTAATCCAATTTTCAGCTTGTGTATAAAAAGAAATTCTTCTGTTCATTTTATTAAACAACTCATTAAATAATCCTCTTATTTTCATCATACTTTAGCATATAATTGTGGCATGGAGATTGAATTTCTTAATCAGAAATTCAACGTTAAGGTGCAATAATGAAAAAGATATATTTAATACTGATCGCTGTTTTCACAATTCTTTTATTAGCTGATGAAGCTGAAGCAAAATCCAGAAGTGATTACGGATTATTCTACACAGCATTAGCTCCACATGGTGTATGGATTGAATTAGATCACGGAGTAGTTGTTTGGAAACCATCAATTGTCAGGAGAGGCTGGGCTCCTTATACCCGCGGACAATGGCTTTGGACAGAAGACGGATGGTACTGGCATTCATACGAAGATTTTGGTTACATAACTTATCACTACGGCAGATGGTTTTATGATGATTATTACGGATGGATCTGGCTGCCGGATTATGAATGGGCGCCTGCATGGGTTGAATGGAGATATGATGATGATTATATCGGCTGGGCTCCGCTTCCTCCATACGCAGTATTTTCTGTTAATATAGGAATTCATTTTACAGTAAATTATTATACACCGATTGCTCACTGGCACTTTGTTAAATACCGCCACTTCTGTGATCCGCATGTTTATAATTATTATGCTGCGCCAAAATATCGTGAAAGGATTTTTTCAAAAACTAAATACAGAAACGATTACAGTTATGAAAGAGGCAGAGTAGTAAACCGTGGTGTTGATGTAAATTTGATTCGCGAAAGAAGCGGACAGGAAATCAGACAAAGAGATATAATCAGAACGGCTGACCTGCGTGAAATAGAAAGAGGAAACGGAAGGAATAATGAAACAATCAGAACGTTTGCCGCTTCACGTGATATAATTGAGAGAGAATCAGGAAATGTTGAGATAAAAAGATCAGACAGAAAAAGTAATCTTCAAACTGAAAAAGTTGAAATTTCAAGAAGGGAAGTTAACACTAACAGAAGCGATGATAAAAAAATAACTGAGGAAAGAAATAACAGAACAACAACAAAGGATATTGAAAGAATTCCGGTAAATAATAAATCTGTTGATAAGCAGAATGAAAATGAACGAAACAGAATTCAATCAGAAAAAAAAGAGAAACAGATAGTTGATAAAAAAGTTCAGGTGAAACAGCAAAAGAACAAAGTTCAAATTGAAAAAAGAAATGAACGGGAAAATTCAGGTTCAATTAAGAGAGAAAGAGAAACCGTTCCGCAGAAAAATTCAGCACCTGAAATAAGACAGCAAAAAGAACAGAAGCCAAAAAATAATGTGCCGCAAATAAAACCTGAAACAAGGCAGAATAAAGTTGAAGTTCGTGAACAGAAAAGAACTGAACCACGAACTGAAAGAAATACTACTTCAACTGAAAGAAGCAGGGAAACTCCAGGGAAAACAAGAACAAGATAATTAACTCTTCATTTCTTCTCTCCGGCGGTGTCTGTAAAAGGCACCGTTTTTTATTTTAATAAATAATTTAAGAAATTGGTGCGTATCCATTTCAACCTTTTTCATCTGAGGAAACATGAAAGATAAAAGCAACAGGCTGTTCTATATTCTGGGAGCTTTCTTTATTGCAAATGCAATGCTTGCAGAATTTATCGGCGTAAAAATATTTTCACTTGAAAATACATTAGGTATTACTCCCGCAAATATTTCAATACTAGGAATAGATAATCTATCCTTTAATTTAACTGCCGGTGTTTTGCTGTGGCCTGTTGTTTTTATTATGACAGATATAATAAATGAATATTACGGCAGACGGGGTGTACGCTTTTTATCATTCACTGCTGCTGCATTAATTCTTTATGCATTTTTAATGGTTTATTTTGCCATGGGCTTAACTCCTTCTGATTTCTGGTTAACACGCGAAGTTAATGGGGAAACCATCAAAATGGATTTTGCATATAATGCAATCTTTGGACAGGGTATGTGGATTATTGCCGGATCACTTACGGCTTTTTTGCTGGGACAATTAATTGACGTTGCTGTATTTCATCTTTTAAAGAAAAGAACCGGGAATTCGAAAATCTGGCTGCGTGCAACAGGTTCAACGTTAGTTTCTCAATTTATTGACAGCTTTGTTGTATTATTCATCGCTTTTTATCTCGGAGCAGGCTGGGATTTTACACTTGTAATTGCAATCGGAGTGGTGAATTATATTTACAAATTTATTATTGCAGTTGCTCTTACTCCGGTACTGTATGTTATTCACTATTTTATTGATTTATACCTTGGGAAGGAAGTTGCGGAACAACTAATGGTTGAAGCAACAGCAAAGTAAAAAAATGTTTGTTATAGAGCAGAGCAGAGTAAT
>JBIQJD010000013.1:0-102934 GCA_044507695.1 Ignavibacteriales bacterium | reverse complement strand
CCGATAGTTTTATCTGAGTTAATCTCTAAATAATAAGGTTATGCAACAGACTCGGACAGGCAGGCAAGTTCAGGTTGACAAATTTAAACTTTTCATACAGCCTCAAAAACTGTGGGCTAATAAATTTCACGCAACCTCTTATATCAGCTTCTTAAAACTTTTCCCGGCATTGCTCCTGTGTGTTCACCTTTTTCAATTACAATTTCACCATTTACAATTACGTACGGAATTCCATCAGGATATTGATGCGGATCTGTAAACGTTGCTTTATCCTGAATTTTTTCATAATCAAAAATTACAACATCGCCCGATTTTCCTTCTTCAATTCTTCCTTTATCTTTTAATCTTACTTTATCGGCAGGCATCGAAGTCATTTTTTTTACCATCTCTTCAAGCGGACAAATATTCCGTTCACGAACATACTTTGCAATTGCTCTTGGAAAAGTTCCGTAAGCGCGCGGATGTGCAATGCTTCTTGTCATTGGCGGATAAGGCGCATGTGAACCTGAATCAGATGCGATCATTACACGCGGGTGCGCAAGTATTTTTTCTGTTGATTCTTCTTCCATTCCAAAGCCAACCATTGAAACATCATTTTCAGAATCAATAATAATTTTAACTGCTGTTTCAAAACTATCATTGCTATTTTTTTCTGAGATTTGCTTAATCGTCATTCCCTGTAAATTTTTTAATTCATCTTTTCCTATGCTTGAAATAAGCACACCGTTCCAATCGCCGTCAAGATTTGAAACTTTCTTTTCAGAATATTCTTTCATCTTTAATTTTAAAGAATCATTTTTTAATCTTTCAATAAATTTTGCTCTTCCGCCATCGCGCGCCCAAAGCGGAAAAAGATTTGCCAAGCCTGTATGATATGCAACATAAGTATATCTGTCAGCATGAACTTCCAAACCTTCATTAACTGCTTTATCAATTTTAGCAAGCGCTTCATCTGCTTTATGCCAATTTGATTTGCCGGATACTTTTAAATGTGAAATTAATAATTTTGCATTTGAACCTTTTGCAACGTTGATTGCTTCATCAATTGCTTCAAGAACAGTGTTATCTTCATTGCGCATGTGAGTTGCATAAATTCTTGTTCGTTCATCTGCGGCTTTACATAATCCAATTAATTCTTCAGTTGATGCAAAACTTCCCGGCGTGTATTCCAATCCTGTTGATAAGCCTAAAGCTCCGGCTTTCATTGCTTTTTCAACTTCGTGTTTCATTCTTTGCATTTCATCAGCAGAAGCAGGACGATCATCATAACCAACAATAACTTCTCTGAGCGTTCCAAGTCCAATCATAGAAGCCATGTTTACAGAAAATTTTCTTTTTGAAAAATCATCTAAAAATTCTGCAAAAGTTCTGAACGTTAATTCTTCGCCATATTCTTCTTTAAAGTTTTTTAAGGTTCTTTCAATATTCCATTCAGCAACGGGAGCCATTGAAGAGCCGTCCTGTCCCGTTATTTCTGTTGTTACTCCCTGTCTTATTTTACTTTCAGCTTTTGGATTGATTAACAAATCATTATCGGTATGTGAATGAATATCAATAAAGCCGGGAGAGACTTTTAAACCCTTAGCATCAATTATTCTCGCAGCATCTGAATTTTTTAAATTCCCGATTGCTTTTATTTTTCCATCTTTAATTCTAACATCTGCTGTAAATTCTTTTTTACCTGAGCCATCAATAACGGAGCCGTTTATTATGAGCAGATCAAATTGATTGTTAAGGAAAATTGCACGCGCTGAAGTGCTTCCCAATAAAAATGCAGATGCACCAAGCATTGCTGATGATTGAATAAATTTACGGCGGGCTATTTTTTTCATTCTTAACTCCAACTATACTTGAATACTTGTGGAATATAATTTAATTGAAGAAGAATTTCATGCAGGAAGTAAATTTATTTTTTTATTTCAGATATTATTTGATTGTAAGATAATGCAGGCTTATAATTGAACATTCAAAGTAACTAATTATTTATAACATGAGGGAAAAATGAAAACGCTGCTTTTTTCATTCCTGGCCTTTCTTGTATTATTTATTGCCGGTTGTTCAGGCACAAACGAACTTGCCAAATATAATCTTAATGGTACTGCAGTAATGTTTACTGAGCGTGTTTCAAGAAATGCTTCTGAAATTCAGATTACCACAGAGGATCCCGCAAATAAAAAAGAAGATAATACAGTGCTCGGAATTCTCGCTTCAGTTGGTTCTGATATTTTATCCGATGACAGTAAAGCAAAATTAAAAAGCGCAGTTGATACAAGAATACTTGCGGGTTATGTTTCTGAAGGATTGAGAAATGCAATGGAAACATACCTTAGCATAACTCCTGTTGATGAAGTAAGCGATAATCCCGCATACATAGTTGAAACCGTTTTAGAAGAATGCAAACTTGTTGTTAAAGAAACCGGCGTTTCAGTTTATGTACAGGCAAACGGAAGAATTATAGACAGAGCAAGCGGAAATCTTGTTTGGGAAAATTGGGAGGGACAAACAATACCAATTGATCAAAACACAACAGATGGAAAAAGCAGTAAAACTGTAGTTAAAGTTTTTAATGCACTTCAGCTTTCTTCACTTGATAAGGATGAATTGAACAGAGTAGTAGGCGCTGCGGCTGATGATGTTGGTGCATACATGGCTGAAACCTTCAGAGAAGATCTTGTGGAATCAAGAACTTCAAAATAAATTAAACTGATTTTATCTTATTGTATGAAATATCTGCAACATTAACGCAGAAAAAATTGAACAATTAAAATACATTTTCTACCGGAATGATATAATTTATACCGATGGTTTCTGCTCCGGGATTTAGTTTACTAATGCCTGCATTAGAAATATGATTCAGGTATACAGAAATTCGTGATTCACCCTTAAATATGTATGAAATTTCAATTTGTGATTTGAACTCTGCCGGACTGTAAAGTGTTTTGCCGCTTCCTTCATAAATGAAGCTTGGGGAAAAACTCGGAGTTATTACGAATGAATCACCGAATAAATTTAAATCCATCCATATTCCTATGTAAGCCTGGGAAGCGCCATCGGTTGTTTTTGTTAATCCCCATAAAGGTTTGATATTCCAAAATCCTTTATCAATTCTTATTTCAAATCTAAATTCCGCTGCCTGATCTGCCTGCTGAATAAAATCAAACCAGCCGGCAGAGAAAACCATATAAACGTCCTTATCTCTTGGAAAGAAACTGGATATATTTATTAAAATCAAAAGGAATAAAATTCTTTTCAACCTGATTGTTCTTTTTCCGGATTAATTTATAAAAGAATTTTAATGATGAAGTGAAGCAGATAAATTGAATATTACATGATGATTCTAATCACTGCATAAATAGATTTAAAATTAATATGAAAATTTACTTATCATATTTCCGTTGAATGTACCAGGCAGCAAACCAGACTAATGAAGCCCATGCTAATCCAACACTCCATCCCGCAAGTACATCTGTTGGATAATGAACACCGAGATAAATTCTGCTTAAGCCGATGAGAAATGAAAGAAACAAAGCGAGAGTAATAATATAAACGCGGATTCTTCTTCGTGTTTGCAGCCGTGCGATTAATGAGCCAAGCGCAAGATAAACTACAATTGACATCATTGAATGACCGCTGGGGAAACTCAGAGATGTTTCCGCCATAAGATGAAGAACAACATCAGGTCTTTCACGTGCATAAAATTCTTTCAAGCCATAACTAAGTAATGCACCGCCGGCAACAGTTATAAGCATGAGCCACATGATTTTATATTCTTTCTGAAGAATTAAAAATCCCGCAACAGAAGCAGTTAAAAGGAAGAGAACCATACCGCCGCCCAATGCCGTAATATCACGTACCGCCTCAGGCAGCCATTTGGGTCCGCGTGGAATTTCATAATTTTCAGCATTACGCAAAGTTGTTAATATTGTCTCATCAAAAGCTTTGGTTGAACCTTCATTAACTTCATCAGCAATTTCAATGAACGCCCAGCTTGCTGAAATAAATATGAATGCGGCAACAATTACGCGTAAATCACGGAAAGCAAAATTGTGCAGAAATTCTTTTATGTTTAAAATATTTTCTTTAATGCTCATGCTTCATCAAATAAAGAAAAGTAATTTTTATCAATATATTTATTTTGGTTCTGAAATTAAAAACAAAACAACACAATTAAGAGATGAAGCATGATCTTTGATACTACAAAATGGAACTAAAGTAACTGCCTCAATTATTATTTGATGATAATGATTCGTGTTTCTTTTTTATCTGAGTCATCATCATCACCCATTTTAAATTGCATTGAGAAAGGTTCATCATCATTCATTTCATCCAGAAATTTTTCGGCTTCCCCGCCTTCATAAACTTCTGTTACTTCTTCTCCATTCTCCTTCTTTTTAACAGTAACCTTTATCTTTCCACCTTTTCTTTCAACGGTTACTTTTTGATTTACTTCATCGAGTATTTCAAGATCATCATCCCGATGTTTTAATATTTTAATTTTTGGAGATTTGGGGAATGAAAAATCAAAATCATCAAAATCAAATTTCTCACCGTAAGCGAACATATCACCCGGAGCAACGAAACTGAAAGATCTTACACCATGCTTCATTTTCCGCAGAAGGTAATCAGCTTCCTTTCCTTCAAATGTAACCTCTCCTTCATTTGTTTGAATAGTGATTTTATCAGCTCTTCCTTTTAGATCTTTTAGCTTCTGCCTTACACTGTCTTTAGTTTGTGCATTTAAAATGAATGCAGTACTCAAAATCAACAGCACAAAAATTTTTATAAAATTTCTTTTCATAATTTTTCTCCTAAATTTTTCTTATTTAGAAGATCAGGAAAAGAAAAATGTTCCGTTAACTTAAAAGCTTTTGGGATATTCCCTAATCCGCCGATGATCTTTCTTTCTGAAGTAAAAGTTTCATCATAATTTCAGCAGCACTTGATGAGATTTTTTTAATTTGTGCGCGCTCCGTTTCATCTCCTATTTCATAAGTAATGGAAGGAATTTTCAGATTGTTATAACTCCACGTATCAGAAGTTGGAGTATTTGGATTATTTAATGATTCATCAATGTTCACAAGATAATCAGGATTTTTTTCTGCAAGTTCCTTCAGCCATTTCTGCTGCAATTCATAAATCTCATCTTTCTCTTTTGTTGTATCTTTCCCGGTTGTATAAAAAACATCAACCTGGGTTGAATGAAAATCAATAAAGAAATGAAAGCGTGCATTCTCTTCATTTTTTAATCTCAGTAATTCCTCAGCAATAACTTTTGGTTCCAGTTGATTGAAATAATACCAGTCACGATTCAAATCAATGCCATGTGCATTGTGCCGCCAATTACCGTTATCAACACCATCGGGATTAACTAAAGGAACAACAAAAGTTTTAAAATGCTTTCGGAATGTGCGTGCTAATTCAGATTCTCCGGCAATTGTTTCAACAAATCCTTTCAGCGCAAAACCGCCCGTTACTTCCGGCGGATGCAATCTGCCTATTACAACAAGATAATCTCTGCTTTCATTATTCTCACTAATTATCAATTTGTTAATTGGTTTACCTAAAGATGATTTACCAATTACTTCTCTTTTTATAAAATTATTTTTAAGAAGCTGAGTTATCCACTTTTCATAACCGGATGATGTAAATAATTCCTGTGCTGAAATCCATAAAGTATCAGGACTAATTTTAACCCGTATTGATGCAGTTCCGGAAGCTGTATCAGTGATATAATCTGCAGAATCAATTCTTCTCCAGTTATTGCCGTCATTGCTCAGCTTTGGATAGTACCTGTGTGTTCCATCTTTATATTGTAAGTTAATAGTAACAGTCTGCGGAATATCAGACCACAATTTAAATGAATACCATGCTGAGTTGTTTACCGGTGCATTCTCAGGAAAAAAAACAGCAGTGTAAACAGTACTATCAACTTTATAAAAATCATTCAAACGGGCGCCTTCAAACTCGTTGCTTGCATACAATCCGCTGCTCATAAAATAAAATGTTCTTTTATGCTGGGGAGTAATTTCTTTATCAGTTGTAATTGTTGATCCGGGAGGATCGTAATACAATCCCTGGGTTGGGTCAGTTTTGGTTGTATCTGTTTCATTTATTGTTTCGGTTGATGAACTGCAGCCTGTAAAAAATAATAGTATGGTTAAGAATGATGAAGCGAGAAGATATTTCAAAATATTTCCTTTTTTAATTAGAAAAGTGCAAAAGTTATTTTTCTTCATCAAATTTAAATTCAACATCAAGGTCTGAAGCATGCATATAATTAACTTCTTCTATTTTATTGGTGATAAGTTTTTTATCATGTTTATTCCTGATTTTTATTTTCAAAATTAATTTCCCATCATCTTCCCATTCTTTAAATTCAACGCCGTTTAATTCTTTTATCAGATCCAGCACTTCACGGTATTTTGTCCTGATAGGCATAAGCTTTTCCTTTTCTAAGGAAAATAGCAAATGAACAGATGATTATAAGTGATTGAAATGATTTTTAATATAAAAGATATACTGTTATATAAATTCATTCTTCCCATGGATATCCCTTCGTCCATGATATCTCCGGTTTTTCATTGTGATTACTTTCTTCTTCATCTTCATTTTCCCAATCATATTTTTTAAAAGGATCTTTCTTCCTGAAAATGAATGCGCAAATAATTCCGGTTAATGCTCCAAACAAATGTGATTCCCATGAAACTTTTTCATCTATTGGTAAAACTCCCCACACAAGACTTCCATATAAAAAAGTAACAACAAGTGATAAAGCAATTGAGCGTGAATCCCTTCTTATAATTCCGCTGAAGAACATAAAAGTTACAAGTCCGTAAACAATTCCGCTTGCCCCAATGTGAAAAGCGCTTCTGCCGAAAAACCAAACAAGTATATTTGGAACAATATAAAGTATGATTGATACTTTTATAGAGGATTGAGGATAAAAGTAAAATAATCCCAGCCCGAGAAATAAAAGCGGAAGTGAATTTGAGATAAGATGATTGAGATCAGCATGAATAAGGGGTGAAAAGATGATGCCGGTTAAACCTGAAGCTTCTCCCGGCGCTAATCCAAACCGGGAAAAGCTGATTTGAAAAATTTCTTCAGCGGCTTTCACTCCCCAAATTAAAACAAGAAAAGCAACCGGATACAGAATATATTTTTTATACTTCACCTGATCATCATCGATCATTCGTACTTCTTTACTTTATTTTTTAATATCGGAAAACAGCGGCGGATGTTTTAAATGAAATTCTGTTGCTTCCTGAAATGCTTTTGCAAAAGCTATAATTGTTCCTTCATCAAAAAGATTACCAAGGAATGAAATACTTGTCGGCGTTTCTTTTTCTGAAAATCCGTTGGGAACCACAATTGCAGGATGCCCGCTTAAATTGGTCATCAAAAGATTTTTTCCTCTCCATGATGGAGCGATTACAACATCATACTGCTGCATAAGTTTATTCAAATCTTCAATTAATAAAGTGCGCAGACGATTTGCATTAATGTATTCAACTGCGGGAATAAATCGTGAGGCTCTGAACGAATTTGGCCATGCATTTTTTATTTGCCTGATCATCAAATCATCTCTGCCTGATAGAGTTAGTTCATCAAACGCAGCCGCAGCTTCTGCAGAAAGAATGATAGACATATCATAAACAGGATAATCAGGAAGCTCAACCGGAATTAATTCAACCCCAAGATTTTTTATTATCTCAAGTGAGATTGAATCATTCTTTTTAAAATCATAATCACCGCTGAAATCATTTTTAAGATATGCCACTTTTAATTTTTTCAGATCAATTTTAGAATTGTAATTAAACGGAAAATCATAAACCGTGGGATCAGCTTCATCAGGCCCGTATATTGCATTAAAAACAATAGCACAATCTTCAGCGTTACGGCATATAGGTCCAATTTTATCCATACTCCAGCTCAAAGCCATTGCACCCGTTCTGCTTACTCTTCCATAAGATGGTCTTAATCCGGTAACACCACAAACAGTTGATGGTGAAATAATTGAACCATAAGTTTCTGTGCCGATTGCAAATGGTAAAAGTCCTGCTGAAACCGAAGCAGCAGAACCAGCAGAAGATCCGCTTGAGCCTTGTTCAATATTCCATGGATTTCTTGTTTTACCTCCAAACCAAACATCACCCCATGCAAGTGCACCCATTGTTAATTTTGCCAGAAGCACAGCACCGGCTTCTTCTAATTTCTTAACAACTGATGCATCCATATCAATCATCTGATCTTTGTAAGGAACAGAGCCCCAGGTAGTTTTATAATTTTTAGTGGCAAGTAAATCTTTTACACCGTAAGGAATTCCATGAAGCATTCCCCGGTATTTACCTGCGGCAATTTCAGCATCAGCTTTCTTTGCCTGCTCAAGCGCAAGCTCTTCTGTAAGAGTAATTACTGATTGAATAGTGGGAGAATACTTTTTTAATCTATCCAGGAAAAAATTTGTTAATTCAACGGAAGTAATTTGTTTTGTTTTGATAAGCTCAGCTAATTGGCCGATGGAATAAAATGCAAGTTCATTTTTATCAGCAGGTAATTTTGTGTTTGAGTAATCTGAAAATAGTAAAGGCTTCTGTTCTTTTTCAAAATTAAAATTGCGCGGAACAGGATTAAACTGCAACGCCGGCATTATACTGTTTTTAAGATTGGCTTCTCTTATCACTTTGTAATTTTTTAAAGAAGAAAAAAGTTCATCCAGCATTGAATCACGTTCTGCATCAGTGAATTCTATTCCGGTTATTTTTTCAGCGTGAGCAATATCTTCTTTTGTAATTGGATTTTGTTCACCTGCAAAAAACAATGCTCCAATAGAAAATGAAATTACCGCAATTAATAAAAAAGGCAACAAACGCTTTAGCATGATTTCACCTGAAATTATTTTCTGATTAAAATAAGGTTTGTTGGTTTGAAAAGAAATTGGAGAATTTGCTGAAAAAAAACACTGCAAGTATAAGAGATAATACAATTAATACTTGCAGCGTGGAGAGCTGTTATTTACCGTATTATTTAATAGAATTTAAAACCTTCATGTAATTAGCCCGTTCAAACTGAGAGGGATCCGCTGCCTTCTTATAACTCATACTTCCGCGCATTTGTTCAAGTGATTCATATTCATTCACTTCCATCCAGTAAATAAGTTTTGTAATTACATCTGAGATATGACCTATGCCGTATCTTAATAGGCATGAAAGCATCTGTGTAACTTTAGCTCCTGCCATAATCATTTTTATTACATCCTTTTCACTATAAACACCGCTTGTAGCAGCAAGATCAGCATTAACTTTTCCATACAGAATGGCAATCCATCTTAACGGAAGACGCATTGCCATTGGTGAAGAAAGGATTACATTCGGAACTACTTCCAAAGTATTAAGATCAATATCCGGCTGATAAAATCTGTTGAAGAGTACAAGTCCGTCAGCTCCTACTTCATCAAGTTCTTTTGCCATTGCAGCCAATGATGAAAAATATGGATGAAGTTTTACAGCAACGGGAATTGAAATATTCATTTTAACTTCTTTAACAATCTCAACATATTCCTTTTCTATTGCAGCTCCGCTGACAGAAGGGTCAGTTGCAAGTTTATAAATATTTAGTTCAAGTGCATCAGCACCGGCTTGTTCTATTTTTTGTGAAAACTCAATCCATCCGCCGGGATTTTTTCCATTCAAACTTGCAATTATGGGAATATCAACCGCTTCTTTAATTTTTCTTATATGCTCAAGATAACCTTCAGCTCCGGTTTTAAAATCATAAATCTCCGGAAAATAATTCAATGCTTCGGGATGGCTTTCTGTGTGTGATGTTGTGTAATGATGATGTTCAAGAATTTCATGTTCAATTTGTTCTTCAAAAAGCGAGTAAAGCACAACAGCAGCAGCACCGGAATCTTCCATTAATTTTATATTTCCGATATCCTGAGAAAGAGGTCCTGCAGAAGGCACAATCGGATTCTTTAATTGAAGGCCAAGATAGTTTGTAGAAAGATCCATTTTATTTATCCTCCGGTTGATTATTAATTCAGATTCCTAACGATAAACCACCAGTCAAATCCTTCTTCATCATTTATTCGCTGCTGTGAACTCGCTATATCTTTAGGCGGCGGCAGTATAACCTTGCTTCCAATAACTTCATTTTCAGGCCAGTTTTCCGGCAGTGCAACCTTGTTTGCATCTGCTATTTGCAGTGCTTTCAGCATCCTTAGTATTTCATCAATTTTTCTACCTATTTCATTCGGATAAAAAAGGATTGATCTGATAATACTTTTAGGATCAACTATATAAACTGCGCGTGTTGTACTTACTTCTTTAGCCGGGTGAATAATTCCAAGCCTCTGTGAAATTTTTCCAAGATCATCTGCAATTACAGGAAAAGGAATATCAACATTAAATTTTTCTTTAATCCATTCAATCCATTTTATATGGGTGTAAACCTGATCAATTGAAAGCCCGACAAGCCGTGCATTTAATTTTTTGAAATCAATATTATGTTTTGCAAAAGCTAAAAACTCAGTGGTGCAAACCGGTGAAAAATCTCCCGGATGAGAAAATAGTATCATCCACTTGCCTTCAAAATCTGAAGGCAAAGAAAAAATTCCTCTCGTAGTTTGAACATCAAAAGAGGGAAACTTATCTCCAATCATCGGAAATCTTTTTATATCTTCATTCATGTGATGTTCCAATTTATTCCCCTCTTTTTATAAAAGATAATCCGGGGAAAAAATGAGGTTGTTCAAAAATCTTTAATGAAAATTATTTGAACAACCCATTTCCCCAATATCAGGCGTTTGTTTTGCCGTCTTGTTTATCCTGTGCAAGATGTTCGTACATTTTCCATCTTGTTTCAACATCCTTCTGCGCTTCTTCCATAAGCTTTGCAGCTAAATCAGGATGAGATTTTGTTAACATCTTATATCTTGTTTCCATGTAAGCGTAATCTTTTAATGGAATTTTTAATCCTTTTGAATCAAGCCTGAATGGATTTTTACCTTCAGCAGCTAGATCAGGGTTGTACCTGAACAACTGCCAATGTCCTGAATCAACTGCTGCTTTTTGATTTTTCATTGCAGTGGACATATCAATTCCATGTGCTATGCAATGGCTGTAGGCAATAATCAAAGAAGGTCCATCATAAGATTCAGCTTCAAGGAAAGCTTTTATTGTATGAGCATCATTTGCGCCCATTGCAACCTTGGCTACATAAACATTGCCGTAAGACATTGCCATAAGTGCAAGATCTTTCTTTGCCATTGGTTTGCCTGCAGCAGCAAATTTTGCAACCGCACCACGCGGAGTTGATTTACTCATTTGTCCGCCGGTGTTTGAATAAACTTCCGTATCAAGCACAAGCACATTAACATTTTTACCTGAAGCAAGAACGTGATCCAAACCGCCGTAGCCAATATCATAAGCCCAGCCATCACCGCCCATTATCCAAACAGATTTTTTAACAAGATAATCAGCAAGACTAAGCAGATGGGTTGCATCAGTCATCTTTGAAGCATCAAATCCGTTGTTCATCCATCCGAGCAGTTTTTCTTTAAGAATTTTTATACGCTGGCGTTGTTCATAAATTCCAGCTTCATCTTTTTGATCTGCATTTATAATTGCTTCAACTAAATCATCTCCAATATCTGAAGATAATTTTTTAAGAAGATGAATTGCCTGTGCGTTATGTTTATCTATTGCTACTCTGAATCCAAAACCAAATTCAGCGTTATCTTCAAACAAAGAATTTGACCATGCCGGGCCTCTTCCTTCTTTATTCATTGTCCATGGAGTTGTAGGAAGGTTTCCACCGTAAATTGAAGAACAACCTGTAGCGTTTGCAATTACTGCCCTGTCTCCAAATAACTGGCTTACAAGTTTAACGTAAGGTGTTTCACCGCAGCCTGAACATGCACCGGAAAATTCAAACAACGGCTGGAGGAATTGAGAATCCTTAATTGCTCCAACATTTAATTTTGTTCTGTCAAATTCGGGAAGAGTTAAGAAGTAATCCCAATTAGCACTTTCAGTTTCTTTTAACTCAAGCTGATCTTTCATATTAATTGCTTTAAACCTGGTTTCCTGTTTATTCTTAACCGGGCAAACATCAACGCATAAGCCGCAGCCTGTACAATCTTCAACGGCAACCTGAAGTGTATATTCCAGGTTATCACCAAGATCCTTTCCTTTAAACTTAACATGTTTAAATGCAGCAGGTGCGTTTTCTAAATACTGATTATCATACACTTTTGCACGGATTGCTGCATGAGGACAAACGAGCGCACACTTGTTACATTGAATACAAATGGCTGCATCCCAAACAGGAACCTCAAGTGCAATATTCCGTTTTTCAAATGCGGCTGTTCCAACGGGATATGTACCATCTGCAGGAATTAAACTTACCGGAAGTTTATCACCTTCTCCGGCAATCATTTTTGCAGTTACATTCTTAACAAATTCAGGAACATCTCCGCTTACTGCCGGCTGAAGCTGCAGTTTACTTGTTACTTTTTCCGGCACAGGAATTTCATGCAGGTTGGCAAGAGTTTGATCAACCGCATCAAAATTCATCTGAACAATCTTATCTCCCTTTGCGCCGTAAGTTTTCTTTATTGATTTTTTAATCAATTCAATTGCTTCATCTTTCGGGAAGATATTTGAAATTGCGAAGAAGCATGTCTGCATAATTGTATTTATTCTTACACCCATTCCGGTGGCTTCGGCAACCTTATACGCATCAATTGCAAATAATCTCATCTTCTTTTGAATAAGATCTTGCTGAACTTTTTCAGGAAGTGAATCCCATACCAGTTCTTTCTCAACTTTTGTATTTAAGAGGAAAGTTGCACCTTCCACAGCATCTTTCAGCATATCTATTTTTTCAAGAAAAACCTGCTGATGACATGCAATAAAATTAGAGGTATCAATCAGATAGGTTGAGTGAATTTCCTTCGGCCCGAATCTAAGGTGAGAAATAGTTATTGAACCTGATTTTTTTGAATCATAAACAAAATATCCCTGTGCAAAATAATCTGTTCCTTCCCCAATAATTTTAATTGAATTTTTATTTGCACCAACTGTTCCGTCTGCACCCAAGCCGTAAAATTTACCGCGGAAAGTCTCGGGTGCTTCAATTGAGAATGATGAATCATATTCCAGACTTGAGTTTGTAACATCTTCAATTATTCCTACCGTAAAATGATTTTTTGGCTTTTCTTTTTTCATCTCATCAAATACAGCTTTAGCCATTGAAGGAGTAAATTCTTTTGAACCAAGTCCGTATCTTCCTCCAATTATTTTTGGATAAGCAAATTGAAGTTCTCCCTTGTTGAATTTTTCAGAAACAGCATTTACTACATCAAGATAAAGCGGTTCACCCGATGAGCCGGGTTCTTTTGTTCTATCAAGAACAGCAATTGATTTTGTGGTTTTTGGAAGTGCTGCAATAAAATTATCAATTGAGAATGGTCTGTATAATCTTACTTTAAGAACACCAACTTTTTCTTCTTTTGCTGTAAGATATTTTACAGTTTCTTCAACAGTTTCTGCACCGGAACCCATAATTACAATTACTCTCTCTGCATCAGGTGCACCGGCGTAATCAAAAAGATGGTACTGCCTGCCAACCAGTTTAGCAAATTTATCCATATATTTTTGGATGATTGCCGGAGCGTTCTGATAATATTTATTAACTGTCTCTCTTGTCTGAAAATAAACATCAGGATTTGCAGCCGTTCCGCGCATAACCGGGTTATCCGGAGTAAGTGCTCTTTTACGGTGAGCAATTACAAGATTATCATCAATCATTGCGCGCATATCATCTTCAGTTAACTGCTCAATTTTCATAACTTCATGAGATGTTCTGAAGCCATCAAAGAAGTGGATAAACGGAACTCTTGCTTCAAGTACTGCTGCCTGTGAGATTAATGCAAAATCCATAACTTCCTGAACTGAATTTGAAGCAAGCAATCCAAATCCGGTTGAACGCGTAGCCATAACATCACTATGATCACCAAAAATAGAAAGCGCCTGGGCAGCAATTGCTCTTGCAGAAACATGAAATACCGTTGATGTTAATTCACCCGCAATTTTGAACATGTTGGGAATCATTAACAACAAACCCTGTGATGCTGTAAAAGTTGTTGTTAACGCTCCGGTTTGAAGAGCGCCGTGAACACTTCCGGATGCGCCGCCTTCACTTTGTAATTCGCTTACTGAAGGAACTTCTCCCCAAATATTTTTTTTACCTTCGGCAGACCATGCATCACACCATTCACCCATGTTTGATGAAGGAGTAATAGGATAAATGGCTATTACTTCATTGGTTCTATACGCAACATATGCCGCGGCTTCATTACCATCTATTGTTACTTTTTTTCTTTCCATTACACTTCCGTTATTTAAATAAAAAAGAATGTGCAGATTATTATGCTCTTCAGTTTAGCCAAATACTATACCAAAGATTTAACGATGTAATGAGCCGAAAAATGCGTGCATTTATCAAAAAAGATAAAGAAAATGAGGTATGCTAATAATTAATTCTCGTTTTTAGGAAGGATGATTTTCAGATTCTGATAAAAATCTGCAATTCTAATTTTTCAACCCTGATTCCCTCTGCTGATCTAATAATCTGTCAATCTGGTTAAAATGTCTTTCGGTATGATAAATTAATATACCAAATGCATCGCCAAGATTAAATCTTAACAATTTACTTACCGGAGATACAATCCGCACCTGAGATATTTTTATGTCTCCGGCTTTTTTAAGATAATCTGTTATCCGTTCATGCTGATTAATAAAATCCTGAATTATGCTGCGGCTGTGAGTACCTGAAACAGGCCGGAATAATTTTGGTGTAGGATATGATTTTTTTGAGTCGGGACCGAGGATATTTATCATCCATATTCCCAGTATTGTGTGCCTGAAGTTTGGATCTTCTCCGTTAAGCAGGCTGCCCGTTTTTATTCCTTTATCTATTGAGTTAAGATAATCTTTGTTTGAATTAATTATATGCTCAAAAAGCTCGGCAATGCTCCACTTTTTTGCATTAGGTTTAAAATTTAATTCGGCATCAGTAATATTCTGATATTCCTGCCGGGCTTTGGTAAGTAGTTCTTCAGCTTTCTGATTAAGGCGCTTCAAATAGTAGGATTGTTTTTCCATCAATTCATCCGGATTTAATAAAACGTAAATATAATTCCGCGTTAAGATTTACTCAATTTTTTTGATTATAAAATTCCTTTTCATTTCCTGCTCTTATTCTGAAACACACGCATCGTAATAAAACATTTTAATTTTATGAAAGATTGAAAATTTGTAAAAATTTAATCATTAACGATTGGCATTTTTTTTCTTTGTTAGAATTCAAAGATTGAAAAAAAATAAGGAGGTATAATTTTTTCAACGGTCTGTTTCATTTTAATTAAATGAGTTGTACCAAACAGAACTTTTTGATCCGGAGGGTAAAAGAAGTTCTGAAAAACTTCCCAAAAGGAAGCGAAATCCGGGGAGATGCTGTACTGAAATCAGAGATAATCCAGCGGGGTAGTGGAAAACTTTTTAAGATTTCAGTGTAAGTGTCTCCCCGATTTTTTTTATCCCCAGATTAATTTCATAATGCTGCGCTGATTGCCTTAACCAGCTAAGCGGCTGATCAATCGGCTCTGTTCCCTGCTTAAATGTATTGCAGTGAATCGGCACGAAATACTTTGCCTTCATATGATTAGCCGCCATAATCAAAGCTTCTTCCGGGTTGCAGTGAACCCTTTTCCACGGCTGATAAGCACCAATTGGCAAAATTACAATATCAATATTTTCATTTGCAGCAGATGCAAACTTTTCATGAAATGCCGTATCACCGCCGAAAAATATTTTCTTTCCATTCCGCTCAATTATATAAGCATTATAGCTTCTTCCCTCTTTAATAAAACCTTTTGATCTGTCTTTTTCCCAGGGATATCTCCAGCCGAAATGTTTAACCTCAAATGCTTTAAATTTCATTCCGCTAAGTTCATATTCATCTCCCCAATCCATCTCATGAATTGATTTCCATTCAAGATCTTCTGTAATATCTTTTGTGTTATATGCAGTAATGCAATCGATTTGATTTGGAAATTTATCGGTCAGATACTCAAGCGATTTTAAATCAGTATGATCCATATGCCCATGAGAAAGCAAAACAAGATCAGGCTTGGGAATACATTCAACATCAAGAGCGGGAGCCGTGTAACGCGCCGGACCATAAGTTAAACCGAGAAAGTATAATCCTACTCTATCAAACAGAACAGGATCGGTTAAAATTATCTTACCATAAAAATTAATAAGTACTGTTGCATGCCCAATCCATGCAATATTTATTTCATTATTATTCCATTGAGAAGGATCAGGAACAGCTTCGGCTGGAACTGTTTTGGCTTTTCCGAATGTGTGAAGTTTATTAAAAAATACCGGCGGAAGTACTGCTGCGCCGGCTGCAATTTTGAAACTTCGTTTTAAAAAATCTTTTCTCTTAATCTTCATTCAATCTTTGTGTTAATATAAAATCTTAAAAAATCTTTCCGCAAATATACTTTTCGTTTTTAAAATTGAAAGGAATGAATTTTTACATCAAAAAAACAAATCAAATTTCTTCTGCCAGCGATTTAATTCCTTCAGTAATACCATCGTTAAAATGAAATCTGATTACCTTTCTGCCGGAATTTTCAAGAGCTTTAAAATCACCTGCTGCCTGTGCGGAAATAAGTGTACCAAGTGAATATCCTTTCCCCGGAACATTGATATCTTCATTTATTTTTCCGGTAAGCTGAATAAAAAATCCTTTATTGCCATCGCCTTTGTGTAATTGCCCGGTTGAGTGGAGAAATCTCGGACCATATCCTGATGTTACAGCAATTTTATACTTTTGCCGGATTTTCAATTTAAGATGATCCAGCATCTGATCGGTTTCAATAGAGTACGGCAGGAATGCCAGTATTGCTGCATAATTTCCTTCACCTGATTTATTAAAAAAATAATGAAGAATTTCTGAAATATTTTTTCCGCTTATTTTACCATAAACCTGCATTATATCATTTGAGAAAGAAGGATCAGAAGAAGGCAATCTTCCGGTTTTCAGATAGTTTTCTATTCCTTCATTTGCCAGTGTTTTTGCAAGCTGAACATTTGGCTGATCAAACGGATTAATTTTTAAAACAGCACCTGATAAAGCTGTAGCTGCTTCCCACCTGTAAAACTCATGTCCTAAATCATAAATATCATTTAATGAAATGTAAATTACATTGTGCCCGGCATTTTCAATTTTTTTTAATTTTGAATCAAGTTCTGAATTTTCATCACCTTCAACCCTTAAATAAACAAAGCATCTGTCATTCAAATAAAATTCGGGTGAAGCGGTTTTTTCATCAACAACAGGTAAAATTCCTTTTCCTTCTTTACCTGTACTTTCTGCAATTAATTGCTCAACCCACACAGGAAATGCTGAAACAGATGGTGAAGCAGCGATTGTTAATTTATCATTTCCGGCAAGTGCAGCTTCACCCAGTACTGCGCCTAAAACAGCACCAGTATTTTTATCAGACTGAATATTCGCGCTGCATTCTTTCTGCATTTCGGCAGCACGGGTTAATAATTTATTTAAATCTACTCCAATTAATGCGGCGGGAAGCAATCCAAAATATGTAAACACTGAATACCTGCCGCCAACTTCTTCAGGGGTGTTAAATATTATATTGAACTTATTTTCAATTGCAATCTTTTCAAGTCCTGAACCGCTGTCTGTAATTGCTATAAAATGATTTCCGGGATTTGATGTAATTTTTGAAACAGCATCTTTAAAAATGTAATAGAAAGACATTGTTTCTGCAGTGCCGCCTGATTTGCTTGCAACTATAAAAATTGTTTTCTGCAGATTATAATTATCAAGTATTGATTTTACTATTGCAGGATGAGTGCTGTCAACAACTGTCAGATCCGGATAACCTTCCTTCTTACCAAAAGTTTTAAAGAAAACTTCCGGGGCCAGGCTGCTTCCTCCCATTCCAAGCAAAACTACATGATCAAATTCTTTTCTTATTTTATCCGAGAATGCTTGCAGTTCATTAATTCTTGCGGACACTTCCTCCGGCAGATTTAACCAGCCGAGACGATTTGATAATTCTTTATCTTCTTCTTTTTTTTCTTTCCATACTGTTGGATCTTTTTTCCATACTCTCTCAATTACATTCTGATCATTCCACGCCGATAATGTTTTTTTAACCTTTTCTTCAAGTTCTTCACTTAATACAAAACGCTGGGATGCGCTATTTAAGCTCATACTTTTTTCCTTCAATCGTCTTCAGCAAATCACTGAATGAATCTGCAAATAATTTCACACCATCATCTGTAAGTTTTTTTGTTACTTCTTCAAAACTGATATTCAGTTCTTCAAGTTTTTTCATTTGAGCTCTTGCTTCATCAACGCCGGTTTCAATTCTGTTTGCAGGATTACCGTGATCTCTGTATGCATCAACTGTCTGAGGAGGCAGAGTATTTATTGTATCTTTTCCAATTAATTCTTCAACGTAAAGAACATCTGAGTATTCCGGATTTTTAGTTGAAGTACTAGCCCACAAAAGCCGCTGCACCTGTGCACCTTTTTTCTTCAGTTCATCAAATCTTTCTGAGCCGAATAATTCTTTTGATTTTTCATAAACAAGTTTTGCATTAGCAATTGCAATTTTTGCTTTTAAATCAGGATAATTTTTCTCATCCAGTTTTTTATCAACAGCGGTATCAATTCTGCTTATAAAAAAACTTGCAACAGAAGCTACATGATCAACCGCTTCACCTTTTTTAACACGTTCTTCCAATCCTGAAATATATGCTTCAACAACATCTTCATAAACTTTGGGAGAAAATATTAATGTAATATTTATATTCACGCCTTCTGAAATCATCTGTTTAATTGCAGGAATTCCTTCAGTAGTAGCTGGAATTTTAATCATCACATTCGGGCGGTTTACTTTTTTAAATAAACTTCTTGCCTGTTCAATTGTACCTTTAGTATCATAAGCAAGATCAGGTGAAACCTCTATACTTACATAACCATCTTTGCCGTTTGTTTTATCATAAACTGTTTTTAAAATATCTGCAGCATCCTGAATATCTTTAACCGCAACTTCAACAAAAGCATCAAACGGTGCTGCTTCAGGATTACGGCTGTAAAAATCATTCAACTGCTCGTCATAGTGTGTTCCGCCGCTGATTGCTTTCTGAAATATTGTTGGATTTGAAGTAACGCCTTTAAGCCCATCTTCATCAACTAATTTTTTTAAAGTACCGTTTTGCAGAATTTCCCTGCTGATATTGTCTAACCAGATGCTTTGACCGAATTGTTCAAGTTTAACCAATGGATTTTCCATTACTAACTCCGCTCTTTTTATTCTTCTAATTTTAAAACTTTTTGGAGCCTTCTTTGAAATCTTTCTTCATTAATAAATGAAGCATTTATAAATGCAGTTACCAGTTCTTTGGCAAGATTCTCGCCAATAACACGAGCACCAAGACAAAGTACATTCATATCATCGTGCTCAACTCCCTGCCTGGCAGAATAAGTATCATGGCATATTGATGCTCTTACACCTTTAAATTTATTTACAGTTATGCATGCGCCAATTCCGCTTCCGCAAATCACAATTCCGCGTTCTGCTTTTTTATCAGATATTGTTTTGCCAAGAAGGATTGCAAAATCAGGATAATCATCCTTCGCATCATAAACATGATTGCCAAGATCAATTACCTCATGATTTTCAGCCTGAAGCCATTCTGCTATTTTGTTTTTTAATTCAAATCCGCCGTGATCTGCTGCTATAGCTATTTTCAAGTGGACTCCTTTTTTTACAAAGATAATAAAGATAAGGATAATATTTGAGGCAGCTAAGGAGTATTTTTAAGCGCAAGTTAAAACGTGATTTATTCAATAGTGTAAGGTTCTTCAAAAAATTAGCTTTGATCAACAAACAATTGGAGAAAATATGTCACTACTTGAATTTCTTATTCTGTTGGTAATTGCCGGTATTTGCGGATCAATAGCTCAGGCTCTTGTTGGCTGGTCTGCCGGCGGATGTTTTGTTTCAATTGCTGTTGGTTTTATTGGCGCGCTTATAGGTCCGTGGATTGCATCCAAAATCGGGCTGCCGGAATTATTTGTTATCAATATCGGCGGAACAGAATATCCTGTTCTTTGGTCTATAATCGGAGCAGCGCTGTTTACCGCATTAATAGGAATGCTTTCACCGCGCAGGGTTTAATTTTTTTCCTGATAAAAATTATCCAACTTGATTATAAACCTGCTAAAGTTTAGCTTGTAGTAAATTTAACAATTGAATTAATTATAAATGCCTACCCATTATAAAGGGAAGAAATCAGAAGTAAATGCTTTGAATGTTTATATTAAACTTATCAGAGCAGCAGAGTCAATTACTGCACGCGTTCATGCGCATATTTATGAAAAGGGAATTACGGTTACGCAGTTTAGCGTGCTTGAAGCGCTTTATCATCTCGGGCCTTTATATCAAAAGGAATTGGGAGATAAACTTCTCAAAAGCGGAGGAAATATTACTCTTGTAATTGATAATCTTGAAAAACAAGGATTGGTACGAAGAGAACGCGGAAGCAGGGACAGAAGACAGTTTATAATTCATCTTACAGATGCCGGAAAAGAAAAAATTGAAAGCATCTTTCCGAAACATGCTGAAGCAATTACCAAAGAGTTTGAAATCCTTACAGAAGAAGAACGAACAGAACTTGAAAGGCTTTTAAAAATTATCGGCTTGAAAAAAAGATTTTAAATTTCATTTTTTAATACCAGAATATTTTTTTACTCATCTGCTGTAAATGAAAAATAATTACGATGTAATAGTAGTTGGCGCAGGTCCTGCCGGATCTATGGCTGCACGGTTTGCGGCTGAACAAGGTGCTTCAGTATTAATGCTGGAAAAAGACCGAGATGTTGGTTATCCGGTAAGATGCGGAGAAGCCGTCAGCAGAAGGAGCTTAGTTCAGTTTATTAATCCTGATAAAAAATGGATTTGTGCAGAGATTAATAAATTTTCTTTAATATCACCTGATAATACTGAAGTAGTAATTGAATTTGATGATACAGGTTATGTTCTTGAAAGAAGAATTTTTGATTACGAACTTGCTAAAACCGCTGCAGATGCCGGTGCAGAAATTATCACACGCGCATACGTAAACGGTTTATTATTTGATGATGATAAAGTTGCCGGAGTAAAATTTGAATACCGCGGTGAGCAAAAAGAAATTCGCTCCAAAATCGTAATTGCTGCGGATGGCGTTGAATCTCGTGTTGGCAGATGGGCCGGATTAAAAACGCATATTGATTTCCGGGATATGGAATGCTGCACACAAATTACCGCATCAAATATTCCGGTTGATGAAAATACCTGCTACTTTTATTTTGGGCAGCAGGTTGCGCCGGGCGGATATTTCTGGATTTTTCCTAAAGGAAAAAATATTGCAAATATTGGTCTTGGAGTAAGCGGAAGTGTTGGAAAGAAAAAATCAGCTTTATCTTTTTTAAATGATTTTATGAATAAAAATTATCCCGACGCACCAATACTTACAACAATTGCCGGCGGTGTTCCCTGTTCTGTTACATTGGATAAAATTACTGCTCCCGGAATTATGCTTGCCGGTGATGCTGCAAGACAGGTTAACCCGTTAAGCGGAGGTGGAATTTCAAGCGCTATGACAGGCGGAAGTATTGCTGGCAGAATTGCGGGTGAATCTGTAAAGATGAATAATCCCCGGCATATTTTAAATTATGAAAGAGAATGGCATGAACGCCTTGGCAAAAAACATGAAACTTATGAAAGAATCAAAAATGGTATATATAATTTTGATGATAAAAAATTTAATAATATAGCCAGATCATTTTCATCGGTGCCTTACAACAAACGCACCTTAGGCAGATTATTTACTACCGCTTTAATAAATCAGCCTTCGCTTTTGATGGATGTTGCAAAAGTTTTTATAGTTTAGATTTACATTAGTAATTAATTTTTTTTACTAAACCATATTTTTATATTTATCCCCCAAATATCCAAAATCTGATTTTTCATGGCGAACAAAGAGACAAAAGCCGGATCAGCAAAATTTGAAAGTGAAGAAAATTCCAGATCAAAATCTTCTGCTTTAAACAATTCTAAAGTCTCAATTAAAAAGAACTTTGACGAAAATTTATTTAACCAGTTGAGAAATATCTTCTTCTGGTCTGCTATTAAAAACGGCGATGCTGAGGAAATATTTTATTCAAAAAATATTGTTGCTGTAACCGGATATTCTCCCGATGAAATAAAGCGAATGCCCGGAAGAGGGCTTGCAATTGTTCATGAGGATGATCTTGTAAAGATAAGAAAAGGATTGTTTGATTTTATTTATGATACAGAACGCGATAATTATAATCATGTTTACAGAATTATCCGTAAGGATGAAAATGAAGTTTGGGTAAGTGAAAATATTGCAATCAGGAGGGATGAAAACGGCAATCCGGTTATAATTAATGGAATTGTTACAGATATTACTTCAATCAAAAATGAACAGAAAGAACTGAGAGCAGAAATATCTAAACTCAGGCAAACCAATGATTCAAAAGATAAATTTATTTCAATACTTTCTCATGATCTGCGCGCGCCGTTTACCAGCATTTTAGGATTTTCAGAAATATTGATTCATGAAACAGGACTTTCAGCCGCAGAAAAACAGGAGTATCTAACATATATTCATCAATCATCTCAAAATCAGCTTCAATTAATTAATTATCTGCTTGATTGGACTCGCCTTCAAACAGGACGCATTAAACTTGAACCGCAGAGACTGCATGTTCAAACCCTTATTTATAACTGCATTTCATCTTTAACGGGAAATGCAATCCGCAAAAACCTTGATATAAAAGTTCATGCTGATGAAGATCTTTATGTTCAGGCAGATGAAAGATTAATAACCCAGGTCATCACAAATATTCTTAGCAATGCAATAAAATTCTCTCCTGAAAATAAGACCATTGAAATTTCTGCTGATATTTTTAATGATGATTTTGTTGAAGTTACAGTTAAAGATTACGGAATCGGAATCTCCGAGCAAAATCAAATGAAGTTGTTCCGGGTAGATAAAATGTTTTCCACAGAGGGTACAAAAGGTGAAAAAGGAACGGGGCTTGGCCTTTCTTTAGTTAAAGAAATTTTAGATAAGCACAACAGCCAGATTTGGTTTTATTCTGAGCAGGGTCAAGGAAGTGAATTTCATTTTACAATTCCATGTTCATTAAACACCATTTTGATTGTAGAAAATAATCCTGCTGATAAAGTATTGTTTGAAAAAATTGTCAAGAAATATTTTCCAAGTTTTGAAATATTAACAGCATCAAACGGATTTGAAGCTGTAAGTGTTGTAAGTGCAAAAACTCCATCTTTAATTATAACAGATCACGATATGCCGCTGATGAACGGCATACAGTTAATCGAAACTATACGTTCTGAAGCAGCAGCGGAAGTCCCTGTTATTGCAATCGTAACAACAATTGATCCGGAAGTTCAAAATGCTTATCAGAAGATGGGAATTTCATCGGTTCTTCAAAAACCGGTTGATATAGGGGACTTCTGTTCTAAAATTAAATCAGCTTTAAATTGATTTAAAATCATCAGTCTTTTTATTTCAACCTATGTTTTTATAGATTTAATGTTAGGGTAACCTTTCTTATTTTTAATAAAAAATCTGGAGGAAAATTGAACATTGCAATTGTTGGTTCCGGGTATGTTGGGCTTGTAACCGGAACCTGCTTTGCCGAAACCGGAAACAATGTAATTTGTGTTGATAATAATGCTTCAAAATTAGAGAAAATGAAAAACGGAATTGTTCCAATTTATGAACCTGGTTTGGAAATTATTTTTGAAAGAAATATTAACAAGAAAAGGTTATCATTTACTTCCGATCTTCATGATGCTGTAAGAAAATCAGATATTATTTTTCTCTGCCTTCCTACGCCGCAGGGAGAAGACGGTGCCGCCGATTTAAAATATGTTCTTGGTGTTGCTGAAGATCTTGGAAAATTTTTTGCCGGCGAACCTGATCTCGGCTTTAAAGTAATTGTTGATAAAAGTACCGTTCCTGTTGGAACAAGTGAACTTGTTTCGGAAAGCATTAAGAAGTACGCGCCTGATTTTGAATTTGATGTTGCTTCCAACCCTGAATTTTTACGTGAAGGAATTGCTGTTGAAGATTTTATGAAACCGGAACGTGTAATAATAGGCACAGGAAATGAACGCACAAAACAATTACTTAATGAATTGTATGAACCATTCGTTCGTTCAGGAAATCCCATTTATTTTATGGATGTAAAATCTGCTGAGATGACAAAGTATGCTGCAAATTCTTTTCTTGCAGCAAAAATTTCTTTTATGAATGAGATTGCTATTTTGTGTGAATTAACAGGCGCTGAAGTTGATAAAGTACGCATTGGCATTGGTTCAGATTCACGTATAGGCAAAAGATTTTTATTCCCCGGCGTTGGCTACGGCGGTTCATGTTTTCCAAAAGATGTAAAGGCATTAATAAATACAGCTAATGAAAACAACTATGATTTTAAAATTTTAAAAGCCGTGCATAAAGTTAATTCACTTCAGGTTGAACATTTTTTTAATAAAATAATTAATCACTACGGCAATAATATTTCAGGCAAACATTTTGCTTTGTGGGGATTATCCTTCAAACCAAACACAGATGATGTGCGCGATGCGCCTTCAATAAAATTAATTAATAAACTGCTTGATAATAATTGTTCAGTTTCAGCATATGACCCTGAAGCAATAGATACAACAAAGGAAGTTATTGGTGATAAAATTAATTATTCATCTACTTCCTATGAAGCATTACAAAATGCTGATGCATTAATAATTGTTACCGAGTGGAATGAATTCAGAAATCCTGATTTTAATAAGATAAAAGCATCACTTAAAGAACCTGTTATTTTTGATGGCAGGAATGTTTACGATCTTGAGAAAATGGAGGAGCAGAGTTTTACTTATTATTCTGTGGGCAGAAAAACAATTAAAGGGAAATAAATTTTTATATTCTTCTTAGCCTAGCACTGCAAATTAAATTTCTAATTATCTATTGAATTAAAATGGATGAAATAACCGAAAATAATACGCTGCAGAAAAACTGGTATGCGTTGTACACAAAATCCCGCAGTGAATTTAAAGCTGCAGCCCAGCTTGAAGAAAGGGCAATTGAATATTACCTGCCGGCAATTACAAAAGTAAAACAATGGAGTGACCGCAAGAAAAAAATTACAGAACCAGTTTTACGCGGCTATATTTTTATTTATGTTAATGAAAAAGAAAGGCTTATTTCGCTTGAACAAAATGCAGTTGTACGCTGTGTGTTCGATCAGGGAAAGCCTGCTGTGATTCCGGCATGGCAGATTGAAAATCTGCAGAAGATGCTTAGCCAGAAATCTGATTTCTTCATTCATAATGGAATAGTTCCAGGAGTTAAGGTACGAATTAAAGAAGGTCCTTTTATGGATGTAATCGGTGTTGTAAAAGAAACAGATAACGGGCACACAATTGCAGTATCAATTGATTTGCTGAACAGATCAGTAATTGCACATCTGCCTAAGGAAAGCAGTTTTGAAGTTTTAAGTGAAGAACTAACTAAAGATTTATAAGAATGCTTAACCAAACAGAACTTTTATCATTAAAGAAAGGTGATCTGATTGATCATTATCTTCTTGTTAAAAAATGTGAACTGCGTTTAACCAAAACCAGCAAGCAATATCTTGCACTTGATCTCGGTGATAAATCATTAACCTTAAGTTCAAACATGTGGGATAATTTTGAGCAGGTTTATGCTTCTATAAAAAATGGAGATATCGTAAAAGTTTCCGGCACAATTGATGACTACCAGGGAACACCGCAGTTAAAAATTAATTCAATCCGAAAACTAAACAGCTCAGAAAATATTTCGCCGGTTGATTTTCTTTCACGCTCAAAACGTGATCCCGCAGAGATGGAAATGGAATTTAAAAGCAGGATTGAAAAAATTTCTCATTCAAAATTAAAATCATTAATAAAATTAATTTTTGATGATGAGAACTTTAAAAAATTTTCACTTGCTCCTGCGGGAAAATCCTGGCATCATTCATACATACACGGATTGATTGAGCACACTTTGGAAATTATAAAAATCTGCGATCTGATGTGCGATATTCATCCCGGTATAAACCGTGATCTTTTAATATGCGGCGCAATGATGCATGACTTTGGAAAAATTGAAGAGCTAAGTTTTAATCCTGTTTTTGAATATACTGATAAAGGAAAACTGCTCGGACATATTGTGATCTCTGCGATGAAGATAAATGAAGCGGCAGAAAAAATTCAGGATTTTCCTGATGACTTAAAAGACTGCCTTATACATATTGTGTTAAGCCACCAGGGAAAATTGGAATATGCATCTCCCGTAGTTCCAAAAACTCTTGAAGCAATTACGCTTTACCAGGCTGATGAATTAAGCGCTAAAGCAAATGCTTACAAAAGCGCCCTCGATTCAGATATAAAGCAGGATAGTAAATGGACAAAATATCTTTCGCTAATTTCAACTGAACTTTTTGATCACGGAATTACTTCCGAAGCAGAAGAAGAAATAAATAAAACCTTGTTTGATTAGCATAATAAAAAAGCCGGTAAATTAATATTACCGGCTGACTTTAAAGTAATCTATATAAAACTACTTCGTTAATAACATTTTCTTTGAAGCAAAAAAATTATTTGCTTTTATTGTGTATATGTAAACACCGCTTGTTAATCCTTGCCTGCCGTCAGGCAAGTGAGAGGCATCAAAGTTGATTGAATAATTTCCCTGAGTTTTTGGCTCATTTACAAGTGTTGTAATTTCATTTCCCAAAACATCATAAATTTTTAATATTACAAATCCATCTTCTTTTATTGAATAGCTGATTTGAGTAGTTGGATTAAAGGGATTTGGATAGTTAGTTGAAAGAGAGTATTCAACCGGCTTTGTTAAAAGCTTTTCCGGATTTTGCTTATCCAAAGGAGCCCCGGCAACGCGTGCTGTGACAGGATCGGAAGCAACAGATTCTAAGCTTTGAGTATCATAAGCGGTTACTTTATAATCAACATTATGCTCAAATGCCTGATGAGGACCTGTTAAATATTCTTCTGTTAAATCTTCATAATAATCATTAGAAGTTGTAGTTAAATAAAACCAACCCATTTCATCATAAGTTTTTTTATAAATTTTATAGCTGGCTAAATCTGACTCAATATTTGCATCCCATGTTATTACAGGATGCTCGCCTGAAGAAGAGATTTGCAAATTCTTAGGGTATGTTGGCGAGGCATTAATAGGGTTTTGGTTATATAGATTTATTTGATAATATCCACTTCCTGATGAAGTTATTTCCATTCCACAATTGTTGCTTGGTTTAGTATTAGGCGCCCACGTGTAGGTATCTCCAGTTCTTGCATCTGACCATGGTGAAAGCACTTTCACACCCCTGTTCCCAGGGAATAAATCTCCTTCATCTCCACGATTGTTAGTCCACTCTAAACCATTAGCATGCAAAATTCGGGAATATGGAACATTATTAGGATCTCTTCTCCAAACTAATATTCCTTGGGTTTGGCTGCCATTTCTCATATATGTATTATAATCCGGACATGAAGTTGAACCAATTGTCATATTCGAGTTAAACTTTCGGCATTCAATAAGAAAATAAATAGAACTATTTGAACTATGCGTAACTTTGAATACTTCCGGATCCTGCAAATTATAATCTGCTTGAAATGAATTATCAACTGTTATATTATCAAAAGATATCCAACCCTTGAGATATCGTAAATATGGATTAATCGGAGCAGGACACGCACAATTAAAACCGGGTCCATTAAAATTTCCTACAGCCATCAGATCCCAATCGCCATTATTATCATAATCATGATACAAATCTGGAAAGCCAAGAAGATGTCCGAATTCATGTGCGTGTGTTCCAATATGGGAAAAAGTCCGTGATGGGTGTTCCTGATGATAATAACCAGGTCCAAATTGTTCGCTCATAATATAAGTATTATTAGAGGGGACTCTCGGTGTTAAGCCGCAAGTTTTAGTTTCACTATTATCAGATTGTCTTCTATACATATGACCGGCATAAATAATAACAAGTTTTGTATTACTTCCTAAATTGCCAACATTTAATCCAGCTAATTGTGCTTTTGATATTGCGTGAGAATAGAAAGAAGAATTACTAATAAATTGATTTTGATAATACTGCTTGCTATAATCTAATTGTATCCAATCAGGAACATCATCATCATTTTCATCAATGTTAACTATTGATCCAGTCAGATTTAAATTTCCATCGGACATTAAATGATAATAGTCATGTAAACTGCCAAAAACTGTTTCACCATCCGGAGAATACTTATTTGGGCTTGCATAAGAACCACTTGAAAAAAGTAAATTTTCAAAATCCTCAAAAGTATATGCTGGTTCACCATCTTGAGAAGGATTGCGATGTTTAATATCTGTGAACTCAACTAATAGAACCTTTAAAGTAATTGTTGAATTTATATATTGTGTTGAAGTAGCTGCTGTACCAGTACAAGGCCATCCCGGAATAGAATCCTGACTATAAAGATTAAAAACAGAACAAATAATTCCTATTATAATTAGTGATTTCATTTTATTTCCCTCAATAATTTTATTTTAAATAAATCATTTTTTTTACCAGCGATTGGTTTCCAAATCTTATAGTATAGAAATACAAGCCGCTGTTTAATCCATTTGAATTAATAATCACATAATAATTTCCCGCATTTTGAAATTCATCAAATAATGTTTGTACTAATTCCCCAATAATATTATAAATATTAATTTTTACGTGCCCGGACATAGGTATTATATATTCAATTTTGGTTGTATTATTAAAAGGATTTGGATAATTCTGAAAAAGATAAAATTCAACCGGTTGAATAGATTCTTTATTAATATCCGTTATTATATTTTCATTGTAAGTAATTGTTGTTGGGTAACCGGAATGGATTATATCCAAATCGCCATCATTATCAACATCTGCAACTATCGGAACGACGGATCCAATCTCTTCCCTTGTACCTAAGTAGAATCCCCCACCTGATTCCGGATCACATTCAAAAAATTTCTCTTGACAATTTATTAGAATTAATACATAAAAAGAATCATCTGGGTTTGATGGACCCCATATATGAAAGTTTGAAATAACAGCATCAAATCTGTTATCTCCATTCATATCACCTGAAGTAAAGAATGCAAAATTTTCCGGTGCGCCAAATCCTGTTCTTGTTTCAAAAGTTCCTAGATCAGTTTGAAACATTACTCCGCCGCCCAATTGAGAACCGAATGCTGCTATATCATTTAATGAATTATTATCATAATCTATAATAAACAATTGCCGCAGATCCGCCAACGAAAAGTTGCTAATCTCAAATGTAAATTTTTCTTTTACAAAATTTTGAAACTCACCTTTTCCATTATTGTAATACAAATACATACCTTCAAAGTCTTCGCTCGGATTTCCAACCCAGGTATTGAGGAAAACAAAATCCAGGTCACCGTCTTTATCCATATCTACAAGATCAGCCTCTGTTATCCAGTTCTCTATAAATACAGCCGATGTGTCTCTTATAAATTTTCCTGTTTGGTCATTCAAAAAGATTCTCCAATAATTATCAGATTCATTCTGATATTCTATTGCCATTAAATCAATAAAGCCATCACCGTTTATATCTCCTTGGGCAGCTATTTTTCCGCCATTCATTTGGTAAGGATAAAGTGTTTCACTGAATTCGTAATCGCCTGATTCTGCTCTTAAATATATTTCAACACCACCACCGGCTTTTGTAATAACATCCGGAAGATCATCATTATTTAAATCAACCAAATATTCAGCATCAATTAATCCTTCTACAGTTTCAGCTTGTAAAAATTTTCCATCCCCATTGTTATATATTACTTGTCCAGAATAACCCGATACAATATCAATATAGCCGTCATTGTTGTAATCAACTGCAATTGGAAAAAGACTTGCAACATTAAATCTGGCGACGCTATCAAATTGCGCGTTAGTAGGATTTGTAATTTCAATGGTGAATCTCCAATTAAAAGTTTTTAAAGTATCATCGGATGAGTATAAAGGTCCAAAGGAAGCATTTATTATTTCACCGGCATAGAGAGGCACAAACGGTTTAAAGGTAAAATTTTTATTTAGAGAATCTATTTCAACAGAGCCTGTAATCAATCCGCTATTGGAACCATAAACACGAAATAAATTTTCAAATGAAAACGAAAGCGAATCCAATGAGTTATTGACCTGAACTGAAATAATGCTCTGCCGTGAAGCTCCGACTATATCTTGTTGCGGAAAAATATCTGCAACACTAATAGATTGGGAAAATATAATTTCCGACAAGATTATTAAATAGATTGTAATTTTGATAATCATTTTTAACCTTTGTTCAAATGAAGTTTTCGTTTATTATCATTCAATTCTTTCAGTTAAGTAAAACCTGTATAATACTCCTCAAGTAATGGTAAATAAATTTGCCGGTGCAGCGCTAATACACCAATAAAATAATAAATTAAGGAAATTGAGTAAAGAATAGAATACCGCAGAGGAGTTATTTCCCTTTGTTTATTACCTGCATTAATAATACAGATTAAAAGCAGAAAGCAAGCTTGAACCATTTTAGTCAACTGTGCTTTATTATAACTGCAAGAAAATAAACTTCTAACTGTGCTTTGTCAAAACCAAATGCGAAATTTTTAAAAAAATATTTTAAGGATTGCTTAAAGGGAGTGATTTTCTATGCCAGAAAGTATGAAATAATAAATCAACATTCATGGTAATAAGTTTTATTCTTGCAATGTCAGGATAAAAATTCAACTCTTTTTTAAAATCCCGGTTCATGCTGCTAAGCTCAGTGTAATTTAATCTTTCTGCAATTTCCACATTGTTCTCATTAGTTTCAGTCATTAGCTTTAATGCAGAATAAACACGGAGGGCTCTTACTAAACGGATATAATTAATATTAAAAGCCTTCTTACATTTAACCTGCAGCCATCTTGGAGTTCTTTTAAATTCACCGGCAATTTCATGCTCGGAAATTTTCTGAGGAAAATTAAGAGTAATAATTTTTTTAATTCTATCAATAAAAAGTATATCATCATTATAACAGGTTAAATGATTTTCAAAAAAATCATCTACGTCAGTACCTTTAGCATTATCATACCGTGACATTTAACAGCCCCTGCGATATTAATAAAAACAGGTTAATCTGAACCAATTCTTTTGCAAGTTAAAAATTTTAATAAATAATATTAAACCGGATTAAACCGGCACGCCTTCCCTGTTAAATTTTATTACTTCTATCGGACAGCTCCAGACGCATTTAGCGCAGTTGGTACAGCGTTCATCAATGATAAAAATTTCCGCTTCTTTTAATTCAATTGCATCTTCGGGACAAATGCCAACGCAGCACCCGCAGAAATCACATTTATCCGGGAGTATATCAATCATAAGTCTGCCGGTTTTTGCCTGCCTGAAATTCATATTTTCATTCCGGAATAAAGATTATCAAGTTCTTCAGCTATAAGCATTTTTTCTCTTTCAATTTCTTTATTCATTTTAAGAATTTCAAAACGTTCTTCTTCATTTTCAATTGATTCAATCCGTTTGGAGTTTTCTACAATCTGTTTGTTCAGCAAATTAATTTTAAATTTTTTAACAGCATCAACTGCAAGTTTAATGATATTTTTTCTTTCATCAACCGGATTCATTTCATCAAGACGTTTGCTTACTTTGTACTTATCAAGAGTAATTTCAAATATATATGAACGAAGAACTTCTTCTTCAAGTTTCTCAATTAAATTAGCAGCAACAAGTTCTTCTTCTTTATTAAAAGATTCATAAACCTTTTCAGCAATTTTTGCGTGAGCTTCATAATAAAAATCATGCGGCTGAATATGATGATAAATCAATTCAACAATTTCACGATTTCCTTCAAATAATAATTTAATAATATCGCGCTCGGTAAAATATTCCGCAGTATTCAGCGCATTTGGAACGGCAGATTTCAATTCCGGCTGGCGGCTTGATTTTGCGGCTTGTATTACAGCAGCCTGTTTTTGATTTCTTGCGGTAATCTTATCAAGTTCTGATTCTAAAAGTTTTTCTCTTAAGTTAAATTTCTTTGAAATTGTTTTTAAAAGAATACTTCTTTTCAACTCATCATTTATAAGAGCAACAGGCTTAACAAGTTCTCTAACTGCTTCTGTAAGTTTTGCCGGATCACCAAACATTCCCAGCCGTTCATAGTAAGCTGATTGATACTCAAGGAAATTCTGTGCTGCTGTAATCAAGTCTTCAAATTTTTCCCTGCCATAATTGTTCACAAAAGAATCCGGATCTTCACCACCGGGCAATGATGCTATTTTTATTTCAATATCTTTCTTTAAAAGAATTTCTATGCTGCGCATAGATGCCTTTATTCCGGCAGTATCAGCATCAAAAAGCAGAACAACATTTTTTGTATAGCGTGATAAAAGCTGCGCCTGTTCATCTGTAAGTGCTGTTCCGGATACTGCAACAACATTTTTAATTCCTGCCTGGTAAAGAGAAATCAAATCCATGTACCCTTCAACAATAATGGCCTTATCAAGCCTTCTTATTTCATCCTTTGCGTGAGATAATCCATATAGAATTCTGCTCTTAAAATATATTTGGGATTCGGGTGAGTTAAGATATTTTGCTGTACCTTCACGGTTATCAAGAATTCTTCCTGCGAAAGCAACTACTCTTCCATTGGGAGAAAAAATCGGGAAGATTATTCTTCCGGCAAATTTGTCAAATAATCTGCCGTCATTATTTCTTCCGATCAAACCGAGGTATAATGCTTTTTCAAGATCAATTTTTTTTGATTGTGCAAACGAGATGAAACTATCACGATCAGGCAGTGCATACCCTAATCCAAACTCACGCATTGTTTTTGGCTTTATCTTTCTTTCTTCAAAATAATGGAATGCTGTTTCACCTTCTTTTGAGTTTAAAAGATTATCAGAAAAAAATCTTCCGGCTGCTGAATTTATATCGTATAAAATTTCCTGTTCACTTTGCTTCTCTGTAAAATTGCTTTCATCATATTCAAGCGTTATACCAAGTTTTGCGGCAAGTTCCTGCACTGATTCAATAAAGGAGATTTTAAGATAATCCATCAAAAACTTGTACACGTTTCCACCGGCATGGCAGCCGAAGCAATGATAGATTTGCTTTTCTTCACTTACTGTAAATGATGGAGTTTTTTCGTTGTGAAAAGGACAAAGCCCGATGAAATTTTTACCGCGGCTTCTGAGCGGAACATATTCGGATATAATATCAACAATGCTTGCTGATGATCTTATCTGCTCTATTTTACTTTCTGAAATTCTCATAATCAAAATGGTTGCTGCTACTGAACTTATTAAATTTTTCAATCATTAATCACAGTAATGTCACTTTTTAATAATGATATTCTACTACAAATTATTCAAATGTAAAGTGATAAAATGAAAATCGGGATTGATGTATCAGCACTCGGCAGCAAAAATACCGGAACCGGCAGATTCATAAATTGCCTTCTTGCGCAGCTTTATAATACACAACACACGATTGAAAAATTCTCCCCGAATATTAAAAATTTTTCCGCTCCTAATGAATGGAAAAACAAACTCAGAACCAATAAACATTTATACAGAGAATTCTTTTTTAAAAATGAATTTGAAAAATCAGGTGCTGAATGCGGAATCTTTCCGGATTATTTTACACCGAAAAATTTTTATTATCCCGCAGCGATTGTAATTCACGATCTTTCATTCATAACTCATCCTCATTTTTACAGCAGAAAATTTGTATACTACTACAAGCAAAAGATGAAACAAACTCTTTTGCTTGATCCGTTAGTTTGTGTCGTTAGTGAAAATACAAAAGCAAATGCTGTTAAATATTTAAATCTTAATGAGAAAAATATTTTCCTTCTGCAGGGATATGCAGATGCTGCAGATGAAATCTTAATAAACCACACCGAGCCTTATTTGCTATATGTTGGACACATTGAGCCGAGAAAAAATCTTTTATTTATGATCAGAAATTTTCTGCTGTGGAAGAATACGCGCGGCATCAATATGCAGTTGAAACTTTCCGGTGAGTTTTGGATTAAATCAGATGAAACGAAAAATATTATCAGTCAATATAAAGATCATCCCGATGTTGAATTACTTGGTTATGCATCTGATGAGGAACTAAAAAAACTATACAGTAATGCTTCAGGATTTGTTCATACGAGTTTTGTTGAAGGTTTTGGCTTCCCTGTTGCCGAAGCAATGAATTATGGTCTGCCAATTCTTTGTTCGGGAGGAACCGCGTGTGAAGAAATTTCTTTTCCATATTCAATTACGACTAATCCGGGTGATGATCTTAGTTTTTTAAAAGGTCTTGATGAACTTTATTCTCTGATAATCGAAAAACCAAAAATACAGCCTGAAATAATTTATTCTCCGGAAAGAATGCAGAACCAGCTTGCAGCAATACTTTCATCACTTGAAGAAAAAGTTTACGGTAAAAAAATACACTATATCCCTGAAGCTGTAAGTACGGAAGAAGCAATTGAGAAAACACTCCTCTATTCTTCTATACATAATTCCGGAATACACAAAGAACTTTTGCATGAAAGGCTGATTGATCATAAAGCAGATGCAGATGAGATTAACTCTTCTTTAATTAAGCTTTATCTTGATTCTAAAATATTGTTTAAAGATGATTACATTTTTTCTTCTCATTTACAGATTTATAAAACCGCAGCTGCAAAGCCTAAAAATCATGCTGAAAAGCTTTTAAAAATCATCAGAAGCATTCCGTTTATTTCCTCAATCGCACTAAGCGGCGGAACTGCACATGATGGGATTGAAAATCATGATGATATTGATCTGTTTATAATTACAAAAAAGCATACTCTTTACATAAGCTACTTTTTAATTCACCTTCTCTCATTACTATTTGGGTCAAGAAAAACTTTCTGTGCAAATTATTTAATTGATGAATCAAAATTAGCAATTACTGCAAGCCGCGATCTTTACACAGCTTATCAAATTATTTCTTTAAAGCCGATAAAGAATAAAGAGTTACTTAATTTATTTTTCTTCAGAAATAAATGGATACAAAAATATTTTCCCAATTTCAGAATTGATTCATCTGAATACAAAATCACTTCAGGATATTTTCTACTTTCAGGTTTTAACTTGCTGCTGAACCGTTTCTATAAAAATCTTTACAGAAAAATAATTAAGTCTTCCGGTGATAAATCAATCGTAATTAATAAAACGGAAATAAAGCTTCACACAAATGATCACAGGATTAAAACTTTAACAGCATTTAAGAATGAATGGGAAAAATATAAATCAGGCAGAATACTAATGATCGGGCAGCATCGGAAAAAAGCAGTGAGCATATGATATGAAAATACTGATGGCACAATCATATTTCAGAGTGCTGGATCCAAAAGAACTGGAAAGAAATATGCCGTACCCTCCGCTTGGCACTTTATACGCGGCTGCAGTGCTGCAGGAACAAAATCATCAAATCATTTTTTTTGATTCAATGATAAGCAATCACACTGATGAATTGCACAAAAAAATTGAAGAAGTTAATCCCGATTTGCTTTTGCTGTATGATGATGAATTTAATTATCTCACCAAGATGTGTTTATCAAACATGCGGAATGCAGCATTGAGATTTATTAAGCATGCAAAAAGCAAAAATATTCCCGTTATACTTTACAGTTCAGATGCAGCAGATTTTCCAAACCAGTATTTATCATCAGGCTGTGATGCAATAATTTATGGTGAAGGTGAAGAAACGCTGCGGCAGGCTGTTAATTCTGTTACAAACCCGGATTTTGAAAAACAGAAATTTCAAATCAACGGTTTAAAGTTTCTTAATGAAGGAAAAATATTTTCAACACCGCCGCGCAAATTAATCCGTGAAATTGATTCGCTTCCAAATCCTGATTACACATTGTTAAATATTGAAGTTTACAGAAATATCTGGTTTCAAAACCACGGATATTTTTCAATGAATGTTTCAACAACACGCGGCTGCCCTTACAAATGCAACTGGTGCGCAAAACCGCTTTACGGACAAACCTACAGCACGCATTCACCTCAGCGGGTTGCGGATCAATTCCGGTATTTAAAAGATAATTTTAATGTTGATCATATCTGGATTACCGACGACATTTTTGGTTTAAAACCCGGATGGATAAAAAATTTTTCCGGTGAATTAAAAAAGAGAAGAATTAAAATTCCATATAAGTGTTTATCAAGGCCGGATTTGTTAATAAAAGGAAATACTGTTTCTGAACTTGCTGAATCAGGCTGTGAAGCAATCTGGCTTGGCGCTGAATCAGGCAGCCAGAAAATTTTGGATGCAATGGATAAAGGCACAACCGTTGAACAGATTTATCTTGCAGCAGAAAAAATTCATAATGCAGGAATGAAAGCAGCATTCTTTATTCAGTTTGGTTATTCGGGTGAGAATTGGGAAGACATTAAACTTACACGAAAGATGATAAGGGATTGTATGCCTGATGATATTGGTATTTCCGTTTCATATCCTCTGCCCGGTACTAAGTTTTTTGAGAATTTAAAAAAGAAAGCTCAGCTTGAAAATAAAAAAACAAACTGGGTAGATTCCGATGATCTTGATCCGATGTTTGGCGGAACTTACAGCAGAATTTTTTATAAATCATTACATAGATATGTTCATGCAGAATATAGAATTTATAAAATGCTTTCTGCGGGAGGAATTTTAAATCTGCCTCATCTAATAAAACAATTATTAAAAATGCTTTTGTTTGGATTGAAGGTTCATCTGCAAAAAAGAAACATAAAACCGCAGGCAGCTCAATGAATCAGATTGATTTTAATACTGTAAATACGGGCTTCGGCAGAATGGCTGATGAATATGATGCAATTCAGGAAACGAATCTGCCGGTAAAAATAATGCGGGAAAAATATTATGAAGTAGTTTTAAATACAGTTCCGCCGCCGGCAAGCTTGCTTGAACTTAACTGCGGAAGCGGAATTGATGCTGTTCATTTTTCAAAGCTTGGTTACAAAATTTTTGCAACGGATATTTCAGATAAAATGCTGCAAAATGCTGAAAGTAAAAATTTTTTCAATCCATATTCAAAAAATTTAACTTTTAAAAAGATGAATTTGCTTGATGCCGGAACGTTTGATGAAAATTCATTTGATGCCGTACTTTCAAATTTAGGCGGAATTAATTGTATTGATAATCCGGTTAAGATAAGTAAAACCCTTTCAAAAATTATTAAGCCGGGAGGATATTTTATTGCATCAGTTATGCCGCGCTTTTCCTTCTGGGAATTTTTTCTTTTAATTAAAGGAGAGTTTAAAAGAGCTTTCAGAAGATTTAACCGAAACGGAATAATTGCAAATGTTGGTGGAGAAAAAGTTTTCGTAAAATATTATTCACCTAAAAAATTTCACAGCTTTTTTAAAAATGATTTTAATTTAATCTCAACCAAAGCATTAAGAATTTTTGCGCCGCCGCCGCCTGCATTTAATTGGTACAATAAATTTCCGCACTTAACATATTTATTAGATAGAATAGACAACTCCGCTGAAAACTTTTTTCCTTTCGCATTCGCCTGTGATTTTTATGTAATAGTTCTGCAAAGAAAATCTTAATATCCGGCAAAAATTTCTTAACGTAATTATAATTATATTTGTGTGTTAATTTCACCGGATAAAATTGAAAACCAGCAATCTGCTTATTTTTCTGCCTGCCCGGCAATTTAATGATCAGGAATTCTTAACTGTCAATCATTCCTTAAAGAAAAATCACTTCGGTGTTTTTATTGCTTCAGATACAGCATGGATGTGTGAAGGAATTAATGGTTTGAAGGTAAAACCCGATATCAATATTTTAAATGTTCATGTGAGAAATTTTTCCGGTATCATTTTAATCGGCGGCAGCGGTGCAAGAGAATACCGCAATAATCAGCAGCTTAACAGAATTATAAAAAAATTCAAAGATGAGGAAAAAATTGTAGCTGCGATTTGCAGCGCACCTGTTATTCTTGCTCAAGCAGGTATTTTGAGAAATATTTCCGCAACATGTTTTTATGAAGATAAATCAGAATTGATTAATGCGGGTGCTGATTTTAAACAAAGTCCGGTTATCTGCCGTAAAAATATAATTACTGCCGAAGGACCAAAAGCATCGGCTGATTTTGCAGATGCAATAATTAACAGGTTGAATGAATATCAATCATAAAGAAATTTTTTAGAATAATGTAATGACAAACGCTCAGCTTTTATTAAATAAGTATTGCAGCAGCTTAACTAAATATTCAAGATATAAAACAAGAGAAGTTTATATTGGCGATATTCCTCTCGGCGGAAATAATCCAATTCGTATTCAATCGATGACAACAACGGATACGATGGATACAAAAGCAACTGTTGAACAAACTATCAGGATGGTTGAAGCTGGTTGTGAATATGTTAGAATTACAGCACCAAGTAAATTTGAAGCTCAGAATCTCCAGGAAATAAAAAAAGAATTACGAACTCGCGGATACAACGTTCCGCTTATTGCTGATATTCATTTCACACCGAATGCTGCAGAACTAGCGGCACGCATTGTTGAAAAGGTTAGAGTTAATCCCGGCAATTATGCTGATAGGAAAAAATTTGAGGTACTTGAATATTCCGATTCGGCTTATGTAGCTGAACTTGAACGCATAAGACAAAAATTTACTCCGCTCGTAAAAATCTGCAAAGAATATGGTACCGCAATGCGTATCGGTACAAATCATGGATCGCTTTCGGACAGAATTATGAACCGCTACGGTGATACTCCGCTCGGCATGGTAGAATCGGCGCTTGAGTTCGTTAGGATTTGTGAGGAGAATAATTTTTACAGTATTGTTCTTTCAATGAAGGCGAGCAACACACAGGTAATGGTTCAGGCATACAGGCTTCTTATTCAAAAGATGGAAGAAGAAGGAATGAATTATCCGCTTCATCTTGGAGTAACAGAAGCAGGCGGTGGTGAAGATGGCAGAATTAAGTCTGCTGTTGGAATTGGTACTTTACTGGAAGATGGAATTGGAGATACAATTCGTGTTTCTTTAACTGAAGATCCTGAGTTTGAAGCACCGGTTGCAATCTCACTTGCTAACAGGTATAAGAATAGAGAAAATCACAGCACGATTGAACCGATAACAGAGAATCCGATCAATCCTTTTGTTCATACCAGAAGAAATACTTTTGAAGTGCTGGGAATAGGCGGTTCAAATGTTCCAAGAGTTGTTGCTGATTTTAGTAAACGCAAAATTAAAAATGAAACGGATATTTCAGATATCGGATATTTTTATGATCCTGTTTCAGATAAGTGGAACATGAACGATTCTGCTCCTGATATTTTATTTCTCGGTAATAACTCTCTCCCGTTTAATGTTCCAAATGGATTAAAAGCAGTTTGCAGTTTTTCTCTCTGGCAAAAACTGGAAGATAAAACATCAATTTTTCCTTTATTATCTATCGAAAATTTCTTAACCGGAAAAAATTTTTCACCGCTTCTCAATTTCGTTACTGTTGATTTAAACAAGCTTTCCAATGATTTGATCAGCAAAATAAAAAATGATCGAACAATTGTTTTGGTTCTTGAAACAGATAATCTGCATGGAATGGCTGAACAGCGGAGAGCATTTATAAAATTAATGAATAACAATATTGAGAATCCGGTAATTATAAAAAGAGATTATTCTTTACCGGATATGGATGAATTAAGATTATACTCAGCCACTGATTTAGGAGCATTATTAATAGATGGCCTGGGTGATGGAGTGTGGATTACTGTTGATGAAATAAATGATTCCAAAAATTCCGGGAATGTTTATGTAAAATCATTCATCAATAAAAATGAATCAAAAGAAAAAATAATTAACAGGATTTTATTCGGAATTTTACAGGCTGCAAGAGTTAGAATTTCAAAAACAGAATATATTGCGTGCCCATCCTGCGGAAGAACATTATTTGATTTGCAGGAAACAACTGAAATGATACGCAAACGTACAGAGCATCTTAAAGGAGTTAAAATTGCAATAATGGGCTGCATTGTTAATGGACCGGGAGAAATGGCAGATGCAGATTACGGCTATGTCGGTTCCGGAGTTGGAAAAATTACACTCTACCGGGGAAAGGAAATTGTGAGAAGAAATATTCCTTCATCAGATGCAGTTGATGCACTTATTGATTTAATTAAAGAAGATAATGTTTGGATAGAGCCTGCAAATCAAAATAATTAGAAAATTGTGATATAAATAATTTGATAATAACTTTTTGTTTGGCTTAATGTTTGATAAAAAGTTGTAAATGCAGTATATTTGTCCACTTGTTATGGTTGAAAAAATTAAAAAGAAATATATACGATTGATCTTTGAACACAGCTCGTCTGCCGATGAGCAGACCGAAATTCAGGAATTTCAATAAAATGCACTTCAAATTCAGAAGTGCATTTTTTTTTATATGAAGTGTAAAGAAGTAATAAATCTGATTGAAAAATGGGCACCGAAGGAAATAGCCTGGGAAAAAGATAACACAGGTCTGCAGGTTGGTTCCATAGAACGTGAAATAAAAAACATAATGCTCTGCCTCGAGTTGAATGAGAAAGCGCTGAATGAGGCAATAAAAAAACGATGCAACCTGATTATCAGCCATCATCCGCTGCTGTTTTATCCGCTAAAAAAAATTGATATCGGGCGAAGTTATAATTCACGCTTAATTGAAAAATTGATTAAAAACGATATAACTCTTTATTCAGCACACACAAATTTAGATTTTACCACAGACGGCGTAAGCTTCATTCTCGCAAGAGCATTAAAACTTCAAAAAATAAAATTCCTGCAAAACTTAAATTCCAATCAGTACAAACTTATCATTTTTGTTCCGGAAGATTCAGTTGAAAAAACTGCCGGGGCAATATTCAATTCCGGCGGAGGAATTATTGGCAATTATTCCAACTGCAGTTTCAGAACATTAGGAACCGGTACATTTAAGGGAAACATCAAAAGCAATCCTTCACGCGGAGTAAAACAAAGATTTGAAAAGGTGAATGAAATAAAATTGGAAGTACTAATTGATTCGTGGAAACTAAACCAGGTACTTTCTGAAGTTTACAAAGTTCACCCGTATGAAGAACCGGCTTTTGATATTATTCCTTTGGATAATATGAATCTAAATTATGGAGTTGGAGCAATTGGTGAACTTTCAGAACCGGTTAAGGTTAAAGATTTTCTGAACCATGTTTCAAAAAAACTTGGTGCAAAAAATTTACGTTACACAAAAACGAAAAAAGCAGCTATAAAAAAGGTTGCGGTCTGCGGCGGTTCAGGTGCAGAATACATTAACAATGCAATTTCAGCGGGAGCCGATGCATACATTACTGCTGATGTAAAATATCATGCTTTTCAAGAGGCAGAAGAAAAAATTCTGCTTATTGATGCAGGCCATTACGAAACGGAAATTCATTCTCTAAATGAATTAAAAAAGAGAATTGAATCACTAACAGGGGATGATAAAAAAATAAAAGTATTCAAATACAGCGGCTCAACAAACCCTGTAAATTTTTTAACATAAAAGGAGTAGAATCAATTGTTTGACAGATTAAAAACTTTATACGAGCTGCAGCAGATAGATGATCAGCTGGATGAGCTGGAGGAACTAAGAGGTGATCTTCCTAATGCAGTAGAATCCTTAATGCAGAAGATTAATAGTATAAAGGAAAATATTGAAGCAAAGGAAAATCAGAAAAAGGAATCTCTTGAAAAGCGAAAAGAAAATGAAGAAGAGATAGAAAAACTTCAGGCAAACCAGAAAAAATTTAAAGCGCAGTTGTACCAGGTAAGAAATAATAAGGAATATGATGCGCTTACAAAAGAAATTGATCATGCCGAAGAAACTATAAGCAAACTTCAGGCTGAAAATGATCAACTGGCCGATGCAAGCAAAAAACTTTCAGATGAAATTGAAGAACTCATGCCGCAGCTTGATGTCTTAAATGAAGAACTGAAAGTAAAAGAAGCCGATCTTAAAGAAATAGTAAAAGCTAATGAGAAGGAAGAAGCTGTTTTAAGAAATCACAGAAAAGAAATTGAAGCTCAGACAAAGAAAGCAGATTACTCAGCTTATATGCGGATAAGAAAAGCTAAGCGCGGAAAAGCGGTTGTAACAATCCGCCGTTCAGCTTGTTCCGGCTGCCATAATATTGTTCCGCCGCAAAGACAGCTTGAGATAAGAAGAAATAATAAATTATTCTTCTGTGAATACTGCGGCAGAATTTTAGTTTCTCCGGAAGTTGCAGAAGCATTGGAAGAGTAAAGGCTTAGCCTTTATTCTCCATTCTTTTTAAAACCGGATGCATCAGATTCCATTTTGCTTAAATGGAATCATTTCAGTGGAACATTTTCTCCATAAATGAAAATTTTCAGTTCTCTCCTTAAAAAAAATCCTGCATTTATAAACATCTGACTTTTTTATACTGTTTTAAGTGAAGTAATTTATTATATTTACGGCAATTGAAGAAACACAATAAAAAGTAATTGGCAGGCTGCAAATAAAATTGCAGTCAATATAGAAGAATAATTAGTTCATCCCGGGCAATTGCTTCTGGTATTAACCGGAGGAGGAAAGTCCGAACTTCACAGAACAGGGTGCCGGATAACATCCGGGGTTCTGCAAATGCAGAATACGGAAAGTGCCACAGAAAAGATACCGTCCGGCATAGCCGGATAAGGGTGAAAAGGCGAGGTAAGAGCTCACCGCTTTGCCAGTAATGGCAAGGGTCCCTTAAAGGGATTCTGGTTTTTACCGGAACACGGCAAACCCCACCCGAAGCAAGATCGAATAGGGAAAGCGTACCGGCTTTAGCCGGTATAAAGTTGTTCGCTTTAGCACCGCTTCGGCGGGCAGCTTTCCGGGTAGATCGCTGGATCCTGGCGGTAACGTTAGGGCAAGATAAATAATTGCCATCCGCTTTTTGCGGATACAGAATTCGGCTTACAGGGATGAACTTTTTTGTTCTTTTTTAATAGGGATTATCCCCTGATTCTTATAAATATTCTATGATTAAAAAGCGTTGGAAAATAAGAGATATTGATGACGACTACGCTGTTAAATCTCTTGCCGATTCTTTAAACATTTCTGAAATCCTCGCCCGCCTTCTTGTTGTAAGAAATATTAAAAATTTTTCACAAGCCAGATTTTTCTTCCGCCCTACTTTAGATGCACTTTATGATCCATTCCTTATGAACGGAATGGAAGCAGCTACCTACCGTTTAATAAAAGCTCTTACAGAAAATCAACTGATTTGTATTTACGGCGATTACGATGTTGACGGCACATGTTCAACTGCGCTGATGTATTTATTCCTTAAAGAACTTGGAGCTAATGTTGAATTTTATATCCCAAAAAGATTAACTGAAGGATATGGAGTTTCCAAAAACGGAATTGATTATATAAAAAGCCGCGGCACTTCTTTAATGATTACAGTTGATTGCGGTATTACTGCGGTTGAGGAAACATCTTACGCTAAAGAGCTTAATATTGATATGATCATCTGCGATCATCATCAGCCAAAAGAAATTTTACCTGATGCCTATGCTGTACTTGATCCGCTTAAACCGGGGTGTGAATATCCATTTAAATATTTATCCGGCGCCGGTGTGGCATTTAAACTTGCACAAGGTGTAGCTGAACGAATTGGTAAACGTGAACTTCCGCTTAAATATCTTGATCTTGTTGCACTTGCAGGTGCGGCTGATATTGTTCCATTGGTTGATGAAAACAGATTGCTAGTTAAGGAAGGTCTTTTACAGATTAATAATAATCCGCGCCCTGGTATTGCGGCTTTAATTGAAACAAGCAATATGGAACCTGGAAATTTAACTTCAGGGCAAATTGTATTTACAATTGCTCCGCGGATAAATGCAGTTGGCAGATTAGGTGATGCACAAAGAGCAGTTGAGTTACTAATTACTTCGGATAAGGAAGATGCACTTCAGCTTGCGCAGGTTCTTGAATCTGAAAATTATCAGAGAAGAAAAATTGATGAAGATACATTTGTAAATGCACTGGAGCTTGTTGAAACTTCTCTGGATCTTGAATCTGAAATTCCAATAATACTTCATCAGGAAAAATGGCATCCCGGAGTAATTGGGATAGTTGCATCTAGACTTGTTGAAAAATATTACCGCCCTACCATTATGCTTACAACAATTGATGGCGTGGCAAAAGGTTCGGCCAGAAGTATTTCTAATTTTAATATTTATGAAGCATTAAAAAAATGTGAAGATCTGCTTATCCATTTTGGCGGGCATCAGGCGGCAGCAGGTTTGGCTGTTGAGATTGATAAGATAAGTGATTTTAAAATGAAATTTAACCAGGTTGTTAAAGAATTAATTGATGAAGATGATCTTTCCCCTGAAATTGTTATTGATTCAAAATTAAGATTTTCAGAAATAACACCTAAATTTTTAAGAATTATAGATCAGTTTTCTCCCTTCGGTCCGGGAAATATGCGTCCAACTTTTCTTTCGGAAAATGTTGTAGTTTCCGGTACACCACGTATAGTTGGTTCAAATCATCTTGTTGTAAGTTTAAAGCAAAATGGTTCTGAAAAAGTTTTTGATTGCATTGGATTTAATATGGGCAATTATTGTGATCTTATAGGAACAAACGGATGTCTTCTTGATGTGGTTTTTTCTATTGATAAAACTACAAGAGACGGAAGAACTTTTCCGCAGTTCAGGTTTAAAGATATTAAAGTAAAAGAACGAATTGAAAACAAAAGCGTTGAAGCAGTTCAGGCTTAAACTGATAAAAATTTATTAAAGTAAAAATGATAATCTTCGGTGTTGATCCCGGAACAAATCTTACAGGATTTGGAATTGTAAAGTTTAATAAAAATTCCTTCATCCGGATAAAAAACGGCTGCATAAAACTTCCCGCATCAAAATCCCTTGCATCTAAATTGGCCTTAATATATGATGAACTGGATAAGCTTATTAAAATTTATAAGCCGGATGAATTTGCAATTGAAACAGCTTTCTATGGTAAGAATGTTCAATCAGCAATGAAGATTGGCTACGCACGCGGCGTTGCTTTGCTTGCTGCAGTTCATAACGGCGTACCAACCAGTGAATATTCACCGCGTGAAATAAAAAAATCTGTTGTTGGAACCGGCGCAGCTTCTAAAGAACAGGTAAGTTTTATGATCAAAACATTGCTTGAATTAAAATCCGAAAAGATGAAGTTTGATGAGAGCGATGCACTTGCAGTTGCACTTTGCCATGCATTCAGAATGAAATCGCCCGCAAAAAAAAGTAAAGACTGGAAAGCTTTTGTTGAAGCATTTCCTGAAAGAGTTATTCAATAAGTTATTAATCATTTCTTAATCTTAAAAAATTAAATGATAGGTTATCTCACCGGTAAAATAATTTCATCTAAACCAACAAAAATTATAGTTGATGCAGGCGGCGTTGGTTATGTTGTAAATATTTCAATCAATACATTTGAAAAAATCTCAGAAAAAGAAAGCGTTTCTCTTTTTATTCACACTGTAGTAAGAGAAGATGCAATTACACTTTTTGGTTTTTACACCGAATCAGAAAAAGAAATGTTTGAGCATTTGATTACTGTAAATGGAATAGGACCCAAACTTGCTATTAGTTTATTATCAGGTATCCAAACAAGTGATTTAAAATCTGCAATTCAATCAGGTGATGTTTCCAGAATTGTAGCAGTGCCGGGAATAGGAAGAAAAACCGCGGAGAGACTTGTACTGGAACTACGAAGCAAGGTTGATTCTGTTGCAGATGAAGGAACTGCAGTTGTTTCTGTAAGCAAAAAGAATGAAGCTGTACTTGCTCTTACAACACTTGGTTACAATTCAAAAACCGCTGAAGCAGCAGTGCGTAATATTTTAAACTCAGCTCCCGAACTTTCACTTGAAGAATTAATCAAAAGAGCATTGGGTGATTTGAACAGGTAAAAGTTAATTCCCGCCAAGACTCAGATTACAGTACATTCCAATTCAGCAACTTCTGTAATTTCTGCTTTTAGTATATCACCTTTATTAACCTTACTAACTCCGGCAGGCGTGCCTGTAAAAATTAAATCTCCTTCTTCAAGCGTCATCAATGAAGAAATATACTCCACAAGTTCAACCGGCGGAAATAACATCATATTTAATTTTTCGTTTTGCTTCAGAACACCATTAACATGAAGTGAAATCTCTTCGTTCAATGTAAGTACATAATCTTTTTTTGAAATGAATTCCGATAATACAGCAGAAGTATCAAAACATTTTGCTATAGTCCATGGATGTCCTTTAGTTTTAAGAGTTGATTGAATATCGCGGAGTGTCATATCCAGACCAGCGCCATATGCTGCAATTGCATCTTCAGCAGATTTTTCATCCGCATTTTTCACAGTCTTGCCAATCAGCAAGACAAGTTCAACTTCATGATGCATTTCATTTGAGAAGGAAGGATAAACTATCTTACCGCCGTTAAAAATAACTGATGAAGATGGTTTTAAAAATATAACAGGCTTTTCCGGGATTTCATTGCCAAGTTCCTTTGCATGTTCTGCGTAGTTTCTTCCCACACAAACTATTTTTCCAATCGGAACTTCATCCCGGTTTTTAATTATGATTTTCTTCATTCTTTTCCCACCAGAATAATTGAGCGGTAAAAATATGAATTTAATTTATAATTCTGCTGAGAATGAAAACATGCATGTGAGAATTTTTATGTTTTCTGTTTCTTTTTTGTTGCGGCAGGAAATAAAATATTATTTAAGATTAATCTGTATCCCGGTGAGTTTTTATAAAGTGCAAGATCTGTGGGAGGATCGCCAACCGCATGCTGATAATCTTCGGGATCGTGCCCGCCGTAAAATGTAAAAGTTCCTCTTCCGTAAGAACCATGTATATATTTCACCTGATCTGTTCCTTCACGCTCGGCAAGTACAACTACAGAGGTCTTAATTGTTTCCCTGCGGAACATTGTTGTCTGTCCCATAAATCCTCTTACTACATTCACATGATTCTGCGTAAGCATTGTCGGCACAGGATCATATTTTGCTGAGAATTCAAATAAAGTAAAATAATCATTATCAAAATTTCCTACTTCATTCGGCTGAATATCAATGTTGCTGTATTCATAAACGTAAGGATTTATTTCAAGTTTAAAATCTTTAAAAGCAAGACTGTTTTCAAAATCAAGTTTTTGCTGCGCATCAGCATCAGCCGCATCACCATCATACATTTGTGCGCAGATATCTGTATTATGTGCAGCAAGCGCTATATCGTATGAATCAGTTGCGGAACACATTGCAAAAAGAAATCCTCCCTGCGCAACATAATTTTTTATTGTAATTGCAACATCACGCATCATTTCTGAAACTTTTTTGTAACCATTTTTCTTAGCGTTGTTTTCATACATCATTTGCTGATCAATATACCATTGTGCATTTGCAAAACTTCCGTAAAATTTTCCGTACTGGCCTGTAAAATCCTCATGATGCAGATGAAGCCAATCATATTTTGAAAGATCACCACTCAGAATTTCATCGTTCCAAATTTTATCATAAGGAACTTTTGCGTATTCAAGCGCGAGCGTAACTGCATCATCCCATGGTGCAAATCCCGGCGGAACATAAACAGCAATTTTAGGAGCTTTCTCGAGACGAATTACATCCATATTATTATCTTCACTTTGAACTTCAGCATAAATAGAAGCAGTTTGAGGTGCAGATAATGTTTCAAATGAAACTCCTTCCAATCTGCATTCCGCGGCAATTTTATCAGTATAATCAATAAGGAAAGAACCGCCGCGGTAATTTAAAAGCCAATCAGCTTTTAATCCCTGCAGCAAGCTGTTAAATGTAATTCCGTATGCTTTTAGATGATCTGTTTGTTTCAAATCCATAAATATTAATATTTTGGATTGAGGAAGTATAACAGATGTGAACAGCAAAAATCCCAATAAGTATTTTATCATAACGAGCTTAAAAATAAAAGCCGGAACGAGTCCGGCTGATTAAAAATTATTAAACATCAGTTTATGCTGATTTTCTGTCTTCCAGATAAATTGGTTCCGAGCCATGCTCAACAACATCTTTTGTGATAACGCATTTATCAACATTATCTTTATTAGGAAGTTCAAACATAATATCAAGCATAAATTCTTCAACAATAGAACGAAGAGCTCTGGCACCGGTTTTTCTTTCCATTGCTTTTTTAACTATCGCGCTGATTGCGAAGGGATCAAATTCAAGTTCAATTCCTTCCATCATAAACAACTTTTTGTATTGTTTAAGCAATGCATTTTTAGGTTCGGTAAGAATGCTCTTCAAAGCATCTTCACTCAGTGCATGAAGCGGAGCAGCAATAGGGATTCTTCCAATCAATTCCGGAATCAACCCATACTTTAATAAATCTTCCGGCTGAATGTATTGAAGCAAATTATCATCATCATTCTTGCCTTTAAGATCTGTGGCAAATCCCATTTTATTTTTATTAATGCGTGATGCAATAATTTTATCTATTCCATCAAAAGCGCCGCCAACAATAAAAAGAATATTTTTAGTATTAATATTTATAAGGCTTTGTTCCGGATGTTTTCTTCCGCCTTTGGGTGGAACGCCGGCAATTGTTCCTTCAAGAATTTTAAGCAGCGCCTGCTGTACACCCTCACCGGAAACATCTCTTGTTATAGAAGTGCTTTCGCTTTTGCGTGCAATTTTATCTATCTCATCAATATAAACAATTCCTTTTTGTGCGCGTTCAAGATTATAATCCGCTGCCTGCAGCAGATGCACCAGAACTGTTTCAACATCATCACCAACATAACCGGCTTCAGTTAAGGTGGTTGCATCCGCAATTGCAAAAGGAACATCAAGAATTTTTGCAAGCGTTTGAGCAAGAAGAGTTTTTCCAACCCCGGTTGGGCCGATTAAAAGAATGTTGCTTTTTTCTATTTCAACATCATCAAGTTCAAAAAAGGATGTTTTTGAATTTACCCTCTTGTAATGATTATACACCGCAACTGAAAGAACCTTCTTTGCTCTTTCCTGTCCGATTACATATTCATCAAGAGTTTTTTTGATTGATTCAGGTGTGTGTACCGGTGAGCTTTTGGTTTTTGTATTGCTGTATGCTGCCAGATTATTTTTAAGAATATCCACGCTGCTGCCGATGCAAATATCACAGATATAAACATCCGGACCTGCAATCATACTTCCAACTTCACTGCCGTCTCTTCCGCAGAATGAACATTTTACAATTTTTTGATTTTGTTTTTTTGCCATTAAAATCTCAGCTTAATTTATTCCTTAATTTTATTATCTCATCGCGTGCTTCATCAAGATATAAGGAGTTCGGGAATTTAGCAAGAAGACTCTCATATACCTCAATTGCCTTTTGAACATCATTTTTACCATACTGATAAATCTTTCCCAGTAAATATAAAGCTTTATCCGCATAAATATTTTTTTCATTTTCAGCGGTTATTAAACTAAGCAGATTTACAGATGTTTCAATTTCGTCCAGTGCAAGTTTCATTTCCGCGGCTCTTATTTTTGCCAGATGTGCAAGCACAAATCCCTTCGGATTTTGTGCAACAAGCTCATATTTCTCCGCTGCTTGTTCAAATTTCTTTTGTTCAGCCAGGAGCTCTGCTTCAGCAAAAATTAATAGATTGGCTGAATCATTCATCGTGGTATTAAGCAGCAGGGAAAGTTCTATTGCATCATTTGCGTTGTTATCCTTCAGATTATTTATAATTTCTGAAAGATTTTTTTTTGCCTTATTAAATTCACCATTGTAGAAATTTATATCTGCCAGTTTCAATCTTGCTGAATTCACCTTATCGGGAAGAGTACGGCTGTTTTCAATTATTTTGCTAAGATAATTCTCAGCCTCATCAAGATTTCCTTCAATTATAGCAATCTCAGCAAGCCCGGTAAGTGCATCTGCGGCAAATACAGATAGCGGTGAATTTTCAACTACTGATTGAAAATATTTTTTTGCTTCTTCGGGTTTAGCTTCTTTTTCAAATTTTAGTTTTCCAATTCTAACTGAAGCTTCATTTGCTGCTTCAGAATGAGGGAAAAGTTTAATTACCTGTTCATACGCATCAACTACCTCATTAACTATTTCAGAAGCAAGGGGTTTGATTTTATAATAAGGTTTCCATGCTGCAATTTGGGAAGTAAATTTTTTAGATAAAACTTCCTCCATAGTTTTTGCGTATCCAAGTTTTGCGTTTGAAATAAATGGAGATGCCGGATAACGTTTAATTATCTCATTAAAAACAGAAGATGCAATTTCATATTCCTGTTCATAAAAAAGCATCTGTGCAAAATTAAATAACTCAGCTCCCTGGCTTCCCTGCCTCTTATCTACTTCCGCATAAAGCTCACGCGCAGATTCATAATTTTTATCTTCGGTATATAGCCTTGCAAGCAGATAATAATAAGAAATGTTATCATCCGCTTTACAATCTTCAAATACTTTTATGGTTTCACCCAGTGCTCCCGGTTTTCCTATATAAGAAAAAATTCTTGCTTCAACCGCATTTAACTGATTTGGATTGTTAGATAATATTGAGCAATACTCTTCCGCGCTTTCTTTAAATCTCATTGTTAGTGAGTAAAGATTTGCAAGATCGTATGAAAACATATTTGGATCTTTTGAGATTTTTTTCCCTTTCTCCATCACTTCAATTGCTTTATCAAATGCTCTTCGTTCAGTTGCATAATTTGCAATCACTCTGTAAAAGACGGGATTCTGATCAGCCTTGCTTAATCCTTCATCCCAGATACTGCTGCCTTTTTTTTCATCTCCCATTAAATAATAAACCGAGCCAAGTAATCCGTATAAATTAATATCCTGCGGAGAGTTTGAAATTTTTTGCTGAATCAGATTAATTGATGAATCATACTCCTTCATCTGAAGCAGAACATCATTTAAGGCCTGGAAATATTGGGGATTTGTTGGATTGCTGTTATAAAGCTCAGCAAAAATATTTTTTGCTTTTTCATAATCGCCGGATTGTGCGTAACTCTGCGCAAGAAGAAATCTGTTGGCAGAATCCCTGTTTATCTGGCAAAATATAAGTGAAGCAGAAGCTGCAAAAAGTATAATTACCTGTTTTAGCATGGTTTCAAAAATAACAATTATGAAAGGCGTTTCAAGGGAAATATGATGGGGTAAAAATAGTTATTTCACTGCGGCTTGTTGAAATGCATTTCTTCTGTTATTTCTCTAACCCGGTCTATCGCATAATCCAGCATGTATTTATCGGTGTTTGTTGAATCTCCAATATACTGCTGAAAAAATTTCATCGCTATTGATTTGTCTGCATAAGCCTCATCATAAGCTGCGGCAATATTAAACAGCACTGCTTTCCTGCCCGGCTCAAGATGCAATGCCTTTTTGTACCAGTTAATTGCCTGTTCAAATTTTTTTTGAGATTGATACACATTCCCAAGCTGGATGTATGATTCAGTAACATATTCATTCATCTGAATTGCTTCAACTGCTTTAAGATAATCAACAGAATTTTGGAAATCATTTTTATCCTTATAAGCAACACCGAGATACAATGCTGTAACTATATCCTTTTCATTTGTTTTTTTAAAAGCAGTATCAAGATATGAAACAGCTGAATCTAATTTATTTCCGTTGAATAAACAGATTCCAAAATTTCTGTAAGCAGCGGCGGATGTATCACCCAAATATATTGCCTGCTTATAAGCATTTGCAGCTTCCGGAAAATTTTCCAATCTGAATTGAGCTTCTGCAGCAATTCTCCACAAATCTTTAACCCCGGGATAATATTGTAAAGTTTTTTCTGCAATTCTAAATGCAGATACAGGCCGTTCTGTTTTGAAGTACAAATTGCTCAACCGTAAAACTACTTTTAAATTTTTTGGATTGAGCCTGTTTGCAATATTAAGATTAACAAGCGCATCATCATATTCCGCAAGCGCTTCATTACAAACTCCCAATAATTCATAATAAGCTGAGATTGAATCACCCATGCTAATTAAATTTTTAATAACTGCCTTTGCATTTTCCCATTCTTTTAATGCAATGAATGTTTTAGCAAGCTTTAACATCACCGGAAGGTTTGATGAATCCGCAGATAAATATTGCATATAAAATTTTTTTGCATCTTCATGCTGATCGGAAGAATAATAAACATCTGCCATTAAACGGAATAACTCCTTATCATCTTCCTGAATTACCGATGCTTTGGTTAACACAGCTGCTGCGTTTTCAAACTGTTCTAATGCGGCATAACATTGAGCAAGTTTTTTTAACGCTGTTAAATTTGTCGAATCATTTTTTAATTGTGCATTAAGCTCTGCAATAGCAGAAGAATAATCTCCGTTAAATATAAATTGATCAACAGAAATATTCTGCGGATAAATTTCACTAAGTGAAAAAGCAAATATCACCACGCATGTTAATAAAATTTTAATCATAATTGTTGTTTAATGATTTTTTGAATCACTCAAGTTTAAAAAGTATAGGAATTGAAACCTGAACCTTTACAGGTTTTCCGTTTTGTTTTCCGGGAAAAAATTTTGTCTGTTTAATTGCATTAATAGCTGCTTCATCCAATCCTGCCCCAATTCCTCTTATGATATTTGCGTATGCAACATTTCCTTCTTCATCAATATATGCCAGAACATAAACCTTTCCCTCAACACCTGCTCTTTTTGCGGTTTGGGGATAAACAATTTTTTCCTGTATTGCCTTAATGCCGCCGATTGGCTTGGGCATTTCTTCTACAGATACCAGGTATTCTCCGGAAGTAAAACTTTCAGGTATAGAATCTGTGTCTGAAAATTTGAAATTATACTGAGATTTGACAGGCTTATTATCTATCATGCCTGGTTTAAATTTCCAGCGTTTAATTTCATCAATAATTAAGTCATGGATTTTTTTATCATGACCGGAAAGGATTTGGATTTTTTCAACGTTTCCGGATTCATCTATCAATAATTTATAATGAACAGATATTTTATTGCTTCCTGATTTCTCAAGCTCATTTAATTTTTCAATAAGCTTAAGTTGATTATCTTCAATTAATCCCGGCGGAACATCAATCTTTGAAACAGGAACATAGATCTCATCATAATTTGGAATTACTTCAATACGGTTTTCTTCCTTGCATCCCAAAAAGAAAAGAAAAAATAAAACCGGAATTATTTTTTTCATCTTCAGCTCCATTTAAAGTTTTGCATGAATAACAATTTCATTTTCGGGTTTTGATGTAATTTCCGCTGCGGGCAGACTGTGAATTAAAAGTTCAATCATTTCATTTTGTTTTATTACTGTGCTGCTAAGGTTTTCAAACATGCGGTTATAATCTTTTAACATCATGAATGCAAAAATGCTTGTAATCAGAAGAAGTATTGATGCGGCGGCGGCAAATACAGGCAGCCATTTATATTTTTTTGTTTTTGCAGCAGATGATTTTATTGAGTTATAAATTTTTAATTCTGTTTCGAATGGCAAGTCTTTATTTTCTTCCTGTATAATATTTTTTAATTGCTTCATCCTGCTGAAATATTCTCTTGCTTCAGGATCAGCAGCAAGTAATTTAAAGAGCAACGCTTCTTCATCATTGGTTAACTCATCATCAAAATATTGATTTATCAAAATTTGATTTTCATTCATCACTGCCTCACTTAATTTTTGCTGATAAATTTTTTATTAATTTTTGGCGCACATTATACAGCCTGCTTTTAACCAGATTCTCATCAATCTCAAGAATTTTACTAATTTCTTTATAACTAAGTCCGCCGAATTCTTTCATTATAAAAGGCTCTCTCAATTCAGGCTGAATTGAATTGAGTTCATTCATTATTATTTGTTTCATTTCATCAAATTCAAATTGATGAACAACTGATTGATCATGGGGAATTTCAATTTCATTTACATCTTCAACATTATATCTATCAACATGAATTTTTTTCTTGCGGAAATGAGAATAAATTTCATTCCGTGCAGCTTTGAATAACCAATACTTAACACTCTCAGGATTTCTGATCAGATGAATCTGTTCGTAGAATTTCAGAAAGATATTTTGAACAACATCCTCACTTGCCATTTTGTTGTTCAGCATTTTAAGAACATAGTTATACAGCTTTTTCTTGTAATGGTTAAATGTTAATGTAAAATCCGGATTTTGATTTGGTGGATTTTTCAATCCCGCTCTTAAATATTTGTGAATTCTTAACTCAAATTAATACTATTAATTTTTACTGTATATATAAAGATGCGCGGGAAGGAAAAATGTTGTTGGCAGATTAATAATTTCTAAACTTTTTTCCTGGAGAAATGAAGCAGGTGGTTTTCTGGGTTAAATACCCGGTTATTCCGACACTACAACACTCCATTTCTCCACTACTCCTTTCCTCCAGTTTGAATTGTTTCTACCGGCTCATTCCGGATGGTGTTTGAGGAGTTGATAAAATATATTCCATAAGTTCCCATCTTTTTTCAGGCTGATTTTCTTCAGCTCCGCGTTTTAAAAAATATTCCTTAACGAGATCTTTACCAACATTGTAGTTAATTACGTAACTCCTGTAATTATCAACAAACTTCATATTTACTTCAGCGCGTTCGGGAGTCATCAATGTATATTTCACCTTCCAGTCAATCGCTTTTTCACGCGTCCATTCACCATTGAGATAATGTCTTGCAGCTTCATTCCCTGCATAAGATAATTTTGATTGAAGTTTAAGTACTTTGTAGTAATCATCAGCTTTATCTGGATCAATTCCTGCTAAAGGAAAGAGAACTTCTTTTTCAAATTTAATTCTTGAATCACCCGGGAATGCAACTTCAATTCCAAAATTTGCGGAACCTTCTGCAATCAGAGATTGCGGAGAATAAAGAGGATAAACAGAGAACTCAACCCATCCTCTTTTTTTAACAAGATTATTTTCAAGCAATGCATTATAAACATGATGTCCGGGATATCCTTCATGTGCTGCAAGATCAACTGCTCTATCAATATAAATCGGTATGGAAGTATTAACTTCAATCACGCTGTAGCTGTTTCCTTTGTACCAGTTATAACCAGCCCATGGTTTATCCTGCACATATTCAACTTTGAAATTTTCATTTGCAGGTAATTTGATATACTGCAGTGTACGTTTACGGCATTCCTGTATTGCAGTTTGAAATACTGTATCAAGTTTATCAACTGGAATTATAAAATCTTTTTTAAACTCATTCAGCCGTTTTGATATATCTCCTGAACCGGGAAGAATTTTATCCAGTTCTTCAAGTACTGATTTAAAATGTTCTTCAGTGAAAGAAGGCGGAGTTACATCATAAAGCACTTTTGCTTCTTCATCAAAAGTGAACTTGCCGCCCGCCAGCATAAATATTCTTCCCTGCACAGCAAGAAGTTGTTTGTAAAGATACCTATACCGCAATGTTAAAAGGTCATCAGATTTTTCCTCTGCTAATGCATCAAGACTATCGAGCAGAGCAGATGTTTCATCATACAGCGCTTGTATTGCTGCGGAATCTCCGACTTCAACTTCCCCGCCGGGCTGCCATTCTTCCGGGCCGTAATATGCATCAACATAACCGGGATCATGCTGCCCAACTTTTAAAATTAATTTCACATACTGTTCTGCAATACTGTTCATTTTATTTTCCAGTTCTTTGTTAGGCTGTGAATTATTATCATTTGAACATGAAAAAAGAATTAATGATGTAAGAAGAATTATCATTTTGATTGATGAATTCATAACACTCCTGTTTTAATGGCTCAACGAAAAATCTTAATTAATTTTAAAAATCCGGTAACCGATTGAAGGAACATTTACATACAGCGAATTATTATTTATTAAATATTTATCACCTGTAAAAAGATCAACTGCCTCTGTACTTGTGTAAACTTCAGGCAAAGATAATTTAAGCTGCTGAGGTTTTTCTGATTTATTCAGCACAACTAAAATTCTCTCATTAAAATCAGAACGGAGGTAACTATAAATATTTTCATCTGCAGCTAATATATAAAAATCACCATACTGTAAAGCGGAATGATTCTTCCGAATATTAATCAATTGAGTAACATCATGTAAAGTTTGTTTTTCCCAAACAGAAAGTTCATCATCAAATTTCATCATGCGCCTGTTATCAGGATCAGAAGCACCAGTCATTCCAAATTCGTCTCCATAATAAATAACCGGAATGCCGGGAATTGATAATAAGTAAGTAAGATGCAATTTCAGTTTATCATAACTTCTTCTCTCATCAACTTCCGGCGGATTATTCCAGCCTATTTCTGCTGTATTATCTGTATTCAGAGAAATATCACCATCAGCATAAGCCATATAACGTACTTTATCATGGCTGTCAATAATATTTCCCATCAAATTGTTCTCACCAAATACTGAAAAACTTTTTTGCATTTGTTCATCAAGAACAGAAAATGAAATATCAGGTTCAAGAAAAACTGGAAGAGCGGTATCATAAAGATTAAAATTAAACTGCGCAGTTAGCTGACCATTATTTACGTATGAGTTAACAAGATCGAAACTACCGAATGTTTCACCAATCTGATAAACCTTACGGTTCTCTTTTTCTTCAATTTCATTTTTAATTTTTGAAGTTAACATCCGCCAGAATTCATTTGGAACATGTTTCACAGCATCATGCCTAAAACCATCAGCGCAGGTTTCTTTAAGCCACCAAACAGCATTGTCAGTCATTGTATCAAGTGCGGCTTCTGCACTCAGGTAATCAAAAGTTGGCATGTATGGCTCAAACCATGTTGTTAATCTCTGTTCATCCCACAACCGCAAATTTTTTCTTCCATCAGGCAAATCAAGCACTCCGAACCAATCACGATGATTTTTCCAGAAAGGATGTTCAATGTGAACATGATGAGCAACAAAATCCAGCAGAACTTTTATTCCTATATCATGAGCAAGAGAAATTAATTTTTTAAGAAGTTCCATACTGCCGAAACGTTCCTCAACGTTTGATAGATGAACAGGCCAATAGCCATGATACGCTGAATAATAGCGGTGCGGCTCGGGATATTCCTGGTAAGCGCTGTCAGCGTTTTCAATAACAGGGGAAATCCAGATTGTATTAATTCCGAGTGAGTTGAAATATCCTTCATTCAATTTATTAATTATTCCCTGAAGATCTCCTCCCATATAATTTGCTTTTGCAGAAAGTTCAGGATGTATAACCGGAATTGAATTTGTTGTATCGCCATCAGAAAATCTGTCAATCATCAAAGCGTAAATAGTTTTTGATTGAAATAACTCCGGATCATTTGCAGCAGCAGGTTTTCCATCTTTTAAAAAGACAGATTGAATACCGCTCACCTTTCCGCCCTTGTTTACAGCCGCTCTAATTGTTTTATATCCTTTAAGATTTTCTTTTGGAAGAGTAATATTGATCTTATTCTTTACAACTGAAACATATTCTGCCGGGATGATTTTATTATCAAGCAAAAGAATTACTTCATCAGCTTTAACTGCTTCTTCCTTTTCACTTTCAAATATGAAGCCGAGAACTATATTCTCTTCATTATCAACAAAAGTATTTTTATGAAGAAAAATCTTTCCAGAGTGAATTGGTTTAACGGAAATAACTGAATTATATCCGCCAAATCCATTTGGCATTTTATCGGGATTTGATTCATCAATCAATTCGCTGCCATCAACAAAAAATTTGTACTGGTAACTGCCCGGCTCAAGTGAAATTGATGCTTCATAAACATGATCACTATCAGCATCAAACATTGGAATGTCTTCGCGGTTCCAGCCGTTAAAGCTGCCAAACAGGTTTACACGCTGTGGAATGGAATCAGCTTTAAATCTAAAAGTAAACTTTTGAATTACTTCCGATATAACAGGGAGAGCAAATTCTTCATCTTTAAAATTGAATTTTAAAAGTTTCATCCCTTCAAAATTATCTGCCGGAGTTAATATCAGCTTTTCAGAATCGGAATCATATTGAATGTTAACAGATGTATCCGGGATAAAATTCAAATCATAATTTTCAGAATAGAAAAGGTCACTGATTAAAACAGTATCCGTTTCACCGGCAGTTAATCTTAAAGGATGAATAAGTTCATTTATTTGCTGAGGAAAAGAATTATGAAAAGTAAAAATTATAAGCAGGATTGTGAAGGAATATTTTAACAGCATAGGAATTTAATATGAATAAAAATTATTACGCAAGTTAATAAAGCGGAGGGAAATTTGTTCTGCTAATTTAAACTCGTTTCTTCCTTGTTTAAGAGCAGAGCTTCACCGTTAAGTTTTCGTTCACCAATCTGCTGGCGCCACATTGCATAATATAATCCTTTCAAATCAAGAAGCTCTGAATGTTTGCCTGATTCAATTATTTTTCCTTTTTCGAGAACATAAATTTTATCCGCATGAAGAACTGTGGAAAGCCTGTGAGCAATCATAATTGTAATCAAATCTTTTTGAGCTGAAACATTCCTGATTGTTTTGTTTATCTCTTCTTCGGTTAATGAATCAAGTGCAGAAGTTGCTTCATCAAAAATCAGAATATCAGGTTTACGCAAAAGTGCACGTGCAATTGATAACCTTTGCTTTTCTCCGCCTGAAACTTTTACGCCTCCTTCACCAATTAAAGTATTTAATCCTTTATCCGCGCGCGCAAGTAAATTATCAGCAGCAGCCTTGTGCAGAACTTCAAGCATTTCATCATCAGATGCGGAAGGATTAACGAATAGCAGATTTTCTTTTATAGTTCCTGAAAAAAGCTGTGCATCCTGTGTAACAAATCCAATCTTCTCTCTCAATTCATCAAAATCAATTTCCTCACCCGGAATTCCGTTATAAATTATGTTTCCTTCCTGCGGAGTGTAAAGCCCGACAAGCAGTTTAACAAGTGTGGTTTTGCCTGAACCGGAAGGTCCTACAAACGCAACTGTTTCACCAAGTTCTGCTTTGAATGAAATTCCGTTTAATGCTTTTGAAAGTGCAGATTGATGTTTGAAACTTACATTCGAAAATTCAAGTGATTTTATTTGCTTAATTTGCCTTGGTTTTGATGGTTTGTATTCCCGCGGCAGTTTCAAAATATTCTGAAAATTATTTAAAGAAACTTCTGCTTCACGGTAGATATTAATTATTTCTCCAAGACTCTGCAGCGGACCGAAGATAAAGAATGAATAAATGAACAGAGAGAAAAATTCACCAACAGTAATTTGTCTTGCAAAAATCAGGTACAGCATAAGAAACAGAATACTTGTTCTTATAAAATTTACAGCTGTACCTTGAATGAAACTCAGCCCGCGCAGGTACTTAACTTTTTTCAGTTCAAGTTTTAAAATCTGATCTGTAGTTGAATTAAGCCGGTTAATCTCCTGGTTTCCGAGTCCGAGACTTTTTACAAGTTCAATATTCCGGAGCGATTCAGTAGTGGTGCCGGCAAGTGCGGTAGTTTCGGCAACAATCTGCTTTTGAATTTTTTTAATCTTCTTGCTTAATGTTAAACTGATGATTCCGATTATTGGAACAGCACTGAAATAAATTGGCGCTATTAACCAGTGAACACTAACTGCATAAATAGTAACAAAGATTACTCCAACCAAAGTTGTAAATAAAGTATTAACAACCATACTGATCAGCCGTTCAACATCAACTCTTACTTTCTGAAGAATGCCGAGAGTTTGTCCGCTGCTCTGATCTTCAAATAATGAATATGGAAGTTCAAGAGAGTGACGGATTCCATCAGTGTAGATTTGAGCGCCAAGCCGCTGAGTTATAACATTTACATAATAATCCTGAAAGTTCTTTGCTATGCGGGAGATAAATGCCACGCCAACAGCCGCCAGCAGCAGCAATAACACGCCTTGAAAAAATTCTTCATTAGTGTACTGTTCAAATTTAGTTGCGTACTTATCAATTACAATCCTGAAGATTTGAGGATCTAATAAAGAAAAAACCTGGTTTACCGCGGCAAGAATTAATGCAAGCAGAACAAGCTTCCAGTAATTTCTGAGATATGATAATAATAGCTTCATGGATGGTGCAAAATACAACAAGGAAATGATTATTTAAAAGTGAAAAATTGCGTATGTGTTTTCGGGGATTTGCGAATTTGAGAATTGGCGAATTTGAATAAAAAACCTCGGAGGTTAGCCATGAGTATTCATCATGTAAACCTCCGAGGTTTGCATTTAGATTCCCGTTTTCACGGGAATGACAACAACGATACAATACAATATTTAAAACAAAAAAGGCACGAAATTGATTCGTGCCTTTGAATATCTTATGAAAAGGTTTTGAAATGAAATTACTTCATCAATACCATTTTCTTTGAGATAGCATTACCGTTTACATTTAATGTATAAATGTATGTACCGCTTGCAAGGTTAGAAGCATCAAAGTTAACGGTGTGGAAACCGCTTTCTTTTACTTCATTTACAAGTTCAGCAACTTTTTCACCGAGCAGGTTGTAAACAGCTAAATTAGCCATTCCTGCTTCAGGCATATTGAATGTAATTGTTGTTGCAGGGTTGAAAGGATTTGGATAATTCTGTGCAAGTGCATATTCACCCGGAGCAGCAATTATTTCAACTTCTACCGCGTTTGAATATGTGAATGTTCCATCAAAATCAACTTGTTTCAATCTATATGTATATTTGCCTGCTTTTTCTACTGCATCAGAATATACATATGCTGAAATATCTGTTGAGGTTCCTTTACCATCAACAAAAGCAATCTTTTCAAAAGAACCGTTTGCTGATTTTCTTTCTACTTCAAAACCTTTGTTGTTGGTTTCTGTAGCTGTAATCCATTTCAAATCAACAATATTCTGATTTACAGTAGCAGCAAAAGATACAAGTTCTACAGGTACTTCACCGGTTGGATTGTAGGTAAGATAATCAAACCAAACAATTGCTGTATCTGAATTGGCTAAGCTATCAGGTGCAGCAAACCAAATTGCATCAATTGTAACTGGATTTTCAATAATTCCGTTTGTTCCAGCACCTGCCCAGGCATTCCATTGATTAGAATCAGCTAAATCCCACTGATACAAATGCCACTGACCATCTCCGATTACTGGCAAAAGATTACTTCTTTCGCTACCCAAAATAGCTGGAGTTCCTGGAGCATCTAATATAATTCCAGCTGAAAGAAAATCAACATTTGTTTTTAGCCAATATCCAATATAACCTATAGAATCTAATAAAACATTACCAGATGGTTCACCGCCGCCGGATAACATTCTTACTTGCCAATCAACACTTGATGTTTCATCGTCATAAATTTCGATTTTTAAGGATTTTTCTCCAAAAGCAGCGGTAGTTGAATCAACCGTCGGTGGTAATACAGATCCTTTCACCCCAACTGTTGAGCCAGAAAACGTAATTTGTTGAGTAAAATGGCCTGGTCCATTCTCAAAGTCATCAATGACAGTAATTTGAGAGAAAGTTAATGTTGTGCTTATAGCAAGCAGAGCGAACAGAAGTAGTACATTTTTTTTCATTAGAACCTCCGATATGAATGAGAACAGTTTTAAGTAGAAATAACTAACTATTTTCAATTTAGGCTTCATAACATTAACAAAATCAAAAATGTTAAGCAACCATGTTTTAATTTTTTTTTGAATTTTTTTGACCGGAATGAATAATGACCAATAAAAATGAAGAAATATGCGGTTAAAGGATCGGGTTTAAAGAAAAAAGTCCCGCACATAATTGGCGGGACTTACTCTGACAAGTGTTCTATATAACTATTTTTTAGAGCCCAATACTGCATCCTTGGCAGCTTTAGCTATTCTGAACTTTAAAACTTTTTTTGCAGGAATAACCATTGTCTCGCCGGTTGCAGGGTTTCTGCCGATTCTCTTTTTACGGTTAACAACAACTAATTTACCTAAACCAGGAAGAACAAAAGATTTTTTTGCCTCTTTGTGTGCAAGAGATACAAGTTCATCCAGAAATTGCCCGGCGAATTTTTTTGTTGAGCCGGTCTTCTTTGCAAGATGATCAAGAACTTGTGATTTGGTCATTGGTTTAGCTGCCATATTTAAAACCTCATTTAGTTGTGGTGAGTTAATTCGTGAGCAAAATTATAAATTTTTTAATATTAAACAAACAGATTAACCTTGTATATCAATATTTTTTTAAACAGCAGTTCATCTTAACCCCATTCAGCCGTACTTAAATTAACTTCACTTTTGTGCTATCATCATTAAACGCGCGTGTCTTTGTAGCTCAGATTTTATTTAATTATTTTCTGTAAAGATTTTGTTAAAACTATTTCAAATGCATTAATGAATTTAAAATTTAACTTCCTCTTCCTGCTTCTCTTCTTTAACAATTCATTTGCACAAATTGATACAACAACAGCTTCAAAAGATACAATTATATTTGCTGATTCAACTCAAATTATTCCTGCTGATTCAATTCAGGCTGACAGCAGTTTGATTGGCAAAATGCAGGCTGAAAAAAAAGATACGCTGGTTCCACTTTACTTTAAGCCGTTTTCATCTTCATCCGGTTTCATTTCAAACAATAATATTATAAGATATGATTATGAATCACCTGCAGATGTTTTAAAACTTTTCTCCGTAAGTTTTATAAATGATCATGGCATCTACGGATACCCGGATGAATTTTTTATTTACGGAATTCATCCGTCAGGTACGGCAATTCTTCATGATGGAATTTTATTAAACAACAGATCACGCAATGGTTTTGATCTCAATCTGCTGCAATCAGAATCAATTGATTCAATTGAGATTATTAAACTGCCGAGGGCGTTTTTATATTCATTCCATTATCAGCCTGCTGCAGTTAATTTTATAGAAAAGGATTTTTTATCGGCAGCGCCATATACAAGAATAAAATATTATGAAGGTCCGTACGGACAGGCAATGTTTGATGGAATTTTTAACGCAAGAGTTTTAAACAGGTTAAATCTTTTTATTGATGTAACAAACCGCAAAGGAGATGAGAGTTTCAGCAATACGGATTTTTCAATCTGGCAGGTAAATCTGAAATTAAAATATTTTTCTTCTAACAAACTTAATTTAACAGGAAGTTACCGTTACGATAACAGCGATGCAGGATTAAACGGCGGAATAGATGTTGACAGCATTTACCAATCCGGTAATAACTTTTCATCAACGTTGTATGATGAAATAAGAGCGCCGGTTAATTCATTAACTGCAAGAGAAAAATCTCTCAGGCACATGTTTAAATTGCAGGGAATATGGAAACCGGATGAAATTTGGCGCAGCGATTTTAATCTTTACTATTTGTTTGATCAAAACATAACTAATGAAATTTCTCCGGATGAAGAAAATAAATTTAAAAATTACAGCCGGGGATTTAATCTAAGACAAACATTTTCTCAGACATTTTTTAACCTGGAATTATTGGCCAATTATGAGCAGACTGATTTCAAAAAGGTTTTACCCGATACAATTAATTTTTCGCAGGCGGGATTTTCTGTAAGTCCGGCAGCATCATTTTATCTGGCAGATAGCTTAATCATTCCATCTGCCTTCATGAAATTTTCAGGCGGAGATTTCTTTATGGAAGATGGAATTTCAGGTTACGGATTTGATGTTAAATTTAACACGGGAAGGTTTAACATTTATGCAGGTTATTCTTCTGTTAAATTCTTTTTAAATGATTTTAAAAATATAATTGAAGCAGGTGCATCATTCAGCGGGAACGGATTATTTGCTGATGTAAAACTCTTCTCAATCGGTCAGCATCAAAGCAATCCTTCTGATCTTTCACAATCAATTTCCTATGGATTAACCGGTGCGGGATTTACAATTAAATATCATTTCTGGAAACTGCTGCTTGAGAATTATAACTACTATTATTATAAAAATAATTTATCCTCTCCGTTTGTATCTCCGCATGATTACAATTTTAATACGGGAATTTATTTTAAAGATATTCTATTCAACAGCAATCTTGATTTAAAAACCGGATTTGTTTTATACGCAAAGAAAGGTGCCGGATTAAGTTCATTCCGCACACAAGCAATACGGGATTTGTACGAAGAAACAAGTTACCGCATTGATTTTACTTTGTCCGGAATAATACGGAAGCGGGCAGTTGTATATTTTACATGGGAGAATCTTACAAACAACAACTATTACATTGTGCCCTTTTATCCAATGCCTGAGCGGAACATAAGATTTGGTATTTCATGGGAATTGTTTAATTAGTTTTTATGAAGATTAAATTTGAAAAAGCATTTAAGCTTTTAACAGCCGCGGGCATTCTAACGGAATTATTATATCTCACATTTATCTTTTTAAATGTAAGCGGAAATATTCCGTTATACATGTTTATTTACTTTGAATCATTCCTGATATTTTTTGCAGCGGGGTTTATTCTTAAAAGAACAGAAGATGATGAGCAAGGTTCCGGTTCTTCCTTTCAAAATTTTGTAAGAAAATTTTTTAAAGCAGATGATAGAACTGCAGCCAAACTTTTTCTTCCCGTGCTAATAATTTTATCGGGAATTCTTTTCCGCATAACATTGATTCCATCCCCGCCAACAACATCTCCGGATGTTTACAGGTATGTGTGGGAAGGTAAAATTCTCACAGAAGGATATAATCCATATCTCATCTCACCGGATGATCCACAGCTCGAAACTCTGCGTGATGATGTTTATGAAAGAGTTACATTCAAACATATACCGGCAATATATCCGCCGTTATCACAGATGATGTTTGCAGCAAATTATTTATTAATTGGAGGAGTAACAGGCTTAAAAACATTTTATCTTATTTCAGAAATTTTAACATTAATTTTTTTGTTAAAACTTCTGCTGTTAAAAAATAAGAACCCAAATCTCATTTTACTTTATGCGTGGCTGCCTCTTCCTGTACTTGAATTTTTTGTTAACGCACATCTTGATCCGCCCGGAATAACATTGCTGGTAATATTCATTTATTTTGCTGAGAAGAAAAAATATATTTTATCCGCTGTTCCATTTGCACTCTCGTTTTTAATAAAACTTTTTCCGTTAATGTTCATTCCGCTGATGATTAAAAAAGCAGGAGTTAAAAAATTTTTAGCATTTGCTGTTACATTTTTCGGCATAACATTTTTGTTTTACCTCCCCTTCATTTATAATGATCCGGATATTGCAGAATTTTTGTTGAAGTATTTATCCCGGTGGGAATTTAACGGTTCCGTTTATAATTTGTTAAAATTTTTCTCCAACGGAGAAATTGCCAGGGAAATTTGTGCAGCATTAATGATAGTTTCTGCTGCAATAATATCAACACGCTACATTGATTTTACCAAAGCCGTATTTGGAATTTTTTTGTGTTACATAATTTTTGCAGCAACTGTTTATCCATGGTATCTCGGCTGGCTGGCTGCGTTAAATCCTTTTGCCGGATTTGCTTCCGCAATGAGTTTATTTTTTACAATTAACTTTTCAAACTTTACTCCACTTGCAGATGTCTGGCGGGAATACGTTTGGGTTCTGCTGATTCAATACATACCGTTTTTCTTCCTGCTCTTATATGATTTAAATAAGATGAAGAAGGAGAGAATTAAAGTCTGAAGGAGAACTAGTTTCTCCAGGTATACTCATTAATTTTTTTGATGTATCACCATCACGGTTTGGACCGTGACGGGCGCATAAGATGAAGAAGAAGAGCATTAAAAGTTGAGAAATTTAGTTTTTCGAACATGATCATCAGCGACAGTCATGGTCCACACCATGACTGCGGACGGCCATGGCTGAAGAGAATTACAAACTCAACATATCTTTAAACTTAATTGCTTGTCTGCGGGAGACTTCAATTTTGTTACCGCCTTTAAGTTTAACAAGCAAACCGCCGTTAAGCCATGGCTCTATGCTTTCAATCCATTTGAGATTTATTATATGTTTTCTGTTCGCGCGGAAAAATGTTTTGCCATCCAATCGTTCATCAAGATAATTTAAAGTGCGGAGTATAAGCGGTTTGTTATCATCAAAATATAATCTTACATAATTCCCTTCTGATTCAAAAAGTCTTACCGATGTTAATTTAACAAACCAGCAGCGATCACCATCTTTAACAAAAACCTGGTCATCTTCACGCAGTACCGGAGTTTCACTGCTGATGAATGAATCTTTCCTGTTTTTTTCAATTAATTTTTTTACTGTTTCTTCCAGCCTTTTTGGTTCAATTGGTTTAAGAAGATAATCCATTGCATTGTACTCAAATGCTTTTAATGCATATTCATCATAAGCTGTTGTAAAGATAACTGTTGGAACTTTATCAAGTTCTTCAAGAAGCTCAAATCCGTTTTTACCCGGCATTTGAATATCAAGAAAAATAATATCAGGATTAAGTTCATGAATTTTTGCAGATGCGTCTTCGGCATTAACTGCTTCACCTACAACATTTATTTCTTTGTAGGGATTAAGAAGTCTTTTAAGTTCAACGCGTGCTAATCTCTCATCATCTATTATTAAGGCTTTCATTAAGTATACCTCCGGTTGGAATTATCAGCTCCGCCAATACTTCTTCAGCGGAGTAGTTTTTAATTGAAAAAAATGCTTTCTCACCGTAAAGAAGATTTAAACGGTGTTTTGTGTTGTTTATTCCAAATCCTTTTGATTTTAGTAATGCTTCTTCATTAATATGCCCGGTGTTTTTTATCTGCACACGCAGTGCGGTACTGCCCGGGTTTGATTCAAGTTCAATAATCTTTGTTGAGATATTTATTTTGCCGCCTTCTGTTCTTTTTGAAACTCCATGCTTAATTCCGTTTTCAACAAGTGTTTGAATCATCATCGGCGGAATTTCAACATTAAGAGTTTTTGGATCAACATTAATTATGTACTTCAATCTTTCTTCAAAACGTACATTCTCAAGTGCAAGATAATCAGCAACTGTCTGCATTTCATCATGCAGCGGAACCGTTTCTGTGCTGTCTATCTTTAAAGAATATCTTAAAATATTTGAAAGCTTCGTAACGGCAGTCTGCGCACTTTTGGGATCTTCCTGAATTAATGCGCGGATACTATTTAAGGCATTAAACATAAAATGAGGATTAAGCTGCGATTTAAGTGTACGAAGTTCAAAATCTTTTACAGCCGCTTCCCATATAAGTGATTCAATTTCTGCCTTCTTATAATTTTCAAAAAAATGAACTGAAAAATAAATTAATGCCCATAAAAGAATTACGCTGCTCAGATTCATAATTCCAATTAAAGGAGTGCCGGCGCGGAATTCTGCTGCGGTGTAAATGCCGGCTGAATAATTTATTGTAAATACTATCAGGTATAAAAGTGCACCTATTGCAACGCTTGAAATTACAACACGCGGAACAAGTTTTTTTGGCGAAAGATTCAGCCATCCGTTTCTTTTAATATAATTACGGAAAAGATGAGTGAAAAATATTCCGCAGAGGCAAAGCAGAATTAATATGAGGGAATTTTCAGATCTGAATGACTCAAACGTGGTGCCAACAATAATGTTTACCAGCGCATAAAAAGACCATCCGGAAATCTGGCTTATCCAGTATACTTTTTTTCTGCCCATCTGATACTTTTTATGTTTAGCATCCTGTGATTCATCTCTGCTGAGAGAAAAATTAAATCCACTGAAGGATATATTTATAGTTCTCATGTTAATATAATCGTATAGCCGTTAAAAATAAAAACTGTACAAGCCAAAAATAACCCTGGCATATGCAGGGATTAATTCTTAACGTTAAAGTTAACGCTATATTTGCAGAGTGGATGTTTTTTTATTATTAATGGATTTTATGAATGATAGGCGGAGATCGAATTTGTGGATTAATGAATCAGGGAATTTTGAACAACCTCCGATGTTATCTACAGCTTTGGAAATATAGGGAAACAACGGAGGTTTTTATTCAGATAAATTTTCAGAATATTATAAATTCAAAATATCATTATAGATTATAAAAGCCATTAGAAGAAGAAGCAGAACAAATCCCGTATTCTGAACGGCCACTTTTACCTTAATTGGAATTTCTCGTTTCATCGCTCCTTCAACAAGAATAATAATTAAATGCCCGCCATCTAAAACCGGAAAAGGCATAATATTAATTATAGCAAGGCTTAAACTTAAAAGAGCAAGAAAGTATAAGAAGCTTACAATTCCTCTATCGGCAGATGTTGTGGCAATCTGCGCAATTTTTATAGGCCCGCCAAATGCTTTCCCGAATTCGATATCTCCGGTAAAAACTTTGCCGAGCATGCTGAATGTAAGTTTTGTCATTCGTACAATATCCATCCAGCCGTAATAAACTGATTCAAACACACCGTATGTTTGATAGGTAAGTTCACCAAGGTAAGCATCACCCATTCTTACACCAATCATTCCATCTTCACCAGGAACAAGTGTAAGATTTAGCGTATCCTTTCCTCTTAAAATTACAGTTGGAATTTCTTCCTGCTTGTTTGATTTGATTATAGCTGTAGCCTGTGATGCGCTTTTAAGATCTGTATCATTCATTTTAAGGAAAATATCTCCGGCTTTAACTCCGGCATTTTCTGCAGGAGAGCCGGAAAGAACTTCTCCAACTCCCGGTTTTGCATTATCATAAATGAATAACGGTTTTTCAACATCATCAAGCGGAATTCTTTTTCTTGGTATTGTTAAACTTACAGGTTCGCCGCCTCGTTCAATTTTAAGATTTACATCTTCACCGAGTGTGTTAATAAAAATCTGGTTTCTGATTTTATCCCAGCTTGAGACTTCTTTCCCATTTATTGAAACAATTTTATCATTCGTTCTGATGCCAACAGAATCAGCAAGACTGTTCGGTTCAACATATCCAATTGTTGTAGTTGCCATTACCTGTTTTCCCTGGAAGAAATTTACTCCCCAGAAAACAGCAAGTGAAAGAAGAAGATTCATTATTACGCCGGCAGTAATAACAAAAACTTTTTTCCATACAGGTTTGGAACGGAATTCATACGGCTGGGGTTCTTTATCTGCAAAATCAGTATCAAAGCTTTCATCAACCATTCCAGCAATTTTTACATAACCGCCGAGAGGCAGCAGGCAAAGCCTGTAATCAGTATTTCCCTGTCCGTCAAAATCTTTTGGAAGTTCGCCAAAAGTAAAACCGGTTAATTTATTATAACCAAATAATCTTTTGCCGAATCCAATTGCAAAAACATCAGCACGCATGCCGCTTAATTTAGCAGCGGCAAAATGCCCGAACTCATGAACGAAGACTAATATTCCGATTGTTATTGCAAAATAAATTACATAATCCATTTAAATTAGGTTCTCCTGTTGTGGATTTGATTTCAAAAAATCTGCATCAAAGTTCAATGTAAGTGTAAATCAATTATTAAAAAATATTTCATGAAGCAATTCTATTTAGCTGCCGGCAGTAAGTTCCTCAACATACTTGCGGGTTTCGTCATCACATTCAAATATTGTTTGAAGATCAGGCATCCGGTGATTTTCAATTTTGTTTAAGGCTTTTTTAATTAATTCCGGAATCTCTGAAAACTTAATATTTCCTTTTAAAAATTTATCAACAGCAACCTCATTTGCTGCGTTTAAAATACAGGGAGCAGTTCCGCCTTCATTCAATGCATCAAATGCTAATTTTAAACATTCAAATTTATCAGTATCCGGTTCTAGAAATGTGAGATTCCTAATCTCCGGCAGTGATGTTCTGCTGTATCCATTCTTCAATCTTTCAGGAAAAGAAAGCGCATACTGAATAGGCAGTTTCATATCAGGCAAACCAAGCTGTGCTTTAATAGATCCATCAACAAACTGCACCATTGAATGAATTATAGACTGCGGATGTATTACAACTTCAATTTTATCTGCCGGAAGCCCGAACAGCCATCGTGCTTCAATTACTTCAAGTCCTTTATTCATCATCGATGCGGAATCAATCGTAATTTTATTTCCCATTTTCCAGTTCGGATGATCGAGCGCTTCTTCAACAGAAACATTTTTAAAGTATGATTTTTCTTTTTCAAGAAATGGTCCGCCTGAGGCTGTTAGAATAAGTTTTTCAACTTCATCTGAATTTTCGCCGGTTAAACATTGATAAATCGCGCTGTGTTCCGAATCCACCGGAATTATTTCGGCCTTGTGTTTCCGGCATAAATCATTAACAAGCTCACCGGCAACAACAAGAGTTTCTTTATTTGCAAGCGCAATTCTTTTACCGCGTTTTATTGCTTCAAGAGTTGGGGCAAGACCTGCAAATCCCACCATTGCGCCAAGAAGAATATCATAATCGGAATTTACTGCTGCGGAGATAAGTCCTTCTATTCCTGAAAGAACTTCACACTTCCCTTTAATTTTTTTGCGTAATTCCTCAGCAGGTTTTTCTTCTTTAACAACTACAACCTGCGGATTAAATTCTTCAATCTGGGGCTCAAGAAGATCAATTCTTTTGTTAACGGTTAACGCTGATATTTTAAATTTTCCGGGGAAATTTCTGATGACGTTTAATGTGTTTATCCCGATTGATCCCGTTGAACCTAAAACAAGTATTTTTTTTGCCGGCGGCATTTTTTAACGAATTTCCGTTATAAATAGACCTCAAAGGTAAGTAAGTGAGCTTTCTTAAGCAATGTATTTAGGCTGCACAGTAATTAATGAAATATTCACATCTTAATTAAAATGAAAGCAGAGGAGCATTTATTTTTTTTGAGAGTGGTAAGGCACTTTTTAGCGGAAAATATTACTGGAATACAAGCTTATAATCTTTTGTTTGTTAAATTAGGATAAAATTATAGGAGTGTCATGAAAAATATAAAATACCTTCTGTTGTTTTTGTTCATTTCATCTTTATTTATTGAAACATACTCACTGCCGAGATTTGCACTGCGCGGATCAAGTACATGCGGAGACTGCCATGTTAATCCAACCGGCGGAAATATGCGTAACAGCCGCGGATGGAATGTTGGGAAAAAATATCTCCCCATGCGCACCACCGATGATGATTTTGAAATGAGCAACAAACTGAATGAGAATATTTCATTCGGTCTTGATTTCAGAGGCAACCTGCTTGCGGTAATGGATTCTTCTTTCAAGAGAATAGATTTTCAGAGAATGGCAGGAACAATTTATACAGATGTTGAACTATCAGATGAGATAGATATTTTTGCACGGTATGATTTCATCTGGGGAGTTTGGGAAGCATACGGAACAGCAAGAATTCTTCCCAACGGAAGTTATATTAAAGGCGGTTCATTTACACCAAATTTCGGGATAAGAATTGATGATCATACTGCATACACACGCGGCGGTGATCTGGGGATTATAACATCAACTAATGGCATGTTAAACCGCGGATTAATTTATGAACCGCGTTATGTTGAAACCGGAATTGAGATTGGTGCATTCCTATCAGATTTTGCTTTTCTTACAGTAAGTGCCGGCAACAGCCGCTCACCAAGAGTATTTGAAACCGATCCTTCTTACACTGCAAGTCTGCAGATTCAGCCTTCGGCAGGTGATAATATCGGCATTCTCTTCGGAGGATCATTTGCAAATTTTAAAACACAGAGATTTGATGCAGCATTTAATACAATCTATCCGAATGTAAATTTGTTTGGCGGATTTGTTGGAATCGGAGTTGGCAATTTTTCATTGCTCGGTGAGTATGATGTTGCGGATAATTATCTTGCAGATGATACAAAAACAAATGTAATGATGATTGAAGCAGCTTACAGAATTACGAGAGGTGTTGAAGCAGTTGTAAGATATGATATGTTTGATCCTTCATCAGATATTAAAAACGATGAGCACTCAAGGTTAGTTTTAGGATTTGAAATTTATCCTTTCAGTTTTATGGAAATCCGTCCGCAGTTCCGCTTACAGATGGAAGATCCAAGCGTCGAAAACAATTCCGCAGTTGTGCAGTTTCATTTGTATTATTGATATAAAAAAACGAAATATGATTGGATCGTAACAGAAATACAAATCCACCGATGTTTTTCTCAGCGTCAGCCATGATTTATACCATGGCTGATAGCGGGGAAAATAAACCTTTACCCAACTCCTTTTATACTATCTTTCAGCCTTTCAAAATTTTCACGTGTAATAATTATCTCTTCAAATATTTCTATTATATCTTCCTTCGTGATTTTTTCAAAATCCTTTTCAAGCGGAGTAATGCAAACACCGCCTAGATCTACAGAGGCCGGGCTAAGCAGAATCTGATCATCTCCCTCTTGGAAATAATGTGAAGGTCTGTGTTTTTCTCTCGGAAAAATTAAAATCCTCCAGCCGTAATCTTCTTCATAAAATGAAAGAATGTTCATCATAGGTTCTTCTTCATCTTCAGATATTTCTTTGAGGAGGGAATAAATCTGTTCAAAATTTTTAATTAGGATTTTTTTATTATTTGATTCCAGTGAAATGAATCTTCTTAATCCATCATCAACGGCTGCAACAATAAGGAATTCCTTTGCAATTAAAATTTCACCGGATTCATTTCTAAGAAGATGAAAATCATTATCCATCGGCATAAAAAATTTATTGCCTGCCTGAAAGTGCATATGATCGGGCGCTGATGCACCGCACCTGGGGCCGTTGTAAAACACTGTGTAATATTTGGAAAGATTTTTACTCAACGATAAAAGTTTGTTGAATGAACCTTTTATACTTTGAGGAGCATGCTGAATGTGCGTAAGAGTAAAATGTTCATTAAAAATCGGGAAAGGATTACAAAGTATCAGGTAATCTTCACCGTAAAGAATTCCTTTCTGTTCTGCAGGAAGATTTTCTGTGCAAAGAAAACACTTACGCTCGCTTATTGATTTTGCATCAACCTTTGCTGCGCTTGAAGTTATTCTGCCTGCATTAAACTGTACTTTAATTTTAAATCCGTTGAACTGAAATTCTTTAACACGAACATCCTTTAATGTGGCATAGCCTTCTGCACATTGAGGCCAATCCTGCTTCTGCAATTCAAGTAATGTGCGTGCTGCGTTTGAGTAATCCTCCTGTGAAAGGAAAATATTAATCTGGCTGTTTGATATAATTTTGTCCTGCATAATCTTAATTAATTATTTCAAATGGCTGGATTGTTTCTCCGGGTTTCCTGGTTTTTCTTTTGGCGGGCTAAAATTTCAAAAGTTCTTATTCTATCCTTGTATGTGTTGTGTTCATTCTGTTTTTCAATTGATAAAGCAGCATCTGAATTCCCTTCCCATCTTCTGCAGATGTAAACAGATTCATAAATTCTTCCAATCTGATAGTTGCGGGAAATTGCTAATCCCAATGCATAATCTTCACCATAACTAACATTAGGAATTTTTATTTCCCTTAAAACAGGAGTGTAAAAAGCGCGGGGCGCACCAAGTCCGTTTATGCGTAATGCATTGTTCCTTCCGTTATCCGGCGTCCATTCTTTATGATCAATTAATCCGGGAGGAATTTCATTCAATTGAAAATCTGTTAATCGGTAGCTTCCAACAACCATGGCGCATTTTTCTTTTCTGAATACATCAACAATTTTCTGAAGTGTGTTTTCATCCTGATAAATATCATCGCTGTCAAGCTGTACAGCATATCTTCCGCAATTTTTATGGTGAACGCCTTCATTCCAGCAGCCTCCGATTCCGAGATCTTTTCTTTCCGGAATCAGATGAACTACTCTTTTATCTTTGGAAGCAAAATCTTTTAACAATTCTGTTGTGCCGTCTGTTGAGTAATTATCAACAACAATAAGATTAAAAGGAAAATCTGTTCTTTGTTTTAATACTGATTGAACAGCATCACCAATGGTTTTTACCCTGTTCTTTACCGGAATAATAACTGATGCTTCAAATTCAAATTCATCTTTAGCTGAATCGTAATTTACTTCTTCAAATTCAGGCTTAAGATAAGCATTAATTTTTTTAAGATGTTCTGTTGCGGCTTTTTCCATTTCAATCTGAACATCACGGTTCTTTGGATTTACATAATCAAATAATTTTTCACCCGATTTTCTTGCATCAATCTGAACTGATGAATAAAGAAATTCCGGAATACGAAGAACCGAATAATGCCGGGAGATACCAAGACGGAGATCATACAATCCGGCGTAATTGTAATTTCCGCCTTTCTCACTTAATGCTTTTGCGGCAGCTTCTTTTTTTATGAAAAGAACGGGACCGAAATTAAAATCATCTCTTATACTGCCGGTTTGATAATCAATAACGGGAAAATTTATTCTTTCATCACCTTTCAATTCATAGTAATTTGAATATAAAATTCCGGCTGGTGTATTTTGAGCAACGCCAATAAATCTTTCAACAGCAAACTGGCCAAGATTTATTTGTGTATCATTAATTAAAAAGAAAATAAAATCAGTTTCTGTTTTATCATTGATAAGCTGCATCGTTTCAGTGCTGAGGAACGATTTTATATTTAAAACTTCAACATTATCATCAATAAAATTTTTGTTTGCGCCGTTCTGTGAAAGCAGAAAAATTTTCTGAACAGAGCCGGAATTTTTCAATTCATTAATTGTGTTTTGTGTATGTTCACCGCTGCTTAAAGGTATGAACGCTGTTACCGTTGAGGGCATTCTCACTCCGATTATTTTCGATTCATTATTTAATAATTTAAAAGCCGCCGCAAAATTATTTATTAAGAAGTTAAATAAAAATTTACTTTCCCAAAAAAATTGCTAATAACTAAATTTTTTATTGAACAGTAAAATTAGTTTGAGCCAGTATCTGGTTTCCGCCGCTGTTCATTACCATCACATTGTAAGAACCTGCTTCAATATTTTTTAATGAAGTTGTTACATTTGTAATGCACACGCAGTTATCTGAGAATGATCCGTTTCTTTTAACCTTCAACCTGAGCTCGCCGCTTCTTTTTTCAACATCATATGTAATTCTTGCGTTGCAGTAAGTTCTTACATCCACTGTTGCAAAAACCAATCCGCCCTGCTGATAAACCTGCAGGTTATCTGCGGTTTCACCGGTAAAGATTTTCGGATCAGTAATTTCCATTTCATCCCTGCATTCAGTTTGATTGAGTGATGCAGTTTCAATATCCTTTGTTGAAGAACAAGCTGAGACAAGCAGCCCGGTAAAAAGAACGATTAACAAATAACGCATTTTATCCTCCATTATTTTTAAGGAATTTAAATGATCAGTTCTGTTTGTTCAATATTTTTTTGTATTCTTCAATCACTTTATCTGTAAGAACTTCTATATTAAAATATTCTACTGCTCTTTTACGCGCTGCTTCACCAAATTTTTTTCTTTTCTCAGCAGATTTAATTAATTCCTCAATTTTGTTTTCAAGATCAGCAGCATTTTTATTTTCAAAAAGAAATCCGGTTTCGCCATCAACTACAAGATCTAAAATTCCATCCGAATTGGAAGCTGCCGCGGGCTTTCCCATTGCCATTGCTTCTGCAAGTGCTATTCCAAATGCTTCAGCATGAGAAGGAAAAACAAATATATCCAGTGCGGCAAGCACTTCCGGTGTATCACCGCGGAAACCTGTAAATATTATATTTTTCTTTTCACCGGCTATTTTTTTGATTTTATTTTCATATTCATTTTCACCGCGGCTTGCTTCACCAACAATCATGAATTTTAAATTATCAAACTTTGCTGATAAATTTTTTGCAGCTTCAAGAAAAATTTCATGCCCTTTCCCAGGACTGAATCTTGCAAGCATACCAATCAGTATTTCATTTTGTTTAATGCCAAATTCATTTCTTACTTTATTAGAATCAACATTTGCGGGATTAAATTTTTCAACATCAATTCCGTTATGAAGAATTTTTATTTTTCCTTCAGGAAGCGGCGTAGTTTCAATGAGATTTTTTTTGATTACACTGCTTATTGCAAATGCAAGAGTTACGGAATTGTAAATCCATTTATGAAGAAAATCTTTTTTAACAATAAATGAACCAAGCTGTTTTGTAAGTATAACCGGAATTTTCTTTTTTAATAATTTTAATGCGGGAACAATCTGCCATAAATCTTTTGATGCCTGTGTATGAATTAAATCATACTCACCGCGCCTGATGATTGATGATAATTTTAAAATTGTAAACGGATGAAAATATCCGGAGGCATTAACCGGGTGCAAAATCAAACCAAGATTATTTGCTTCAATATGAATTCTTGACTCGGCAGTACACAAAAGTTCAACATTAATGTTTCTATTTAAAAGCTGCTTAACCGCCGTAAGCGTAAACATTTCCATACCGCCCCAGCTTTTGGATAAACAGGAATAAAGAATCTTCATTTTCAATAAATTTTCTTCAGTTTTGCATCGGTAAAATAATGAAGAAGAATTTCATCAAACTCATGGCCTTTCTCTGCCATAACAGCGGCGCCAATCTGGCAAAGCCCAACTCCGTGTCCCCATCCGGCTCCGTATATTGTAAATTTCTGAGGAACATTATTTATTACTTCTGATTTTTCAATCACAATTGCAGAACTGTATAAGTGTGATTCGGAAAGTGTTCTTCTTATCTCAAGTTCTTTTCCTATCGTCATTGTTTTTTTAGTTCCCACAATTTTCAGCTTTATAAGTCTTGATGATTTTCCCCTTTCAACCGGAATTAAATCTAAAACTTCACCGTAATCAATTCCGCTTTTCTTTATAATTAATTCTGATAATTCTTTTTGAGAATATTCAATTTTCCAGCGGTAGAAATCAGTTGTTTCCTGATCATAATCCAAAAGAATCTGTGCAAGAATTTTTTTATCTGTTGTATTACAGTATGCAGGCGGATTTCCTTTAATCCACTTTACTGCATTTTGTTCATTATTAAAATTCAGATCATAATTTTCAGGTTCAAATTTATAATCAACAATTGATGAAAGATAATTATACTTTACCGGCTCCCACACATTCTCAAATGATTCACTTACACCGCCGCATGATTTTGAATATCTTGTATCGCATAATTGATCTCCGCTCACAAGCACAATTCCTTTTGTTTCGCTAACTGCACGGCGTGCAACATCTGTAAATACCTTTGTAATTCCCTGGTAGCGCTGGCAATGATCATCAGCGCAAACATCAAATGTTGTATGGTCTTCCCTGTCAAACCATCTTATGTGTTCATCTTCATTTTCAAATGTAGAAGTGTAAGCTGCTTTTTTCTTTTTGATTTCTTTTGATTTTTCCATCTGTGCCAGCAGCCAGCTTCTTGAAACAATTGCGTGAGCTTTTAATAATTGAAGCGAACATTTTGCGCTCATCTCTGAAGAAATAACTGAGACCAGGTAACTTTCAACAGGAAGGATATTTATTGCGGTAATTTTGCCGTTACCTTTAAGAAGTTTAAGTGAGCCTGTAAATCTTTGTTTTTCTTTTCTTTGCCAGTGAAACTGCACACCAATTGTTACATCTTTTAAAAGAAAAGATTCAAGTTCTATATCCTGCGGTTCAAAAGTAATTTCGTTTGATACTTCAAGTTTTTCATTTCCCCTTTTTATAACAATTCTGTCGTCAATAAGTTCTGCGGAAAATCTTCCGCTGAAATTATGCTTAAAACCTTCTGATTTAAAATCACCGTAAAGTTCAAATTCAAATTTATTTTCAGAAAGGATTCCAACGCTTAATCCGGGTTCTTCTTTGTATGATATCATGTATGTAATGTTTTATTAAGAAAATTTGTTTCAGAAATCAAAATATAAGAATTATGCGGAAGATTTGATAAGATATTTACGTTGCCAAAATTGCTTTATCTTTTTAATTTGAATTATTCTATAATTATACAAAAGAATTTATGAAAAAATCACAAACGAAGGTTGTAAACATTATCGGTTTTCCGATGGATCTTGGAGCTGACAGAAGAGGCGTTGATATGGGGCCTTCTGCAGTTAGAATTGCTGATCTTCAGGAAAAACTTGAAGTACTTGGTTATAAAGTGATTGACAGCGGGGATATTAATATTCAGATTCCCGAACAGCAGAAAGTAAGAAATCCCAAACTCAAATATTTAACAGAGATTTTAAAAACTTCTCAAAAACTTGCAAAAAAAGTTGAACAGGTTCTTGAGAAAGAACAATTTCCGCTTTGTATCGGCGGAGATCATTCGATGGCGCTTGGTTCAATTGCCGGAATTTCATCTTACTGCAAAAAGCACAATCTTGAGCTTGGCGTAATTTGGATTGATGCACACGCAGATATGAACACAGATAAAACTACTCCATCAGGTAATATTCACGGAATGCCGCTGGCTGCATCTTTAGGATTGGGACATGAAAAACTTGTGAACTTTTACGGCTTCAGCCCGAAAGTAAAACCTGAAAACTGCGCTTTGATAGGAACACGCAGCATTGATGAACTTGAAAAAATTAACATTAAAAAAATTGGTCTTCCTGTTTATACAATGTCTGAAATAGATAAGCTCGGCATTCACAGAGTAATCTCACGCATTCTGAAACAGTTCAAAGAAAAGGTTGATCACATACATGTTAGTTTTGATCTGGATAGTGTTGATCCTACTGTTGCACCAGGTGTCGGAACTCCCGTACCGGGCGGATTAAGTTTCAGGGAAACACATCTTTTAATGGAAGCAATTGCCGAATGCGGATGTATGTCCTCACTTGAAGTTACGGAGGTAAATCCTATTTTAGATGATAAAAATAAGAGCGCGGTATTTGCATCAGGAGTTATAGCTTCCAGCATGGGGCAGAGAATTCTTTAATTTATCTATTCATTTATAAGAATAATATTGAACAGCCATCATCCTGTTTTATTTTATCTGCTGATTTTTTTGGGATTATCCCTCCTGCTTAAATTTTTTGGAATAATAGAATTTTCTATTCCTGAAATTTTTAGCTATGCTTTAATTTTTTACGGCATCAGTCTTGTTTATCTTTCATTTGGCAGGAATAAAAAAGCAGCACTTTTTGTTGGCACTGTTATTTTTCTGTGCGGATTAGTCTTCTTTCTAATTAATAATTTTGATTTCACCGAACCGGAAAAATTAATTATACCATCATTTATGTTTATTTCCGGTGCAGGATTTTTAATGCTGTTCATAGATGATATATATAATATTCTGCTTCTTGTTATTTCTGTTGTGTTTATTTTACTTGGAGTTTTTTCCGCATTTATATTAGGAACTGTTGAAGCTTCATCCTACTTTATTTCTCTATGGTATATTATACAAAAGTACTGGCCGGTTGCAATAATTCTTGCAGCAATAATTTGGTTTTTGAGAAAAGAAGAAAAAAATAACAGGGGTTTATAACGATCCGGTTAAATGAACTTTTCTGCCCGGCTTTTCTGATCCGGGTGAAGGTTCTTCTGTGAGAAGGATTTTAATTTCATTTGGATTGGAAATTTCCGGAAGATCAACTGGATAATAATCAACCGCACCGCTGCTGTTAAATAATCCAAGTGAGATATAATTATTTCTGCCGGTATTTATCCAGAGCTGATAGGAATTACCGGCGTTGGGTTCGGGCATTCCGCCAAGCTGCAAATATCCGCGGCTTTGATCTAAGTTAATTATAAGTTTGCCGTACCCTGAATTTCCGCTGCTGCTGAGATTAATTATTTTTGTATCTCTCTCGGCAAGTATTTTCTGCAGATCTTTTGTATCATCAGTCTTTTCTGTTAATCCCTGAAGTTCAGCGTTAAGTTTTTCAACTTCTGATTGATATTTCTTTACATCCGATGAAATAGACAGATAAGCGAAAATTCCTCCCGCCAATACTATAATAGTAAGAATTGTTAAAGCAATTACTGCAAAAGATGTTTTCTTTTCAGAAACTTCTTCACCGGTATCAAGATATCTTTTGCGGGAAAATTTCTTTTTCGGCGGAAAAACTTCTTCTTCATGCTGAATCTGATTTTCTTCTTTATAAAAATCATCTTCTTCTTGCTGCGGTTCCGTATTCTCATCTTCAAGCGGAGCCTGGTTTTCCGCACGCATTTGTCTTTCACGTTCAAATATTTGTGTTTCCTGTGATGGTCTGAAAAAATCAGAAGATTTTCTTGATGGTGTTACAATTTCAAAATCAGAAAACTGCTTCGGCTCTTCTTCCTGAATCTCTTCTTGTTCAGATTCTTTATTTAACTCATGAAGTTCAGGTTCCTGTTCAAAAACCATATGAGAATATATATCATCAGCGGGAGCGTTTTCAGCCGGTGTAATCTCTTCGTCATACGCCTGTAAATCATTCTCTTCAGAAGCTGGTTCATCGTATGATGCAGGATCTTCATACATTGAAGTTTCGGGTTCATCATAAACAGGCTGCGGCGGTTCCGGTGGAAGCGGCGGAGTGGAAACTCTGGCAGCGCCAAATTCAGAAGTTTTCTTCGCTCTTATTTCATCCCTTATTCTGTAAAGTTTTCTTGCAACTTTATCTTTTAACTGCGGATCAGGCATTTCTATTTTTAAAATAGAAGGAAGAAGCGCACTTAAATTCTGATATTCCCCCAATTCCTGCCAGGGATATTCTTCTCCGGAGTGAATGTAATTACGAAGATTACGAAAATCATTTTTATCAAGACAGCCTAATGCGTACGCTTGAAGCTGTTCATAATATTCCTTCCTGGTCGTCATTTACGCATCACCTCTAATCAGGTTTTCTTTAAGATTACTGGAGGCAATTTTGATCTTTGATTTAACTGTTGCCAGAGGAATATTCAATTTTGCTGCAATCTCTTTTTCGGTTAATCCTTCATAATAAGCAAGATAAATTACATACTGCTGTGCATCTGTAAGCCTGTTCAATGCCTTTTCAACACTATCCTTTATATTCAGTGCGGTTTTCAGATCAAGTGAATCAATCTCATGAGAAAGCTGTGGAATAATGAAATGGTTTTCATACTCTTCCGTATATTCTTCAACAGGATCTGAACGATGCCTTCTTAAAGTATCAACAGCTTTATTTCTTGCAAGAGAAATAAGCCAGGTATAAACATTCTTTGTACTGAAATCAAAAAAATTAATCTTCCGCCAGATAATTACAAAAACATCTGTAAGCACTTCTTCTGCAATTTTCTGATCATTTACAATCTTTTTAATTAGTGTGTAAAGAATGGGAGAATAACGGTTATAGAGTGCTTCCAGCGCCTTAGAATCATAACCGGCAACTCTTTGCATCAGTTCGATATCGGTAGAAGGCGTTATAGCCATGTAAATTGTTTATTCTTAATAATGTTATGCAAAAGTAAATGTATGATGAGTAAAAAGCAATGAATATGGAGCTGCTCTTAAAAACCGAAATCCATTTTTTTTGTTATCTTTAAACCTTATTTAATTAAGAGATTTTATGACCTCAACCGAAATCAGACAGCAGTTTCTAAACTTTTTTAAAAATAAAGACCACAGAATAGTTCACAGCTCACCGGTAGTTCCGTTTGATGATCCTACCCTTCTTTTTACAAATGCCGGAATGAACCAGTTTAAAGATGTTTTTTTAGGAACCGGCACACGCTCATATAAAAGGGCCGCTGATACACAAAAAGTTATCCGTGTGAGCGGCAAACATAATGATCTTGAAGAGGTTGGACATGATACCTATCATCATACGTTTTTTGAAATGCTCGGCAACTGGTCTTTTGGTGATTACTATAAAGCAGAAGCAATTCAATGGGCGTGGGAGCTTTTAACAGATGTATGGAAACTACCGAAAGAAAGACTTTGGGCAACTATTTACCGCACAGATGATGAAGCCTATAATTTCTGGAAAACCAAAACAGATATAAACCATAAACACATTTTAAAATTTGATGAAAAAGATAATTTCTGGGAAATGGGTGAAACAGGTCCATGCGGTCCGTGCTCTGAAATTCACATTAACATTGGCGAAGATTATGATAATCCTAAATGGGTAAATGCCGGAGTACCGGAATGCATTGAAATCTGGAATCTCGTTTTTATTCAATACAACAGGGATGAATCCGGTAAACTAACAGAGCTTCCATCAAAACATGTTGATACGGGAATGGGGTTTGAGAGAATATGCGCAGTACTTCAAAATAAAAAATCAAATTATGATACCGATGTTTTCACCCCACTTATAAACGCAATTGCATCATTAAGCGGAAAAACTTACGAGATTGAAGAACACAAAATTGCAATGCGTGTAATTGCTGATCATATACGCACATTAACATTTGCAATAACTGACGGCGCTGTTCCCGGAAATGATGGAAGAGGATATGTGCTGCGGAGAATTTTAAGAAGAGCTGCACGTTACGGAAGAAAATTGAACTTCAACAAACCATTCCTCTTTGAACTTGTTGATGTTCTTTGTGAAATAATGGGAAATGTTTTTCCTGAAATTGTTGAAAAGAAAGACTATGTAAAGAAAGTAATTAAAGCTGAAGAGGAAAGCTTTAACACAACTCTGGATAGAGGAATTGAATTGTTTGAAGAGATAATAAAAAAATTATCTTCCCAAAACAAAAAATTAATTCCCGGTGATGAAGTTTTTAAACTTTATGATACATACGGCTTTCCGGTTGATCTTACAAATGTAATGGCAAAAGAAAAAGGATTTACAATTGATGAAGCCGGATTTACCAAATTAATGGAATCACAGCGCGAGCGCGGAAGAGAAGCATCCAAAGATAAATTTGCATCTGTAAATGTTAATTTGAATGACCTTTCATCATTTGAATTAATTGATGAACAAAGTGAATTTACAGGTTATGATGAACTGAAATCATCAGCAAAAATTATTGGATATAAAAAAGATGAATCATCAGAGCTTGTAATTCTTAACCGCACACCTTTTTATGTGGAAGCCGGCGGGCAGATTGACGATCTTGGTAAAATAATAACAGGCAGCACAAAAATTGATGTTGTTGATGTTACAAAGGTTCAGAATAAAACTGTTCACGTTTTACAAAATGATGCTGCAAGTATAATTCAACCTGGCATTGAAGTAATTGCTGAAGTTGATTCAATCCGCAGATGGGATATAATGCGTAATCATTCTGCAACTCATTTTCTTCATGCAGCGTTAAGAAAAATTATTGGTACGCATGTTCAGCAGGCAGGCTCGTATGTTGGTCCTGATAGATTGAGATTTGATTTTACTCATTTTGCAAAATTAAGTGAATCTGAAATCCGTGAAATTGAATCTCTTGTTAATGAAGAATTAAGAAAAAATATTCCGCTTCAGCATCACCGCAACATTCCGTTTAATGAAGCAAAAAAGATGGGCGCATTAATGTTTTTTGGTGATAAGTACGGTGATAAAGTGAATGTAGTACAGTTCGGTGATTTTAGTATGGAATTCTGCGGCGGCACGCATGTAAAAAATTCTTCGGAAATCGGTCTGTTCAAATTTATAAGTGAATCATCAATTGCAAGCGGTGTTAGAAGAATAGAAGCAGTAACCGGCGCCGGAGTAGAAAAATACATACATCAGCAGCTTGAACTTATCAAGCATAATGATGAAAAAATGTTTGAACTGCTTGAATCAAGAAAAAGACTTGAAAAAGAAATAGCAGAATTAAAATTAAAAAGTAAACTTGGCCAGATAGATTCAGTTCTCACTTCATTCTCAGAAGTTGGGGAAATGAAGATTTATAAATCACGCATTAACGCAGAGAATATGGATGAACTGAAATCATTTGGCGATGAACTGAGAAATAAAATAAAATCCGGGATCGGAGTTCTCATTTCAGAAATTGAAGGCAAGGTTGGAATTGTTTGTGTTGTAAGTGATGATCTTATAAAAGAAAGAAAATTAAGTGCCGGAAAAATTGTGGGTGAACTTGCAAAACTGGTTGGCGGCGGCGGCGGCGGAAGACCTCATCTTGCCACTGCCGGCGGTAAAGATGTTTCACAAATTCCACACGCCTTAAGTGAAGTTGAACAATTAATTTCTAAAATGAACGCGTAAATTGTCTAAATCAAAAATTAAATATATCTGTTCAAAATGCGGATATGAATCTTTACGCTGGATAGGTAAATGCCCGGAATGCGAAAGCTGGAATTCATTTACCGAAGAACTTGCAGAGACCACAAAGAAAAAATCTTCCCGCTTAATTAATGATATTTCAATCAACTCAATCAAAGATATTTCTGCGGCAGAAGAAGAAAGAATTAAAACCGGTATAACCGAATTTGACAGAGTTCTCGGCGGCGGTTTAATGCCTGGCTCCGTAATATTGCTCGGCGGTGATCCGGGAATTGGAAAATCAACACTTGCGATGCAGGCAGCATCAAACATAAAAGAAGAAGTACTTTATGTAACAGGTGAGGAATCATCAAAACAAATAAAAATTCGCGCTTCCCGGCTTAAGATTAGTTCAGAAAATTTTTACGTTCTAGCTGAAACTGATCTTAATACAATAATTGCCGCAATAAATAATCTTACTCCTTCAGTAGTTGTAATTGATTCAATTCAAACAATGCACAGAAGCGAGTATGAAAATTCTGCCGGAACAGTAACACAAATCCGCGAGTGTGCATCACTTCTTATTGAAGAAGCAAAAAGAAAACATTACTGCGTTATTATTGTTGGCCATGTTACAAAAGAAGGTGTAATTGCCGGACCAAAAATCTTAGAGCACATGGTTGATACAGTAATACAATTTGAAGGAGAATCGCATCACGCATTCAGAATTTTACGTGCGCAAAAAAACAGGTTCGGCAGTACAAATGAGATTGGAATTTTTGAAATGTTTGACAGCGGGCTCCGTGAAGTTAAAAATCCAAGTGAACTTTTTTTAAGTGAACGTGAAAAGGAAGTTTCCGGTTCTGTTATTACATCAAGCATGGAAGGTACAAGACCGATATTACTAGAAGTTCAGGCGCTTGTTACTCCATCCAGCTACGGCAATCCGCAAAGAGTAGCAACGGGATTTGATTACAGAAGATTGTCAATTCTTCTTGCAGTGCTTGAAAAGCGTGCAGGCTACAGGCTTTCTGCCAACAATGTTTTTTTAAATATGGCAGGCGGCGTAAAGATTGATGAGCCAGCCGTTGATCTTGCGGTTTGCTGCAGTATTGCTTCCAGTTTGCTCGATAAACCGGCTGATAATCAAGCAGTTGTAATTGGTGAGGTTGGTTTAAGCGGTGAAATAAGAAGCGTCAGCAATATTGAAAAACGAATTCAGGAAGCAGAAAAGCTTGGTTTTGAAAGGATAATAATTCCCCAAAATAATATGAAGGGGATTAAATCCGGCAGCTCAAAAATAATTGTGGTTGAAAATTTAATCTCCGCCGTTCAGAAAATTCTTACCTGAAGCTTGTGATATAAAACAAAACCCATATTTTCCGGTCTTTTTTTGTACCCATTAATATCAAATTTTTCTTTGTTTTTTTTTCTAATAATACTATTTTGCTTCGCGGTTTAAACACCGTAGTGTTTTATATAATTATTTTTAGAGGTTCTTAGTGAGTACTAAACTTTTTGTGGGAAGTCTCCCATGGGCAGTAAATGACGATACCTTGAAATCTACTTTCGAGGCTCACGGTAAAGTTGTTTCTGCAAAGGTTATCACCGATCGTCAGACCGGTAGGTCCAGAGGTTTCGGATTCGTTGAAATGGAAAATGAATCTGATGCAAATAGTGCAATTTCCGCTTTAAACGGTTCCGAATTAAGCGGCCGCAGCATTATTGTTAGTGAAGCAAAACCAAAGAGCTAACTAAGATTTTTGTGTTTGCGTTCCGAGCGCTCTTTGGAGCGCTTTTGTTTTTTTAAACCAATTTTTTTATTCTCATTAGAATACAAACGTGTTAATTCCTACTCTAAAGTTATTTTTCCCCCTGTGATTTAACTTCCATGCTAAATCTATCTGAAGCGGAAGCAAAATATGCCCGATAGAAAATCCCGCTTCATAAAAAGGATTTTTAAAGGATTTTAAATTTACCGGCAACACAGCAGCCATTATATCATTTATATCCGTGTATGCAGCATTTAAGTAGGTGGTAAGTTGTAATTCCAGGTCTTTTAAGAAAGGAATTTTTAGCATTCTGAATAATGCATCTCTCCAATAATGCTCAAGATGAATTGTTATAATATTTTCCCCTATAATCTCATTTACATCAAGTGTACGGAATGTATTGTTCTGGGCTGTATAATCAATATTCCCCGGAAGTGCGTACAGCATTTGATACGGCAGAAATCCATCGATTGATTGAGCAAAGATTCTGAAACCCAGATCAGCGGAATTAAATGTGTTTAGTTTTCCGTATGTTCTTAATTCATACCTGGTAAAATCAACTCCGCTGTTTAATAGATTTTTATTTGAATGTGTTAGATTACCTTCAAAAATTATAAATGAATTTCCAAATGAACTTCTTCTTCTGAATAAACCATCTTCAATATAATTTCTGAAATCAATTTTGAAACCGGCAGTTACTGCGTTTATTTTTATTTCAGTTACAGGTGGATTTTCCCGGTAGGATTTTGATTTTTTAAAGAATGAAAAATTTGTGTTTACTTCTGCGTTTTTATCTGTGCGGTTTAGAAATCCTCCATTTAATGTTAAAACGGGAAAAACTTCTCCGGTTATTTGAAAATCAAATCCGCTTGAATAATAGTAATCCCTGAATTCATATTTCGATAACAATGCTAAAACAGTTGTTGTAAGTTCATTATAGGAATCACTGCTTCCGAATAAAACATTCAATCTTTTAAATGCATTTAAAGAAATTTTTGTAGTTCTGTAATCTCCGGCTAAATATTCTGCTGAAAAATCCTTCTTAAATTTTTTATCTGAAAATCCATATGCAAATCTCAATGATGCTGATAAACGGTTTTCAAAAAGATCTTCGGTAAAAAATCCTAAATCAACTGCGTGGCCTTCAATTCTGTTAAAGTGATACATTGAAAGAGGTGCACTTGTTGAGAAATTTTTATTCCAATTAATTTTTGCAGAAAGGATAGAAAAATTATCCCAAACACTTACAGGTGTGCTGCTTATGCTGTCGATTCTTTTATATGCAGTTTTTTCTTCGGCAGTATTTGGAATTGTTTGAGCATTCTTCCAGTATGATGAATCTTTTTTATCAGCTTCAGGAAGTACTTTCAAAATTGCTTTATCAAAAAAATCATCCTGTATCTCAGAGTTTATTTTATAATCATAAAGAATTGTGTTTAACTCAAATCCAAATTTTGCAATGTTAAAAATGTTTGCAGTTACAAACAGCCGGTAATCTACAGGCATAAAAATATTCTGTCCGTAAGATGAGAATTGCTGAAACACATTTATCGTATCAAATATTCCGCCCGTATTGGCAGCGCGGTTTAACTGCAGATCAACCTTTATCAAATCGTAAGTGCTGTCTGTTATAAAAATGCTTCCAACAAATCCAGGGTCAGATGAAATATCAGGTTCTATATGAATCTGGTAAACAGTGCGGTTATCAATTGCTAATGTATTTTTGATGAAGTAGTAATAATATTCAAGTGCATTATCAGAAATTGGCCCGGGAATATCTCTGCCGAGAAAGTTTATATTTTCTTCATAAAAATTCTGGATAAGCCTTCCACCTGTTAAAATATTTATTGATGGAGGAAAATTAGCACTTTGTTTTCGTGCAAGAATAATTTCTTTGTAAAGATCGGGTTTTTTAAAAAATCCTTTGCTTTGATTTTCAAAAATGCCCGTGATTTTTAATGAAGCTGTATCATCCACGCCAATATTTAAATTAACACTGCTTCTGTGTGCATCAATATCTTCCTGGGTTTTGATTATCCCTTTTGTGTAAGCTTCAAATTCATAAGAATGAAGAATTGCTCTTCGCTGATTTTTTCTCTCAATTGATTTCTTGATTATCCTGATTGCGGGATTTTCACCCGGTTTAACAACAACTTCCTGAAGTTTAACTTCAGTATTTTTTAGTGAGAAATTTATATTCTCTAAATCTTTATCAACAAAAACAGTAATTGTATCTGAAATATATCCGATATAAGAAGCAATGAGAATATACACACCTTTGGTTAGTTTAAGTTCATAATTACCGCTTTTATTTGAAGCGGTTCCGGTGGTTGTGTTAGCTGCTCTGATGTTTGCATAACTCAATGGTAATTCAATCGAATCAGCAGTTACTTTTCCTCTTACAAAAAAATCCTGTGCTGATAAACTGAATTGAATCAGTAAAAAAAAGGAAATCAGAAATTTAAACTTCATTGGCTTTATAATTTTTAAGGCTTCTAAATTACTAAAATAAATTCTGTTTGAAATATTCCCTGTAACTCATAAGTTGATATAGTATTTTTCTGAATGTTAAAATGATTTTAACTTCTCATATTTCGTACCCTGCTGTTTCAATATTTCCACAATTGCTTTCAGGTTCAAACCTTTTTTAAAACTTTTTTAAGGAAATTTTATGGAAAAAATAAAAATTGAAAATTCAGGTGCTGCCGGAATTATCTGGCTTATAGGCTGGCTGTTTACAATTGGATTTGCAAAATTATCTTTCTTTAAAGGATTGCTTGCTATAATTCTGTGGCCATATTATTTGGGAACTGTTTTTACAATTGTAAAATAACTGCTATGCAGGGCTGGCAAAAAATATTGATTTTCACTTCTTACTAAATAATGAAAAATTTTTTAGTCAGCCCCCTACGCAAAAAAAAAATCTGTAATGAATTAATATCTCCAGCTTTTTAGATCTGCACCGGGTGGAGCAGTTTTTTCAATTCGTTCAATTATTTTGGGAACATACATCTGATTATATCTTAACCGCGAAAAAGCGTTTGGCAGTGAGTGATCACCGTTCCAGCAATGTTCAGCTCTGTCTCCGTAATCAACTTCTCCGCCATAATAAGGATTTTCTGTTGATTCCAGAAAATCTTCCATCTTATAAACTGCATTATTCAAATAATAATTATCCATATCTCCAACGTAAATATGAATTTTACCTTCCAGCTTTTTACCTATCTTATTCCAATCGCGTTCAAGTATGAATCTCAAATCATAATTTTCTTTCCAGTACTGTGCAACTGATTTATCGATCTCACCTGTTAGTTTATTCCAGATGCGTTTTGGATATCCATCTTCTCCTGCCGGAGAATAAACAGCTTCCCAAATATCCCACTGCTGCCCCGATCTGCTTTTTGTTCCAAGCACCAGTTCAAGATGATTTTGTTGGATTAATGTTGATTTAACATGCCCTAAATAATCTCTGGCCCCAGGTTTCTCAATCTTACCAAAGCTGCCGGAGTTAAAGTAAGCATTTTCATCTTCATAAATATTTGTAATTGTGTAAGCGCTGAAATCAATCGGATCAGGGCATGCAGCCCAGCAGCCGTTGTACTCATCGGGATAAAAAATTTGTGCAGCCAAAGCTTCCCATCCTCCGGTTGATCCGCCATATAAAAATCTTGCCCAGCCTTCACCAATTCCTCTGAATTTTTTTTCAATGTATGGAATCAACTCATAAGTTATTGCATCTCCGTATGGACCAAGATTTGCAGAGTTTACAGCATAAGAATCATCATAGTATGGATTTGCATGTTGAATTTCGATGATGATCATTCTTGGGAAATCATCACCAGTCCATTCTTTATAAAAACGGTAAGCGTATTCCTGTTGAACGATATTATAGCCTTCCATATTAAAACGCTCACTATACTCAGGTTTTACCGTTGTATCGGGCGGGGTTTCGCGGAAGCCGCCGAATGTGTGTGGAAAATGCCCGTGAAAAATCACAAGCGGATATTTTGCTTCAGGATGTTCATCAAACCCGTACGGCAGTAAAACATTTGCACCAAGATAAACATCTGTTCCCCAAAATTCGGAAAGTAAATCACTCTTCATTTTTATATGCTTTATGTATTTAGTATCCTTTGGAGGATCAATAGGTGGAATAATTTTATCAAGTGAAATATTAATTTCATTTTCAGAGGCGGGATCAATAAAAACTTTTTGGGGAGTGCTGTAAGGGTTTCCGGGTTTTAAATTCCACTGCTGCCCTTCTCCTCTATCCGGCGGCAGTTTAACTGTGTGTCCACTTTTCAAATGATAAGTTTCATAAACATTTAACAATGCCTGAACATAATATTCACCGGCATTAATTTCAGAAATACTCTTGAGCGGATAACCAAAAATAGAATTATCAAAAATTACTTTTTCTTTCTTTTTTAATGATTCAACATCAACACCAAATATTTGCTGTGATTTATAATCTCCTCTTATGCTGAATCTTGGTTCTGCAGTACTATCTGTGGAAATCATCAGAAGCATTCTGCCATCAATAATTTCTTTTTCAAAATCTTCAGGAAAAGAAATACTGAATTTTAATCCGCCGTTTTGAGCTGAAAGCAGATATGCATTTAAAATGATCAAACAAAGAATACGATAAATGTATTTCATGATGGCTCCATTTCAGGTTTGATTTCTTTTAGAATTGAAAATAAACAAAAGTGAATGTGAATGGAAGTGCGCAGTAATTAGGCCGTACAATTACAGCGGAGAAGTTCGATTAATTATTTACATTTTTTGTGAGGAGATTATTGTCTTAAAAACTTCTGATGAAGGAAATCCCTTCCGTGAGAAAACTCCAAGTTTCTTCTGGCAGTTTGTACAGAAATAGGCATATCTCAGTATTGAATTTGTTTCAAGTTTGCAAACCCACACACTCTCAATTTCTGTTTTACAGTGCGGACAAAATGTATGTACGGTTTCTCTGTCTATATTTTTTTTCATAACAACCCTTGATACAGTTGTTAGACCATTCATCATTTAAAAAGGTTACCATGCAGATAAAATTTTTTCTTTAGATAACCTAAGCTGAAAAAAGTTCACTCTCTTAAGAGTAAATTTTAAAAATTGTGTAAGTAAATTATCACAGGTACTTTGTGTTGAAATATTATCTTAACGATTAAAGAATATTCACATTATGGAGAAATTATGAGAGCATATAAGATTAAAAGAAAACTAAGAAGCTTAAAAAAGTATGCTGGCTATATTTCAATGGCTGCAACTGCAGGAATTATAATCACAACATTAATTATGCGTATGAAAAGATAACTAATTAAGTGCGGTAAAATTACTGCCGCACTCCTATTTTCTTATAAAACAAATTCTTAATCATTTCTGTAATTTTACCGGATTTTCCGTTACTAACAAAAATATTACCAATCTGATTAACCGGTTTTATTTCTGTAGTTGTGCCGGTTATAAAAAATTCATTGTAAGATTTTAAATCATCCACTAAAATTTTTTCTTCTTTTATAAGAAGATTATTTTCTTTACAAAGCTCAATTACAAAATTTCTTGTTATTCCGGAAAGAATAAACTCAGAAGCTGGCGGAGTGAAGATTGAATCATTTCTTACCGCAAAAAAATTAGTGTGAGTGCCTTCAAGCACAAAGTTATTTCTAACCCACAATGCATCATAAGCACCATTCTCAACTGCCTTCTGTTTTGCCATTGATGCAGGAACCAGCATAATAGTTTTAAGATTACACCGGCTCCATCTTATATCTTTTTCAAGAATCAATTTAACAGGTTTATTTTCCGGCTGATGTAATTCATTTACTGTAATAAATAAAGTTGGATTAACGTTATCACGCGGGAAGGTATGTTTTCTTGGATAATAACTTCCTCTTGTAACCTGCAGGTAAAAAACAGATTCTTTCTTTTCTAATGAATTACGCTTTATTAATTCATATAAGATTTGTTCAATTTCTGAATAACGTGAAAAAGGAATTTCAAGTCCATCCAGACTTTTTTCCAGCCTTTCGAGATGTTCCTCCAATAAAAAAATTTTACCATTGTATGTACGCATCGCTTCATACACACCATCGCCAAACTGAAATCCACGGTCAAATGGTGAAATGTGAATTTCTTCAAGTGGAAGAAAAGAGTTATTGAAATAACAGATCATAATTAATAAAAATTGTTTTTGCTAATTTATCATTTAGGAATGGCATCTACATAATTTTTCAATCAGGGAATTTTGATTTATCAATTCCCGGTATAACATTCAATGCATTTTTATAATAAACTTTTTTCAGCACTTCATCCGGCAGATCCATTCCGTACATTTTCCAGAAAGCGTGATATCTTCTATAATAATTAAAATATTCATCAGCAGTTTCCAGTACGCGGAAATATGTATGATATTCCTCAGGATGCCATGAATCTTTACCAAACATAATTCTATCCTGGTATTTAATAAAAAATTCACGGGCAAAACGAGGCTGTCTTCCAAGCTCAGCAAGTACAGCACCAATTTCCGTGTACATGTTTGGAATTTCATCCATAAGTTTTCCTAGTCTGCCAAGATCATTTCCCATCCAGCCGAGGTGAGCATTTATAAATTTTGTTTCAGGGTGTTTGCGGAAAACATTTAGCTGCTCATTTATAAGCTGTTCCCAGGAGGGATTTTTTTCGGGATCTCTATATCTTTCAGGATGAACTTTCAACTCGAGCCAGCGCTCATTTTGTGCATCTTTTGGCTGCCAGAAAGGTGAAGGATCAGCAGTATGAATTAAAACAGGAATTCCAAGCTCACCGCATTTCTGCCAAACCGGATCTAATCTTTCATCATCAACAGAAACACGCTTTCCTTTGGAATCAAAAATATTCATCCCCAGACTTTTATAAATTTTTAAACCGCGTGCACCTGCTTTTACATCTTCTTCCAACTGCTCAACTGTTTTTTCTTCCCAGCCCGGTTCACCAATATCATTAAAATCAATATTTGTAAAGAAGATTATTCTGTTATCAAAATATTTTTCAGAGGTGGTTATTCCTTCTTTAAGGAATGAAGGATCTTTCAAACCGAATCCCGCAGAAGTACGCTGAAAACCGCGCCCGCTCAGATTCACCATTACTGCCATATTAAGTTTATCCATTTCCTGAATAACCGTATCAAGATATTCTTTTGAATAATTCCATTGATGATTGTGTACATCAATAAATGGATATTTAGCACGGGTAACTATATGTTCGGGTACAACAAGTGTGGATGGCGGATCATATTCTTCAAAAGACATTGTAGTATCATTCTGTGCAAACAGAGATGATGCAAAAATAATCAATAAAGGAAATAGTTTAGCTTTCATATTCTTCTTTTTTGGTTGGAAAAAGTTTTAACAAAGGTAGAAGTTACATTAAAGCTTTTCAAGTATTTATTTTCTAACTTCCAACTGTAATGCAGCATGTTGGTGTTGGATTGATTTCCTTCGATCTATCGAGGAAAGTTGAATAGAAGAGGCAAAATTGAAATTGCAGTTGTTGATAACGGTCCGGGAATAAAAGAAGAAATTCAGGAGAAAATTTTTATCCTGCCAGATCATGCGTTGGCACGGCGGAACAATCCGCGTTACTTCAAATCCAAATATTGAAATGGGTTTTATATTAAAATTTTAAAAGGTTACAGATGAGAAAACTTGGTCTTATTGGCGGAACAACCTGGGTATCAACTGTTGATTATTATAAATCAATTAACCAAAAAATAAACAACAGACTCGGCGGAGATTATTCCGCGGAATTAATTTTATACTCGTTTAACTTTGCGGAATTCAGATACACAGTTGATGATCCGCCGGTAATGGCAAAAAAATTAATTGAAGCTGCAGTTAAACTTGAGAATGCCGGAGCGGAAGCATTGCTGATCTGTGCCAACACTCCGCATATGGCAGCAGAAGAAGTTCAGCAGAAAATTAATATTCCATTAATAAACATTGCAGTTGAAACAGCAAAAGCAATCCGCAGCAAAGGATTAAAATCCGCCGCACTGCTCGGTACAAAGTACACAATGGAGCAGCCGTTTTATAAAAATTATTTATCGCAGTATGAAATAAAGACATTCATTCCTGATGAAGAAGAAGGAGCATTCATTCATTCATCTATTTTTGATGAACTTGGAAAAGAAATTTTTACAAAGGAAACGAAGAAAGAATATCTTAACATTATTAATCGATTGGTAAATGCCGGCGCGGAATGTGCAATACTAGGCTGCACAGAAATTCCGCTTTTAATTAAGCAGGAAGATTGTTCAATTCCGGTTTTTGATACCTTAGAAATTCATGTTGAAGCTGCTGTGAATTTTGCTTTAAGTGAATGAAGAATCATGAATTAACTTTTAAATAAAATTCTTCAAGAGTATAAAAAAGATTTGTTCCTTTAAGCAATGCTCTAACAGTTACCTTTAACCCTGTACTGTCTCTTTCAAGCAGAAGAAAATGAAATGGACGCGGTGAACTTCCTGTGTAAAGATCTTTGTGAAAATCAATTCCATCTCTTAATCCAACCCGTGGTCCGCCGCCGCCGCCGGAAACAATGTAAGTTTTGTTATTAATAAAAAACCTTTCATATGTATGCGCGTGCCCGCTTATTAGTGCCAGACTTTTTTTGCACTTTCTGAAAGCCGGAACAAATGTTTTTTGAACATGAAGTTCATCTCCTGTAACAAGACTATTTGTGTATGGAGGATGATGAAGAAAAACAACTATACCTTTTATTGCCGGATCAGAATCATAATCGCTCAACTTTTTCTCAAACCATTTTTTTTGAGTGAACCATTCTGTGTCTGTTAATTCATTTTCATTTGAATCAAGAAAGATTAACGCAAGGCTGTCTGTTTTTTCTTCATACCAATGAAATTTATTAAACTGCGGAAATCTGATTGATACATTTCTGTAAGCAGTGCTGTTCAATCCCCAATATTCATGATTACCGAGTACAGGAAAAACCGGAATTCTTCTTTTCTTTAAAGGTGAAATTAAATTATCAAAATCTCTCCATTCTGTTTCATCTGAACCATCAAAAACAAGATCACCGAGAAGCACAACCATTGCGGGATTTACTTTAGCAATTTCATTAATAAGAAGAATTCGCTCTTCATCATTTGATTCCCTGCCAATTGCCAGTTCCCACACAGATGTTCTCTGAAGATCTCCAATTACAGCAATTTGTTTGTTCGTTGTATTTATCTCCTGAACAAACTGAAATGGTGAGCTTGTGTAAGTTAAATTAGATTTGGCGGGATTAAATTCAATAAACAGAAATAAAACAAAGAAAAGTAGTTTTGTTAATATTTTAAGATCACTTTTATTGAATCTCAGCTGCTTTCTCATTGATACAAATTGTTTTATCATAAATCCGGGAATGTTGTAACATTCAACAGTAAAAAATGTTCCATCTAATTGTTCTTTTCATCATTGATTTAGCAATTATAACTCTCTACCTTTGTATAAAATTAATTACAGTTAATGCAGTGATTAATTTCATAATATTTAAAGATATAAAATGATTACAGAAACAAAATATTTCACACCTGAAGAAGCCGGAAAAACATTACCGCTTGTAAAACAAATTGTAAAAGATATTCTTGATACAACCCGCGAGATGCGGCTCCTGGCTGAAGATATTGAAGAAAATGTTCAGGATAATCCGCAAATAAGAAAAATGGCCGAAGATGTAAATACGTTTATAAAAGAACTTGAAGAGATCGGATGTTTTTATAAAGATTGGAATTTTACAATCGGCCTGGTTGATTTTCCTGCTATAATTGAAAATAAAGAGGTGCTGCTTTGCTGGAGAAGTGATGAAGATGAAATTAAATTTTATCACGATCCGGAAGCAGGATATGCAGGAAGAAAACCAATTCCCGCAAAATATTTGAACACCGCAGAAAACTAATCAGCTTTTTCTTTCTCACATCTTAATTTTAATCACATAAGATTAATTTAAAAAGAATTACTTCTCACTTTAAAATCCGGGAAAGTTATGAAGACAGGAGAAATAATTTTAATTCTATCCTTATTATTTATTTGGTCATGCGGCGAACAGAATGTTAAGGAAGAAGATCTTACAAATTTTAACAAGATGGATTGGCTGCTTGGAATTTGGGAAGGCAAGCAAGGTGATGCTGATATTTATGAAAGCTGGCGCAAAAAGAATTTCAGGATAATGGAAGGAATAAGTTATACAACGCAGGATGAAAGACGTGTTTACGCTCAAACAATGAGAATTGAACAAAACAATAACAATATTTTTCTGATAATAAAATTCAATGAAGGTGAAGAGAATATTTTGCGGGCAGAAACAATTGATGATGATAAAATAATTTTTGTAAATACTGAAGAAGGATTTCCTCACACGGTTACATACAAAAAATCCGGTAATGGAATAAATGTATCAATAAAAGGAGAAGATGAGAGCACTCCAAGCACAGAATTAACTTACAAACGCACGGGTGATGCCTGATTAATCAAGCCGGAATTCTGTTTTGGATGTATCTGCACTTTCAGTAAGAGCATCTCGTACTCTGAATATTAATTGATATGTACCGGCTGAATAAGTTGAATCAAGTTCAAATTGAACTTCAAGTTCTGTATCACTCATTCTCTCAGAGTTTTCTTTATCGGCTGTTCTGCTTATCAGAGAGTAAATCGTTTCACCTGAAGGAGTTATAAGATCAATATCGTAAGAAAGTGAAGCGGTAAATTGTCCGTTGTTCTCGTTTTGTTTAAATCCTTTTACTCTTGTGGTAGCATTAACTTCCCAAATACCATCACTAATGTTATACGCAAATGCTTCTGTGTTGTAAACCTCAATATTTAGTGGTTCATCATCACCGCATTGTAAAATAAGAAAAGCAAGCAGGATAAAAAGATAAACTTTTTTCATTGCGTCTCCTTTTAAAATAAAAAGCGGAAGTTAATTACTTCCGCTGGAAAACTTATCCGTTCTTCCTTTGAAATTCTTTCATGAATTCAATAAGATGTTCAACTCCGGCTTTTGGAAAAGCATTATATATTGAAGCTCTTATTCCACCAACTGAACGATGGCCTTTTAATCCATCCAGATCATTAGCAGCGGCTTCAGTTACAAATTTCTTTTCCAATTCTTCAGAAGGCAACCTGAATGTAACATTCATTAATGAACGGCTGTCTCTTTCAGCATGACCTTTATAAAATCCACTGCTTTCATCAATGCAATTGTAGAGTATTTGTGCCTTTTCAAGATTGCGTTTATACATTTCATCGAGCCCGCCCATTTTTAATAGATGTTTTGCAACTAATCCAATGATGTAAATACCAAATACAGAAGGCGTATTGTACAATGAATTATTATCAACATGAGTTTTATAATTCAGCATTGTATGAAGTGAATCAGAACTTCTTTCAGCAAGATCTTTTCTTATAATTACAAGAGTAACACCTGATGGACCGATATTTTTCTGCGCACCTGCATAAATCAATCCGTATTTATTCACATCAATTTTTTTATGAAGAATATCTGATGAAGCATCACAAACAAGCGGAACATTACCAACTTCCGGTTCTTTATGCCATTCAGTACCAAAAATTGTATTGTTGGAAGTGAAGTGCACATAATCAGCTTCAGGATCTAATTTTAATTCTTCCTGTTTAGGAACTCTATTAAAATTTTCTGATTCAGTACTTGCAGCAATATTAACTGTTCCAACCCGTTTCGCTTCCTTAATTGCTTTTTTGCTCCAGCTTCCGGTTGAAATGTAATCTGCTTTTTTATTGATTGACATCAGGTTAAGCGGAACCATTGAGAACTGCAAACTTGCACCGCCCTGCAAATAAAGAATTGCATAATCATCACTTAAATTGAGTAATGTTCTCAAATCAGCATTAGCCTCTGAAATTATTTTATCAAACGTTTTTGAGCGGTGGCTGATTTCAAGAACAGACATTCCAACACCTGGAAGTGAAAACAAATCCCTTTGTGCTTCTTTTAAAACTTCTTCGGGAAGTATAGCCGGACCGGCACTAAAATTATAGATCCTTTCTTTCATGATTGTGTGCACCTTTTTGATTTTAATTCATCTTCATTTATATAACCATAACAAAATTAAACTAATTCTCCCTGACACTCAATTTCACCGTTCTATTTCAAAAGGCAAAGATTTGTCTGCAAGAAAATTCTCCGGAGAAAAAACAGCTAAAGAATCCGAGTCCCTACTTCCAAACCAAAAGAAAATTAATACTTATTAATTTTTATTCAGATTAAATGCACCAACAAACCATCTCTTAACTTTGGTTCAAACCAGGTTGATTTGGGGGGCATTATTTCTCCGGCATCAGATATCTTCATTAAATCATTAACTGAAACAGGATAAACCGAAAAAGCAACTGCTGCTTTACCGCTGTTAATTAATTTTTCAAGTTCGGCAGTTCCTCTTATTCCGCCGATAAAATCAATACGTTTATCGGTTCGTACATCTCCAATACCGAGGATTGGTGATAAGAGAAAATCCTGAAGCACGCTTACATCAAGTGTTTCTGCTACAGATTTAGAGAGGCTGCCGCTTGCAAGCACTGAATCTCGTGGTTTAAGCTTATACCATCCACCATCAAGATACATACAGTATGTGCCCCGTTCAGAGGGTTGAGCTATTTGTGTTTTTTGAATTGAAAATTTTTCTGATATCTGATTTAAAAAATCATCACTGCTTAAACCATTAAGATCTTTAACAACTCTGTTGTAAGGCAGAATCTTTAACTGATCAGCAGGAAAAAGTACTGCAATAAAATAATTATATTCCTCATCCCCTTTATGATTAGGATTTTTTTCCTGTTTCACTTTACGCGCGCGGCTTGCACTTGCAGCACGATGATGACCATCAGCAATGTACAAATTTTTTATCTTTGCAATTTCATCAATTATTGATTGATTATATTCATCCGGCAGTATCCAAACTTCATGCTGAATTCCATCCGGAGCAGTAAAGGAGTATTCCGGTTTCGTTTCCCATAAAGTTTTGTTAACAAGCTCATTTATTTTTTCTGAGCCTTTGTAGGTAAGAAAAACAATTCCGGTTTGAGCTTCAGTGGTTATTATGTGATTTGTTCTGTCATCTTCTTTGTCTTTGCGTGTCTTTTCATGTTTTAGTATAACATCGTTATCATAATCATCAACAGAAAACGTTGCTGCAATTCCGACCTGTGCTCTTCCATTCATTACCAATTTATAAAGATAGAAATGCGGAGTTTCATCTGTAATAAGCGGCGCTTCTTTTTTTAACTTTTCTAAATTAGATTTTGCTTTTTTATATATCTCATCAGAGTAAGCACTCACAGAATCATCAAATTCAATTTCTGATCTTGTTACTCTCAAAAAACTTAATGCATTATCTTGTGCAAGTTCTTTTGCTTCTTCCCTGTTTACAACATCATACGGTACACTTGCAACAATCGGTGCTGATTCTCTTGCCGGTCTTAATGCTTTAAATGGTTTAATAACTGCCATGTTTCTCCCGTAATTCGAAAAAATTTTATATTCAAAAATCAGTAAAATATCGGCAACAATCCATTTACGACATTATTTAATCATTTTGATTGTGATGAAATTAAGAAACAGCCCGATAGCGCTGTATATCATTGCGGAAAGGTAAATCACTTATTTATTTATTATAAATAAAGTATTTTTGTAACCTTTGTTACAAATATCAGATTGGATTATGCAAAATACAGATAATGAAGCAGCAGAACTTTTAGAACAGGTAAAAGAATTAATCAGGCGCAGAAGAAAAGGTAAAAACAAGATTTCAGGCGATGTTGAATATCATCATTCATTTTATTCGGCAAATCTTCAGAATGAAAGAGATATAATTATCTGGCTTCCACCTTCCTATAATAATGAACTTGAGAAAAAATATCCTGTTCTGTACATGCACGATGGTCAGAATATAATGGATCCTAAAACTTCTTTCTCAAAAACTGATTGGCGTGTTGATGAAACAGTTACAAGATTGATTAAAAAAAATCAACTGCAGGAAATAATTATTGTTGGAATAAACAATACTAACGATCGTCTTGAAGAATACAGCGATTCAGAAAAAGGAAACAATTATATAAAATTTATTACAGATGAATTAAAACCGTTCATTGATAAAACATACAGGACTCTTCCTGATAAAGAAAATACTGCAGTAATGGGTTCATCTATGGGAGGATTAATTTCATTTTTAATTGTTTGGAAACACCCGGATATATTTGCAAAGGCTGCATGTCTTTCTTCTTCATTTCATTATGATAACAGAAAAATTATTGAGATGATAAAAGCTGATAATGATGAAATAAAAGATTTCAAACTATATCTTGACAGCGGTGAAGACGGTCTTGAAGAAACACAGTTGATGTTTGCCGAGCTTAGTTTAAAAGGATACAAACTTGGAAAAGAACTTGATTATTTTTATGATAGAGGAGCGCAGCATACTGAATCTGCCTGGGCTGAACGGCTTGAAAGGCCGCTGCTTTTTCTTTTTGGAAAATAAAATTGAGGGAAAATCATGAATAAGAATATTCTTTTTGTAATTCTTATTTCATTGCTAACGTTAAACTGCTGTTCAAGTGAGCTTGTTAACCTGGCTCAATCAAAAAAAGTTGTAAAAGAATATTATGAAAGCGGCAGGTTTGATGCGGACCTGAAAGAAGTAATTGATGAAGCAAAAATAAAATTTGTGGAAGTTTCTTTTGATGAAAGCACAGCAGTTGTTTTTGATGTTGATGAAACCGCGCTGTTTAATTATGAATCAATTTATGAGATGGATTTTGGTTACGCTAAAACTATCTGGGCTGAGTGGATACAGGAAGCACGCGCGCCTGCAATAAAGCAGGTTAAGGAGCTTTATGATTTTCTTCTTACCAAAGGAAGCAGAATAATTTTTATAACCGGCAGGAAAGATTATGAAGCGGATGCTACTATAAAAAATCTTATTGAAGAAGGTTACACTGTATTTGATACCTTGATCACCCGCGGCGAAAGTGAAAGAAAGCTAAGCGCGGTAGATTTTAAATCATCAAAAAGAACAGAATTAACCCAGAGGGGTTACACAATTGCAGGAACTGTTGGAGATCAGTGGAGTGATCTTGAAGGAGCATTTCACGGAATACAGGTGAAGCTGCCGAATTATTTGTACAGTGTTGATTAAATAAGGTGCATCTTTGTAGTGATGCACCTTTAAATGTTATGATCCCGAATTTTACTTTGCAAGTATCATCTTATTTGAAGCAAAGTAATCATTAACCTGTAATGTATAGATATAAACTCCGCTTGTTAAACCTTGCCTGCCGCTTGGCAGGTGAGAAGCATCAAAGTTGATTGAATAATTTCCCTGAGTTTTTGGCTCATTTACAAGTGTGGCTACCTCATTTCCCAAAACATCATAAATTTTTAATATTACAAATCCATCTTCTTTTATTGAATAATCAATTTGAGTCGAAGGATTGAATGGATTTGGATAACATTGGCTCAAATCATAAGAGTCTATTTTACTAATCGGTTCATTATTTTCGGCTTGTTTCCACTGAATAAAACTTGAGCCAGTTGTATTTTTATGATCGCTCTCAACGGAAAGCAAACCAGTATTATCCACAGCTACTACCCAGTATTCTGCATAATCATAGCCTCGGTGATTAATTGTAAATTTGTCATCGGTGTATGTAGTAGAAGAAGTTGTAAAATAAGTCGTCTGTGTACCACCTGCACCTAAAGTAAGTTTTTTATAGACACGGTAACCGGTAAGATCAGGTTCTATATTTGCTTCCCAGTTCAAAACAGGATGGCCGCCTACATTTGTTAATTGTATGTTCTGCGGCTTTGCTGGCGGAGCTTGAGTTTGAGAAGTTGAAATTGTAGTATAGAATGACACATTAAATGTACTACCTGCTTTTCCTGTAAGGTGTACAGCAGTATTTGTAGCAGATCTTGCATTATTTAAGGTTGCCGGATTACTCCATGGAGAAAATAATTCATTGTAACCCATATTGAAAGCATTATTAGCAGTACCTAAAGGATTTTGGGTTAAATTACCATCCTTATCATACCAGTTGTCCCACCAATAATAGCGATTATAATATGTGCCAGGAACCGGATATTGAGCCCAAACAACTTCCTGTAATTCATCACGACCATTTACACGATCGACATTTAATCGGTATGGTGCTGGTAATTTGGAAGGGTCTGTCCGATCGGGCGAATTCCGGCAATACCAATCCATTGGACCTCCCAAACCGACTGGTTGTGTTATCCAGCTATTTACAGCCCATTGCCACAGACCTTCTGCAGTTACTATATCCATATGATTTTGCCCATAGTAATTATATTTTACATGGTAAATATAAACTCCTGCTCCTTTTGTCTGCTCGTAAGAATTAAGTTTCTGATGATTTGCTATAATAAAAAATTCATTAGGTGTAACATTCGGTACTCCATTTATCATTAAGGGGATTGGAATCCTGAAGGAAGAACCTGTTGATTGAAAATCTGGTAATTGACCGGTTTGATCATAAAAAATATCTGTATAAGTTGTATAACCCAGCAGGTACTTCTCGTGCGGGTTCATAGCTAACGAGCCGTTATCGGAACACATTAATCCAATCCCCCTTTGGGCATTACCGCCGCAAGCGGAAGATTCAAAATTATGACCAGCTCCGAATAAGTAATGTCCATATTCGTGAGCAAGCAATGTAAGCTTATCCTGATATGTGTACTGACTTTTCTTACCAATGTTAACTGTCATGCTAATTGTGGGTATTCTTCTATCAATCTTGACTCCATCGTTAGTCTGATAAACAGGAGGAGATAATCCGAGATCGGCAATACCGCCCCAATTATCATAATCAATATTACGCCAAATGATGTAAACAGCGTCAACATATCCATCTGTTTGGTTAAAAACTTGCTGATAAGATGTCATCATATTCCATTGATCATACGCATTAAAATTAAAATTTGGATTTGCATCAACCTGCTGGAGAACTGCTAAATAAACCGTAACCCATATTGTAGACAACCAGTTAAGCAACTATATTTATAAAAATA
>JBIQJD010000005.1:234072-276788 GCA_044507695.1 Ignavibacteriales bacterium | reverse complement strand
GTCGTAACAAGGTAGCCGTACCGGAAGGTGCGGCTGGATCACCTCCTTTCTAAGAGTAATCTAAACCTTTAACGCACTGATTGATCACTCACTCTTCTATTTTTTTTTGTTCTTCTATTTATTGATGCTCAGGCCAAGTATAAAATTATACTTGCTGTCTAAGAAACTGGGCCTGTAGCTCAGATGGTTAGAGCGCACGCCTGATAAGCGTGAGGTCAGTAGTTCAATTCTACTCAGGCCCACATTTAGGGTGTGTGTTAGTTGATAACCTTTCCCTAAAACCCTAAAAAAGTTTTGGGGCTATAGCTCAATTGGGAGAGCGCCGCCCTTGCAAGGCGGAGGTTATCGGTTCGATCCCGATTAGCTCCACACATCAGTTTTATTGAGTTCTTTGAAAGATTGAAAGAGTAAAAACAATCCTGATTTTATAATCGGAAATGTTTTACTGAGCCATAAAAACAATTAATGTCTTTTCTCAAAATTTAATTTCAGATTAAGCACAAATCTATCTGTGCATAAAAATTTTGGTTAAGTTACTAAGGGCACACGGTGGATGCCTTGGTACGAGAAGTCGATGAAGGACGCGACTACCTGCGATAAGCCTCGGGTAGGTGGAAATAACCTAAGACCCGGGGATCTCCGAATGGGGCAACCCAACACAAGTAATGTTGTGTTATCCATTTCTGAATTTATAGGAAATGTGAAGGCAACCCAGTGAACTGAAACATCTAAGTAGCTGGTGGAAGAGAAAACAAAAGTGATTTCCTGAGTAGTGGCGAGCGAAAAGGAAACAGCCTAAACCGTCTAACATGTTAAAGGAAGCAACCGTTGTGTTAGCGGTGTTGCGGAATATATCCTGGCTGAATTGCTGATAAGCCGAAGAGTAAAAAATTATATTATTAGCTGAATGTTCTGGAAAGTTCAACCATAGAGGGTGATAGTCCTGTAAGCAAAAATAATATAACTCTTTGGGGTATATTTCCAAGTACCACGGAGTAAGTGGAATTCTGTGGGAATCCGGGAGAACCATCTCCTAAGGCTAAATACTCTCTCGTAACCGATAGTGAAGCAGTACCGTGAGGGAAAGGTGAAAAGCACTCCTATTAGGAGGGTGAAATAGTACCTGAAACCGTGTGCTTACAAGCAGTTGAAGTCTCGCTTTTGCGGGATGACAGCGTGCCTTCTGGATAATGAGCCAACGAGTTACTCGTATGTTGCAAGGTTAAATTTCTAAGAAATGTAGCCGAAGCGAAAGCGAGTCCTAAATGGGCGTTTTTAAGTAACATGCGGTAGACGCGAAACCGGGTGATCTACCCTTGTCCAGGATGAAGTGAGGGTAAAACCTCATGGAGGTCCGAACTAATGTGGGTTGAAAACCGCTTGGATGAGGTGAGGGTAGGGGTGAAAGGCCAACCAAACTCGGAAATAGCTCGTATTCCTCGAAATAGCTTTAGGGCTAGCCTCGAGTAATAGTGTAACGGAGGTAGAGCACTGATTGGGCTAGGGCTGTCACAACGGTACCAAACCCAGACAAACTCCGAATTCCGTTTACATGTTTCTCGGGAGTCAGGCAGTGAGGGATAAGCTTCATTGCCAAAAGGGAAACAACCCAGACCACCAACTAAGGTCCCTAAATAATAGTTAACAGATAAAGGATGTCCAATTGCTTAGACAACTAGGATGTTGGCTTAGAAGCAGCCATTCATTTAAAGAGTGCGTAATAGCTCACTAGTCAAGCGATCGGGCGTCGACAATACTCGGGACTTAAACTATTTACCGAAGTTGTGGATTCCGATTTATCGGAATGGTAGAGGAACATTCTATAGGCGTTGAAGGTGTGTTGCGAGACATGCTGGAGCGTATAGAAAAGCAAATGTTGGCATAAGTAACGATAAGATCGATGAAAAATCGATCCACCGAAAGTCTAAGGTTTCCTGAGCAATGTTAGTCATCTCAGGGTTAGTCGATCCCTAAGCCGAGGCTGAAAGGCGTAGGTGATGGAAAACAGGTTAATATTCCTGTACCCGGTAAATTTTGTTTGACCGTAAGGAGGGACGCAGAAGTGAAGGTTAGCCGCCTGGTGGATTAGGCGGTCTAAGTGTGTAGATGGAAGATATAGGCAAATCCGTATCTTCATACATCGAGACACGAACGGGAGGGCTTAGCCCACAAACTAACCGTAATCATACTGCCGAGAAAATCTTCGTACGGGAGAAATTTATCGGATCGTACCGCAAACCGACACAGGTAGACGGGATGAGTATTCTCAGGTGCTCGAGTGAGCCGTGGTTAAGGAACTCGGCAAATTAACCCCGTAACTTCGGGAGAAGGGGTGCCTCAAGTAGGTGAAATCCTTCGCGGATTGAGCTGAAAGAGGCCGCAGTGAAAAGGCCCAAGCGACTGTTTAACAAAAACACATGTCTCTGCGAAGTCAATCAAGACGATGTATAGGGACTGACACCTGCCCGGTGCTGGAAGGTTAAGAGGAGAGGTTATCCCTTCGGGGAGAAGCTTTGAATCGAAGCCCCAGTAAACGGCGGCCGTAACTATAACGGTCCTAAGGTAGCGAAATTCCTTGTCGGGTAAGTTCCGACCTGCACGAATGGTGTAACGATTTGGGCACTGTCTCAACCACGGGCTCGGTGAAATTGTGGTACCGGTGAAGACGCCGGTTACCCGCATATGGACGGAAAGACCCCGTGCACCTTTACTGCACCCTAACATTGGGTTCGGGTAAAGCATGTGTAGGATAGGTGGGAGGCTTTGAAGCCGGGGCGCTAGCTTCGGTGGAGCCAACGGTGAAATACCACCCTTGCTTTATTTGGATTCTAACCTCGGTCCTTGAATCAGGATCAGGAACAGTGTTAGGCGGGTAGTTTGACTGGGGCGGTCGCCTCCTAAAATGTAACGGAGGCTCTCAAAGGTTCCCTCAGCATGGTTGGTAATCATGCGGCGAGTGTAAACGCAAAAGGGAGCTTGACTGCGAGACTTACAAGTCGAGCAGGTGCGAAAGCAGGAGTTAGTGATCCGACGGCTTCGAGTGGAAGAGCCGTCGCTCAAAGGATAAAAGGTACGCCGGGGATAACAGGCTGATCTTACCCAAGAGTTCATATCGACGGTAAGGTTTGGCACCTCGATGTCGGCTCATCGCATCCTGGGGCTGAAGAAGGTCCCAAGGGTTTGGCTGTTCGCCAATTAAAGCGGTACGTGAGCTGGGTTCAGAACGTCGTGAGACAGTTCGGTCCCTATCCTATGCGGGCGAAGGATACTTGAGAAGGGTCGCTTCTAGTACGAGAGGACCGAAGTGAACGTACCTCTAGTGTACCAATTGTCGCGCCAGCGGCACCGTTGGGTAGCTATGTACGGTTGTGATAAGCGCTGAAAGCATCTAAGCGCGAAGCACGCTTCAAGATTAGGTATCCCTTACGTAAGTAACTTAAGACTCCTCGGAGATGACGAGGTTGATAGGCTGCAGGTGTAAGTGTAGTAATACATTCAGCCGAGCAGTACTAATAGGTCGTGAGACTTAACCATTAAATTTTTTTTCACAGATTCGATTTGTACTTTATCTGTTGGTCTATCTTGCCAGGCAATGATAGGCAGGCTCAACTCTTTCAATCTATTTATTTTTTAAGCTGATTACTTTTCAGCGCAAGGTTTAAATTTTGGTGACTTTAGCCTGGGTGTTACACCTCTTCCCATTCCGAACAGAGAAGTTAAGCCCCAGAACGCCGATGGTACTGCATGCGCAGGTGTGTGGGAGAGTAGGTAGTTGCCAAATTTATTTTTAAGGCTGTCTTTATGACAGCCTTTTTTATTTTAACTTTTCTTTAAGCTTACGTCCCTCTTTAAATTTTCAGCTTTTAAACAAACCTTTGGTTAAGTTATTCATAGAATTTTTGTATGGGGACAAGGGGTTATTGTATTTTTAATGTTTAGTTTAACATATCCTCACTATCCCATCTTTTCCAATTATTCTTCAAATAACAAAAAGGGAGAATATGTTCTTCGTATTTTACTTTGTTTGTGGCTTTTATCTCAATTCGCTGTTTGCGGATTACAAAATCACTTATAATAAAATATCATTTTTTAAAAAGATGATTTTAATGAAGTAATCTGCAATCCCTTCTATTATTTATTAATCCATTTAACAATGTCTGAAAATTATCAGCTCTTTTTTTTAAATCAACCTTCTAAATCCAGGAATTAATTTTGTGAAATTGCTTCTTATTTATTATTCTATAAGACTTAACTAACAAATCAGATTATACGGTGCAGTTTATTCTTCATCTAAATAAAATATACTGCAAAGGAATTTTATTCTTCTTAATAATTTATTCCTTTAAAACACTTGCGCAGGATAAAAACCTTCAATTTATAAAGTATGGAATGCAGGATGGGATGTCTGCTAATTCCACGCTTACTATACTTCAGGATTCAAAAGGGTTTATGTGGTTTGGCAGCCAGTTTGGTTTGAACAGATTTGATGGTAAAAATTTTAAAATCTTTCATAAGGATCCTGATGATTCTAATTCAATTTCTGATTCCTACATCTTTAACTTAAGTGAAGATAAATTAGGCGGCATCTGGATTTGTGCAGGTGAAGGGTTAAACCGTTATGATAAGGTAACGGGAAAATTCACAAGATTTGATATTAGTTCTAATCCTGATTATGAAATTAGAATCAGCAAAATTACAGTTGTGTATTGTGATAGTGATTCGTTCGTCTGGTTTGGAACAAGGAATGGAAGAATTTTCAAGCTTCATCAGAATTTTATTGGAAAAGATGATTGTATAGAAATCTGGCTGAACGCATTGAAAACTGCACCAAAATTTTCAGAGAGCTACATATCTTCCATTATTGAAAATTCTGAAAGAGAAATATGGACAGCTGATATTGAAAGTAATTTAGTATTAATTTTACCGGATGATGCTTCATCACAGAAAGTTAAATTCAAAAAATATTCATCTGCTGAAACAGGAATTAAAGGAGTAATCACCTGCCTGCTTGAGCCATCAACAGACACCAATTTAATTTTAGCAGGTACAAATAATGGAATTTGGGCATTCAATAAATTAAACGGTAAAGCTGAAAAATGGTTGAACCATAGTGTTCCATCTGCATACAAAAAAGGGAATGTTACAGGAATAATAGAAGCTGAACCAGGAATATTCTGGATTACTTATGAGTACCTTGGACTTTTGATTTATAATTTAATAGATGGAAGCAGCATGTTTTACCGGAATTCTCCCGGAATTTCGGGCAGCTTAAGTTCAGATAATCTTTATACTATTTATAAAGATCGTTCAAATACTATCTGGTTAGGTGCATTAAACGGTGAACTTAACAAAGTTCTTTTTACTTCCTCTTTATTTAAAACATATTCATACAATCCTAAAAACAAGAATGGATTACACAACTCTTACATAACTGCAGTGCATGAAGATCAGAATAATGTCTTGTGGATTGGTACAAGAGGAGGCGGAATTCATAAAGGAATACCAATCAAGGATAAGTTCAATAATTATTATTACAAGTTACAAGTTGATGAAAAATTTAACCGTGAATTAGATAATCCATATATTAAAACTATTAACAGTGATAGTTATGGGAACCTTTGGGTTGGCACCTGGGGAAGCGGATTGTACCGTTACAGTGCTGATAGGAAAAAAATAATCAGATTTAAATATCAGCCATTAAATTCTAAAAGCATTCTTAGCGGAATTGTGCGTGCTATTATTGAAGATAGTAAAAAAAGATTGTGGATTGGAACAACTTCAGGTGGTTTTTCACAGTTAGTAAATTATTCTGATGATGATGCAAAAAATATTTACTTTGAAAATTATACTCCTGAAAATTCAGCTTTAAACCAGGATGATGTTTTTGCAGTTACTGAAACAAATGTAAACGGAAAATCATTAATCTGGATTGGAACTTATTCAAATGGCTTAAACTGTTTTGATCCTGAAACAAAAAAATTCCTGTCCTTCAGGAATAACAGGAATGATAAAAACACTATTGTAAGTGACAATATCAGAACATTATTTACTGACAGTAAACAAAATTTATGGATTGGTACTGTAAATGGTTTATCTCTTCTGAAGGCTGAAGATCAGAAATATTTTAAATTTAGATCATTAAAAAAGACAGACGGACTTTCTGATAACGAAATTGAATCAATTCTTGAAGATGATGAAGGTAATTTTTGGATTTCAACTGCAAATGGAATTACCAGGTTCGATCCTGATAAGAATGAGTTCATACACTTTAATGAAAATGAAGGCTTGCCGGGGCACGAATTCGTTTTGAATGCTGCTGCAAAATGTAAAAATGGGAACATGATCTTTGGAGCAATAAAAGGATTACTTCAATTCAATCCGGAGAAAATAGTAACAGCATATAATCCGCCTGAAATTGTAATTACATCATTTAAAGTATTTGAAGAGGAAATTTTACAAGATACTTCAGTAACAGAAATCCATGAAATTAATTTAAAGTACAATCAGAATTTCTTTTCTTTAGAATTTGCTGCACTTGATTTCAGAGATCCATCTCATAATAAATTTATGTATATGCTTGAAGGAATACATGATGATTGGATATTCAGTGATAACCGGAATTATATAAGCTTCAGTCATTTGCCGCCGGGTGAATATATTTTCAAAGTAAAAGGAGCCAGCAGCAGCGGAATATGGAATAAAGAAGGAGCATCACTTAAAATTAATATTATTCCGCCATGGTGGATGACAACATGGTTTAAAATTATTTCCGCAGTTATAGTTTTGCTTTCCGGAATATTTTTAGTGAGGTATATTTCTACGAGAAAATTGAAACAGCAAATCCGTAGGATGGAAATTGATAGAAGAATTCAATCAGAGCGGCAAAGAATTTCTGATGATCTTCATGATAATCTGGGATCTCAATTAAGCAATATTATTACGGGATTGGAAATATCAAATCATCTTTTACTGCAGAAAGAAAATTCAAGAATAAGAGAGCATATTTCTTATCTGGAAAATTACACGCGATTAACAATGAATGAATTGAGGCAGACCATTTTTTCTTTAAATCAGAATGAACCTGGAATAAAAAACTTAATTGAGCAGATTGAAAAATATATTCATGGTCTTGCGTTCAAAAAAGAATTAATTCAATTCAAATCCAACATTGAAAAAGATTTTCATCTTACTCCGCTTATACAATTAAATATATTCCGGCTTTTTCAGGAAGCACTTAACAATGCATTAAAGTACAGTGGTGCAGAACAAATAACTGTTGAGTTGAATATTGAAATTAAAAATCAATTAATTTTAATAGTTAAAGATAATGGAATCGGATTTGATCCTTCAGACGAAAGCATAATGGAAAAAGGAAATGGGTTCAGAAGTATGCAGAGGCGTGCTGAAAGAATGCATGGGTGTCTCGAAACCAAAGCTGCAAAAAATTCCGGAACAACAATTTTATTAAAAGTAACTATACCTGAATTGTAACTTCTGAAATCACCTCAATCGGGTATTGAATTGAAATTGAAAGTTATACTATTATTAACGAATGAAAATTAGAATTGCAATAGCAGAAGATGATAATGTTACACGCAAGCAGTATCTGCAGCGTTTTTCGTTTTATGATAATATAGATATTGCTGCTGTAGCTGCTAATGGAAGGGAGCTGCTGGATATTCTCAGCGGACTTTCTGAAAAGAAACTGCCTTCAGTAATTCTGCTTGATATTGAAATGCCGGTTCTTTCAGGGATTGAAACTGCCGCGGCAATCAAGGAATCTTATCCTCAAACAGAAATTATTATGCTTACTGTTTTTAAAGATGAAGAAAAAATTTTTCAATCTATAAAAGCAGGAGCTTCCGGTTATTTATTGAAAGATAGCTCCACTTCTCAAATTGTTAATGCAATAGAAGAAGTGCTTGATGGCGGTGCCCCGTTATCCCGATCAATTGCTAAAAAAGTATTAAATTATATGCGGCAGGGAAATCATTATTCTAACCAAAGTAATGAAAACACGAATGAAACTTTTGAACTAAGTGAACGGGAGATTGAAATTCTAAATGCTATTTGTGAAGATAAGACGGAATCAGAAATTGCCGAATTGTTTTTTATTAGTCCGCACACAGTTAGAACTCATGTAAAAAATATATACAGAAAATTACAAGTGCACTCGCGCGGCGCTGTTGTTAAAGCAGCGTATAAATATAATTTAGTTAAGAAAGAAATTTAAGCCAGCATTTCATAAATCTTAAAATACCCTCCTTAGGCGATTGAAGAACTCTTCATTCCTCACTTAATTGCAGATAAACTTTAACTACTTAATCATACTATTACCATAAGATTTTAGTCGTTCACATTTTTTAAAAAATTATTTTAAAGGAAAAGTAATGAAAAGAACATTTCTACTTTTTATAATGTTTGTATTTGCTACTGCAGCAATTCAAGCGCAATGGGTGCATTCAAGCAATGGCTTGCCGAATGGTTTCGGCTTTTATGAATCAGTTAACATGGTTGCAAAAGGAGGTAACACACTTTACGCTTCTCAAAATCAGCGTTTGTTTTTGAGCCATGATGATGGAACAAATTGGGTTGAGATAACAGCTAATTTCCCATCAGGGGCAAGATTCACATTTATGGCAGGAAATAACACAAGAGTTTTTGTGGCATTTGATACACTAAGTGCAGGTAATGTAAGATCGGGTAACCTGTATTATTCCGATGATGAAGGCACTACCTGGGTGAACACAGGAGAAGTCGCCGGCGCAAATACATTTGATTATATAGCTGTGGATGGAGAAAATATTTATGTTCATTCAGGCTCTAACAAAATACTCCGATCTGAAGATAATGGAAATACATGGACTCAGCTTTCAGCGCCTGAGAGAGGTAACTTAATAGCTTTTGTTGGAACAGATCTGTATTTTGGAACTGATCATGGCCTGCATAAATCAACTGATAAAGGAGAAAACTGGACTCAGGTTCCGGGCATTCCCGGAACGTTTTCAATTACATCTACTGATGAAGCAATTTATATAGGTACAAGTCCGAAGATTCATAAAAGTACTGATAACGGCACAACCTGGGAAGTAAAAGATAATGGTTTTCCCACCGGCGGCATTGATACTAAGTGGATATTTGCCGAAGGTTCCACAACGGTGGCAAGCAGTTACAGAGCCAATTTCAGTGCAGGTATTTCTATTTCCAATGATGGTGGAGAAACCTGGAGTGCATTTAACGAAGGATTTCCTTCAGTTCCTAAAATTGGTTCCTTTGTTAAACACAACAATTATTTATACGCTGCAGCAAGTGTTGCTCTATTTCAAAATGGGGGAATTTATAAATGTGCAATTACTGATTTAACCACCGCGATTGAACAAATTAATTCTCTTCCGCAAAAATTTACTCTTGAACAGAATTATCCCAATCCTTTCAATCCGGAAACAAAAATTAAATTTACACTGCCTGCTGCAGGTCATACAGAATTAATCATCTTTAATATTCAGGGAGAAGAAGTTGCCAGCTTAATTAATGAAACCCTTAACGCAGGCAGCTACAGTTATAACTGGAATGCTAACGGAATGCCGAGTGGAATATATTTCTGCAGGATGAATTTTGATGGAAATTCCCTGGTGCAAAAAATGATTTTGATGAAGTAAATTAATTCTTCCGAAATTTTTTGTTAGGCTGCATATTCATTCTTTGAGAAGAAATGCAGCCTGAATTTTTTTAAGAAAAAATATTACATATCAGAATCATTCATTTCATTTCAGCAAAACAACCTTGTGACTTAACCTTCCTTTCATTGTATAACTACACATCTATCGTTATCTTTTAAAGTAATGGTAAAAAATAACGGATAAAAAATGCATTTATTAAAAACCATCTTTAAATCATTTGCAGTTATTTATTTAATTTTTGAATTTGGCGGATGTTCCGGCCAGAAAGAATTATCATCTTTACATAGTTATAATCTTGATACTATAAAAGCCCAGCGTTTTGATATGGGGAAAATGTGGACATTTGAAAATCCGCCAAAAAAATATTTTAAAGAAGAATACAATTTTGAACCCGATGATAGCTGGTTTGAAAAAGCTCAAAAATCAGCATTGAAATTTGGCGGCGGATGTTCTGCATCTTTTGTATCTGCTAATGGTTTGATAATGACAAATCATCACTGCATCCGCGGGATAATAAATAAAGCTGCAAATGAAGATGAGGATTTTTTAAGAGATGGTTTTATGGCAAAAACAGCAGAAGAGGAAAGGCAAATTCCCGGTTTATATGTTGAACAACTTTTAATAGTAAAGGATGTTACTGATGAAATAATAAATGAAATGGGAAAGGGAAAAACTGAAGAAGAAAAAATAATTCTCCGTGAAGAAAAGGAATTAGAAATAATAAATAGAAACTCCGCTGAACATGATTCCTTAATTTTTAAAATTGTTTCATTATACAATGGCGGAAAATTTTCTATCTATGGTTATAAAAGATATGATGATATAAGAATAGTATTTGCGCCTGATCTCCGCACTGCAAAAATCGGCGGTGATTATGATAATTTCACTTATCCCCGCCATGGGCTTGATTGTGCTTTCCTCCGTGCTTATGAAAATAACAAACCAATAAGCTCTCCAATTTATTTTGAATGGAATGAAGAGGGAGCAGAAGCTGGTGAACCCATTTTTACAATTGGAAATCCCGGAAGTACAAAACGAATAAGCACAATTGCTCAGATAGAATATGACCGTGATGTTTATTATCCTGCTTACGTAAAATATCTTGAAGAAGTATATGATGCCTATCTGGATGAAGTAGAAAAAACAAATGCTGATGATTACAATCTTATAGCTAAACTTTATTCCGTAGGAAATTCATTAAAGGTTCAGAAAGGTGCCATTGAGGGATTGCAGGATCCCATTTTGATGGCAAGAAAAAAAGATTTTGAAAAGAAGTTCAGACATGCTGTTGAAACGGATGAACAATTAGCAGCAAAATATTCTCATTTGTGGGATGAGATTGAAGCATCAAGAAAAGAAGCGGCTGTTTATTCTCCTCAATTATATGCCTATGCGCTCCCATCATTCTATCAATCAGAATATTTTTTAATTGCGGAGAGAATTATAAGACTTGCCGATCAGCTTGAACTGCCGGAAGAATCGCGCAGTAAATCCTATAAGAAAGAAAATATTGATTCAACTATCTCAAAATTATTTCCGGAAAATTTTAATGAAGAACTTCAGAAAAAATTATTGATAGCCCAGATTGATTTTTATTATGAAAGATTGGGTGAAGAAAATCCGCTCATGCAAAATTTTCTTAACGGAAGAAGGGGAAACGAAGCAGTTGAATATCTTTTAAAAAACTCTGGAATAGAAACCGCAGCAAGCGTTCAGAACTTTGTTAAACAAAATCCTGAGAGAATAAAAAAATCTGATGATCCGTTTATAAGATTTACTGTTGATTTTAAGAAGCAGTATGATGCACTAAAAATTAAAAACAATAAACTGCAGGCACAGGAGGAAATTAACAATCAGCTTATGGGCAAGGCATTGTATGAAGTTTATGGCGAAACAATTCCACCTGATGCAACAGGTACACTACGTATTTCAGATGGAGTGATAAGTTCATATCCATATAATGGAACAATCGCTCCTCCATATACAACGTTTTATGGAGTATTAGAAAAGTATCATGCATTCGGCAAAAAATTTCCTTTTAATCTTCCATCGTTTTGGGAGGATCTTCCGGCCGAATTTGATTTAGGTACACCTCTCGATTTTATTTCAACAAATGATATCATTGGCGGTAATTCCGGAAGTCCCGTTGTTAATAAGAATCTTGAAATAATCGGTTTAGCATTTGATGGAAACTACGAGAGTCTTTCAAATAAATATATTTATACAACTGAAGCAAACCGTACAATAAGCGTGCATTCAGCAGGAATGATTGAAGCGATAAGAGATTTATATAAGCTTAACAGATTAAGCGATGAATTGCTGAATGGGAAGATGAAGGAATAATTGATAGTAAAGAAATAAAATTGAAAAGCAGAGAGAATAGACTTGTAAAGGTTTAGAGCAAAAATTTAAAGCATGAGTAAAAATAAATTTCCGCTTTATGGCTGGATTGGAATTATTCTTGTACTTCTGTTTTGGTACCTTAACTGGTCTTTGGATGCACTTAGAACTCATTGGGGATTTTTCTTTTTATGGCTCGGTTATTCTTTATCAGTTGATGCACTTGTTTATTTTAAGAAACAGACTTCATTATTAACCAGAAATTTAAAACAGTACATCTTGCTTTTTTTAATTTCAATGCCATGCTGGTGGCTGTTTGAGCTGTTTAATTATTTTACGCAAAATTGGTTTTATGATGGCAGACAATATTTTTCTGATCCTGAATATTTTCTATTCGCCTCTCTAAGCTTTTCAACTGTAATGCCTGCTGTATTTGGCACTGCAGAACTTACATGTACGTTTAGCAGAATTAAAAATCTTACCAATAGAAGAAAATTTTCTCCTTTAAAGAATGCTTATTTAATATTTCTTCTATCAGGAATTACAATTGCGCTATTAATTTTAATCTTCCCAAAAATATTTTATCCATTTATTTGGATATCTGTTTTTTTTATCATTGAACCGATCAATAATAAACTTGGTTACAGAACAATCTTTGATTCTACTGCTGCAGGTAATTGGAGTTTAGCTGCATCTTTAGCGGCTGCCGGAATTATTTGTGGTTTCTTTTGGGAATTATGGAATTTTTATTCCTACCCAAAATGGATTTACTCTCTGCCCGGTGTAAATGTACTTCATGTTTTTGAAATGCCTCTTCCCGGATATTTAGGTTATCTTTCTTTTCCATTTGAGTTGTATGCGTTATATAATTTTATAAGCGGATTAATGAAAATTAAACATGCCGAACTTTATACATTTATTTAATCTCGCTTTATATAATTGGACGATTCAAGATCAATCTCACCCTCAACATAGATTATTTATTTATATTTGAAATAAAAAAGTAAAAGGATTAAATGCCACGCTGGTTAAAAATTATAATTGGTTTAACCGTAACTCTTGCGCTTATTATTTCTGTTGCGGGAATAATCTTTTATAACATGCTTGTATCTTCACTTCCTGAGTATGAAGGAGAAATTACCGCACCGGGAATTTCCGGAGATATTGAAATTTACAGAGATAGTCTTGCCATTCCTTATATATTAGCAAATTCAGATGAAGATGTTTCTTTTGCATTAGGCTATCTCCATGCGCAGGAAAGATTATTTTCAATGGATATTGTACGGCGTGCCGGTGAAGGAAGAATGAGTGAAGTTTTTGGCCCGCAGACAATTCCGTTTGATAAAATGTTTTTAACAATCGGGTTAAAAAAATTTGCAGAAGAAAATTATTCCAGGATAACTCCGGAAGTAAAAAAAATTCTTGAAGCCTACTCACGCGGAGTAAATTACTTTATACAAAATTCAAAAGATAATCTGCCGGTTGAATTTGATGTGCTGGGCTATGAGCCTTATCCATGGAAACCCGAACACAGCTTAATTATAATTCGCATGATGGCATGGCAGCTTAACATAAGCTGGTGGTCTGATTTTACATTCGCTGAACTTGTGCAGAAATTCGGTGCCGATAAAGTGAAGGAAATTCTTCCTGATTATCCTGAAAATGCTCCAACAATTATCCCGCCGCAGTTAAAGAATCTGAAACTCAATAATGGTTTCGTAAAGACTGATAAAGCTTTCAGATCATTTATGGGATTTACAGGAACTCACATTGGTTCAAACAATTGGGTAGTAAAAGGAAATTTATCTTCAAGCGGCAAGCCAATTATTGCAAATGATCCTCACCTGCATTACAGTGCTCCGGGGATATGGTATGCGGCTGTAATTAAAAGCCCGGATTGGAATGCAGCCGGTGTAACATTGCCTGGCGTGCCGGGTGTAGTAATCGGCAAGAACGAAAACATATCATGGGTTTTAACAAACATAATGGCTGATGATTGTGATTTTTATTCTGAACGAATTGATTCATCCGGTTCAAAATATTTTTTAAATGGAGAATGGAAAGATCTTCTTACAAGAACAGAAAAAATTAAAGTAAAAGATTCCACAGATATAACTATTACAATAAGATCGACACACCGGGGACCACTTATTACGGATATTCATCTTGCATCAATCTTATATAATGATAAAGGAATTGGAACTCCTTCTCTCAGCATGAAATGGATAGGTAATATTTTTAGTGATGAGCTTTCGGGATTTTATGCAATTAACAAAGCAAAAAACTGGGATGAATTTAAAACTGCTGTAAGCAGATTCAGTGTGCCGGGGCAGAATTTTATTTATGCAGACAAGAACGGCAACATAGGTTACTTTTTCGGAGCGCGGCTGCCGATAAGAAAATCCAACAGCCCAACGATGATTTATGATGGAACCACGGATGCATTTGATTGGAAAGGATTTATTCCTCAGAACGAAATCCCTTTTCTTTTCAACCCGCCATATGATTTTATTGCATCCGCAAATAATAAAACATTAAGAAATTTTCCATATCATATTTCAAATGTTTGGGAGCCGCCATCAAGATATGAAAGAATAATCGAACTGCTTTCATCAAAAAAGAATCACTCGGTTGATGATTTTAAAAAATATCAGATGGATATTGTATCTCCTCATGCAAGAAAAATTACAGCGTACATTTTATCGGCATTTGAAGGAATGAAAATCACTGATAAGAATCTTTCTCTCTCTCTTGAACTGCTGAGCAAGTGGGATTTCAGTATGAATGAGTTCAGCCAGGTGCCGGCAATTTATCACATGTTTTACAAACATTTTCTTTCAAATGTTTATCGTGATGAAATGGGAGATGATCTGTTCAACGAATTTGTTTTTGTTGCAAACATTCCTTTCAGAAGTATCATTCAGCTTCTTCAAAATCCATCATCATCATGGTTTGATAACGTTCAGACTTCCGGATTTGAAACCAGAAATGATATAATAAGAAAAAGTCTTGTTGATGCACTTTCAGAACTTGAGAAAAAATTTGGGAAAGATTTAAGTGGATGGCAATGGGGAAAATTGCACAAAGTTGTATTTCCTCATGCCTTTGCACGCGTATCACCAATCCTTGATAATTTTGTAAATATCGGACCATATTCAATCAGCGGAGATGGCACTACACTTTTTAATACTGAGTATCCATTCTATGAAGGAATAAAAGAAGTGCCGCGATTTAACCATCAGCCATTTGAGAACATACTTGGTCCATCAATGCGTTACATTTTTGATTTTGCCAAACCGGATGAATTTTATCTTGTACTGATTACAGGACAATCAGGCCATATAATGAGTGTTCATTATGATGACATGGCAGAGATGTGGCGCGAAGGTTTTTATATGAAAATACGAACCGATGAAGTTTCAATTAAAAGTGGTGACAAACAGGTATTCAGAATTCTAAAAAAATAATTGCCGTAAAGTTTCACTTATGTGATTAATTATTATCGTGTAGATTAGTTATTTATATGTTAAATTTATCATTCAAAAAAAAACGCAGTTAAATGAAAGTAATAGAGCACCTTCAAAAGGCAACAGAACCGTTAATAAGTTTTGAACTTATTCCTCCCAAAAGAGGTGGAGATATAAAAAGCCTTTTAGCAGTAATTGATGATCTTGCCAGGTATCATCCTCCATTTATAGATATTACAAGTCACTCTGCTGAAGTAATTTATGAAGAAACTCCGCACGGAATTAAGAAAAAGATAAAAAGAAAAAGACCGGGAACATTGGGCATTTGTGCGCTTATTCAAAACAAGTACAATATTGATGCTGTTCCTCATATTTTAACAAAAGGATTTACAAGAGAAGAAACAGAAGATTTTCTTATCGAGCTTTCGTACCTGGGAATTGAAAATGTACTTGCAATAAGAGGGGATGATAATGGTTATGATAAGCCCGTTCCTGAAGGAAAAAGTGTTAACCGTTATGCAGTTGATCTGGTAAAACAAATCTGTGCAATGAACCACGGAAAGTATCTTGAAGAAAACCTTCTTGATGCAAAACCATCAAACTTTTGTATTGGTGTAAGCGGATATCCCGAAAAACATTTTGAAGCTCCTAATCTTAAAACCGATATAAAATATGTTAAGCAAAAAATAGAAGCAGGCGCTGAGTATGTTGTTACACAAATGTTTTATGATAACAGTGTTTACTTTAAATATCTTGATAAATGCCGGAAGGAAGGAATTGATGTTCCGATAATTCCCGGGTTAAAAATTCTTACATCAAAATCTCATTTGATAAATATTCCCAAAAACTTTTACATCAATATTCCGGATGAACTTGCTGATGAAGTTTACGCAGCTAAACCGGAACATGTAATTGATATTGGTGTTGAGTGGGCTGCAAAACAGGTTGAAGAACTTCTGGATAAAAATGTTCCGAGCGTTCATTTTTATATTATGCAGAATGCAAACCCGATTAAAAAACTGATGAACAGGTTAAAAATTTTTAAGCAAATAGCTTAATTATAAATTGCCCGGAAAAAAATTCAATTAAATTTTATGCTGAAAATAAAAAAGCCGGCACCAAAAAAAATTAAATGGGGAATTGCTGGTCTCGGAAGATTTGCCGAGCATTCGTTCATTCCTGCTTTATCTCATGTAAGAAAAGGAAGTCTCGTTTCCGTTTTTAGTCATGATCAAAAACGAGCAAAGGAAATATCAGGAAAGCTGGGCGTAAATGGATTCAGCAATTACGATGAATTTTTAAAATCAGATATTAACGCTGTTTATATTTCAAGCGCAAATCATCATCACTATGAGCAGGTTATTAAAGCCGCCAAAGCAGGTAAAAATATTCTCTGTGAAAAGCCAATTGCACTAAATTCCGCTGAAGCTGAAGAGATTGTTCGTGTTTGTGAAGAGAATGAAGTATTGTTTGCAGTCAATTATGTTTTCAGATCTCATCCATTAATAATAAAAGCAAAAGAAATTTTAAGCAGCAGAATGCTTGGCAAACTGATTAGTGTTCAGCTTAATTTTAATATTAATTTTTCTCCGGATGAGAATTTCAGATTTGTAAAAGAAAAAGGCGGCGGAGCACTTAGAGATCTCGGAACTCATATGATTGATCTCATTCGTTTTTTTGGCGGGGAAGTTTCATCAATTAGCGGAGTAGTTGATAATCTTATCTACAAAATTAATGTTGATGATTTTGCAGCCGGTATTTTAAAATATGAAAACAGCGGATATGGCTACTTTAATGTTTCATTCAACAGTAAAAAAGCATTTAACAGGATAGATATTATCGGGCATTCCGGTGCAATTAGTATAGAAAATCTTATCGGTGTAAAACATCTTCCCGCAAAAATTACAATTCAGCTTGATGGTGAAGCAAAGAAAACATTTATGAAGCGTTCAAACAAACTGGTGCAGCATATTAAATCTGTTCAATCATCTTTTCTGAATAATCAGACTCCGATTGTAACCGGCAAAGACGGGCTTATTAATCTTAAGCTGATGGAAGAACTGGAAAGCAAATGTCTATTCAAAGTGAATTAGCAGCATACTGCCGCAAAGTTTATGAGAAAGGATTTGTATCAGCCTATGATGGGAATTTATCAGTTCGTTCAGCAGGTGGAAATATTTTTATTACAAGATCAGGCATCTGTAAGGGAGAAGTAACCGAAAAAGATATTCTTGAATTAGATTCATCCGGCAATCTAATTTCAGGCGAAGGGAAAATCTCAACAGAATATAAAATTCATCTTTTTGTTTATTCAAGAAGAAAAGATATAAATGCTGTAGTTCACTGCCATCCTGTATACTCAACTGCTTTTGCATCAGCAGGCAAATTCACTGCACACGCATTGCAAAAAAATATTTTTCCTGAAGTAATATTAAGCCTCGGCAAAATTCCACTTTGTGATTATGCAACTCCATCAACAGATGAACTTCCCGGGAGCATGGAACCATTTATTAAAAATTCAGAGGTATTTCTTTTACAGAATCACGGAGCAGTTGCAATTGGAGTTGATATTAAGGATGCCTATTATAAAATGGAAAAACTTGAACATACGGCAAAAACACTTTTTATAGCAAGAATGCTTGGCGGTGAAAAAGAAATTTCACCGGAAAAAGTAAGCGAGTTGCTTGATCTTTCAGAAAAAGTATATGGAATAAAAAAGAAGTGAGCTGTTCAATTCTGTTATTATAAATTAAATTCTAAAATGCTGATTAAAAATAATTTACATGAACAACAAAAAACCTAAAATCGCTCTTTTACTCGGCGGCACTTCACCTGAAAGGGAAGTATCAAAATCAAGCGGAGCTTCAATTCATTCTGCACTTGTTTCTCTTGGCTATGAAACAGTTCTAGTTGATCCGGCATACGGAGAAAATCAACCTGATGATGAGAAGGCTTTTTTCGCTAAAGAAGATTATTCTGAACTTTCAAACAGAAATTATGTTGAAGCAGTTAATTCAAAATATTTTGATGAAACAGATCTTGCTTTTCTTGCATTACACGGTAAATATGGTGAAGACGGAACGATTCAATCACTGCTTGAGCTGAGAGGAAAAAAATATACCGGAAGTAAGGTGCTTGCAAGTTCTCTCTCAATGGATAAGCTGATGTCTAAAATTTTATTTCACCATTATGATATTAAAACTCCAGCATGGATTGCTGCTGATAAGAATGCTGCAGATGCTGATGCTTTAATTAAATCAATTAAAGAAAAATTTGGATTCCCCTGTGTTATAAAACCGAATGATCAAGGCTCAACAGTTGGATTAACAGTGTGTAAGGATGAATCTGAAGTTGCAAATGCAGTTAATCTTGCTCTTCAATTTTCAAATAAAGCATTAATAGAAGAATACATTCCGGGGAGAGAAGTAACGGTTGCAATACTTGAAAATAAGGCTCTCCCGGTACTTGAAATAAAACCTAAGCATGATTTGTATGATTATGAATGCAAATATACAACCGGTATGAGTGAGTATATCGTTCCGGCTGATCTGCCAAAACAAACAACCGGGGAATTGCAAAAGGCCGCATTGTTAGCCTTTAATTCACTTGGATGTGAGGGTTACGGCAGATTAGATTTTAGAGTAAGTCCTGGTAACATTCCCTATCTTCTTGAAGTTAATACTTTGCCGGGAATGACATCCACCAGTCTTGTTCCTAAAATGGCAAAAGCTGTTGGAATTTCTTTTGAAGAATTGATTGACAGGATAATAAAGTTAAGCTTGTAAAATGAAATTTCTTAAATCCCGTAAAGTTAAATTGGCTGCTGCTGCTGTTCTATTTTTTATAACTGCGGTAATTCTATTTTTTAATAAAGATGGGATTTTGAAATACATCAAATTAAAAAATGATGTTGATAAACTTAAACACCGCATTGCTGAAGTTGAAGCCGAGAATAAAAGACTTGAAGGTGAAATAGATTCACTGCAAAATAAAATTCCTGCAAAAATAGAAAAGACTGCACGTGAAAAGTATAATATGATTAGAGAAGGTGAAACAGCAATTAAAGTTGTTGAAGAATAAATTTTATAAAAGTTATATCAATGGTAATTCCCCAGGTACCGCTTGCCGAACGGGTTCGTCCAAAATCTTTAGCTGATTTCAAAGGGCAGAACGCTCTTTTAGCTGAAGGTAAACCAATCAGATTAATGATTGAGAATGATACTTTAAGCTCATTCATTTTATGGGGCCCGCCCGGCACCGGTAAAACAACAATAGCAAGAATAATTGCCGAACAGACTAATTCTGAGTTTCATCAGATAAATGCTGTTTCATCCGGAGTAAAAGATATTAGAAATATTATTGAGATTGGTGCGCAAAATAAAAAACTCGGCAAAAAAACTATTCTCTTTATTGATGAGATACACCGCTTCAATAAAGCACAGCAGGATGCTCTGCTTAACTCAGTTGAATCAGGTGTAATAACTTTAATTGGTGCAACTACAGAAAATCCTTCTTTTGAAGTTATCCCGGCACTTCGCTCACGTGCACGTGTTTATGTTCTTGAAGAATTAAGTAAGGAAAATCTTTCAGATATTTTAAAATCTGCAATTGAAAAAGATGAATTCTTATCTTCATTAAATTTTGGAGAGATAGATATTGATTTCCTGATATATTTATCAGGCGGAGATGCGAGATCATTATTAAGCATATTTGAGGCAGCAGTTATACAGGAAATAAATTCCGGTGAAATAAATATTACAAAAGAAGTACTTGAAAATGTAGTTCAGAAAAAAAATATAATTTATGATAAAGCCGGTGAAGAACATTATAATGTAATTTCAGCGTTCATAAAAAGTGTGCGCGGCAGTGATCCCGATGCTGCACTTTATTGGCTTGCAAGAATGCTCGAAGGCGGGGAAGATCCGTTATTCGTTGCGCGCAGGCTTGTTGTACTTGCATCTGAAGATATCGGGAATGCTTCACCAAACGGACTTGTTCTTGCCGAAGCAGCATTTAGTGCGGTTCATAAAATTGGTATGCCTGAAGCGAGAATTATTCTTGCTCAATGCACAACATATCTCGCATCTTCACCAAAAAGTAATGCTGCTTACATGGGAATAGAAAAAGCTTTATCAGATGTGCGGAACAAGCCATTGTATGGTGTGCCGCTTCATCTTAGAAACGCACCTACCAAATTAATGAAGGATATTGGCTACGGAAAAGAATATAAGTACGCTCATGATTTTGATAAACATTTCATTGAAGCAAATTATTTGCCGGATGAGTTGAAAGGAAGGCAATATTATTTTCCAACTGATAACGGGCAGGAAAAAAATCTTAAAGAAAGATTAAAATCATTATGGAAAAAATTGAAGAAGTATTAAGATTTGATTAAAGAAGCGCAAACACTTTCCCCGGCAGTTGTTTTATTAATCCTTTAAATTCCAATGATAACAGATGAACCAGGCAATCAGAAGTTGATAAGTTGGTTAATGCCGCAATTTTATCTATCTGCACCGGCTCGTTATTTAATGAAGCGAGGATTTTTTCTTCAAATATATTAAGATCAACCTGCTGCTTCGGAATGTTCCTGCCGAGTATTGGCTTAAGCTTCAGTTCCAGTTCAAGAAGTACATCTTCAGCTGATCTGATCAATTTAGCCTCTCCTTTTTGTATAAGCAGATTTGTTCCTTCACTTTGCCTGATTCCGATATTTCCCGGCACAGCAAAAACCTCCCTGTTCTGATCAAGCGCCAGGGCTGCGGTTTGCATAGCGCCGCCGGAAACTGCGGTTTCAACAACGATGCATCCTAAGCCAAGCCCGGCAATAATTCTGTTTCTTTTAGGAAAATTTTGTGCATCCGGTTTTGTGCCTGGCGGGTATTCTGAAATTACAGCACCATTCTCAATAATTTCATTCAATAATTTTTTGTTTTCCGGAGGATAAATTACATCAACTCCTGATCCGATAACTGCAATTGTTCTGCCGCCTGCTTTAATTGCCGCATGATGAGCAATCGAATCAATTCCTCTTGCCATGCCGCTTAGAATAGTGATGTTCTGTGAAGCTAAATCAGCGCTGAGTTTTTCAGCTTGTATCTTTCCGTAATGAGTTGGATTACGCGTACCTACAATTGAAATCAAATAATTATCAGCATCAACAAGATTTCCGCAGATGTACAGAAGCAGCGGAGGATCATAAATCTTTTTTAGTAAAGAAGGAAATTCAGAATCCCAAACAGTAATAATTTTTGCATTGAGTTTGTGAAGTATCTCTAAGTCTTTTTTCAATTCAACAGAAAGGATGTCTCTTGAATCGTTAATTTTTTGAATCCGCCTGGCAAGATTTGTACTTATTCCATCAACAGATAAAAGAGATTTAAAATCTGCTGATAAAATTCTATCCGTAGATTTAAATCGTGCAAGAAGATTACGGATTTTCCCCGGTCCTATCCCATCAACTGATAGAAGTAATTTTAGATGAAGCAATTGGTCAAAATTAAGTTTTGTCATTGCGATAACAAATTTAAAATTCCGAAGCTGAGGTAAAAGAAAACTCTATGATGAAAAAAAATTCTACTAAAAAATTCAGTATTAAAATTTCTCAATTATTCTGCAGATCGATATCATCAATCACGGCAATAATTATTGTATGAACGGGAGCGTTTGCATGGCCCAACACTTGTTTAACTGCAGCTCCTTCTTGAACAATTAACACAGTATCTCCAATTCCTGCATCAACAAGATCGAGAGCTATAATATCTTTTTTGCCGAGGAAATTTCCGTTTAAATCTATTTGCCGGATGAGCAGCAGCTTGTGCCCGTTAAGATGTGAATTTTTCTGAGTGGAAACGATATTCCCTTTAACTTTTGCCAGAAGCAATGTCCTGCTCCCCGGATTTTGAATTATCTTCTTTTTTTCTGTACAAAATTGAAGCCGGGAAAATCAAAATGTAAGCTATGCACAAAATGATTGGTGAAATTGTAAGTGCAGCAACACTATCCCAGTTTCCGAGAGACATAACGAAATATCCAATAACCAGTAATGCAAATCCAAGAAAAAGGAAAAAATAATTAGGTTTTTCCCAGTAAATGCCAAATGGAGAAGTACTCGCTTTTTTTGTAGTACGAATATTTTTTCTTTTAACCGTTTTTGCCATAATTTGCTCCGGAATCAAAATAAAATAAAGCCCAGTGATGGGGGACCACTGGGCTCGACTCGTTTTCATCAAAAGGCAGGGGAGAACCCTTTGAAAGAGTCATTTGAAATATATAGGGATGTCAAATATTTGTCAAGCTGTTTGTGTTCCGCTCAGATAATTATTTGCTTATCTGGTAAACAATTTTTCTTATCGTATCAAATTGAAGGTAAGGATATTCTTCTCTAATAGAATCAATTGCATCCCCTGCGCTAACTTTATTAGCTCTAAGGTGCTTGAATTTTTTTCTTATCTGATAATCCCTAACCGATTTCTCATCAATCAGACCTTGTGAACTTAAAAGCTCATAAATGTCATCGCTGATAAGATCAGACAAAGGATTATCAATTTTTGCCTTAATGGTTTTCATCGCTGCTTCCTTTCTTTTTTAATTGTTCGAACCCTTGTTATAGTATCAACTGGTGTATAAACAATTCCCTCCTTTAAAAGTTCCCATTTTTAAAATAAAAAATCCGATCGGATATACTCCCAAAATCGGCAAATATTTGTTACATAGGTGCATTTTATCCCTTATTAAAAAATTTACCTTAGTAACAAATCGGCTATAATGTAATCCTTTCCTTTTTTATTTGCCTCAAAAATAGGGAAATAATTTTAATTGTCAAGTATTTACTTTTTCTCACACTATATTTTTGTTTATAGCTCAGTATGGAAAATCTTAAAAAGAGGACGGATAAAAATCACAATAGCATTGCTAATGTGATAAGTATATAATTCATTCATATACTAAAATATATATTTAAAAAATTGATAATTGGATAAACAGGGATATATTATGATAAAGTCTGCTATACTTATTTTAATTTTATTTTTAATTATAGGTGTTAAACCTGTGCTTGCCCAGAATGAAACAAAATCTTCTTTAAATTCATATGAATATATATTCCCAATGCCCGGATCAAAATACAATTCTGTAAACACAAATATTATTATCAGATTGGGGGAGCAATTTAATCTTCCGGATGAGAATAAAAAATTTTTAAGCATTACCGGAGACAAAAACGGAATATATACAGGCAGAATTGTTCAGGCAGAAAATGGAAGAACACTGTTGTTTTATCCTGATAAAGAATTTCAAAGAGGAGAATTGATAACAGTTGAATTGTTCGGTGATGTGTACTCAGTTATTGGAAAGCCATTCCCGAAATTCAGCTATCAATTTCAAACATCAAACTCTTCTGTTGATAAAAGCAGAATTGATAAAATTATTTTTAATGAGTTTGTAAAACAAAATTCTTATAACACCCAAAGTCAGCCAACTACCAAAAAGAAAAAAAAATCAACATTGCCTAATTCAATAAATCTCCCGGCTGATTTCCCGCCGCTTTCTATCGATGTAGTTAATGAACCATCTTCAGGAAATGTATTCTTTGCACCATTTATAATTCCCGCTGGCGGCACATCTTCTCTTGAAGAATTGATTCCAACGTATCTTATTATTACTGATAATTATGGAGTGCCGCTATTCTACCGAAAAACTAATTCAACGGCATATGATTTTAAAAGATTAGAGAATGGATTATTGAGTTATTATGAAATTGGTACAAGTTGTTTTTATTTAATGGATAGTTCTTACAACATAATTGATAGCGTAGATATGATAGATTATAATACAGATCTTCATGAACTAGAAGTATCAGATAACAATCACTATCTTGTAATGGCATATGATGGTCAGACAATCGCGATGGATACTGTAGTTGAGAATGGAAATCCCAATGCCCTGGTGATAGGATTGGTTATCCAGGAAATCGATGAAAATAAAAATGTTGTGTTTCAATGGAGAAGCTGGGATCATTTTGATATAACAGATGCAGTTGAAGATATAAATCTTGCGGATTCAATAATTGATTATGTTCATGGAAATGCTATTGAAGTTGATACAGATGGTAACCTGCTTATCTCGTGCAGACACCTGGATGAGATAACAAAAATTAGCAGACAAACAGGTGAAATTATTTGGCGCTGGGGAGGAATTAAAAGCCGTAATAATCAATTCACTTTTATTAATGATCCGATCGGTTTTTCACATCAGCATGATATAAGAAGGCTTCCGAATGGTAACCTCACATTATTTGATAATGGTAATTTGCATGAGCCGCCCTTTTCAAGAGTGGTTGAATACGAGCTTGATGAAGTGAATAAAACCGCAACACTTGTTTGGGAATATAGACAAGATTCGGAAACGATTTCTTTCGCAATGGGCAGCGCAAGGAGGCTTGAAAATAATAATACAATTATCGGATGGGGAACTCACACAAACCCTTCAATCAGCGAAGTTGACGCAGATGGAAATATTCTATTTGCTGTTTCACTTCCGGATACGATGCCAAACTACAGAGCTTTTAAATTTGATTGGAGAACAAATAAATTTACTACAAATCCGGAAATGATTGATTTTGGTTATGTTCAAGCAGGAGATTCTCTTACAAAACAAATCATCGTAACTAATAATTCCTCAGATAGTGTGGTTATCAATAGTCTATATAACAGGAATAATAATTTTTTATGGAATGCAGGACTTCCTATCTCATTAGCTCCGGGGGAAAATACAATTGTTAATGTAACATTTAAGCCACAAGATATAAATAAACACAATGATGATTTGCAAATAAGATGGGATAGCGAGACCGAAGGTATTGCCCAGGTTGTCAGTCTCAGCGGAACCAGTGATCCGACAACAGGGATTGATGATTTAACGTTATCAGATTATGAATTAATGCAAAACTATCCAAATCCATTCAATCCACAAACAACAATATCCTTCACAATTCCACAAAGCGGATTAGTAACATTAAAAGTATTTGATATACTAGGAAATGAAATCAGAACTATTATTAATGAATTTAAAAATGCCGGTACGTACGAAATAATATTTGATGCATCCGGATTAGCGAGCGGATTTTATATTTATCAAATAAAAATATATGATTTTGTAAACTCAAAAAAAATGCTGCTGATGAAGTAAGTTAGTGCAAATAAAATATTTTTCATCAGAGGAATCTGCCTAGACGTTTTTCGTAAATACTATCTTTTTTTACGGCAACGTAATCTGATGTAGCTCTGAGAAAAAAATTACCCCGGGCATCCGCATTCAATGCTTTTATTTTTAAGAAACTTTTAAATAACCGGAAGATTTTAAAATCAAATTCTTTAAGAAGATTTGTTGCTGAATCATCTCTACCGTCATCTGAATAATGCTCAAAGATAATGCTCCCGATTTTACCGTTTGCCAATGAGTTTTTCATTCCTTCAAACACTTCTAGCTCATGGCCTTCAACATCAACTTTACAAACCGCGGCAGATTTTAGATTGTTTTCTTCCACCCACTGATCAAAAGTTGTAACCTCTACTTCAATATTTTCAAAATCCGGCAGAATCCGGGATGATGCTGATATTTTAGCTCCGCCCGGCTGAGCTGATTCTACAATCATTTTTAATTTTCCCGGTGAACTTGAAAGAGCTTTTGGCACTAACTGAATGCCGGAAAAATTATTTATCTCCACATTTTCTTCCAGACATTTTTGAAGAACCGGAACTGGTTCGAAAGAATAAATTTTTCCGTTTGGCTCCAAATATTTATGAATCTGAAGAGCAGTATCGCCGATATTCCCGCCTATATCGCAGATGATATCTCCGGGTTTCACGAGTCCTGCTATAACTGAAATTACCCACGGTTCAAACTCCCCGAACCAAAAAAGATTTTTAACTATATAATCTTTGCCGCTTGGAAATGCCTTAATCTTAATTCCGTTTCTTGCTTTAAAAATTCCGTAATCAGAAGGAACATCGGGTAATCTTCTTAAAATGCTTTCCCTCGGATGCAAAAGCGGGAAGTGTTTAGTTATAAATCTTAAAGGATATCTGGGCATAATTCTTTTTATTTATAAAGGAAATTAAAGTTTTTAAGGATATTAAATTTTAATGGGCAATTTAGTTATTAAAAATGTAAGTTTATAATTCTTGGGAAGGGGAAAATGAAAAAAATCAGGCTACTTTTAATCTTATCTTTTATTATTTCTAATTTATTATTTGCACAATCCTGGAATTATAACAATGAATTCAGAATAAATAGTTATACTTATGGACATCAAGAAAATCTCCAGACAACTGTACTGACTTCCGGCAATGTTATTTTTTAAAGGCAGAAGTATTTGGTGATACAATAATTAAAATTCCGGTTGATACTGCTACAGCTTATTTTCCGCTCGATATCGGACAACAATTTGTTTATGAGATAAATAATGATTCTAGTCAAAAAGTTATAAGAAAAGTAAAACAAATAATGGATAATGGATTTAGAGAAATTACTCTTACATATTTTAATGTAGAAAACGTGACTTCTTCAAAGGAGTACTGGCTTTGTCAAGATAATAAATTTTATATATCTAACTCACCGGATATTGCATCGGCTAATATATGTTATGATGCATCTTTAAAAGTTCCGGAGTGTAATAATTGGGATTGTTTGTCCTGGATTAGTAAAACAATCAAATTTTCAAACGAACACTATGATATGCAATATTTAGAACTCACTTTTCCCTATCGAAGTCCAACCTATGTAACTGCTAATACTATAGGTCCGGTTGAAATATACAATAAAAAATACTCCAGAACGGAAGAATTAATTAAGATTGGAATGGATACAACTACGATTGGAATTGATACAACTAAGATTGGAATTGATTCAACTTCTTTTCCTGTGGAAATCTCAGGTTATTCATTTGAATTATTACAAAACTATCCCAACCCTTTCAATCCGAGAACGATAATTAAATTTGAAATTCCTAAACAAACCATTGTGAGTCTTAAAGTTTATGATATACTCGGCAATGAAGTTGAAACACTTGTTAATGGATTCAAACCTGCTGCATCTTATGAGATAGTATTTGACGGCAGCAATTTATCCAGCGGCGTTTATTTTTATAAAATTGAAGCTGGTGAATTTGTTGAGACAAAAAAACTAGTTCTGATGAAATAATAAATGATATCTATCGGATCTTCAGGTAATAAATTCTTTTAAACTTTTCTCATAGATATTGTATTGTGTATAAAAATTTATATAAAGCTCAATAAAAAATGATTAAAACGATAATTAAACCGAACCATAAATAAGAGAAACAAATAGTGAGAGCATTGATGAAAAACTTTTTTTTCTTGTTTTTTATATGTCATATTTTACAAACAATTTTAATTGCACAAACCAACTCTCCAAAGAATCAGCATCAGATTGATAACGACTTCAGAAGTATTCATTTTGTTTCACCACGCACAGGGTGGATTGTAGGTGATGAAGGAGCCATATTAAAAACTACAAATGGTGGCAGGGTATGGCGGGCACAATATAATCCATCAACTGAAGATTTATCCTCTGTTTTTTTTAGTAGTGAAAACAATGGAGTTGCAGTAGGGCAATATGGCATTAAACTTATTACTTCAAATGGCGGAGATACATGGATAGAATCTCCAAGAGAATACATGTATGATAGTAACTTATATGATGTTTTTATGATTGATAATAATAATTGTATTGCTGTCGGACAATGGGGAGAAATTTATAAAAGTACTGACGGTGGAGTTAATTGGTCTCAGCAAACCGAATTTACAACTAATTATACACTAACCGGTGTTTTTTTTACAGATGAACAACATGGAATAGCAGTTGGTTCATCAACTGTACTTCTAAAAACAACAGATGGTGGAATAACATGGAGAGAATATCCTGGGTACGGGGGTTCGGAAGGTATATATTTTGCAGATTCTATTACAGGTACAATAGTCAGTGAAGTTACTATTTATAAAACAACAGACGGCGGATTAAGCTGGTTTATGCAAAAAAGTTTGCCTCACGACGAGGCATATCAATTGACGAACGTTTCCTTTTTGGATAAAAACAATGGTGTAGTTGCCGGATTTAAAAATAATTGGCCAAATTATAAAGGGGTTATTTTCAAAACTACAAATGGAGGGATAAACTGGATAGAGCAGACTCTTAATCAAACGGCAAATTCTTTGTATTTAACAGATGTATCATTTATTACTTTAGATACAATAATTGCGGTTGGTAATTCGGGGACAATCGTTAAAACAACAAATGGAGGTGTAACGTGGGAAGTTTTAACTCAAATTCAGGAAGAACCGGTTTTATACTTACCCTCGAATGGTTCTTTAGATGTAGAACATAAGATTAATTTTTCCTGGCAAGATAAAGATGCGGATTTTTACCATTTACAGATAGGCCTTGACAGCAATTTTAATTCCCTGGTCTTTGACGACAGTCTAATTACAGTAAATGAAAATATACTTGAGATTTTCTCTGATAATACATCTTATTTCTGGCGGGTAAGATCAAAAATAGACAATGTTTTTTGGGCCTGGTCAGATGTATTTAGATTTACAACACAGTCAAGGACACCACGCCTAATCAGTCCTGCAAATGGTTCTCTCAGGAGTCCTGAGAATCTTCTTTTACAGTGGTCAGAAACCTATCAAACAGTGGAATATATTGTGCAGGTGGCTTATGATTCTGATTTTGAAAATATTTTTATAAATCAAGGTGGAATACTGAATAATTCGGTCAATGTTAACCTGAATTATAATACTTCGTATTATTGGCGGGTTGGCGCCACTAATTTTGATAATCAAATATACTGGTCTGACTCCTGGAGAATTAATACCCCCAAATCATCTTTTCCATTAAACATTGGCAATAAATGGTACTATACGGCAGGCTCCAACAGGGATGTGTATTACTATGGTGTGGTAAAAGAAATTACTGATACATTAAGTAATGGATTTAAAGTAGTTACCTGTACTTATTTTTATCAGGATAGTGTTACTACAGGCAAAGAATTTTGGGCGTACATAGATGGAGAGTTTTATATAAATGATTTATCACAGATTTATTATCTTGATTCCCTAAAGAGAGATACTTGTATTTACTCGGGATTTACAACAATATGCCGCACCATTTTTCCCACAGAAATATTTGATATTGAGGATACCTCCCAATATTACTCATATTATTTTCGGTTTAGAGGGGCAATCGGCAGAGAAACCAGCATGATGCCTGATATAGGGATAATATCAACTTTCGATATGAACTCCAGCAGTTATTCTCAAACCAATTTTAAAGACTCAACCAGATTAGTTGGAATGTTAAGAAATGGTGTGGTACTTGGTGATACGGCTTTAAAACCTCCACCGAGATTTCAAGGAAAGGATTGGATTATTCAAACAAGCGGAACTGAAAATGATTTATATAATGTTTTCTTCGTAAATGAATATACAGGTACTGCTGTTGGTAAAAACGGGACTATTCTTAGAACAAGAAATGGGGGGGAAACATGGGCTTCACAATCAAGCAGTTTAACAAGCAGCTTTTATGCAGTTTTTTTTAGTGACGTTAATACTGGGACTGTTGTTGGTTATAACGATACAATTATTAGAACAACAAATGGGGGCAACTTCTGGTATTCATTGGAAAGCCCTAACATCCAATCTTTGTACGATACTTATTTTACGGATGATAATAAGGGAATTATTGTTGGACTTGATGGCTTGATTCTAAAGACAACAGATGGAGGGTTAAACTGGAACAGGGACTATATTAAGGATAATAATTTTTTCGGTATTTACTTTACAAATCAAAGTACCGCCATCATTGTTGGAGATTATGGGGCAATTTATAAATCAACTGACAACGGGGTAACTTGGGATAAGCAGACAAGTGGAGTTGCAAACCAGCTTCGTGATGTTTTCTTTATAAATAAGGATACCGGCTGGATCGTTGGTGGAGGTATTATTCTTAAAACTACCGATGGCGGCAAGAACTGGAGTATACAAAAAAGTGGAATAGAAAAAATCTTATACTCAGTTTATTTTTCTGATGAAAATAATGGAATAACTGTAGGTGCCGGCGGAAAAATTCTTAGGACCTCAAATGGAGGGACCGAGTGGTTGCCTCAACCTAGTGGTACAACCAATACCCTATACGCAGTATCACTTATAGACTCTATGAATGGATGGATTGTGGGATCGGGAGGCATAATACTATCTCTTACACAAGGTAGCAATTTGGTGGATCCAGAGATGACAACTTTACTTCTCAACCCGATTAATAATTCTACAGGGATTTCTACAACTGCTGAATTTATATGGGAAGGTACACCCGGAGCCGCTTTTTATGAAGTTCAAATTTCCTACGATTCAATTTTTACCAAAATCTTATCCACCTTTACCGACTTAAAAGATACATCTATAGTGATAGATAATCTTCTTAATGGTACTATGTATTTTTGGCGTGTAAAGACGGTAGATTTAGCTGGTTTTGAAAAATGGTCAGATCCATGGAATTTTACGACTGAAGAACTTTTAATAAATTTTACACTCTATCAAAATTATCCAAATCCTTTTAATCCAAAAACAAGAATAAAATACGACCTTCCTACTAAAGAATTTGTAAAATTGAAAATCTATGATATTATTGGAGAGGAAATAGTAACACTTATAAATGAAGAACAAACTCCCGGGAAATACGAAGTTGAATTTGACGGCAGCAATTTATCCAGCGGCGTTTATTTTTATAAAATTGAAGCTGGTGAATTTGTTGAGACAAAAAAACTAGTTCTGATGAAATAAAGAAGATCTTCATGTGCTTTTTATTTTAAGACTGCAACACGCAGCCTTTTTTATTAAATATTTTTTAAAAAAATAAAAACCAGCAGTTTGCTTTAAGAAGAATTCATTTAATATTATCTTGCTTTGCACCTGCAAAATACCCCAATTTACTCTTGCCATAACCGAAAGAAATGTTGTAACTTTATAAATCTATTTCAAAATAAAATGATAATTTAAATGGATCAGCAAACCAGAACCCATTCTTCTTTTAGTAATTATCTTTATGTTCTTTATAAATGGCGCAAGTTTTTGATTATCAATCTTCTTATTGTGGTAATTCTTGCATCTACTTACGCCTTTTTGCTGCCTAATCAATATAAAGCTACCGCTACAATAATGATTCCACCTGATAATGAAATGGGCGGATTAGGTGGTTTATCAAGTCTGCTGGGCGGAAAATCTTCCATTGCATCAATGGGCTCCAGATTATTTGGTATTTCAAATACTTCTGAAGATTTGCTTTTGGGAATTATCAATAGCCGGAGTGCTCTTACGGAGGTAATTCAAAAATTTAATTTGATGGATTATTATGAAATTGATGACGGGAATATGGACAAAGCTATTAAGGCATTTAAGAGTGATATTTCTGCTGATCCTAATGAATTTGGCATGATTGAATTTAGCATAACTAATGAAGATCCTGAAACAAGCGCGAAGATTGCGAATTATCTTGTTTCCTATGTAGATAGTATCAATATCCTGCTTAATATTGAACGTGCTAAAAATAACAGGCAGTTCGTTGAGAGAAGATATTTACAAAATGTATCAGACCTTAAGCGGGCGGAAGATTCACTATATCATTTTCAAAAGAAATATGGGATAGTTGCGGTTCCTGAGCAGTTGGAAGTTACAGTTAAAGCTGCCGCAGAAATTGAAGCTGAACTGACCAAGAAAGAAATCCAGGCGCATTTTATCGAGCAGATGTACGGGAAAAACTCTCCGCAGCATCAAGGGATTTTGGCAGAAATAAATTTATTAAAGAGTAAAGTGCAGGAATTAAAAAGTTCAAATAATCTCGGCGCTACTTCAAATATTCTTTTCCCATTCAGAGAAATGCCCGATATATCAATTCAATATTTAAGGAAATTCAGAGAAGTTGAACTGCAGCAGACAATTATGGAGTTTGTAATGCCAATGTATGAACAGGCAAAAATTGAGGAGCAGAGAAGTATGCCTACTGTAATGGTGATAGATGATGCAGTTCCGCCGCAGTTGAAAGACAGTCCAAAGAGGGCTGCAATAATTGCAGGATTTTTCTTCCTATTCCTTTTCCTTTTTATTCCATTTATATATATAGGAGAAAAAGCATTACAGCCAAAGGAGATTCAAAATCCTTTACAGATTAAAGAGGTAAGTTTCTTCACAAGAATAAAAAAAATTTATAGAATGAAAAATTAGTGCTGCAATGAGTTTATTAATTATTGCTGCAATTTCTATTTCTGGTTCCTTCCTCGGTAAATATCTGTTCAAGAAATGGATGAACCACCTTACAATTTATTGTATAATAATGGGCGGGCTGATATTTCTTTACGAGTTGAAACTTTTGCCATATGATGATGTAGTACCCCTTACCTGGTTTTTCATTATTCTTGCTTCAATATCTTTTTTAATGGGAATTCTCTCCGTTATAAGCGGAAGGAAATTATTTTCGGCTCCTGATATTTTAAATCGGAATTCAAATGTTGATCTGCCGGTTTTTGCGGATGATGGAAAAGCCTTAAGATATTCCATTCTATTTTTTAGTGCCATCGCACTATTTGTAGCTTTACAAAGATGGTATGTGCTTATCAATATTTTCGGCAGCATTCCTGCAGTGTTGGTTAACGCAAGCATTGTATACAGAATGAATGTTAAGCGGGAAATTGAAGAATTCATCCCTATACTGCCGGCCTTCGTTTATGTAGCTGTTTTTCTTGCAGGAATTTATACTGCCTATAAAAGAAAATTCACATTTCTTTCATTTTTACCTTTCATCGGTATAGTTTTAAAAGAATTAACCTATTTTGGAAGAGCTGAGCTGCTGCTGACATTGATGGAATTTGCTTTCAGCTTTTTTCTGTTCAGACATTTGCTGAATGACGACCGCACGCAAAGATTTAAATTTTCCACAAAAAATGCTTTAATAGCTTCAACTTTTCTGCTTCTTTTGCTGGTTTCTATAGCTTCATTCATACGTGTCTCAAGAGGAAACTATGAAAATTATGTGGGTGCAAGCCGTCAGCTTAATCAATTGAAAGACAATCCGGTTCTAACTCCATCAATCTATTTATATTTAAGCAGCGATGTAGGTGTTCTTAATAAATATGTTCAATCTAAAGGAGAGGATACACATTTTGGCGAGAATACATTTTTTATTTTTTATATGTTCCTTTCCAAGATTGGAATTATGCCGCGCCCTTCAGCATTTCAAAAAGGATATTACATACCAATGTGGACAAATACCGGCACTTACATTAGAGAACTTCATGCTGATTTTGGTATAATTGGAATTTCTTTAGGGCCTTTTTTAATTGGTTTTATTATTACATGGCTTTGGTATAAATTTTATTTAAGTAGAAGCTTGTATGTATTTGCATTTCTTGTTTACATGTTCCTGATTATCGGCTTTTCTTTTCTTGTTATGGTAACAAGGGTAAATCAATGGTACTTCAGTTTGTTTTTCATACTCATTTATATTCCATTCCTTGAAAGATTAGCACAAAGGAATTTAGATTTAAGACTGCAAGGTAGAAGTTGAAAGATAAAGATACTGTAAACCTTGCATACTCAAGCAAATCACTTGCTAAAAACACAATCTTCAATCTGCTTGGTTACGGTGTTCCGCTCATTGTTGCAGTTGTTGTTATACCGTTTTTGATTAAAGGATTGGGTGATGAGAAATTTGGCATTCTAAATCTTGCCTGGATTATAATAGGCTACTTTGGATTTTTCGATCTCGGAATCGGCAGAGCAATTACCAAAATAATTGCCGAAAAAATAGTTACTCAAAAAGGAGATGAAATTCCGCCGATTTTCTGGACATCATTTGTTATGGTGCTTTCAGTGAGTCTGCTGACTGCGGTAATCTTAATAATTTTTTCTCCATTACTCGTACAAAAAGTTTTTAATATCTCAGAGAATCTGCAGCCTGAAACTTTAAAAACTTTTTACCTGCTTGCGGCTGCAATCCCAATTGTTACTACAACAGCCGGCATTAGAGGATTACTTGAAGCTTATCAAAAATTTGGCGTTATCAGTGTAATAAGAAGTATTCTCGGAATTTCATCGTTTCTGATTCCTCTGCTTGTTCTTTTTTTTACGAACAGCATGTTTTGGATTGTACTTTTTCTGATCGCGGTAAGAATTATTATCTGGTTCCTTTACATGAATCAATGTTTTAAAGTGAATAATAAAATCAACTCCAAAATTTTATTTAATTCCGGATTAATAAAACCGATTCTGAAATTAAGCGGATGGATGACCGTTTCAAATATTACTGTTCCAGTTATAGTATACATGGATAGATTTTTAATTGGTGCATTGGTATCTGCCGCGGCCATTACTTACTATGCTACGCCGTATGAAGTTGTAACCAAACTGTTGATAATTCCCGGAGCTCTGAGCGGCGTTTTATTTCCGGCATTTTCCGCAAATTTTGTTTTAAATCCCGAATTGGCCAAGAAATTATTGTTTAAAGCTGTTAAGTATCTTTTCATCTTCTTATTTCCGGTTGTTGTTTTGATAATAAGTTTTGCAAGCGAAATATTAAACCTGTGGCTGGGAATAAAGTTTGCAGAAAATAGCTCACTCATTTTACAATTGTTGGCAGCAGGAATTTTGATCAACAGCATTACGTACATTCCTGTTTCTTTTCTTGAAGGAATAGGCAGGCCTGATCTAACAGCAAAAGTTCAAATGACGGAATTGCCTGTTTACCTGGTCTCAATGTATCTTGCAATTAAAAGTTTCGGAATAAACGGAGCAGCTTTAGTTTGGATGTTAAGAATGGTTGTGGATTCATTCCTGATGTTTCTTCTTTCAAAAAATCAGATTTCTACAGGATTTAAATTTCATATAAAACAATCTGTCTTATTGATTTTTGTTCTTGTGGTATTTTCATTCGTTCCGGTTATCTTTGCCAATTTTATTATTAAAATAATTGTTGTTCCGATAAGCATCATTGTATTCTTATTCATATCCTGGAAATACCTTTTGCTTGAAGATGAAAAATCTTTTTTGCTATCGCGATTAAAAATATTTTGATATAGTATTTAAAAAGATCCAAAATCATTTTATGAATTTTATTTCTGTTAATGAAAATAGAGTATCGCTTTCAATTATAATTATTAATTATAACCTGTCAGATGAAATCAGGAACTGCCTTATAAGTTTTTTTGATAGTCTAAACTTTGATTCAGGAATTGAATTTGAATTTATAATTGTTGATAACAACTCACCCGATAAAAAGCTGATAAAACTGGAGTCTGAGTTCCGGGATGAAAATATTCACTTTTATTACCTCGATCAGAATCTTGGTTTTGGCAAAGGTTGCAATTTTGGAGCTTCAAAAGCAAAAGGAAAATATCTCTGCTTTCTTAATCCGGATACAATAATAAAAGAAGATATATTCTCTCCAATTCTTAACTTCATGGAGAAGGATCCTTCCGTTGGGATTGTTGGACCTAAGCAGCAGGTTAGAGAACCGTTCTTTGATTTCTCCGCGGGATTTTCTCCTAATTTATTTTTTGAATTTTTTAATTTATTCGGTGCTGGTGTTTTCGTTGAAGGATTTCTTGTCCGAATGCTTACGAGGCTTACTTCAAAAGATAAGTTGAGAATGAACTGGATACTCGGCGCGGCAATTTTTATTCGTGCTGATCTGTTCAAAGCAATTAACGGATTTGATAAAGATTATTTTATGTTCTCTGAGGAAGTTGATCTTTGCAAGAGAGTTTCAGATAAAGATTACAAGATCATTTATTATCATAGTTTAAAGATTCATCATATCGGCAGTGTTTCCGGTAAGCGTGATTATATTTTATACACAATCAGAACTTATGCCAGCAAGAACATTTACATAACAAAACATTACAGATCATTCTATAAATTTGTAATGAAATTTTTTCTCTATACTCAGCTTTTTTCACAAATAATAATCTGGACAATTTTATTCCCGCTGAACAGGGAAAAATCAAAACAAAAAATTCGCGCTTTCATTTACTTAATTAAGAACAAGCTTACATATGAACATCGGGATTGATGCAAGAATATTAGAACGGAAAATGACAGGCATCGGCAGATTCCTTAAAACTTTTCTTAACGAACTTCCAGCAGTAGATAAAAAGAATAAATATTTTTTGTTCTCATATGAAGGAATAAAACCTGATAACTCCTATTTCACTGATGTTCCAACGGGCAGAAGTTTTCTGCCGCAAAAATTATTTGCACCTTTCTGGATTAATTTTGTACTGCCGAAGTACCTGAAGGAAAATAATATTGATGTATTTTTTTCTGTTAACCAGCTTACGCCGCTGCGTAAAGTTAAAGGAGTAAAATATATTCTTGTACTGCACGATGTTATTTATAAAGTTGATAAAACTTTTCATCCTTTTATTTACAGAAAGTACCTTCAATTTTTCACTTACTTTTCAATTAAAAAATGCGATCTGATTGTTACTGTTTCCGAATACTCTAAGCAGGATATTCTTAAACATTATATGGTTGATGAAAGCAAGGTTAAAGTTGTTTACCAGGCCGCGGAAAAAGAATTTAGACCGATGAATTTATCTGATGCAGAGAAAACGGAAATAAAAAAACAATTCGGCTCGCCTGAGCATATCGTTCTTTATCTTGGAATGATAGAAAACAGAAAGAACATAAAATGCATTCTTGAAACTGCGGATTTGGTTTATAAAAAAAATGATAAAGTTAAGTTTATACTGGTGGGTAAAATTGGTTACGGCGGAGATGAACTTTTAAATGAAATGAAGAAAAGGGATTATGTCATTCATCTGCAGAATATTGATGATGAACTGCTGAAAAAAATGTATAATGTTTCTTCAGTATTTTTATTTCCGTCTTTATATGAAGGTTTCGGTTATCCGCCGCTTGAAGCAATGCAGTCAGGCCTCCCGGTTCTGGCTTCAAACAGTACATCATTAAAAGAAGTTGTTGGCAGCGGCGGTATTCTGCATGATGCTAATGATGCAAAAGCTTTTGCTGATGATATTTGCAGATTGATCAGCGATAAAAATTTTTATGAAATGCAGAGAAAAAAAGGAATTGAAAAAGCTGCTGAATTCAGTATCCACAAAACTGTACGCGAACAGGTAGAAATTTTTAATTCCATTTTATAGACGCGCATCTTTAATTATCTTTTATAATCCGGTTTTAAAAATAAATTATGCTTAAAATTTTACTCGTTACACAGGATGATCCTTTTTATGTGCCGATATTCTTTAAAGAATTATTTAAAGAAGATTTCAGTAAAAAATTCATACTGGAAGGAATTATAATTCAGCCGCCGCTTGGAAAAAAATCAATGAAAAAACTTTTTAAACAGATGATTGATTTCTACGGCCTCACCACGTTTTTTATCACCGGGATGAAATACGGTTTATACAAAGTTTTAAATTTAGTATCGATAAAAATATTTAAAGGAAAATTTCCCGGAGTTTTTTCCTCTGAACATATCATCCGGAAAAACGATATCAGGATAATCGATATCAAAAATATTAATTCAAAAGAATCACTTGAGTATATACGCTCTCTGAACGTTGATGTTATATTTTCAATTGCCGCCAGCCAGATTTTTAAGAAGGATGTTCTGGCACTGCCGGGAAAAGGCTGCTTCAATATTCATACCTCAAAGCTTCCTAAGAACCGCGGGATGATGCCGAATTTCTGGTCTCTTTATAATTATGATAAAGATGATACAAGCGCGATTACAATTCATAAAATGAATGATAAACTTGATGACGGCGAAATATTAATTCAGCATGAATTTAAATTGAACCCTGAAGAAACTTTAGATCATCTGATTCGCCGGACAAAAAAATTAAGTGCGCAGTTATTCCTGAAAGCAATTGATATTTTAAGTAAAGATGAAATTTCATTTATAAAGAATGATGCTTCGGATGCAACATACAATACTTTTCCAACCGGTGAAGATGTTAAGAAATTTAAAGCGAAAGGTTTAAAACTGGGATGAAAACACTCTTAAGTGTAGATGTGGAAGATTGGTTCCAGGTTGAGAATCTTAAAGCGGCAATAGATAAGAAATCCTGGGATACAAATGTTTCAAGAGTGGAAAGAAACATTAATTTAATCCTGGATTTACTTGGACAAAAAAATGCAAAAGCAACATTCTTTATTTTGGGCTGGATAGCAGAACGGTATCCTGCATTAATTAAAAAGATACATTCGGAAGGACATGAAATTGCCTGCCACGGATATAATCATGAACTTGTTTATAAGTTAACTCCGGAAAAATTCAGGCAGGATGTTTCCCGTGCTCAAGATGTGCTGGAGAATATCACCGGTGAAAAGGTGATCGGGTACAGGGCGCCGAGCTTTTCTATTACTGATTGGGCATTTGATATTTTAATATCACTCGGCTTCCGTTATGATTCAAGCTTGTTTCTTACGGTTGCACATAACCGGTACGGAAAACTAAAAACGATTCCTATCCCTTCTGATTCAGTTTTTGAATTGAAAAAAGATTTTTACCAGGTTATGCTTTCTTCACTTGAAATAAAAGGAGTAAAACTTCCCTGGTCAGGCGGATTTTATTTCAGGTTTATTCCTTACAATATTTTTAAATACGGAATAAATGAAATTCTGAAAAAGAAAAATCTTTTTCTTTTTTATATTCATCCATGGGAGTTTGATCCCGAACAGCCGAGAGTAAAAAACATTAAACTTAATTACAGGCTCAGACATTATTCGAACCTTCGTAAAACTGAATATAAATTTAAGAGACTTCTGCAGGATTTCACTTTCAGTCCGATCCGGGAAATTATCCCCGCTGAAAAGCATAATATTTTAAATGGAAAATAAATCTCAGCCGTTAGTAAGTATTTTAATGCCTACATACAACAGGGCAAATCTTTTACCGCTTGCTGTTGATAGCGTATTGAAGCAGACATATTCAAATTGGGAACTGCTTCTGCTGGATAATCAATCAACTGATAATACCGGAGAGATCGGGAAAAAGTATTCGGCAGAAGATGATAGAATTAAATATTTCAATCTTGAAAAAAGCAGCAATCACGGAATAACTGATTATCTTAATTTTGGAATCAGAACCGCTGAAGGTAAATATATTGCAAGACTTGATGATGATGATGAATGGTACGATCCGGAAAAACTTTTTAAACAAGTAAATTTTTTGGAAACGCACACTGATTATATACTTGTAGGCGGCGGCGCCGTAATGGTTGATGCTGATCGAAAAGAAATCTTTAAATTTTTTAAAAGAGAAATTGACGAAAAAATCCGTAACAATGCGCTGTACGCAAATCCTTTCTGGCATAACACTGTGATGTTTAGAAGGCAGCCTGCGCTGGAAATAGGCGGCTACCATAATTACAGGTTTGTTGAAGATTGGGATCTGTGGCTGAGGTTGGGTAAGATTGGTAAACTGTATAATTTTCAGGAGTATTTTTCATTGTACATGAATGCCGGGCAAAATCTTTCAGTCAGCAATCAGAAACTGGCGGGCAAAACAATTTTGAGTTTATTAAAAAAATACAAGGATGAATATCCTAATTTTAGTAAAGCTTATCTGCTGAATTTTATGCAGTACATGTTTGCGTTTCTGCCTGTGTTTATAAAAAAACGGGTACAGAATTTTTTATTCTATATAAAAAGAAATTATTTCTGATTAAATATTTTGAATAAGACTACTGAAAAAATATTTATCGTCCTTTCTGATTTTATTACCATAAATCTGGCATGGGCAATTTATTTTTATTTCAGAATTGAAACAGGCTGGTTCAGCATTATTATTATGCCGGAAATGTTTATACCCATGCTGGTAGTATACATTTACTGGTTTATCATTTTTACATTTGTTGGAATGTACCGAACCTGGTTCGCTTCTTCAAGGTTTGATGAAATATCAACATTATTTAAAGCATCATTCGTGGGTATTTTCATTCTCTTTTTCCTCATTTTTATTGATGATTATATTCATAACGTTGCTTCATCAACAAGAATATTAATTTTTATTTATTGGGGATTATTCCTCCTGTTTGTTGGTTCCGGCAGATTAATTATCAGAAGCCTGCAGCGTAATCTACTAATTAAAGGATATGGCAGAAAAAATACTTTAATAGTTGGATTCAATGACCGGGCAAAAGAAGTTCATGATCAGCTTTTAAAACATCGTGCACTTGGTCTTGATGTTGTAGGATACGTTGTAGTTAATCATGAAAATCTAGATAAATCCTACAGAGGAATTAATGCACTTGGTGAAATAAAAGAGCTTTCGGCACTAATTGAAAAACATGAAATTAAAGATGTAATAATAGCAGTGAGAAAATCTGATTCAGCTCATCCGGGCAGTGATGATGATATGCTGATTCAAATTATTGGAATATGTGATACAAAAAATATTCAGTTAAAAATTGTGCCTGATCTTTATGAAATATTAAGCGGACAGGCGCGCACTTCCCAGATATACGGCATTCCGCTGATTGATGTAATGCCGCAGCTGATGCCGGAATGGGAGAAAAAAATAAAAAGACTTTTAGACATTATTGCATCTTTTATAATTTTAGTTATTTCTCTTCCTATAACAATATTAACTGCAATTGCAATTAAACTTGAAAGTAAAGGTCCTGTTTTTTTCATTCAGGAAAGATGCGGAATGAACGGTGAGATTTTTAAGATGATAAAATTCCGTTCAATGTATGCTGATGCAGAAAAACATACCGGCCCAATCTGGTCTCAAAAAGATGATCCGAGAATAACAAAGGTTGGCAGGTTTATCCGCAAGGTACGTATTGATGAAATTCCGCAATTCATAAATGTTCTAAAAGGTGAAATGAGCATTGTTGGCCCGCGCCCGGAACGAGAATTTTTTGTTGAAAAATTATCACATGAAATTCCTTACTACAAACGCAGGTTAAAAGTACGCCCGGGAATAACCGGCTGGGCACAGGTAAAACATAAGTACGATGAAACTATCGAAGATGTAAAAATTAAATTAAGGTACGATCTTTTTTATATTGAAAACATGTCTTTAAGAATGGATTTTAAAATCCTGTTCAGAACAATTTTTGTTGTTCTTTTTGGAAAAGGACATTATGAATGATAGGAAGGAGTTTGGGGATAGAAAATTGATTAATCAATCTGCGGAAATTTGATTTAATTGTTTTATAAAAATTCTGAATTAATTAAATAACATTATGCCTGAAAAATCGCTTGTAATAATTCCAACATATAATGAAATGGAGAATATTAAAAGATTAATTCCTGATATTCTCGGCAGATATGAAAATCTGGATGTGCTCGTTGTTGATGATAATTCTCCCGATGGTACCGGTACTTATGTTGAAAAATTATCTCAATCAAACGAACGGATAAAAATTATTAAGCGTGCAGGCAAAATGGGGTTGGGTACCGCATATGTTGAGGGATTTAAATACGCATTAAAAAATAATTATGATTACATCTTTGAAATGGATGCAGATTATTCCCATGATCCCAAAGAGATAAAAAATTTTTTGGAAGCAATTAAAGATTATGATTTAGTAATTGGCAGCAGGTATAAGGGCGGTGTTAATGTAGTTAACTGGCCAATGAAAAGATTAATCCTCAGTGTTTTTGCAAATAAGTATACACGTTTAATTACAGGATTACCAGTTCATGATGCAACCGGCGGGTATAAGTGTTTTCGCAGAAAAGTTCTGGAAGCAATAAACCTGGATGAGATTCATTCAAATGGTTATTCTTTCCAGATTGAAATGAATTATAAGGCGTGGAAAAAGGGATTCCGTGTTGGTGAGATAAATATAATTTTTATCGATCGTGAAAAAGGTGCATCAAAGATGTCAAAAAAAATCGTGCGTGAAGCAATCTTTATGGTTTGGAAATTACGTTTTAAAAGTATTATCGGCACGTTGTAGGAAAAGTCAGCACGCAGATAACACAGATCGTGCAGGATAGACACAGATGAAACGCAATAATTTTCAATCAGTGAAAATCAGCATAGTCCGCGTCATTTGTGTTCTTAGGGCTTTTTTAAAGCAAGCACGCAGATAACACAGATCGTGCAGGATAGACACAGATGAAACGCAATAATTTTCAATCAGTGAAGATCAGCATAGTCCGCGTCATTTGTGTTC
>JBIQJD010000005.1:0-233972 GCA_044507695.1 Ignavibacteriales bacterium | reverse complement strand
ATTTGTGTTCATATGGATTTTTTAAAGCAAGCACGCAGATAACACAGATCGTGCAGGATAGACACAGATAAAACGCAATAATTTTCAATCAGTGAAAATCAGCATAGTCCGTGTCATTTGTGTTCATATGGATTTTTTTAAGCAAGCACGCAGATAACACAGATCGTGCAAGATTGACACAGATAAAACGCAATAATTTTCAATCAGTGAAGATCAGCATAGTCCGTGTCATTTGTGTTCTTATGGATTTTTTAAAGCAAGCACGCAGATAACACAGATCGTGCAGGATAGACACAGATAAAACGCAATAATTTTCAATCAGTGAAGATCAGCATAGTCCGCGTCATTTGTGTTCATATGGATTTTTTAAAGCAAGCACGCAGATAACACAGATCGTGCAAGATTGACACAGTTAAAACGCAATAATTTTCAATCAGTGAAAATCTGTATAATCCGCGTCATCCGCGTGCTGATGGATTTTGCAGCAGATAAAGTGCTCAATTCAAAGTTGACACTGATTTAATTTTTTAAAAAAGGAATTAAATATGGAACAATATCTGCATAACGAATTGACATCACAGATCATCCAGGTTTTTTACAAGGTTTATAATGTATTAGGATTTGGATTTCTTGAAAAGGTTTATAGGAATTCGATGAAATTAGAACTAACCTCATCAGGACTTTTTGTTGAAATGGAGAAACCGATAAGTGTTTATTATCATGATCTCCGGGTTGGAGAATACTATGCTGATCTTATCGTAAACGAAAAAGTAATAATAGAATTAAAAGCTGCGGAAGCTTTGGTACAAGAACATGAATTTCAATTAATAAATTATTTAAAAGCGACTGAAATAGAAGTAGTCCTTCTACTTAACTTTGGCAAGAAGCCGGAAATAAAAAGAAAAATATTCACAAATGTGAACAAAAAAATACAACCAGTGCAGGATTGATTCTGAAAACAGCACTTTAATGTGTGTTTATGAAATTAAAAATGGCCTTAATGGATTTATCAATAATAATAGTAAACTATAACGTAAAAGAATTCCTTCAGAATTTAATTCACTCCATCTATAAAGCCGCAAGAAATATTAAGTATGAAATAATCATTGTGGATAATGCATCTGATGATGGCAGCGTTGAATTTTTGCGCGAGAAATTTCCCGATGTAAAATTAATTGTTAATGAAGAAAATCTCGGCTTCAGCAAAGCAAACAATATTGGATTAAAATGCGCTGCCGGAAAATATCTTCTTCTGTTAAATCCGGATACGCTTGTTGGGGAAGATACTTTTGATAAAATGATAGAGTTTTTTGAATCAACTCCTGAAGCCGGACTTGCAGGCTGCAAAATTCTAAATCCCGATGGCACGCTTCAGCTTGCGTGCAGGAGAAGTTTTCCCGGTCCATGGACATCATTCTGTAAAGTAACAGGATTAAGTTCACTTTTTCCGGGAAGCAAAATTTTTGCGCGTTACAATCTTACATATCTTGATGAAAATCAAACGTATGAAGTAGATGCAATTTCCGGTTCATTTATGATGCTGACAAGAGAAGTGTATGAAAAAGTTGGCGGATTGGATGAAGAATTTTTTATGTACGGGGAAGATCTCGATTTATGTTACAGAATTCAAAAAGCGGGGTATAAAGTTTACTACGTTCACACAACTCAGATAATTCATTATAAAGGAGAAAGCACAAAGCGAAGTACACTTGATGAAACAAAAATATTTTACAATGCAATGCATCTGTTTGTTAAGAAGCATTTATCAAGTTCTTTCCTTGTTGAAATAATTCTGCAATCAGCAATAATCTTCAGAAGTTTCTTTGCATTTCTTGGTAAAAGAAAACTTATTGTGCTCTCAATTATTCTTGATTTTTTATTTTTCAATCTTTCATTATACACAGCAGAAAAAATTTACGGCGCAATAAGCGATTGGCGGGGTTTCCCGGAATACAGCTTCTCAATTATTTATTCAATACCGGCTATGCTTCATATCTTTACTGCATCATTACTTGGAGTTTATAAGAAAGATTCACTTTCGGTTTTAAAAAATTTCGGTGCAATTATAGCTGGATTTTTCCTTCTCTCATCTCTCACATTTTTTTTCAAAGATTTTGCTTACAGCCGTGCGGTAATAATAATTACATATGTTGTTCTTTTCTTTAGTTTAACTTTTTGGCGCGTGATATTAAAACTTTTCTTTAAGGTTGGAGCCAGCACTGAAACAATAACCGGCAAAAAAACATTAATCGTTGGAACGAATAATACGGCAGTAAAAATTGCGGAGAAGTTAAAAACGAGGAGTACAGATCTTCATTCAATAACGGGATTAATCTCTTTAACTAAAAAAGAAATTGGCAGCAGGATAAACGGCTTTGAAGTTATTGGCAGCACAGATAATCTTATAAAAGTAATCCGTGATAAAAAAATTAAAGAAATTATTTTTTCATCAGATGAAATTTCATATAACGAAATGATGGGAATTGTTGCACGCTGCCAGGATGAAAATGTGGAATTCAAACTTGTTGGAAATAATCTGGATTTTCTTGTTGGAAAAACTTCTGTATCAATTCTGGATGATCTTTCTTTAATAGAACTTACCTACAACATTTCAATTCCATGGATGAAATTTTTTAAAGCCTTTTTTGATTATGTGCTGGCTGCGTTTGTTTTGTTTTTGGTATATCCTTTTATATATTTCACCGCAAAACTAACTAAAAAGAAAAGTGAATTTGCTGAATTTATTTTGAAAGTACCTTTAATTTTCAGGGGAAATACAAGTTTTGTTGGTCCAAAAGAACCCGCTGAGTTTAAAAATCTGTATCTTGGTAAAAAAGGTTTAACCGGGTTATGGTATATTGAAAACAGCGAAGGAGAGGAGACAGAAAAGTTAGATATCTTTTATGCAAAGAACCAAAATATTTGGCTAGATCTCGAAATCCTTGGCAGAACGGTAAACAAAATGTGGAATAGAGCATAGTTATGGCAAAAACAATTTTAGATTTTGAGAAGCCAATTTTTGAACTTGAATCTAAACTTCAGGAAATGAGAAAATTCTCCGGCAGTTTAGATATCGATAAAGAAATTGCTAAAATTGAAAAGAAGGTTAATCAATTGAAAGAAAGTTTATATAAAGATTTAACCAGGTGGCAAAGGGTTCAGCTTGCAAGACACCCCGACAGGCCGTTTACATTGGATTATATCTATGCAATGACAAGCAATTTTGTGGAGCTTCATGGTGATAGAAATTTTAAAGATGATAAAGCAATTGTTGGCGGTTTTGCTGCTATTGATGAATATAAGGTGATGATTATTGGTCATCAAAAAGGGCGCGATACAAAAACAAATGTTTACAGAAATTTTGGAATGCCAAATCCCGAAGGCTACCGCAAGGCACTCCGCTTAATGAAGCTTGCCGAAAAATTCAATAAACCTGTAATAACAATGATTGATACTCCCGGTGCTTTCCCCGGGTTGGAAGCAGAAGAACGCGGGCAGGCCGAAGCAATTGCGCGCAATCTTTTTGAGATGAGCAGGCTTCGTGTTCCAATACTTGTTATAATAATTGGTGAAGGCGCAAGCGGCGGCGCACTTGGAATTGGAGTTGGTGATAGAATTCTGATGCTTGAAAATTGCTGGTATTCTGTTATTAGTCCTGAATCTTGTTCAAGTATTTTGTGGAGAAGCTGGGATTATAAAGAACAGGCTGCCGAAGCATTAAAATTAACAGCTCCGGATCTTCTTGAACAAAAATTAATTGATAGGATAATTCCCGAACCGCTTGGTGGTGCTCATACAAATCATAAAGAAGCAGCTTCAATTTTGAAGAACGCAATTAAAGAAGAACTTGCGCTGCTTGTTAAAATTAAACCGGAAAAATTAATTGATGGAAGACTTGAAAAGTTTGGCAAAATGGGCGCATTTATTGAATAGCAATTCCCGGTTACATCTGAATTGAAATGATTGATAATAATATTGTTCAAGCACAGAATATTTCACATCTTGCATTCAGACTCACATTCACTTTTCTTACATTTGAAATAAAAATTTAATCAAATGCTCCAACATCAAACTGAATTACGCATTCGCTACGCAGATACAGACCAGATGCATTTTGTTTACAACGGCAAGTACTTTGAATATTTTGAAGTAGGCAGAACTGAAATGATGCGCGATAATAATCTTACTTATAAAAAGATTGAAGAGATGGGATACCAACTGCCTGTACTTGAAGCTTTTATTAAATATGTAAGTCCGGCATACTATGATGAAATAATTATTGTTGAGACTCGAATCGAAAAAATGCCAACATCAAAAATTCATTTAAATCATACAATACGCAGCAAGGAAAGAAACGTTGTTATTGCTGAAGGTTATATTGATCTTGTATTTATAAATTCACAAACTAAAAAAGCTGTACGCCCGCCTAAATTTTTTATTGATGCAATGAAAAAATATTTTGTAAAAGATGAACAGGAAAACTATGCCGGCAGCGATTGATGAAATTATCAAAACAGCTCTTGAAGAAGATATCCGCGGTGGAGATATTACTTCACTTGCGGTAATTAGTAAAGATGTAAATGCATCAGGAAAATTTCTTATAAAGCAAAATGGAATTATTGCAGGCCTGGAAGTTGCGGAAAGATGCTTTCATCTTTACGATGAAAAAATCCGTTTTATAAAAAATATTAGTGATGGTGATAAAGTTTTATCGGGAGAAATTGCTGCACAGGTTTATGGTTCTGCAATTTCATTATTAACTGTTGAACGAACTGCTTTAAATTTTCTTCAGCGCATGAGCGGCATTGCAACAACAGCATATATTTATCAGCAAAAAATTAATCACACCAAAGCAAAAATAATTGATACAAGAAAAACCGTTCCCGGCTTACGCGTGATTGATAAACTGGCGGTAACTTTTGGCGGATGTGAAAATCATCGGATGGGATTATTTGATATGTTTCTGATAAAAGATAATCACATTGCTGTTGCCGGAAGTATTACCAGCGCAGTAAATGCTGCTGTAAAATTTAAAGAAGAAAAAAAACTTTCCGCAAAAATTGAAGTTGAAACAAAAAATCTTGCTGAAGTTGAAGAAGCGCTTTCAACACAGGCTGACATAATTATGCTCGATAATTTTTCTATAGATGAAATGAAAAAAGCTGTGAGTATAATTAACGGCAAATGCAGGATTGAAGCATCAGGTGGAATTACACTTGATACAATAAAAGAAATCGCTGAAACCGGCGTTGATTATATTTCTGTTGGAGCGCTTACACACAGCGTTAAAGCGCTTGATATCTCACTTGAAATTGAAACTGAATAATTCAGATTATGATGAAGTTTAGTCATCAAAATCTTTTCTGCAAACTGAATACGAACTTCTGAGATGTTCGATAAACTTAAACAACTTTCCAGAGATACAGCAATATACGGCATTAGCACAATGCTCGGGAGATTTCTCAATTTTCTGCTTGTGCCTTTTTACACAAACATTTTTGCGCCCGCACAGTATGGAGTAATTGCAAATATTTATGCTCTTATTGCACTTATGAATATTGTTTATATCTATGGAATGGATGCCGCATATCTAAAGTTTGCATCAACAAAAGAAGTTGGAACAGAAAAAGATAATTTCTCAACTCCGTTTTTATCGGTGCTGCTTACATCTTTTCTTTTAAGCGGAGTGATTCTCTTAAGCAAAAATTCTGTTGATATAGTTTTCAGCATTCCTTCTGAATATACTTACTTAATAAATTATACTGCAGCAATTCTGTTTCTTGATGCAGTAGCAGTAATTCCTTTTATAAAATTAAGATTGGAGAGAAGACCAAAACGGTTTGCATTATATAAAACGCTGAACATAATTATAAACGTTATTCTCAATCTTTATTTAATACTAAAACTAAACTGGGGAATTGAAGCAGTGTTTGTAAGTAATCTTGCGGCTTCAGCTTTTTCATTGCTGCTGCTTCTGCCAATGATTATCAAATCACTCCAATTTTCTTTTCATAAAGAATTATTTGGAAGATTGATGAAGTTTGGTCTTCCGTATTTTCCCGCCGGACTCGGTGTTATGCTGATTCAGGTGATTGACAGACCAATTATGGAATCACTAACTGATTTTGAAACTGTTGGAGTTTACCAGGCAAACAGAAAGCTCTCAATTTTTATGATGCTTTTCGTAAACATGTTTCAATATGCATGGCAGCCGTTTTTTATGCAGGAATCAAAACAGGAAAATGCAAAGCAAATGTTTTCTAAAGTATTAACCTACTTTACAATTTTAGGAAGTATAATTCTGATTTCTCTTTCTCTTTTTATTGATGATCTTGTTAAGATTGAAATTTTTGGCAGACATATAATTGGTGCTGATTACTGGCATGGTTTATACATCGTTCCAGTTGTGCTACTTGGTTATTTGTTTAACGGAATGTATGTTGTTTTTACAGCAGGAATTTATATCAAAGAAAAAAGTATATACGTGCCGGTTGTAACCGGAATTGGTGCTGCAATTTGTATTGCCGCAAACTATGCACTTATTCCTTTACTCGGAATGATGGGCTCTGCAATTGCAGCAGTATTAAGTTATTTAAGTATGGCTGTTGGCTATTACGTTGTTACTCAAAAATTTTATAAGATAGAATATGAGAACATTAAGATATTTAAAATTTTTACTTCAATAATTTTAACTGGAATTATTTATTACACATTGCTTTTTAATAATCAGCTTTTGTTTGGATACAAACTTCTTCTGTTATTTCTGTTTCTTTTAATAATTTATTTTTTTGTTATAGATAAAGATGAAATTAATACAATAAAAAGAAGATTATTACGCTCAGCAAAATGAAATTTTTTATTAATAAAAATAAAGTTTAGATATGACATCAGATAAAATTGGAATTAAAATTAAAAGATTATCAAATGAATTTAATGATATACCGTTGCCTGCATATTCAACACCGGGAAGTGCAGGAATGGATATACGCGCTGCAGTAAAAGATGATTTTATTCTTCATCCGGGTAAGATTGAACTAATCCCAACAAATCTTTCTGTAGAAATTCCAGAAGGTTATGAAATACAGGTTAGACCAAGAAGCGGGCTTGCTGTTAAACATGGAATTGGAATTTTAAATTCTCCGGGAACAATTGATTCTGATTACCGCGGTGAAATTAAAATTATAATGATGAATTTTAGCAAAGAGGATTTTACAATCAAACGCGGTGAAAGAATTGCGCAGTTAGTATTATCAAAAGTTTATCTGGCTGATTTTACCGAAACAGATGATTTAAATGAAAGCAAAAGAGGTGAAGGCGGTTTCGGACACACGGGTCAGCATTAAATAATTTTAAAAGTAATTTTATAAATTATTTTTAATCACTTTAACATTCGTTAAAAAATTTTTCTTTTCTTTCAACTGTTATTTTTCAATTTAAGTATTTAAGTTCATACGCAAAGATTCTTCAGTTAAAAACTTCACAAACATGTCTGATTTTATTCATCTACATAATCATACACATTACAGCCTGCAGGATGGCGCATGCACCGTTGATGATTTAGTTAACGCGGCTAAAAAAAATAACATGAAATCTGTTGCACTTACAGATCATGGTGTAATGTACGGCATTGCAGAATTCTATAAGAAAGCAAAAAAGGAAGGCATCAAACCAATAATTGGGATGGAAGCTTACATTGTTTCAGAAGGAAGCAGGTTTGATAAAGGAAAGGATGACGATACAAACGGAAGAAAAAGAAAAAAACATTACAATCATTTAATACTTCTTGCAAAAAATAAACAGGGGTATAAAAATCTTTCCAAACTTTCTACTCTCGGTCATACTGAAGGCTTCTATTATAAACCAAGAATTGATCTTGAACTGTTAAGAAAATACCGCGAAGGTTTGGTGTGTACATCTGCCTGCGCCGGGGGGGTTGTTTCTGTGCATCTCATTAATAATGATTATGATAAAGCTAGGGAAACTGCACGCACTTATAAAGAAATTTTTGATGATGATTTTTATCTCGAAGTTCAGGATCATAACATGGAAGTTGAAAAACCTGTTCTTGAGGGAATGCCTAAACTTGCTAAAGAACTTGGAATAAAATTAGTCGCTACCAATGATTGTCATTACATCGAACAGGATCATGCAATTGCTCATAATATACTTCTTCTTCTTTCAGATAAAACCGGCGCAGATTACCGACAGCTGAGATACGGAACTGATCAGGTTTATTTTAAATCTGCAGAAGAGATGAAAAAATTATTTAAGAATTTTAAAGGAGCAATTGAGAACACTTTAGAAATTGATGAGAAGATTGATCTTAACCTTGATTCCGGAGAATATTATTTCCCCAAATTTCCTATTCCGGAAGATTCTCCTGCAAAAACTCTTGATGATTATTTTGAACTTTTGGCAAGAGAAGGATTAGAAAAGAAATTCAATCCGGTTACTCCTGAAGTTAAAGAAAGATTTGATTTTGAAATTACTACAATAAAACAAATGGGATTTTCCGGATACTTTCTTATTGTGCAGGATTTTATTAATTCCGCAAAAAAAATGAACATACCTGTTGGTCCGGGAAGAGGAAGCGTTGCAGGAAGTTTGGTTGCTTACACTCTTGGAATAACAAATATAAATCCTCTAGAATATAATCTTCTGTTTGAAAGATTTTTAAATCCTGCAAGAAAATCCATGCCTGATATTGATGTTGATTTTGCTGATGATAAAAGAGGTGAAGTGATTGAATATGTCAGACAAAAATACGGCAGCAATTGCGTAAGCCAGATAATCACATTTAACCGGCTTTCATCCAAAGCAGTTATCAGAGATGTTGCACGTGTGCTTAAAGTTCCAATACCAAGGGTAAACAGCATAACCAAGTATATCCCATCTAAGTTTGGAAAAGTATATACAATTGAGCAAGCGCTTAATGAAGTACCCGAGTTGAAATGGGTGCGTGATTCACAGGAAGAGGATATAAAAAATTTAATTAAGTATGCTAAAGTTCTTGAAGGCATGAACAGGAATGCATCAAAGCATGCTGCAGGTGTTGTAATCACTCCTGAAGATGTAAGCAATTATGTTCCGCTTGCTTCGGCTGTATCGCAATCAGATATAGTAACACAATTCAACATGAAAGAAATTGAAAATGCCGGATTGTTGAAAATGGATTTCCTTGGATTACGAACATTAACAATTATCCGTGATACTTTAACGCTGATAAAAAAGAATCACGGAGTTGAAATTGATATTGATAACATTCCTCTCGATGATGAAAAAACATTTCAGCTTTTTTCAAAGGGACAAACAACCGGAGTGTTCCAGTTTGAATCTGCCCCGATGCGTGAATACCTTCGTAAGCTGAAACCAGGCAGTTTGAGTGATCTTTCAGCGATGAACGCATTGTATCGTCCCGGCCCGATGGAGTTTATAGATGATTTCATTGATAGAAAATTTGGTATAAAAGAAGTTTCTTATCAGCATCCTGTTCTTGAACCAATTCTTAAAGAAACTTACGGCGTTATAGTTTACCAGGAACAGGTTATTCAGATTGCAAATAAAGTAGGCGGAATGAGCCTTGCTGAAGCTGATATTCTGCGCCGTGCAATGGGTAAAAAAGATTTGCTTGCAATGAAAGAACAGAAAGCAAAATTTATTGAAGGTGCTGTTGCAAACGGAATTTCAAAAAAAGCTGCAGAAGAAATTTTTGATGCAATTGATAAATTTGCCAATTACGGATTCAACAAAAGCCACTCGGTTGCTTATAGTTATGTCGCTTATCAAACAGCTTATTTAAAAGCTCATTACACACCTGAATTTCTTGCAGCAAACCTTACTAATGAATTTGGAAATACAGATAAAGTTACAAACTTTCTTGAAGATTGCCGCAAATTAAAAATAGAAGTTCTTCCTCCGGATGTAAATTCACCTTCGGTTTATTTTGATGTAAAAGACGGCAAGATAATTTTTGGAATGTCTGCTATTAAAAATGTGGGCACAGGTGCTGTTGAAGAAATTATCAGATCACGTAATAAACTTGGCAGAAATTTTACAAGCATTTTTGATTTCTGCGCAAATGTAGATACACGCATTGTTAATAAAAGAGTTCTGGAAGGATTGATTTACGCCGGGGCTTTCGATTCAATTGAGAAAGTGAGATCAAGATTATTTGCGGCGGTAGAACAAGCACTTGAATTTGGCAGTAAGGTTAAACATGTAGAAGCTTCGGCAGCAAATAGTTTATTTGGCGGAATTGATGAAGAAGTGAAAGTGCCGGAACCTTCTCTTCCGCAGGTTGAACCGTGGGATGAAAAATTCAAACTTTCAAAAGAAAGGGAAGTGATTGGATTTTATATTTCAGAACATCCTCTGCGTAAATATGAAGTGGATTATAAATCATTCACAACTATACATCTCGGTGAAACTGAAAAACTGGAAAGCATGGATACTGTTTGTGCATGCGGAGTAATTACTGATTTAAAAACCAAGATAGATAAATCCGGGAGAACAATGGCATTCTTCCGGCTTGATGATTTCTCCGGCTCATGTGAATGCCTGATGTTCAGTAAAATTTATGAACAATTCGGAAAGTATATCCAGGAGGAAGAATGCATTTTCATCATCGGCAAACCTGAAAGCAGCGGTGATGCAATTAAACTGCAAATTGAAAAAGTACTGTCTCCTGAGGAAGCTCGTTCTGCTTTTACTGAAAGTTTGGGAATCTTTATAGATAAAGAAAAGAATGGTAAGGATTGTTTACAAAAATTGAAGAAAGTGATTGAGCAATATGAAGGGAATCTTCCATTCTTTATTCATTTAATTAATAATGGATCAAAGCCAAAAATATTTCAATTTAAAGATAAAAGAGTTAATCTCAATGAAAGCTTGCTGACAGAAATTACGCAGATTTTGGGAGAGGATTCTGTAATTCTAAATTCTAAAAAGCTCGGTTGATTTTTGTAATCCTAACATCAATTTTGTATAATTTGCCTCTCGATTTTACAACATTATAAGGGCATGTAAGAATGACACATGATAAAAGCAAAAATTATTGGGCACTCATTCTTGGTGCTTCTTCTGGCTTTGGAGAAGCTACAGCCATTAAACTTGCTGAAGATGGATATAATATAATAGGCGTTCATCTTGACCGCCAGGCAACATTGCCGAATGTAGAAAGAATAATAAATAAAATTGAATCTGCCGGCGTGCAGGCAAAATTCTTTAATGCAAATGCTGCTGATACAGCTAAACGCAGTGAAGTAATTGAAGAGATTAAAAAAATTGCTTCAGGTAAACAAATTATACGTGTACTGCTTCATTCACTCGCATTCGGAACATTAAAACCATTTATTCCAAAAGATGGAGAGCAGGCACTTACCAAAGCTCAGATGGAGATGACTCTGGATGTTATGGCACACTCACTTGTCTATTGGGTTCAGGATTTGGTGCAGAATAATCTGCTTACACATAAAGCACGAATTTTTGCCATGACTAGTTCCGGCGGCCATTCATCAATTCCAAGTTATGGTGCTGTATCTGCTGCAAAAGCTTCATTAGAATCTCATGTAAGACAATTATCTATGGAATTAGGCCATATGGAAGTAGCTGTAAACGCAATTATGGCTGGAGTAACAGATACACCTGCTTTAAGAAAAATCCCCGGGAATATTCCAATGATTGAAGTTGCAAAACGAAAAAACCCGCGCAACAGATTAACCACTCCGGAAGATGTGGCAAAAGTTATAAGCCTTATTTGTATGGATGGAGGGGAGTGGATATCAGGTGGAATAATTAACGCTGATGGCGGAGAAGATGTAGTTAACTTTGTTGGGCAGGGTGAACAAAAACAAGTTATTATTTAAATCATATAAGGAAGAAAATGAAACCTATTACAATAACAGATGATAATTTTGATGCAGAGGTAATAAATTCTGATAAACCTGTGCTGGTTGATTTTTGGGCAACATGGTGCGGTCCGTGCAGAATGATCGCTCCGATTGTTGAAGAGCTTGCTTCAGAATATAACGGCAAGGTTAAAATTGGTAAACTTGATGTTGACAATAACCAGCAGGCATCAATCAAATTTGGAGTTCGGAGTATCCCAACCTTGCTTATCTTTAAAGATGGGCAGCTTAAGGATACTATTATTGGTGCTGTACCAAAATCAAATATAGTGCAAAGATTAGATGCTGTTCTGTAAAGCCTGCCGGATTTCCATTCGGAATAAACCAATCTAGAAAATGTTAAAACTTAAGCTTTCAGGAGAATGATGAAAAAAATAATTATCACAGATGCAGTTGATAAAAAAGCTGCGGCTGTTCTGGAAAATGCCGGGTTTGAAGTTACTTACAAACCAGGTATGCCCAAAGAAGAAATATTAAAAGTAATTAAAGATTATAATGCACTTATAGTAAGAAGTGAAACCAAGGTAAATTCTGAAATGATTTCCGCTATGGAAAACATGGAGGTGATTGGCAGAGCCGGCGCAGGTGTAGATAATATTGATCTTGATGCTTCAACACGCAAAGGTATAATTGTAATGAATACTCCCGGTGGAAACACCGTTTCAACTGCCGAACATACTATGGCACTGATGCTTTCTATGTGCAGAAATATTGCTCAGGCTAATCAATCTTTACGTTCCGGTAAATGGGATAGAAAAACATATAAAGGAACAGAACTGCTTGATAAAACTCTCGGTGTTGTCGGTCTTGGAAAAATCGGCAGAGAAGTAGCGCTTCGTTCCAAAGCATTCGGAATGAATGTTATTGGTTTTGATCCTGTTCTTTCCGAGGAAGTGGCAAAGAAAATAAATGTGCAGTTAGTTGATCTCGATACAATCTTTTCTAAATCAGATATCATAACTGTTCATGTTCCGCTTAATGAAGAAACAAAAAATCTTATCTGTGAAGAAACTTTAGCAAAGTGTAAAGATGGAGTTAAAATAATTAATTGTGCCCGCGGTGGAATTGTAAATGAAGAAGATTTAGTTGCCGCACTTAATTCCGGAAAAGTATCTGCAGCAGCACTTGATGTATATGTAACAGAGCCGCCGGAATTTACAGGTGCACTCATTCAGCATCCCAAAGTGGTTGCTACTCCACACCTGGGCGCTTCAACCGATGAAGCACAGGAGAAAGTAGCAATTCAAATTGCTGAACAAATTGTTGATTTATTTAAAACTAAAACCGTCCGCGGTGCAGTTAATGCTTCCGCTGTTGAAGCCGTAGGCAACCCTGATATTGCACCGTTCGTTAGATTAGGAGAAAATCTGGGCAGTTTGCACTCACAGCTTATGCAGACTCAACTTAAAGAAATAAACATTAATTACAGCGGTGAACTGCTGCACAATTCTACCGCATTAATTTCATCCGCTGTTTTAAAGGGATTTCTTTCTAAAAAACTTTCTGATCCAGTTAATCTTATAAGTGCTCCTTTCCTGGCAAAAGAAATGGGAATTCAATTAAATCAAACAAAACTTGGAGCGAACACAAACTATACGAATCTGCTTGAAGTTCAGTGTGTGTCGGAAAAAGAAAAGCGTTCACTGGCGGGAACAGTGTTTGGTAATAATGAAATAAGAATTGTTAAAATTGATGATTTCCATGTTGAAGTTAAACCTGAAGGCTATATGCTTCTATATTCAAATATAGATAAACCGGGCATGCTTGCAACGGTGGGAAAAATACTTGCGGATGCAAACATCAATATAGCAGGACTATCGCTTGGCAGAAGGGAAGCCGGAAAAAACGCATTAACAGTAATTAACGTGGATAGCGGGATTGATTTAGCCATTCAAAAATCTATTTCATCAATAGATGGTGTTAAGGATGTATATGCGGTAAATCTGTAGTTTGAATGGCAAAATTCACTTGACAAAAAATAGGCTTTATAGTATTTTGATTTAGTATTTACCGTAAACAAATTACATTAACATGAATATTATTTCATGGATGGGGTTTGTTACAAATTATTTCATTAACAAAGGAGAGCGTTATGCTTAAAAGTTACTTTACCATTTTTTGTATGATCCTATTCTTTGCAGCGGTTTCTGATGCAGCTCAAAAACCTGACTCAAAGAAAATGAAAAAAGCAGATCCAAACGGTACTGAAGTAGTTCAATCCTCTACTTCAAAAATTCAACCTTTGAGAAAGACTCAGGCATCTTTACTGCTCACAAATACAAACTACGATTATGCGGGAAACAATTCTATCCCAAATTCCTTAGTTATGTATGATATTACCGGAGATGGTGTAAAGGATGTTGTTGCGGTTGCAATGCAGAGACCAACTGATGCAAACAGCAGACACGGAAGAATGATTCTCGGTAATGATACTGATGGTTACACAGATTTTGCAGTGACACAAGAAAATGCTGGTGCTGGCTGGCCTGAACTCCGTATTGCTGAAGAAGGTCCGTTAGCTGGAACAGCTTTAGTTATGTATCATCAGGGTGGTAACAGCTGGTTAACAAAAGTTGATCTTACCAGCTTTACTCCAACACTTGCACCTGCAAGTTCGTTTCCAAGTAACTTCCCATCATTTGTTTACAAAGCTGATGGTACCATTTATGCCACAAATGCTGCTGGCGAACTCTTTAAATCAACTGATCAGGGTGCATCATTTACTTCAACCGGAGTATTTTTAGATCCGGATGAATCAACCGCATGGAATAGCGAATATCTTTTAAAGAAATCACCGAATGATCAATATATATTACATCCAAGTGCATGGGGTTTTGCTGGTGAAGGCGGTCCTGGCGGAACACCGGATGACTCAGTTGATTTTACCGGAATAAATTATTCAACTGACGGTGGTGCTACCTGGTTGTTTGAAAAAACCGGTATGGAAGGCGTAACTTCTGTTGCAAACAGAGATGGTTATCTTCCTTTATTTGAAAATTTTGGACAGATTAATGGTGCTGTTGATAATAATGGTGTAATGCACGTTACTATTAATGGTTATGGATATTGGACAAGAAGCACTGATACAACATTTGCATTCCCTGCTTTATACTGGAACAGCAGAGATAAAGAATGGCTTGCTATTACATCAGAATCAATGGAAGGTCTTGAATTTCTTTTAGATCCTGCTAGAGTTACTGATTATCCGGGTAACGGAATTGGAAATGCTTATCCATATCCTGTTATCTCACCTGATGGAAATACAATTGTAGTATTATGGCAGGGACCAGAGTACTCAGGTGAAATAGGTGCAAGTGAAGTGAATGTTACAACAGTAACCGCAGAGAATCCGGTTGAAATATATTACACAGATATTTATTACGTATTATCGAACGATGGTGGTAAAACATGGACAGCTCCTGCAAAAGTTGAAGGAGCTTCTGAACAGCATGTACAGGAATCTTATCCAATTGGCGCTGAATTCCTTGAAGTTGACGGCTCAACCGGAGTTGTTAATTTCTTATTCTTTATAGATGAAATTCCTGGAACCAGCTTGTTTGCAGATAACAACTCAGCTTCATATAATAATAGCTGGAACTATGAAAGCTTTACAGTTAACGTTACAACGGATGTAAATGATAATGTTGCTTCAGTTAATGATTTTAAATTAAGCCAAAATTATCCTAATCCTTTCAACCCTTCAACAAAAATTGAATACTCAATTGCTGAAAGAAGTAATGTAGTAATAAAAGTTTTTGATATGCTCGGAAGGGAAGTTTCAACTCTCGTTAATTCATCAAAAGAAGCAGGTTCTTATGAAGTTAATTTCGATGCTTCAAAGCTGAGTTCTGGTTTATATGTTTATACAATAAATGCGGGCACATTTACTTCTTCAAAGAAAATGGTATTGATGAAGTAATCATGTTATAATTGTCAAAAAGCGGCTCATCCTCAATTTTTTAGGGATAGCCGCTCTTTTTTTTCATATGCTAAAAGAAATTTAATTAGTGGAGATGAAATGAAACGCTTATTTATTGCTATAAGCCTGTTTCTTATAGTTTTTTCTTTCCAGTTTGCCATTGCTCAAACAGGAGTTGGTAAACTGAGCGGAAAGATAACTGATGCTCAAACCAACGAACCACTCATCGGTGCCAACGTTTTAATCCTTAATACACAGCTTGGTGCTGCAAGTGATATCGATGGTAATTATTTTATTCTTAATATTTTACCCGGAACTTATGATGTCCGGGTCAGCTACGTTGGTTATGCCACTAAAACAATTCAAAATGTTAGAATTGTTGCTGGTATTACCTACGAGTTAGATGTTTCTCTTTCAACAGATTTTACCCTGCCTGAAATTGTAGTTGAAGATAAAAAGTTTTTTGAAGAGAAAGCTACTAATACTATTAAGGTTGTAGATTCTGACCAAATATCTAGATTGCCTGTTAAGGGTGTGGCAAATATTGTATCACTTCAGGCAGGTGTTGTTACTGCAGAGGGCAGCGGCGGACAGGATGGAAATGCATCTATAAATGTACGCGGAGGACGAAGCGGGGAAGTTCTATATATTATCGATGGTGTCCCGCAGAACAATGTTCTCTCAAATACCTCACAAGCGCAGGTTAGTGATGCAGCAATTGCTCAGATTTCCTTCCAGGTTGGCGGGTATGAAGCTAAATACGGACAAGCACAATCCGGTATTGTTAATGTAACTACAAAAACCGGAACACCTAAATACTCGCTATACACTGATGTTGCCACATCTTCTTTTACTGATGATTATGGTTATAATTTATATACATTGAATTTCGGCGGCCCGATTATCCCGGGAAATTCTAACCATACTTTTTTCTTATCAGCAGAAAGAGGATGGTTCCTGGATGCTGACCCACCGGCAAATCCGTATGAATTTCCTTCAATAGGTAAAACCTATAAACATACTCCTGATAATTCAGCAGGCGTTTGGAGATTTACCGGTAGATTGAACCATAACATTGGCGATTTTAGACTTACACTCGGTACAAATATAAATACAAGAAATGGCCGTGTTTTCGTTATGAGTTATGCAAAAAATAACTCAGAATTTAATCCGGAATTTGATCAAAATAATTATTCCTTCAATGGAAGACTCAGCCAAACAATAAGTCAAAACACCTTCTGGAATTTGAATGCCGGTGTCAGACGTTACTTCTTTAATCAGTATGATCCTCATTTTCGTGATAACCTTTACCTCTATGGTGATAGTACCGCAATGGCAGCTTTAGGTGTTACACTTGCTTATAACGGTGCAAGAGTCCTTACTGATGAAAACGGAGTATTTTACAAATATGGCCGTGTGAATAATCTTTATTCAAAAAATGAAAATGATATGCTTAATGTTGATTTCGATCTTACTTCTCAATTAGATAATCATCTGTTTGAGATAGGAGCCGGAGTCAATTACAATATTGTAAGAATTTATCAGGTTGGTCCATTAAATCTTGCTGCAGCGGATCCCGATCTAAGTGAAAATGAAAAATTTGCAAACCTGCAGCCAACTGTTTACGGTTATGATATAACCGGCAGATCTAAAACCAGTTCCGGAGATGAATTCGCTCCAAAAACTCCCGTTTTTGCATACGGATATATTCAGGATAGATTTGAACTGGAAGATCTTGTATTAAACTTAGGTGTTCGTGTGGATTATTTTGATTCGCAAGCAGATATTCTTAAAGATCCTTCACTCCCGTTTGCAGGAGGTTCTGATCCTAATGGATTTGATCAGGGTGATTATGTTCGGAAAAAAGCTGAGTTCGAAGTTTCTCCAAGAATCGGCTTGGGTTTCCCTGTAACTGAAACGACAGTATTTCATGCTCAGTACGGTCGTTTTATTCAGGCTCCACAGCTTTCTGATCTTTATGCAAGCCAATTTGATCTTGATCAGTTTATTTCTTTTAGTCCTCAATACGTTGCTACCGGTCATATAAGGAGTGAAGAAACAATCCAATATGAAGTGGGATTCAGGCAGGTATTGGGAACAGTGGGCGCTCTGAATATCACTGCATTCTACAAAAATATTAAAGGACTTGTAAACAGGCAGACCGGTTTCTTCCAGCGAAAACCAGGCGGAGAACAGTTAACTTACATCGCTCCGGCTAATTCTGATTTCGGTACAACTAAAGGATTAGCACTTTCATTGGATGTTACCCGCTTAAGTTATTTTAATATCTCATTGCAGTATACATTATCTATCGCTGAAGGCACAGGTTCATCAACAAGTTCAAGCCAAACAGCAGTTTTCAGAAATTTAGATTACGCAGCTCCAAAAGTGATTGCACCTCTTGATTTTGATCAGAGACATACTGGAATTGTAAATGTTGATTTCAACATACCTCGTGGCGAAGCCGGCTTTTTGGAAATGACGAGCGCTAATTTGCTCTTCTCATTTAACAGCGGGCGTCCTTACACACCACTTGATTATTTTGATATTCTTTCCGGTAATAATGGCGGTCCAAGCACAACTGGTTATGTTAATTCAAGATATATGCCTGGTTCTTTCAGAATTGATTTACGTTTGGAGAAAACATTCGCTCTGGGTAATCTGATGATTTCACCTTACGTATTAATTCAGAATTTAACTGATGCAGATAATGTTGTTAATGTTTGGAGATCAACTGGTTCTCCTTACACAACCGGCTTCTTAAATACAGCTGAAGGTCAGGCCGCTATTGCAAATAACGGTGAAGGTTATATGCAGGATTATATGTCTCTCGAAAGAGATCCTGCTAATTTGGGTATTCCGAGACAGATCAGGTTAGGTCTAAAGATCAATTTCGCAAATATTGAATTATAATCTTCTATTTTGTTTTTATAAAGAAAACGGGAAGTTTTTAAAATGAGGAAAAATAATAAACTAATTAACGTTAAAGTTATAACAGTCATTGCCGCTATAGCTTTTATCTTAACAGGTTTCCGTTCTGATGATCAGCGCGGATTTAAAAAAATGGATAAAGTAAGCAGCAGCGCAAAGGTGAATGCCTCCGGGAAAAACGGTGACTCCTACAGAATGTTCATAAACAATCTCAACATTCCTTTGAATGATAAAGGAAAAATTGCAGATGTTAGTATTCCTCCAACCCCTTCCGGTGGAATCTTTGCTAACAGAGTTTTTCTTTTTTCATCGGGTTTTTACATAAGTGGTTACACAAACGGAAAGCTGTGGTCATTTGCTAATGCTTCAGCTTCACTAATTGAGAATACAGTTTCCGGACCTGTTGCTAGTCCAAATGATCCGAACGCACAACTGTACGTTCTTGATAGGAACGATCCGCCTTTTGGACAAAGCTGGATTGATTGGAAAGATGCGGTTGCTTTAGGTGCTGATTTTTATGATGGTGATGGTGATGGTGTCTATAATCCTGTTGATAAAAACGGAAATGGTACATGGGATCCGGATGAAGATCATCCTGATTTAGTTGGTGATCATAGTGTTTGGTGCGTTTATAATGATGGCCAGCCAGGAGCTCAAAGAACCCGCTTCCCCGGAGTTAATCCGCAGGGTGTTGAAATTCGCCAAACAGTTTTCGGATTCGAATCAAAAGGTGCACTTGGTAACATATTATTTGTAAGATATAGGATTAAAAATGCAGGAACAGTTGCTGATACTTTAAAAGATGTTCTCTTTGGTGTATGGGCTGATCCTGATCTTGGTGATCACATGGATGATCTGGTTGGTGTTGACGTAGCCAGAAATGCCGGCTATGTATATAATGATGGTGCCGATGATGTTTATGGTGCTAATCCACCCTGCTTCATGATTGACTTCTTCTCTGGTCCGGTTGTTTATATACCTGGTGAAACTTTTACTGACAACAATGGAAATGGTAGTTATGATGAAGGTATAGATACACCACTGGATACAGCTTATTCTGTTCGCGGGCAGATAATGGGAATAAAAGAATTTCCAGGTGCAAAAAACCTTGGAATTTCATCCTTCGTACATTATCAACAATCTGATCCTACATTAGGTGATCCCAACACAGAAATAGAAGCAAGAAATTATATGTTGGGATTAGATAAACTGGGTAATCCCGTTACCCCTTGTAACTGGCCATTATCTCAGGTTCGCGGTGGTGTTGATTGTAATACTATTGATAACCGCTACTGGTATTCAGGAGATCCTGTAACCAACACAGGCTGGATAAATACAACACCTACTGATCAAAGACAAATGCAGAACACCGGCCCGTTCAATCTGGTAAAAGGTGAAGAACTTGAAATAATTGCGGCATATATTGTTGGTCAGGGTGGAAATGCATTAGAATCAATTACAGAAGCAAGAAGAATTGATGATGGTGCTCAGTTTATTTTTGATCAGAATTTTGCTGCTCCTTCACCGCCGCCGGCTGTTAGCCCAACAGTTCAAACTGGTGAGGATTTTATTGATATTATCTGGGATACTCATGAACAAGTAAATTACAGAAACACAACTGTTGCCTGGGATTTACAGTTCGAAGGTTTCCAGGTATATTCTTACAGAACAAATTCTCCTTTGGCTTCTATAAATGGGATTGAGAACCAAAAGGTTATTGCAAGTTATGATATCAAAAACTTTATAGATGATGTTTATAAAGAAGACCCTCAAACCGGAGGCATTACCGTTCTTTATCCAAAGAGTGAAAATCAAATGGATAAGGCAGTATATGGTGATCCGGCAACAGGCAGGATAAGACTTAGAATTACGGAGGATCCTTTTACAGGCGGACCATTGGTAAAAGGTAAGCCTTACTATTTTGCAATAACAAGTTACGCATTAAATTATAGAGGATTAAAATATTTAAGTAATCCTGATACTACACTTGGATTAACAGGAAATTACTACCTCTCAAAAGAAGCATTATCGGCTGAGAGTGAAAACAATCCTACAAGCAACATATTTACAGTTGTTATGGGTAATGATTTATACAGTCCGCCGCAGCCGCTTGCAGATGCAAATCATATTAAAGGCGGTTCATCCGGCCAATTAATGGTAGATCCTGTTGTTAAAGAAGAATTAACCGGAGACGAATATAAAGTTTCATTTATAATAGATTCCAGCACTGCCCGGTATTCTACATTTTATAGACTTGAAAATACAACCACCGGCCAGGTACTGATTGATAAATCAAAACAGTACATCCAGGATCCGGCTAACGTTGCTGTAGATCCAACAGAAGGATTTATCTTGAAGCTATCACCAGAGGATGGCGATATTGGCGCTCCAATTTATGAAACCACGCAAGAATGGATAAATAAAACATCTCCTAATGGCGGTGTCTATTATCTTTCAGCAGATCTTGCTGATCATAAGAAAATAGCTACACTTTCAAATCTTGGTTCCTCAGCTTCAAATTTTGTTAGAGCTGATAAGATCAGAAGGGTTGAAATCCGTTTCGGAGAACCCGGAAAAGCCTACCGCTATCTTAATGGATATATTGGATCAGCTTTGACAAGAAGAAATTCTTATGTTTATGCTGAGGCAGTTACTGCTTCTGATACTGCAGGACTTGGAGCTGTTGGCAAGTTAGGAGAAGGTTTTGTTGATGTACCATTCCAGGTTTGGGTTCAGGACTTTAAAACTGAAACAGGCGGATTTGGTGAAACCAGGCAATTGGCAGTTGGTTTTATCGAAAAAGCAGCTAACCTTGGTGGTAACCCTGATGGACAATGGGATCCTGGTACATCATTATCAAATTCCGGTGAGTACATTTTAATCTTTAACTCAAATTATGATCCTACAGGTTCACAGCAGGTTTATAAAGGATATCAGGATGGTGCAACTACTCTTTGGGCTGATTTAAGAGGGTATACAATCCCGGCTGCTGCATCAGCCTCTTCAGAAGAAAGGTTAATTGCCAAATCTCCTTATTTTGATGTATTGTATGCTTTCGGAATTGAAAAAGCTTCAGCAGATCTAACTTTTAGCCCTGGAGATAAAATAATTATTCCGGTGGATAATTATCCTTATACTCCGGAAGATGAATTTGTATTTAAGACCAGAGCAAATGGTTCTTTAACTGCTGAAGAACAGAGAGAAATTTTTGAGAAAGTAAATGTTTATCCAAATCCTCTTTATGGTTTTAACCCCGCAACGAGTTATACCAACTCTGCTCCGGATGAACCATTTGTTACATTCTCCAATCTTCCCGATGATGTAACAATTAAAATTTATTCTCTTTCAGGTTCATTACTCAGAACCTTGACAACTGCAGATAAAAGTTCTCCTACATCGCCTTTCTTGAGGTGGGATTTACAAAATGAATCTGGTTTAAGAGTAGCTTCTGGTATGTATTTAGCAATCGTTTCATCTCCGCTCTATGGAGAAAAAATTCTGAAGTTTGCTATAATAATGCCTCAGAAGCAGATTCCGAAATATTAATTTTGCGGCAGGGGGAAACCTCTGCCAGCATAAACTATGAAAATTATTAGGAGTTTAAGGAGATGAAAAAATTATTACAAATTGCAATTATTGCTTTAGCCTCATTTCAGCTTTTTGCCGGAGATGTTGCTAGAAAAGGAACTACAGGGGCTGAACAGCTTCTTATTCCTGTAGGTGCCCGGGGCATTTCTACCGGAGGTGCGTTGCTTGCAAGCATGACCGGTCTTGAGGCAGTCTATTACAATCCGGCAGGATTGGATTTAGGTCCCGGCACAGAGGCAATGTTTAGCTATATGTCCTACCTGGCAGATATAAATGTTTCATATTTTGCAGCATCTGCAAAACTTGGTGATTTGGGATCAGTTGCCTTAAGTTTTAAAACGCTTGATTTCGGAGAGATACCTGTAACTACAGCAGATTATCCTGATGGTACCGGTAGAACTTATTCTCCGGGGTTTTTAACCTTAGGATTAACTTATTCCAAGGTAATTACTGATAGAATCTCAATTGGTACAAATCTTAAATTAGTAAGTGAATCAATCGAGAATACTACTGCAACGGGTTACGCTATTGATTTCGGAGTTCAATATAGATTCAGTAACCGTCTATTTATAGGTGCCGCTGTTAAAAATATTGGATCGAATATGGAATATTCAGGAGCTGAACTACAAGCACAGACTCCTATACCAATAGCTGATCCGGGAACACTTCCCGGAACATACCAGATTGTGGCAGAAGGATTTCAGATTCCGAGTTACTTTGAATTAAGTGCTGGTTATAACTATCAGTTTAATGAGCAAAATAATTTATTGCTTGGATCAACATTCACAGCTAATAACTCTCTTGAGGATAAACTTAACTTTGGCCTGGAATATGGATTCATGAATATTTTCTTCCTCAGAGGCGGTTACAATTTGCTGCTTGGCTCCGATTCAGATAACCAGGTATTTGGCTTTACTGCCGGTGCCGGTATTAGTTATGATCTAGCTCAGGATATTGGTGTTGTTGTGGATTATGCTTTCCGCGATGTTAAAGAATTTCCACAACCTAATCATATCTTTACTATAAAATTAGGCTTTTATTAAAATAAATAAATATTATATTTGGGAGTATATAGACGTGTTCTATATACTCTTTTTTATTTTAAACCTTGTATAACTTATGAATTTCTTAAAACCCTTATTACTCGGTGCCATTTTATATGTCTCTGCTGCTGCTCAACAGAATGATATCAGCTTCGAATTTGATTATGCCCAGTTTGGCTATGATTCCGTTTCGAATTATGTGGAGTTTTATTATTCATTTAACCAGAGTACATTAACTGTTAAAGCTACAGATTCGGCTGATTATCTTGATGCAATTCTTAAAATTGTTCTTGTGGATACAACTTCCGGTGATACTGCAATCAGCCGTGAATGGCGCATCTCTCATGAGATAATTGATTCAACAGAAATGTTGAATAAAAGCCTTGTAGGTGTTTTAAGTTTTGTTATTCCGGAAGGAAATTACAGGGGAGAATTTACAGGTTTTGATTTGAATAAAACCGGGAATGAAGAATCTTATACTGAATACATTCAGGTTATTCCTTATCTAAACGAAAAAGAAAATCCAAAACTTAGTGATGTTCAGCTTGCTTCAAATATAATTCAAGCCAGTCAGAACGAATCATCAATCTTTTATAAGAATAGTCTTGAGGTTTTCCCGATTCCATCAGCATTGTTTGGTGAGATTCAACCCGTTTTATTTTTCTATTCAGAGTTGTATAATCTGATTGGCGATGAATCCCAGCCTGGTTATAAATTAAATACACTTATTTATAACAGCAGGAAAGAAGTAGTCTATAATAAAAACAAAATTATATCGCGCACAATTGATTCACGGGTTGAAGTAGGATCGGTTCCGATAAATAAATTCCCAACCGATACATATACATTTGTTTTAACCTTGATTGACAGCGCAGCTAATTATGGTGTTTCTTCATCCAAAAGATTCTACGTTTACAATCCTACAATTGTACGCACTGATAGTACAACGGGTGGAGGCGGTGAAATGCTTAGCAGCCAGTTCGGTGTAATGTCTGAAGAGGAATTGGATGATCTTTTTGCCAAATCAAAATACATCTCTACATCTTATGAGATTGAACAGTTTGAAAAAATAAAAACTGTTGATGGCAAGCGTGAATTTTTATACCGCTTCTGGAAAGCAAGAGATAAAACTCCGGAAACACCAAAGAATGAATTTTTTATCGAGTATCTTCAAAGAGCTGCCATAAGCAATGAACGTTTTAGTACAATCTCAAAAGTTGGATGGAAATCCGATAGAGGAAGAGTTTATATGTCTTATGGTGAACCGAGTGAGATTGAAAGATTTCCTAATCAGATAGATTCCAAACCATATGAGATTTGGCATTACAATGATATTGAAGGCGGGGTTGAATTTGTGTTTGCTGATCTTACCGGATTTTCTGATTATACCTTGCTTCATTCAACAATGAGAGGTGAATTGCGTGATGATAACTGGGCAAGACGAATTAATTCATTCTGATTTTTTTAAGAAATATTTTGTTACTAAAACCTGCTGAGTACCGGCAGGTTTTTTTATTTCATTACTCTTAAAATTTGATGTAGTTTTGGGTGTTCTATTTTTTTGATTTTAATTTGAACAACTCAATTTTTTCTTCTATTAAAACAGACTTTTAAATGAAGGATCGTCTGGAATTTATTTTATTCATTTCTCTTAGTTATTTGGTAAGATTATTCGGATTAAATATTTCCATAAAATTATCCGTTCTGCTTGCTTACCTGTTTTTTTATTTGATTCCCATACGCAAAGAAACTACAATTCAAAATTTATCTAATGCTTTTCCTGAAAAATCTTCTGCTGAAGTAAAGAAGATTGCATTAAACAGTTATAAGAGTTTCTGCATTACTCTTGTCGAAATATTAATCATGCCTTCGTTTTCACGGGAGAAAATTATATCACTTGTTGATTGTCCGGATAAAGAGATGATCATTCAAAAGTATAATGAAGGCAAAGGAGTAATTTTGCTTTCCGGGCATTTTGGAAACTGGGAGTATATTGCTGCATCGGTTAGTGCGCAGATAAATATTCCGTTTTCAGTTGTGGTAAAATCTCAGCGCAATCCTTTTGTAACTGAGTGGATGAACAAGGCAAGAACAAACTGGATTAATAAAGTGGTTCCGTTAGGAATTTCAATCAGGCAAATCTTTAAAGAATTAAAAGAAAAAAATATTGTGGCAATGGTTGCAGACCAACGTGGGCCTGCAGATGGAATACGCGTTAACTTTTTTGGCAGACAGGTTTCAGTGTATCCGGGTCCGGCAATACTTGCATTAAAAACAGGCGCTCCATTAATTTATGGAATTACAATCAGGCAGCCTGATTATTCTTATCATGCAATTTTAAAGGAAATCTCCGCAGAAAATCTTCCGGCTAATGATGAAGAAAAAGTGATTGAATTAAGCAGAAGACATACTGCATTTTTGGAAGAGATAATAAGGAAGCATCCTGAGCAGTGGCTTTGGATGCATAAAAGATGGAAATATTGATTTACGTTTAATGAAAAAAATTTTGGTAATACAAACCGCTTTTATTGGTGATGCAGTATTAACTCTGCCGATGATCCAAAAATTAAAAGCGAAATTTTCCGATTCAATAATTGATGTGATTTCAATTCCTTCCACAGCAGAAATTTTTTCTGCTTCATCTTCTGTAAATAAAGTTATAATACTTGATAAGCGGAGAAAACATAAATCAGCAATTGCATTCATTAAATTTATCAATCAATTAAAAAAAGAAAAATACAGCTGGATATATTCGCCTCACCGTTCAATGAGATCATCATTGATTGTAAAATTTTTAAAAGTTGAACAATCCTTTGGCTTTGATAGCAGCAGTCTGAAATCAGTTTATAAAAATCTTGTTAAGTATAGAATTGATCAACATGAGGTAGAAAGAAATCTTAATTTAATTGGATTTGATACAACAGGTGATAATTGGAAGATTAAACCGGAATTGGTAGTTCCTGAAAAATCTAAACAAAAAGTAAACGAATTTATAAGCGGAATTGATTCTGATAAACTCATTGCTGTTTCACCGGGCAGTGTTTGGAATACAAAAAAATATCCGAAAGAATATTTTGCAGAAATCATTAATAATCTTATTAAAGATAATTTCAGCATTGTTCTTATTGGAAGCAAAAATGATGAACTGTTATGTAATTTTTTTGTTGAAACTTCCGGGCGAAAAGCAATTTCAACTGCCGGTATGTTTTCGATAATTGAATCAATTGAGCTGCTAAAATACTGCAAACTGTTGATTTCAAATGATAGTGCTCCGGCACATTTTGGAGTTTGTGCAGATATTCCGGTGCTTACATTATACTGTTCAACCATTGCTGAATTTGGATTTTATCCATATAATAGAAAAAGTTCGTTCCTGAGTTTTGATTCTCTGTTTTGCAAACCATGTGGAATACATGGTTACATCGAATGTCCAATACAAACTTTTGAATGCGGGTACGGACTGAAACCTGAAATCGTCTTAAACAAAATTGAGGAAATGCTGAATGAAAGTTAAAGATGCTGAAATGATAAACATTGATGAGAGTTTTGATGAAGCGCTTTCACTTGCTGAAAAATTGTATTTGAAGGGAAGTGTTTTCATTTATCCAACAGATACAATTTACGGTTTTGGTGCAAATCCATTTAATGAAGAAGCAGTTGCAAATATTAATCAGATAAAAGGCCGCCCGCTTGGCAAATTGTATATTCTATTGATTGACAGCATTGAAAATCTTTTAAAGTATATTGATGTTCAATATGAAAATCATCTTGATTTTTTATTATCAATCTGGCCAAATCCGGTTTCAGTAATTTTAAAATTAAATGAAAAAACATCGCAGCTGATTGGACATAACACTGCAGCTTTTAGAATGCCAAATAACCGTTTTTGTTTGAAGCTTCTGGCAAATTTAAAGATGCCTTTAATTTCAACAAGTGTTAACAGAAGCAACAAACCGCCGCTTATTGAACATTCATTAATAAGAGATGAATTCTCGAATGAAGTTGATGCAATTTTTTATACAGAAAAAAAATCTTTCTTTGAAGCATCTACGTTGATTGATCTGAGCGGAAGTTCGCCAAAACTCGTTAGAGAAGGTAAGATTAAGTTCGAAGATTTGCTGCAAAAATTTAGTTAAATTTCAGACTGATAATCCGGAATGAAATTCAATGTTCCTTAAAGATATAAAAAAATTAAAAAGATTTTCCATTCTGATAATTCCTGAAGGAACAAGTTCCGAAACAACAACAACGAAATTAACTTCTGCAAGAGTAATAGGAATTGTTGCGGCTTATTCACTTTTTATTTTTTTAATTTCACTTCTTCTTTTAAACTATACTCCTTTGAGAGACCTCTTTATTGCTAAATCAAGCTTCAGCTCAGGTGATTTAAGAATGATGGAAGAGTTGAATACAAAACTTAATTTTCTCACCAGGGAACTTGAATCCTTAAAATCAACAAACGAAAGGCTTCGTTACGCCATAATGCTTGGAGATTCAACATTGCTTGATTCAATTAACAAAGCAAAAGAAGAATCCGTTCAAATTAAAAAAGAAGGGAATCTGTTGGCAGTAGTTAGAGCTTTGTTCAACCTGAATACTGAAGAGAAAAAAGAAAAGCAGAAGGATGAAATTATTTTATTCCGGCAGCCGGCAATTGGTTATATCAGCAGAGAATTTCTTGAGGATAAAGGGCATTTTGGTATAGATTATGTTTTAAAAACAGGATCGCCGGTTTATGCTGCAGCAAGCGGCTTCGTAATCTTTGCTGATTATACTGTTAAAGATGGCTACATGATTATGATTAATCATTCTAATGATTATATTACTGTTTATAAACATTGTTCTGTTTTGGTGAAACGTGAAAGGGAAGTGGTAACACAGGGAGAATTGATTGCATTGAGCGGTAATACCGGAGAAACTAAAGGTCCGCATTTGCATTTTGAAATTTGGAAAAGCGGAGTTCCGGTAAATCCCAAAAAAATTCTGTTAAACAAGCAAGGAGAAAATTTTGAAAGTGAAAAATAATGGAATTGGTAAAGATGAAGTTACAATTATTAGCTCCGGCGTTATAGTTGAAGGCAGTATATCAAGTAACGGCAATATAAGAATTGATGGCACTGTAAACGGGAATGTTTCAGCAAGCGGAAATATAACAGTTGGTGAAAACGGTGAAGTAAACGGAGAACTAACAGCTGAAGTAATAACTATCGGCGGGAAAATTACCGGAACTATTCTTGCAAAAGAAAAACTAACCCTTGAAGCTAAATCAATTTTAAAAGGTGATTTGAACTCAAAAATACTTGTGGTTGAAGCAGGTGCAAGGTTTGATGGAAGAAGCATGATGTCTCCGGCATCAAATCTTAAATTGGAAACGAATGTTTCCGAGATAAATAAATGAAATTTGATAACAAGGATGATTCCGGTTTAACCAAGGTTTATAAAGAAATTGGACCTTATATAGGACTAGGACTTCAGCTTGCTGTTACAGTTGGAGTAATGATATTTATTGGAATATGGCTTGATGGAAAATTTGATACATCACCTGTACTTACCGTAATTTTTGCTTTTTTGGGGATTACTGTGGGAATGTATTCTTTCATAAAGACGGTATTAAAATCCGGTAAATGATTAACGCAAACAATTTATTAAAAACAGCATCAGCAGTTTTTATTATTGTTGTTCTGCTGTTCGTGCTTCTCTATAATGTTTCAATAATTGATTTAAAAACATTATACAGTATTCTTGCCGGAGCTTTAATTGTTTCTTTCAATTTTCTGATAGGTTTTAGTTTTATCCGTTTTACAATTAATAAATCCAATCAAATTTTCCTGCTGGGCGTCTTTGGAGGTATGATTTTCAGGCTTATACTCATGCTTGTGATAGTATTAATTTGCCTGAAATTCTTGGAAATCAATACGAATAGTTTTATATTTTCAATCCTGTTTTTTTACGTTTATTTTTTAATTATTGAAGTTTTATACCTAAATCTCAGGAAAAAATAAGGTTTTATGCCCTTAAATACGATTCAGGATACATTGGCTGTAGCGGATACTTTGCATGCTTCAGGCGGAAATGACAGCGGTTGGATTTTGCATCATATAATGGATAGCAGAACATTGGATTTTCAGCCATTCTTCGAACTAACAATCCCGCAGTTCCCGGTTATATTTGGTATCGATCTGACGCCGACAAAACATGTTGTTTTTATGTGGCTGGCCGCGCTTTTGGTGTTTGTAATTTTCAAATTAGTTGCATCTAAATATAAAAGCTCACTTATTCCAAAGGGAGTTGCCAATTTTTTTGAAATACTGGTTTTGTTTGTAAGAGATGAAGTTGCAGCGCCTACAATCGGCCGCGGTTATGAAAAATTTCTGCCTTATTTGCTGACAATTTTCTTCTTTATTTTATTTGGAAATTTTCTCGGACTCGTTCCATTCTCTGCAACATTTACAAGTAACATTGCAGTAACTGCTTCACTTGCCTTAATAACATTTTTTGTTACCCAGTTTGGCGGAATAAGAAGCAACGGCGTAGCTGGATATTTCAAAGGTCTGGTACCACATGGCATTCCTTCCTGGATGCTTGCTATTATGATTCCTGTAGAAATTTTAGGACTTTTTACTAAACCATTCGCCTTAGCAATAAGGCTTTTTGCAAACATGATTGCGGGACACACAGTAATTCTTGCTTTGCTCGGTTTGATCTTTTTTATGCAGGCGTACTTTGTTGCTCCTGTTTCTATTACATTTGCAGTATTTATTTATCTGCTTGAAATCTTAGTTGCTCTCATTCAAGCCTACATTTTTACAATGCTTTCCGCGTTGTTCATTGGTATGGCTGTTCATCAGGAACATTAATTTTTATCAATTAAAACAAAAAATATAAAGGAGATATAATGGATTTAGCATGGTTAGCAGCCGGTATCGGCGCAGGTTTAACAGTAATAGGCGGCGGCCTTGGTATAGGTAAACTTGCAAGCTCAGCTATGGAAGCTTCAGGAAGACAGCCGGAAGCTGCTGGTGCAATAAGAACTTCAATGATTATTGCTGCAGCCCTTATTGAAGGTATGTCCTTCTTCGGATTGGTAATTTGTATCTTATTAGCACTTAAAGCTTAATTTAATAGGAGTGTAAATCGCTCCTGAATTTTTTAAACACAGGAAATAGTATGCTTGCTGATTTGATAATAGGTTTGTTAGCACTTTCACCCGAAGGCGGCGGAACACTGCTTGATGTGAACCCGGGATTGATAGTCTGGACAATTATTACTTTTATCATTCTTCTTCTTATTCTTAAAAAAGTTGCCTGGAAGCCGATTCTTACAGCGCTTGATCAAAGAGAGACTGCAATTAAAGAATCTCTTGAAAAAGCCGAAAGAGCAAAAGAAGAAGCTCAAAAAGTTTTGAATGAAAATCAGGCAAATCTTGCTAAAGCTGAAGAAGAAGCAAGACAGATAATTGAACAGAGCAGACAATATGCTGAAAAGTTAAAAGAACAGATGCTTAATGATAGTAAAGAGCAGGCTCAAAAAATTATTTCAGATGCAACTGCTGAGATTGAACGCCAGAAAGAATCTGCTTTCAGCGAACTTAAGGAACATGTAGCTGAGATTGCAATTTCTGCTGCTGAAAAAATTCTGCAGGAAAATCTGAATAAAGAAACACAGAAAAAGATAGTTAATAAATATATAAGTGATATTACAACAAACTGATAATGGCTGATTATAAGGTTTCACAGAGATACGCAACTTCACTGCTTGGAATGGCGGAAGACAAAAATAATCTTGATAAAATTTCAGGTGATATGGAATTTGTTTCTTCCGTTATTAAAGCGAATAACAATCTCAGGCTTATGCTTCAAAGTCCGGTTGTTAAACCAAAGGTTAAAAGTTCTGTTATTGAAGAAATCTTTAAAGGAAAAATCAGTGAGGATTCACTTAATTTTTTATTGTTTGTAGTATCAAAAAACAGGGAAGAGTTTATACCTGATATAATTGAAAAATTTCTTTTGCTTAAAGATCAGAAACTTGGCATCGTTTCAGTTGATGTAATATCAGCAGAAGAATTTAATGAAGAACAGGTAAATCAATTAAGAAATAAATTTGAATCTTTACTGAATAGAAAAGTTAGATTCAGATTTTCAATTGATAAATCAATCATTGGCGGCTTTGTTGCCCGCGTTGAAGATACAGTTTATGATGCTTCAATAAAGCATCAACTGGATATATTAAAAAAACAATTTGTTGCAGGCAGTCTTTCTCTCAACTAGCACTGCACTGAATTTAAAAATCGGCAGATTTATTCTGCAGAAGTGAAAAAAGAATAAGAAGGAATTAAAATGGCTGAAGTAAGACCAGATGAAATATCGGCGATACTTAGAAAGCAATTATCAGGCTATGAAAACGAAGTAGATGTTTATGATGTTGGAACCGTTCTTCAGGTTGGAGATGGAATTGCACGTGTTTACGGGCTTTCTAAAGTCATGGCCAGTGAACTTGTAGAATTTCCGAATAATGTATTCGGAATGGTTCTTAACCTTGAAGAAGACAGCGTTGGCTGTGTTATCTTTGGTGATTATACCTTAATTAAAGAAGGCGATATAGTAAAAAGAACCAAGAGAGTTGCTTCAATGCCTGTTGGTGAAGAAATGCTCGGGCGTGTAATCAATCCTCTCGGTAATCCGCTTGATGGCAAAGGCGCAATTTCAACTGATAAATTTTTGCCGATTGAAAGAAAAGCTCTTGGTGTTGTTCAGCGACAGCCAGTTAAAGAACCTCTTCAAACTGGTATAACAGCTATTGATGCAATGATTCCGATTGGAAGAGGACAGAGAGAATTAATTATTGGAGACAGACAGACCGGAAAAACTGCCGTAGCAGTTGATACGATTATCAATCAAAAATATACTCATACAGAAGAAGCTAAGAAATTAGGCATCAATCCTGTTTACTGTATTTACGTCGCTGTGGGTCAAAAAAGTTCAACTGTTGCTCAGGTTGTTGCAAGACTGCAGGAAAATGATGCAATGGCTTATACAACAGTGATTTCTGCTTCAGCTACTGATCCGGCTCCGCTTCAATTCATTGCACCATATGCTGGTGCAACCCTGGGAGAATATTTCCGTGACAGCGGAAGACATGCTCTTGTAATTTATGATGATTTATCAAAACAAGCTGCCGCTTACCGTGAACTTTCATTATTGTTAAGAAGACCTCCCGGACGTGAAGCTTATCCCGGTGATGTATTTTATCTCCACTCAAGATTATTGGAAAGAGCATCAAAATTAAGTGATGATCTTGGCGGCGGAAGTTTAACTGCTCTTCCTGTTATTGAAACACAGCAGGGAGATGTTTCGGCATATATTCCTACAAACGTTATTTCAATTACTGATGGACAGATTTATCTTGAATCGAACTTATTTAATGCCGGTGTAAGACCTGCAATTAATGTTGGTATCTCAGTTTCACGTGTGGGCGGTAATGCTCAGATAAAAGCAATGAAAAAAGTTGCGGGTACGTTAAAACTTGATCTTGCACAATATAGAGAACTGGAAGCTTTCGCTAAATTTGGTTCTGATCTTGATAAAGCAACACAAAAAACTTTAGCAAGAGGTGCACGTCTTGTTGAACTGCTTAAACAGGGACAATATTCACCTGTACCTGTAGAGAAACAAGTTGTCGCAATCTATCTCGGAACTAATGGTTATCTGGATGATATTCCTGTTAAAGAAGTTAAGAGATTTGAAAAAGAAATTCTAGAATTTATTGAAGTAAAAAATAACTCAATATTTGAAACCATTAAAAAAGAAAAGCAGCTGAGTGATGAAGTAATTGCTCAGATTAAGAAAGCAGCAGAAGAATTCTCCGCAACCTTCAAAGCTGCAGTATAAAATAAATGGCAACTTTAAGAGACATAAAGAACAGAATAAAGGGAGTTCAGAGCACCCAGCAGATTACCAAGGCAATGAAAATGGTAGCTGCTGCTAAATTAAGAAGAGCTCAGGAAGCAATTATTAATGCCCGCCCTTTTGCAAGAAAAATATCTTCTCTGTTAAATCATTTGATTACCGATGAAGATGTTGCTTCCAATCCATTTGTTGTGCCGAGGGAAGTAAAAAATATTGCACTTGTTACTGTTACATCTGATAGAGGATTATGCGGAGCCTTCAATACAAATCTGATTAAAGAAGCTGTTAGATATATAAATGAAGATGTGAACAGTGCCAATGTGCATGTTTTTTGTGTTGGCAAAAAAAGTCTGGATTTCTTCTCCCGCAGAGATTATAATGTTGCCGGAAAAAGAACCGGATTATTTTCTGCACTGAAATACGAAGATGCTTTTAATCTTACAAATGAATTAATAAAAAAATATCTTGATGGTACATTTGATAAAGTTGTAATTATCTACAATGAGTTTAAATCAATCATTCAGCAGAAAATTGTTGTAGAACAATTCCTTCCCATTCCAATTACTGCTGAAACAGGAAAAGATGATAAAGCCGGGACTAATTTTATTTATGAACCTGATCAGAAACATATCCTCAATTACCTGCTGCCAAAACATCTGAATGCCCAAATGTGGAGAATTCTGCTTGAGTCAAATGCTTCTGAATTGGGTGCACGGATGACCGCTATGGATAACGCTACTACAAATGCAAAAGAATTAATCCGTACTTTAAAATTAAAATATAACAGGGAAAGACAAGCTTCTATTACCAAAGAAATTCTTGAAATAGTTTCAGGCGCAAACGCTTTGAAGGAAGGTTAATACAGAGATTAGAAGTTTTTATTGTAAAAAACTTTATGCTTGGCATAAACCGGAATTGATTTTATAAAATGTTAGAAGAATTAACACTTAAGCTTGAAACCTCATTAAAGAAAATTCGCGGACAGGGCAAGCTTACTGAAAAAAATATTTCGGATACTCTTAGAGAGATCAGACGCGTTCTTTTAGATGCTGATGTTAATTATAAAGTTGCTAAAGAGTTCATCGATAATGTTTCGGCTAAAGCCCTGGGAACTGAAGTTCTTACTTCAATTACTCCGGCTCAACTGATTACTAAAATTATCTATGATGAACTCGTTGTTCTTTTAGGCGGCGAGCATACAGAAATAAAAATTAATGGTTCCGGAATTACCACAATTTTAATTGTTGGGCTGCAGGGTTCCGGTAAAACTACTTTTTCTGCAAAGCTTGCAAAAAGATTAAGTGAAAATGGCAGAAAGGTACTTTTAGCTGCTGCTGATGTTTACAGACCGGCAGCAATTGAGCAATTAAAAACACTTGGTGCTCAGATAAATATTCCGGTTTTTTCACTGGATGAAAAAAATGCTGAAAAAACTGCAGCAGATGCTTTGGCTCATGCAAAAGAAAAAAGCTTTAATACCTTAATAATTGATACAGCAGGCAGGCTTCATGTTGATGAAGATATGATGAATGAAGTTGCTTCAATTAAAGAATTAATAAAAGCAACAGAAACTTTATTTGTTGTTGATTCAATGACCGGACAGGATGCTGTAAATTCAGCAAAAGCTTTTAATGAACGCGTTAATTATGATGGAATTGTTCTTACCAAACTTGATGGTGATGCCCGCGGCGGCGCGGCTTTATCCATTAGAGCAGTAGTTGGAAAACCGATAAAGTTTATAAGTAACGGTGAAAAGCTGAATGCTCTGGAAGTTTTTCATCCTGAGAGACTTGCATCCAGAATACTTGGAAAAGGTGATATTGTTTCACTTGTTGAAAAGGCTCAGCAAACCTTTGATGAAACAGAGGCCGAAAGATTAGAGGAAAAACTACGCAAAAATAAATTTGATTTTGAGGATTTTCTTAAGCAAATTAAAGCAATTAAGAAAATGGGGTCTTTATCCTCACTGCTGGGAATGATTCCCGGGTTAAGCTCTCAGTTAAAAAATGCTCAGGTTGATGATAAAGCTCTTATAAAAGTAGAAGCGATAATAAATTCGATGACAAAAAAAGAACGTTCTACACCAAAAATTCTTAATGGAAGCAGACGCATGAGAATTGCGCGCGGAAGCGGTACAACAATACAGGATGTAAACCGCTTGATAAAACAGTTTGGTGAAATGCAAACCATGATGCGGAAACTGAATCAAAAAGGCGGGTTTGCTAATTCTATGTTTAAAAATTTAAAGTTAAATTGATTCGTTAATTTGGAGGTTCAAAATAATTGGCAGTTAAGTTAAGATTAAGGAGAATGGGAAAGAAGAAACAGCCTGTTTACAAAGTTGTAGCGGCTGATTCCAGATCTCCCCGAGATGGAAAATTCCTTGAAGCAATAGGATTATATAATCCTTTAACCGATCCTTACACAATTGAAATAAAAGAAGACAGAGCTTTGTACTGGCTTAATGCCGGCGCACAGCCTACAGATACTGTAAAAAGTCTTTTAAGTAAAAAAGGAATTCTGTTAAAGCAAGATATGATCCGCAGAGGTTTTTCTGAAGAAAGGATACAAACTGAATTAGAAAATTGGGCGAAGCTACACGAAGCTAAGGCACAGAGAGGCAATGCAAAAAAGCAGCCGGCAGTTAAGGCTGCAGCAGATGAAAAAGCCAGAGAAGAAGAAAAGTCTGACAGTACAGCAGAAGTAAAGGGCGCTGCTTCTGAAGAAAACACTGCTGAATAAAAGAATCATTTTCTTTAATCAGGGCGTTTCTCCGTACATAATTTCTAAAGCTCCCGTGCTTTAATTATAGGAGGCTTCTTTCTATGAAAGAATTCATCGAATTTATTGCCAAACACCTCGTGGATAATCCCGATAGTGTAACTATTGAAGAAAGACCTGGTGAAGATAATAAGGTGGTGCTTTCTCTTAAAGTTCAACCTGATGATGTGGGGAAAGTTATTGGCAAGCAAGGTAAAACTGCTCAGGCAATGAGAACCTTGCTTACTGCTGTTGCCGCTAAAGAGGGCAAGAGAGCTATTTTAGAAATTTTGGATTAAAGCATAGGATTATTTTTAAATCTTGATTGATTACTTCCTGATTGCCAAAATTGATTCTGTTTATGGCAATAAAGGATTTGTAAGAATAACTTCTTTTTCTGATTTTCCCGATCGCTTCTTTAAACTCAGAAAAGTTTATATCGATTTTTTCGGGAATAAAAAAGAGTTTGTTGTTGAAGATGTAAAACGTGTTAAAAATTTTTTCATTATTAAGTTTATAAACTTTGATAGTGAAAATGATGTCCGGATTCTTCTTGATAAGGAAATTTTTATCAGCAGTGAAGATTCTGTAAATCTTCCTGCTGATCATTTTTTTATTCATGATCTTATCGGAAGCAAAGTTCTTAGAAATAATGTTGAGTTTGGAAAAATAGTGGATGTTCTTACACTGCCTGCAAATGATGTTTATGTTGTTCATGATATGCAGAACAGGGAAATCCTGATTCCGGCTGTTAAAGAATTTATTCTTAGTTTTAATCCGGCAGAAAAAATTTTAATTCTTAACCCGGATAAAGATTTATACGAAGATGATGAGATTTGATATAATATCCGCTGTGCCCGATTTGCTGCTGAGCCCGCTTAATACAAGTATAATTCAACGTGCGCAGGATAAAGGCAAGGTTCAAATCTTCATTCATAATCTGCGTGATTATGCTTTTAATAAACACAAGCAGATTGATGATAAACCTTTTGGCGGCGGTGCCGGAATGGTGATGAAACCCGAACCGTTCTTTGAATGTATTGAAAAACTGCAGAGCGAACGAAATTATAACAACATTATTTTTTTAACTCCAAAGGGAAAAGTATTTAATCAGAGAGAAGCAAACAGATTATCCCTTTCTGAAAATATAATTCTCGTTGCAGGCCACTATAAAGAGATTGACGACCGGGTCAGAGAAAAATTTGCAACCGATGAAATATCGATTGGAAATTTTGTTCTGACCGGAGGTGAACTGCCGGCACTGCTTATTATTGATGCGGTTGTAAGATTAATTCCCGGGGTTTTGAATGACAGCGGTTCAGCACTTGATGATTCTTTTCAGGATGGTGAAAAAATTGAAGCGCCTCATTATACAAGGCCTGCCGTTTACCGAGGAATGAGAGTGCCACAGGTTCTTCTTTCAGGAAATGAAAAAGAAATAAGGAAATGGAAGGAAGAACAATCAAAAATTTTAACAGAAAAATGGAAAAAATATAACTTAAAGAGCGGAGAAGAAAATGATTGATATTAATAACATATTGCCCGATCAAAAAAGAACTGATCTGCCGGCATTTAATCCTGGCGATCATATTAAAGTTCATGTTAGAGTTATTGAAGGTGATAAAGAAAGAATTCAGCCTTTTGAAGGTGATGTAATAAACATCAGGGGCAACGGCTCAAACAAAACTTTTACAGTTAGAAAATTATCAAGCGGTGTTGGTGTTGAGAGAATCTTTCCTTTCAATTCACCAAAGATTGCCAAGATTGAGCTTCTTAAACAGGGTAATGTTAGAAGAGCAAAACTTTACTATTTGAGAAATCTTTCCGGTAAAGCTGCAAGAATTAAAACAAAATAATTTTTATTTGATCTATTTTATTTCGGAGGCGTAGAACATACGCCTTTTTTATTTTTATGAAATTAATATTCCCCCAAAACGTGTTCTCAAAATTAATTGCTGATAATATTCCGGATGAATTATCACCTGAGTTTTCATTCTTTCCTTCGGCTCAGCTATCGGCAGAATTATTAAAGAACCCGGATTCTGCTGCACTGATTCCCGCAATGGATTTAATAAATCATAAAGATTTATTTATCTCCCGTAAATTTGGCTTGTCATTCGAAGGTGCACTTTGTAATAGTTACATCTATTATAATGCAAAGCAGCAGAGAGAATTAAATGATGTTTATCTGACCGGAGATGTTTCTTCACAAGAAGTTCTTCTCTGTAAAATATTATTTAAAGAATTATATGATTCTGCTGTTAACATACACCTGATGACTGATAATAATTTTTCTAATAAAAATTTTATTCTTGCAGGAGATCAGAATTTTACCGGAGATATTTTTGTAAACGGTGTGAGCCTTGCAGAAGAAATGATTGAGAATCTAAACCTGCCTTACGTTAATTATGTTTTTGCAGCAGTAAATGAAGAATCATTAAAAAAAATTCAACCATTTTTTGAGAACATTGGTGAAGCAGTAATTAATTCTGTGGAGAATGGTCAATTTGGGGAAACATTTTCAGATACTGCAAAAGAATATTTTAAAAACAATTTTTCTTCTGTAATAACTTCTTTTGATGAGCAGGATGTTGAAGGATTAGAACAGCTGCTGCGTTTGCCATACTTCCACGGATTAATAAATGATATTATAGAAGTGAAGTATGTTTGAGTTATCTTCAAACCCAACTTCAATTAAGAAATTGGGTTTGATAATCTTTTCTAAATTGCAAGATGGGATAAACTCAGTACGTTTGGATTATCTTTTATTTGCTTTAGCATTTCAGTAGTTGCAGGCACCTGCAGTTTCATTGTACAGCAGGCAACAACTCCACCTTCAAAAATTATATTTTCAATTTCTTCAATGTTTATATTGCCATCTCTAATTACTGCCAGTATGGATGCAAGCACTCCGGGTTTATCATAATGTTTAACAACTAATTGATAATGTGCATCGGTTACCTTAGCACGGTTTACCCAATGGGCAATTATACCGCTGTTTACATAATCAAGAATTATTTTGATCGTTTCAGCAGCAACTGCATTTTGAGCCTGCTCTGTTGATGCACCAATATGATGTGTAACGTAGATATTCGGATTACCCTGAAGTTTTGATTTTACCTCTCCACTTTTTCCTTCCGGCTCACCTTTAAATACATCAACGGCGGCGCGGAGATTCTTTTCTGCAACAGCTTCAAGAAGAGCATCTTCATCAATTATATCATGCCGTGAAGTATTGATTAACAGTGCACCGGGTTTCATGAATTTAAACATCTCTCTGTTAAATAATCCTTTTGTCTGCGGGGTTGCGGGCAGATGAATTGAAACTATATCACACAAAGGAAGCAGTTCATTCATTTCGGAAAAATCTTTAACCATAACCCCTTCAATACGTGAAATGTCTTTACCATATACATTCATACCGAACGCAAGTGCACGCTTTGCAACTTCTTTTCCGATATTACCGACACCAATTATTCCGAGTGTTTTACCAAACAATCCTTCCGCTTTTGAATATTCACCTTTGTTCCATTTTCCCTGTCTGAAATCAAATACATTATCGGGGATTCTTCTATCAAGTGAGATCATTAATCCAATCGTAAGTTCTGCAACTGCAATTGAATTCATGCCCGGGCAGTTGGCAACATAAATTCCTTTCTTATTTGCGGCAGGAATTTTAATGTTATTAACTCCGGATCCGGCGCGTACAATCAAATTAAGTTTTTGTGAATTGTTAATCGTTTCTTCATTAACAACTGTAGAGCGTACAACAAGAATATCGATTTCCCTGGCTGCGTCCGGCAGATCATTTTCACCAAGTTTTGGTTCATATATTACTTCAAGATCATGATCGCGGAGCTGCTGTATATATTGGTCCGGAAATTTATCAGCAATTAATACTTTTACCTTCATGATAACCCCTTATAGATTGTTGTAAATATTTAAGAACAAGCTAACAAAGATATTACAAATAATTTTTGAGATAGATTAAATATGATTGTTAAATTAAGTTATTTTAACATTGGAATTTTCAACTTATAATCCTTTGCATTATTTATTGCTCTTTCATACCCTGCATCTGCGTGGCGTATTATTCCCATTCCCGGATCATATGTTAAAACACGTTCCAATCTTTCTACTGCTTCTTTAGTACCGTCTGCAACTACAACCATTCCTGCGTGAATTGAATTACCAATTCCAACACCGCCGCCATGGTGAACAGAAACCCAACTGGCTCCGCCGATAGCATTTAATAATGCATTAAGGATTGGCCAATCAGCAATTGCATCACTTCCATCTTTCATATCTTCAGTTTCTCTGTAGGGTGAAGCAACTGATCCGCAATCAAGATGATCTCTTCCGATCACAATTGGAGCTTTCACTTTTCCTGCTGCAACAAGATCATTAAATATCTTTCCCATCTTAGCTCGTTCCCCATATCCAAGCCAGCAGATGCGTGCAGGTAACCCCTGGAAATGAACTTTTTTTTGTGCAAGGTTAATCCAGTTTATCAAAGATTTATTTTCAGGGAATGCCTGTTTAACGGCTTCATCAGTAATGAAAATATCTTCAGGATTACCTGATAAAGCAGCCCATCTGAATGGACCTTTGCCATCACAGAACAGAGGACGAATGAACTCCGGAACGAATCCCGGAATATCAAAAGCATTTTCTACTCCGTTATTTTTTGCTTCACCACGAATGTTGTTTCCATAATCAAAAGTGATTGCACCATTTTTCTGAAATTCGAGCATTGCTTTAACATGCACTGATATTGTTTCTTTTGCTTTACGAACATATAAATCAGGATCAGATTTTCTCAACTGTAATGCATCAGTTAAACTCATTCCCATCGGGACATATCCATTTAGAGTATCGTGAGCGGAAGTTTGATCTGTAAGAACATCAGGAATAATATTTCTTGATAAAATTTCAGGAAGAATTTCACCAGCATTTCCTACCAAACCTACGGATAATGCCTTGCCTGATTTTTTTGCATCAAGAACAATCTGAAGAGCTTCATCAAGATCTTCTGTTATAAAATCTATATAACCGGTATCAATTCTTTTTTGAATTCTGCTGCGGTCAACGTCAATTCCTAAAAAAGCTGCACCATTCATCACAGCCGCTAATGGCTGGGCTCCGCCCATTCCGCCCAAACCTGAAGTAAGAACAAATTTGCCTGTTAGAGTTCCGTTAGTTTTTTTTTCATCTGTAGAAAAATATTTGCGGGCGCATTCTGCAAAAGTTTCATAAGTTCCTTGAAGAATACCCTGTGTGCCAATGTATATCCAGCTTCCCGCTGTCATTTGTCCGTACATTGTTAAGCCAAGTTGTTCAAGTCTGCGGAACTCATCCCAATTTGCCCAATTGGGAACAAGCATTGAGTTTGAGATAATTACGCGCGGTGCATTTGCGTGAGTTTTAAAAATTCCAACTGGCTTGCCGGATTGTACTAGAAGTGTTTCATCATTATCAAGATATTTAAGTGATCTGATTATAGCCTCGAAGCAATCATGGTTGCGGGCTGCTTTTCCGCTGCCGCCGTAAACAATCAATTCAGAAGGATTTTCTGCAACATCAGGATCAAGATTATTCATCAGCATTCTCATTGCGGCTTCCTGTATCCATCCTTTACAGGAAATTTTGCTGCCTGTTGGTGATTTGATTTGTGTTTCTGCGAGCATGATTTTCCCTCTTCATTTTTTATTGAAGTACGGACTGCTGTTAAAGATTAAATATCAATTTAAATTTACAGGAGAGTTAACAGTTTATAATAATCACTAAAAAAAGAACTAATGAATACTGATGATCTATTCATCATTTAATAAAAGTAAAGAACTAATTAAGTTCTGAAATGATTTTCAAGCAGTAATTCATATTGAGTAAGCATTGATCTGTAAAGCCACTTTTTCAGGAACCAGCTTTTTTTCAATTGCTGATCGAGAAACTTTACATTCTGTTCAAGTTGAAATTTTAATCTTGTTCTTTCATCCTTTGTAAACTTAATAACTTCCGCACCAGAATTCACTTTATCTATTATAGACCGTAATGCTTTTTCTTCCTGAAAATATTTATTATCACCTTCAATCTGTTTTAAAGCTTGTTTGCAGAATGTTGTTATTAATTTTTTTTCATTCTTGTTGAATTCAAAATTATAATTAGTGAATAGTTTCTTCATGTGTAATGTGTATTCCAAGATTTATAAATAACGGTTGTAAAAATAATAAAAATTAAGATTTGTTTATGCGGGAAATTGCAGGCAGATTTCTTATCAAAACGCAGAACTCAATCTGCCAATGTTTTCAGAATGAGTTCTGTGTTAGAAAATTTTAAATTATAAATTTTTTAATGATAATAATGTTTCTCTGATTTTTTGATAACCAGGTTTAATTATTTGATAAATATAGTGAAGTCTTTCCTTATAATTTATAAATGCAGATTTCATTGAATTGATTGTAATCTTCTCAAGATCATCAAACGTAATACCGAAATGCTGTATGGCAGTTAAAAATTCTTTTGTCATTGAAGTATCACTCATCAGGCGGTCATCAGTATTTATTGTAACGCGGAATTTTTCTTTAAATAAAATTCCGAAAGGATGATTTTCTATTTTATCAACTGCTCCTGTATGAACGTTGCTGAGCAGACAAATTTCAAGCGGTATTCTCTTATCTAAAATATATTGAGCAAGATCCCCAAAGCCGGCAATGCTACCATCTTTATCAAAAACAAAATCTTCTTTAAGATGCGTTGCATGTCCAATGCGGTGAGCGCCGCACCATTGTATAGCCTGCCAGATTGATTCTTTGCCAAAAGCTTCACCTGCATGAATTGTAATATTAAAATTTGCACGCTGTATAAATTGAAACGCATCAATATGTTTCTTTGGTGGATAACCGCCTTCTTCGCCGGCGAGATCAAACCCAACAACACCTTGCTTTCTGAAGTTCACCGCAAGTTCAGCAATCTCCAGAGTATTTTTCATATTTCTCATACCGCAGAGGATTAATCCATAACCTACTCCAAAATCGTTTTTACCTTTTTCCAATCCTTCCAGAACTGCGGATACGATATCTTCATGATACAATCCTTTAGAAGTATGAAACACAGGAGCGAATCGTGTTTCAACATAACAAACATTATCATTTTTCATATCAGCCATCATCTCATAAGCAGCACGGGTTAAAGCATCCTTTGTCTGCATTACGGCGCATGTGTGTTCAAAGCCCTGAAGATACTCAACCAGATTACCCTTATTGGCACCACGGTGAAACCAGGCAGCAAGTTCACCAGGATCTGTAGTTGGTAATTTTTTATAGTTGATATCTTTTGCAAGTTCAATAATTGTCTCCGGCCTCAGTCCGCCATCAAGATGATCATGCAATAAAACTTTAGGCACGGCTCTGATGATTTCTGTGGTTGTCATATTGATATCTTTCAGAATTGTTCTTTTGCAAATAAGATATTGCTTTGCAGAAGTAAAATCAATTTACACTAATTGAAATCTGGTCGAATTAATTTTCTTAACTACAAAAATATTAGTGAATGCTTTTAATTTTTATTGGATGTTTAAGTTGTAAATAATAACACAGATAATATCGATGCCTAATTATAAGCCTATTAAATAGTATTATAATTGATGTTGTATTTAATTACAGCTTGAAGTTAAACCAAATTTATTTTTTAAAATGATTTTGATTTTAATAACAGATATATATATTTGCATCAGCAACTTTGATCATTTGATCTATCAGGATGGATGTGTTATATAATCGGAGAAAAAATATAAACGTGAGCTTCTATAACAATTCAGTTTTAATATTTGTTTCAATCCTAAATTATCTACCGCAAATTAGAATTACCCGGGGGGGAAACGAAGAGCGGGCTTGTTCATCTTCATTTCTTATTTCCGGCCTAAATCCTATAAAACATTTTTTTACTCTAAAAAAAATTTTTAATAAACGCTTTAATATACAGACAAACTATTTTACGGAATTTGCAGGTGCACAAAAACGATTGATGAATAAACATGCATCAACCGGATGCACGCTGATGAGGCTGCAGAGGAGAAGTAAAAAAATGCTTCCAGCAATGCTCCAAATTCAAGCAGAACAATTATATTAACAATTTGTTCAAATATTAAAATTTCTTTGTTTTTTAAAAAAACCATTTGTTATTTTTCAACAAGTCATTATTTTGGGAGTTGGGAAAACGAGGATTTTTAGCAGAAATAATATTTGACTCTATTTTGCTAATAAAATATATTTCTCGGGCAAATGTTTCTTTTATTTTAACTTAACTGGATTTACTTAAAGTCAGGGCTTGAAATTAACTAAGACTTTTATTTGAGGGAACAGTAATCTTACAATCAATAATATATTATGGGAGGAACCTATGAACAGATGTTTACCGCCATAGATGGGTAATCTACGCGCTGATGATTACAGTTTGTTTTTTTAAAGCGCATGTTCTTTAAGCTTTCGACACTTAACTAAACTTTCTAAATATTTTTCGGAGAAAAATATGAACTTCAAAACCTTTTTAAGACTCAGTCTTGCGCTGTTGTTCTTCGCTGTGGTTTTCAGTGATGCGGCAAATGCGCAATACTTTGTTAATAACCAGATCGGAAACGATGCGAATTCGGGATTGACTGGTTCACCCAAAGCAACGTTGGCATCGGCAATTCTTGCAGCGCCTTCTGGTTCAACTATTACAGTTGTAAACACCGGAATCAATTATACTGAAACCGATGTCACAATAAGCAAGTATCTTATTTTGACCTCAACGGGTGGAACTCCAGTATTTACCAATGCTGATTTAATTATAAATAATGCAGGTACACCTCCAGCAGGCGGAGTTACTTTCTCAGGTCCATTTCAGTTTGTTGATTTAACCTTAACAAGTGGACAGGTAGCTGGTGCTTCTAATTTAACGATTAGTGGAAATGTATCCAGAACAAATAACTCATCTGTAGTTGGGCAAATTAATTTCACAGCAGGTACACACAATTTCTCTTATAGTGGTGGCGCAGGTATAACATCAGGCGGCGAATTACCTGCATCAGGCGACACAGAGCATTTCGGTAATCTTACAACAACCGATGCTGGTACCAATCTTACATTAAATGAAAGTAAGCATGTTAATGGAGTGCTTTCTACCTCAGGTACTTTGGCAATAGGTGCTTCCAATACCTTAACCCTGGCTGGTGCAAATGCTCATACAATCGGTGGTAATGTAACCAACGGCACACTGGCATTTAGTTTGACCGGTGCAGCTTCAATTACAGGTGCATTTTCTTTACCTGCAGTTACAGCTAATAAAAGTACTGCTGGTATAGCTGCAGTAACTTTTACAAATATTACCGGAATTGCAAGCTTATTAACCAATGGTAATGCGAGTGCAAATGTGACACATGCAACTACTATTGGTCCTAACGGCTCAAATGCTGATAATCTGGTTAATAGTGGCAATGGTATAATAAATGTATCAACTGCTGGTGCAGTAACAGTTAACGGAAACGTACTGCTTAATGCTTCTGGCCTGGATGCAGCAAATGAAGGTCAGATACTTTTTACACAAACTGACTCTCTTACTATTAAGGGTAACGTAACTAACCAAGCAGGAATCACGGTTGGTAATAATGCCAATTTACATTTGGGTTCTGCAGGTTTAATACAATTTGCAAATCAGGTAACAACTATTACTGGAAACGTTGTTAATAATGCTGAATTAAGTGGTACGCTTGGAGCTAATACAGACGCAGATGGTAATGGAAACATAGTTTTCCTTGCTGTTGCTAACAATGTTCATGTTGAAGGTTTATTATCAAATACCTCGTCTACATCCAGTACGTTTGCTGCTGCTCTCGTTGACTATTCAAGTAATGCAAATATTTTGTTTACTGCTATAACAACTGCTGATTTGTTGTTTGACGGTGGTATAAATAATAGTTCCGATTTTTCTGGTGTGACAAATTCTTTAAATAATGGAAGTATCTTAATTGGTACAACCGGAACAAGAGATAATGATAGTGAAATTGGGTCTACCTCAGATAGGGTTGGAGGTATTACTCTTAGTTCTTCATCAGCGACCTTTGGCGCAAATGGAAATATAACCATCGCTGATTTGCCAGTAGGTACACCCCGTGGAGGATTCTACGGTACTAATATAAGCGCTACCGGAACAACGGGCGGTGTGCTTAAATTCGGTAATGATAATTTTGATATAGTTGGGGATATTACAAATTCTAAAGATGCATCTGGAGATGTAATCGTACTTGGTGCTGTTCTTGCTAATAACAGTACAGTAACAATAGATGGTAACGTAAATAATGAATCTAGTTCTAATATCAGCTTTTTCTTTACTACACAAGCTGCTGTTAATATAACGGGAAATATTGAAAATTCCGGATCAGGTGCAATAAGCTTTCCATCAGCAACATCTGCAGCTTTTACTATTGGTGGAGATATCGTTAGTTCCGCTGGCACGATCACTTCTACCAGTACAACTGGTACAATTTTAATTACCGGAAGTATCCTGAATTCAGGTGGAACAATATCATTCCCTAATGCTACTACCGGCTCCTTTACAGTCGGCCAAAATGTTAGCTCAACAGGTGCAGGTACAATCACAGTTGCACATACAACTGGATCTGTTTCAATAACCGGTGAATTAACAGTTACCGGTACGGCTGCTGGAAGTATCTTATTCAATACCAGCGGTGCAGGTACTATTACAGCTGGTTCTATTACATTAGATAATGCGAATGGAACGCTTGGTTTTGGTAATGGAACAGGTGCGGTGTCTACAACCGGACCGGCTTTACTTAAATCAGGTAATGTTAATTTTGGAACAGGAGTCAGATCTGTTACATTCAGCGGTTCTCAGATTCAAATAGGTGATGTTGGTAAAAACGTAATTTTTGTTAATTCAACAAGCACACAATTAATTTTCGCTGAACCTTTCCCGAATGTACAACAGATAATTACTCTTGGTACATTAGACCAGACTTTCCCCGGCTGGGTAAATGTTAACAATTCATCAGCTATACCAGCACCATATGTGCACTTTGTATCCGCTGATGGAGATCAGGGTAATCCAGGCAACTTATATATCACGAATCTGGCCGGTGTTAGTGCTAACGGACTGGTATTCAACAGTACTAATGGTGGTGTGGTTAATACAATAGAATTAAATAACTCGAGAATCTTTATTGGTAAAAATGATCCGGGTGGTGCTGACGGTGGTGGATTCCAGAATACAACTGGTTACACTACTGTTAATGGTGGATTTGTAATGATGAGCGGTAATGCTGCACAGGTAGTTAACGGAGCAGCATCCGCAAGCGCTACCGTTAGATTTGGAAATTTCGGAGTTGATAATAATTCAGGTTCATCTCCTGCTGTAACTTTTGCAAATGCTTCAGTATTTAATGGTGACTTCTATCTCGCTGAAGGTGAAGTTGATTTTGCAAATGCAAGCTTTAATGGTTCAGCTCCTTGGCCAACAGTTTACAGAACCGAAGGATTTTTCACTGCTCCACCTACAGTAGTAGCAGGAACAAGAATAAATGTTACATACTATGGTGCCGATAAATCAACAGCTGCTGAAGCTAATCCAGCTCCGGGACTTTTGAATGATTTAACTGTAGCTACTACAAACGGTGCTGAAAATGGTAAAGGTATTGTTACATTAGGTAATAATGTAACTGTTAATGGTACACTTACCATTCTTGCAGATCAGACATTATACACTGCCGGCAATAACCTTACCATTGCGGGTGCAGCAGCTAATGTTGCTGGTAATTTGGTAGATAATGGAACATTACATGTATTCCTTGCATCTCCAACTGGTACAGCATTCACTGGCGGCGGCGCATTACCTTCACTTCAGGTTAATGCTGGTTCTGTCGGAAATAGCATTTCAGGTACTTCCAGATTATTAAGCGATGCATTTGGTGGTGATGGTGTATGGCAAGGCGGCAACGATGATTTTACAACTGCAGATGGAAATATAAACTTCCAGGGTGGTGCTGCATCATCATTAACAGTATCCTTTACAGTACCTGCTAATCCAGCAAATGAAAATAACTTCGCTAATTTAACTACTGCAGCAGGCGCTACATTTGCATTAGGCGCTAATGCAGTTATGTCAGGCAATTTAACTCATCCTGCAGGTGTAATAGACTTAGGAGGTTTCACCTTACAGCATAAGGGAACAGCCCCTGCATTAACAGTTGGTGCAACAACAACAAATGGTTTATTGTTGTTCACATCTGCTGCAACTAATCTAACAGTATCAGGTGCCGGAACTGCAGTTATTGGTGCTAATTTTGAATATAGAGATGTTACCAATGATGGCGCTGCACAGACTTTCACTCTTTTAAGTGCCTCAACAGCAAATCTTGAAATCAGAGGTAATCTGACTTTGAGTGATGGAGTAACATCAGCTCCTGCTGGAGATGGTGCTATATTCGATATAGGTGCCGGAAGAATATTGTTAGCTTCAGGTGCTAATATCACTGTTAGTTCAGGAAGTGCTTTCGTAGCAACTAATGGTGGAGTTACAGGCATCTTAACCTTAGACATTGATGCTTCAAATGGTGAGACCCAAACATTTAATGTTCCGGCTTCAGCATCTGTGGCTAATTTAACCATACAAGATAATGTTACATTAGCTGGAGACATAGTAAGCAGTACATTAACCGCTACAGCTAATTTCACTCATTCTGGTGGTCTGTTCACATTTGGTTCAGCTAACTTCCAGGTTGGAACAGGCGGTGCAGGAACATTTGTTAGAACCGGCGGAACATATGCCGGTGATGGATTCTTTATTTTTGCAGGTGCAGCAGGTGGTTTCGGTCAAGGCACTACTGCAATGACACTTAACAAATTAAGAATTAACACACATAATACAGATGTTACGGGTACTGGAACCATTACAGTTAATTCATATCTGCATCTGAATAATGCAGATTTCAATGCAGATCAGGCAGGTACAAGCCGTCTGGTTATTGGTGATGGAAATGGAACTACCATTGAAGTTACCGGTGATGGTACTGGTGGTAATATTGCTGGTACAGGAACTACCACATTTAATGCACCAATAGACTATCTGTTGAATGGTAGTAGTGCAATTACCATTTCAAACAGAACATGGCCTGCAAATACTTTTGCCGCAAATAATGTTACAAAAGCAGGTGCAAATAACGTAACATTGTCTGCTAATAACAGAACTATAAATGGCAACTTAACTCTTAATGCAGGAACATTAACAGTATCCGCTTCAAGCACTTTAAGTATGCCAACTGTTGGTTCAGACATTACCAGAGTATTTCCAGCAGCTTTGACTGTGAATGGTACTTTTACAGCTGCAAATGTTGACCTGTTCTATAGCGGTACCGGAAATACAGGTGTTGAATACGCAGCTCCGACTATTGTTAATGACTTATCATTATTAACAGGTGGTACCAGCCTTACAATTGTTTCAGCACGAACAGTTGCTGGTACATTAAATATGGCATCTACTTTAACCATTGGCGCAAATACTGTATGGACTTCAGCTCAAACAATTCCAAGTGGTTCAACAGTTATAGTCAATGGTGGATTCTCTAGTACATGGAACGGTGGATTAACAGTAAATGGTACATATCAAAATGATGGTACAACCGTTATTCCAGCCGGTCAGACACTTGCCGGAACCGGTACATTTACCAACTCTAGTGGTGGTACTTATAACTTAAATGGTAATTCAACAATTAATAATTTAACTTTAATAGCAGGAACAACAATAAATGCTAACGCTGATTTAGCACTTACCGGAACTGTAACAGGTGGAACAAACCTTGTTATCAATTTCGGCGGTGCAGATGCACAGGCATTTACAATTCCTGGAAACCTAACATTGGGTAACATCACACTTGCAAAAACTTCTGACGCCAAAGTAACAGCTTCCGGCGGAAATATTGCTATGGCAGCAGGTGCTGTATTAACACTTACCCGTGGTGTGCTTGAAATTCCTAATCCAAATACACTTACAATCAATTTAACTGTTGGCGGCGGATTTATAACCGGACTTGGATTCGTTAGAAATCCTGCTGTAGCAACAGACTTAGCTCATGTAATTGGAAGATTAGGTGTTGCAATTCCTGCAGGCGTAATTGGTAGAACCGAATGGCCTGTTGGTTCAGAAGAAGACTACAGACCTGCTTCATTAACGTTTACAGCAGGAAATGCAGTTATTGCTCCTACAACAATCTTTGTTGAACATGTTGATGGAACACCTTCTGGTACTGTAAATCTCAATACACTTGGAATGAATGTAGCTCCATATGCATGGAGAGTACTAGCATCAACAAGCTTAGGATTCCAGGTATTTGATATCGAATTCACAGGTACAAACCTTGAACAGCAATTTGACAGCGTTGATGATCTTAGAATATTAAGAAGATTTGATGGAGACGTTGCTGTTAACGGATGGTTCTTACAAGGTGGTACATACAGCAATATTCTTCAGATAAATACTCCTGCTCCTGGTGATACAAATGTTACCGCAAGAGCCCAGAATTCTACTGGCGGTATTGTTTCACAGGCTGCATTCTTTACGATTGGTGTACCTAAAGAAGCTCCCACAGCTTTCAGTGTTTCTGGTACATTAACATATGATAATGAATCTAACACCCCGATTAGCGGTGCTACAGTTACGTTGAATCCGGGTGGAGCAACAACTACTACAGATGCAGCTGGCGCATGGTCATTTGCAAATGTAGCTATTGGCAGCTACACCGTAAGTGTTTCACATAATGGTGTATGGTTAGGTGCAAATGCAACTGATGCTTTACTTGTATCTAATCATTTCAATGGCTCAGCTACATTGACCGGATTACCGTTGGTAGCTGCTGATGTAAATAACAGCAATACAGTAAATAATACTGATGCATTGTTGATCGTTAGAAGATTTGCTGGTCTCGATGCTTCTTTCGCTGCAGGCGATTGGGCATTCTCATCTGCAAATGTTAACGTTTCAGATGCAGATGTTGCTGGAGTTGGCTTGAAAGGTATAGCAGTTGGTGATGCTAACAGAAGCAACATTCCTACTCTTTCAAAAGAAGTTATTACTTTAGGTCAGACTTCAGAAGAAACACGTAAAGTTAATCTTAAAGAAGTAATCGAAATTCCGGTTAGAGTTACTTCAGATATGGAAGTAAGTGCAGTTAGTGCAAGATTTACTTATCCTGCTGAACTTGCTACATTCGAAGGACTTTCTTCAAATATGGCCGGAGCAGTTGTTAAAAATGAAAATGGACAGATTACTTTAGCCTGGGCAGATTTTACAGGCGGTAAAGGTTCATTGGCATTGAAAGCATCTGATGTAGTATTTACACTTAAATTCAAACCAACAGAAGAGTTCAAATCTGGCAGCAAATTTGAATTAGTTCTTGATGGAAGCTATAGTGAATTCGCTAGCAAAGATGGTACTGTATTAGTTGGAAATCTCAGCACAGCATCCGTTGAAGGATATGTTCCTGCTGAATTCAGCTTGAAACAGAACTATCCAAACCCATTCAACCCTTCTACAACGATCGAATATGATCTGCCGGTTGACGCAAACGTGAGCCTGGTTGTATTCAATATTCTTGGAGAACAGGTTGCAACACTATTCAATGGTGTTCAGAATGCCGGTTCATACAAGTTTAATTTTGATGCAAGCAGCTTATCAAGCGGTATGTATATATATAGAATTCATGTAGAAGCTGGGGACCAGAAATTCACTCAAAATCTCAGAATGATGTTATTGAAGTAATCCTCTAAAAATGAAGACTTCAATCTAATATTCATAGGGCTTATTCCAGTTCCGTTGGGATAAGCCCGATTTTGTTAAAATTCTAAATATGAGTGAAGGATACTTATGAAAAAAATAATTTTATTAATGGCTGTTTTGTGGATTTACTCCACCAACGGCTTTGCGCAGGCAACTGCTACTATTGGAAGCGCGCAGGCTTCGGTGGGGGACACAGTCTCTGTGCCTATAAATGTTACAGGTTTTTCGAATGTTGGTGCAGTATCCATTAAAATTAACTATGATTCTTCTGTTCTTAATTTTATTGGTACTGAAAATGCGCCCGTAACATTTACCACGAATGCTGCAGGAGGTGTTATAAGTCTTGGATGGTTTGATGCTACAGCTTCTTCACCAATAAATATAGCTTCGGGTAAATTACTTGATTTAAAATTTGTATATAATGGAGGTACCAGTAATTTAACTTTTAACACTGCACAAAGCGAAATTGCCGATGGTGTTGGTAGTGTAATTCCAACAACATTTAATGATGGTATTGTATCGCCTTCTAGCGGACCAACGGTAACTCTGGAACTGGCAAATGTTCAGGATATTCCCGGAAGTAATATCGCAGTAGCTTTGAATGTACAAGACTTTAATAATATAGGCGCGGTATCGTTAAAAATAAATTATGATCCTGCTGTTTTAACTTTTAATGGAGTCTCAAATGCACCTGCTGGTGTTACATTCTCAGCGAATGCTACCGGTGGTGTAATTTCTGTTGGCTGGTTTGATAATACCGGCACAAATCCAATCAGCATTGCTGATGGAAAATTAATTGATTTAGATTTTACTTATAAAGGTGGAACATCTGCATTAACATTTGATGAAGCACAAAGCGAAATCTCTGATAGTGTTGGTACACCTATAGGTAATGTTAATTATATTAACGGAAGCGTGTCTCCGCTTGCCGGTTCAAATCTTGAAATAAGTATTGATAGTGTTTCTGCGGTTGCAGGCAATGTAGCAGTTCCTGTAAACGTTGAAAATTTTTCAAATGTTGGGGCTGTATCACTTAAAATTAATTATGATCCATCAGTTCTTACATTTAATGGTGTTTTAAATGCACCTGCCGGCGTTACATTTACAACTAATTCTGCAGGCGGTGTAATTTCAATTAGCTGGTTCGATGGAACCGGCACAAATCCAATCTCAATTGCTTCCGGCAAATTATTTGATCTTGATTTTACTTTTAACGGTGTTAATTCAAGTGATCTTGTTTTTAATATCGGGGAAAGTGAAATAGCAAATGATGCCGGTATTCCTATAACCGGAGTTGTTTACAGCAGCGGCGGTGTTTTTGTTCAGCCGGGTTCTCAGCCTACATTAACGATTGCTAATGTGGTTGGTACTGTTGGCTCTATGGTAAGTGTTCCGATAAATGCAGAAAATCTAAATAGTATTGGTGCTATTTCTCTTAAGATCAATTATGATGAAACAGCATTAACATTCACAGGTGTTTCGGATGAAGCAGCTGGAGTAAATTTTTCAGCTAATGCATCAGGTGGAGTTGTTAGTTTAAGCTGGTTTGATGCAACAGCTACAAATCCAGTATCTATTGCAGATGGAAATCTTGTTAACTTAAACTTTACATACATTTCTGGTGCAAGTGCTTTAACTTTTAACACTTTGGAATCTGAATTAGCTAATGATCTTGGTATACCAATAGCTAATGTAAATTATATAAATGGAAGTGTCAGTGCCGGTGCTGCTCCGACCATTGAAATTGCAAGTGTTGTAGCAAATCCGGGAGATACTATATCAGTTCCGGTTAATGTAGAAACATTTAATAATGTTGGTGCTATATCATTAAAAATAAATTATAATTCTACAGTACTTAACTTTACAGGTGTTTCGGATGACCTGGCTAATGCTGATTTCAGTGCAAATGCATCTGGTGGTGTAATATCAATCGGATGGTTTGACGCATCCGGGAATTCACCGCTTAATTTAGACAGCGCAAAATTATTTGATTTGAATTTTATTTACAGTGGTGGAACATCCGATCTTACATTCAATACATCTGAAAGTGAAATAGCTGATGGATCCGGTACGCCATTAAATAATGTTGTTTACGTTAATGGTGCCGTTTCTGGTCCCGGAACAAAGCCCGAACTAACCCTGGCTCATGTTGCAGCTTCAGAAACAAATTCTGCGGTGGCAGTTCCGTTAACAGTTAATAACTTTGATGATATTGGTGCGGTTTCTCTTAAAATCCAATATAACGCTGCTGTGCTTACATTTAATGGATTAGCAAATGAAATTGCAGGTGCAGATTTCAATGCTAATGCAGCAGGCGGTGTTATTACTATTGGATGGTTTGATCCTTCCGGTAATACTCCCTTGAATTTGGAGGATGGTTCAAAATTATTCGATCTTGATTTTACGTATGCAAGCGGTACAAGTCCTTTAAATTTTATTACTGCCGAATCTGAAATTGCAAATTCAGCAGGACAGCCGATTGCTGGTGTAATCTATAATAATGGAAGTGTAGTTTTGAATGCAGCTCCATCTTTCACAGCAGAAATGCCGGATGATACAATTAGTGAAGGTGAAACTTTAACATTTCAATATCAGGCAATTGACCCTGAAGGACAACAATTAACTTATTCGCTGGTTAATCCTCCCGCAGGTGCTATAATTGACAGTGCTACCGGGTTATTCACATGGACACCGGATTTCAATCAATCCGGCAATTATGATATAGTTGCTGTTGTTTCAGATGGGAACTTAACTGATACTTCAAGAACGGCGGTTGTTGTTGTTCTGGAATCAAACAGGCTCCCGCAATTCACTGCTGTTTTACCTGATACTACGATAGCTGAAGGTCAGACTCTTACATTCACTTATGCAGCTATTGATGAAGATGGTGAAGAGCTTCTCTTTTCAATTTTACCGGGATCTCCATCAGGAAGTTCGATAGATCCGAATACTGGTGAGTTTTCCTGGACTCCTACATTCAGCCAGGCAGGTACGCGGTTAGTTATAATTGGTGTACGTGATCCTAGCAATGTAATTGTAAGAGATACTGCAGTTGTAACTGTAACAAATACAAACCGTGAACCTTCATTTGTAAATACAATGCCTGATCAAGGTCCCATTGTTGTTGGTGATACACTCAGGTTCAAATATACTGCTACAGATCCTGATGCAGATGCTTTAACTTTTGCGCTGGTTGATCCACCGGCAGGAGCAAGTATCTCAACTTCAGGTGATTTTGTATTTGTACCTCAGACTGCAGAAACATTTACAATTATTGTTTCTGTAACTGATCAGATTGCAACTGTACTAGATACAGCTATGGTTACTGTAATTACGGATATAAGGGTAGAGCCAGGAATTCCTGAGAGCTATGCTTTATCTCAGAACTTCCCGAATCCGTTTAATCCAACTACAAATATAAAGTTCAATTTACCTTCAGAATCACTTGTTACTTTGAAGGTTTATAATCTATTAGGTGAAGAAGTTGCTTCTCTGGTTAATGAAGTTCTTCCTGCTGGTTATTATAATTATGATTTCGATGCTTCAGCATTAAGCTCAGGAATCTATATTTATAGGATTCAGGCAGAAGATTTCATCTCAACCAAAAAAATGACTCTGATCAAATAGTAAATCCATGATAGGTTCCTTTCTAAGCCCCATTTATTTGGGGCTTTTTTATTATATATCAACATGAAATATTTTTTCTTTATAATATTATACTGCTGCGGATTTACTGCGGCTCAAACTACTTCTCTTAAAATTAATGAAGTAACTTCATCAATAAATGAAAGAATATCTGTTCCGGTTATTGCACAAAATCTTAATGATGCCGCGGCAGTTTCATTAAAAATTAAATATGATAATCAGACAGTTAGTTTTTCGGGAATTGAAAATGGAGCGGTTAATTTTCAGTACTCAGAAAATGATGGAGTAATTACCATTGGTTGGTTTGATATAACTCTGATGAACCCAATTAATATTCAAAACGATAATCTCTTTAATCTTATTTTTGATATTTCATCCGGGAGTTCAACTCTGGAATTTTTAGAAGAAAGTTGTGAGATAAGTAATTCGCTGGGAGAGGCAATTCCAATTAATTACATTAACGGTTCAATAACAACTGTTACATCAGTTGATGATGATAATTCATCTCAGCAGGAATATTATTTATTCCAGAATTATCCAAATCCTTTTAACTCCTCTACAAAAATTTCTTTTATTCTTAAAGGAAAAGAAAGAGTAACTCTAAAAATATTTAATTCACTCGGGCAGGAAGTCAGATCCCTCATAAACTCTGAATTGGAAACGGGAAGATATAATATAAATTTTGATGCGGAAGATCTCTCCAGCGGAGTTTACTTCTGCCAGTTAAAATCGGGAAGTTTTTCTTCATTTAAGAAATTGATTTTGAATAAATAGATATTAACACCTTTGCCGCTTTTCTTGACTATACATACCCAAAACAGTAAGTTTGAAGACAAATTAATTAGGATAAAATGGAGTATATATGATTAAATCAAAAATAATTGCCGCATTAGCAATTTTATTTGCTTTGGCAATTACTGGATTCCAGTGCTCATCTACCGAATTAACAAGCGCAAAACTCTACATTCAACAGAAAAATTATGAAAAAGCATTGGAAGCATTAGAAAAGGAAGTTCAAAAAAATCCTAAAAGTGATGAAGGATATTACCTGCTTGGCGTGGTATATGGAGAGAAAGAACAGTATGATAAAATGGTTGATGCATACAACAAATCACTTGAAATAAGCAATAAGTTTGAAAGCAATATAAAGGATTCCAAAAGGTATTATTGGGCAAATTTATTTAACAGCGGTGTAAGTTTTTATCAAAGAGGTGCAAACACACAAAATGAAGACAGTGCAAAAATTTATTTTAACCGCTCTGTTGCTGCCTTTGAGAATGCAATAAATGTTGAACCTGATTCAGCAGATGCTTACAGAAATCTTGCTTTTGTTTATCTAAGTCAGGGAGAAAATGATAAAGCAATTGAACCGCTGAAAACAGTAATTGAAAAAGATTCCTCTGCAGAAGGTTACAGATATCTCGGTGAAATCTTATATAACAAAGGTAATGAGATTAAAATACAGGACAGTGTAAGAGCAATGGAATATTTTAATAGTGCAATTTCAGTGCTTGAAGAGGGAAGAAAGGCTCATCCCAATAATACAGATATACTTTTGCTTCTCTCTAACTCTTATATAGCTGCAAACAAAATTGATATTGCAATTGATGCATTTAAAGCAGGAGTTGAAGCTGAACCGGAGAATAAATATTACAGGTATAATTACGGAGTGCTTCTGCTTGGTGCAGAAGATTATGCCGGCGCTGAAGCACAATTTCTTAAAGCAATAGAAATTGATCCTGAATATCAAAACGCAATTTATAATCTTGCTGTTACCTATGTAAGATGGGGAACAGATTTGAATAAGAAAGCCGAAGAGCAAGGTGAAACTAGTACCGAATATAAAATAAAATATGAACAGGCACTTCCCTACCTTGAAAAAGTAGTTGAAGCCAGACCAGATGATGCCCAGGTTTGGGAATTGTTAGGCAGAGTTTATACAATTCTTGATATGCCTGATAAAGCAACAGAAGCATTTGATAAAGCAGATAAATTAAGATAACAGGAAGTATAATGAATTCTAATCAACCGCAGGGACAACAAATAAACATTGAACTTGGAGAGAAAGAAGCCGAAGGCATTTATTCTAATCTGGCAATTATAACACACTCACCGGCAGAATTTATAATTGATTTTACCAGGATAGTGCCGGGTGTTCCTAAAGCAAAAGTGCATGCACGTATAATTACAACTCCGCAGCATGCAAAGATGCTGTTAAAAGCATTGAAAGAAAATATTGATAAGTTTGAAGCCAGGTTTGGTGAGATAAAAACAGAACCTCCCGTAAATCAGCACTTTGGTTTTATTCCTATCAAGAAAGATGAAAAAGTAAATTAATTATTCTCATAAGCTGTCTTTATTAAATATATAGGGACAGCTTTTTTTTTATCCTGCCTTCTGCCTCAACAAATTAATTCCAGCCGCAGCAAGAAAAATGAAATTTGCAAACCATGCAGTAAGTACAGGATCCAATGCACCGTTTTTACCAAATGCCTGGCTTACCTTCATAAATACAAGATAGATAAATGTTACCAGGATATTTATTCCAACCTGTGCTGCTAATCCTCCTTTTCTTTTATTAGCAGAAATAGGAAGCCCGAACAATACCACAACCAAACTTGCCAATGGGAAAGCAAATCTTGTATGGAATTCTATTAAAGAACCTGTTGGATCGTTTCCTGCACGCTGCTGTGAATCAATATAATTCTTAAGTTCGGTAAGATTCATTTCTTCAGGTTTCTGCTGTTTTGTTGTAAGATCTTCTGCAGTAAAACTCAAATAATTTAATGTAATAGTATTAAAATACTGTGCTGTTTGTTTTGAATTTTTAAATTCTCGTTTAACTCCATCATGAACAGACCAATTGCGAGTAGTTGAATCATAAGACATTGTTTGAGCATCTATCCGGGAGATCATTTTTGTTAGATCATCCGGTTCAAATTCCTGAATACTTACTCTGTTTGCGATATTTCTATTGTTATCAAAAAATGAAATGCTGATTATGCGTGATTTTGTATCCTGAAAAAACAGATCACTTCCGGCAAATGTAATTCCGCGGTTAAGATAGTTTCGTTCGATATTAATTTTTGTTTTGTTTGCCATCGGAACTAGGTATCCGGTAAAGTAAATTGAGAAGCAGGAAAGAAAAAATGTTGTAATTAAAAACGGAAGCATAAACCTGTACAGACTAACGCCGCTTGCTTTTATTGCTGTTAATTCACTAAGGTTTGCAGCTTTGCCTGCTGTAAACAAAGCTCCAAATAGTACTGAAACTGGAGTCATTAATTTTATAATCTCTGGAGCGAACACAAAATAATAATGGAGTACTACATCACCGGAAACATTTTGATCAATAAAATCATCCAGGTTTTCCATCATATCTATAACAACAAAGATCAAAGTAAAAGCCAGCAAACCAAATATAATTGTTTGAAGAAACTGTTTTATCAGATATTTATCAAGTATTTTCAATTTCCTCCTCTTCATGTTCACGCTGCTGAATCTCGCGCCATGGCCGCGGCAGCAGTTTTGCAAGGAAAGTAAAATCAAGTGTAACTGTTTCTTTAACAGTTCTGATTAATAAAATTATTCCCGCAATCCCCAAAAGAATATTTGCTGCCCACATTCCCAAAAATGGTGAAAGCATATTTCTATCAGCAAGTTTTTCACCGCCGATTAAAAATGCCCAATAGATTAAGAAGAAAAACAGACTTATGCTTGCTGCAACACCAAACCCGCCTTTTTTTGTCATTACTCCCAGCGGTGCACCAATCAAAACAAAAATGACACAAGCTGCCGGAAGCGAGTATTTTTTGTGAATCTCAACCCAGTATTTATTGATTTCACTCTGCACAAACTGAACACGATTCTGGTTTGATAAAATTATATTCTTTGCAGCTCTCATCCTGTCAATTGCTCTTGCATAAGTAAGTTCTTCTTTTTTAATGTTCTTACTTACCATCGGAGTTTGAGCAGCAGCACTATCTATATAAAAAAACTTATATATTTCTCTGTTCATAATTTTAACGAACTGCTGCTTTTGTACAGCAAGACTATCGTGAATAATTGCAAGCATATCTGCGCTGCTTAGTTCACGGTCTCCGCGCGGCCCGCCCGGTGCAGACTGCTGAAAGCTAAATTGTTCAGCCGGCATTGTTATTCTGTGCTTATCAAAAAGTAACTTTCTGTAAAGATTCGTTTCTGCAGAATTTGATTCATGAATTTCACCGTTCTGCAAATCCATTATTAATTTCGTTTGATCTTTTGAGAAGAACAATCTGCCTTTTTTTGCAGTTACAACATTTACACTTAATGGATTTGAGTAATCATAAATTGTTACATCTGTAAGTTCATTATTTGATTGATCTATTCCTCTAACAAGAATAGCATAGTTAGCAACTTCCTGAGAAAAAACTCCCGGCTCCAATGAAAGTGTTGGTTTTTTTCTTGAGATATCCTGAAGCAAAATTTTTGCCTGATGATTTGCATCCGGCAGAACATCATTGTTAAAAAGAATCAACAAGTATCCGATTACGGCACTTGCAATTAATGGTGCAATCATCATGCGGTACAAACTTATTCCTGATGATTTCAAAATTGTTATTTCATTATTCTGAGACATTGATCCGAAAGCCATTAATGTTGAAACAAGACTTGCCATAGGAACAACGAGTACAAGCATCCATGCAAGGTTGTAAACAATCAATTGAATAACTACGAATGAATCCAAACCTTTTCCAACAAGGCGGTCGGCAAACTTCATGAGAAATTGCAGCAGAAAAATGCAGGTAAGAGTTAACATTGCAAAAGCAAAAGGCGCAATATGATTTCTCAATATGTACTTGTGCAAAACCATGCAATCAATATATGAAACGCTAAAAAGTTTGCCAAATGAGAACAACAATTATAAAATGTTGATAAAATATTCTTATATTGCCAAACTTTTGTTATTCAATTTTGCATTAAAAATGTTAAAATTTTTGTTGATATGTTTTCTCATTTGCGGATCAATTGCATGCAATTCAACTGAAAATAATGATGATCTGTATTTAATTCCGGATAACAATTTTCCGCAATGGCTGATGTACAATAGCTATGCAGCGGCTCAAACTTCGGGAATTGCATTCATTTCTACTGATGCTGATGGGAATAAAAATTTTTTACTTGCAGATGATATAGGCAAGCTTCATCATTTAAAAATAAAAGATGATAAAATTACATCAATCACTCCGGTTTATTTTTCTGAAGAAGTTGAAAAAGTATTTTCCGGTTTCCCAAAACTTGATATTGAAGATATATTATATGATAGAAAAACCGGCAGCACTTTTATTTCCATTGAAGGAAACGGTAACAACTATATTAATTATGCCGGCATTTTTCAAATCATTTTTGCACATGACGATGTTCTTTCCGATACAATTTTATCAGTAAAAAAAACAGATATAACTCCCGAAGATATATTCACCAAATATTTAGATAGGAATATTGGATATGAAGGAATCACTGCGGATGATAATTATCTGTATTTAGGTCTTGAAGGATTTACAACCCAAGGGATGTTTGCAGACAGCACAATAATTTTTGTGGTTGACAAATCATCTCTCCGGATAGTAAAAGAAATAAACACCAAACATTACGGCATTCAAACCATTTGCGGATTATTCGCTGACTCAAATTATTCAGTATATGGTATAGACAGGAACAACAAAAAATTATTTCATTTAATTTTAAACAATGATTTAAACATAGAAAACTTTGATACTGTTACTGTAAAAACTCATATTCCTAATTACAATTCATTTAATTATGTTTCATCATTGGAATCAATCACAATGGATGATGAAAAAAATATTTACATGATTGATGATCCATGGACAACATACTATGTTCCTTCTGATGATATATTAAATCAGCTTGATGAAAACACTGTTAGAAATTTTAAAAAATTTGTTCCGGTGATTTATAAATTCAAATTAAAAAACTAAAGGAGATTTATTTTGCAGGAAGTTATTAGCTACATTCAGAAAAACAGGGACAGCTACATTGAAGAGCTTAAAGAGCTATTAAAAATTCCGAGTATAAGTACTCTCGCGGAACACAAATCAGATATTAAAAAATGTGCGGAGTTTGTTTCACAAAAATTGAAATCTGCCGGAATGAGCAAGGTTGAAATTTTTAAAACAGAAGGTCATCCAATTGTGTATGGCGAATGGCTTGGTGCACCTGGAAAACCAACCGTTTTAATTTACGGGCATTATGATGTTCAGCCGATTGATCCGATTGAATTGTGGGATAATCCTCCTTTCGACCCTGTAATTAAAGATGGAAAAATATTTGCAAGAGGCGCAACTGATGATAAAGGCCAAATGTTCATGCACATTAAAAGTGTTGAGGCATTTTTTAAAACAAGAGGAAGTCTTCCTTTAAATGTAAAATTTTTAATAGAAGGTGAGGAAGAAATTGGAAGTGAAAGCCTTGAAACATTCATAAATAATAATCTTGAATTAGTTAAATGCGATGCTGTTCTTGTATCTGATACAGCTTTGTATGAGCCGGGACTTCCTACACTAACCTACGGTTTGCGCGGCTTGAGTTATATGGAAGTTGAAGTAATCGGACCAAAAAAAGATCTTCACTCAGGAAGTTTTGGCGGTGCGGTTGCAAATCCTATTAATATCCTTGCGGAAATTATTTCTAAACTTCAGGATAAGAATGGAAAAATTACCATTCCCGGTTTTTATGATGATGTTTTAAAACTAACTAAAAGTGAACGGGAGAATTACAAATCACTCAAATTCTCTGATAAAAAATTTGCTAAAGAACTTGGAGTTGCCGAACTGAAAGGTGAAAAAAATTATACAACTCTTGAAAGAATCTGGGCAAGACCTACACTTGACTGCAATGGAATATTTGGCGGGTTTACCGGACAGGGTGCAAAAACTGTTATTCCATCATCTGCAACTGCAAAGATAAGCATGAGACTTGTTCCAAATCAGGATCCGAAAAAAATTGCGAAGCTTTTTGAAAAATATATTAAGAAACTTGCACCCAAATCTGTAAAAGTTATTGTAAGAGATTTACACGGTGCATATCCGGTTCTTACACCTTTAAATGATAAGGCTGCAATTGCTGCTGCAACAGCAATGGAAAAAGCTTTTGGTAAAAAAACTGTTTATGTAAGAGAAGGAGGTTCCGTACCGATAGTAACTGTATTCACCAAAAAATTGAAAGCTCCAACTGTGTTAATGGGAATGGGATTGAATACTGAAAACTTGCATTCACCAAATGAACATTTTAATTTGAATCATTTTCATTTGGGAATTCAGAGTTCAGCATATTTCCTTAATGAATTTTCTTCATAATATTGTTTCAAATTAAGAATCAAACTAAAAAAGATGCACTTTGATAGGAGTTTTTATGGCGTTTTGATTGAATAGTTTGATATTTTATAAACATTGTATACGGCACAAAAATTGGGAGAAAAAGGTTAATTATTCGGTTATTAATAATGATTAAACAGATATCTAAATTCATCTTAATATTTTTTCTTTCAATTATTTTGATCTCTTGTGGTGAAGATGAATCCTCAGGCGAAGCAGTTGAAGGAGGAGAAGATGTTGCATATTCACCAACAAAAGATGAAGAGATACAACGTTATAATCTTGAACAAGCTAAAGAATTAAGCGGCAGTGTTTCACCGTGTGATACTCTTGCCGTTGTTGAATATGTAATTGATAACTATCCGGCCGGAACCTACCTGGTAGATTTTGATAAAACTGTAACCTTCAATCTTCCCAAACCTGCAGTATATTATTACACTCAGGATGCAAATTATATTTTTGGAGTGATTGTAAAATCGATTGGCGATCACCGTCTTGTTGAACCCAAAAACGTTGTTGGTTATGATCAAAGCTTTATTGATCTGGATAGTACCGAGTTAGGAACGGCTTATTTTTATCTTGTTTTGTTTGAGTGCAAGGATGATCAGCTTTCTATTGTTTGGGAAGCTCCGATTCCTAACCATGGCGGGTTTAACAGATTTTATATGGAAAAGTGGAATTATAAAGGAACTCCTTACATCCGCTGCAACTTTCATGATGCACGCGGAATCGGTCATATTGATTATAATTATTTCTTCATTCATGGAATTAGAGAACAGCCGCATTTCCTGATGACTTATGAAGGAATAAATTACAAACGTGTTATCGGAAATGTTAACAATGATGAATATCCTGATTACTACGAATATCTGTACTACGATTTTGGTGATAGAGTTTACGCTGCAGATTCCATAGCATTTGAATGGAGTACTAAAGACAGCGTTTACGTTAACACACGAAACAGACGGCAAACTCGTCCATATTAATTTTTTTTCTTATCTTTACACGCCTTTTATAAATAACTGTTACTATTCATAATTTATTCTGATCTCTTAACGGATCAGAATATTTTTTATCAATCTAATTTTCAGGTGTGTAATGTTAGTTAATGATTTAATAACTTCTCCCCTTATTGATTTTTTTGCAAATCAAAACTACAGTGCCGAAGTTATTAACGGAAAAAAGTTGATTAAGAAATTTGATTCTACAGATCAGGAACTTAATTCTCTATATAAAGGTGTTGGTTTAAGAGATATTTCTCATGAAGGGATTTTAGAACTCAGAGGAAAAGATGTTCTCGATTTTCTTCATAGAATTGCTACAAACTCCACAAAAGATTTACCCAAAGCAGAATTAACCCGTACTATCTTTACAAATGAAAAGGGAAGAGTAATTGATGTTGCATCTCTTTTTAATTTTGAAGATTACCAATTACTAATTTGCAGTGCAGAAAATAAATTAAAGGTAAAAAGCTGGATTGAAAAATACACTATAACGGACGATGTTATAACCGCAAACGTTACCGGCAAATATGTTGTTTTAGAAGTAATTGGTCCGCAGTCAGTTTCTTTCCTTATGCTTCTTTGTGGTAGTATGATTAACAGCCTGAATGAAAATACATTTAAAGTTGTGCACGCTGAAGGTTTACTTTTCTTTCTTGCAAAGATGAAAATGTTAAATGGACAGACAAAATTTTTAATTATTGCGGATCCTGAAAATGGAAAAAATATTGTAAAGTTTATGCAGGAAAATAAAGGTCCGTTTGATTTTAATCTTGTTGGTGAAGATGCATACAACACTTACAGAATTGAACAGGGAATTCCGGGAGTTCCTTTTGAATTGAATGATACTGTTAATCCGCATGAAGTTAAAATTACCGAATACATAGATTTTAAAAAAGGATGTTATATTGGCCAGGAAGTAATAGCGAGACTTGAAACCTATGAAAAAGTTCAGCGGTATTTAATGGGAGTAAAATTCAGCAGCAAACCGGATGATACTGAGGAAATTTTGCTTGTAGATGAAGAAGGTAAAGATGCCGGGAAAGTAACATCTATAACAAATTCTGAAAGATTAAAAAATTATATTGGGCTTGCATTTGTAAGAAAGTTTTATGCTGAAGAAGGCAAAACATTATTTGCAAAAAGCGGCAGCCAGCAATTGATATCAGTACAGGTAAGTAATCTTCCATTTAAAAAATGAAAATCTACACAAAATCAGGTGATAAAGGAGAAACGGGTTTATTCGGCGGAGAAAGAGTATCCAAAGCTTCAAAAAGAATTGAAGCTTATGGAACAATAGATGAATTAAATTCGTTTATAGGATTGGCAATAACGGAAGTAAAAAATTATGAAGTAAAAAATCTTCTTCAGAAAATTCAAAATCAGCTCTTTACCGTTGGATCTGATCTGGCTTCGCCTGATACTGAAAAAAACAGGAAGCATAATATTCCCAGGGTAACTGAAGATTATTATATTAATCTTGAAAAAGAAATTGATAAATTTGAGAGCAGGTTAGAAGAATTAAGAAATTTTATTTTGCCCGGCGGTTCCAAATCTTCAGCGCTGCTGCATGTCTGCAGAACAATTTGCCGCAGAGCTGAAAGAAGAGTAACAGCGCTAAAAGAATCTGAAAATATTGGAAATAACATTATAATTTTTCTTAACAGATTATCCGATTTATTCTTTGTTCTTTCACGTGTTGAAAACGTTGAATCAAAAATACCCGATGTAAAATGGGAGCCCTGACCCTGATTTTATACGGGGGTGAATTTGGTTTCGACGGGGTTATAGAAGCTTAGAACGGCACATCGTGTTCCCGGAGTACACGTTAAACATCTGGAAACAAATAATAACTGGCGAATATAACTACGCCTTAGCTGCTTAATTTAAAAGCAGCCATTCACCTTAGCTTTTCATGCCGTGTTAAGGATGAGTGACGTTTAGGTATGATAGTCTTTGCTTTTGCCCATGAAGTAAAGATGAAACTTTAATGGGATCGTTTAAAGTGAGTTTTGTTTGTTATGCAGCTTTAAACTAAAATCTAAAACAAACTAAATGTGTAGATGTTCTTTGTGTCGTAACTTCGGACGCGGGTTCGACTCCCGCCACCTCCACAAAAAAGCCAATTCATTATTCTGAATTGTTCTGAAAATAAGAAATGATTTTATTTATTACGTTTTGAATTTAACAAGTTGATGTAAAATTCTTTTTCAAATTTTTTAACACTAGTGCAAATAAAAAGGAGCTCATTCAAGCTCCTTTTTATTTTATGATATTTACAATGAATTACTTCATCAGCATCATGTTTTTGGTTTCTGAAAAGCCATTAGTTTTTAACTGAAAAAAGTAAATTCCGCTTGGTAATGACTCAGCATCAAATTTTACAGTGTGCATACCAGCTTCCTGCCAACCGCTGAACAAAGTTTTTATTTCTCTTCCCAGCGCATCAAATATCTTTAAAATAACATTGCCTGCGTTTGGTAAATTGTAACTGATATTAGTTGAAGGATTAAATGGATTGGGATAATTATTAAACAGTTTAAATTCAGTTGGTGAACTTAAGTAATCTTCAACTCCCGTTGCTGTGTTTTCAATTTCAATCATCCAGACATATCCATCATTTTCCCAAACCGGAAAGGAGGAGCGGTAATTAACAAACACATATTCATCATGTCCGTCTCCATCCATATCATTAGCAGGTGAGCCGTAAAATAATCTTGGATCTATAGTTGGACTTGCACCCGGCGCAAAGCCGCTGTATTCAAAAATATCAAACGCTATATTTACCTCCCAGCTTGATGGATCTGCAGGATCACCGGAGCCTTTATATTCAACATCAAATATTTGCCCGTTTGTTTCACCGCCAATCATTAAATCTGCATTTCCGTCTTTGTCCGGATCAGCAACCCACAAAGTGCGGAGTTTCCCTTCATCATTTTTTGGAAGCTGCATAAATGGATTTATGTCTGCTGGAGTAATTGCACTTACATCATCTATACCGGTAATAATAAATAACTGGTTCGGCGGCTCAGTTGAAGCAATATACATTTCGTTTACTCCATCACCATTTACATCTGCAACACGCACTGCATCAAGAGCACCGTGATCAATTCCGGTCTCAATAAAAACTTCTTCCAATGAATTAACTAATTCATACTGATTAGGGCCAGTTGCTTCAATTATAAATAAGCCAAAGAAATTCCAAATTAAAGCATAGATTTCTTTATTGCCGTCATTATCAAGATCACCGGTAGTTACACTGTACAAATTTCCACCCGTCAATCCCTGCAGGTTATATTCAATTTCCCACGCACCGAATCCTGCAAGCTGACCGGAAACTGAAGCTACTACCACTTCACGTTCAAGCGATCCGTTTCGATCTGTTTGTCTAACGCCTACTATAAGTTCATTTCTTCCATCATTATCAATATCTTCAATGATAAGACTATAAGGTCTGAAATCTATATTATCAGGCAAATCAAAATTCCAGGAGCTTGTTGGCTCAAAAGTATCGCCTGAATAATTGCCGTATTTATTTTCTCCCTGCACGCCTGTCCATTCAAAAGCCCAAAGTCTTTTTGGATTTGGATCACTTGCTGTTTGCGAAGGCATTGTGGTAATAATTTCTACCAAACCATTATGATCAATATCCCCAACAGCAATGCCGGCAAATGTATTAGCCGGTACAGGATACTTCCAATACCAAACAAGTTCATAAGTATTATCTCCGGTTGCTTCGTACATTAAAAGATAATTTGAATCAAGATCAGTATATGCACAAAGGAACTCACCCCATCCGTCTTCATCAGTATCAAACCCGGCTTTTACTATCCCCATTTCAGATGGTGTCTGCGGATCCTGAAAAGGTTTTTGATGAAGACTCCAAACATAGTTCCAATCATTTTGCGCTGAAAGCGTAAAAGAAAAAAGAAAAAGATATAGAGAAAAAAAAGTAGCAATTTTTTTCACATTAACCTCTCAAATTTGTGGTGGGAATTATTTGGATTTAAGCCGTTTGCATAATCCAAAAATTTGATTTTAAAATCAATTAGAATTTTATTGATTAATTGCTCCAGAGCACTTTTGTGAGAAAGTTTAGTGAATCAAAAATTTTTTCCGGTTCTTTATTTTCATTTTTTTGGATTTCTATTCCGGTACATGAAAAAAGCATTTTAAATTGTAGTGCCAGAGCACAAAGAAGTTCACTCAATCCCTTATTTATCTTTCAAATAGTTAATATTTTTATTGAAAACAAAAAGTTATTCACCTAAATTAGTTCGGTAAATGGAAAATATTTCTTTTAGTAAAATGAGCGGTGCGGGGAATGATTTTATCATAATTGATAAGAATTCCAATCCCTCATTTGTTCTTTCACAAAATGCTATTAAAAATCTTTGCAGCAGAAGAACAGGCATTGGCGCTGATGGTTTAATAACTATTGAAGATTCAGATGAACTGGATTTTAACATGAACTATTTTAACGCTGATGGCTCAACCGGAAGCCTTTGCGGCAATGGTGCCAGATGCGCGGTATATGCCGCAGAATTATCCGGCAGGATAAAAAATAAGAGAACAGATTTTTATTCAAACGGCGCCAGGTATTCTGCTGAAGTTATTGCCGGTGAAGTTGTAAAATTTAATCTTAATAATCCCGTTGATCTGAAACTCAATTTCACTATTCAGCCGGATGGTGTGCCGGTTAAAGCATCATTTATTAATACCGGTTCACCTCATGTTGTAATTGATATAAAAGATTTAAATACGGTTAGGGAACTGAATGAAATCCCGGTCTTTAATCTCGGGAGATCAATCAGATATTTAAATGATTTTAAGCCGGGAGGAACAAACGTAAATTTTATTGAGCGGCGCAAAGATGAAATTGCAATTAGAACTTATGAACGCGGAGTTGAAGATGAAACTCTTGCATGCGGAACCGGTTCTGTTGCAGCTGCAGTTATAGCATTCATTAATTATCATATTCAGCCGCCAATAAAGATTAAAACTTTCGGCGGAGATGAATTGATTGTTAATTTCAAAATAAAAGAAGAATCTGTAGAGGAATTATCATTAACCGGGCCGGCTAAACAGATTTTTACCGGCACCTTTTCACTAAACAAGTTTTTATAATTATCCGGAGATCAAATGTCAAAAGTAATATTCACAATACAGTATGAGATCGCTTCAGGAAAAAGGGAGGAATATTTAGGTGTAATTAAGGAATTAAAAAATCTGTTAAAAGCTGATGGGCTGGAAAGTTATTCAGTTTATGAAGTTAAAGGCAAACCGAATAACTTTGAAGAAATTTATTCCTTTGCATCATCAGATGCTTATGAAAATTTTGATGATAACCAAAGTGAAAGATTGAATATTCTTATAAATAAATTGAGCGATCTTACTACTGAAAATTCAACCAAATACACAACACTCTATGAAGTTCAGGAAGCGTGAATTATCCCCGCGGGGTTTTCCCCGCATTTTGCTTGTCTACACTATTTTTCAATATAAATAATATTATATTCTGTTAGATTATTTTAATCATAATCTGTTCTTAACAATATCCGGTGCTGTAACATAGATTCAAAAATAATTTGGAGGTTTTATGTTAAGATGGTACCATGTACTTCTTGTTTGTGTGCTTTTCATTTCTGTTAATGCCCAAAATATGGAACGAACCGGCGGTTATGCACGCGTGGTTAGCATGGGCAATAATCCCTATCTTGTAGACCCCGAAGGAATTAAACTGAACCCCGCCTGGGCTTCTGTTTATCATGATTTCCTCTGGGGAGATCTCGGCTCAAATTCCGGACCAACTTTCGGCAATTCCAGTGCAGGACAATTTGCTGGGCTAAATGTTTCAATAACTGATCAGGTTGTAGTTGGTGCTCTGCTTACCCGAAATGACTTTAATAGTTTTTCTATCGGAACTCTTGATCCCGGAAATCTTGTTAATCAATTAAATAATACCAACATCAATCCACAGGCGGTTCCGCTAAATAATAATCTTGAACTGCTTGCAGCTTTTAAATTGGGAATGCTGACCTTAGGTGCAGGCGTGGCTTATGCAGCAACATCAAGTGAAAATACTCCGGCAGGCGGGCAGACTACCACTGCATCTGCAAGCCAATTTGGTGTTAATGTTGGTGTGCTTGTTAATTTTACCAAAAGAATGATGCTTGATGCTGGTGTTAGTTTTATGATGCCCAGTGCTTCATTTGAACCGCCGCAGGGTAATTCAACTGAATTATCTCAAACTATTATTGGAGTTGCAGCAAGATTCTTTCTGCCGCTTTCACAGAAAATCAGATTTGTTCCAACTGCTCTGTTCGTAACAGCTTCCGGTACAAGGGATGCCGGCGGTACTTCAACTGATCTGCCATCTGCAACAGTAATTGGAGCGGGATTTGGTATTGAATATAGTACCGGAGATTTTCTTCTTGTTGGCGGTCCTGCATTTAGTTCTGCTAGTTCTACAAATTCTGCTGTACCAAATGTATCTCCTGAGTTTTCAACTTCAGCTTTAGTTTTTCCAATATGGAATCTTGGTGCTGAATGGATGGCTTTGGATTGGCTTGTTGCCCGTTTAGGCTACACTGCTGCTACCGGTAATGCAACGTTTGAAACCCCTGCCGCTGTTACAACAATAAATGAACGTTCAAATACAATCTATTCACCATTAGGTGCAACTGTAGGTATTGGTTTACGCTTTGGAGATTTTTCTTTTGATGCTACGGTTAATACAGATGTTCTGCGCCAGGGATTGAATAATATTGGCGGCGGAGGTCCTACCTTTGCCTATATTTCTTCGAGCTATGCATTCTAAATTATTATAGTTTATTACTTAAACCCGAAGGTTATCTAAACGCAAAACGCAGTGATAACCTTCGGAATTTATTTAAACTGTCTCTAAGTTCCGATGACCCTCACTATTAATAATATAATCTTGCAATCTGCTTGTTGCAGGCAGGTTTTGAAATTTTACCATCTTGTAATCTTTAAATAATTCTTTCTATCTTTCACTCTGAAATGAATAACAGATATTAATTATGTTCGAATACATTGGCGCACTGCACATGCATTCCACTTATTCTGATGGTTCAGGTGAGGTTACTGATATTATAAAATATGCAGGAGAAGTGGGGCTCGATTTTATTATTCTAACCGATCATAATACATTAAGAGCTTTAAAAGAAAATTTTGAAAAGTGGTACGGCAATACACTTTTGCTGGTTGGCGTTGAAATAAATGATAGGGAAAATAAAAATCATTATCTCGCATTCGGCATTAATGAAACATTTTCCACCAGGCTGTCTGCTAAAGAGTATGTTAGAAAGGTGAAGGAAGCCGGAGGAATTGGATTTCTTGCACATCCACATGAAAAAAGAACGCATATGAAGGAACATCCGCCGTACCCCTGGACGGAATGGGATACTGAAGATTTTACCGGAATTGAAATCTGGAATCATATGAGCGAGTGGATGGAGAATCTTACCGAACAAAACAAATATCAATCATTCTTGCATCCTTTAAAAACGATTACTGCTCCTCCAGCCGAAACATTAAAAAAATGGGATGAACTGAATTTGAAAAGAAAAGTAGTTGGAATTGGCGGAGTTGATGCACATGCACATAAATACAATTTACTTGGATTTTTAGAAGTTGAAATATTTCCATACAAAGTTCTTTTTAAATCTATACGCACACATATATTATTAGACAGGGAATTGAATCCAGATACGAATTTTAATGAAGCTAAAGAATTGGTTTATGATTCACTTGCATCCGGCAGATGTTTTGTTGCAAATGATTATCACTCCGATTCCAGAGGTTTTAGGTTTTATGCTGAATCTGATGGAAAGATTTATCAGATGGGAGATTCAATTAAAGGGGCGCACCCGGTTTGCCTAAAAGTGCTTGTTCCCTATATTGATTGTGAAATCAGACTCATCCGTAACGGTGAAGTTGTTGAATCGTTAAATAATAATGAGGCTGAATTTGTAGTAAATAAAAATGGTGCGTACCGGATAGAAGTACTGTATTACAGCAAAGCCTGGATTTATTCAAATCATATTAGAATCGGAATTTAATAATCACTATTTTTGATGCCGTTCTTTTTATATATTGGATTTATTCCGTTTTAAATGATAAAAAATAACGCGCCCATAGCTCAATTGGATAGAGCGTCAGATTCCGGTTCTGAAGGCTGAGGGTTCGATTCCTTCTGGGCGCACAAATAATATCTGAACTATTTTCAGCATTAAAAATTTGAATCTTTTGATTTATTTTTAAAAGCTCTTTTGGCATTTTGATCAAAGGAAGATATTTTTGTTCTAAATTTTGGCTTGATCTTAAAAGTATAAGATTCTAAAATTAGCCCGATATTAAATTAAACATTAAGGATAAGTTAGATGTTAACTAAAAAGAAAAAATTGTCTAAGAAGGAAATTAAAGAGGATACCCTTGTAACTTCCTACTATAAGGCATATGGTTATTTTGAAGAAAATAGATCAAAGCTTCTTCTGTACGGCGGAGCACTTGTTGTTTTAATAATTGCAGTTGTTTTTTATATTCAGCACAAAAATTCCAGGAACCAGGAAGCTAATACTCATCTTTCAAAAGTAATGTCTTTGTATGATAACGGTTCATACCTTGAAGCAATTGAAGGAAGAGCGGGCAGCAATCTGCTGGGATTGAAAAAAATTGTTGAAGAGTATGGCAGTACGGAAAATGGTGAAATAGCCAAGGTGTATCTTGCAAATGCTTATGTTATGCTTGGTAAACATGAGGAAGCTTTAACATATTATGAAGACTTCAGCGGAAGTAATAAACTGTTTAAAGCATCTGCATTAGCAGGTGAGGCAGGCTATTATGCAGCTAAAGGTGAATATGAAAAGGCTGCGGATCTATATCTTCAGGCTTCAAAAGTTTCTAAAGAAAATGTATTAAATCCTGAATATCTCTTAAAAGCCGGCATTAATTTTATGCAAGCCGGTAATAACGAGCAGGCAAAAGAAATGTTTGAAAATGTAAGAGATAATCATAACACTTCAGCAGCATTCAGAGAAGTTGACCGGTATCTTGTACAGGTAAATTGATATTTAAAAGTGAGTAACTAATTTTTTAGTCTCATATTTCAGTAAACCCTAAAAAAAGGAGCTAGTTATGAAGAAACTTATACATGCAATAGTAATTTTATTGCTTTGTATGGGGGCTAATTATGCACAGGTTAGTCCATTGGCAGAATTTAATGTTGCCAATCTTCCCGCAATGGTTGATAGTTTAAAACCTTACTTTGATGATCAAGGTGTTCGTTCTTTATGGGTTGCAGAAGAAGATCTTGATCAGGATGGTAAGCCTGAAATCCTGGCTACTGATTATTCAAACAGAGGAAGAGTTCACGTTTTTGAATTGAACGGAACTGATTTAGAATTGGTTTGGTCTTCACCATTAAATGATGTAGGGGGCGGTTCAGGACCAACACGTTGGGTAAGAACAGGAGATTTAGACGGTGATGGTAAAGGAGAAATTATATTTCCAAATGCTAATGGTACTGCAACAACGGGCGATATACAGATAAGGGTATATGAATGGGATGGCAATGATAATTCATTTGTACATGCAATTGACTTGCCGGCAGATGCTTTTGCTTCTCAGGGTGTGGGTAATTTTAGAATGACAAGAGAAGTAGCAGATGTATTTGATTATGATGGTGATGGTTCGGATGAATTAATTACCGTTAATAGAGACAACAGGACTTATATATTAGGCATAACAGGTGATATTCCTGGATTTGGTGCATGGCAGCTTGAAGGTGGGGATCCTGCTTCAGTTGCAAAAGTTGGTGCAGGCTCTCAATGGCACTCCATTCCTGCTGATATCAATGGCGATGGAGATATTGAAATAATAAATCATATGTGGAACTTCTATGGATTTTGGTCAATTGATCCGACAGGTCCAGACACATATGTCTATCCTGATACAAGTGCAACTGATGAGTACATAGAGTTCTTAAGAGAAACAGGAGCGGATGCAGTAGCTTATATGGGTATTCAAGCCGTGGATGTTGATGGTGACGGAGATGATGAAATAGCAGGTATTCATTATATCGCTAATGGGGCTGATCCTCATGATTATGAATTGTCTTTGATTAATTTTTCAAGCACTGATGATGAATTATATGCCTGGACACAAGATAAATTTGGTATTATTGGCCCCGATTTATGGACTGTTGCTGGTCTTCCTGCAACAAATGATGCAGGTAATAAAAGAGGCTCTTTTTGGGGTATAGGTGCGGCTGATCTTAATGGAAATGGTAGAGAAGAAATTTTATTAGGCGGTGCTTACCCATATACAATAGTTGGGGTGGAGTATAAAGGTACAGGAGATCTGCTCCAACCTGAGAGTTATGATGCTTCAGTTTACTATGCAGGCAGTTCAGGTATTTTTGAAGCAACAACAATCCGTGATTCTGCAGGAGTGATTGATACGCTTTATGCTGAATCACCTTTTGTTTCTAAAATTTATGCGGGCAGCGATATAAACGGCAACGGTAAACTTGAGGTTATAGCTTCGTTCCAGAGTGTTTATGACAGCGTTAGAACTATATACCAGCACTGGGATGGAACTGCTTTTGTAGAAGATTCAGTTGTAAAAACTCTTAATCCAAATCAGATAAACCTTAGAATTCTTGAATCAGATGCAGCAACAGGTTTAAGGGATCTTGGTATTAATTTAGTAACACCTGATGATTATGCCCTCGAGCAGAATTTCCCGAATCCGTTTAACCCAACAACATCAATCAGATTTACTCTTCCTGTTGATAAAAAAATCTCTTTAACGGTTTATGATGTTCTGGGTAACGAAGTTAAAACATTATTTAATGAAGAACTTAAAAAAGGCAGTTACGAAGTTACCTGGGATGGAACCAATAACGCCGGTTCTGCTGTTGCAAGCGGTCAGTATATTTATACTTTAAAATACGGCAACTTCAGCAAATCTATGAAGATGACATTGTTGAAATAATTCACCATAGTTCTTCCCATTTTCAAAAGCCGTGAACGAAATATTTCACGGCTTTTTTTTTATTAATTATATACGATGAGGAGATAAACGCGCAAACGTTTCCAGAATCAGCCGGAAAGATTATCTCCCAATCCAGACTTTCCTGTTTTTTAAAATAAATGTCCGTGCAAAATTTGGATTGCATATCATTTTTTAATTTCAAATTGTTGAATTTTTATTCACTTCTTTTAGAATTACTTTTATTATTACACTACTATTAGCTTGACATCCCAAAGGGTAATCACTATTTTTTTTACCATTATTTTTTTCAAGTAACAACCAAATAATTAGGACAGCTTTACCCTCAATGCCACACCCACATTTTAATTGCGATTATTCTGGAGGTCTAAATGACAAAAAAGTTACTGCTACTTGTTCTTTTGTTTTATTGCAGCTCAAATATATTTGCCGGAACAACGGGCAAACTATCTGGTACAGTTACAGAGGCTGAAACCGGAGAGCCTATTCCGGGCGTTAATATTATAATTGAAGGAACAACTTTTGGTGCTGCCACCAATATTGATGGATTTTATATTATCAACAATCTTCCTCCCGGCAGTTATACTATTAACGTTTCAGCCGTTGGCTATCAGAAACAACAATTTGTCGGAGTAAAAATTTCCGCAGACTTTACAACTCAACTTGATGCCGAATTATCAACGGAATCAGTAGAATTACAGACAATTGTTGTTCAGGCTCAGGCTCCAATGGTTAGAAAAGATCTAACTTCATCTCACACAACAATTGATGCAGGACAAATAGAAAGCCTGCCGGTTGAAAGTGTAAGTGATCTTTTAACATTGCAGGCTGGAATCAATCAGGATGAAAGTGGAAGAATTCACATCCGCGGCGGCCGTTCAACTGAAGTTGCTTACACTGTTAATGGTGTTTCCATAAATAATCCTTACGATAATTCACGCTCAGTTGTTATTGCAACAAATGCAATACAGGAACTATCGGTTGTAAGCGGTACATTCAATGCTGAATATGGAAATGCATTAAGCGGTATTGTAAACACCGTTACAAAAGAAGGCGGCAGCAATTACAGCGGAAAGCTTTCATTCTATACTGGTGATAATTTAAGTACGAGAAAAAGTACTTTCTTTAATATTGATGCAGTTGATCCACTGAATAATTATGTGGTTGAAGGTACTTTAAGCGGACCTGTTCCATTTACTGATAATGCTGTAACATTTTTCTTTTCAGGAAGATACGATGATGATAAGGGATGGCTGTACGGGCAAAGACAGCATCTTCCGGGAGATTATGTTTTTAAGAATCCCGAAAATCCTAACGATATAAGACTTGTAGAAAATAATTTCTGGAACCCGGCGTGGGATTCTGCAACAACAGCAGCAATGAGAGATAATGCAATTGTCTCAATGAATCCCGCAACCGAATTCAGCGGTACTGCTAAATTTACTTTCAAACCCGTTTCCACAATCAAAATTAATTATGATCTGTTGTATTCTAATTCAGAGTACAGAGGCTACAGCCATGATTATAAATATAATCCCGATGCAAGCTACAATAATTTTGAGTGGGGATTACTGAACGCGCTTGAAATGAGGCACGCTGTAAGCAATTCAACCTTTTATTCACTGCGTGGATCTTATAATATTAATGATTTCAAACAATATCTTTATCCGCTGTTAGACAGCAACGGCAATCCTGTTGATTATTATGCAGGCATGGGTGTTGAAGGTCTTCACGCTGATCCAAGATACATGCGTACCGATCTTATTTATCAGGCAGCAAATTACACATTCGTATCAGGCGGTACAAGAAACAATCACAGCTATCAGCGTTCCAAAACTCTCGGAATTAAATTTGATATTACGAGCCAGATTTCTTCAGCGCATGAAATTAAAGCTGGCGTTGAATACAATAAACATACTCTTGATTATGAAAACTTTTTTGTGCTGAGAGATGGCACTCATCTTATGCCAACAATCGATAGTATCGGCGGTCCAAATCATGATCTTTACACAAAAGAGCCGGTGGTAATGTCCGGATACATTCAGGACAAAATGGAATTTGATAAACTTATCCTTAATGCCGGAATAAGATATGATTACTTTGATGCTAACTCAGTGTATTCAACAAATATATTTTATCCTACGCCAAATCATCCAAATCTTCCTATAACAATTGATAAAAACTCATTGCTTGCTGATGCAAAACCAAAACATCAGATAAGCCCAAGAATAGGTATTTCTTTCCCGATTACAGACCAGGGAATTATCCACTTTTCATACGGGCATTTCTTTCAAATGCCGCCATTCAGATATTTGTACAGCAATCCAAATTTTGAATACAGCTTTACTGCTTCAACAATTGAATTTGGGAATGCAAATCTTAAACCTGAAAAAACTGTTTCATACGAACTTGGTTTGCAGCAGCAGTTATTTGAAGATCTCGCATTCAACATAACAGGATTTTATAAAGATGTTAGAGATTTATTGGCATATCAGCAGATTAGAATAAGCGGAAGCGAAACATACTACACTTATGTAAATAAAGATTACGCAAACATTAAAGGATTGATTTTCTCCTTAACAAAAAGAAGAACCGCACAGGATATGCTTGGAGTAACTCTTGATTATACATTCCAGGTATCTGAAGGTAATGATGTTGATAACGATGCTTTCTTTCTTGATTTATCTTCAGGAAGACAGACAGAAAAAGTTCCTGTTTATTTAGGATGGGATCAGACTCACATCATTAACGCAACTGTTTCGATAGGAAAACCAAATGATTGGAACATAAGCTTAATTGGAAAATTCGGTACAGGGTTACCATACACTCCGCAGATTCTTCAATCACAGGTTTACCTGCGCCCCAACAGCGGAAGAAAGCCAACTCAAACCAATGTTGATCTGCTGGCAGAGAAAACTTTCAGCATTTACGGAAGCTCAATTACCTTCTTCTTAAAAGTATTCAACTTGTTTGATACACTTAATGAACGTCTCGTTTATAACGATACGGGAAGATCTACTTACACACTGCAGACAGAACTTGGTTCTGCAAAAGCTACAAATATAATAGCCGAAAATGTACCGGGTGTTCATTCATCCGAAGAATATTTTAATATACCTAGTTATTACAGCTCACCGCGTGAGGTAAGATTAGGTGCATCAATTGAGTTTTAATACGGAGTTTTATTTATGAAAATTAAATCATTCAGATTTTTCACAGTTCTTTTGTTAAGCACATTCTTTCTCGCATCTTTCAGTTTTTCACAAAGCAAAGAAGAGAGAAGAGCACAGGAACATGCTGCTGTAAAAAATTATATCAATCAACATTGGAACAGCCAGCCTGTAAATAAGAATAAGGAATCAAATACTTCGGGAAAAACCAAGTATGAATATTTTAGAGAAGTTTATGAATCTTTTGCAAAAACTCAGAATCATGAAAGAAGAAAATCTTTTTTCATGAACGGAAATAAAATAAGCACAGATATTTTTAACTATGGCGGTATCGGGCCCGGCTATGGCTTGCTTCGCGGAATAAATAACTTTGTTTGGAACGGACTTGATTACGTTTTTCAATTTTGCCCTATCGTTGGTGCGTCAGTTCCGGATGCAAATGATCCTGAAAAAAGATTGCACATAATTTCAGATGGATTGTGGGATTATCCGCAGCAGCAGCTTCGTGAAGCAAATCCCGATGGTACAGCATTATGGCAGTGGCAGCCGCTTCCAGGTTATTCTGATGAAGAATCAGATTACATGGCTTCAAATCCCGCAGAAGATGCTGATGGTGATGGAAAACCGGATAGCTGGCCCAGACACTGGTACAATGAAACTTTAGGCAGATATGTTTGGCCGGGCTATTTGAAACAAGACGCGACCAATGCCGATCTTGAGGTTTATTGGGCAATGGATGACAGGGATAATGTTGAGTTTAATTATTATCCTTTCCCTTCAGATTCATCACGTAAAGGAATTGGAGTTCAGGTTGATGGACGTGCATTCCAGTGGAGTAATGCACTTGCAGAAAATACGATATTCTTTGTTTACACAATTACAAATACAAGTGAGAAGGATCTTGATTCAGTATTCTTTGGAATTTATGGAGATCCCGATATAGGCGGCGGTTCTCCCGAAAACACAGATGATAATGGATTTTTTATTCCGCCATATGATTATGATGGAAAACATGATGTAAGTAATATTCCTCCTTATGCAAGAAGTATGGTTTACTTTTGGGATCCAGATCAGACAGGTCCGCGTAATTTAAGATTGGGATATCTCGGCTGTAAATTCCTCGAAAGTCCGGGAAATCCAACTAACGGAATTGATGATGATGGTGATGGAATGATTGATGAACGCCAGGATGATGGAATAGATAATGACGGAGATTGGAATCCACTTGTTCATGATGTGGGTGTAGACGGAATTCCAAACACAGGAGATGAAGGTGAAGGCGATGGAGTACCAACTGCCGGCAGAAAGTTGCCCGATGGCTCACCCGATCCCTTAGCTCCCGGTGAACCAAACTTTGAATATACAGATCTTGATGAAGCAGATCAGATTGGCTTAACAAGCTTTAACAGCTGGTCATGGGCTAATGATAGAATCTCTGATGATAATTCAATGTGGAACCGCTCTACTCCGCAGAACTTCGGAGATATTCAGCAGAATGCAGATATAGTTTTCATTTTTGGTTCTGGTTATATCTCACTGAAAAGAGGAGAAACAAAAAGAATTTCAATGGCCCTTCTTTGTGGAGAAGATCTTGATGATCTCTTAATCTCTGCAGAAACGGTACAAACTATTTACAATCAGAATTATCAATTCTTTAAACCACCGGTACTTCCAACTGTAACTGCAGTTCCCGATGATAAAAAAGTTACACTTTACTGGGATACAAAAGCTGAAGAAAGTATTGATCCGATTACAGGTAAAGATTTTGAAGGATATGTTATTTACAGAAGCACTGATCCAAGCTTTAATGATATTCAGGTAATTACTGATGGAAAAGGCTCAGGCTTTTTTAGTGAACCATTAAAAGATATTGATGGTTTTGAAGTAAAATTTGATAACGATATTGTTGACGAACCATTTGAAGATTTTAACTTCAACGGAGTTTATGATGCGGGTGAACCTTTTGTTGATTATAACAAAGATGGGAAATGGACTGCAGGTGTAACTGATCCATGGAAAGGTTATCATCCCGTTTCTTATCAGGGAAGAGGTATTCAATATTATCTTGGACAAAATACAGGTCTAGTTCACTCATATACTGATTCTAATAATGTTATAAACGGACAAACTTATTATTATGCCGTTGTAGCTTATGATCATGGTGATTCCACCGGAATTCCTCCTACTGAAACTACTAAGAAAATTACGATTGATCCTATCACATCCAAATACAGATTTGATCCTAACACAGTGCAGGTTATTCCCGGTCCCAGAGCAAGCGGATATAAAAATCCTGCAAACCCTAACTCCACTGTAAAACATGATCAGGGAATCGGGACTGGTGAAGTTAGACTGGAAATACTTGACGACCTGGCATTAATTGATCAGAACAGTTATTCAATTGAATTTAGTGATACATTATGGGCAAATGATACTTTTTATGTAAAGAAAAATTATTCAGTTAAAAGAACCGCACCTGTTGAAGAGAATTTTATTTTGTATGATACGAAATTCACAAAACTGAAAAATTCAAATCTGATTAAAGATTCAGAATTAAAGGTTAGCAGTTCTGGCGGTGATGTAGTTTATACAGAAGGCACGGATTATATTATCGATTATGCTAGCGGTTCAATTAGGAGAACCCAGAACAGTACAATGCCTTCTGCACAGTATTTTAAAATTTCTTACAGATATTATCCTGTTTATCAAAGTACAAGATTCAATCTTGAAGATGATAATCCTGTAGTTGATGGAGTAAGAATAAAAGTTAAAGATGAAGCCAAGCTTGAAGTTGATACAATTAAAACAAGATGGGTAGAAGGCAATTCAAACTTCAAGATTGCAGTTCAGAAAGGTGCCGTTGGCGCAGGTGCAGCTTATCCAGCTGATTATATTATCAGATTTTCAGATACCTTTATCGATTCAGCACTGATGATTGTAACCGGCGGTACTAAAAAACTTCCTGTTAATTATACTGCAATGGAAGTAACCGAAGGAGTGCCGAGAAAAATATTAACCTTCCTGAATGAAAAACTTCCAAAGGATAGTATCTGGACTCCGGGAGATGAAATAATTCTTTTCCGTCCCGGCGCAGTTGGAGTTCCGAATGAAACTACATGGGGTGTGGTTATATCCAGGCCAAGTGATTCAACAGTAACTCCGATTCCTCCATCAGAAGGTTCAGAAGTACTTATTGCAACAAAGAGACCTTTTGATGGGCGCGATGTATTTTCATTCTCAACAGAAGCTCCATCATTCAATAATGATAATTCAAGTTCATTATTGGATAATATTTATGTGGTTCCAAATCCCTACGTAGGTGTAAACGAAATTGAACCTACAGTAAAACTACCGGGACAATCAAGAGGCGAGCGCAGAATTTATTTTGAAAATCTGCCCCCTAAATGCACAATAAGAATTTACACTTTAAGTGGTGAACATGTGCAGACTATTGAGCATGAAACAACACTTCAAACAGGAAGGGAATACTGGAACCTATTGAATAAAGATGGTTTTGGTGTAGCATATGGAGTTTACTTTGCTCATATAGATGCACCGGGCATTGGTGAAAAAATTGTGAAGTTCGCTTTGATTAAATAAAATATATTGATTGAAGTATGTTATTCAATAATGGGAATGATTTAAGATTCCTTTTACACAAGAATAACAGGAATCATCAAAAAAGATTAAATGTAATTGAAAATGTTAAAAGAATTTTTAAATCGGAAATCCGGAATCCATAAGGAGATTTCAATGAGAATTGTAAAAATTTTACCAATTATTTTAATATCGGTTTGCCTTATCAAAAGCGGCTTCGCTCAAACAGAAACAAATAAAAGTGGAACAACTGCTTCCCAGTTTCTTAAAATAAATGTGGGACCGCGTGCAATTGGAATGGGCGGAGCCTTTACTTCCGTTGCTGATGATATAAACGCCATGTACTGGAATCCTGCGGGGTTATCCAGAATGTATTCACGTGAAGCATATTTTAATCACGTTGATTGGATTATGGATGTGAATCTGGATTATGCTGCATTTGCAATGGATTTAACCGGGCTTGGCACGCTTGGTGCTTTTGTAAACGTAATGTCTATGGGTGAAATGGAAGTGAGAACACTTCAGCAGCCTGAGGGTACTGGTGAATTGTTTAACGCGGGAGCTTTTACATTAGGGCTTTCTTTTGCAAGAAATCTTACAGAAGAATTCTCAATTGGTATTAATGCTAAATATATAAGCGAGTATATATGGAATGAAACTGCTAATGGTTTTGCAATTGATATAGGAACACTCTATACAATTCCTTTCCTCAACAAATTCAGCATTGGTGCAAGTATATCTAATTTTGGTTCTAAAATGAGGATGGAAGGAAGAGATATCATCCAAACTACAATTGTAGGAAGCGGTGAAGGAAATATTATTAATACAGATTTACAGCTCGATAAATTTGAACTTCCGCTTATTTTCCGCTTTGGTATATCTGTTGATGCCATACAGGAAGCAGAACACAGGTTAACCATTGCGGCTGATGCAATTCACCCGAATGATAATACTGAATCAATTAATACCGGATTGGAATATACCTGGAATGAAATAGTATTTATAAGAGGCGGTTATAAATCATTGTTTGAAGCTGATGGTGAACAGGGATTAACATTTGGTGTTGGTTTAAATTACCGCATTCTTGAATCTGTTAAGATTAAGATAGATTATGCATACCAGGATTTTGGTAGACTGCAGAATGTTCAGTACTTTTCCCTCGGACTCAGATTCTAAAAATTCCGGAATTTACGGGCTGATAAAAAACATCAGCCCGATTCTTTTCTTACCGCATAAATGATCTTACAAAATGAGACAGGGCTGAAATTTTCATCCCATTTACAAATTTCATCAACGATTTGACAAAGAACAATTTTTAAAATTGAACGATTTTCATCAAGTTTTGGCTGATTTTTAAGCAAAATTGGGCAGAAATTGACAAAAATGATGTAAAACCGAAATTCTGTTTTCTTGACTTTAAGACCGCATATCTCTATTTTTTCTGACTATTTTTTTAACAAACAAATAAATATATGGCCGATACTTCAGATTTCAGAAATGGATTAATAATTAAATTTAAGAATGATCTTTATACAATAGTTGAATTTCAGCATGTTAAACCGGGGAAAGGGGGAGCCTTCGTTAGAAGTACGCTTAAGAATTTGAGAACAGGCAAGGTCCTCGATAATACCTTCCGATCAGGCGAATCAGTTGAAGTTGTTCGGGTTGAAAGAAGAAAATATCAATATCTTTATAAAGATGGGGATTATCTGGTTTGCATGGATAATGAAACGTATGATCAGATAAATATTCCCATTGAATTATTTGGTGATGGAGTAGAATATCTTAAAGAAAGCGAAGAGGTTGAAATATTATTCAACGGTACGGAAATAATTTCTGTTGATATTCCGATCTTTGTATATCTGAAAGTAGTTGAAACAGAACCAGGTTTTAAAGGTGATACTGCAACTGGTGCACTTAAACCGGCAAAACTTGAAACCGGCGTTTCGATTAACGTTCCTTTATTCATCAATGAAGGTGATGTTTTAAAAGTAGATACCCGCAATGGCGGATATGTGGAGAGAGTTAAATCTTAATTAAGGAAAATCATGGATTTAAATCTGGTAAAAAAGCTCATCAAACTTTTAGATTCGAGTGATCTTACTGATCTGGAAATTGAAGAAGAAGGTTTTAGAATAAAGCTTGCTAAAAAGATAAGAGCGGCACAAACAATTACACATCCGCAAATAATGGCAAATGTTCCGGCGCCCCAGCCGGCAGTTTCAAAACCTGAAACTGCGGAAGCACCTGCTGAAGAAAAAACCGAAAACCTGCATGAGATTCGTTCACCAATTGTTGGTACATTTTACCGGGCTCCGGCTCCCGATGCCGATTCGTATGTTCAGGTAGGTGATTATGTTACTCCTGGGTCTGTACTTTGCATTGTTGAAGCTATGAAACTGATGAATGAAATAGAATCTGATGTGAGCGGCAGAATTGTTAAAATACTTGTGGAGAACGGAAAACCTGTTGAGTACAACCAGCCATTATTTCTAATTCAAACAAATGAGAAACCGGAATAACTGCCGGTTTTAAATTGTTTCTTTTAACCTGAGGATTTAAGTGTTTGAAAAAATATTAATTGCCAACCGGGGTGAGATAGCTTTAAGAATTATCAGAACATGCAAAGAACTTGGTATAAAAACAGTAGCGGTTTATTCTGAAGCAGACAGAGAAGCCCTGCATGTTACTTTTGCTGATGAAGCAGTTTGTATAGGTCCTGCCTTAAGTAAAGAAAGTTATCTCAAAATTCCTTTAATAATTTCCGCAGCTCAGGTAACAGGTGCAGATGCCATTCATCCCGGCTACGGATTTCTTGCTGAGAACGCCAGCTTTTCAGAAATATGTACCGAATCAGGAATTAAGTTTATTGGACCATCACCGCAAATGATAAATGCAATGGGGGATAAATCATTTGCAAAGGATACAATGAAAAAAAATGGCGTGCCTGTAATTCCCGGAAGTGATGGAGTTGTTAATGATGTAAAAGAAGGAAAAAAGATTGCCGCTGAAATAGGCTTTCCTGTTATCATTAAAGCCTCTGCCGGCGGCGGCGGAAAAGGTATGCGCATTGTAATGGAAGAAAAGGACTTTGAAAAAGCATTTCAAACAGCACGTACAGAGGCTGAAGCTGCTTTCAGCAATCCTGATGTTTATATAGAAAAGTATATTGAAAATCCACGCCATGTTGAAATTCAAATTCTTGGTGATACTTTTGGAAATGTTTATCATTATGGTGAAAGAGATTGTTCTGTTCAAAGAAGGCATCAGAAATTAATTGAAGAGGCTCCATCTCCTGCAATTGATGCAGAGATTCGAAATAGAATGGGAGAGACCGCAATACTCGGTGCTAAATCTGTTAATTATGAAGGTGCAGGAACAATTGAATTTCTTGTTGATAAGTATAAGAATTTTTACTTCATGGAGATGAATACCAGGATTCAGGTTGAACATCCCGTTACCGAAATGGTTTATGATGTTGATCTCGTTAGACAACAAATTCTGGTAGCTGCAGGTGAAAAGATTGAAACACTTCCTAAAAAACCAACAGGACATTCAATCGAATTCAGGATTAATGCAGAAGATCCGGAGAATAATTTCAGACCTTCACCCGGCAAAATTCAATCGCTTCATTTTCCCGGCGGATACGGTGTTAGAGTTGATTCTCATATTTACCAGGGATATTCAATTCCTCCGTATTATGATTCTTTAATTGCAAAACTTATAGTGTGGGGAAAAAACAGGCAGCACGCAATAGCACGCGGAAAACGCGCTCTTGAAGAAATGACAATTGAAGGGATAAAAACCACAATTGATTTTCATATGAAGGTGCTTGAAGATAAAAGATTTATAAGCGGAAATTTTGATACCAGCTTCATTGACAGCATGAGTTAATTTCAACATTTTTGATAAGGAAGATTAAATTAATTATTCCGCTGAATTAAAAAATTGTTACTCCAAAATTATAACAGAGGCTTAAATGAACTTTCCTGAAAATCTCAAATACACAAAAGAGCATGAATGGATTTCGATAGAAAATAATATCGGAACTATTGGCATTACAGAATATGCTCAGGGTGAACTTGGTGATGTTGTTTTTGTTGATATAGACCCGAATATCGGAGAAATCTCAAAAGGTCAGTCTTTCGGCACTATTGAAGCAGTTAAAACCGTAAGCGATCTTTACGCACCATGCAGCGGAAAAGTAATTGAAGTTAATAAGGAACTTGGTGATAGTCCTGAACTTGTTAATTCAGATCCATACGGAAACGGCTGGATGGTAAAAGTTGAAATTAAAGATTTGAACGATCTTTCCGATTTGCTTGACAGCGAAGCTTACAAGAAATTAATTGGCAGCTAAGATAAATCAAATCCATAGGATTAAATCTTCTTTATTATCAAAGACAAAATCCGTTTGGATTTTGTTTTTGTTTTAAATGGAATGTAAAAAATGAAATCTCATGAAACAATTTTAATTATAGATTTTGGAAGCCAGTTTACACAACTAATAACCCGCAGAATACGGGAAGCAAATGTTTACTCGGAAATTCATCCGCACACGATTTCAATTCAAAAAGTAAAAGAATTAAATCCTAAAGGAATTGTTCTTTCCGGCGGACCGATGAGTGTTTACGATGAAGGCGCACCGGATATTGATAAATCAATTCTTGAAACCGGAGTTCCGATTCTTGGCATTTGTTATGGCTTACAGGTTTTAAGTTCAAAATTTGGCGGAAAGGTTGATCCTGCAAAAGACCGCGAGTACGGCAAATCTGAATTTAAAATAATCGCAGATTCACCACTCTTTAAAAATGTTAGGAAAAATTCCACCGTGTGGATGAGCCATGGAGATTACCTCACTGCTCTTCCAGAAGGATATAAGATTACCGGCAAATCTGATCATTCCCCAATCTGCGCTGTTGGAAATGATGAAAAGAAAATTTACGGAGTTCAGTTCCATCCCGAAGTGATGCATACTGAAGAGGGTGAAAAGATAATCAGGAATTTTTTATTTGATATTTGCAAATGCAAAGGAGATTGGACTCCCCGGAATTTTATTCATGAATCAATTAACAGAATAAGAGAACAGGTCGGTGAGGCTAAGGCAATCTGTGCATTAAGCGGCGGAGTTGATTCAACAGTTGCAGCAATGCTTGTTAAAGAAGCTATTGGTGATAATCTTACCTGCATTCATATTGATACCGGATTGATGAGAAAAAATGAAAGCAGTAAGATTAAAAAAATGTTCACAGAAAATCTTCATCTAAACTACATTCATATTGATGCTTCTGAAAGATTTCTTAGTAATCTTGCCGGCGTGATTGACCCTGAGTTAAAAAGAAAAATTATTGGCATAACATTCATTGAAGTTTTTGAAGAAGAAGCAAAAAAGATTGAAGGAGTTAAATATCTTGTACAGGGAACTCTTTACCCAGATGTAATTGAAAGTGTTTCAGTTAAAGGTTCATCAGTAACAATTAAAACTCATCATAACGTTGGCGGATTACCTGAAAAAATGAATTTAAAATTAATTGAACCTTTCAGAGAATTATTTAAAGATGAGGTAAGAAAAGCAGGAAGGGAATTACAGATTCCGGAAGAATTTATTGAACGGCACCCATTTCCAGGCCCCGGCCTGGCAGTGCGAATTACCAGCGATATTACAAAGGAGAAGCTTGACATTTTACGTGAAGCTGACGATATTTTTATCAATGCGATAAGAGACGCTGATTTGTACAATAAAATTTGGCAGGCTTTTGCAGTGCTGTTATCAGTGCAGTCTGTTGGAGTAATGGGTGATTACAGAACCTACGAAAATGTTCTTGCTTTGCGCGCTGTTACTTCTGTTGATGGAATGACAGCAGACTGGTACCGGTTTGATCATGAATTTCTTGCAAATGTTTCTAACAAAATTATTAATAAAGTACGCGGCATAAACAGGGTGGTTTATGATATTAGTTCTAAACCTCCATCCACAATTGAATGGGAATAGCAGTGGAATTGAAATATCAATATGAACACAGATTGAATACTGCCGAAGCTTTTGTTAATGAAGGCAAGGATCTTCACGCGCTTCAAATTTATAATTCACTTCTCGATGAATATCCCGAACGCCCTGAAATCTATTATAAAATTGCCAGCCTGTTTGAAAAATTAAAAATGATCGATCCTGCTGTTTCAAAAATTAATTCCTTCATTTCTGCACAGCCAGAAAACCTGGATATGCGTTTGTTCCTCGGGCAGTTTCTTTTAAGAAATGGAAGATGGGAAGAAGCAATTGAATGCCTGAGTTTTATTATGCCGGATGAAGAACCAATCGTTGCATTTTTCCTGGGCTATGCGCATTTTATGCTGAAGGAATATGAACTTGCAAAAATTAATTTTTTAAATTTTCTGGCTGTTGAAGTAAAAACAGAACTGGTGCATGAAACTCAATTATATCTTGCCAAGATTGCACTTGAGCTGAAGAATTATGAATCGGCAATTTCATTTGCAAAAAAAGCAGAGTTGATATATTCAAACTTTTGGGAATTAAGTTTTGTTTATGCTTCCGCATATTATCATCTTGATATGCTTGAACATGCACAGAACTCCGTTTTAAAAGCTGTTAAACTTAATCCAGATCAGCCCGAACCATATGATTTGGCGGGCAAGATTTATTTTAAACTTGGCAGTTATGAAAAGGCTGAAGAATATTTTCTTAATTACATAAATATGATAGATGAAGTTTCATCGGAGGCGTATACAAATCTTGCCGAATCTTGCATGAAGATAATGAAAGCTGAAGATGCTCTTGCATATTTTGATGTTGCAATAAAATTAGATCCTTTAAATAAAGCAGCCCGGGAAGGTAAGATAAAAGCTTCAGATATTTTAAAAGCTACTTCTCATGATTAAAAAATTCTACTTTCTCTTTTTATTTTTTGTACATGCAGGAATAATTTACCCCGCAAATTCCGGTGATCTTGATTTTAATATTGCATTAAAGTTGTATGATAACCTTGAGTTTCATTCTGCACTGGAAAAATTTGAACGGCTCGCAAAAACTCCGCAAGTAAGCTCAACAACAGAGCTTGCATCATTATTTTATGCAAAGACGCTGATTCGTTTAGAAAGGTATGAGGATGCTGAGAAACATCTTCTTAATTTTTCAGAAAAATTTCTCAACAGCAAATATTTTGATGAAGCAAGACTAACACTTGCCCAGGTATTTTTTGAACAGAAAGATTATCTGAATTCGTTTAAAGAATTAATCAATCTTGCAGAAAGTACTGATGAAAAATTCTTTAAAGATTATGCATTAGAATCTGCCAAAGGAATTGGTGAACTATATTTAAAACCTGCTGAACTGGAAATTCTTGCAATTACTTCTTCTAATCAATTAAAACCAATGCTCCAGCTTTTAACAGGGAAAGCATATTTACGCGAGAAAGATTATAAAAAAGCAGGAGATATCTTTTCAGAAGTAATCCGCCAAAATCCTGATTCCAAAATTATAGCTGAAGCTGATAAACTTTATGATACAGCATTAAGTAAAAATGAAAATAGAAAAGAAAGCAGTTTAAATTCTTTAATCGGAGTTTTACTTCCTCTGAGCAGCAATCAAAGCGCAGAAGCGGCTGCAGAAATTCTTGAAGGAATTAAATATGCAGTTTCTGAATTTAATAAGGATAGATCCGATAAAATTGGATTGCTGATAAGAGATACCGAATTAAATAGTGAAAAAATTGAATTAATCAAAAATGAACTGGATGGAGTTCAAAATTTAAAAGCTATTTTAGGTCCGGTTTTCAGCAGTGAAGTAAGGCAGGCATTGGAGGTTTTTAAGGATAAAGATATTGCAATCATTTCACCAACTGCAACTGATGATGATCTTACCGGATTGTATGATAACTTTTTCCAGGCAAATCCTTCATTCACAACCCGCGGAAGATTGATGGCGCAGTATCTTTATTATGTTGAGAATAAAAGAAGAATGGCTGTGCTGAATGCTGTTGATGGTTATTCTCCGGTTCTTGCTTCAGCATTTATTGATGAGTTTGAAAAGATTGGCGGGAGAATCATTACAAAGGAAACATATAAAAGCAGCAGTTTTGATCTTGAAACTCCGGTTAACAATTTTGCGGCAAATTTAGCAGACGCTGAAGGGATATATCTTCCTTTAGCTGATAAAGCTGATGCCCCGGTTTTACTTGGCCAGCTTGTTAAAAGCGGAATAAATCTCCCGCTGTATGGAAACCAGGATTGGATTTATGCAAAAGGCTTTGAATCATATCCTCAGTTAAGTAATCAATTAACATTTACATCTGATTTTTTTATTGATTATAATAGCATTGATTTTCAAAAGTTCAGTTCTGATTATTTTCACCGCACAAAAAAAGATGCTAACAGAAATGTTTTATATGGCTATGATACTGCAAAATATCTTCTAACTGTTTTAAGAAATTTTTCCGGAAGCAGCAACGCAGTTAAATTAAAAATAGAGTCCGGCTTAACAAGCAGCGGATTTCATAATAACATCTGCTTCGATGAAAAAAGGATTAATAAATTTTTAAACATCGCACGATACAAAGACGGTAGGTTTGAGCTGCTTGATGAATTTAAGATGAATAATTAATTCATAAATTCATTATAAAATAAAAGGCACAATTATCTATACCGTAAAAGATTTACCTTTAGATGACAGGCCGCGTGAAAAACTATCTGTCAGAGGCCCGCAAAGCTTAACCGATGCCGAACTATTAGCAATACTTTTACGCACCGGTACCAAAGGCAATTCCGTTATTAATGTTGCAATGGAACTGATAAATAAACACCGCAATCTTGCAGTGCTTGCAACAAAATCATTAAACACACTTATGGAAACCAGCGGCATAGGCAGGGATAAAGCTGTTACACTGCTTGCTGCATTTGAAATCAGCCGGAGAATTCTTTCTCAATCAAAATGGCTTTCAGATAAAAAGATTACATCACCACAGGAAGTTGCTGAAATTTTTATTCCTATTCTTAAAGATGAACTTAAAGAAAAATTTATATTGGTGTGTCTTAACTCAGCGAATAAAATAATAAAGTACGAAATTATTTCAGTGGGAAATCTAAATTCGAGTGTAGTTCATCCGCGTGAGATTTTTAAATCAGCAATTGAAAACAGTTCAGCCAGTGTGATACTTTTGCATAACCATCCGAGCGGTAATCCGGAGCCCAGCAGAGAGGATATAGCCATCACAAAGAAAATTGTTGAAGCGGGAAAAATACTTGATATCCCGGTTTTTGATCACCTGATAATTGCGGGCAATACCTTTACAAGTTTTGTGGAACGAAGATTGTTGTAGATGTTATTAAGCACATAAATATTTTAACTATATTGACTTAACTTGAAATTATAATGCGAAATTATTATATATGAGGGCAAATATTGTTGACCTTTTACCTGTAAGTCCTTTAGTGTAAAAGATTTATACATACAAATTTCCTTAAGTATTCAATGCAACTAATTATTCAGTCATCTAATCAATTGGAGGTTCTAATATGAAACTAATTAAAGTAGTTAGAAATACGGCCTTGGTAGCTGCATTTGCTGTTACAACAGCGCTATTAAGCGGCTGCGGCGGTGTTAGTGAAGCCCAAATGGAAGAGTTACGGAACTTAAGGGCAGAAGTAAACTCTTTGCAGGCAGAGGCTAATTCATTAAGAGATGAGAGAGCTGGTCTTGAAAGGGATATTGCTGAAAGAAATGCAAAACTTCAGCAGTGTGAGAGAGATAAAGAACAAACACAAGCTAATCTTGAAAAATTACCTAAATAATTTTTATGAAATTAAAATGATTTTGGAGGAAAAAACTTTATGAAATTAACTAAAAATTTACTTTACATTCTTTCTCTCTTCCTTTTCTTCTCTTTTAATGTTATTGCTCAGGATGAAGAGATGACCGAAGAAGAGTGGGAAGCCGAAATGGCCCGCCTGAGAGCTCAAAGAGAAAGCCTCACACAGGAACTTAATACTCTTCGTACAGATATCGACAATATGAAAAATACAGAAATGCAGAGCTACGAAGATTGTATAAAAGAACTTTACGCTTTGGTTGGTGCTACTGAAGCAGATGTTAATAACTTCAGAAATGCTGTTTCTGAATTGGACGGTAAAGTAAGAAGAAAAGAAGGTCCTAAAGCTGACAGACAAAAAGATCTTAATGCTTTAAAGATGAATAAAATTTCTGCTTTACCTGAATTCTTCGATAAAGTTCACAACCAGATGCAGAAATCGCTTGATGCATGGGTTGAAGAACCAACCGAAATTTCTTACACAGTAGTTAAAGGTGATCACCTTTGGGGCATTGCTAAAAAACCTCAGCACTATGGAAACGGTTTTGCATGGCCAAATATTTATCGTGCTAACCGCGATCAGATTAAAAATCCTGATTTGATTTATCCAAATCAGACCTTCAAGATTCCACCTTTAACTGAAGAAGAAAAAGCTAAATACGAAAAACTTAGAGCAAATTATAAACCGGCTCCGGTTCAATAATTTCAACTTGTTCATGTTCGTTTTTTCAGAATTACAAATTCAAACCCTTGCCCGTTAAAGCGGGACAAGGGTTTTTTATTTTACAGGAGATTTATGACGGCGCTTGAGAAAAGAATGACTCTGGAGAATGTTGATCTGCAGAACTTGCTGGGCTGGAATGACAGCAATCTTAAATTAATTGAAGATAGATTTAACGCTACTATTACGGTTCGCGGAGATATTGTTGTAATTAAGGGAGTGATGGAAGAGATTGAACTAATTGAAAAAATATTGAAAGAAATGATTTATGTACTAAATACAAGCGGTTCTTTGAAGCAATCCGATGTTGAAACTATTCTTGATCTTTCAATCCAGGGAAAAGAAATTATAAATGAAAAAGAGTTCGATGCTATTGTTCTATACACAAAGAACGATGTTATAAAATCAAAAACTACAGGGCAGCAAAAATATCTCGATACAGCAACAAAAAATGATATCACATTTGCAATTGGTCCTGCTGGAACTGGTAAAACATATCTGGCAGTAGCGCTTGCTGTATCTGCATTAAAAAGAGGAATTGTTAATAAAATTGTACTTGCACGCCCGGCTGTAGAAGCAGGTGAAAGTCTCGGTTTTCTTCCCGGTGATTTCAGGGAAAAGATTGATCCATATCTTCGTCCATTGTATGATGCACTTGATGATATGATGCCTTCTGAAAAACTTAAATCATATATTGAAAAAAGAATGGTTGAAATTGTTCCTCTTGCGTATATGCGCGGAAGAACTTTGAACAATGCATTTGTTATTCTTGATGAAGCCCAAAACGCAACTGATATGCAGATGAAGATGTTCCTTACAAGACTTGGCGCAAATTCAAAGGCTATTATTACAGGTGATATTACTCAGATTGACCTTCCTCCTAAAACTACAAGCGGACTTGTTCAGGCAAAAGAAATATTAAAAAATATTGAAGGTGTTGGATTTGTTTATTTTGATAAATCAGATGTAGTACGGCATAAACTTGTAAAAGATATAATTGATGCATACGAAAAACATAATGGTGGAAAGGAAAAGTAAATTACTCTTTCAGTCTTTTGCTTTCTTCCCAGAAATTATCCATCTCTGCAAGATTTGATTCATTTATTTTTTTGCCAAGCTCAGCAATCTTCTGTTCAACATAAGAAAATCGCTTTATAAATTTCCGGTTTGTTTTTCTTAACGCATTTTCAGGGTTGATGTGAAGAAAGCGTGCATAATTTACAAGCGCGAAAAATACATCACCAAATTCCTCTTCAAGCTTTTCATAATCAGCATTACTTATTTTTTTGGGAGTTGATTTTTCACTTTCGATTTTTGCTTCATGCATTTCTTCAATTTCTTCAAGAACTTTGTCCCACACATCTTCAATTTTTTCCCAATCAAATCCAACTTTGGCTGCTTTTTCCTGCAATCGGTACGCACGCTGTAATGCCGGCAAATGCTGCGGAACACCTTCCAGTACAGATGTTCTGCCTTCCGATAATTTTATTGCTTCCCAGTTTTTCTTCACTTCTTCAGAACCGGAAACTTCTGTAGTACCAAAAACGTGTGGATGTCTTCTGATCAATTTTGATTGGATTGAATCAATTACATCCTGCAATGTAAAGTGATTTTCTTCTTCGGCAATTATTGTATGAAAAACAACATGAAGCAGAAGATCGCCAAGTTCGTTTCTTAATTCCTGGTAATCTTTGTTATCAATTGACTCAACAACTTCATAGGCTTCTTCGATAGTTGCAGATTTAATTGAATCATTGGTTTGTTCTCTGTCCCACGGGCATTCTTTTCTTAACCTTCTTACAATCTGAACAAATTCATCAAACTTTTTATCAAGCATAAATTATCCTAATTTTGAGTGAATGAAATTCAAAACAAAAATAAACAATAAGCAGAAGTTCAAAAAGGGAGATTAAAATGATTGAACAAAAAATAAAAGAACTTGGATTAGAAATTCCGCTGCCGCCAAAACCGCTTGCTGCGTACGTTCCTGCAGTATTGATTGATGATTATGTTTTTACTGCCGGACAAATACCAATTGTAAATGGTGAGTTGAATTATACAGGTGCAGCCGGTAAAGATATTTCAGAAGAAGATGCTAAAAAAGCTGCTGAGATTTGTGCATTAAATTGTCTCGGGGCAATTAAATCTGTTATCGGAAGTTTAGAAAAAATCAAACAAGTTGTTAAGTTAACTGTTTTTGTTAATGGTGCAGATGGATTTGAAAATCAACCGCAAATTGCAAATGGCGCTTCAGAATTGATTGGAAAAATTTTTGGTGAGAAAGGTGCGCATGCACGCAGTGCAGTTGGAGTAAATGGTTTGCCAAAAAATTCAGTTGTTGAAATTGAAATGATTGTTAAAATTCAAAACGAATAATAACAGGAAAAGCAGCAATTATTAATTTCTCAGAACTTGTTTCAATTCTGAAATCAGCCGGAGCGTTTCTTTGTAATTTCCATTTTGGCTCATCAGGGATTTGATAATCGCGCTTCCAACAATTACACCATCACTGTGGGCACTATAAAGCTTTGCATCTGCCGCATTTGATATCCCAAACCCAACAAGCATTTTGTTTTTTCTTACAAGAGAATATGTGTTTTTTATAAACTCCAGATTATCTGCCGCCTTCTTGCTGAAATTTCCAGTAGTTCCGCTTGTGCTTACACAATACACAAATCCTCTGCTCTTTTCATCAATTGCTTTTATTCTTTCCGGAGAAGTTGTGGGCGTTACTAATAAGATAATATCAATATTATCAAATGATGAAGTAAAAAAATTATCGTACTCTTCAATCGGTATATCCGGAATTATCACTCCGGCGATTCCAAGATTTGAGGCGTCGGAGGCAAATTTATCAATTCCATAATTTAAAACCGGATTTGCATATCCCATTAATATAAGCGGCTTGTCAGTTTCTTTTCGGATTGCTTCAGCATATTTGAAAGTTTCATTAAGAGTAATACCTTGCTGCAATGCTGTTTGAGAAGATGCCTGGATGATAGGTCCATCGGCAAGTGGATCACTGAAAGGGAATCCGATCTCTAATAAATCTGCCCCGGAATTTAATACATCCACAGCAAGTTTTACAAAATTGTCTTTGTCAGGAAATCCTGCTGTTAAAAATGCTGAGAGAATTTTTTCTCCGCTTTCAATTTTTTTAGTTATGTAATCAGATATGAATGACAATTTTAGTTCCTTTATAAAGAAAGATTATCTTTAATTGTATTTAAATCCTTATCGCCGCGTCCGCTTATATTTACAACTACAATTTCATCCTTAGTGGTTTGCTGCATCAAATAATTTAGATAAGCAACAGCATGTGCACTTTCAAGCGCAGGAATAATTCCTTCTTTCTGAGAGATTAGTTTCGTTGCTTCTAATGCTTCATCATCAGTTACTGAAAAATATTCTGCTAATTGATCGTCTTTTAAATTACTGTGTTCCGGTCCAACTCCGGGATAATCAAGCCCGGCAGAAATTGAATGAACCGGGGAAATCTGCCCAAACTCATCCTGCAGAAGATAAGTTTTCATTCCATGAAAAATACCTTCTCTGCCGAGAGTTAATGTAGCACTGTGCTCGGATGTATCGAGCCCATGTCCTGCAGCTTCAACTCCAATTAATTTTACAGATGATTTGATGAAAGGATAAAAAATACCCATAGCATTGCTGCCGCCGCCAACAGAAGCAATTATATAATCTGGAAGTTTATTTTCAACAGAAGTAATTTGTTGTTTTGTTTCAATACCAATTACTGATTGAAAATCTCTAACCATCATAGGATATGGATGCGGACCCACAACTGAACCAATAATGTAATGCGTATTTTCAACATTAGTTACCCAATCGCGAATCGCTTCGTTAGTTGCATCTTTTAAAGTACGGCTTCCTGAAGTTACAGGAATTACTTCTGCGCCAAGCAGATGCATACGGAATACATTTAAACTTTGCCTTTCCATATCAACTTCACCCATATAAACAATACATTTCAAACCAAATTTTGCACAAGCTGTAGCAGTTGCAACTCCATGCTGCCCGGCTCCGGTTTCCGCAATGATTCTTGTTTTACCTAATTTTTTTGCAAGCAGAATCTGTCCGAGTGCATTGTTAATTTTATGAGCGCCTGTGTGGCAAAGGTCTTCACGCTTGAGATATATTTTTGCTTTATTGAAATGAGAAGTTAATCCCTCAGCAAAAGTCAGCGGCGTTGGTCTTCCGGTATATTCATTGTTTAGTTTTGTTAATTCATCCTGAAAATTTTTATCACTCTTTAATTCATTATAAACATTCTCAAGTTCTTTAAGAGGAGTGATTAAAGTTTCAGGTACAAATTTACCGCCGTAACTTCCGAATTTACCTTTTGTATCAGGATAATTATACCTGTGCATAAGTGTCATATTTTCTTTCTACAATTGGTGCAAGTTGTTCAACCTTGCTTAGTAGTTGTTTGAAAGTTTTTGGAGTTAATGATTGAAATCCATCAGACAATGCTTTTTCAGGATGAGCATGAACTTCTATTATTAATCCATCTGCACCGCATGCAATAGCAGCCATTGCCATTGGAGTTACTTTATCCCATATACCAATTCCATGAGAAGGATCAACAAGTATAGGAAGGTGTGAATGTTTTTTAATCACAGGTACTGCATTTAAATCAAGTGTATTGCGTGTATGCGTTTCAAATGTTCTTATGCCGCGTTCACATAAAATTACATTGTAATTTCCCTGTGATACAATATATTCGGCGCTCATCAGCAAGTCTTCAATTGTAGCTGCTAATCCACGCTTTAATAAAATAGGAGTTGTCAACTGCCCAACTTCTTCAAGCAAAGAAAAGTTCTGCATATTGCGTGCGCCAATCTGAATTATATCTGCAACTTCTGAAATGAGATCAAGATTGTTATTATCCTTTGCTTCGGTAACAACTTTTAACCCAAATTCTTTTTTAACCTCTGCAAGAATTTCCAATCCTTTTTCTTTCAGGCCCTGAAAAGAATAAGGACTTGAACGCGGTTTATAAGCTCCTGCCCTTATAAACTTAATTCCCATTTCTTTTAATTCACCGGCTATTTCAAACATTTGATCTCTGCTTTCAACAGAGCACGGGCCGGCTATTACTGTTAACTCTTCACCGCCGATTGAAGTATCGCCGAAATTAATTATCGTATTTTCACTCTTCATTTCTCTGCTTACTAACTTATAAGGCTTTGAAACCCTCACAGCTTCTTCAACAGAATCCATCGCTAAAAAATCTTCAATAGAAAGTTTTGCAGTGTTGCCGGTTACTCCGATTGCAATTTTGCTTGAGCCGTATATCTCATGCGGCTTGCAGTTGCTGGCAAGGATTTTCTCCTTTACCTGATCGATATCCTCTTTGGGTGCGTTAAGTTTCATCATGATTACCATTTTGCTGACTCCTGATAGAATTTAATTTGTTAAAAAATTGTTTAATCTTTTGCTCATCTTTTTTCCCCGGTTCTTTTTCAAGAGAAGAAGAAATATCTATTGCTGCCGGTTTGATGTTTTTGAATATGAATTCAACATTATCAACAGAAATCCCGCCGGCTAAAATTATTCTATTTAAATATTTTTCCGGAATTAATTTCCAGTTAAATGATTTTCCTGTTCCGCCGTATTCATCTGATGTATATGTATCAAGCAGAATTGAATAACTGTTAAACTGATTTAGCAGACTTTCATCAAAATCATTTCTTATTCTTATTGTTTTAACTACCGGAAGATTAATTTTTGTTATGTACTCCAGCTTTTCATCACCATGCAATTGTACCGCATTTAAACCTGTTTCAACCGCAATCTGATTCACCAGTTCCGGAGATTCATTTACAAAAACTCCTATCTTCATCGTAAAAGGAGAAAGCTTCGCGATAATTTTTTTCACTTCTGCCGGTGGAATATATCTTTTACTTTCATTGTAAAAAATAAAACCGAGTGCATCTGCACCGGAATGTTCACTTAACAAGGCATCTTCAATATTTGTTATGCCGCAAACTTTAACCTTCATTGGAACACCATTCCTTGAGTTCTTCGATTTTAGATTTTATATCTGCAGATTTCATCAGATGTTCGCCAACAAGTATTCCATTTATATTTTGATTTTTCAGAAATGAAATATCTTCTCCTGTACTAATTCCGCTTTCAGAAATTATTTTTGTTTTTTCATATTGATTTAAAATTATTCCGGCAAGTTTTGCGGTTGTATCAAGCGAAACTTCAAACGTTTCAAGATTGCGGTTGTTAATTCCTATCAAATCATTTAATGTAAAACTTATTTTTGAGAGTTGTTGTTCCGAATGAAGCTCAAGCAGTACTTCTAATCCGATTTCATAAGCTGCACTTGTTAATTCATTTATCTGGCTTTGTGAAAGCGCTTCACAAATAAGAAGAATAATATCTGCGCCGTTTGCCTTCGCCTCATAAACCTGGTATTCGCTGATAATAAAATCCTTTCGGAGTAGCGGGCGCTCTTTCATCTTTGCTATATTGTTTAGATAATTAATACTGCCGCAGAAAAATTTATTATCAGTTAGAATTGATACTGCATCAACACCAGAACTGAAATATATTTCAGCAATTTTCTGATGATTGAAATCTTCCCTGATTATTCCTTTAGATGGACTAGCTTTTTTTATCTCTGCAATTATTGATAAACTTTTACCAGAGAGTTTATCTTTAAATTTTAAACATTTGGAATTAAAAAATTCATAATCAGAAAAGGAAGAAAGAGTAAATTTGTTTTTTAATTCTATCACTTCCTGCTTTTTTACTTCCAGTATTTGATCAAGAATATTCAATTATGATTTCCTGAAATTTTTTAATTCATTAAGCTTTCTCAAAGCTGCACCACTGATTATAGAATCTTCTGCAGCAGATAAACATTCTTTTAAATCGGTGGAATATCCCGCGCTGTATAACGCAAAAGCTGTATTTGCTGCAACTGTATGAAATGCGCCTCTAACGGTTTTGTTTTTTATATCCTTACTTCTTTGGTTGAAAATCTCAAGGATAATTTGCGCGTTTACATCTGCAGTATCACCTTTAATAGAGGTGGTTTCTGTTTTGGGATAACCAAAAGTTTCATGTGTGATCGAATAATTTATTACAGCCTGTTCGGAATTGTACTCATAAATATCTGTTGCATCGCCAAGATAAATTTCATCGTATTTATTTGAGCAGCAAAGGAAACATGCTTTTTCAAGTTCAAGATATTTTGCTGAACCGGACATAGTTTCCGCAGCTTTTATATTAAATGTTCCGATGATTTGTTTTTTAACATTGGCTGGATTTGTTAACGGACCAAGCATATTAAACAAAGTTTTTATTCCCAATCCTTTTCTTACAGGTGCAGCGTACTTCATTGCGGGATGATAATTTGGTGCAAACAAAAAAGTAATTCCAATTTTATTAAGCGCTTCTTCTGAATCCTCTCTTGATAAATTTATATCAACTCCAAGTTCCTGCAGAACATCCGCACTGCCGCTTTTACTTGAGATAGATCTGTTACCGTGCTTTGCAACCTTTACTCCGGCTCCTGCTGCAGCAAATGCAACCGCTGTTGAAATATTAAATGTTCCTGAATTATCACCGCCTGTCCCGCAAACATCAATTACATTGTCATCATCACAATTAATTTTTATACTTTTTTCCTTCATTGCTTTTGCAAAACCGGCAATCTCTGCAGGAGTTTCACCTTTACTTTTCATTGCAACCAAAAATGCAGTAAGATGAATATCATTCACTTCACCATTCATTATATGGTGCATTACTTCGTATGATTGATTGAATGATAAATCCTGCCGATCAATTACTTGTTCTATGTATTGTTTTATCATAATGCCAGCCAGTTTTTAATTAATTTTTTTCCTTCTGAAGTAAGAATAGATTCAGGATGAAACTGAATTCCTTCAACCGGATATTCTTTGTGCCTCATTCCCATTATAACTCCATCACTTGTCTCTGCAGAAATTTCAAGTGAAGAGGGGAGTGAATCCCGATCAACAATTAGTGAATGATATCTGGTTGCCTCGAATTCCTGCCTAATATTTTTAAATATTGTTTTTGAATCATGTTTGATGAAAGAAGTTTTGCCATGCATTAAAACCGGAGCCTTTATTATTTTTCCTCCGTAAACAACACTAATTGCCTGATGCCCGAGGCAAACACCAAGTACAGGAATTTTCTGCCCAAACTTTTCAATCGCAGTAAGCGTTGCTTTTGAATCCTCAGGTTTTCCGGGCCCGGGAGAAAGAAGTATTTTATCCGGATTGATTTCAGAAATCTCTTCTTCGCTTACCTCATCATTCCGTTTTATAATGAGTTCATTATCAAATGAACCAAGCAGTTGAACAAGGTTGTAGGTGAAAGAATCGTAATTATCAATTACCAGGATCTTCATCAATTACCTCTGCATATTTTAGAGCATTAACCATTGCGGCTGATTTATTTTTAATTTCTTTTGCTTCAAGTTCCGGTTTGCTGTCTGCAACAATTCCGGCACCTGCCTGCCAGTAAATAGTTTTTCCTTTAACAAACAAGGTTCTTATTGCAATGCACATATCAAGGTTTCCGGAAAAATCAAAATAACCAATTGAACCGGCATACACGTTTCGCTCAAGTTTTTCATATTTATCTATCAATTGAATTGCACGTATCTTTGGTGCGCCGGTAACAGTACCGGCAGGAAAGCAGGACATTAGTGCATCAATTGAATCTTTATCATCCGCAAGTTTTCCTTCAACTTTTGAAACCATGTGCATAACATGAGAGTATCGTTGAATCTTCATATTTTCCGAAACATGAACCGATCCATATTTACAAACTCTGCCAAGATCATTCCTGCCAAGATCAACAAGCATTGTGTGCTCTGCAATTTCTTTAGGATCACTCTTTAAATCAGTTTCAAGATTTTTGTCTTCATCTGGAGTTTTGCCTCTTCTTCTTGTTCCGGCAATCGGTAGTAGCTGTGCAGTTCTGTTTTTTACTTTTAAAAGATCTTCTGGTGATGTACCAATGATTGAAAAATCATTTTCAAATTCTAAATGATACATGTATGGAGAAGGATTTATTATTCTCAATGCTCTGTAAACATTAAACGGATCACCATTGTATTTGGCGGAAAATCTTTTTGAAAGAACAATCTGAAAAATATCTCCTTCTTCAATATGATTTTTTCCTGCTTCAACCTGGCTGAAAAATTCATCAGGATTAAAATTCTCAGATAATTCTCCTGTTAATTTAAAATCTGAACTATGTTCAATTGGTTTTTTTAATTCTGCTTTTAGCTGACGAATATTGCTTTTTGCCTGATAGTATGCGGCTTCAAGATTTGTATCAGAATTTATTTCAATGTTAGAGATTAAGATTATCTGGTGCTTGTAATGATCGAAAGCAAGGATCGTATTGTAAATACCGAAGTTGGAATGAGGATTATCGAAACTTTCACCGTTAAAATTAATTACACGTTCTATCAGCGATATATTTTCGTAGCCAAGATAACCAACAATTCCTCCTGTAAAATCAGGCAGGTTTTCTAGTTTAGGCTGTCTGAATTTCTTAATCTCATTCCTGATAAATTCAAATATATTTTGATTGAAATTTTCAGACGTGCCGTTTCTTCTTGCAGAAAGATTCAATCCTTTATTTGAAAAAACTATTGAAGGATCTTTACCGATAAAAGAATATCGGGCCATGCTTGCAGAACCTTCAACAGATTCCAGCAAGAAATTCTGCTTACTGTTTTTTCTGATTTTTAAATAAGCAAGAACCGGAGTAAGCAGATCGGCGGTTATTGTTTCATAAACCGGAATAAGATTATACTCTTTAGCTAATTCTTTGAATTGTTCAAAATTCATAAACTGCCTTTAAAGCAAAAAAACCCTTCCCAGTGGTCTGAGAAGGGTTTTTACTTTTATAATTTTTTCTCAATTCACCGGGATATAATACTGCGCGTACTAAACCACCACCAGAAGTTCTGGCTAAAAAAGAATGCGTAATATGTGCCGGTGTTTAAATTCATTTTTATGAACTGCAAATATATAACTCTTTCAGGTTTTGTCAAGATGTAATTTTATTTTTATCAGTTTTTTAACCGGATAAAATATATAACCTACCGGAGCATCAGAATTATAAAAGAAAATGAATGATTATAAATTTTTATTATTGAATGATTTGACGGATGTTAAAAACGGAACTTATTGTAACTTTATTAGTCTAAAAATTGATTTAAAACTCATCCTATCAATTTGCATTGTAACAATAAACGAAATCTGTTTATATTTGCTGAAAGATTTTTGTTATCAAGTGGTGCTCTAGTTAAATTGATTTTATATCATCTTTTATTTAAAATATTGCTAAATGCCAGAGGTTAGAAATGAAAAATTTATTACTCATATTTGTTTGTATAACATCTATCAATTTAGCACAAATAAAAAGCAATGGCTTTGATAAACCCAGCGTACAGGATGGAATTATTTCTCATGATTCAAACCCATTATTCGGATTTTTAAATTCCGAAAATTTTTCAATGCATCATTCATTCAGCATGTCTTATTCAGCATTTGCTGGTCAGGGTCTTGCAATGGGTGTGTACACGAATAGTATGATGTATAGGTTCAGTGATAATTTAAATCTTCAGGTTGATGCAAGTTTTGTACATTCGCCATATAATACTTTTGGAAAAGAATTTCAGAATAACTTTAACAAAATTTATATAAGCAATGCAGCCTTAAATTTCAGACCTTGGAATGATGTTTCAGTAACTTTTCAATACAGGAACTTGCCGTATTATCCTTATGATCCTTATTCAAGATATTACGGAAGTTCAATGTTTAACGGGTTTGATAACGATTTCTTTTTCGGAAGATAATCAAAGATTGATTTTTCAATTGCAGCATGGATAAAATTAAGTGAAGGAAATATCCGGTTCAAAAAAACTTCCCGAAGATGTAAACATAAAAACCTCCGCTTCCAATCTCTTTCTAAATATTATTATTTTTGTACTTGGCCTTTTGGTCATTTTTTTGATTTATTCATTGATAGATAAGATTATACCAGCCGGGGAGGATGATCTTTCTGACAATAAAAATCAAACAGCATCAGCAATTATTCAGATGGAAGTACTAAATGGCTGCGGAGCCCCTGGTGCTGCAGAAAAGTTTACAGATTTTTTACGCAGTTCAAATTTTGATGTTGTCCAAATGGGTAATTACAGATCATTTGATATTGATCAGACATTAGTGATAGATAGAACAGGGAATAAAGCAAATGCAATTAAAGTTGCTGAAGCTTTGGGTATCGATAAATCAAACATCATACAGCAAATTAATGATGAATATTTTCTGGATGTGTCCCTGGTTATCGGGAAAGATTATTATCAGTTAAAACCATTAAAGTAAAGGTATAATTTGGATTCAAGAATTATTGCAGATAGAATAACAGAATTGATTTTTAATAAAAAAGGTTATGATGTAAAAATCCTTGATCTGCGAAAGCTGACAACAATAGCTGATTACTTTGTAATCTGCTCAGCAGATTCTGATACACAGGTAAAAGCAATTGCTGATGAAGTTGATAAAACTTTACGTGATGAAGGAATTCGTTTATGGCATAAAGAAGGTTATCAATCTCTTAATTGGGTATTGATTGATTACGTTGATGTTGTTGTTCATATTTTTAAAAAAGAATCAAGAGAGTTTTATAATATTGAAAAACTCTGGGGTGATGCACCATCATTTGATATTGAAGATCCGCTGCTTAAAAAAACTCCTGCCAAACGAGGCAGACCAAAGAAAAACATATCCGAATAATTCATTTCTTTTAGATAGGAATAACGTTGAAAGAATATTTACATTCGCTTTTTAATCAGGCATCTGAAAAATTAGACTACTTAAAATCAATTAATATCAGTTTTGATGTTCCCAGGATAGAATCTCATGGTGATCTTTCATCAAACGCTGCAATGCTTTTAACAAAGCAGTTGAAAAGAAATCCAAGACAAATTGCCGAAGAAATTTTATCCGCACTTCCCATTGATTCAAGCATAATATCAAAAACTGAAATTGCCGGACCAGGATTTATTAATTTTTTCTTCACTTCCAAATTCATTGCAGAAATAATTAAAGAAATTTTGCAGAAGGGAAATGATTACGGCAAATCAGATAAGTATGCAGGTAAAAAAGCAAACGTGGAATTTGTTTCTGCAAATCCTACAGGCCCTTTAACTGTTGGCCATGGGAGAAATGCAGTTGTTGGTGATACAGTTGCAAATATTCTTGAATGGGTTGGATACAAGGTTGACCGCGAGTATTATTTTAATAATGCAGGCAGGCAGATGCGTGTGCTGGGTGATTCTGTGAGATTGCGTTATCTTGAACTGCTTGGTGAGAGTATTCAGTTTCCTGAAGATTATTATCAAGGTGATTATATAAAAGATATTGCTAAATCTTTAATTGATGAAGCCGGTGATAAATATAAATCAGAACCGGCTGAAGGTATTTTTAAGGAGCGTGCTGAATCAGAAATATTTAAAGATATAAAAAAGACATTATCACGAATTAAAATTATTCATAACATTTTCTTCAACGAAAATTCATTATATGAAGAAAAGAAAATTGAAAACCTGTTGAATGAATTTAAGAAGAGAAACCTTTCTTACGAAAAAGATGGAGCAATCTGGTTAAAATTATCCGAGCTTGGAAATCAGCAGGATAAGGTAATTGTTAAATCAACTTCAGAGCCTACTTACAGGCTTCCGGATATTGCATATCATATTACAAAATTTGAACGTGGGTATGATCTTATAGTTGATCTATTTGGATCAGATCATAACGCAACCTATCCAGATGTGCTGGCAGGATTAAAAGCCATGAATTACAATCCGGATAAAGTTCGTGTACTGATACACCAGTTTGTTACAATAATGGAGAATGGTGAGATTGTTAAAATGTCTACCCGAAAAGCAAACTACATTACTCTTGATGAATTAATTGATGAAGTTGGAAGCGATGTTGTAAGATATTTCTTTAATATGCGGAACATAACAACTCATATGAATTTTGATCTTACACTTGCTAAAAAACAATCAGATGAAAATCCGGTTTTTTATTTGCAGTATGCACATGCACGAATTTGTTCTATTTTAAAAATGGTTGAAAGTGAAGATTTACAAGCATCAACGGAAAATTTGCAATTACTTACTGCGAATGAAGAGCAGCAGCTTTTAAGAAAGCTTCATCAGTTTAAAGAAGAAATTTTATTGAGCGCACAGAATTTTGAAACAAACAGAATCTGTTCATACCTTGAAGAACTTGCCGCTGCATTTCATAAATTTTATACTTTCTGCAGGATACTTGGAACCGAAAGAAAACTTGCCGAAGCACGAATTGCACTTGCAGTTAGTACGAAAAATGTTTTACGAAACGGCTTATCAATTCTTGGAGTAGATGCCCCGGAAAGAATGTAACAGTTAATCTGCAATAGCAATTGAAGCGGCGTAAACAGACTTCGCGCCGTTTTCAAGCAGCATTCTTCCGCATTCTGCAACTGTTGCACCTGTGGTAATTACATCGTCAATCAGCAGAATATTCTTTCCTGCAATTATTTTCTTATGCTTAACCCTGAATGCATCTTTAATATTTTCCTGCCTCTCAATCAGATTCATTGTTGTTTGAGATTGCGTGTACCGTTTCCGTTTAAGTGATTTTTCATCTATCGGTATTTTGAAATTCCGGCTTATTCCTTTTGAAATATAATATGATTGATTAAAACCGCGCTCAGCCTTTTTAACACTATGCAGAGGAACAGGAATTAATAAATCAATTTTCCATGCATTTATTTTATCTTCAATAAATAAAGACATTATTTTCCCCAGGAACATACCATTCAAAAATCTTTGGCTGTATTTTATTGAATGAATTATATGCTGAATTTCTTTATCCTTTTCAAAAATAAACATTGATGCAAAACCGGAAATAATATTCTTTCCTTCAAATTTTTTTCTGAATTCAAAAGTGATTCTATCTTCTTCTGCAATTTTAATACGGGAGAAACATGAAGAACATATTGCTGTTTCTTCAGGCAGCAATTTAGAATTGCATGATGGGCAAATCCTGGGAAGGATAAAATCAAATATCTCAGTTAACAATGCTTTCAATTGTGATTATGTTAAATAATTTCATCACAAAGAATGTAATAAGTTTTTACAGCATTCCTGATCGTTTTCTGATAAACCATTCAATTGCAAAAAGCAGAATAGCTAATGCAAGCAGCCATTCATTGGACCATAATTCAATTTCACTAACTTTAATTTTTTCTTTTGAATTTTGGTTATTTCTTTCCTTCAAAATAGAAAATAAATTCCGATAATCATTCCCCATAAAAAATTTACCGCCTGTACGATTTGCGAGCAAATTTAAAAATTCATAATCCATAACAGGATTTATCATCTCAATATCAACTTCACCAATATTAAATCTTCCATCGTCAGATCCAAGAGTTTTTTCCTGCAGTTTAGCACTTCCTGTAAAAGAATAATCTCCCGATTTGCCTGCCTGAAATTTACCTTCATATAAGCCACTGCCGATGGAATTTAAAGTGAGTTCATAATTATCATCATTAGAACTTATTTTGATCTTCACCTCAGCATCAGAAACCGGGTTAAAGGTTTCATCGTAAACCTGTGCAGAAAATTCAACTTCTTCCCCCGGCGAATAAAGTTTTTTAGAAGTTTTAATTGTTACCTGTTTTTGATCTTCAGATGTGTTAAGCCATTTAACACTCTGCCCGATGAAGTTATCAAACAGGTTTAAATTTTTTGTTGAAGTCTGCAGTTTCCATCTCCATATATCTTTTGCAAGTACAGCTAACGAACTTTTGCTTCCAATTTTTCTAGAGAGCACAAGCGGGCGGTTAACCGGTATATTATTAATTTTTGTAATTGCAAGCACCTCACTTTCAGCTCTCGAATTAATTTCAGTATTAGGCTGAAGGACGGGAGGCAAATTATTCCAGGCAGTCAGCGGTTCATTTGCATTATTTTGTAATAAAGGATTTGTTGATTGAATCAGCGGAATATGCGGCTGTACTTCTGAATAACCAGGAAGAATTTTACCAATCGTAAAGGGAAGAATACCTTCCATCTCCTTTAATTTGTTAAGATCAGTTCCATCTGCCAATGAAATAAAAAATGGTTTATTCTTTGATAAAATTGCATTAACGATTTTTCTTAAAAATTCATTTGTAGTTGTTCGGGAAGGGAAGCCAATCAGATAAAAAATTTCTGCACTATCTATCAAGCCATCGCGGTTATTATTTTCAAGATATTTATCAGCAGCAATCTGTGTGATTGAATTTACGCTTAAGTTTGGATCCTTCTTAAGTGAATTTTTAATAAATGTTAAATCAGGTGAAGGCGAACCACTTACTACAAGTACTTTAATTTTATTACTCAGCACATTAATATAAAAAGCTTTCCTATTGTTCTCATACGTAAACTCACCTTCTTCATTTGTTATTCTTACTGAGAGCTTTTTCTCACCTGCACTTTTCGGAGTATATTCAAAATTTATATTTTGTGCACCACTGGAGGAAAGAGTAATATTTTGCTGATCAACCTGAACATCATTTTCAAGCAGTGTAACAGTTTCAGTTTTTCCATCAAAACCATTATTAATAATTGAAACATTAATTGTTGTCGGCGTTTCTGCATAAATATATTCGCTGTAGAGAACGCCGCGTATTTCAATATCATTTCTTTTAGAAGAATCACCAACTCCAATTGTATAAACAGGCACACCAAATTTTTCAGCAGTAAAAACGGGATTAGAACCCGCAGTAGCAGCGCCATCAGAAATTATAACAATGGATGAGATATTTTTCTCCTGTGAAGTTAAATCAGAGAATATTTCTGCAAAGTTGGTAACACCTTCTTCAAAATTTAAGTTTAAACTATCTTCATGTAATTTGGTTAATTTATTTCCGAAGGAATAAAATTCGGCGTTGATATCATTATTTGCTGTGGATGCATCAGAGATAAAATTGTTTACAGTTTCAATTCTGTTTGTTCCGTCTTCAATTTTAATTGATCTTGAATTATCTATGAAAATTAAATTCACTGGTTCAAGAATAATTTTTTCTGCAGCCGTAATGATTGGCTCAAAGATTATAAACAAAATCAGAATTAAAGCTAAGGAGCGAAGAGCAACAAGCAGTATTTTTTTTGCAGGAGCAATTTGAGGAATTGTATATCTGTATACATAATATGCATATCCGGCAAGAATAATTATAGCAAGAAAAAAATAAATCGCATTAAATGAAAAAGATAGATCAAAACTTTCGGGCATAATCAAGCCGGTAAATTAAGCTTCTCATTTAAATCTACAGAAGCACTTTGAGTGAAAGTCATTTCACCTTTTAATACTGTAACAGCCTGTCCGCTTATAAATAATTCCTCCATTAAATCAGTTTTGTAGTAAGTAACCCCAACTCTTCCTTTTCTATTTATAAAATCACCCTGCTCAAAGTTCAATTGAATTTCCGAATCGGATAACTGAATAAATCCAAGCTTTAACAAAACGAGGAGCAATGGCCCGTTTGAACTTCCTGTTACAGGGTCTTCATCAATTCCATAGAATGGTGCAAAAAATCTTGAATGTGCGGTTGAATCATCATCAAAAGTTTCCAGTGTAAAAACAGTTACAGCTTGAAAATCTTTTTTTTCAACAGAGAGATTCCTGAGTGTTTTAAAATCAGGCTTTAATTTTCCAAGTGCATCCAAACTTTTTACATACACATAAAGATATTTATTTGAACAAAGCACAAACGGTACATCAACGAAAAGATCGGAAGGATGAATGCCCAATGCTTCTACAATTTGATCAGTGTTGCCATCGTAATAATCCGTTTGATAAACCGGAATCTGCATAAAATATTTTCCATCTTTTATACCACAGTTTAAAATTCCGGAACGAGTTTCAAATTTTATAATTGATTCTTTAAGCAGGTTTTGTTCATTCAAAAAATGAAGCGAAGCGATTGTTGCATGACCGCAAAGATCAACCTCAATCAAAGGTGTAAACCATTGAAGTTTGTAATCAGCTTTATCGGATGTTGAAAGGAATGCAGTTTCGGCGAGATTCATTTCACGTGCGATTCTTTGTTTATCTGCATCACTTATACCATCAGCAAATGTAACACCGGCAGGATTGCCGCTAAATGATTCCGAAGTGAATGCATCAATCTGATAAATATTTATTTTTTGATTAATCATTGCAAAGCCTTTCAATGTTCCAGCCTTTCATACGTTCATAAGTTTCATAATCTGTAAGATCAAAATGAATTGGAGTAACGGAAACGTAATTATTTTTTATTGCGGCCTGATCGGTTTCAATTTCTGTATCAACTTCAAGCAAATTTCCTGTAAGCCAGTAATACTCTTTGCCGTAAGGATCCTTCCTTTCTTCATATACATCATCCCATTTTGATTTTCCCTGCCGGGTTAAAAGAATTCCCTTTATCTGTTCTTCAGGTACATCGGGAACATTAACGTTCAGCAATGTTCCAACCGGTAAATCTTTTCCAATTAATTTTGAAGCAATCAGCTTTGCAATTTTTCCTGAATAAGTAAAATCAACTGCAAGATGATTGGTTTGTGAAATTGCAATAGATGGTACATCCATTATAGCCGCTTCTCTTGCCGCTGAAACCGTTCCGGAGTATATAATATTTATCGCTGTGTTGGAACCATGGTTTATCCCAGATACTACAAGATCAGGTTTCTCCTTCATAATATTTTTAATACCAATCTTTACACAATCGGCAGGAGTGCCATTCACCGCATAACCAAAAAACTCACCATTTTTATTATACTTCATTACACGAAGCGGGATTTGCATTGTAATTCCATGACCAACCGCGCTTTGTTCTTTTAAAGGAGCAACTACTGTTACCTCTCCAATTTCTTTTAATGAATTTGCTAAAACATGTATACCCGGGGCATCAATGCCATCATCATTACAAACAAGAATTTTCAATATGTTTATCACCTGTTTTTTAAAATTAAATGTTAATATACAATATGATGCAACCAGTCTCAATTGAATGATTTGGAACCTTTTCAGGTATTTTGTTTATTTACAGAAATTTTTTTGAGATAAGAAAATTTAATGATAATTATTAAATCGCTCATCTTTAGCAGATTCCCCGAAATTTGTTTTGGTTTTTCAACAAGAATAAATTCCGGTTCAAAAGAACCATATGGATTCAATGTTTCTTTATCAGTTGGGGATGATGAAAAAACGGTAAAAGCAAACCGGAAGAAATTTTATTCAATTCTTGGTTTGGATGAATCGAAGATTGCTTTTCAAAAGCAGGTACATGGAGATAATATAACCATTGTTGATGAAGGCGGACAAGCAGGTGAAAGTGATGCGATGATAACAACGCAGAAAAATATTGGGCTTGCAGTAAGCACAGCAGACTGCACTCCCATATTTATTTATGATCCTGTTAATTCAGTTATTGCCGGTGTACATTCCGGCTGGAGAAGTACTCAGAAGAAAATCCTGGAAAAAGTATTGATTAAGCTGCTTGATAATTTTAAATCATCTCCCGAAAATCTGGTAGTTTATATCGGTCCATCAATCAGCAGGGAGAATTATGAAGTTGGCGAAGAAGTTGCCGCACTGTTTGAGTCTAAATATCTTCAGCCAAAGAAAGGAAAATTTTTACTTGATGTAGCAGGTGTAAATTACGATATCTTGCTTAAATTTGGCATTGAAAAAAATAATATTCAAAGATCATCATTGTGCACATATCAGATGAAAAATCTTTTGCATTCATACAGAAGAGATGGAACCCGGTCCGGCCGGGCTTTTGGAATTATTGCAATAAAGGAATAGAATGAAAACTTCAGGTGTAAAATTAATTGCAGTGTTTGGATTGGTAAGCCTTGTATGGGGTTCAACCTGGCTGGCTATCCGTGCAAGCCTGGAATCATTATCTCCGCTTTATTCGGCTTCATTCCGTTTCATCTTTGCTTCAATTTTTATTTTAATATTGATGAAACTGCAGGGGGTTAAAATTCAAAAAGATAAAATCTCTGTTAAGCTTTATTTGCTTCAAGGATTTTTTGCATTCATTATTCCATTTGCACTTATATACTGGGCTGAACAGTATATTCCATCCGGACTGGCAGCAGTTTTGTTTGCAGCATATCCGTTTTTTGTTGCATTGATTTCTTACTTTGCTATTCCATCTGAAGCAATTGGACCTTATAAATTAATTGGAATAATTCTTGGCTTTACAGGAATTGTAATAATTTTTTGGGATGATCTTGGCGGAGATTTAACAAGATATTTATTGGGAATGATTGCTGTGGTTTTTTCTGCTGCAATGCAGGCAGGCGCGGCAGTTGTAATAAAAAAACACGGGCATCATCTTAATCCTCTTTCTATGAATCTTCTTCCAATGCTCATGGGCGGAGTTTTTCTTTTTATCTCAGCTTTCGTAACTGAAGATTTTTCAGCACTGGTTTTTGATTCAAATGCTGTAATATCAGTTCTTTATCTTGCTCTGTTTGGAAGCGTTGTAACCTTTACCGGTTATTACTGGCTGATGAAACGGCTGAACATTGTAATATTATCATTCATAGCTTTTATTACTCCTGTTCTTGCATTATTGCTTGGATGGATTTTTATGAGTGAAACATTATCAGTACTTGATTTGGCAGGATGTCTTTTTGTTCTTGCTGGATTGATAATTGCAAATTTGAGAGGACTAAAAAAAATTAAAAAGGCAGATATAATAAAAGATGCTGCCTGATCTTCTTAACTAAATAAAATAAGTATGACAAACGTTATAAGAATAAAAAAGGCAACTTTCTACGGCTATCATGGTGTTAGTTCAGAAGAACAAAGTGTTGGCGGAAAATATGAAGCCGATGTTGATATTTATACTGATTTCTTAAAAGCCGCAAAGGATGATAATTTGCATGAAACGATAGACTATGAAAAAGTTTATAAATTTATGTACAAACTTGCCCTTGAGCAGAAATATTATCTTATTGAATCTCTTGCATTAAAAATAGCAGATGAACTTCTCAAACGCTTTGAAGCAATTTCTAAAGTTGCAGTGCGCATAACTAAACACAATCCACCGCTGGGCGGAGTTGTTGATAGTGTTGAAGTTGAAGTAATTAAGAGCAGGGACGAACTTAATTAACAGGACATCATTTTGAGTACAGTATATATTGCGCTGGGTTCAAACGTTGGTGATAGAATTTTTTATTTAAGAAAAGCTATAGAAGAACTTATTAATGATGGTAAAATTTCAATTGAATCTGCTTCATCAGTATACGAAACATTACCTTACGGCAATAAAGAACAGGGAAATTTTTATAATGCGGTTATCAAGATTTCCACTTCTTATACTCTGCATGAACTACTGAATCTGACTAAAAACATTGAAAAAAAATTAGGAAGGGTTAAAAAAACAAGGTGGGGGCCAAGAGAAATTGATCTGGATTTATTATTTTATGATTCGATAGTTTATTCTGATAAATCTGTCACTGTTCCGCATAAAGAAGTTATAAAACGGGATTTTGTTCTCGTTCCGCTTTGTGAGATTGAACCGGAAATAATTCATCCATCTTTAAATATTAAATTGTGTGAGATTAAGCTGGATGCTGAAAATAAAAATGTAATCGGTAAGATTGCAGAAAAAATTTTTTAATCATACAGGAAATAAATTGAACATTAACTCTGAAGTAAAATATATCGCCATTGAAGGCGTAATTGGCGCAGGTAAAACTTCACTTGCACGCCGCATCTCAGAAAAGTTAAGTGCACAATTAATCCTGGAGCAGTTTGAAGCAAATCCTTTTCTTGAAAATTTCTATTCTGACAGAAGGCGATATGCTTTTCAAACTCAGATGTTTTTTCTTATAAACAGGTACAAGCAGCAGCAGGAGTTAAACCAGGAAAATTTATTCACTGAATATATTGTGTGTGATTACATTTTTGATAAAGACAAAATTTTTGCTTATATGAATTTAACCGGAGAAGAGCTCAAACTGTATGAAAGTATTTTTCCGCTTCTTTCCAGGAATTTAAGAAAACCGGATCTTGTGGTTTTTTTACAATCCGGTTTAGACAGGTTGATGTATAATATTAAAAGAAGAAGCAGAAGGATTGAAAAGAATTTAACGCGCGGTTATATCGAAGAACTAAGTGAAGCCTATAATCATTTTTTCTTCAGATATTCAAGTACACCGCTATTAATTGTTAATTCAACGGATATTGATTTTGTAAACAGTGAAGATGATTTTGAAGAATTATTTAAACAGATATTCCGGGAGGATAGAGGATTTATTGAGTACTTCAAACCGGAATCACACGCAGCAGGAAAATTTACGGCTCCTGCCGGCAAATAGAGAGGACAAACGATGTTAATAAGATTTATAGTGTATGTGTTATTGGTTTATTTTTTAATCAGAGGAATAAAATTCTTAATAAGATACCTGCAAAATGCAGGGAACTCAATAAATAAATCTTACCGGAATACTAATTATAAAAACTCTAATAACAACTTTGGCAATTCAAAATACCGCAATATTGAAGAAGCCCGTTACACCGAGATAAAATCAGAACCTGAATCGGGTGAAGTAAAACAAAGCAAGTGATCGAATGGCCCATAAAAATTTTCTGTCCGGCCTGATTAATTCTTTTTTCCGGAAAACTTTATCGGTTCCGGAAAACCAAAGTTTGGATCTCGGCAATCCTAAAAAATTTATGATCGTGCGCCAGCATAATCAGCTCGGAGATTTATTGGCGGGAGTTTCTTTATTCAGAGCAATAAAAGAAAAATATCCGGATAGTGAAATAACATTAATTTTAAGTCCATTTAATTATCCGGGAATGATAAAGAATAAATTTGTAGAAAGAATTTTTATCTTCAATAAAAAGAAATTGTACAACCCATTTTATCTGTCCAAATTTTTGAAACTCTTACGTGAAGAATACGATGTTGTAATTGTTCCTGTTGTTGTTTCAATTTCATTTACAAGCAATTTGATTTCACGAATGTGCAATGCAAAAATCAGAATTGGCCCCAAAGCATTAAATGGGGAAAAAAATGAGAGCGATTATTTTTTTGATCGAAGAGTTTCGCTTGATTGGCGGCGGCACCCTGATTCAAATGTTTCAGAGCGAAGTCTTGATATAGTAAGATCATTTGGAATCAATACTGATGATTATAAATCAGAAATTACTTTTGATAAAGATGATTTAAATTCTGCAGATGAATTTTTAAGGCAAATTGATTTAAGAAAAAATGAGTACCTGATAGGTTTACACGTTGGAGCGGGCAAAGCACCAAACAGGTGGTCACTTGAGAAATATCTTCTTCTTATAAAAAGAATAAATGAAAACTATCCATCCAAATTTTATTTAACCGGCAGCAGCAGCGATAAGGAAGAATTGAATTATCTTCTGAAAAAAAGCAATATAAAATTATTCACATTTGTGAACCGGACAATTCCGGAAGTTGCTGCTCTCATCTCCAGATCTGATCTTTTCATCTCCAATGATACAGGAATTATGCACGTTGCCGGAACAACAGAAACACCACAAATATCAATCTTTGGTCCAACCAATCCTTTCAATTGGGCGCCCATAGGTAAGAATAAATTTTTTATAAGAAGATCAGAACTGATTGATGATGTATCTGTGCAGGATGTTTTTGATCTTTGTAAGATTCTTTTAACCCGAAAAAGTATGGAGAACAGCATTGCCGGCTGATCGTTATGCTGCAATTGATCTGGGAACCAATTCATTTCACATCATTATTGCTGAAGTAAAAAATCCGGACACACTAACCATAATTGCCCGTGATAGAGAAGTGATACGGCTTGGAACGCAGATTGGTGATGAACTTAAGATTATTTCTAACGATGAAATTAATCGCGCAATCAAAATTCTGAAAAAATTTAAAATGCTTGCTCAAAAATATGATGCACAGATTTTCACTGCTGCTACAAGTGCGCTTCGTGAAGCTTCCAACAGAATAGAATTTATTGAACAGGTTTATAAAGAAACCGGAATCAAAGTAAATGTTGTTGATGGTGAATATGAGGCTGAATTAATATATAAAGGAGCAGAGAAGGCATTAGAATTAAAGAATCAAAAAGCTTTGTGTATTGATGTTGGAGGCGGAAGTACTGAATTCATCCTTACTAATAAAGCTGAATTTGTATTTGCAAAAAGTTTAAAAATTGGAGCAGTACGTTTGAGTAAAAAATTCTTTCCGGAATTTTTTCTAACTGATAAAGGAATTGAATCATGCAGAATTTATGTCAAATCAATTTTGCAAGCTGAATTAAAATATGGAAGCAATGTGTATGAAATTGCAGTTGGTGCTTCAGGTACAATTCAATCAATTGCCCGGACAATATTAGCTAATAAATCAGGTACAGCTCCGCGGTCTATCAATGGATTTTCATTCAAAAGAGATGAGCTCATGGAATTTTCGGATTTTCTGCTTTCTAAAAAAACTCATGAGGAAAGATTGCAGATTAAAAATATAGAATTGAAAAGAGCAGATATACTTCCGGCTGGAATAATTATCCTAACAGAAACATTTAATCATTTCAGAATTGAGGAAATGAAAATATCAGAATTCGCTTTACGTGAAGGATTGATCTTCAATTCTATTTAATCCTGCCAATCTATTACCCATTAATTTTTTACCCCAAAATTTTAGCACAATTTAAAAAATTATTTTGTTCTTATTAAGATTAAGTCTAAATTAGCATAGCACTTTTAATAAATTTATGGAGTAACGTTAGATGAAAGTTAAAATAACTACAATTTTCTCAATCTTAATTTTAACAACGATTAATTTATCTGCGCAGGATTTTGATTTCTTTGAACCAAAAGCAACAATTGGCGGCTATGGAGAAATGCATTACAACTCAGAATCACCAGCAGTTGGTCCATCAAAACAAACTTTAGATTTCCACAGATTTGTATTGTTCTTCGGTTATTCATTTTCTGAAAAATGGTCATTCAAATCAGAGGTAGAAATTGAACATAATTTTGTAAGCGGCGGGCAGGGCGAACTTGAACTGGAGCAGGCTTATATCAATTATCATCATGCAGATTATTTTGGATTTCAAGCCGGAGTTCTTCTGCCATCGGTCGGCTTGTTAAATGAATATCATGAACCGCCTCTTTTCCTTAGTGTTGAAAGACCAATATACGCTTCAAGCATTGTTCCCACAACCTGGTTTGGCAACGGTGCCGCTGTATATGGCAACATAAAAGGATTTGATTATAAAATAACAGTCCTCGAAGGTCTTGATGCAGATAAATTTTCTCCATCAAGCGGAATTAGAAGCGGAAGAGCTAAAGGTTTTCAGGCTAATGCAAAACAATTATTGTATAATCTCAGGCTGGATTACCTTTCCATTCCAGGGTTAAGAATCGGCGCATCGTACTCAACAAATAATGCTGTAAGTGATACTGCAAATACAAATGGTAATAACCGTATTGGTTTGCTTGAGTTTCACGGAAAATATGAAGGACATAATGTACATGCAGTGTTTGAATATGGTAACATTTCATTTGAAAAAGGAAATATTGAAACTGCAGCCGGCTGGTATGCCGATCTTGGCTATAACATTGGTAGTTTCTTCAATATTCCAACAGAAATAATTCCGTTCGTAAGATATTCTGATATCAATACTGCTGCAAAAACAATTACCGGCGGAAATTCAGAAAAGCAGCATCATATATCTGAAATTATGTTTGGTGTTTCAGTTAAACCACTTCCGCAGATTGTGTTTAAGGCAGATTACAGCCAGCGCAAACGTGAACTTGGAGATGTGAAGACAGACTACTTCAATCTCGGCATTGGTTATATGTTCTGATTTTTTCCCAGGGTTGACTGAAAAGTTGTTCTAATACAAAATATGATTATGAATATAATTTACATAATATCAGGAAACTTTAACAAGCTTATTCAATTTAAAATGCCAATATAACTTTTTAGTCAACCTGTTTATTTTTATCCAGATGAAATATTTATCCATTATTATTTTCGCTTTTCTGTTTCTTCAGCACACTGCAAAATCTCAGGAGATTAAAGAGAGAACAGAAGAACTTATTAAAAAGGCATTTGCTGAAGATGTTTCTTTTACAATGCAGAAATATCAAATTCCAGCTTCTTTAAAAAGTAAGATTGAAAAAAAAGTTGGCCAAAAATTTTTTGCAGATCATCTTTTTATTTATAAGATTCATTCTGCCAAAAAATTAAAAGGCATTGCGGTTCTCGATAATGTTTATGGCAAATCAATGCCAATTACCTTTCTTGTAATTTTTGATCCGGATGGAAAGATTATTTCATCGGATATTGTTAAGTACAGAGAACCATATGGCGGAGCGGTAACAAATAAAGGCTGGAATCAAAAGTTTGAAGGGAAAAATGCTTCATCTGGGTTTGTTGTGGGTAAGGATGTTGATGCAATAAGCGGTGCAACCATTTCAGTTAATTCAGTTGCCAAAGGAATAAACAAACTTGCCTTATTGATAAAAGAAATAAAAGATAAAATATGAATATCAGGTTATATCAACTCGATAATAATATTAAACATTTTCTTATCGCATTTCTCATTGCATTATCAACCGGCGTTGCAGTTGGATTGATTTATCTGAATTACACTACAAACTATTCACCTGAAGACGCAGTTACAAGATTCCGGGGTTCAGAAGAGGTTAATTCGGCTGATGAGTTTGATATTCCTGAGAGTTATGCAAAACCTGTTTCAGAAATTCTGATGACCACTCATAATCATATAATAAGTTTTTCATTCATCTTCATTCTGCTTGGATCAATATTCTACTTTAATTCAATCATTAAAGGATTCTGGAAAATGTTCTTTATGATTGAGCCTATGATTTCAACAATTGTGTCTTTTGGTTCAATCTGGGCAATGAGATTTATTCATGAAGATTTTGTGTATCTGACAGTTGTTTCCGCAATATTAATTTATACAAGCTATTTCGTTATGGCATCTGTATCATTGTACGAATTGATCTTTAAAAAAGAAACATCTTCTGTAATATAACTTCTTTTTATCCGCTACTTCAGGAAGTGCAATAACAATAGTCATCCTGATATCTGCAGAGTTTTAATTAGTGAAAATCTGTTAAATCTTTGTTATCTGCGGGTTGATGGTTTTTAATATGTTTCACTGCCTCGTTACCATTCTATCTACCTTTCAATATTAGCACTGCATAATTATATTTAGTGTTCATTTTACCAGGAGTTTATGCACAACATTAGAAACTTTTGTATTGTTGCACATATTGATCACGGCAAATCAACTATTGCAGACTGTCTTCTTGAAAACACCGGGACGATTACAGTAAGGGAAGCTAAAGCCCAGGTTTTAGATGATCTTGATTTAGAGCGTGAGCGCGGCATTACTATTAAATCCCACGCAATTCAGATGAAGTATAAAGCTTCAGACGGCAAAGATTATATTTTAAATTTAATTGATACACCAGGTCATGTTGATTTTAGTTATGAAGTATCGAGATCACTAGCGGCCTGTGAAGGTGCAATACTTGTGGTTGATGCAGCTCAGGGAGTTGAAGCACAGACGATAAGCAATCTTTATCTTGCAATTGAAGCCGGACTTGAAATTATCCCGGTTATAAATAAGATTGATCTTCCAAGCGCAGAAATTGAAAAAGTAACAGGACAAATAATTGATCTCATTGGCTGTGATGAGAGTGATATCATTCTTGCCAGCGCGAAAACCAAAACCGGAATTAATGAAATACTTGAAGCAATCGTAAACAGAATTCCGCCGCCCAGGGGAGATGAGAGCGCTCCGCTGCAGGCTCTCGTATTCGATTCGGTGTTTGATGCATATCGCGGAGCAATTGCTTATGTAAGGATTTTTAACGGCACATTAAGAACAAATGATAAAATAAAATTCTTTATTAATGAAAAAGAATTTGAAGCTGAAGAAATCGGAATACTTGGTTTAAAGAAAATTAAAACCAACGAGCTTGTTGCGGGTAATGTTGGTTATGTTATTGGTGGTATTAAAGATGTCCATGATACAAAAGTTGGTGATACAATAACTCATGCACGCGGCGGTGCTAAGGAACCTCTGCCGGGCTACAAAGAAGTAAAGCCAATGGTTTACAGCGGGCTTTACCCAACTGATTCCGAAGAGTTTGAAGATCTGAGAGATGCATTGGAAAAATTCAGGCTTAATGATTCCGCATTGATTTTTCAGCCGGAAACTTCCGCCGCACTGGGATTCGGTTTCAGATGCGGCTTTCTTGGATTGCTGCACATGGAAATCGTTCAGGAAAGATTGTTCCGTGAGTATAATCAATCAATAATAACAACACTTCCTAACGTTGAATATTATGTTTATAAAAAGAATGGTGAAAAAATTGTAGTTGATAATCCGGCTACAATGCCTGCTGTTGGTGATATTGACTATGTGGAAGAACCTTATGTAAAAGCACAGATTGTTTGCCCGAGCGAATATGTTGGCAACATTATGAAACTCGGCATGGATAAAAGAGGCACATATAAAAACACAACATATATTGATCCAACTCGTGCTGATATTCAATTTGATTTTCCTCTCTCAGAAATTATTTTTGATTTTTATGATAAGCTTAAATCAACAACACGCGGTTACGCTTCTTTTGATTATGAATATATTGGATACAGGGAATCTGACCTTGTTAAACTGGATATACTTTTAAACGGTGAACCTGTTGATGCTTTATCGATGATTGTTCACCGGGATAAAGCTTATGATTGGGGAAGAAAAGTTTGTAATAAGTTAAAAGACCTTATTCCACGGCAGATGTTTGAAATAAGCATTCAGGCAGCTATTGGAACTAAGGTAATTTCAAAATCTGTAGTTAAAGCCTTGCGTAAAAATGTTCTTGCTAAATGTTACGGCGGTGATATTACACGTAAAAGAAAACTTCTTGAAAAACAAAAGGAAGGTAAGAAAAGAATGAAACAGGTTGGCAACGTTGAAATTCCTCAGGAAGCTTTTTTAGCTGTGCTGCAGATTGATGAATAAACAAGGTGTTTAATGTACATTGAAAATTATGAAATTGAAAAGACAGTTGAGAATAATGAGCAGACATTCAGGTTAAGAGAACTGTTTAAATCTTTATTAATTGCGCTTGCCGCGGCTCTTATCATTAAAACTTTTTTCTTTGAAGCTTTTAAAATTCCCACCGGCTCAATGGAGAAGACACTAATGCCCGGTGATTTTATTGTAGTGAATAAAGCTGCATTTGCAATTTCAACTCCTTCTTCAATTCCATTTACAAATATTGAAATTCCATCTGCACCAATTATTAAAACAGGTAAACCGCAAATAAATGATGTTGTAGTTTTTAAATTTCCCGGCAACAAGGATGAATTATTCCCTGCCTCAAATGTTAATTACATAAAAAGAATTGCCGGCACGCCGGGAGATACTCTTCAGATAATAAATGGAGATGTTTATAATTCCGGAAAAATGATCCCATCTCCACCCGAAGCAATTATAAATCATTCTTTTAAAGAAAATAGTTTAAAAGAAAAAAGAATATATTTTTCAAATGGAGAATGGAGCAAAGATAATTACGGTCCGATTGTAATTCCGCGAAAGGGAATGACGATTGAGTTATCGCCGAAAAACGCTGCTCAATGGAAGACAATAATTGACAGGGAATTTGGTGAGAGAGTGTTGAGTGAAGAAGGTACTGTAATTACAATCAAAGGCTCACCAGTTCGTTCTTACACTTTTAAAAAAGATTATTACTTTGTACTCGGAGATAACCGTGACGATAGCATGGACAGCCGTTACTGGGGATTTGTACCTGAGGATGCACTTATTGGTAAAGCAGTTTTAATCTATTGGTCCTGGGATGCTTATCAATCGGGCTTCTGGGAAATGTTTTCTTCAATAAGATTAAACAGAATTTTCAAGCTAATTCATTAGTAATTGAATTTTGCATTTGTTCTTGTTTGTTTAATAATGCAATTTTGTTAAAAATTTAAAAAGTATTTTATGAAGTTTTTTATACTGCTCATTCTTCTTTCTGCAATAGCTCTATATCCACAGGAAAAGTATTTCATCTACTTTAAGGATAAAGGAATACCCGAAAGCTCATTTTCAAAAAACTCTGCAGTGTACAATGAAGTACTGAATAATTTATCAGAGCATGCTGTTGAAAGAAGAAAGAAAGTGATGGGTGAAAATTTTATCAGGTATGAAGATCTTCCGGTTAATAAAAATTATGTAAATGAAATTACTTCACTAGGAATAAAAATTGTTCATGAGCTGAGTTGGTTTAATTCTGTAAGCGCATATCTGGATGATCAGCAAATTAACAAAGTTTCTGAACTGAATTTTGTCCGGAAAATTGAGCCTGTTAAAAAAATAATCTTTAAAAGAGAAGAACCGGTTGAAGCTGTTGCATTGAATAAAATACAAATAGATGATGCTAAATATGGATTCTCATTTAATCAGCTTAAATTATCAGACGTTCCTGCAGTTCATAAAAAAGGAATTACGGGAGAAGGTATAATAATCGGATTTCTTGATTCAGGTTTTGATTGGCAAAGACATGAATCATTGCAAAATGCTGATGTGCTTGGTGAATATGATTTTGTTTTTAATGACAGTGTAACAGCAAACCAGGCACAGGATTCTCCTTCTCAGCACAGCCATGGAACTAATGTTTTTTCAGTTGTGGGAGGATACAAGGAAAATTCATTCATCGGTGCAGCATACGGTGCTTCATTTCTGCTTGCAAAGACAGAATATATTCCAACCGAAACTCATGTTGAAGAAGATAATTATGCAGCTGCATTAATATGGATGGAATCAAAAGGTGTGGATATTACAAGCAGTTCACTCGGCTATAACACCTTCGATTCCGGTCAGGGTTCATATTCTTACAGTGATATGAATGGCAATACCACAATTGTTACTCGCGCTGTTGAAAAAGCTTTTGAAAGAGGGATTGTTACAATTACTTCGGCGGGTAATGAAGGATCAAATTCATGGAAATATATTACAGCACCGGCAGATGGTTTTAATGTTATTTCAGTTGGCGCAGTAACAAACAACAACCAGCTTGCCTCATTCAGCAGCAGAGGCCCAACGTATGATGGAAGAATTAAACCTGAAGTAGTTGCTCAGGGAACACAGGTATACTGTGCAACTGCTTCCACGGTTGATAAGTACAATACAAACAGCGGAACTTCTCTTTCAACTCCAATTGTAAGCGGAATTGCAGCACTGCTACTTTCTGCTTATCCTCATTTAACGAATGTTCAGGTTAGAAATATATTTCTTAAAACCTCTGATAATGCATTATCACCGAATAATGAAAGAGGATATGGACTTGTATCCGCAGCCAGAGCAATTTCATTTCCTAATCTGCAAAAAATAGAAAATCATTTTAGATTATATAAAGCATTTCTTGATGTTGAAAAATTTGATCCGCAAACTCCTGTGCTGCACTATCGTGCAGGTGATGAGAATGAAATTGAATCATCCTTAGTCTATGATGGGAACTTTAAGTTTACTTTTGATTTTCCTGATCTGCAGTATTCGGGGCCGATTCATTTCTACTTTACATACAAAGATAGCTCCGGAATAGAATATCGTGAACCTGCAAATAACAATTTTAGTTTCATCTACGGTGATTTGAATATTGTAACATCCACAGATGATTTGCCAGTGCCGGAGAATTATGTTCTTGCACAGAATTATCCAAATCCTTTTAACAGCCAGACAACTATTAATTTTATTTCTTCAGGAAATGAAAATGCCGAGTTAATAGTTATTGATGCCGTTGGACAGAAGGTTGCAACGTTACATAATTCTTTAACAAAAAAAGGATTGAACACAGTTGTATGGGATGGAACGACTGAAAATGGAGTTAGTGCTTCAAGCGGAGTTTATTATTACATTCTTAAAATGAGCGGAAAAGAATACGGAAGAAAAATGGTTCTGCTTAAATAAGCAAACTTGAAATATGGATTTCAAAATATTACTTTAACACGTATTAAAAATAATCCCGGGGTCTCATCACTGAATTTTATAGTTCAAGAATAACAAACTCAAAATTACAGGGGGATCGAATGTTAAAACTCAATCACTTAGATTATTACAGATTACCATGGAATCTTACCGATAATTCCATTGCCTGGCTTGAGCCAACCGCAAAATGCAATCTCGCTTGTGATGGCTGCTACCGTAAAAATGAAAACAGCCACAAATCGCTTATAGAAATTCAGGAAGATCTCAATGTGTTTAAAAAATACCGGAAGTTTGATGGTGTATCAATCGCGGGCGGCGATCCTTTATTGCATCCCGAAATTATAGAGATTGTGCACATGATAAAGGAAATGAATTTTAAACCAATAATAAATACAAACGGTCTTGCATTAACTAATGATCTTCTTAAAGAATTGAAGAAAGCCGGAGTGTATGGATTCACTTTTCATATTGATAGTAAGCAGGGAAGACCGCACTGGAAAGATAAAAATGAAATTGAGCTGAATGAACTCCGCTATCATTATGCAAGAATGCTTGCCGATGCAAAAAATATCTCATGTGCTTTTAACTCAACTGTTTATGAAGATACAATGCAGTACGTTCCGGAAATGGTGAAGTGGGCTGAAAGAAATATTGATATCGTTCAGGTTATGGTTTTTATTTTATACCGCGCAGTAAAGAATGATAAGTTTGATTATTTCCTCGGCTCACAAAAAATTGATATGAGTGAATTTGTTTATAATGAAGAAACTACTGAACGCACAGATATTAAAGCCGAAGAAATAGTTGAATTGATCAGAAAAGAATATCCCGATTTTGATCCATGCGCATATCTAAACGGCTCGGAAAAACCAGATTCATTCAAATGGCTTTTAACAGGCAGACTTGGAAGGCGCGGAAAAATTTATGGATACATGGGCAGTAAAACAATGGAACTGATTCAAACATTCCATCATCTTCTTTTTGATAAATATCTTGCATACTCTGCACCGAAAGAAACCTCAAAAGGAAGATCAATGCTGCTGCTTAGTTTGTTTGATAAACGGCTAAGAAAAACTTTCAAAAATTATTTTAAAAATCCTTTAAACTTTTTTCGTAAACTTCATTATCAATCAGTAATGATTATCCAGCCTGTTGATTTTCTTGATAACGGCAGACAAAACATGTGCGATGGATGCCCTGATATTACTGTATGGAATGGGCAGCTTGTTTGGTCCTGCAGAATGGATGAACAACTAAGGTATGGTGTAAACATAAATGCTTTTCCAAAAAATTATGAATTGAAGAGAAATTAATCTCATTCTTCTCTTAAAATAATTTATTCTATTAGATTATCTTTTTGTGTAACAATCCCGGTTTCATTTAGGAACCGGGATTGTTATTTTTATCTGAAAAATTGAAAGCAATATGAACAACATTTTATATCCTCCCCAAACAGAATATCTGAAATCGTTCAGGCAGGTAAATGATCAGTTGATTTTAGAAATGGAAGATTACGCTGTTAAGCATAACATTCCCATTTTATCATGGCAGTCTGCTGAATTTATGGAACAGCTAATCGTTTTACTTAAGCCGGAAAGTGTTCTTGAAATAGGTACGGCCATTGCCTACACAACAATACGAATAGCACGCTTCCTGAAGAAGCATGGCATAATTCACACAATTGAAAAAAGCAGTGAGAATATAAAGATTGCAGAAAAGTTTATTAAAAAATCAGGAGTAGCTGAGAAAATAAAAATCTACCCTGGTGAAGCTGATGATATTATGCCGGGACTTGAAAAAAAATATGATCTGATTTTTCTTGATGCAGATAAAAATGATTATAAAAAATTGTTTGATCATTCATTAACACTGCTGAGGAGCGGGGGAGTTATTTTTGTAGATAATCTATTGTGGCATGGATATGCGGCTGCTAAACGTGTGCCCGCAAGTTATAAGAATTCAACACGCCATATTAAGGATTTTAATACAATGTTTATGAATCATAAATCTTTAAAATCATCCATCATCCCGATTGGAGATGGAATTGGTTTGGGAATAAAAATATGAGTTTTGAATATTCGAATGCTCCGGCAAAATTGTTAAAAGAGATTGACGAATTCTCTGGCGGCAGTTTAAAGAAAAGAGTTGATCTGCAAATAATTTTTGAAGAAAGTTTGAATAGGAATAATTCCAGACTGCTGGATGAACTTGCCTTCACTTCTAAATACGTTGCAGGCTTGCTAAGAGTGCTGAAAGAAGGAAATAAAAATTCAGAAGTTGATAATCTTGATCAGGTGAAGAAAGATTTATCATTAAATATGAATAAGACTATCACCAAGATACGTGAAATTCTAAACGATGCGGATGGAAACACAAAGCAGTATTTTGAACGAACATATTTTGAAATGTCTCAACAAAGCTTCTTCAATTTAAATGAACTTATTTCAGATCTTGAATGGACAAAAAAATATTTGAATGTTCAGAAACGAAAGATTAAAAACTAAAATTCTTCAGACGGAATAAATACAGACTCCCCGCTGTTTTTAAAAATTATTTTACCTTTTGAAATTGCAAGCAGTTGTTCTTCAATTTTATGCACATGACCGGGAAGAATTAAACATTCAAGTTTTACTTCGCTGGAATAATCAGTTTTTAGAATTTTAGCATGATGATTTTCCAGATACCTGTATACATGGCTAATCATTTCAAAATCAGAATGAATAAAAAACTTATGATAGAGCTTTTTAATTATTTTTTTTGCAGAACCTAAACACATTGCAGCAGAATTATAATATGCTTTTCCCAGAGGGCCAACGCCTAATTTTGTGCCGCCAAAATAACGAATAACTATTACGGCAATATTATTCAGCTCGTAATGATCAATAGCGTTAAGAATTCTTGCGCCGGCGGTTCCTCCGGGTTCTCCATCATCTGAAAATTTTAAATAACCATTGATTAATTTTATACCGTAACAATGATGAGTAGCATCATAAAATTTTTTTCTGGTTTCATTAAGAAGATTCAGAAATTCTTCTTCTGTTTCTACAGGATAGGAATGTGCAATAAATTCGGAGGATTTTTCCTTTAAAATAAATTCTGAGAAACCTTTTATTGATTTATATTGTTCAATATTCATTAAAAACACATCTGGTGCACATCTAAATAAATTGATTTTCAAACACTCTAATTGTAATATAAAGTTTGCAATTTTTAAACTCTGGAAAAATACCTTTGGAAAAAGAAACTATTGTAATTAAAGGTGCCCGCGAGCATAATTTAAAAAATATTGATGTTGAAATTCCCCGTGATTCATTTACAGTTATTACCGGATTATCCGGATCAGGCAAATCTTCATTAGCATTTGATACAATTTATGCCGAAGGACAAAGAAGATATATCGAATCGCTTTCTGCCTACGCACGGCAGTTTTTGGATATGCTGGAAAAACCTGATGTTGATTTGATTGAGGGATTAAGCCCGGCAATTTCAATTGAACAAAAATCTACCTCCGGAAACCCGCGTTCAACTGTTGGAACTGTTACAGAAATTTATGATTACCTTAGATTGTTATACGCAAGACTTGGAATTCCGCACTGTTATAATTGCGGCAAACCAGTTCAAAAACAATCCGCCGCACAGATAATAGATACAATCGTTTCAACATTAAGCGGAAAGAAAATTTCAATACTCGCTCCTGTTGTGCGCGGAAGAAAGGGACACTACCGTGAATTGTTTGAAGAAATTTTATCGGATGGTTTTTTACGTGTAAGGGTTGATAATGAATTCAAAGAAATTACTCCCGGATTTCAGGTTGATAGGTATAAACTTCATAATATTGAAATAGCTGTTGATAAATTAAGTGTTAACGAAAATTCAAGAACACGTTTAGCAGAATCAGTTGAAGTAGCATTAAACTACGGAAGCGGGATTGTAATTGTTAACGATGGAACATCAGATTATGTTTACAGCAGGCATCTTGCATGTATAAGCTGCGGAATAAGCTTCCGTGAACTTGCACCAAATTCATTTTCATTTAACTCGCCCTATGGTTCATGCCCTGATTGTGAGGGCCTCGGTGAAAAAAAAGAACTCGATATAAATTTAATTATTCCTGATTGGAACAAATCTATCAATGAAGAAGGTATTGCTGCACTTGGGAAACCAAGAGGTATATGGTTTTTCAATCAACTTAATGGAGTTGCAGAAAAGTACGGCTTTACATTTGATACACCGCTTAAAGATCTAACTGCGGAGCAAAAAGAAATTTTATTAAACGGCAGCAAAGAAAAAATCCCTTTTTCTTATTCTTACAGCGGTGGAAAACCTGTAACCTACATGCATAAGTTTGCAGGTTTGATTAATTATCTGAAAAATTATTACTCAACAACTTCTTCTAACAATATCCGGGAATGGGTTGAATCATACATGAACACCGTTCCATGCCCGGCATGCGGCGGTGGAAGATTGAAGAAGGAATCACTGGCTGTAAAATTCCAGGGAAAGAATATAACCGAAGTAACTTCACTTTCCATTTTAAAAGCAGAAGAATTTTTTAAGAATGTAAAATTAAAAGGAAGAGATGCAATAATTGCAAAACCAATTTTAAAAGAGATTACTGAAAGATTGAAATTCCTTCTTGATGTTGGATTGGAATACTTAACTCTTAACCGTTCGGCAAGAACATTAAGCGGCGGTGAATCACAGCGCATCAGGCTTGCTACACAAATTGGTTCTCAATTGGCTGGAGTTTTATATGTACTTGATGAGCCAAGTATCGGGCTTCATCAAAGTGATAATGTTAAACTGATTAATTCATTAAAGAATTTAAGAGATCTCGGCAATACTGTTATTGTAGTTGAACATGACCGGGAAACAATTGAAAGTTCTGATTATATGATTGATCTTGGACCGGGAGCCGGTGAGCACGGCGGTGAAGTATGTCTTGCGGGACTAACAAATAAATTAATCAGTTCAAGCAATGGTTTGAATTCATTAACGCTTTCTTATCTGAAAGATAAAAAAGAAATTATTGTTCCTGAAAAACGGCGTGAAGGCAGCGGCAAATTCATTGAACTTAAAGGCGCAAGCGGATTCAATCTCAAAAATGTAAACCTGAAAATTCCTCTTGGTACTCTTACGTTGGTAACAGGAGTAAGCGGATCAGGAAAATCATCGCTGATAAATGAAACTCTTGTTAAAATTTTAATGAACCGGATTTACAAATCAAAAACGGTTCCGCTTCCGTACAAATCAATTGAAGGATTGGAAAATATTGATAAGGTGATTGAGATTGATCAATCACCAATAGGCAGAACTCCGCGTTCAAATCCAGCTACTTATACAGGATTGTTTACTTTCATTCGTGATCTTTTTGCAACACTGCCGGAAGCTAAAATGCGCGGATACAGCACAGGCAGATTCAGCTTTAATGTTGCAGGCGGAAGATGTGAAGAATGCGGCGGCGATGGTTTAAGGAAAATTGAAATGAACTTCTTACCTGATGTTTATGTGCTTTGTGAAGTTTGTAAAGGAAAACGATATAACAGGGAAACACTTGAAGTTCTTTATAAAACAAAATCAATCTCTGATATTTTGGAAATGAGGGTTGATGAAGCACTTGAGTTTTTTGAAGACCTTCCCCGGATTAAGAGAAAACTGAAGGCAATTCATGATGTTGGTTTGGGATATATTAAACTCGGTCAGCAGGCAACAACTTTATCCGGCGGTGAAGCGCAGCGTGTTAAACTTGCAACAGAATTAAGCAAGGTAAGCACCGGCAAAACACTTTATATTCTCGATGAACCAACAACCGGACTTCATTTTGAAGATGTAAATATTCTTTTAAGAGTTCTAAATAAATTGGTTGATAAAGGGAACACTGTTGTAGTTGTTGAGCATAATCTTGATGTAATTAAAACCGCAGATTGGATTATTGATCTTGGCCCCGGCGGCGGAGAAAATGGCGGACAAATAATTGCTGAAGGTACTCCGGAACAAATTATAAAAAATAAAAAAAGTTTAACGGCAGATTTTCTTAAAAAAGAATTAAAGAAAAATTGAAGCTAAAATATTTAAAACACATCAAAAAGTTTTAGTGAAATAATTATAAGTGCTGCAACAAGAAAAATCTTTATAAAGCCTTCACCTTTTTTAACAGAAATTTTTGCAGCCCACCATCCGCCGAGAGTATTGCCGGCTGCAAGACTTAAACCGTACTTCCAATCAACATTTCCATTAATTAAAAAAATAAGAAATGAAGGAAGAGTAAAAAACAAAACAATAAAAACTTTGTGCACATTTATCCATACCAGGCTGAACCTCATCATATAACGGAAAAAAGCCATTATCATGAATCCTACACCAACCTGAAGAAATCCTCCGTAGAAACCAATCACAAACATTGCAAGTGTAATTGGCAGAGTAATTTTCTCATCAACTTTTTCATTACCCGCATTTTTTTTAGATGGAGTAAACATTGGGATGATTAACAAAATAAGAATTACTGCTAAAATTTTTTGAAACAGATCATCACTGATATTTATTGCTATAAATGTTCCGGCAATTGCTCCGGGCAATGTAAGTAATGATAGCTTTGTACTTAAAGAAAAATGAGAATGATTTTCTCTTCTGAATGAAAAAACAGCAGCAACATTTTGAGTCAGAACTGCAATACGGTTTGTTCCGTTCGCAGTTGCAGAATCAAGACCGAGAAAAATTAATAACGGAAGAGTAAGTGAAGAACCGCCGCCTGCATTCACATTTATAAATGCGGCTATAACTCCTGCAGCAAATAAAATTAATGTTGCAACTAAATCAGACAAGTTTTTATCTCTCAACCCAATGTTCAGGAAAGTATGTTTCAGGAAAAATATTTCTTGCTTCATCCAGAAGCCTGTAATAAGTGCCATTAGACGTATATCTTTCCGATATATGAAACAAATATAATTTTTTAACTCCGGCTTCACGTGCAAGTTCAGCGGCTTGTTTGCTTGTTAAATGAAAATTCCGTTTAGCCAGTTCAATATCAGTTGAATGATACTGGCTTTCACAAATCATAATATCACAATCTTTTACTAATTCAACCGCGCTGTTTTTGGATTTATCATCCATAATAAAATCAGTGAGATAACTTATACTTTCACCTTTGGATTTTATAAGCAATGATTTTCTTAATTCTCCAATTTTATAATTTGCATCATCAACCTTAATTTCGGCTTCATCATCAGTTTCCATATTCCTAACAGATTCAAGCCAATTTCCGGGAGTTAATCCTGATTGCAATAATGCTTCCTTGCTAATGTTAAGTGAATCATTTTCCTTTAACAAATATGCAGCAGATTTTATCTGGTGATTCAATAACGCAGCTTTAATTGTAAAATCATCATTCTGTAAAATTCCGTTGTTTGTTATTTCAGCGGAAGATAAATGCTTGATTGCAAAACTTTCCGAAGTTAAAAATCGTGCTGAATTGTTTTTATTACTTTCAATTTCAGTAATTATAAATTCACCATCAGATTCATCAATTAAATTCCATTTAAATCCGCGCAGCCTGTTATGTAGTATCTCAATTGTATCAGCCGGACCAAAAATAAAATTTGGTTTTTGTCTATCAAAATTTCTGCGGAAGTAATAATCAAATCCCGCAGCGTGATCAACATGAAGATGTGAGAAAAAAAGATAATCTATTGATCTAACATCACTCTGCTTTAAACCGTAAAAAATATTCTCACCACAATCAAATAAAATCCTGTACATTTTTGTTCCACAGTTCAGCCAGACAAACAATGCGTTATCTCTTCCGGGTTTACCAAGAATTTTATATTCTATACTCATTCACCAAAACAAATTGATAAAAAATGTTATTTGGAATTCAGTAAATGAAAATAGTGAGAATGTTTAAGAATTACCTAAATTAAAATTGAATTAAAAGAAATGATGAACGTTCCCATGATAAAATGAATCTTAAACTGTTTATTTGCCTCACAACTTTTTATTTTATCTCACTAAAAATATTGCGGGAAAAAATTATGAAAAGATTAATCCTCCTTTTACTTATCTCATATTCTTCAACACAAATATTCAGTCAATCTCAGGAAAAATATACGCCGCCTCCGGGAAAATATCTTAAAATAAACAACTACAATTATTGGATTGAAACTGAAGGAAATGGCGAACCAATTTTTTTCATTCCAGGCGGCCCTGGTAATAATCATGCTTATCTCCATGCATTTCATCCGTTGAACGATTCTTTCAAATTAGTTTATGCCGATTTCCTCGGCAGGGGAAAAACAGATACAGCAAAATCCAGAAGTGAATATACAATTGATCGTGATGTTGAAGATCTTGAAGCAATCAGAAAAGAATTAGGTTTGGGGAAGATAAATATTCTTGGACATTCTTACGGTTCACTTGTTGCACAGGCTTATGCAATAAAATATCCGCAGAATACAAAACGATTAATAATAGCAAATGGTTTTCACAGCGGACAAATGTGGCAGGAAAATTGTGATAACAGCAACCGCAATATTAAATCCGGATATCCTGAAGTCTGGCAGAAACTGATGGAAATTCGTTCAAATGGTGCTGTGTCTTCTGATCCCGAACACCAGGATTTATACTCAAAAGTACCATATGGGTTTTTATACTGTTACAATCCAACTCTCCGGTTCTCACTTCCTGATCATAAAACAACTATCAGCACGGATGTTTATTATCAGATGGTTGGCAGAGATGGTGATTTTATTATTGGCGGAGTGATTGCAGATTTTGATGTTCGTAAAAAACTAAAAAATCTTGAAATGCCGGTTCTTATTTTAGCCGGAAGATTTGACAGAGTTTCAACTCCTGAAATGGCAGTGCTTTATAAAAAATATTGTCCGCAAGCTGAATTTGTTATGTTTGAAAAATCAGGGCACAACCCGCAGATAGAAGAACCGGAAAAAACATTTGAAGTGATAAGAGCATTTTTGAAAAAATAAATTCATAATTAATGCAGGAGTGATATATGAGATTAGTTATTTTTCTCTTCTGTTTTTTGATGTTAATTGTTTCAGAAAATTTTTCACAGGTTTATATGATGAACAATCCGTTAGCTCATACCTTTTCAATTGTTGCAAGAGATGAATCAACCGGCGAAATGGGTGTGGCTGTTCAATCTCACTGGTTTTCAGTTGGTTCTGTTGTATCGTGGGGCGAAGCCGGAGTTGGTGTAATTGCAACTCAATCATTTGCAAATGTTTCTTTCGGACAAAGAGGATTGGAGCTTCTTAAATCAGGTTTATCACCGCAGCAAACACTTGATTCACTTTTAGCAGATGATGAAGGAAGAGATTACAGACAGGTTGCAATTCTTGATAAGATGGGGAGGGTTGCTGCATATACCGGCACGAAATGTATTAAAGATGCGGGGCATATCATTGGTGAAAACTTTTCTGTTCAGGCAAATTTGATGCTCAACGATAAAGTTTGGCCTGCAATGGCTGAGGCATTTAAAAACATAAAAGGAAAACTTGCTGAAAGAATGTTAGCTGCATTAGAAGCCGCTCAGCAAGCTGGCGGTGATATACGTGGTAAACAATCCGCTGCAATATTGATTGTAAAAGGTGAATCAACCGGTAAGATTTGGGAGGATAGAATAATTGATCTGAGAGTTGAGGACAATGAAGAACCGATTGAAGAGATTAAAAGAATTTTAAAAGTTCACCGCGCTTATGAACACATGAACGCTGGTGATCTTGCCGTGGAAAAAGGTGATATGGAACTTGCAATGCAGGAATATTCAGCCGCCGAAGAAATGTTTCCGGATAATGAAGAAATGAAATTCTGGCACGCAGTTACTCTTGCTAATAATAACCAGGTTGATGAATCTTTAAAAATTTTTCAGGAGGTATTTAATGCAAACAATAACTGGAAATTACTTCTGCCGCGATTGATTGATCCCGGACTTTTAAAAGTAAACAGTGAAGATTTAAGAAAGATACTTGATCTGTAAGAAGTATGGTTTTGAAATTATCTATGAATAAAATTTATTTTCATTTTAACCATAAGGATTATTAAAGTTTTTTTGAGGAATATTTTATGCAAAACAATTTTTTCAAAGTGATGGTATTAAGTATGATATTCTTTACTCCGGTAATTTTACTCTCACAGGTAAAAGAGCGAAGTGAAGTCCCTGAAAAATATAAATGGAATTTATCAGATATTTATTCCACTATTGAAGATTGGCAGAAATCCGGGAAAGATATTCAAAGCAGCATAAACAAAATTGCGGATTTTAAAGGCAAATTAGGTGAAAGCGCCGCATCACTTAAAACCGCGCTTGATCTTTATTTTGAAACGCTTAAAGAATTTTATAAGCACGTAACTTATGCCAACAGATTAAGTGATGAGAATCTTGGCATTTCAGAAAACCAGGAGCTTGCCCAGATTGCAAATAATATCGGCACAGAATTTTCTGAAAAAACAGCATTCATAAGACCTGAAATTCTCCGGATAGAACCGGAAATGATAAAAAAATTTTTCGATGAAGAAAAAGAATTGTCAATCTACAAAATGTATATTGATGATATTCAGCGGATGCGCGAACACACGTTAGCTGAATCAGGTGAGCAGATACTTGCATCATTTGGCTTGGCTGCCGGCACTCCAGCTGATGTATACAACATCTTTTATAATTCAGAAATGCCATATGCAAAAGTACTAATCTCAACCGGTGAAGAATTAACTTTATCTCCCGCAGTTTTTTCTAAATACCGTTCAACAAAAAACAGGGAAGACCGCATTAAAATATTTGAAGCTTTTTTTAATAATTATGGGAATTTTAAAAACACAATAGGAGCAAATCTTGCCGGTAAAGTTAAACTTGATTTTATTTATGCAAAGAACCGCAATTATAAAACTTCACTTGAAGCGTCTGTTGATGGACCGAATGTACCGGTGAGTGTTTATCATAATTTGATTGAACAGATTAATGATAATCTTCCTACTCTTTACAGATTTTTAAATTTAAAAAAGAAAATGCTCGGACTTGATACACTTCATTACTATGATTTGTACACACCAATTGTTGATGAAGTAGAAATGAAATTTACTGTTGAAGAAGGGCAGAAAGTAATTCTTGATGCACTTCAGCCGCTTCAGGGTGAATACATCTCAACTTTAAAAAACGCATTTGAAAACAGGTGGATTGATTACATGCCGAATGTTGGAAAAAGAAGCGGTGCATATTCAACAGGCAGTGCTTATGATGTACATCCGTTTATTTTGATGAACTGGACAGATGATTTTGAATCAGTATCAACACTTGCACATGAATTGGGTCATACAATGCACAGCTATTTCTCAAATAAAAGCCAGCCGTTTGTTACATCTGATTATTCAACCTTTGTTGCAGAAATCGCTTCTACATTTAATGAAAATCTCCTGAATGATTACATGGTGAAAAATGCAAAATCCGAAAAAGAAAAATTATACATACTCGGCAGTTTTCTGGAACTGCTGCGGACTACAATTTTCCGCCAGACAATGTTTGCAGAATTTGAATTAAAGATTCATGAACTGATTGAGAACAATGAACCAGTAACCGGTGAAGTGATGAGTTCACTTTATTACGATCTGGTAAAAAAATATTACGGACATGAAAAAGGCGTAACAATCGTTGATCCTTATGTGGCTCACGAATGGGCGTATGTTCCACACTTTATTAATTACACTTATTATGTTTATCAATACTCCACTTCTTTGATTTATGCAACCGCACTTGCTGAAAAAGTAATCAATGAAGGTAAACCTGCCGTTGAAGATTATTACAATATACTTAAAGGCGGAAGTTCGATGTATCCGGTTGATTTGATTAAGAAAGCCGGGATTGACCCGCTTTCTTCAGAAGCATTTGAATTAACGATGAACAAGATGAATAAAATTATGGATCAGATAGAAGAAATTCTTAATAAATAATTTTTATCAAGATGAATAAATGAACAGAGGCTTTCAACCGGAAAAGCCTCTTTTTTGAGATTTTATAAATTAACGCAGAAACAACCACAGTTAATTTTTTTCTATTAAGATTCTTCATAGTTTTGAAGCCGCCATTATCAATTAACTTAAAAAAATGAATCCACCAAAACCAAAAAAAATTCCAAAAGAATTAATTAAGCACGGACATAAGCGCCTTGATTATTATTACTGGCTGAATGAAAGAAATAATCCGGATGTGCTGAAATATCTTGAAGCAGAAAATGCATACACTTCTGAAATAATGAAGGATACTGAAATACTTCAGGAGAAATTATATGACGAGATGGTAAGCAGAATTAAGCAGGATGATTCAACTGTTCCTTACAAAGATAACGGCTACTTTTATTATGTGCGTTATGAAGAAGGAAAGGAATATCCCATTTACTGCAGAAGAATAGAAACAATGGAAGCCGATGAAGAAATTCTTTTAAATGTAAATGAAATGGCTGAAGGTTTTTCTTACTATCATGTAACCGGATTATCAGTAAGTCCGGATAATACTCTGCTTGCATTTGGAATTGATACATTAAGCAGAAGAATTTATGATATCTTCTTTAAAAATTTAAAGACAGGAGAAATTCTTCCTGAAAAAATCTCAGGCACTTCAGGATCAGCAGTGTGGGCTAATGACAGCAGAACAGTTTTTTATTCTGTTAAAGACAATACTTTGCGTCCATACCAAATTAAAAAACATAAACTCGGAACAGATTACATTAAAGACCCGGAGATTTTCCGTGAAGATAACGCAGCATTTTACACCGCAGTGTTCAGAACAAAATCCGATAAATATATCTTAATCGGCTCTTACAGTTCAACTTCAAATGAATACAGATTTTTAAATGCTGATGATCCTGATGGAACATTTCAAATTATGCAGCCGAGAACCAAACAGTTTGAGTATTATGTTGATCATTATGAAGATAGTTTTTATATCAGAACAAATTTAGGGAAAGAAGGTAAACCTGCTGTTAATTTCAGGCTGATGAAAACTCCGGTTGAAAAAACCACGTTTGAAAACTGGATAGAGATTATTCCACACAGAGAAGATGTGCTTATTGAAGAGATTGAAATTTTCAGAGATTATCTTGTTATTCAGGAAAGAAAAGATGGATTGATTCATTTACGTATAATTAGATGGGAAGATAACACAGAAAATTATCTTGATTTTGGTGAACAGACTTATACAGCAGCAATTTCAATTAATCCTCAATTTGATTCTGAATTTCTGCGGTACAATTATTCATCTTTAACTACGCCAGCTTCTGTTTATGATTATAATATGCGCACACGTGAAAAGATTTTATTAAAAAGACAGGAAGTTTTAGGTGGTTATAATCCTGAAGATTTCTTCTCCGAAAGATTATATGCTGAAGCGGAAGATGGCGTGAAAGTTCCGATTTCTCTTATTTATAAGAAGGGAATAAAGCGTGATGGAAAAAATCCTCTTTTGCTTTATGGTTACGGAGCTTATTCTTTAAGCACTGATCCAAACTTCAGTTCGATGCGGCTAAGCCTGCTTGAACGTGGGTTTGTTTTTGCAATTGCTCATATCCGCGGCGGGCAGGAACTTGGCAGACAATGGTACGAAGATGGAAAACTTTTCAAAAAGAAAAATACCTTTACTGATTTTATATCGTGTGCTGAACATTTGATAAAATCAGGATTCACTTCAAGCGATAAAATTTTTGCAATCGGCGGAAGTGCCGGAGGATTGCTGATGGGTGCTGTAATAAATATGCGCCCGGATTTATTTAGAGGAGTTATCGCTGCGGTTCCATTTGTTGATGTACTTACAACTATGCTTGATGAAACTATCCCGCTAACTACCGGAGAATATGAGGAGTGGGGAAATCCAAACATAAAAGAATATTATGAGTATATTCTTTCCTATTCACCTTATGATAATGTTGAAGTAAAAGCATATCCAAATATTTTAGTTACTACAGGTTTTCATGATTCACAGGTTCAATATTGGGAGCCGGCAAAGTGGGTTGCAAAACTGCGCGATTTAAAAACTGATAATAACCTGCTGCTGCTTCATACAAATATGGAAACAGGCCACAGCGGTGCATCAGGAAGATTTCAACGATATAAAGAAGCAGCACTTGAGTATACATTTATTTTAAAACTACTTGGGCAAACAGAATAAAAAATCAACGGATAAAATTTATGAGCAGTCAAAATCCACAAGTATTTGAAATTTATCATTCCTGTTCTGTACTTCTTTTCAAAACAATTGAAGGAATCACTGAAGAACAATTTGCCTGGAAACCTGCACCTGAATCACGTTCAATAAAGGAAATGTGCAGGCATCTTATCAGGGTTGATAATTCCTTCTTATCAAAACTATCTTTGCAAAAAATTGTTGATGATCCTGAAGATCAAAATGCTGAAGAAATTTTATCATTATTAAAAATTCAGCATCAGCAGTTTGAGGATTTTATAACTCAGGAAATTCAATCATCCCATGCTGAATTAATTTTACATGCAGCGCAGCACTATCTTTATCATATTTCTCAGATGATTTATCTGCGGAGAGCGAATGACAGGAATTGGGAATCGCCTATTAATGAATGGGAAAGAATTACTTATGAAATTGCAGGATATATTTTAACTGAGAAATAATCTGTGTTATAAGATTTTTAAAAGAATTTCTGAACTGATCACAACTGATTGGTTAAAAAATCTGCATCAAAAATTAAATTAGATTATATTCACAGGTGAAAAATAATTTATTGATGCAAAGTGGAAAATACTTTATCAGTTAAAACCGGAACAGAAAAAGTTAAAGCGGTAATCTTTGATATACTAGCTATCGCCTTCGTGTATTTCGTTCCTGCACTATCTCACATGCTTAGTTTTCCGGTTTACTTAGTTGAGCCGATGCGGCTTGTGATTATTCTTTCACTAATTCATTTTGGAAAAACCAATTCTTATTTAATTGCGCTGACGCTGCCTCTGTTTTCTTTTTTAATTGCATCACACCCATCGGTAATTAAATCGTTATTAATTACATCAGAACTTCTGTTTAATGTTTTTCTGTTCATTCTTATCTCCAAAAGAATAAAAAATGTTTTTATTACAATGCTTGTTAGTATTGCTGCAAGTAAGATTTTTTATTATTCAGTTAAATACATTTTACTGCAAGCCGGAGCAATGAGCGGTAGTTTGGTTTCAACACCATTATACATTCAGGCAATTGTAGCATTTGCTCTCAGTATCTATGCTTTCTTTATGTTGAAGGAAAAAAACTAAAAATTTAAGGGATTTCAGATGAAACAATTTTACCTGATTATTACAATCTTATTTTTTGCTTTCATTCAGATTAATGCACAGAATGAGGATTCTATTGTTAAATCCTGGGAAGGGAAACTTAATACAGGTGCCGCAGAGTTAAGACTGGTACTTCATATAACCAAAATAGATGAGGGAAAATTATCATCTGCAATGGACAGCCCTGATCAAAATGTAAAAGGAATTCCCGGAGACAGCACAACATTTGATGGGAAAAATATATCAATCAATTTTCCTTCTATAATGGGTTCGTTCTACGGAACAGTTGATGAACAATTTAAAACTATTACCGGCACATGGAAACAAGGCGGCATGTCTTTGCCTTTAGTTCTTTCAGAAAAAACTGATGGTGAAACCAAAGAAAACTTTTTTGCAATCTGGCAGGGAAAATTAAAAACAGGTGCGGCAGAATTAAGATTAGTATTCAGATTCTTTAAAGATCAGAATGACACCATCGGCGTTTATCTTGATAGTCCTGATCAAGGTGTAGGCGGTTTCATTGGAGAAAAAGTGGTTTATGGAAAAGATAGTGTGTACGCTTCTTTCCCATTAATAAATGGAGTGTTCACTGCAAAGTTTAATGATGATGAAACAAAATTAATTGGAGAGTGGAAACAGGCAGGTACTGTATTTCCATTGGAACTGGAACAAAACGAAACGATTGAGAAGCCTGTACGCACACAGGAACCTGTTAAACCTTATCCTTATAATGAAGAACAGGTAAAGTTTGAAAATTCGGAAGCCGGTATTTCCCTGGCAGGAACTTTTACATATCCGAAAGAGGGAAATAATTTTCCCGCGGTGATATTAATAAGTGGCTCAGGAATGCAGAACAGAGATGAAGAATTGCTTGGCCACAAACCATTTCTCATCTGGGCTGATCATTTAACAAGAAAAGGCATTGCAGTTTTAAGATTTGATGACCGCGGCGCTGGTGAATCAACAGGTGATTTTGGTTCTGCCACAACAAAGGATTTTGAATCGGATGTTTTATCCGCGGTAAAATATCTTAAATCTCGTAATGAAGTTAATAAAAATAAAATTGGATTGATCGGGCATAGCGAAGGCGGAATAGTTGCTCCTGCTGCTGCTAACAATTCAGATGATGTTGCGTTTATAATTCTTGCTGCTGGCCCGGCAGTTCCCGGAAGGGATATACTGCTTCTTCAATCACACTTAATTTCTGAAAAGATGGGAGCAACAAAAGAACAGCTTGAAAAAAGTTATGAAATGAATAGTAAGATATATCAGGTAATTATTGATAGCAAAGACAGTGTTGAAATTGATATGAAACTAAACTCCCTTTATGAAGCAGAGGTTTCGGGATTATCAGAAGAAGAAAAAAACAAACCAGAACATTCCCGGGCATCCTTTGAACAGATGAAAAAACTTATTCTTAGTCCGTGGTTCAGGTATTTTGTAAAGTATGATCCACGCCCCGCATTGGAAAATCTTGATGTTCCCGTACTTGCAATTTTTGGTGAGAAGGATTTGCAGGTTCCACCATCCCAGAATGAACCTGAAATGAAAAAAGCTCTTGAAAAAAGTAACAGCGAATTTAAAGTAGTTGTGCTTCCCGGGCTCAATCATTTATTTCAGGAAGCAGAAACAGGTTTGCCAACAGAATACGCGCAGATTACTGAGACAACATCACCAAAGATGCTGGAATTAATGAGCAATTGGATAAAGGAAATTACAGAAGAATAATTAAACTAAAATGTAATTTCTTTTTTGCTTTCCGGAAAAATACTTCCAGCGAAAAACTGAGTTTCGTTACTCACTCCTATTTATTAGATTTTAATAAACCTTTTAAACAGGAGTAATTATGAAAACAAAATTCACATTTCTTGTTTCACTTATTTTGCTGTTTTTTCTTGCTAACTCAATTAACGCCCAACAGCCGTTAAGTCTTCCTGATTTGAGCCAGGAAGCTAAAGTAATGCAAAGAATAGGGCTTACTGATATTACCGTTTCATATCATCGTCCTGCAATAAAAGGAAGAGAAGTTTGGGGAAAGCTTGTTCCTTATAATACCGTATGGCGTGCCGGCGCAAATGAAAATACAACAATCACTTTTTCAGATGATGTTAAGATTGCAGGCAAAACTGTTCCAGCCGGTTCTTACGGTTTGCACATGATTCCAACTGAAAAAGAATGGACAATCATTTTAAACAAATTTTCCAAAGGCTGGGGAAGTTTTGGGTATCGTGAAGAAGATGATTTTTTAAGATTTAAAGCTATACCTGTTTCTTCTGAGGAAATTGAATATCTGAACTATATGTTTGAAACTTCTGAACCGATGAGAACAACGCTTGTTATGCACTGGGAAAAATTGAAAGTTCCGATTGAAATTGAGGTTGATGTACACACAATTGTTGTAAAGAAATTTGAAGAAAGTCTGCGTGGATTGAATCAGTTTTTCTGGCAGCCGCACAATCAGGCAGCAGCTTACTGTGTGAATAATAAAACTCATCTTGATAAAGCTTCAGAATGGGTTGATAAATCAATCCGGCTTAACAGAAATTTTTCTAATCTTGCTACAAAAAGCAGATTGGCAGAGCTGAATGGAAATCATAATGAAGCCGAAGCATTAATGAATGAAGCTTTAACTCTTGCTAATGAAGCGGAGATTAATAATTACGGATATATGCTTCTTCAGAATAATCAAATTGATAAAGCAATATCTGTATTTAAAATGAATGTTGAAAAATATCCTGAATCATGGAATGCGTATGACAGCCTTGCTGAAGGTTACATGAACAAAGGTGAAACTGATCTTGCTATTGAGTATTACAACAAAGCACTTAAAATGGTACAGGATGATACTCAGAAAAAAAGAATTAATGACACACTAAAAGTTTTAGCTTCAAATTAATTTTTTACTCTGTGCTTCATTATTCACACAAAGAAGCACAGATTTTTCATTTTAAATCTGCTTTCCGTTATTTCATTTCACAATATTAATTATATCATTTTTCACATCAATTATGTTTTACTAAATTTGTAATTAAAACCGGATGCAAAATGAAAAAGACTGTTACACAAACCCGGAAATACCGGGCTGAAATGAACGATAAAATTTTAAATTCTGGATTCAGGGATTTTAATAAATTTTTTGCGCTGGATAACAAAGCTTACATTGATGGAGCACTTCCGGTAAAAACAAAGGAACTGATGGGATTAGCAGCTTCAATGGTGCTGCGCTGCAATGACTGCATCTTCTATCATATCGATCGCTCAATTCAGGAAGGTGCAAGCAAGGATGAACTTCTTGAAACTTTTAACATTGCGCTGATAGTTGGCGGCTCAATTGTAATTCCGCATCTTAGGTATGCTTTTGAGGTGATGGAAGATCTTTTGAATGAATCTTCTGCAATCGGAAATGATGAACGATTGCAGGAAAAATAATTTTATCTGAGCAATCCGCAGGACCTGAAATTTCTTTTCTGAATAAGAATAAAATTTTTATACTTCAATGTATTCTGCGGAAAAATGTGTTCACTAATTTGTAAATAAAGTATAAAGTATGAAAATAGTTTTCGCTTCAAGGAATAAAGGAAAAATTAAAGAGGTAAAAAAAATATTGGGTGATCAATTCGAGATCATTTCATTAAATGACATTGATGGTTTTGCTGAGATTGAAGAAATCGGTTCAACCTTTGAAGAGAATGCAAGCATTAAGGCTGAAGCTGCATTTAAATTTTCGGGCTTACCTTCAATAGGTGATGATTCTGGTTTGGAAGTTGAGCAATTAAGCGGAAAGCCCGGCGTTTATTCGGCAAGATATGCAGGGAAATATGCATCTGATTTTGATAATAACATAAAACTTCTTTTTGAACTTGAAAAACAACCGGAGCCGCATCACGCGCAGTTTGTTTGTACTGCCGCATACTTTGATGGAAATGAATTCATTGTTACAAAGGGTGAACTGAAAGGCAAAATCATAAAAGAGCCGCGTGGTGAAAATGGCTTTGGTTATGATCCATTATTCATTCCGCATAATCAATCGTTAACACTTGCAGAAATCGATCTTGAAGAGAAAAATAAAATCAGCCACAGAGCTGAAGCATTTAAAAAATTGAAATATTTATTAACAAAACGGATGGAACTATGAAATACAAATTAGCAATCTTCACCTTAATAATTTCTGCTGCGTTTTTATTTAATGCATGTAAGGAGGAAAGCCCAACCAGCGGTGAGAATCCACCTCCACCTGCACAAGGCGGTTACTTCCCAAATGCTGATGGAAATTATTATAAGTACGCAATCGAACGTGAAGATTCAAATGGTACCAAAACAACCGGAACGAGATCAACAACTTACACGGGAACCCAGGTTGTTGGAAATACTACATATCAAATTCAAATAGATAGTATTACTATTGCCGGCATTTCCGGAGTTTCTGCATCTTTATTCTGGAAATCAGAAACAGGAGTATTTTATTTTATTGATACTACAGGCTTATCTGAATTCATTCCTGCAGATTTACCTGTTACAATTGGCATTGATTCTGTGCTGCGTGCGTTCACATTTCCGTTCAGCAGTGTTTCAAGCTGGCCTGTGTTTGTTATGAACGCTTCAATCGGTTCACTTCTATCATTAAAAGTTATTGAAATTACAGGTGCATACCAGGGAGATGAACAGGTTCAGCTTAACCTGAGCAGCGGGCAGCAGACAGTTAGCGCTGCAAAAATTAAATTCACTTTAACTTTAAATATTCCTGATGATCCGGCAAATCCTTTTGTTGTTATTCCAAGAAGTTATGATGCTTTCTGCTGGATAGCTGATGATGTTGGAATTGTTAAATGGCAGGGGAATGGTACGATTTTAAATTTGTTCAGTGGAAATATTGATCTTGCTGATACAAATACTGTAACAACACAAAGTCTAATAGAGTACAATCTTAATTAAAATTTAAGGCGGCTGATTTTTCTTTTAAAGAATTAATCAGCCGTTTATTTTTCAGCAATAATTACCTGAACAATTCCAAAAGTTAAATTATACTTATCAATCTTTTTAAAACCGGAATTTTTTAAAAGAGCCGGTATATCAACTTTCTCATCAAACTCTTCTACTGAGTTGGGAAGATATTTATAAGCTTCTTTGTCTCCGGAAATTATTCCGCCAATAACCGGAAGAATTCTTTTAAAATAAAAACGATATAAACTTTTAAAAACGGGATTTGAAGGCATTCTGAATTCAATTATAACTGCTTTGCCTTTTTCTTTTAAAACTCTGAAAAAAGAATTAAAGCCTTCCTGAATATCATAAAAATTTCTTACGCCGAATGCCACAGTAATATGTGTAACCGAATTATTCTTTATAGGCATCTTCTCTGCAACAAGCTGAACAGTCCTGCCCGTTATCCAGTTACTTTTTTTGCTGAATAGCTTAAGCATGTTAAAAGAAAAATCTGCACCAAAAATATTTACTGCACCGAGCTTTCTGGCTTCAATTGCAACATCACCGGTGCCGCAGGCAACATCAAGCAGAATTGAATCAGAATTTATTCCGGAAAGCTTAAGTGCTTTTTTACGCCAGTATTTATCAACACCAAAACTTAAGAGATGATTAAGCAGATCGTAACTTCCTGCTATTGAATCAAAGATTCTTTTTACCTGTACTTTTTTTTCACTCATTATTATGCTTTGTGATATTCAAATTCTTCTTTGCCTATTCTTTTTTGCCACCAGTTAAAAACTATCTTGCCAGACCATACAGAAAACATCATCATCAACAAACCGCCAATCAGATCAATTACATAATGATACCAAAGGTAAACGGTTGAAAAGATTAGCAGTGCGCCAACAGGCAGCAAAAAATACTTTGAACGACTCTTTAATTTTACTGAAAGATACATCACAATCAATGTTATCATTGTGTGCCCGCTTGGAAAAATATCCCGTTGAACTACTTCCGCAGGATTCGGAGTTCCTGCAGGAATTGATTCTCCGATGTTTATCATTTCCCTTAGAAAATTTGTAAGCCAAAGTCCCGGCAGTTCAATATTTATTGTATCAAAATTATGTATTGTAAAACGCGGGCCAATTCCCGGAAGAGCAAAATAACCTAGATAGGATAGGTAGAAGCCATATATAACTGAAAATACAGCATAATCTGTTGCAATAAATCTTTTCTTCCTCAGAAGAGCAAGTGCGAGAATGATTGGCAGAAAATAAAACATGCCGTAAACAATCTGCAGAATTTCTGTAAGCAGCGGAAAAGAAAACTGATGTAGAAAATGAGTAGGATCAGTTCCAAACATCCAGCGGTCTGCTGCAATAAAAAAATGATCAAAGTCTTCACCGCGGATGGGCTTGATCATAAAATATAGTTCTTTAAAAGTAATAAGAATAAGAGGAGCTATGTACCAGTAGTGAATTATTCGTACAAATCTGTTGTTATACTTCTCCTCAAGATACGCAAGCAGAAAGGCAAATAAGATAATTCCGGAGTTGATAAGAATAAAACTTTGCCATTGTTCAACACGCTCATGATAAACTATATTCAGCAGACTTAGGAAAAGAAAAAAAACAACAACTACCAGATCGTATGCTTTTAAATTATGTAGAAAAGATTTTATTCTGTGCATCCGGTTTTTTATTTGTGCAGGTTAAAAGGGATTTAATTTTGTGCGGACAAATTCAGCCAGCCTTATAAAATCATCAAGTTCAAGCTGTTCTGCCCTTCGGGTCAAATCAATTCCGGCTTCTGAAAAATTTAAGTTCCCAAATATACTATTACTCAGTGAATTTTTTAGAGTTTTTCTTCTGTTGCCAAACGCAGCCTTTACTACAGGGATAAAATAAGGTTCCACTTCGCCCGGCATATCTTTAATAAAAATATGAACAACTGCTGAATACACTTTTGGTTTTGGATAAAAAACATTTGGTGAAACTTTAAACGCAAGTTTAACATCAGCAAAATATTTTAGCACAACTGCAAGAATGCCATAATCCTTCGTTCCTCTTTCAGCGTTCATTCTTTGTGCAACTTCAAGTTGAACCATCAGAACAGCATCTTTTATAATTTTATAATTCTCAATTATCTTAAATAAAATCGGTGAAGTTAAATTGTAAGGAATATTCCCAACTATACGAAGTTTATTTTGTCCGCCGTAAATCGTATTCAAATCAACCTTTAAAAAATCATTCTTCATGATTTTTAGATCAGGAAAATTTGCTGATAGATTTTCAATTACCCGTGTATCAATTTCAACAGCCGTAAAGCCGGGAACAAGCGCATGAAGTTTTGAAGTAAGTGCACCTGTGCCAGGTCCGATTTCAACAATTGAATCGTCAGGCAGGGGATTTATTTCCTTTACGATTTTTTCCAGTATATTTTGGTCTGTGAGATAATTCTGTCCGAACTTTTTAAGCGGTTTTATATTTTTCATTAAAGAAAATTATTGATTGCTCAATTATTATACAATTGATTGAACTAAGATAGTGTATTAAAAAATCTTATACTTCTCTATCTGGAAAAAAGGTAAAGAACTTTATAAGTTGAAATTAATTTTATGGAGGTTATCTGAAAGAAGATTGTATAATCAGCATTGATATGGGGGGAACAAAAATTCTTGCTGCCGCAATTAACTCTAACGGAATAGTTGCGCGGGTAAAAAATCCTACCAACTCAAACTCCTCACATGATGAATATATTAAAGCTTTAGCTGGTATTGTAAAAGATGTAATTAAAAAATCGAAATTAAACGCTGAAAATGTAAAAGCTGTTTGTCTTGGTGTCCCTGGTTCGGTAAATCCTTACACAGGAATTATCGGACTTGCACCAAATCTCAATCTTAAAAATTTTAATATAAAAGAAAAACTTCAGGAGCTTGTGCCTTACCCTGTTTTAATAGAGAATGATGTAAACCTAGGTGCATTAGGAATTAAAAAATTCGGACTGGGCAAAGAGTCCAAAGACATGTTTGTAATGTTCATCGGTACAGGCATCGGCGGTGCGTTGTTTTTTGAAGAAAAGATTTACAGAGGAATAAGTTATGTAGCCGGAGAGATTGGACATTTTGTTGTTGAAAAAAATGGTCCGCTTTGCGGCTGTGGAAACAGAGGATGTTTTGAAGCAGTTGCAAGCAGAACCGCAATAACACGTAATATTCTGAATGATATTAAATCAGGAAAGAAATCTTTAATTACAAAGCATATAATTGATGGTGATAAAATAAAAAGCAAGACATTGCGTATTGCTGTTAAAGCCGGCGATGAAGTTGTTGTTAAAAGAATTTCTGAAGCCGCTGAAACAATTGGAATTGTACTCGCGAGCATTACAAATCTTTTAAATTTTGATAAGATAGTACTTGGCGGCGGAGTGATTGAAGCACTTGAAAAGTTCATGATGCCAAAAATTAAAAATGCATTTGATGAACATGTACTAAAAGATGCTTCTAAAGGGGTAAAGATTGTCGCAACAAAACTCGGGGATGATGCGGCTTTGTATGGCGGAATTGCTCTCGCTGAAGAATTTCTGAATATAAAGGTGTAAGCTGCTATTTTAACTCAAACTGCTTTTCAATCCTGGATAATTCTTCTGATAATTTTTCCCATTCTGAAAGATGTATCCGGAGTTCATCTTTAATATTATTGAACTCAACGTTCTTCTGTTTTATAATATTTGCATTACTGTAGTTGGCTGAATCTGCGAGAAAATCCTCAAGTTCTTTTTCTTTTTTTTCAAGCTCTGTAATTTTAAGCTCAAGTGAATTTATTTTTTCAATATAATTTTTTGTTGCAGCATATTTTTTCTGCCGCAATTCTGCCTCAATTCTTTTCTGTTCCTTTTTAGAAATTTGTTCTTCAGCAGTTTTGGCTTTTACTTCAACCTGCAGGAGCAACTCCTCATTTCTTTTATTCAGATAGTAATTCATTCCACCCGGATAAATCCTTGCGCTGCCATTTCGTATTTCCACAACTTTATTCACTATGGGAATGAGAAAGTCAACATCATGTGAAACAAGAATGAGGGAGCCGGAGAAATCAATCAATGCTTTTTGCAGAACTTCTTTTGATGAAATATCAAGATGATTAGTTGGTTCATCAAGAATTATTAAATTAGATCTTGTAAGAAGAATTTTTGCGAGGGCAACACGGCTTTTTTCACCGCCTGATAGAACTCCCGCTTTCTTAAAAACATCATCACCATGAAAAAGAAATGAGCCTAACAGCGAACGAAGCTGACCGATAGTTTTATCCGGAGCTATTCCCTCCACGGTTTCAATTATATCAAGATCAGGATTTAAATCGTCAGCAACATCCTGTGCGTAATACGAAATGATTGTGTTATGCCCTATAATTCTATCGCCTGAATCTATATTTGTTTTGCCCGCAATAATTTTTGCAAGTGTTGTTTTACCCGCGCCATTCGGTCCAACAAATGCTATTTTATCTCCGCGGTCAACCTGGAAATCAAAATTTTTAAATATCTGTTTTGAACCATAAGATTTTGAAACAGATTTAAGCTGAACATTAATTTTCCCGCTCGGTGGCGGTTCGGGAAATTTCAGGTAAATATCTTCCTTGTTTGAAGGAAGTTCAATCAAATTAATTTTTTCAAGCTGTTTTATTCTGCTTTGCACCTGCTTGGCTTTTGATGCTTTATACCTGAACCTCTCAATAAATCGTTCTGTTTCTTTTATTTTTTTCTGCTGAAGTTCAAACTGATGTTCAGCTTGTAAATCACGTTCAGCTTTGTATTTCAGATAAGCATCGTAATTTCCATTAAAGGTGGTAAATTTCTGAAGATAAATTTCAAGTGTTTTTGTTGTAACTTCATTAACAAAATGTTTATCATGGGAAACAATAAGCAAAGCACCTTTATAATTTTTTAAGAAAGAGATAAGCCATTCAAGTGAATCAATATCAAGGTGATTTGTTGGTTCATCCATCAGCAGAAGATCATTTTGTGAGATGAGAATTTTTGCAAGTGCAATTCGCATCTGCCAGCCGCCGGAAAATTCGTTCGTCATCCTGTTGAAATCTTCTTCAGTAAACCCTAAACCCAAAAGTATTTTTTCAATTTTAGATTCAGCACTGTATGAATCAAGTTCCTCAAGCCTGTGATGAACTTCCCCAAGTTGATTTACAAGATCAGATCGTTCATCTTCTGTTAATGAATCATCATTCAATCTGTTAGTAATTTCGTGTTCTTTTTTCTGCATGCTGATGATATCCGTTAACGCGGATTTAGCTTCATCAAGCAGAGTTTTTCCATGATGAGTTACATTTTCCTGCGGAAGATATCCGATTGAAATTCTTTTTTGTTTTAAAACTTTCCCGGATTCGGGCTGAAGTTCTCCCGTTATAATTTTTAACAGGGATGATTTGCCGGTTCCGTTTGCACCCACAAGTGATATTTTATCACCTGAATTAATTCTGAAACTTACGTTATCAAATAAATATTTACCGCCAAACTGAAGTGATATTGATGAAAGGTCAATCATTCTTTAACAAACTGTTCTTTCGCCTCTTCTGATTCTTTTAAACAATTTTTTTAATCTCAGCTAATATTATTTTCGGGAAGGATAAGATTATTCCCTCAGCACAGCGATCTTTCCTGTCGAAACATTATTTCCTTCTTTATCATATGCAACAACAAAATAAACTCCGCTGTTAACAATACCGCCGTTTAAATCAGTACCATTCCAGAATGCAGTTCTACCTCCTGGTGAAGAAAATTCATTAACTAATTTTCCGCTTGCTGATAAAATTTTTATATCAGTATCTCTTATTAATCCATCAATTGTTAAAAGATTGCCAGAGTTTTTTAATATGAACGGACTGGGATATAAAAATAATTCCCCGAAAGTCTCCTCAGGTTTTATTGATGGAGTATCAAATGAAGTTAATCCTGCATCTGTTCCAACATAAATTCTTCCTGTCTGTTCATCTATTGCAATGCTTCTGATTACATCTGATAAAAGAGGACTATTCTTTGAATCGAAAGAAGCAATCAATGATGAGCCGTCAGAATTTACCAGTAATAAGCCCTGGTTTGTGCCAACCCATTTTTGATTTAATGGATCAACAGCTATGCAATTAATTGTCTGCTGCCGTAATGTAAACACAGAAGAGATTCTTAATTGCGGAGATGGCTGTGAAACAATTGTACCAATATTACTAATAACATTAACACCGAGTGAAGTACCAACCCAAATATCGCCTCGCCTGTCAACTTCTATTGCTGTTACTGTGTTTTCATTTAAACCGGAAGCACTATTTATATAACCGGATTTATCATCAGAAGTATTGGTGAATGTTTTATTCTCATTAAAGTAATACAATCCCATTCTTCTTGAATCAACTGTTGAAAACCATTTGGTATCGTATTGATCAATTGCGAGAAAGGAATGCTGATCAAGAGTAAAATTATTTGCAGCGGGAATTGTAAAGAAATACCAGCTGCTGTCCGGAGTTAACATGCATAAAGTATTTCTATCTGCAGCGCCGAAATTAAGTATCCATAAATTATTTCTTGAATCAGCTGCAAAGTTGCTGACTACTAAAAATTGAGGATCATTGGGAATTCCCAGCATGTCTGTATTTGCGGTGGTGAAAATATCAATGCTGCCATCATCTTTAACTCTCGCAAACCCGCTGCCCCAATTTCCAAAATATTTTGTGTTATCGGGGGCTGTATAAACTGAGTGATAAAAATTTGAAGGAAGCTCCGGGTTGTTTGCAGTGTTATAATTTGTCCATGTTCCTTCTTCTAATTTGTAAAAACCAACGCCAGATATATCTCTTCCGCTGGCAGACCATAAAACTCCTTTCTTATCTACACTTAATGAGGGAAATTGATTAGCCTGTGGTCCATTTGGCTGAATAATTTCAGTTGATAAGTCCTCATTAATTCTGATAATTCCACTGTTTCCGTAAGCAAGTAATCCTGATTGATTACTGTATAACAAATTATTTAATGATGGGTTTTCAATTACAACAGAAATACTTGATCCATCAAAAGAAAAGACAGTGCCGGGAATCATTATCAACAGTTCATTATTTTTAATTGAGAGATCAACAACATTTGTATTATTAAATTCAGTTAAGAATGAACTCCAGGAATTTCCATCAAACACATAAATGCCGCGATCTGTTGCTGATAAAATCTGGCCGTTAAACTGCAGAACTTTATAAATTTTATTAGATGGTAAACCTGATGCAGTGGAATAAATATCCCATGATTCAGGAGCGGATAAATTTACCGCACCTCTTTTCTGAACAGCTATTCCAAAGTCCGTGCAGGCATAAATAATATCAGAAATAAAAATGCTGTTCACTTTAATATTTGATGAGAGATCACCAAACCTGAAATAAGTATCATAGAACAGAAAATTATTTGCGTCTATTACTGAGATGCCAAAATCAGAAGCAATGAAAATGGAATCTCCCGCCGGAATAATCTGGTTTATCTGTTTTGCTGTTCTATCTGAATTAAAAATATCAAGAACAATTTTAAAAGAATTTGTTGAAGGGAAATAAACATTAATTATTCCGTCCGCGCTTCCAAACCAGACTTTTCCATATTTATCTACTGCTGCTGCAGTTAAGGATGCGCCGCTCAATCCTTCCGATTTTGAAAAAGAAGAATACATTTTATTATTCATGTTATAAAAAAATGCGCCGCCTGAAGTTGCAGCCCAAATTCCAGATTCAGAAACTGCAGCACTTCGTACAGAACTCATATTTGTGTAAGTTCTCCAGTTTGAAATTTGTGCGGAAGATGAAACGAGGAGAAGGAACGAAAGAACGATACTTGATATTATTTTCACTTTTAATCCTTATTCAATGCCCGGCGGGGCTGATAATAAAATGAATCTGCCTTTTGAAAATGTAAAAAGTATCTTATTCTTCTCCTCAGTTGAAATGTTAATTGAATAGATTCTTAAATCCTGCTTATTTCTTTCATGAAATTTAATATTTTTTTGATTATCAAAAAGTATAAAATAATTATCCCCTGAATGTTCTAAAAAATATTCTTCATCAATTTTTTCTATCTTAATTGAATCCTCAAATGAAGTTAATGAGCTGCGTGAATCTATTGTAAGTTTATCATCAATTTTTTGGTTAAGATAATAATTCAGATGAAAATTAAAACCAAGATGAAAAACCGGTACATCATTAATTTTTGCCGGAATGGTAAGAAATTCAACCCCGTTTTTAATTATCTCATCTTTATATTCATCAACAAGATTTTGCATCAGCATATCTGCTTTGTTCGAACATTCAACCCATTTTAATTCTTTATTAATAATTGATACAGAATAAATAATTAAGATTGCTGAAGCTAATCCCACGGCTAAATATTTTTTGATATTCAGAGTGAAAAGAAAGTATGCCAATGCAGCAGTAAATCCTACAGAAGGAAGATAAAGATACCATCTCATAAATAATCTGCTTGCCGGTGCAATTGTAATAACTATGAAAAGAATAAAGAAAATTAATGCATAATCTTTTCTTCTGTTTTTAATAAAGTAGTAGATAATTAAAATGAAAATTAATCCGCCGGACAAAAAGAAAATAAGCTTATACTGAAGAATAAATTCTTCAATTTCACGGAGGTAAAACGGGAATCCTAATAATCCGCCAAAAAGAATATAATTTTTTATCACAGTAAAAATTGAGGCGCCGGAATGTGCATCAGCAGCGGTAAAGATATTATTGCTGAATAAAATAATTCTAAGCAAAATAAATGCTGCGGAGATTGCCAGAAACGGCAGTGCATTTAACAAACTTTTTTTGAAATTAAATTTTTCCTGGTATAAAAAAAATGTTAAACAAAAAATTATAATCGGAAAACTAAAAGCCATTTCTTTAGATAGCAGAGAAAGGCTGAAAATAAAAAGGGAAATGAAGGTTGGTTTAAAATCATTTTTTAAAAAACTGTTAAGCGCGGCTAAGAAAAAAATTAACATTATTCTATCAAACATATCAGTATGCCAGATAACCGCATAATCATGTATTGGAAAAGCGATAAAGAACAATGCTGCAAAAAGTGATATAATTTTTTTTGATTGATGATTTTTCAGTAATTCACAGCAGAAAAGAAAAACTAAAACCGCCGCAAATGAATGAAGCAGAATGTTAAAAATTCTGTATGAAACGACATTGTAATTAAAAAGCAGGGTAGTTATGCCGGAAATGAAATTGGGAAACGGGCGGTAATATTCTCCATCATAATCTTTTTTATCAAACAGGGAGATGAGTTCGGAAAAATTTTCTGCCTGGTTGCGTGAGATGAAAGCAATTTCATCATTAACAAATTTTACATTCAGAGAAGGGAGATAAATTAGAATTCCAAATAAAAATATTAAAAGATACTGGAAGCCTTTTTTTTGAATGTAAGATGAGATATTCATTGATTAGAATTGCAGAAGAACAAATTTTATTTCATATTTTTGTAAACAGATCAGCCATCTCAATGGCAGTTAAAGCGGCATCCCAGCCTTTATTTCCGCTGCCTTTCTCTTTTGATGCATCAATTGAATTAGTTGCTTCAGTAATTATTTCTTCTGATCTTTCAAGCGCCTGATCATAATTATCAGTTGTTAAAACTCCAAACACAACAGGAATTTTATACTTAAGACTAACACTCATAATTCCGTTTGCAGCACCTCCGGCAACATATTCAAAATGCGGAGTTCCGCCTCTTATTATTGCACCAAGACCAATTATTGCATCATATTTTTTTTGTTCAGCAAGTTTTTCTGCCGTAACGGGAATTTCAAAAGCACCGGGAACTTTAATAATTATAATATTTTCATCAGAACAGCCGTGATGTTTCAAACATTCTATTGCACCTGTAAGAAGCCTGTTTACAACGTATTCATTAAAACGGCTTATTACAATTGCAAATTTGTATGAGGATGCGTTTAAACTTCCCTGGATTGTCTTCATAAATATTATGCGGAATTTCTGAGGAGACGTTTTCTCATTGCTTCGAGAGTTGAAATATTTGTGTAATATTTACCGAGATTATCTTCATCTTCCCGTTTACCACCGTGAAAATCAGAACCGCCGGATTCAAGCAGAAAATATTCATTAACAATTCCGCGGTAAAATTTTATCTGCTGTGGTGAATGTGAAGGATGAATAACTTCAATGCCATCAACTCCTGCTTCAATTAATTCTTTAAGAAGAACTTCAGGCATATAACCCGGATGTGCAATAAAAGATAATCCGCCTGCATCATTAATTATTTTAAATGCGCTTTGAGGTGAAAGGTGAACCTTCTTTTCATAGGCAGGGCAGCCGTTTCCAATGTATTTATTAAATGCTTCGTAATATGAATTTACCAGACCTTTTTCCAGCATAGCCTGTGCAATGTGCGGTCGCCCAACAGCAGAGTTTCCGGCTTTATCCATAACATCATTCAGCGTTATAGAAAATCCAAGATTGTTCAAACGGTTTACAATTCTTATTGCGCGTTTAATCCTTTCTTCTCTGAAGAAATTTAGGTAACGGTCAAGTTCTTTATTGTCTGTTTCTATAAAATAGGCTAGTATGTGAATTTCTTTATCTCTTACATCGGAACTGATCTCAACTCCGGGAATAACTTCAACGCCAAGTTCTCTGCCTATGCTTATTGCTTCATCAATTGCGGAAAGATTATCGTGATCGGTTATACTTATTGTATCAATACCTTTAGTTTTTGCTTTTTTAACAATTTCTGCGGGAGAGTAAAATCCATCAGAATGTGTAGTGTGAATATGTAAATCTACTTTCCCGTTCATTAGCTAAATAATTCCTTAAATTTTTCGTAATCCAGAATTCTTAATTTAGCTCCATCAAGCTCAACCAATCCTTTTTTAGCAAAAGAATGAAGAGTTCTTGAAATGGTTTCACGTGATGTACCTGCCATGTTTGCAAGATCATGCTGGAAAGGAAGTTTCTCAATTTCAACTGTTCCCTGCCTTATCTTTCCAATATCATCTGCAAGCTGAAGAATAACCGTAGCAACTTTTCCTTCAGCATCTTTAAGCGAGAGAGACTTAATTTTCATATCTGCTGCACGCAAACGCTGTGTTAATTCCTGTAAAAGCGAAATTGAAACCTCAGGATGATCATGCAGAAGCTGAATAAAATCATTTCGCTGAATGATCAGAATTTCTGTATCCTCCATTGCAGTAACATTTGCTGATCGGGATTGACCATCAAGAATTGCCATCTCTCCAAAAAAATCAGAATCGCTCAGAATAGAAAGAATAACCTCTTTGCCATCATCGCTAACCCTGGAAATTTTAACCTTTCCGGTTATAATTACAAACAAAGCTGAACCGGTTTCATGTTCAAAGAGAAGAACAGAATCCCGCTTAAAGGTTTTGCGGATTCCTAATTTTGCAATTTTATCAAGGGTATCGTCCTCAAGGTCGGAAAAAATCGGCACAAACTTCAGAAAATCATTATTCTCAGCCATAGCCATCTCGCTAAATATTTAAAATAATATGAAATATATGCCTGCATGTTCTGAAAGTCAACTTAACAAAATCACGTTTATAGTTATTTTTAAAAGCTGATTCTTTCGTCAAACTTTTTATTCAATTTGCCAATAAATTTTTATTCAGATAAGTTTCAGATATTATTAGAATTATAAAATTATCTTATGAAAACAATCATAGAACCATTTAGAATAAAATCTGTTGAACCAATCAGATTTACTACGAGATATGAGAGAATTTCCCTTCTTGAAGAAGCAGGCTATAATCCGTTTCTGCTTCACGCAAAGGATGTATTGATTGATCTGCTTACAGACAGCGGAACTTCTGCTATGAGTTCAAAACAGTGGGCTGGCATAATGGATGGGGATGAATCGTATGCCGGATCAAAAAGTTTTTACAGGTTCGAATCAGCCGTAAAAAATATTACCGGAATGCAATTTGTGATTCCTACACACCAGGGAAGAGCAGCCGAGAAAATACTGTTTTCAATTGTTGGAGGTGAAGGAAAATTTATTCCAAACAACACACATTTTGATACTACACGTGCTAATGTTGAATTTACCGGAGCAGAAGCTGTTGATCTGTTAAACGAAACAGGAAAACATCCCGAGATAAGAGCGGATTTTAAGGGGAATATGGATCTTGATGCTCTTGAAAAATTCATTCATGAAAAAGGAAAAGAAAACATTCCACTTTGCATGATAACAATTACAAATAATTCCGGCGGTGGGCAGCCTGTTTCAATGCAGAATATAAGGGAAACAAAATCTCTCTGCAGCAAATATGGTATTCCGCTTTTTATTGATGCGTGCAGATTTGCTGAGAATGCGTATTTCATTAAAATGAGAGAACAAGGATATTCCACAAAACCGCTTTTAGAAATTGCGCAGGAAATGTTTTCATACGCTGATGGTGTAACGATGAGCGCAAAGAAAGATGCGCTGGTTAACATAGGGGGTTTTCTTGCTTTAAATGATGAAGAGCTTGCAATGAAGTGTAGAAATCTTCTGATTGTTACAGAAGGATTTCCAACATACGGCGGATTAGCCGGACGCGATCTTGAGGCAGTAGCACAAGGTCTGGAGGAAGTTCTTGATGAACATTATCTGCAATACAGAATAAGAAGTGTTGAGTATCTCGGTGAAAAATTAGTTGATGCCGGGGTACCAATAATCGAACCGCCGGGCGGACATGCAATTTATATTGATGCAAAAAGATTTTTACCTTCTGTTCCGCCGTATCAATTTCCGGGGCAGTCAATCGTCTGCTCACTTTATATTGAAGGCGGAATAAGAGGAGTTGAAATTGGCAGTGTAATGTTTGGCAAGTATGATAAAAATGGAAAACTCATTCCGCCGCCAATGGAACTTGTGCGGCTCGCAATTCCGCGCCGCGTTTATACGCAAAGCCATATTGATTATGTACTTGAAGTGATAATTGAAGTTTTCAAAAACAGGCATTTACTGAAAGGTTATGAAATAATTTATCAGGCACCAATGCTGCGCCATTTTACGGCAAGATTTAAACCATTATAAAAGGTATACAAAAAAAGATTGAAGATTAAAAAGGAATATACTTTTACAAATAAGCGTCCAATCTGGAGATTGATTCCGGCGGAACCGGAAATGCTTATAATTGAAGAACGGAATACGGAGAACCGGGAAGCTTTTTTTAATTGTATCGATGTCCTTTCGGGAAAAATTATTTTCCGCAGTTTTCAATTTGAAGAAAAATTTTGGATAGGAATTGAAGCTGTTTACAATGGTATAATTTATTTTAACAAATATCTGAAACCGGATATGCCGCAGCATAAAGGAATTCTTGCTTTTAAGATTAATACACAGGAAATTCTCTGGGAATTACCAGATCATGTTTTTATGTTTATAAATGATAACCGTATTTATGCATTTATTCAGCAGTTTGAATCGAGAATATTTTTTTCTATTGATTGTATTACCGGAGAACTGCAGGAAGAAAATTCATTGGATTCAATTTCAATTAATGAATTGAAAAATAACAGCATTGATAATCAATTATCCGGGCAGTATAAATTTCCTGTAAGATTTTTCTCAGAGTATGAAGAAGATGAATCAGTTAAGAATTTATTGAATGAATATAAATCAAACAATGTTACTGCCGGATACATAGAATATATAAAACATGATCGGCTGCTTTTAATGAACAGCTTTGAACCTGATGATACTGGAACTTTCAGCAACATCTTCAAAACGGTTGAAATTGAATCTGGAAAAGTTATATTTAAGGAGGTGCTCACTACTAATTGCAGATCCTATGTGCCTGATTCATTTTTCATGCAGAATAATTTAATTTTTTTATTGAGAAATAAAGATGTTCTGCTCGTTTGTTCAGTTAAAAAATAATTTTGTCTGAGGGAGATATGAATCTTACCAAATCTGAAAAAGGTGTGCTGATATTAGGCGCACGCGAAGCAATCCATTCTATTTTTATTGATACTATTGCTCCAATAGTTGATTACGAATACTATCCATCGCTTGCTGAAAAATGCGGAGCTTTTGTAACACTATTGCAGGATGAAAAACTGCGCGGCTGCATTGGTTACCTTCAATCAGAAATGACATTGTTTGATACCGTGTGCCAATCAGCCAAACAAGCCGCAATGAATGATCCACGCTTTAATCCGGTAACTGCCGATGAAGTATCAAGCATATTTATTGAAATTTCTGTTTTATCTCCGCTTCAAAAAATAAGCAGTTATGATGAGATTGAAATAGGAACGCACGGACTTTCATTGGAAGCCGGACCCTATAAATCTGTACTTCTTCCGCAGGTAGCAGTTACACATCAATATTCTGTAACGCAATTTTTAACTGCACTTTGTGAAAAAGCAGGAATCGATCCCTATGCATGGGAAAATGAAATGCTTAACGTAAAAGTTTTTACAGCAGAAGTGTTTTCTGAAGAAGGGAACAGGAAACGAACTTATGAGCGCGTATAGGCAGCCTGCAGTTGCCGGGCTTTTTTATTCAGCCGGTTACTGGAAATTAAAAAAGGAAATTCAACAATTCTTTGATAATGTAACCGGGGGGAAAAATTTTGATAATATTATCGGAATAATTTCTCCGCATGCCGGTTATATTTATTCCGGACAAACAGCAGCTTATGCTTACAGTTTGCTGAAGGGGAAAAATTTTAATAATATAATAATCATTTCACCAAGCCACCGTGAATATTTTCCCGGGATCTCGATTTATGACGGAGACGGTTACGAAACTCCGCTTGGCAAAATTCCGGTTAATAAAGAATTAACATGTGAAATAACAAAGCAGAGTAAAATTATTTTTAAAGGAAAAGAAGGCCACGGATCAGAGCATGGAATAGAAGTACAGCTTCCTTTTTTGCAATGTGTTTTTGAAGATTTTAAAATTGTTCCGATTGTAATGGGTGATCAATCAAAAATGTTTATTGATGAATTGGCTGAAAAACTTTCTACTGTTGTAAATGAAGAAACGTTGCTTATTGCAAGTTCAGATCTCTCGCATTATTATCCTGTAAAAGAAGCGAATCAAAAAGACACATTTCTTGCCGAGAAACTTTCTCAATTTAAATTTGAAGAACTATATCTCGATTTCCAGAATAAAAAATGTGAAGCCTGCGGTGCCGGACCTATTCTTGCAGTAATGAAAACTGCATCACTTATCAACAGAAGAAAATCTGTTGTGCTTCACAGGAGCAATTCAGGTGATGTAAGCGGAGATTATAATGAAGTTGTGGGTTATTTGTCTGCTGTAATTTATGGTGAGTAGTGTCTGTATTAAATTCTAAAATTGCTATAATTGGCGCTGGAAAAATTGCCCATTCACTTTCTTCTGCGCTGAATAAAGCCGGCTTTAAAATAATTAGTATAATTAGTAAGGATATAAAATCAGCAAAATTACTTGCACATAAAATTAATGCTGGTAAGTTTTCAAACAAGATAAGTGAGGTTGACCCATCGGCAAATCTTATTATCCTTTCTGTTCCAGATGATCAAATAAAAAAAATAGCTTCATCACTTTCCCGATTAAATCTAAGATTTGATAAGAAAATATTCATTCATCTTTCCGGAGTGGAATCTTTACAGGCATTAAAACCGCTTGCTAAAGTTGGAGGAGAAATTGCATCTTTGCACATAATGCAGACATTCCCGTCAAAGAAAATTAATAATATCAGCGGCTGCTGGTGTGCGGTTGAAACCACAAATGAAATAACTCAGAAAAAATTATTTGCATTAGCAAAATCAATTGAATTGAATCCATTCCAAATCAAATCTGAAAATAAGGTGCTTTATCATTTGGCGGGAGTTTTTGCATCAAATTTTATAACAGGAAATTTATTTTCTGCCTCAGAATTATTCAGCAATGCTGCCGAACAAGATTTGTTCCTTAAAGTCTTCCGTTCAATCTCAGAAACGGCAATTGCCAATAATTTTAAAGAAGGAATTCTTAATTCACTTTCCGGCCCGATTGAAAGAGGAGATGTAAGTACAATAATTACACATTTAAAAGCGCTGAAATCGATAAAAGATTTTAATTCCGGAATGAAAAAAATATTAATGAAAAATTATGTTCATCAATCTTTAACACTGCTTGAATTGATTAAACGAAGAGATGGTAAACTTTCCGGGCAGCATCTTAAGATCAAAAAACTTTTAAAAGTTGCATCAGCAAATCTTTAATATCTTACCTGAGCAAATCTATTAGTTCGTAAATAATCATTGCAAAAATTGCTGATAAAGGAATTGTTAAAACCCATGCCCAAAGGATATTTCTTGCAACTCCCCATCTTACAGCAGAAAAACCTTTAATTGAACCAACACCGATAATAGCACCTGTAATTGTGTGTGTTGTACTTACAGGCACACCGCCGAGAGTTGCTCCGATAATTGTAAGTCCCGCAGCAGTCTCAGCGCTAAAGCCGCCGAACGGAGTTAGTTTTGTAACACGCATTCCTAAAGTTTTAATCACTTTCCAGCCGCCAAATAATGTGCCGAGAGCTATTACTGTATAGCTGAGAATTATGACCCAGAAAGGAACGTAAAAGTTTGTACCCAGCAAGCCGTTTGTAAAAAGAACAACGGTAATAATTCCTATTGTTTTCTGCGCATCATTGGAGCCGTGGCTTAAACTATAAACAGCAGCAGAAAGAAGCTGAAGCCTGCGGAAATATTTATCAACCTTTCTTGGCTGTTTATTTCTAACAATCCATAAAGTAATTATTGAAAAAATATAACCAGCTATAAGTCCGATGATAGGAGCGAGAAAAATAAAAAGAACAACTGTTGTATAACCGGAAAGAATCAGCGCACCAAATCCGCCTTTCATTATAGCTGCACCGCCGTATCCGCCAATGATTGAGTGCGAAACTGAGATTGGAAGACCATTGTGAGTTGCAACAGCCGTTAGTAAAACAGCACCGCTTAATCCGGCAAAGATTACATAATTATCTACAATGGAAACATCAACGATTCCGGTACCTATTGTTGTTGCTACTGATACTCCAAAAATAAATGCGGCAAGAAAATTAAAACCTGATGCCCAGATTACAGCTTGCAGAGGTGTTAATACTCTTGTGGAAACAACTGTTGCAATTGAATTTGCAGCGTCATTCATTCCATTGTAAAAATCGAAGACGAGAGCGAGGAGGATAATAATTATTGCAAATTCCATATCAGGCGTTCTTAATGAATATTGCGAGAATTACATTAGCTGTTGATTGACACCTGTCTGCAAGGTTTTCGAGAAGATCAAGTATTTCCCGTTTTTTTATCAGCTCTATTGCATCCTTTTCTTCCTGGAATAACTCTTTCATGGCAAGCTGGTAAATTTTATCAGCTTCAACTTCAAGATCTTTAACAGCTTTGCATTCATTTATACTTTTTACTTTAAGATCCTGAATTGCAATTCCAAGCTCAACCACCTGCTGATGTACAATTGCGGCAAGCTGATCAGCATGTTTAATTTTTTTAGTTATATTGAATGTATCGATTCTGGCTGCAATACCAAGCAGCATATCACTTACATCATCAAGTCTTTTTATTAAAGCAAAAATATCTTCACGATCAAAAGGAGTGATAAAAGTTTTGTTGAGGCGTTTAGTAATCTTTTGCGTTATTTCATCGCATCTTTTTTCAAGTGGCTTCATTTTCAGATAGTTATTCTTATCGGGTACTTCAGCATCAAAAAGCTGTTTCACGTAATCGGTCATTCCTTCAATATGCGTGATCATATCTTTAAAATCTTCAAAATACTTTTCTTCTTTGGGCATTAAATTCTTAAACATAATCCAATTCCAATTTTTTTTATATCAAAGATAAATAATAGCGGCTAAAGGAAAAACTTTTGCACTAATAAAAATAAATTACTCACTTTTTACTATATTTTGCCCCACAATTTTTCTATTAAGGAGATTTATCATCGAAAAGCAAAAAAATAATCAGAATGAAACGATTGAAAAGATAGTTTCACTTTCAAAAAGAAGAGGATTTGTCTTCCAATCCAGTGAAATTTACGGCGGATTGAATGGATGCTGGGATTATGGCCCGCTTGGTGTTGAACTTCTTAAAAATATTAAAGAAGAATGGTGGAAGTTCATGACATACCGTGATGATGTTGAAGGAATTGATGCTTCAATTCTTATGCATTCAAGAACATGGGAAGCTTCCGGACACGTTGAGAATTTTACTGATCCAATGGTTGACTGCAAACAGTGCAAAGCAAGATTCCGCGTTGACGTTCTGGGTGATATGATAAATGAAAAGCGGAAGAAAAAAGCTCTTGAAGGCTTAAAACAAAAAATTGAAGGAAGTACAAAGTTCACACATGATTTTGAAGAAATAACTGGTTCATCGGATGATCTGAATGAAGTATTCTCACAGCTGCTTGAAAATGCCGAATTAAGTGAAATGTTGTTATCGGAAATTAATTGCCCGCAGTGCGGAAATCAAAATACATTTACATCTGCAAGGCAATTTAATCTGATGTTCAAAACATTTATCGGACCGGTTGAAGATTCATCAGCGGTTGTTTATCTGCGCCCGGAAACTGCACAGGGAATCTTTGTTAATTTTCTTAATGTGCAAAACGCATCCCGGCAAAAGCTTCCATTTGGAATTGCACAGATTGGAAAGGCATTCCGGAATGAGATTAATACAAAAAATTTTCTCTTCAGAACAAGAGAATTTGAACAAATGGAAATGCAGTTTTTTGTTAAACCATCAGATGATAAAAAATGGTATGATTACTGGAAGCAGGCACGCCTTGAATGGTTTTATTCTTTAGGAATGACAAAAGATAAATTGAGATATCATGATCATCCCCAAAATAAACTTGCACATTACGCGAAAGAAGCAACAGATATTGAATATAAATTTCCTTTTGGCTGGGGAGAGATTGAGGGAATACATAACAGAACTGATTATGATTTAAGCAGGCATGAAATGTTTTCCGGAAAATCAATGAAATATTTTGATGAAGAATCAAAAGAGAAATTTATTCCCTATATAATTGAAACATCTGCAGGTGCAAGCAGATCATTTATGGCTTTTCTTGTTGATTCATACAAGGAAGAAGAAGTAAACGGAGAATTAAGAACCGTTTTGAAATTTCATCCAAGGCTGGCTCCAATTAAAGCGGCAATACTTCCGCTGGTAAACAAAGATGGTATGCCTGAAATTTCACGTAAAATAGAGAAAGATTTAAGAAGAAATTTAAAAGTATTTTATGATGATAAAGGTGCTATCGGAAGGAGATACAGAAGACAGGATGAAGCAGGTACTCCTTTTTGCATCACTATTGATACGCAAACTTTGAGCGATAACACAGTAACAATTCGTGAACGTGATTCAATGGAACAAGTCAGAGTATCTGAAGACAAAATTTTATATTATTTAACGGATAAATTAAATGTTGAATAATATAAGGAGATTCGATGATGAATCGGAATTTCAGATTCCTTGTTACTATACTTTCTATTTTTACAGCAAGTTTTGCATTCATAGGCGGTGATTGTACAACCGATAGTGAAAATCCACCCATTGCCGGCGGAGTAGGAGCACCGGCAAATTTAACTCTGACAATTGATGCAAATCCCGGCGGAAGTTCTTTTGCAATTATTTCATGGGATGCTTCCGCAAATGAGAGTGATGACAACTTCAGGGGATACAGAATATCAACCTATCAGCTTGATTCAACTAACGCTGTTGATACATTGCTTTCTTCTGATCAAGTTTCAAAAACTACACGCATACATACAGTTAGTGATGTTCAGAGAAATGTCCGTTACAGAACCTATGTTGTTGCAGAATTGAATGACGGATCAAGAAGCGATTCCGTTGCAACGCCGGTTTACGGGGGAATATTCTACAATAATAACGGATCGATAGACGAATACATGGCTTCGGGTCCGGCAGAAAGCGGTTACGGCTGGGATGTATTTACAGGTGCCGGAACTCAATACGCTTATACTGCAGGCAATGCTGCAAATATTGATATTCATTTAAGAGATGATAACGGACAGCTTACTTTTTATTCGCCTAATATCCAATCACCCGGAACAAAAACAACTTTGTTCAGGCTTATCGGAACGGGGGACGATGCTTTTGATCAAACAGAACTGGAAGAGCCGGATCAAACATCAATTGCTGTTAATGATGATGAAGTTTACCTGATAAGAACGGATGAAGGTAATTATATAAAAATCTGGATCAGTCAGATTTCTGATGTTGGTTCACCGGCTTATTCAAATGTAAGATTTGAATACAAAGTTCAGCCGATTCAGGGATTGAGAGTGCTGAAGCATAATCCATAAGATTATGCAACTTTTACATTCTGTTTAGGTATAAGCGGAGAAATAATTAACTTAGTAAAGATTATTTCTCCGTTTTTATTTTTAAAATATGGTGAAAGATTGAAAACCTTAGCTGCAATTTTTTTAATTATCCTGTCTTTTAACTTCTCTGATATTTATGCACAAGATTTTGATTCACTGGCAGAAAAGGGAATTAAAGAAATATATAACATTAAATTCACCGATGCCGAAAAAACATTCAGGCAGATGATTGCGGATTATCCGGAACATCCTGCCGGCAGATTTTTTCTTGCAATGATTGATTGGTGGAAAATTCTTCTTGATGTTGATGATGAATCACATGATGAAATTTTCTTTCAAAAACTTGAAGATGTAATTTATCAGTGTGATGAAATTTTAGAAAAGGAACCTGAAAATGTGGATGCATTATTTTTTAAAGGCGGAGCAATTGGTTTTAGAGGAAGGCTGAGAGCTTACCGTGAGAGCTGGATAAAAGCCGCTGATGACGGCAGGGAAGCATTGCCTATTGTTGAGCGCGCAGCTCAGCTCGATCCCGCAAATCTTGATGTTCAGCTCGGCTTTGGGATTTATAATTATTATGCTTCCGTAATTCCTGATCAATATCCTTTATTAAAACCACTTATGATTTTCTTTCCCTCCGGAGATAAAGAAAAAGGGATTCAGCAATTAATTAATACAGCACAGCACGGAAAGTATGCGCGTTATGAAGCGAGATATTTCCTAACAACACTTTATTATAATTATGAAAATAATCCTTACAAAGCTGCTGAATACGCTTTAATGTTAAAGGATGATTTTCCGGATAATCCAATCTTCCAAAGATGGTGGGGAAGAATTGCAGCAAAACGCGGTGATTATCCTCTTGCTGCAAATGTTTTTAAAGATGTTCTGAATAAGGCTGAAAATAATTTAACAGGATACAACAATCCTAAAGTTGTGCGGGAAGCAGTTTACTATGTTGGTTTGCAGTATAAAAATTTGAATCATCTTGATTCATCAAAATATTATTTTCAGAAATGTGTTGAGCTTTCAAAACAAACAGATGGCGATGAAGAATCAGGATTTTTAATTAACTCAGTTCTTTATCTTGGAATGGTGAATGATCTGCAGGGCAATCGTGAGGAAGCCAGGCAATATTATTTACAACTGCTTGAAATGAAAGAGTATGGAAGATCGCACACACTTGCAAAAAATTATCTTGAAAAACCTTATAAGGATTGACATTCTTTCGTTTCAATCTTTTGTTGCAATTATTCTTAATTTCAGAATGTGAATTATTAATTTTGGCGGCATAATGAAAAATATTCTTTTCTTACTTTTTTTCTTTTTAATCATAAATAGAATTTCCACAGCGCAGGAAGATTCACTTTCTTATCCCCCGGTTGATATTTTTCTTATTGAAAATTTTGTTACTCCCGAAATGCCTCACACTTTCATGATTTCATATTTCACGAGCAGTCCTGTGAAATCAAGAATAGTTATAAATGATAAATTCAATCTTATAATCTCGGATGAACCAACAGAAAACCACAGTGCAGAAATTGATCTCACTCAATTTAATTTTGATGACGCATATATTCCCTTTGTAATTATTGTGGAAGATTCTGCGGGAAATACATACACAAGTGAAGAATATGAATTTGAATTTCCGCGTGAAGTAAAGGTTGAAGGTGAATCAAATTTTGTTCTACTGTGTTTATTTGGCGGTGCTGTATTCGGGCTTCCGGGACCAGCTTATGTAAAATGGGGTGAGGAAAATTATTTTAGTTTAACAAAAGAAATCCCGCTGATATTCATTCGTTCATCGGGATACAATTATCCGACCGGTTATTTTTCTCTTGAATACTCACACATTTTTAATGCACCTGTAAAGAATTTCTTTCGCGTCGGATACAAACATTTAATTGAAGTACCATGGATTGAATATGTTTCTCCCGGTTTCAACGGCTTTACTAATTTTAAGGGGTTCAGCGGAATAAGCCCTGAAATTTCACTCGGACTTTTCAGAATTTTTAATTCGTTTACAGTTTATACACGTTATAGATTTAATGCAAAACCAGGTGAAGCGGGAAGTGAGTTTCACGAGATTTCTCTTGGATTGTATTCGGGATTTTTTGCAATCTACTTATAAAAAAATGTCTTTGAGTTTATAAAACTCAAAGACATATACTATTAACAAAATATTTTTAGTTACATCCAAAGTAGGTAACAGTACCAATCTCAGAAGTGGAAGGCTGGAATGAAGCAGCTCGTTTCCATTTCAGAGTTCCGCTTTCGGAACAAATTCCCCAAAAATCAAAATTGCCGTACTTGCGGTCTCCGGCTTCATTAAGTGAAGTCCATCCGCTTGTTCCATAATATGAATTTGCAATGAAAGGAAACACTGATTTCATACTGCTGAAGCTGCCTGAAAAATCAGTTGCAACATATGTCTGGAAAGCAAGCCATGCCGCATCATAAGCGGCAAGTGTGAATGCATCCACTTCAATTCCGGTAACAGCTTTTATTTGAGCCATCAACGGCTGCCATTTATCTGCGGCTGCATTATCAAGACCAAAAATGGGATTTAAATAATTCACTGTATTTGCAAAAACTGCTGCATCATTGTTAACAATCAGGGCATTGCTCAAAGCAACACCATCACTTCCGTACCATTTTACAGATGTTAAAACCGGATCATCCTTTATAGCAGAAAAAAGATTTGCAGCTTCATCAAACGCTGTTAGGTAAACTGCTGTTTTGGCCTGTCCGTGCAGGGCAATTGCAGCAGTAACTGCTGCTTTTAAAGCGGCGGCAGTTTCGGTAAAATCTGTTGTAGAGGCTTCGTAAGTAACACCGGGAATAATGTTTCCGCCAATTAATTCAAAATGATTTTTTGTTGCACTCTGCAAACCGAGATTTCCAGCATCATTTCTGCTGATAGAAACTGCGGCTGTAATTCCATCGCTGTACATAAGATTTGCAACCGCTTCACCTTCATGAATATCATCGGGGCAGAGACGGAAAATATTATCTCCCGGAACAGCAAGTGAAAATGCCGTGCTTGATTGGCTGATGATTAAAATATCATTTGAATCAGCATAAGATTTAATTGCGTTAACCTCTGCACTTGATTGCGGTCCAACAACAATTTGTACGCCTTGCGCTTTTAATGATTTTAATTTTTCCAAAGCTTTGGCCGGATCAAGTTCTGTATCTTCAATTATAAAGTTAACTGTGTATTGTGAATTTAAAGATGCAAGGTATGTGTTGATTTGAGTCTCTGCAATTTCGAGGGCTGTTTTACTGTTCACGCCAAGTGTTGTCCAGCCGGAAGAAATTGAAAACAAAGCACCGATTTTAATTTCTGTTTTGCCGGATGGCTCAACAGGTGTAGAATCTTTATCCTTGCAGCCGTTAAATAATGATAAAGTAAAAAACAAAAAAACGATAAAACACAAAAATCGAATGGATAACTTCAATTTTTTCTCCGAGTAATTATTAAACAAAATCTGATACCAAAACTTACAAGAAATTGGAGTTAATTTCATTTAAAGTGGAAAATTTTTTGATAAGGATTGAAAAATTTCTGCAAATATTGTGAATGATTTGAAAATATTTACGAATAAATATTGAGGCTGAGTAAAATATTTTTTCAATTTTTCCGAAAGAAAATTACAACTTTTAATCAGCCTCTGTTAAACTTTATCTTGTAAAATTAATTTCCATTGATTTATACTCATTTCCTTCATCACCATTGTACATTTCCAGCACAATGTGGTTATCATCCTGAAATCTTAAGACTTCTCTGAATGTAACTTCTGATTTAGAAATCGGATCAATCATTGATCCATTCCAATTAATTGCATCTTCATCCGGATCATATGTACCTTTTGCAATTGCTGTTCCTGTGCCGAGGTTATCAATCCAGATGCTTGTATATTCATGCGTTGCATTATCATAACCCATAATCATCAAACCTTCAACCTCCATACCCCATGCAGTGCTTGAATGTTTTGATTGCAGGTATCTACCGCCGAGAATCATCTCGTAAACAGTCTTACCCTGTGAAACAACCGGTTCACCGCCGGGCTGCATCCAGAACTTTGATTCAGTATCCCACTCACCAACATATTTAGCAAGTTGAGCATGAGCTTCACCCGGTGTCATATATTCCATCCACAATTTTTCTGCTTCAGCCATGCTGTCATCCTGTGCATAAACAGATGACGCAGAAAAAAGAAAAGCGCTGATCAAAAGTCCGGTGAATAAATGAGAAGCTTTCATAACACCACTCCTTTTAATAATGAATTAATAGTTTTAAGCGAAACTTCCAGAATTATAGAAAATAGATTAAAATTTTTAATTTTTTTGGGAAATAACGGATGGAATATAGGTTAATTTTTTTTCAGGTGAAAACAGGATTATTTTAGAGTTGTATAGAGTATTTATAAAAAGGTGCGAATTGAAGTCTCTATCTTCCGCTCTTCCTCTGAGTTGTCTTTGTAACCTTTTGCAAGTTCACGGTTTAACACCTTGCTTCAGCAAGGTGGTTACAGCTAGGAAACCCAACCAACTCCAAGCTTCAGCAGTTTACTTATTTCTTTCTTAGTAAAACTTTGATAAATCAAGGTGTTAATGATATAATTCACCATCTAAATACCTTATTTTTAGATAATAACCGCACCGGTAACAACAATAATGTAATTCTGCATTAAAGCACAGTGATTTAAACATCACACATTTCCTATACCATGTTCTTTAATTTTGCTGATGGATAATATTTTATAATATGGAGGATACGATGAAAAGAATTTGTTTATTATTTACAACCGTATGTTTTTTCCTGTTTATAAGTTCAACGTTTGCTCAGGATTCACTGAACACAAATGCGAAACAAGGCACACAAAACAGGGATTCAATGCGGGTAAACGATGAAATGCAGCCTACAACAAAGCAGGATAAAACGGATGTACAAACCGGAGAGCAGGGGATGATAACCAATGAAAACATGTCTGAATTCGTTATGGAAGCTGCCAGCGGCGGAATGATGGAAGTTGAGCTTGGTAAGATTGCACAACAAAAAGCATCTTCGCAGGATGTAAGAGATTTCGGAAAGATGATGGAACGTGATCACTCAAAGGCTAACAGGGAACTAAAGGCAATTATTGAAAAACAGAATATAACAATGCCTACAGTTTTGATTGATGAACATAAAAATAAAGTTAATGCATTAACTCAGCTTTCCGGTTCAGAATTTGATAAAGAGTATATGTCATTTATGGTTGAAGATCATAAGGAAGATATAGAAAAATTCCAGGAAGCAGCAGAGAGTGAAGAAAATGCAGAGGTAAAAGGCTGGGCTCAAAAAACATTGCCGGTTCTTCAGCAGCATCTTGAACATGCCGAGGAGGTAAATAAAAATTTAACAAGCATCAGCAGGGAAGATCAAACTCAGCCGCAGCAGAATAAACAAAAACAATAATACTTTTTTATCCGGGGTTGAATTCGTTTTTGGATTCAGCCCCCATGTTAAAATGAAGTAATGGAATATAATTCACAACTTAGTCAATCCGCAATTCAGTGAACTCTCCCTAAATCCCTCTCTCATGAAGAGGGACTTCCGGTAAGTTAAAATTCCAAATTTATTAATTCAATTAGTCAATAATCATCATTTCGCCAATTCGGGATTTGTCAATCCGCAAATTTCTTCTAAATACTAAGTGCAAAAACAAGCAGGAGTATAAATGCAATTACTGCAGCGCCAGCGTGTATGAATGCAACCCCGGATGGCACTCTTTTGTTCTTTAAATCACTGGTGAATAATACAAATCCGCCAAGAGCTGCAATTACAAATATGATGATTGACGCTGTAGGTGAAATGGTTGAATTAACTGCAAAAATTATCAGAAGAACTAATGCGGTTGCGGCAAAAAGCCCGTGAAATACTGCTGAGACCTTGCTTACAGGTTTTCCTGAAACGAATGGAATTATCATTGTGACACCAATAACTGCTGCTATCGCAAAAAGAACTATTATTGTTACAAGCATTTTATTTTCTCCTTTTTCCTTAATAGATGATAAGGAATTAAAAAGGTTACAAGACAAACATTTTTTTATATTACAAACTATTTTTATCTTTTGATATGATTAAAGAAGCAGTTCAAAACGAAACAGAATTGACTGAAGAAGAAATTATTTCAGGGATACGCAGCGGAAATGTTCAATTGTACAGAGAAATTGTGCGGCGCAATAATCAAAGGTTGTACAGAATTGCATTATCATATGGTATAAGTGATGATGATGCGGATGAAGTTATGCAAATAGCTTACATAACAGCATATGAAAAACTTGATCAGTTCAGGGGGGAAGCAAAATTTTCAACGTGGCTTACAAAAATTCTTATCAATGAATGCCTGATGCAAAAGCGAAGCCAGAAGAGGTTCAGCAGACTTAATAATGAGATGAGTGTAACTATTCCTGCCGGCAGGCATCAAAATCCTGAGGAAAATTATATGAATGAGCAAAGAAAAGAAATATTAGAAAAGGCTGTTAATGAACTTCCGGATAAATACCGCTCTGTCTTTATTCTTAAAGAAGTTGAAGGAATGAGTATTGATGAGGCATCTAAAGTATTAAATATCTCTAAGGTTAATGTTAAAGTAAGATTGCACCGTGCAAAATCAATGCTGAAAGATTTTATTTCAGGTATGACAGATCTTTCATCTTTATTTACCTTTGGTAATGATAGATGTGACCGCTTAAATGAAAATGTTATGCAGTATGTAATGGGAAAGGAAACAAAATAATTTAACAAGGCACATTCATTTATTCCGCTTTTCTGCCAACTCCATATTTTAAAACCAATTCTCCGCCTAGAAAATTTGAATATAACATTCCGAACACACAGATAATTTTTGTAACAATGATTGCAAGTGAAGGAATTCTGATTTCGGGAAACTGCTGATATTGTAATCCTGCAATTACACTAAATGAAGCAGCCCACAGGAGATTTAATCCGCCGTGAATAAGTGCGGTTCTAAATACTTTTTCCTGTTTCAATTTTAAAAGATCTATGGTGCCGAAAACCGCTGCAGCAAATCCTGTTATAATTCCAAGACAAAGTATATAAAAGGATATCTCGGCATAAAGAACATTGTTCATCACTATTGCGTAAATATCAATAGCCGCGCTTAAAGGAAAGAATGCCGCAGGAAAATGAACAAGCATCAGGTGAACGGGATGGCCGAAAAATTTTCCGTTCAATAATTCATTAAACATATTTGACTCTCTAAGTTATTCTAGATGATTGATGCTTTGCCAGGTGGAAGGTTACATATCAGAATGGTTGTGTTAATAAGCATTTTTCAAAATTGCAGGAGCAGGTAAATTAATGTATGAACAACGAAATCGATATTGAAGAAGATCTTGATCATCAGAAAAAAGCAGAGCGCTTTAGGGCAGTTGGATTTACTTTGATTATTCTGTTTGTATTTGTATCTGCTCTGGGTTTATTCGGCACCGGTATTCTGAGTGAAACAATCGTAGGAGATGAATCAACAGGATTTTATATAGAGACAGAAAAATTTCTCAGAGCCGGAGCGCCGGCACAAATGATAATTCATCTGCAATATCAGACTGATGATTTTCTGGAATTACAAATCAATAATGAATTCTTAAAGAATGTAAAAATTGAAAGTATAACCCCGCTTCCTGTTGAAGAAAAAAATACCGGAGAAAATACATTATTCATATTTACTAAAAATTCATCAAACGGGTTTTTAATAAAGATGGCTTATACACCGGAAGACCCTTTTTATCACAACGTGAATTTATCAGCAGGCGAAAACAGATCAATTAATTTCAAACAAATAATTTATCCTTAAATATTATGGATGCTGTAATTAGAGGATTGGTAATTTATTTTTTTCTGTTAATAATTTTCCGGGTTAACGGTAAACGTTCAATCGCGCAGATTACCGTTTTTGATTTTGTATTATTATTAGTGATTGGTGAAGCTACCCAGCAGGCTTTGTTAGGAAATGATTTTTCAGTAACAAATGCAATTATTGTAATTACCACGCTGGTTTTTGCTGATTTCATTCTTGCATTTGTAAAACAAAAATCCGTAAAGATTGCAAAATGGGTTGAAGGTATGCCATTAATTATAGTTGAAAATGGAAAGCCGATTAAGGAACGGTTAGATAAAACAAGAATTGATGAAGAAGATATCATGGAAGCAGCACGCAAGCTTCATGGATTAAGAAAAATGAATGAAATTAAATTTGCCATACTTGAAAGAGATGGCGATATATCAATTATTCCCTTCAGCAAAAATGAAACATAAATAATCAGGTGCCTTCATCATTTTCTTCATCCAGTTCTGTATAATCAGGCGCCCGGTCTTCTGATGGAAATGGATCAACAGAATAAGCTCCAAGATTATCAATAGTACCATCCGCTCTAAGAATAACAAGTTCAGCATCGCTTCCCATTGCAATTTCTTTTGCGGTTTCAAGTGCATCTTTACGTGAATCATGAAGCGAAACAGGCTCCTCTTCATGTTCTCTTTTTACTGCCCATTTTTCATCCTGCGGCAAAATATATACCTTCATTGCATCTCCAATTCTTTTTCTGAATGAAATATAAGTTCAAAAAAGCAATATGAAGATGCTAAATATCAAATACAATCAGCCGGATGTAATGCAGAAAATTTTTTAGTTAGAGATAGGAAACGGAATAGATTATTTTCTTGCGTAAATGATCGAGTTAATTGTTCCTTCAGAAAGGAAATATTTTTCTGCAAGAAAGAAAAATGCATCACGGTTTTTAACGCCTTCGTTTTTCATCTGTATAAAATCTTCACGTATATTCTTGTTTCGCTGAAGAATCATCTGGTTAACTTTATAATTTCCTCTCAGTCTTCCACGGGATGTTTGAACGTTCATATAGAAATCCATTTATTTTGTTAATAAGATTTAATTTCAAACTAAGTTTAAAAGCAGGAGATTTGGAATGGTATCCCCAAAAATGGGGGGATTGGAATTATTGTGATTATATTCTTTAAAATAAAAAAGCCCCTCAGAAGGGGCTTGAAAAAGAAAACAAATTTATCAGAATTTAACTTTATCTCTGTATTTTTGTGCATAATCAAGTACAAGTGCACTTGCAACAAAAATAGAGGAGTATGTTCCGATAATTATTCCGAACATTAATGTAAATGCAAACGCTCTTAAAACCTCACCGCCAAAAATCATCAGTATAGCTACTGTTAAAAGTGTTGTACCGCTTGTTAATACAGTTCTGCTCATTGTCTTGCTGATGCTGAGATTCATCACCTCGAGCAAAGGCATTGTTTTATGAATCTTAAGATTTTCACGTACGCGGTCAAACACGATCACTGTATCGTTAATTGAATAACCAACAAGCGTAAGGAATGCTGCAACTATTGTGAGATCGATTTCAAGATTTAGTCCCGGAATAACATTATAAAATATTGCATAGATTCCCAATGTAATAAGCACATCATGAAACAGTGCAGCAACGGCACCAACTGCAAAAATAAATTTAAACCTGAATGCAAGGTAAATCAGTATAACAAGTAATGAAAGAAAAACAGCAATAATTGCATCTTGTTTCAATTCATCACCAACTTTAGGTCCAACTCTGTCTTCTCTCAGGATGGAGAATTGATTATCAGCCATTTTTTCCCTGAGGTTTATTTTAATCCAATCAGCAATTCCAACTGCAACAATCATTTCGGTGTTGGTAAGTTCTTCAGAAACTTTACTTGTCTGAAATCCGCTTTGAAAAAGCCGTGAAGTTAAAATGTTTGTTGTATCTGGATTGGGAAAAGAATAAGTAACAGTTGTAGCGGTGCTGTCAATAATTCTTCTTTCAACTCCGGGTAAAATCCGGTCAATTTCATTTTCAATATTCTGAACTACAGCCGGATAAATTTCAGCCGGAATCTGCTGTTCTTCGGTTCTTATAAGAACACCTGTTTCGCCGCCGAAAGTTTTAACTTCAATATTTCCAAGTCCGAGGTCATCAACATAACCTCTAATCTCACCAACATCTACAGTCTTTTCAAATTGAAGGACTATTTCAGTACCGCCCTTAAAATCGATACCAAATTCAAGACCGCGAAAAATTATGCTGAGAATCCCGATAAGAAATAGTCCTGCTGAAAATGCATAGAAAAATTTTCTCTTGCTTAAAAAGTCATAATTAAGATTTTCGAATATTCGCATTAGTAAAATTGCTCCTTAAAAGCGTTAAAAAGTTTTAGCCAATTGAAATTTTAGATCCTTTAGAAACCATGTAATCAAAAATTACACGGGCAATTACAAGTGCACTAAACAAGCTTGATACAATACCAATCATAAGTGTAAGTGCAAATCCCTGTACCGGACCGGTACCAAACTGGTATAGAATAATTCCTGTAAAGAAAGTTGTAATATTGGAATCGAGGATAGCGGAGTAAGCTTTTGAAAATCCGCTGTCTACAGAAGCCCGGACAGTTTTGCCGGTAGCAAGTTCTTCTCTTATTCTTTCATAAATAAGTACGTTAGCATCCACTGCCATACCAATTGTAAGCACTATACCTGCAATACCGGGAAGAGTTAGAGTTGCGTTAAATCCTGCAAGTACGCCAAGTATAAATAAAATTGTAAACACAAGTGCGGCAGCAGAAACTGTTCCTGCTCTCTGGTAATAAATGATCATGAAAATGCCAACGATTATATAACCGAGTAATGCTGAATTGAAACCGCTTGAAACGGAATCTTCACCGAGTGAAGGACCAACTACTCTCTCTTCAATAATATCAACCGGAGCGGGAAGAGCACCGGCTTTAAGAATAATTTCCAGAAGTTTTGCTTCTTCAAGATCTCCAATTCCGGTAATCTGTGAATGACCTCCGGTAATTTTGTTCTGGACATTCGGTGCCGAGAATACAAGTCCATCAAGAATAATTGCAATACGTTTATTAATATTTGCGCCTGTAATTCTTGCCCAATCAGCAGCACCTTCCGAGTTCATTTCCATATTTACAATTGGAGCTGAAGTATTAGGATCAATATTTGCCTGAGCATTTGTAATTACACCACCTGTTAGTTCAGGGTTTTTGTTCACTAGATATAAAAGATAAATTCCTTTACCATCCTGAAATGCAATTGGTTTTGCGGATAAAAGAAATTCCACATTATCCGGAATAACTGCCTGAACTTCCGGACGATTGAGCATTTGCATTAAACGATCACGGTTATTTTCTTCTACATAAGCATCAGCCGTTCTTCCCTGAGGATCAAGCAGAGCGATAGAAAAGAAAGGATGCTGTTTTCTGAATTCTTCTTCAGATAATTGTTTGCTTGTATCAGCCTGTGCAGTATCAGTTTCCGGCTGATTTGCTGCGGTCAAAGAATCTGCAGAAAGAGAATCACCCTCTGAAACGGTGGTATCTTCAATAACATTTCCAGCTAAAGCATTATCAACTTTTTGCATCACATTAATAGCAAGTTCGGGATCTTTTACTAATCTGAATTCAAGCAGCGCTGTTCCCTGTAAAAGCTGCTTCGCTTCTTCTTCACGTGCTACGCCGGGTAGTTCAACAATTATTCTTCTGGTTCCCTGTCTTTGAATGGATGGTTCCGAAACTCCGTATTGATCAACCCTGTTCCGGATAATTTCAATAGCCCTGGTTACAGCATCTTCCGCATCAGTTTTAAGGCGGTCTAATATCTCAGAATCTTCCTCTCTTACCGTTCCAAAATATCTGCTTAAGCGTATTCCTCTTTCTTCAAATTTATTGCCAACCAGATCAACAATGGATTCATCAGATTCAGCAGCTTCTTTTGTAGCTTCGTCAAGTACTTGTTTAAAAGTTTCATCAGGATTGCGTGCAATCTTTTCCAATAATTTGGATGTATTAACTTCAAGCACTACTCTCATTCCGCCCTGTAAATCAAGCCCAAGTTTAATTCTTTCTTGTCTTGCTTTTACAATTGAAGGATCAGCAGCTTTAATGCTATCCTCAACCCAATTCAATCTTTGTTCAAGTTGATCATTTGTTATATCCGGATTAGCAGATTTTATCTCTTCTCTTTTTTTCTCAAGAATTTGTGAGATTTCTTTTGAGTTTCTGTAATCTTCATAGGTTGGGTATAGAAGGTACACACATAATGCAATGGCGGCAAGAATAAGGATGAGTCTGAATCTGAGTTCTTTCATATTATGCTTTATAACCAGTTAGTTTATGAAAATAATTAGCTGTCAAAATTACCAGTATAGGCTAATAAAGTCAACTAAAAACAGAGGTCTTAAGGGTAAAAGATTAGGAGAGAAATGCGTCTATAATTCTGAATTAAAGCAGTTTTAGAATTCTTTTTACCAGTCGTTCAAATTTTTCTGTAACAAGATCAGCAGTTGCAGTTACATCCAAGTGTGAGAGTCTTTCATTGCTTATTCCGGCTGCATAATTTGTAATGCAGGTAACTGATGCTGTGTTCATACCAAGATAAGCTGCAAAAACTGCTTCATGAACCGTTGACATTCCTACCGCATCTGCACCGAGTTTTCTCATCATTTTTATTTCGGCAGGAGTTTCATAACTCGGCCCTTTTGTGTACCAGTAAACTCCTTCTTTAAGATTAATTTTTTCTTCAAGCGCTGCGGTTTTAATAATCTTGTTGAAACTTTCTGAAGGAAAATCTCTGAAATTGTTTAACCCTGTTTCGGATGAAATACCGATCAGGTTTGTAAGTTCTTTTTTAATGCTTATTCCGTTAAATGATTTTGCAAGCATCAAATCACCGGGAATAAAGGAATAATTTATTCCGCCTGCCGCATTTGTAATGAAAATTTTTTTACAACCAAGTTTATGAGCAATCAGTACCGGAAGTATACATTCATAAATTTTGTATCCTTCATAAAAATGAATTCTTCCCTGAAAAATCAAAAGTTTTTTCTTTTCATATTCCGCAAAGTGAATTTTTCCGACATGGCCAACAATGGTAGAAGGAGGATATCCGGGAAGTTCATTTGTTGAAATTGATTTAAGCAGATTCACTTTTTCTGCAAACTGCCCCAATCCGCTGCCGAGAATAAGCGCTGTTTCAGGTTTAAATGGCGTCAGGCTGCCGAGGCATTCAAGCAATTGCTTGTATTTAAAATTCAGATCAATCATTTTAAAATAACATTCCGGCTAATGTTGCAGTTGTTAATGTAGCAAGTGATCCTCCTATAACGGCTTTTATTCCAAACCGGGCAATATCAGATTTACGTGATGGAGCAAGCGGGCCAATTCCTCCAATCTGAATTGCAATTGAACTGAAATTTGCAAAGCCGCATAACGCATAGGTTGCCATTAGAATTGCTTTTTCATCTAACAACTTCTTTGCTGCAATAAGATTTCCCATTTCAAGGTAAGCCACAAATTCATTCAAGACTATTTTAGTACCGATTAAACTTCCAAAGTTAAGAGAATCCTGCCATGGAACTCCGATTCCGAATGCAAGATAACGCAGCACAATTCCAATTAATAATTGAAAATTTAACGGCTGGCCAAAATTAGCTTTCAGTGTTTCATTAATTCCGATTAAATCACCCAATCCCTGCAGAAGATAATTGACTAACGCAATCAATGCGATAAATGCAACGAGCATTGCGCCAACATTTAATGCAAGCGTTAAACCATCGGATGCACCAACTGCGGCTGCTTCAACTACATTTGATGCATTTTTCTCGACGGATACTTTAACAGTTCCTTTGGTTTCAGGTTCTTTAGTTTCAGGAAAAAGTATTTTTGAGATTGCGAGAGCTGCGGGAGCCGCCATTACACTTGCGCCAAGAAGGTGTGTAGCGAATAAATGCTGTGCTTCTTCAAGGCTGATTCCTAATGTTTGTGAATATGAGTTGCCAAGAATCTGAATATATGCTGCCATAACACCGCCTGCAATTGTAGCCATTCCGCCAACCATTATTGTAAGGATTTCACTGTTCGTCATACCCTTAATAAAAGGTTTAATCATAAGCGGAGCTTCTGTTTGTCCTACAAAAATATTTGCAGTACAAGAAAGTGATTCAGCACCGCTTGTACCCATAACCTTAGCCATAACCCATGCCATTGCCTGAACAATCCGCTGCATTATTCCAAGGTAGTAAAGAATTGACATCAGACTTGCAAAAAAGATAATTGTAGGAAGAACCTGGAATGCGAAAAACATTCCGAGGCTGCCAACAGAGCCGGGACTTAAAGCGAGCGGCCCAAAAACAAATTCAGCGCCTTCTGTTGTGAAGTTAAGTATAAGAACAAAGAAACCGCTGACCCAGGTGAAAAAATCTTTTGGCCATCCGAGAGGATAAAAGAAATTACGAAGTTCATCTCCTTTAATAATTAATACTGCAAAAATTATCTGAAGTATAAATCCACCGGCAACTAGCCGCCAGTTAATATTCTTTTTATTGTTTGAAAGAAGAAATGCAATTCCGATAATTAATGCAACGCCGAATATTCCGCGCAGTAGTGAAATGAAATCCATGTTTACCTCTTTTGTAGGAACAATCCTTAATTATTAAGCAGTAGATGGAACTGATTTTTATTAATTTAGTTTGAATTTATTCTTCCGGAATGTAATGGCATTTTCTGCATCGGGCTTCATAAATATCTGAAGCACCAACAATAACTCTTTCAGATGATGCGGTTTTGCGCTGTGTTTTATCAGCGGGATTTCCACATGCAACACATATTGCAAGCGTTTTGGTTATATATTCTGCAATTGCAAGAAGCTGCGGAATTGGCTCAAACGGTATTCCTTTATAATCCTGATCAAGTCCGGCAATAATTATACGCTTACCTTGATTTGCAAGATCATTTACAATCTTTACTATATCCGGTGAAAAAAACTGTGCTTCATCTATTCCAATTACGTGAGCATCTTTGCAGTGCTGTGGAAGTTCATTTATATCTTTTAACATTACAGATGGAAGAGATTGCTCGCTGTGAGATACGATTGCAGTTGATGAATAACGGTTATCAACGAGGGGTTTAAATATTTTTACAGTCTGTTTTGCAATTTGTGCACGCCTTAGCCGCCTGATCAGTTCTTCTGTTTTTCCACTGAACATGCAGCCCGCAATTACTTCAATCCATCCTGTTTCCCTCGGAGTAACGTGAGGTATAAATCCCATCATATTTTTAAATATAAATTCTGTTTAAAATTTTTTTAAGATTATTCAGAAAATTAATTCATTAACACAATCAGATTTTTTTCAATCTAATAATGCAATGAAGAATAAAACAAATCATTTTAGCTTTTCATCGCTGAAAGCCATCGGCAAAAGCTCTGAAATTTTTAAGATCTTTAATTCATTTTTATGATTAACCATTACCACATCAATATTGCCGCATAAATCACTTATTACCTGCCTGCAAGCGCCGCAAGGTGATATAAAATCAGGATGATCACTTGCGATTGCAATTGCTGTAAATTTTCTCTCACCTTCAGAAATTGCTTTGAATATTGCCGTACGTTCCGCGCAAATTGTAAGACTGTAAGAACTTGATTCAATATTTCCGCCAAGATAAACATTGCCTTCTGCGGTTAAAAGTGCTGCGCCAACGTGAAATTTAGAGTAGGTAGGTAAAGCTTTTGATTTTGCTTCTATCGCTTTTTCGGCTAATGTAGTGTAGTTCATCATATTATTTTTATTCCGCTTAAAAATATGCCTTTTGATTTTTAAATCAAATCAGAACTTCATTTCCATTTATCTTTTTTAAATAATGCATTTAAATAATTAATGATGAGCAGAAATTCATAAAAAATCTGGAGATAAATTTTTTCTAATGCATTGAAACTGTAATTAAATTTTTTTTCAAATATTGAGATAAGAAGAAGATCAAAAAATAATTTTGCGGCAAAGGGAAGTATGAAATAACCGGAGCTAAGAATTAATAACGGAGAAAAAATTGCTGTAAGATTTATCAAATGCCAGATTGATAATAAAAATTTTCTTGAAGGCAGGTAATACAATGCAGCTTTTGTGTGGCGGGTTTTCTGTTTAAAATATTTTTTGAATGAAGCAGGAGATTCTGTAAATACAAAAGCTGATGTATTATTCACTGTTCCGATTTTTAAATTATGTTTTACAGCCTGCTGAAGAAGAAGATCATCATCACCGCTGAAAGTTTTAAGCGTTGCAGAATATCCGTTAAGTTTTTCAAAGGCAGTTTTACTGAATCCAAAACTCGCTCCAGATGCTGAATAAGCTAATCCGGCTTGAGCGAATGAAAACATTAAGATAGAGTTTCTTAATCTCTCAAATGAAGAAATTTTATTAACAATATTTTTGTTCTGATAAAAAACTACAGGGCCGAAAACAAAATCGCTGCCCGATGCAAATTTTCCTGCAAAAGATTTAAGCCAATCCTTACACGTTTTACAATCTGCATCAGTTATCAATACATATGGATGTTTAGCCTTTGATATTCCAACAGCGAGCGCACCTTTTTTTGCCGCATGCAGTTTATTCCCGGCTTTGTATACAGAAAAATTTTTATTGTCTTTTATCAGTTCATTTATTGTGCAAAATGTTTTATCGGCGGATTCATCATCAATAATTATCACTTCGAAATTTTCAGCGGGATAATCAATCAATTGCAATGAATGAATAAGCTGAGAAATATTTTTTTCTTCATTCTTTGCCGCAATAATGATTGAAATTCTAATATCTGTTGAGGTAGAATTTTCAGTTCGAAAAAATTTTAATAATTGATAAAGCAGAAAAAAGTTCAGCGCAAAAAAAATCAGAATGAATACAGCAATTAATAATGCCATCAACTTCTTTTTACGTTAATTGAGATTTGATCTTCTGAACAGATTTAAAAATCCTCATCAAGCAGATACCCATCGGCAAGATCAGGATTCATATCCGAAATAAATCTTGACGGTTTTGATAAAGTTGTTCCGGCTTCACGGTCAAAAAGATTCATTGGATATGTAACGAACAAATTCTGCTTTGCTCTCGTTACAGCAACGTACATCAATCTTCTTTCTTCTTCAAGTGACTCAAGTGAATCAGCGGAACGGCTTGAGGGGAAAAATCCATCAACAGCGTGAATAACAAACACTGAATGCCATTCCAATCCTTTTGCCGAATGAATTGTTGATAAGGTTAAAAATTCTTCTTCCTTTGTTGGTGCGTTTATATCAACAACACTTTCAATTACAGGTTCAATCGCCATATCTGCAAGCAGGCTGTCAAGTGTTCTGTAATTTTCACTTATGTTTTGAAATATTTCCAGATCCTTTTTGCGTTTATTGAAATCATCATATCTATCCTTAAAAAGCGGGTAATAATAATCAAGCACAAGCTGTAGTTTTTCAGAGGGCAATTCCGGCTTTGTATGTAAGGAATAAAGGAGTTGAAATAAATTAGTAATCTTATCGTTGTACTTAAATGAAGTAAATGATTCAGGATTTGCTTTAATTGAGATTCGTGCAGTTGCAAGATCATCAAGAATTTTTTGTGCTGTTTTCGGTCCAACACCTTCGTGAAGTAGAAGAATTCTATACCAGCTTACAACATCCTTTGGGTTTGCTGCAATTCTTAAAAACGCAAGCACATCTTTAATGTGGGCGGTTTCAACAAATTTCATTCCGCCGAATTTCTGAAAGGGAATGTTTGCTTTGGATAATTCAATTTCAAGATCAAAAGAAAAAAAGGAGGAACGGAATAATACTGCAATATCATTTAATGAAACTCCCTGTTCATGAAGCTCAAGTACCTTTTCAACAATAAATTTTGATTGAAGATTTTCTGTTGATGCGGCAACAATGTACGGCAGTTCACCTTCCGGTTTACGTGTATAAAGTTCCTTTGAATATTTTTCAATCATTCTTTCATTTATATGATTTGCAAAGTTTAAAACACTTTGCACGCTGCGGTAATTTTCTTCAAGCTTAATTATTTTTACATCTTTAAAGAGTCCGGGGAACTGGATAATATTTTTAAAATTTGCTCCGCGGAAAGAATAAATTGCCTGTGAATCATCACCTACAACCATTATGTTATTATTGTGCTGCGTTAATCCTTTTACAATATCAGCCTGAAGTTTATTCGTATCCTGGTATTCATCAACCATAACAAATTTAATTGTTGAAAGAAGAGATTTGGTACCGGGATTCATATCCTCCAGAAATCTTTTTAAGAATACAAGCAGATCATCATAATCCAGCAGGTTATTTTTATGTTTATAATCAAGAAATACTTTTTGAATATTTAAAATCTCATCAAGATTTTGAACAAAGTGCGGATAATTTTCTGCAATAATATCCTCAACAGTTCTTCCCGTATTCACGCTTAAGCTGAAAACTTTATTGAGTGTCTGTTTGTTCGGAAAACGCTTTTCCTTCTTTACAAATCCTGCCTGGGAACGAATGAGATTAATAACATCTTCCGTATCACCCTGATCAAGAATTGTAAAAGCGGAATCAATTCCGGCAAACTTTGCATATCTGCGCAGGGTTAAATTTGCAAATGAATGAAAAGTGCCGCCTGTTATTTTTGAACATCTGTTATCCAGCAGAATGGCAGCGCGATTCATCATTTCATTAGCAGCCTTACGTGTAAAAGTTAAAAGCACAATTGATTTCGGATCATAACCGAGCTCAACAAGTCTTGCAACGCGGTAAACCAATGTGCGGGTTTTGCCTGTGCCTGCACCGGCAATAATAAGGTAGGCGCCTTCTACTGCAGATGCGGCTTCATACTGTGCGGGATTTAATTCATTTTTATAATTAATGACAAAGCGGGTTTCATCAACCGGAAGTCTTTTTAAACCCGCTTCGTTTACTCTCTTTAAAGTATATTTTTTTTGAATCATCTTCTCATTGCTCTTTGCCTTAAGGATCTGTTCCCGGGCATGTTAATAATTTCTGACATTATAATATATTCTTTAATTGATGAAGGATTCTTCAGCCTGTTTCTTATTACAGCAGCAAAATTCTGTCCTGCTGTGGTACGCTTTTGCAGATACTGCTCAAATGCTTCTGCCTTCTTCAATGATTTTGAATCGACAGATCTTACTTCAGGCTTCTGCCAGGTGCTGAAAGTATGTTCGGTGGAACTTAATTCAGTTTCAAGTTTTGATCTGCTTCTATCCATTCTTTCAGCTTTTTCGTAAGAAACATACTCCGATTCGCTTCTTTGCTGTTCTGTTGAAAGATGTTCTGAAGCAGTAGGTATTGTTTCAGAAGCACTTCTTTGTGAATCAATTCCCGTTGGTCTTTCAGTGGGTCTTGTTTTTGTAAGATCAGGATTGAACAGCGTTTCTATTTCATTAAGAATATCATAATCATCGTCTTCTGTTGAGGCAGATTGTGATTCCTGCGGAAATTGCTGATGCCGTTGTTTTACTGATCCTGGCTTTTGCTGTTCAGGTTTCTTCTTAAAAAAAGAACTGAAGAAACTGATAATTATAAAAAGCCAGATTAATATTTGAATGAAATCTTCCATTATATTTTATTCTTTTTCTTTTTTCTGTTCGGGTTTTGAAATTGATTCTCTCATTTCTGTATCAGCCTGAATATTTCTCATGTTGTAATAATCCATTACACCAAGATTTCCGGTTCTGAATGCTTCTGCCATTGCTTTTGGAATTTCAGCTTCTGCTTCCACAACTCTTGCTCTCATTTGTGCAACAAGCGCAATGTTTTCTTGTTCACTTGCAACTGCTGCTGCACGTCTTTCTTCTGCTTTTGCGCGTGCAATTTTTAAATCAGCTTCCGCCTGATCTGTCTGAAGTTTCGCTCCAATATTATCACCAACATCAACATCAGCAATATCGATTGATAAAATTTCAAACGCAGTTCCTGAGTCTAAGCCTTTTTCCAAAACACTTTTAGAAATCCTGTCAGGATTTTCAAGCACTTGTTTATGACTGTCACTTGAGCCTATCGTAGATACAATTCCTTCACCAACTCTTGCAAGTATTGTAGCTTCACCCGCGCCGCCCACAAGTCTGTCTATGTTTGCTCTTACGGTAATTCTTGCAATTGCTTTCAATTGAATTCCATCTTTTGCAACAGCAGCAACAACCGGAGTTTCGATAACTTTTGGAAGGACAGACATCTTAACAGCTTCAAGAACATCTCTTCCGGCAAGATCTATTGCAGTTGCGCGTTCAAATGATAAACCTATATTTGCTTTATCCGCAGAAACAAGCGCATTAATTACCTTAACAACATTTCCGCCAGCTAAATAATGTGCTTCAAGTTTTGCCTGGTCAATTTTGATTCCTGCTTTTGTTGCAGTAATCATGCTTCTTACAATTACTACCGGCGGAACTTTTCTCAAACGCATTCCTACAAGATCTTTAAAGATGCGCAGGCGTACGCCGGAAAAAAATGCTGTGATGAACAATCCCAGCGGGACGTAATAAAGAAAAACAATCAGGAAAAAAAGAATTGCTACAATAATAACAATTGATAGTCCTGTTAATGCTTCCATTAATTCTCCAATTGAATTTAAAATGTTTTGAATGTTAATATATATTTATACGTGAAGCAAATTTAATTATTTTCATTCATCATTTATAGATAAGAAAAGTTTACTTTTAAACTTCTGCTAATGAATTACGATTAATAATTGAATCTAAAGTTATCTGAATAATGCACCTGATTTATGAATGAAAAGTTGTATATTTTATCAGAGCATTATTCATATAAATTGTACAAAATTGATTCACTTATCACGGCTGATTGAAAGTGTCCTTAATCAGTTTAGATGTTAACTAATTATATTATATAGATGAAAAGAAAAGTTATTATTACCGGTATAATTGTTGCTTTATTATCAATAAACTCATACGGGCAGGTTAAAACGCCGGAAATTTCCGGCAATAATTCAAAAATGAAACTGAGCTATTCTGAAAAGATTGAAATATTGAAGATGATGAATTTCCGAAGTGTTAAATCTGATGATTCTTCTGATATTGATCAGGAAACAGTTTTTAGAATATTAGGAATAGCATCACTTGCAGGATTTTTTGCCTCAATTACACTGTTTAATGCTGAAATTTTCGATACTGTACCGGTTAGTTTACTCATAGCCGGAATTGTATTTTTCGTTATGGGAAATTAGCATATTTAGTTTCTTGATTGAAGCAATACATATTTATATATTTAACTCAGGAAACAAAACAAAGCAAACTGATGTAACAATAAACAGGTTAATTTTGCACTAAAATCGGGCATAATAGTCAGAGAAAACTAAAAAGAACAGAAAAGCAATTTTAAGCATTAAGGAATAAAGTTATGGATGGAAATTTTTCAGACAGATTGCAGGATGTAATCAGATTAAGCAGGGAAGAAGCTTTAAGACTTGGTCATGATTATATTGGAACAGAGCATCTGTTATTAGGAATAGTTAGAGAAGGGCAGGGAGTTGCCGTTAAGATTTTGAGAAACCTTGATTGCGATTTAATGAAACTGAAAAAAGCAATCGAGGATACTGTCAGAACTTCAGGCGGAACATTAACAATCGGTAATATTCCACTTACAAAACAAGCTGAAAAAGTATTAAAGATAACTCAGATAGAATCAAAAATTTATAAAGCTGATGTTATCGGAACAGAGCATCTTCTTCTTTCATTATTAAGAGATGAAGATAATATCGCCACACAAATACTTCACCAGTTTTCGGTTACATATGATGCAGCACGTTCTGAATTGAACGCAATGCTCACAAGTAAAAATCCCAAAGATGTAAGCGGTACAGTTCCTCCGCCGGATAAAAAAATCGAAAGAACTAAAACTCCGGTTCTTGATAATTTTGGGAGGGATCTTACAAAACTTGCAATGGAAGATAAACTGGATCCCGTTGTAGGCCGTGAAAAAGAAATTGAACGTGTGGCACAAATATTAAGCAGAAGAAAAAAGAATAATCCCGTTCTTATTGGTGAACCAGGCGTTGGTAAAACTGCAATTGCAGAAGGTCTTGCTCTTAGAATAGTTCAGAAAAAAGTACCAAGAATTCTGCAGGATAAACGCGTGGTTACTCTTGATCTTGCTGGATTGGTAGCCGGTACAAAATACAGAGGACAATTTGAAGAAAGAATGAAAGCCTTGATGAATGAAATCGAAAAGGCAAAAGAGGTCATTCTTTTTATTGATGAGCTTCATACAATTGTTGGCGCAGGCGGTGCATCCGGTTCGCTTGATGCATCAAACATGTTTAAACCTGCATTGGCACGCGGTGATATTCAATGCATTGGTGCTACCACTCTTGATGAATATCGAAAATATATTGAAACCGATGGCGCTTTGGACCGAAGATTTCAGAAAGTTATGGTTGAACCGCCGAGCTACGATGAAACTCTTCAGATACTGGATAATATTAAATTTAAATATGAAGAGCATCATCATGTGCGCTATACAAGGGAAGCAATTGATTCCGCAGTAAAATTATCAAACAGATATATCACTGACAGGCATCTTCCTGATAAAGCAATAGATGTGCTTGATGAAGCAGGTTCAAGGGTTCACATGGGTAATTTTGAGGTGCCAAAAGAAATTCTTGAACTTGAAGAAAGTATTGAGAAAGTAAGACAGGAAAAAGCTGCAGTTGTAAAAAGACAGGATTATGAAGAAGCAGCAAGATTAAGAGATAAAGAACGCAACCTGCAATCAGATCTTGAAATAGCAAAACGTGAGTGGGAAGCACGAACAAGAGATATTGTACACGATGTAAATGAGGAAGATATTGCTACAGTGGTTGCTATGATGACTGGAATTCCGGTTAACCGTGTTGCACAGACTGAATCAGAAAAACTGCTGAAAATGGCTGATGCTCTTAAAGAACAGATTATTGGTCAGGATGAAGCGGTTACCAAACTTACAAAAGCTATTAGAAGAACAAGAGCAGGATTAAAAAATCCAAACAGACCGATAGGAAGTTTTATATTTCTTGGCCCAACCGGTGTTGGTAAAACAGAATTGTGTAAAGCGCTTGCAAGATATTTATTCGATTCTGAAAATGCTTTAATAAGAATTGATATGAGTGAGTACATGGAAAAATTCTCTCTATCAAGACTTGTTGGAGCGCCTCCGGGATATGTTGGATATGAAGAAGGCGGACAACTTACTGAAAAAGTAAGACGCAGACCATATTCAGTAGTATTGTTTGATGAAATTGAAAAAGCTCATCCCGATATCTTCAGTATTCTGCTGCAGGTACTTGATGATGGAATGCTGACAGACAGCCTTGGCAGGCGTGTTGATTTTAAAAACACGATAATTATAATGACATCAAATATTGGTGCAAGAGATATTAAAAATATTGGTTCATTTGGTTTTGGCGGTGAAAATGCAGCTGATAAATATGCTTCACTAAAGAGCACTGTTGAAGATGCAATGAGAAAACTATTTAATCCTGAATTCTTAAACAGGGTTGATGAGACAATAGTTTTCAGAAATCTTGAGAAAGAAGATATTCTTAAAATCATTGATATTGAATTGAAAGATTTATTTAAGAATGTACACGAAAATAAACTTGAACTTACACTTGATGATTCTGCCAAAAATTTTCTGGTGGATAAAGGATTCGATCAGAAATATGGAGCGCGGCCGCTGCGCAGAGCAATCCAGAAATATGTTGAAGATCCGTTAGCCGAAGAAATATTGCGCGGTTCATTTAAAGAAGGAAGCAAAATTGTTGCAAAACATTTTGAAAATACTGATGAAATTGTGTTCATTGATGAATCATTAAACGATGTTTTACCGGATAAAGAAAAAGAAAAAACAGATACCGGTGAAGCATAAATTAAGTGTGTGTTATTAATTAAGCCAAAAGCGTCCGCACTTGTCAGGACGCTTTTTTTATTTTAAATTTCATCATAACTAAATTGTTTTTGGCTTCATTACGGCTGCGCTTTAAGTTAACTCAGGAGGCTTTATGTCTACTCTAAATGAATATGAAATCGATAAACGGCTGGGTGATTATTTAGGCTGGAGTTATTTTGAAAACCAGCTTGAGAAAATTTATAAGTTCAGAGATTTTGCATCTGCAATGAAATTTGTTAACGATGTGGCTAAAGAAGCCGAGGAGATGAATCATCATCCGGATATTTTTATTCATTCATACAATAAAGTAAAAATTTCTTTATCAACACACAGCGAGGGCGGTGTTACCGATAAGGATTTCAATCTCGCAAAAAAAATAGAAGATCTTATTTGATGGCAAACCCCCGGGAGCAAAACAGGCTTCACTCACTGCTTTCTCTTTTAGAAAAAGATCCCAACGATTCCTTTATTAAATACGGAATAGCACTTGAATATCTTTCAATAAAGGATTATTCAAAAGCTGAAGAATATTTAAAGCTGCTGCTGCAGAATGATCCGGATTATGTTCCGGCTTATATGCAGTATGCGCAAATGAAAGCAAATCAAAATAAAATTGATGAAGCAAAGGATTTGTTCAAAAAAGGAATTGCCGCCGCACAAAAAACCGGAGATAAACATGCAGCAAAAGAAATGGAGGAATTTTTAGATGAGCTTGAGTAAAGAAGAAGCGCTCGATATTTTCAAAAAAACAGGTGCACTTTTAAACGGACATTTTCTGCTTACTTCAGGAAGACACAGTAATGTATATTTTCAATGTGCAAAAGTTTTGCAGTATCCGCAGTATACAGAGCAGGTTTGCAAATCAATTGCAGATTTTTTTAAGGATTATGAAATAGATACAATTATCGCTCCCGCAATGGGAGGAATTATTGTTGGGCAGGAAGTAGCGAGGCAGCTTGGAAAAAGATCGATCTTTGCAGAAAGAGAAAATAAAGAATTGGTACTGCGGAGAGGATTTACTCTTGAACCCGGTGAAAAAGTTCTTGTTTGTGAAGATGTTGTTACAACCGGCGGTTCTGTTTTTGAAGTTATAAACATTGTAAAGAACAGCGGCGCCGAAGTAGTTGGAGTTGGATTCATTGTTGATAGAAGCAACGGTAAAGTTAATTTTGGCTTTCCGCAAGTAAGTTCCGTTCAGCTTGATGCTGTTTCATTTACACCGGAAGAATGTGAATTATGCAAACAGGGAATGCCGCTTGTAAAACCTGGTTCACGAAAAGTTTTCACTCAATAATTTCAGTTTATCCTTTTAAACTAATTACATAATCAAACCGGATATCAAAATGAAATCGCTTCTCCTTTTCATCTGCTGTTCAATTGTTCTGTATGCACAGGTAGATTTTGATAAATATTTTTTGGATAAAACCCTCCGCATTGATTACATCCATACCGGGAATAATGTGGATGATTCTTATTCAATTGATGAATTGAAAGAAGAACCGTTCTGGGGAGGATCAAAGAAAAACCTGATTGATAAATTTAATTACGGCAATTTTAAATTTGCTGTATTTGATGATGCTTCTGGTGAAATGATATATTCCCGCACATATTCCACATTGTTTAATGAATGGCAGACGATTGAAGAAGCAAAATCGACTATAAAATCATTTAGCGAAACTGTAACATTTCCTTTTCCCAAAAAAAAAGTTAAAGTAGAATTTTACAGCAGGGATAAGAAAAATAATCTCATTAAAAAATTTGAATATAAAATTGATCCGGAAGATTATTTCATAACCACAGAACGCAATCTTGAATATCCATCATTTAAAGTGCATAACTCCGGTGATCCTGCGGTAAAAGTTGATCTTGTAATTTTGCCGGAAGGATATACTGCCGAAGAAATGGAACAGTTCAAAAAAGATTGTGAAAAATTTAGTAACTATCTTTTCAATTCATCTCCGTATAAAGAGAATAAAAATAATTTTAATATTTGGGGTATTGAAGCTCCGTCAAAACAATCAGGCACGGATATTCCTGCAGAAAATATCTGGAATAAAACAATTCTTAATTCAAGATTTTATAGTTTGAATCTTGAACGCTACCTTATGACAACTGATAATAAATCCGTAAGAGATTTAGCTGCCAACGCACCTTATGATGTAATTTACATTTTGGTAAATACTGGTAAATACGGCGGCGGAGCAATTTATAATCATTACGGAGTTTGCATTAACAACAATAAGTATGAAGAATATATTTTTGTTCATGAGTTTGGGCATTTGTTTGCTTCACTTGCAGATGAATATGTTGATCCCGGCGCAGTGTATAATGATTTTTATTCATTAGATATGGAGCCGCTTGATCCAAATCTTACCACGCTTGTAGACTTTGATTCCAAATGGAAAAATCTTGTGGATGCAGATACTCCGGTTCCAACTCCCGCGGAGGAAGAATACAAAAACAAGGTTGGTGCTTTTGAAGGCGGCGGCTATGTAGCAAAAGGAATTTACAGACCAATGCAGGATTGTACAATGCGCTCAATTTCAGTTGATAATTTCTGTGTTGTCTGCAAAAACGCAATCCAGCAAATGATTGATTTTTACACAAAATAATTTTGAATAATAATCAGCCAAAATTTTTTATTGATGATTTATTTTTTGATGAGCTTAAACCTCTTCCATGGCATTTGCCGCTTGATGAATGGATACCGGATGAAGTTGATTTTATTGATTTTAGAAAAGGACTTTCACGCCACACAGTAAGGTTTATAAAGGGGAAGAACGCATCATTTGCAATTAAAGAAACTACAGAACTTAAAGCGAAGCAGGAATCTGATAATTTTGAAAAGATACTAAAGCTCGGGCTTCACACTCTTATCCCTGTTGGATATGTGGTTTATGATCGTCCGCCGATTCAGATTCAAACACCAATAGGAACAAATTATATAAGGGATGAATCAGCGTTTATAATAACTCTGCTGGAAAATAAAGCTCTTCCTGATTCCTATCTTTACAAATTAAATTTTAAGGAAGTGCACAGAAAAAGAATCTGGCACGCAGTAGCTGAACTTCTTGCCTCACTCCATTTCCACGGAGTTTATTGGGGAGATGCTTCACTTGCTAATATTCTTGTAAGATTTTTTAAGGTGAGAGATGAAAAGGGAAGAGTCCGTACAGAATTAAAAGCAATTCTTGCAGATGCAGAAACTGTTGAAATACTTCCTGATATTTCGCCGGAAATGAGAAAGCAGGATCTTGATTTCTTTTTTGAATCAATGACATGGCTGAATGAAGATTACATTAATGCGGGTATTACGAGAGAAAAATTTTCAACAACAGATGATAAAAAATTTATACTTAAAAATTATAACCGTCATTATAAACTTCTGAGAAAGATTCGTTCATTTGAAAAGAAAACCGGGCTGGAGGTAAGAAGAAATTTCAAAATCGTAAAGGATATAAGATTCATTACATCTGTTAAAAAACAAATTGATGAACACAAGTGGTATTTAAGCGAAAGGGCAGGCAGGGAAATAAGTTTAAAAACTGCCGCATTTGATTGGCTAAAACATGTTTATTTTCCGATTTTAGATGAGTTCGAAAAATTAAATATCTTTGAATACTTCCCTTTTAAAACTTCTACCGGATTGTACGTGGATATTATGACTCATAAATATTTCTTAAGTGAAAAGAAAGGGATGGATATTGGCATTGAGCAGGCAATAAAAGATTATACTGAAAAATTTGCTTCTGATAAATCTTTTACTGATTTGGTTTCTTCACGTATTAAACGGATAACAAAACTATTTTATTAGAAAACAATGAATCAAAAAAAATTACATAAGATGGTAGACACAATTGCTTCTCAAAGTTTCTCATCAGAAACGGAGATGCTTATTGCTGTACTTAATCAAATAGTTGATAACGAAAAGATTGATGTTACCGGCGGGAGGATATGGCGGCTTGATATAAATAACGATGCATATTCGCTTCTTTACCAGATAGGAAATGTTGAAAAAATAAATCCGGATTTTTTAGTAAAGCTTAGTGATTATCCACATTTTGATAGAATTGCAAAAGAGCGTACAATTTTTGGAAGTGAAACAAATCAGGTGCTTCTGCAAAAGGGTATTTTCAGGTACTCAGCATCAGGAGTTGGTGAAAAGATAAAACTGAATGATAAATTTTATTATGAATATCTGCTTGCTCTGAACACAGATACGATGAATGAAGATTTTATTCACACACTTAATATTATTTCAACTGCACTTACATCACAGATAAAACAAAAACGGCTTTCTAAAAAAGCATTTGCACTTAGAGCTGATCTTGATAAAGGAAGGGAACTGCAGAAAAGCATTCTCCCGGAACATGAATACCGTTTCACCAATTTTGAAATATTCGGAGTAACAATGCCTGCTGAAATTGTTGGCGGTGATTTTTTTGATTATATGGAAATTGGTGAAGAAATAAACAGACTCGGTGTTGCAGTTGGAGATGCTGCGAGCAAGGGTGTAAGCGCCGCCGCTGAAGCAATGTATATTTCAGGCGCACTTCGTATGGCAAGCAGTTTTGAGATTAAAATTGAACCGCTGATGAAAAGAATGAATCAGCTTGTTAATAAAATTTTTTCTGATGATAAGTTTTCATCATTGTTTTACGGAGAACTTTCATCCGATAAAGGAGGACTTTTTCTTTATGCAAATGCCGGGCATAATCCTCCATATTTTATAAGAGAAGATAGTGATGAAATTATTACTCTTGATCCAACCGGTCCGGTTTTGGGTCCCGCACCAAATGCAAGATACACTGTTGAGAATATAAATTTCAGGAAAGGAGATGTTCTGCTTTTGTATTCTGATGGAGTAACAGAATCAACAGATAAAAATTTTGTGGATTTTGGTGAGAACACTTTGCGCGAATTGCTGAAGAAGTTCAAACATCTTTCACCGCGTGAAATTGCTTATGAAATACTTGATAGCGTTATGAAATTTTCGGTTAACGGCCAGTACAATGATGATAAAACTCTTGTAGTTATTAAACGAATTAAATAACTGCTCATCCAAATATATCAGATAGATTTGTGCGTATTGCATTTTCAAGCTGATCAAACTCAATGAGAAAAGCATCATGTCCGAAATCAGATTCAAGCTCTGCATAAGCAGCACCGGGAATTAATGAAGCAATTTCTTTTTGTTCAGAAGCCGGATACAGCACATCTGTAGAAATTCCAACGCACAAGGTTTTTGCCTTAATATTTCCAAGCACATCTTCAATCTTCCCGCGCTCATAAGAAACATCATGTAGATCCATTGCATGGGTAATGTACAGATATGTATTCGCATCAAATCTTCTTACAAGTTTTTCACCCTGATGATTTAAGTAACTTTCAACCTGGAAAATATTTGCTTTATCAAAAAAACTGTTTTCACTGAATAATCGTTCACGGGCAAACTTCTGGTTAAATGAAGCACCGCTCCGGTAACTTATCATTGCAATTTTTCTTGCAAGCCCTAATCCGTTTGAAGGCTGTTCATCATATTCTCCGTTATTCCATTCCGGATCAGAAGTAATTGCATTTCTTGCGGTTTGATTTAATGCAATGCACCATGGTGAATGTTTTGCAGCCGTTGCAATCGGAATTATTGATTCAACAAAATCAGGATACATTACAGCCCATTCAAGTACCTGCATTCCGCCGAGAGATCCGCCGGCTGCCGTAACAAGTTTGTTTACGCCCAGATGCTTCAATAACCTGCGCTGTACCTTAACCATATCACGCACAGTAACGAGCGGGAAATCAAGTTTATACTTTTTTCCGGTTGCCGGATTTACATCTGCCGGTCCTGTTGTGCCGTAGCATCCTGAAAGAAAATTAGAGGAGATGACAAAATATTTTTCTGTATCAAATAATTTTCCCGGGCCAATGAGATTATCCCACCATCCCGGTTTATTTAAATTCATTTCATTGTAGCTGTGAAGAAATTTATGATTGATTGAATTATCAAGTTCTTCCTGAGTAATAACCCCTGCTGCATGAGCATTGCCGGTTAAAGCATGGCATATAAGAATTGCATTTGTTCCATCAGCATTTAATTTGCCATATGATTGATAAGCTGCATTAACAGGGAATAATGTTTGTCCAGATTCCAGTATCAGCGGATCATTTAAATCAAATAACTGAACAAATTTTGTAAGAGCTTCCAATTCAAACACTTCTTTTATTATAGTGTTCATAAATTTCCTTCAGGTAAAGAAATGAAAAAAACTTTTTTATCATCTTTTCTAAAAAATTAAAGCGGGTGATCTTTACAGAGATCACCCGGAATATTTTTAAACATTAACTTCAGTACCAACAGCAGCATTTATTGCTTCTTCAAAGTCTTCAATTATATCATCAATATGTTCTATTCCTACAGAAACTCTAACCTGTTCAGGTAAAACACCTGCTTCTTTTTGTTCCTGTTCAGAAAGCTGCTGGTGTGTTGTTGAAGCCGGGTGAATTACAAGCGTTTTTGCATCGCCAACATTTGCAAGCAGGCTTGCAAGTTTTACATTGTTAATGAATTTCTTACCTGCCTCTGCTCCGCCTTTTATGCCGAATGAAAGCATTGAACCAAATAATCCATTCCTGATATATTTTTTTGCATTAGCATGATATGGATGGCTTTCAAGTCCGGGATACCATACCCATTCAACAGAGGAATTATTTTCAAGCCATTGAGCAAGCTTTAATGCATTTTCACTATGCTTACTAACTCTGAGTGATAATGTTTCCAATCCCTGCAGAAAAAGGAATGCATTAAACGGACTTAAGGCCGGGCCAAGATCACGCAAGCCTTCAACTCTTGCGCGGATGATGAATGCTATGTTTCCGAATTGTGAACCTTTACCGAACACTTCATTGAAATTTAAACCATGATACCCCGGAGATGGCTCTGTGAAAATAGGGAAGTTCCCGTTGCCCCAATCAAAATTGCCAGAATCAACAATAACACCGCCGATTGAAGTTCCATGTCCGCCAATCCATTTTGTAGCAGATGCAACAACAATATCAGCATCGTGATCAATTGGTCTGATAAGATAACCGGCAGCGCCGAATGTATTATCAACAATTAATGGAATGCCATGCCTGTGAGCAACTTCAGCGATCGCTTCAATATCAGGCACGTTTAATCTTGGGTTTCCGATTGATTCAATGTACAACGCTTTTGTTTTTGGATCGATCAGTTTTTCAAAATCCTCCGGTGAATCTCCATCAACAAATTTTACATTTATACCAAGTCTTGGAAAAGTAACTTTGAATTGATTGTATGTTCCGCCGTACAATAAACTTGTTGATACAATATTCTCTCCGGCTTGCGCAACAGTAGTAATTGCAAGAAGCTGAGCAGATTGGCCGGATGCTGTTGCAAGAGCTGCAGCACCGCCTTCAAGAGCAGCAATACGTTTTTCAAAAACATCTGTAGTTGGATTCATGATTCTTGTGTAGATGTTTCCAAACTTCTGCAGGCTGAACAAATCAGCCGCATGTGCTGCATCATTAAAATTGTAGGAAGTTGTCTGGTAAATAGGAACTGCACGCGAGCCTGTAGTAGGATCGGGTTCCTGACCTGCATGAAGCTGCAGGGTTTCGAATCTGTAATTGCGGTCTTTGCTCATTATTGTATCCTTTCTGATTAATGAATTATGAGTGAACTTATTTTGATATAATCTTTAAAACTAAAAAACCTCTCCGGGAAAGATTGCTCGAAGAGGTTTACAAACTTCTTGTCTCATCTTTCCCTTAACCCGGAAAACCGGAAGGGCAGGAAGTAGCACCGGACGCTCAATGAGCCGGTTGCTAAGGTTTCAAAGGGCCTGATCCCTCAACCTTTCTCGATAAGAGTTTTTATTTTATTTTATTAATTCATGCCGATAATAAAAAACCCTTCTCGATCTTCGGAAGGGTTCAGTTTCTCAATCTATTTTTTCAAAGATTAGGCTGTGTCCCTTCGTGCAGATGAACGCATCATCATACAGCAGCAACACATTGCCATTGCTTTAAATTCTGAGTTAATATTTAATTTATGTTTTTCCATTAGTCCTGGCAAAGATAAACGATAGAGGTACTGTTGTCAAGTTTGTTTAATTTTTACTTAAATCATTATCGTGTTTATCACAAAGTTATTTAATCAATCTTGTATAATCTTGCAGCTTTATCTGCCGAAGTTACAATGCCTCTTATTAATGCCGAACTAAATCCGTGATGTTCCATCTGGTTTAATCCGGAAATTGTGCAGCCGCGTGGAGTTGTAACTTTATCAACCTCACTTTCAGGATGAGATTCCCCGCTCAATAATAAAGCAGCAGCACCTTTTGCAGTTTGCGCTGCCATCAGTAATGCTTCCTCGGAGTGAAATCCGATTTCTATCCCTCCCTGTGAAGCTGCGCGGACTGCACGAAGAAAGAAAGCAATTCCACATGCGCATAAAGCAGTAGCCGGAATCATCAGTTCTTCACTTATAATCAGAGTTTTACCAACCGAATCAAAAATTTCTTTTGCCGCATTAAGTTTCTTACTATCAGTTGAATCACTTGCAAGACATGTCATCGATTCCTGAATAGCAATTGCCGTGTTTGGCATTGCCCGTACTACTGCAGCATTGCTGTTAATTTGTTCACGAATTGCTTTTATACCTGCACCGGAAACAACAGAAATAATTATATGTTTCTCTTCATCTATTTCATTTTTTATTTCGGTAAGAAGATCATTTAACTGCTGCGGCTGAACTGCAATAATTACAATTTCGGATTCACGCACTGCAGAATGATTATCTGTTGAAACGGCAAATCCTTTATCAGCATATTCTTTAAGCGGTGCAATATTTCTTCTTGTAATAAAAATATCTTCAGGTGAATATAATCCTGATTTCACCAAACCTTTTGCAATTGATAATCCGATATTACCACCGCCGAGAATTGCTGCTTTCTTTTTTTGATTGTTCATTTTATTTCTCTTTCTAAGATTCTACTTTATTTAAAATGAATGATTTGAAATCTTCATACCTTGAAGAAATTTTTATCGATTGTTTTTCTTTCTTAAGTGATTCTTTCAGAATTTCCGGAAGTTCAATCTTGCTGCCGATTGTTTCTTCAACAGCATCTTTAAATTTTGCCGGATGTGCAGTTTCCAGAACTATACCGTTATAATCTTTGTAATTATTTTGTGCAATAAATTTTTGTAATGCCAGGTAACCAACTGCTCCGTGCGGATCAAGAAGATAATTATATTGCTTATACACTTCTTCAATTGCTTCCTTTGTTTGATCATCATTAAAACTGAAACTGGAAATGTTTTCTTTTATAAAATCATGCTGATTATTATACAAATCAAGTATGCGTGCAAAGTTGCTTGGATTGCCCACATCCATTGCGTTTGATAAAGTTTTGACAGAAGCGCGAGGAGAAAAATTTCCTGTTTGTAAATAATGATCAAACACATCATTGGCATTAACTGCAGCAATAAATTTTTTAACAGGAAGCCTCATCTGTTTTGCAAATAATCCCGCAGTAAGATTGCCGAAGTTTCCGCTTGGGACAGATATGAAAACATCTTTTGCTAAATCTTTTAATTGAGCATAAGCATGGATGTAATAAAAGGATTGCGGAATGAGCCGTGCGATATTTATTGAATTTGCCGATGAAAGAATTTTTTCATCAGTAATATCTTTATCAAGGAATGCCTGTTTAACAAGCCGCTGGCAGTCATCAAATGTTCCATCAACTTCAAGTGCGGTAATGTTTCCGCCGATTGTGGTTAATTGTTTTTCCTGAATCAGACTAACCTTGCCGGAAGGATACAGCAGAATTACACTTATTCCTGCCGAGTTATAAAATCCCTGTGCAACAGCGCTGCCTGTATCACCGGAAGTAGCAGCAAGAATTGTGATTTCTTTGTCTTCGTTTCTGATAAGATACTCCATTACCTTTGCCATAAAGCGGGCGCCAAAATCTTTAAACGCAAGTGTAGGTCCATGGAATAATTCAAGAACATTTAATTGATTGTTTAGCTTTACAAGCGGTGCACCAAAAGTAAGTGAACTTTCAATTATGCTTTTTAAATCAACGGATGGAATATCTTCTGATAGAAGATTGGCAGCAGCCTGAAATGCAATTTCATGAAAAGAAAGATTTTTTATTTCTTTAAAGAATTTTTCAGAAAGCGGAGGAATTTCTGAAGGCATGAACAATCCACCATCATCAGCGAGACCTTTTAAAACTGCTTCACGAAAACTTACCTGGTTTGATTTATTATTTGTGCTGTAAAACTTCATTTAACACTTTGATAAAATTACTTTAAAACTTTTGGTCCAACCGGATTTATTTTTGAAATGTACAGATCACTTTCTATATCAATATTTCCCAGTACCTTCTGCATAGCTTTCCCGGCTTCACCTGCAATACTTTTTGATGTACTGAGTGCGAAGATAGAAGGTCCCGAACCAGAAATGCTGCAGCCAAGCGCGCCTGATTTTATGGCTGATACTTTTACATCATTAAATCCGGGAATTAATATTGAGCGGATTGGTTCGATAATAACATCCTGCAAAGATCTTCCAATTAAATCATAGTCATTTTTAATTAATCCTGTTATAAGTCCGGCAACATTTCCCCACTGTTTAACGGCATCCTCTAAAGGAATTTCTTTGCGCAGAATTTTTCTTGTATCTGCAGTATTAATTTCAATGTGGGGATGAACAATTGTGCAGTAAAGATCTTCAGGTGTATCAACATTTATTACATCAAGCGGATAAACACTTCGTACAATTATAAATCCGCCGAACAAACATGCTGCAACATTATCAGCATGGGGAGTTCCGCCGCAGGTTAATTTTTCACCTTCAAGTGCAAACTGAAGCAGTTCTTTTTTTGTTAATGGGTTTCCGAGTATTTCATTCATAGCAAAAACGCTTGCAACAGCACTTGCCGCACTTGATCCTAATCCGCTGCCCAGCGCCATTTTTTTATGAAGTTCAAGTTCAATTCCTTTATCAAAATTAAGATGATTCATTAATGCAAGCAGTGAAAGTCCGGCGGTATTTTTTTCGGGTGTTAAAGGAAGTCTCCCATCATCTCCTGTAATTTTAGTAATACGCAATCCGGGCTCATTTGTAATTTTAAGATGAACTTCATCGCCGGGATATTCAATTGCAAAGCCGAGAATATCAAATCCGCAGCTTACATTTGTTACAGAAGCCGGAGCGAAGACTTTGATTTCTTCTTCAATCTTTCTTTCAAAAAGATTATGAATATCAATTCCGGCTTCAGTTATTTGCTTCTGTTTCATATAAAGTTTCTTTATTGATAAAACCTTTTTCTTTTAAAAGTTCGGCGCACAAAATAGCGCCGCCTGCCGCGCCTCTAACAGTGTTGTGAGAAAGAACTACAAATTTATAATCAAGTAATGTATCCGGTCTTAATCTACCGATTGCAACGCCCATTCCATTTTCAATATTGCGGTGAATACGCGGCTGCGGATATTTCGGATCATCAAAATAATGTAATGTTTTACGCGGTGCCGAAGGAAGATTTAACTTTTGCGGTTCACCTGAAAATTCATCCCATGCTTTTTTAATATCTTCGATGGAAGCTTTTGTTTTTAGTTTTACCTGCACACATTCAAGATGGCCGTCAACAGCTCCAACGCGGTTGCATTGCGCACTAATTTTCAAATCAATATTATCGATTGTGTTTCCGTTAAAGTTTCCTAAAATCTTTAAAGGCTCTGATTGCATTTTTTCTTCTTCACCGGAAATGTAAGGGATGACATTATCAATTATATCAAGACTTGAAATTCCCGGATAACCCGCACCAGATAACGCCTGAAGTGTAACAACATTCACTGCTTCCAATCCAAATTTATCTGCCAAAGGCTTTAATGCAAGTACAAGTCCTATTGTTGAGCAGTTTGGATTTGTAATTATACAACCTTTATGATTTTGATTTTTAATTATATCAAGATGATCTGCATTTATTTCAGGAATAAGAAGCGGGACATCATTATCCATCCGGTGATTTTTTGAATTTGAAACTACATAATATCCCGCTTCGGCAAATTTAGTTTCCACCTCACCGGCAATTGATGAATCCAAACCGGAGAAAGCAAGAGTACAATTTAAATTTGGTTCACACTGTTTAACAGTAAGATTACCGATACTTTCCGGAAGCGGGGATGAGAGAATCCAGTTAACTGCATCTTTGTATTTCTTTCCTGCTGATCTTTCCGATGCTGCAACTTCTTTAACTTCAAACCACGGATGATCTGCAAGCAACGCAATAAATTTTTGTCCAACACTTCCTGTTGCACCTAATACGCCAACTTGTATTTTATTCTGCGCCATAATTTTTCTCAATTTATGATTAATAATTTAATTTCAGATTCAAAAAGTAAAACTGATTCTTTAACTAAGATAATTTGCAATTCTTATAATATCAGCAAAAACACCTGCTGAAGTTACATCAGCACCGGCACCCGGACCTTTAATTACAATCGGCCTTTCATTATAATGCTTTGTGTAAAGAGCAATAATATTGTCATTTGATGAAAGCGAAAAGAAAGGATGTTTTTCATCAACCGCCTGAAGTGAAATTTTTGCTTTACCTTTCTCATAACTTGCAATATAACGGAGAACTTTTCCTTCAGCAGCAGCGTTTTTTCTCCGTTCTTCAAACTCAGTATCAGATTTTTTTAATGCTTCAAAAAATGCTTCAATTGTTTTTGCTCTTTTAGCATTCTGCGGAACAAAATTTTCAACTTCAATTTCATTCAGCTCAAGTTTAACACCAATCTCACGCGCAAGTATTAATAATTTTCTTGCTACATCCATTCCGTTTAAATCTTCTCCCGGATCAGGTTCAGTATATCCTTTTTGTTTTGCTTCATGAACTACTTCGCTGAAAGTCTTTCCTTCAGATAAAGAATTAAAAATGAAACTAAGCGTTCCGGAAAGTACGCCTTCAATTTTAAATATCTGATCCCCGGTTGAAACTAAATCTTTAATTGTTCCGATTATCGGAAGCCCGGCACCAACATTTGTTTCATACAAAAACATTACGTTGTGCTTCAAAGCCATTTCTTTAATCTTCTGATAAAAATTATAACTGCGTGCATTTGCTTTTTTATTCGGAGTAACAATTGAGATATTTGATTTTAAAACATTCAGATAATAATCAACTACATCATCGCTTGCAGTGCAATCAACAAATATGCTGTTGGGCAGATTCTGCGCCTTCATCTGTTCAATAAAAGATGCAAGATCAGTTTTGATTCCTTCTTCTTCCAAAATGTTCTGCCATGAACCTGCATCAATTCCTGATTCTTTCAGCAGCATTTTTTTTGTATTTGCAAGTCCGGCAATTTTAATATTCAAAGAATACTCCTTTGCAAGAAATTCAACCTGATTATGTATTTGTTTCAGAAGCGTACTGCCAATTAAACCAGCGCCAACTATATAAACATTCACCGTTTTTGTTATTGAAAGGAAGAAAGCATCATGCAGTGCATTAAGTGCTTTAGCTTCATCCTGCCGCGGAATTACTGCTGATATGTTCAGTTCTGACGAGCCTTGCGCAATTGCAACAATATTAACGCCATTCTTACCTAATGCCTGAAATACTTTGCCGGAAATACCGGGAGTATTCCTCATATGCTCACCAACTACAGCAATAATTGATAGATCATTTTCAATAACAACTTCGTTAACTATTTTTTCCCGTATCTCATACTTCAGTTCCTGTTCAATAGCTTTTTTTGCTGTAAGAGAATGAGCAGGCAGAACAGCAATACAGAGAGAATGTTCTGATGAAGCCTGAGTAATAAGTATTACGTTAATAGCTTTTGAAGCAAGCGCAGCAAAAATTCTTTGAGCTATGCCGGCAACTCCTACCATACCGCTTCCCTGAATCCTCAACAGCGTTATATCATCAATTGATGAAATTCCCTTTATAATAAAATTGTTAGAGCGGGATTTATTACTTACGAGTGATCCATTAAATTCAGGATTAAAAGTATTTTTAATCCTGATAGGAATTTTTTTGTTCAGCGCCGGCTGCATAGTTGGCGGATGAATTACCTTTGCGCCAAAATGTGAAAGCTCCATTGCTTCTTCGTAGGTAAGATCAGGAATTGAAAATGCCTTTTTAACTTTTCTTGGATCAGCCGTAAGAACGCCGTCAACATCTGTCCAGATTTCAATTTCATCAGCGTTAAGTGCTGCAGCAAAAATAGAAGCTGAATAATCAGATCCGCCTCTGCCCAACGTTGTTGTTTCATCATTAACTGTTGATCCGATAAATCCGGTGATAACCTGGAGTGAATTATTATTTTTGAAATGTTTTTTTATTGCATCATTTGTAAGATCGAAATCAACTTTTGCACTGCCAAAATTTTCATCTGTTTTAATTACTATACGTGAATCAAGATAGGCGCAATCAATATTTTTATCCTTCATTGCTTCGCTGATAATGTAGGCAGAGAATCTTTCGCCAAAGCTCATAATAAAATCAAGCGTTCGGAGTGATAATTCTTTAACAAGGTATACGCCGTGAAGAACATCTTCTAATTCATTTAAGTTTAACTTGAGATTTGCAAGAATGCGGCTTTGATGTTTAACAGATATTAATTCCTTAACTGCATTTATGTGGCGTGTTTCAAGATTCAGAAAAAGATCGCGGTAACTGCTGCTTCCTTTTGAAGCAATGCGGCTTATTTTTATAAGATCATCAGTAACTCCCTGGAAAGCCGAAAATATTACTGCAATCTTATCTTGCCTGCTGCTGTTTATAACAATATCAATAACTTTTTTTATTCTTTCAGCATCGCCTACTGAAGAGCCTCCGAATTTCAGGACTTTCATTTTTGTTCCTTAGTAAAAAATTTATTTTCCTTTAGTTAAAAAAGTTCAAAAAAAAACCGGCTTGTTTTGCTGAAGCCGGTTTTTATTTTTTTCTTACTTACAAAATTTATTAATACCGTTCTTCAGCCTCCGCTATACATCATGGTAGTGGGGGTAGTTGCAGTTGTAGTGCCGCAAGTGGAAGAGAACGATATGTTTAATTTGTTTTTCATAATCCTTTATTGAGGTGCAAAGCTAATACATATCGGTTGTTTTGTCAATAAAGAATTTCAACTGAATGAAAAAATAATGAAGAGATTTAACTTCTGCTGAATAGTTATAGATATTTTTTCATCTTTTATTAAAAAGATAAATACATTACGTTCGATCTTTAAATAATTCAATTATAAATTCCGCAGTGCATGTACAAGCTGGGTTTTTCTTTCAGTATCTGATGTAACATGTTTGATATATTTTGCAGGAACTCCGGCAGCAACTGTATTTTCTTCAACATCTTTTACAACAACAGATCCTGCGGCAACAACTGCGCCTTTGCCAACTTTAACTCCTTCAAGTATTACGGCATTAGCACCGATGAAAACATTATCCTCTATTATTACGGGTGAAGCACTAGGCGGTTCAACAACTCCGGCAAGTACAGCACCCGCACCAATGTGGCAGTTCTTCCCAACAATTGCTCTGCCGCCGATTACTGCATTCATATCAATCATTGTGTTATCTCCGATAACCGCACCTATGTTAATTACAGCTCCCATCATTATTACACAGTTGTTCCCAATTTCTGAATGTTCTCTTATAACTGCCCCGGGTTCTATTCTGCAATTAAACTTTGAAAGATCAGCTAACGGCACTGCTGAGTTTCTCCTGTCAATTTCAATTCTATGCCGGTGAATGAATGATTCATATTTTTTGTGGAAGGATTTAAATTCTTCCAGCTCACAAAAGAGTATCCCTGATTGATCATTTCCATAAAATTCAAGTTCACCAAAATCAATCTGGTTTAAATTTCCTTTAAGAAAAAACTTAGCCGGATTTTTTTTAGATGCTGATGAAATCATTTTTATAAGTGATTGTGAATCCATTTTTCTTCCTCTTCTGATTTAGAATTAAATATAACATCTTTTATTGAATAGATTCCCGGCTTTTTATCTTTAAGCCACAATGCGCATTTAACTGCGCCTTCGGCAAAAGTCCTTCTTGTTAATGCTGAATGATTAAGCATTAGACACTCGCCGCTGCTTGCAGCTAATATTGAATGTGAACCGGGAACTCCGCCGATTCTGTGTGAAGATATTTGAGTGTTATTATCCAGTATATCTTTGATGAGCAGGGCTGTGCCGGATGGTTTATCCTTTTTAAATCTGTGATGGATTTCTGAGATTTCAAAATCCCATTCAGGTAAAAAGGTTTTTAAGAGTTCTGTACATTTTAAAAGAATCTGAATACCAACAGAAAAATTATACTCCTGTATGATTGGGATAAACCGGGAAGCATTTACCAATTCTTCTTTATCATTTTCACTTAATCCGGTTGTACCTGTTACAAGCGGTGAGTTAAATTCAATCGCTGTTTGAATCGTTTCTTTCAAAGCTGATGGAGAAGAAAAGTCAATCAGAACATCAGGAACACCGGTTTGAATTTTTTCCTTGCTGTTCAATTGAAAAACTATTTCAAAGCTCTGTTCTTTTATTACAGATGTTATTTCTCTTCCCATTCTTCCTGTACTGCCGGTAATTCCATATTTAACTTTCCGCATATGAAACTCCGAGCACTTCTAGTTCATCATCAATTAGCTGCATAGTTTTTTCTGAAGCAGGAGAGAGCGGCAGTCTTAAAATATTGCTGCACAAGCCCAAACATGAAAGCGCATATTTTATGGGTATAGGATTTGTTTCAGCAAATAAAATATTCATCAACCTCAGATATTTTTTATTAAGATCAACAGCTTTCTCAAAATTTTTATCAAGCATTGCTTTACATATTTCTCCCATAACATCCGGCAGAAGATTTGAGAATACAGAGATCACTCCATTTCCTCCCAAAGCCATAATAGGTAGAACCTGATCATCATTTCCTGAAAAGATTAAGAAATCATCAGGCATAATTGAAAACAGTTTTACTATCTGGGAGATATCTCCGCTTGCTTCTTTTATACCTGCTACATTTTTACATGATGAATGAATCTGATAAACAGTTTCGGGCAGTAAATTCATTCCCGTTCTTGAAGGAACATTATAAAGAAGTATGGGAAGTGAAGTATGTTCAGAAATATTTTTATAGTGATCAACAAGACTTTTTTGTGTTCCTTTATTATAGTATGGATTAACTATAAGAACGCCCGCAGCATTGTATCGCTCAGCAATCTTGTTCATCTCAATAACTTCTGAAGTGTTATTTGTTCCTGTGCCGATTATTACCGGCATTGAGCCGGCAATCCCGGATGAAACAAAATCAATAATCTTTTCTCTTTCATAACGGGTAATAACAGGAGCTTCACCTGTAGTGCCGAGTACAACAATTGCATCAGCCTTATTTACCTTTTGATGTTTTATCAGTTTCTTTAAAGAATAATAATCAACGTTACCATCATTATTGAACGGTGTAACTAAAGCGGCAGCAGATCCCCGGAACATAGAACCTCCTTTTATTTGTTAATGAAAGAAATCCGGTTAAGGCAAAAAAAAACCGGCTTTATTGCTAAAGCCGGTTTTATTATTTATTTAAATTTATAAATGTATATAGAATCCCGTCCTCAGCATCGGAAAGGTGCATCCTTCTTATTCTTCTTAGACTTTATGAAGCCGGGAGTAAAGTTCATTAAATATTTCTCTCTGAAAAAATTTGGGTAAACATAATTCCATAATATTGCAGATGCAACAAAAATTTTTCTATTTATATGAATTTTAATTCAAAACGATATAAGACAAATATGAAAATGAATAAAAATTTAAAATTCTTTAAAGTATACCTTGACAAACAAAACCCCGAACTTTATATTGGGGACTAAATCTTTAACAACATGTACAACGCGAATAAAAATATAACCCAAATAAGAGCTGTTACCACAAATGGCAGCCGCCGTGTTGTATCTGTTGATGTCCTTCCTTTAGATATTATCATCCTAGGGATATCTATTATTATCAGCATTCTAGGCAATATTATTCTTAGCTGATACATAGGTCAATCCCAAATCTAAAATAAATCAAAAAATTCAAAGTAAGATGAGGGGTTGACCTGAAGACCCGATGTTATATCTGATCGAAAGGATTGTTTAAGGATTATAATGAATTTAATCATTAAGAGGCAGCAGTGAGATCGGAACCTGAACATCAATGCTATAAGCAGGATGCCTGCACAGGCAGATACTCCGGTACTTTTCACACCACAAGTGTTGTAGAATTACAACATCTCACCCCGGGCTTCATAAATTTTATTTCACACGCAAAAAAATATCTAAATAGAATAATTACTCCGGACAGCATACTATTTGCAAACAGAATTCTGATTCTCTGTGTGTTAATTATTTCTATTTAAAAGCTGATTTAAAATTAAAATAAAATGAAAGGATCACTTATGCGAACCTCCCAACCGATGTTATCAGGCGCTGATATCTTTTTTGAATGCTTGAAAAGGGAAAAAGTAGAATACATATTCGGATATCCAGGCGGTGCAGTACTTAAACTTTACGAAAAATTATATGATATAGATTTTCTTAAGCACATCCTTGTACGCCATGAACAGGGTGCAACACACATGGCTGAAGGTTATGCCAAAGCTACAGGAAAGGTTGGGGTTGTTCTTGTTACCTCCGGGCCCGGTGCCACAAATACTGTAACCGGAATTGCAGATGCATATATGGATTCCGTTCCGATTGTTGTTTTTACGGGACAGGTTCCTACACAATTAATTGGTAATGATGCATTCCAGGAAGCAGATATAGTTGGAATTACACGCCCGATTACCAAACATAATTTTCTTGTAAGAGATGTTAAGGAGCTTGCTTCAACAATAAGAAAAGCATTTTACATTGCATCAACTGGCAGACCAGGGCCGGTACTTGTTGATATACCTAAAGATGTGATAGCTGCAGAATGTGAATTTGAATATCCTGAAAAAATAGAACTGCGCGGATACAAGCCTACATTCATCGGGCACATGAATCAGATAAAGAAAGCCGCTGAGATGATAAGAAAAGCTAAACGCCCGCTGCTTTATGTTGGCGGCGGTGTTATCATGTCCGGCGGGCACAGGGAATTAAGATTGTTTGCTAAAGAAAATAATCTTCCGGTAACTATGACATTGCAGGGACTCGGAGCTTTTCCTATGAATGATCCGCAGTCTCTTGGAATGCTTGGAATGCATGGAACGTACTGGGCTAATCAGGCAGTAAATAACTGCGATCTGCTTGTATCACTCGGTGCAAGATTTGATGATCGTGTAACAGGAAAAATAGATCAGTTTGCAACCAGGGCTAAAAAAATACATGTTGATATTGATCCTACCTGTATAGATAAAAACGTAATTGTTGATCTTCCGATTGTTGGAGATGTAAAACATGTTCTTGCCGAACTTGCTGCAGAAATGAATACACCTTTGCCGATAGATGATTGGTGGAAACAAATTGAGCAGTGGAAAAAAGAATGCCCGCTCAGTTATGAAAAGAATGACGGCAAGCTTCGTGCAGAATATGTAATTGAAAAGATATCAGAAAAAACTAATGGTGAGGCCATTGTTGTAACAGATGTTGGACAGCACCAGATGTGGGTTGCTCAATATTATCAGTTTACAAATCCCCGTTCACATTTATCAAGCGGCGGACTTGGAACAATGGGCTTTTCTGTACCTGCCGCTATTGGTGCTGCATTTGCTGTAAAAGACAGACCAATAGTTTCAATAAGCGGAGACGGCGGTTTCCAGATGAATATTCAGGAACTTATAACAGCCGCACATCATAAACTGCCTGTTAAATTCTTTATTCTGAACAACAGCTTCCTTGGAATGGTAAGGCAGTGGCAGGAATTATTCCATGCTGAAAAATTCAGCTTTACAGATTTGAGTGACAGTAATCCTGATTTTGTAAAAGTTGGTGAAGCATTCGGTATTAAATCATTCTCAACAGATAATCCGGCACATGTAGATGATCTGCTTGATAAAGCATTTGCGCATAATGATGGACCTGTTCTTGTAGAATTTAAAACTGTAAAAGAAGACATGGTATTCCCGATTATTCCCGCAGGAAAATCTATAAATGAAATGATGACAAAGAGACTTGACCCGAAGGAGATGGTATAACATATGAAGCATACAATATCAGTATTAGTTGAAAATCAGTTTGGCACTTTTAACCGTGTTGTAACAATGTTCAGCGGAAAGGGATTTAATGTTCATTCACTTTCAATTGGTGAGACAGAAAATCCTGAAATCTCCAGGATGACAATTGTTACCGAAGGTGATGATAAAATAATTGAACAGGTTGTAAAACAGCTTAACAGATTGATTGATACAATAAAAGTGGTTGATCTTACCGGACAATCAAGGGTTGAAAGAGAACTTGCACTCATAACAGTTTACTATCAAAAAGGAACCCGGGTTGAGATAACAAACGTTGCAAATATTTTCCGAGGAAATATTGTTGATATAAATAACAAAACAATTACTCTTGAGATAACCGGTCCGCCTGAAAAGATTGATGCAGCAGTAAATGTACTTGAGCCATACGGAATAAAAGAAGTTGCCCGCTCAGGCACGGTTGCTTTAAAAAGAGGTGAGCAGCTTAAACACGATTTAGTAACACAATAAACCTGCTACGGCAGTAATGGAGGAATAAAAAATGTTAAACGAAATGAAATCAGCACCGGCAATGAAAGTCTATTACGATGATGACGCATCGCTGGATTCTTTACTAAATAAAAATATTGCTGTACTCGGCTTCGGAAGCCAGGGACATGCGCATTCTCTTAATCTTAAAGAAAGCGGATTAAACGTATGTGTAGGTTTGCGTAAAGGCAGTTCAAGATGGGAGAAAGCTGAAGCAGCAGGACTAACTGTTAAAACAATTCCCGAAGCTGCAGCGTGGGCAGATGTTGTTATGGTATTGCTTCCTGATCAAAATCAAAAAGAAGTTTATGAAAAAGATATTGCTCCAAATTTAAAACCGGGCGATACCCTTGTATTTGCTCACGGCTTTAATATTCATTACAAACAAATAGTTCCTCCCGCTGATATAAATGTAATGATGATAGCTCCGAAAAGCCCGGGGCATCTTGTACGCAGAACATTTCTTGAAGGAAGCGGAACTCCATGCCTTATTGCTGTTCACCAGGATCCATCAGGACAAACAAAAGAAATGGCACTTGCATGGGCTAAAGGAATAGGCGGAACAAGAGCCGGAGTTATTGAAACGAACTTTAAGGATGAAACTGAAACAGATTTATTTGGCGAACAGGCTGTACTTTGCGGCGGCTCTGCAGAACTTATTAAAGCAGGATTTGAAACTCTTGTTGAAGCAGGCTATCCGCCTGAACTGGCTTACTTTGAATGTATGCATGAAATGAAACTGATTGTTGATCTTTACTATGAAGGAGGATTAACAAGAATGAATTACTCCGTTAGCGATACAGCAGAATACGGGGGAATGACAAGAGGAAGCAGAATTATTACTCAGGAAACCCGTAAAGAAATGAAAAAAATTCTGCAGGAAGTTCAGAGCGGTGAGTTTGCCAGGGAATGGCTGAACGAATATCAATCAGGACAGAAGAATATGGAAAAACTCCGCAAAGAAAACAGCGAACACCCCATTGAAGCAGTTGGTTCAAGACTTCGTTCTATGATGAGCTGGTTATTTAAAAAGAATAAGAAGGAAGAGGTTGGGGTATGAATTTGAAAGTTACGCTGCTGCCCGGCGATGGAATAGGTCCGGAGGTTGTTAACTCTGCTGTAGAAGTTATGAAGGTTGCAGCAGCAAAATATGATGTTACTTTTACTTTTGATGAACGATTAATCGGAGGGTGTTCTTATGATAAGCACGGAGCACCTATTACAGAAGAAGTACTTAGCGCTTGTTATGATTCTGATGCTGTGCTGCTTGGTGCAGTTGGCGGTTACAAATGGGAAAATCTTCCCCACAATCTTAAACCTGAAGCAGCGCTGTTGAAATTAAGAAAAGCACTCGGACTTTATGCAAATATTCGTCCGGCAAAAGTTTATTCGGCATTGTTATCAGCATCATCATTAAAGCCTGAAGTACTTAAAGGAACAGATGTACTTATTCTCCGTGAACTGACGGGTGATGTTTACTTTGGTGAGCCGCGCGGGTATGATGAAGAGCGTGGATGGAATACAATGGTTTATTCCAAAGAAGAAGTTATAAGAATTGCACGCACTGCTTTTGAAGCAGCAAGAAAAAGAAGAAATAAAGTTACTTCTGTTGATAAAGCAAACGTTCTTGAAACTTCACAGTTCTGGAGAAAGATTGTTCATGAACTTCATCAGCAGGAATATTCTGATGTTGAACTGAGTGATATGTATGTTGATAATGCGGCAATGCAGCTTGTCCGCGATCCGAAACAGTTTGATGTTATTCTCACTCAAAATCTTTTCGGTGATATTCTGAGTGATATTGCCGCAATGATTACCGGCAGTCTTGGAATGCTTCCATCAGCAAGCCTTGGAAGCAGCTACGCACTGTATGAACCTGTACACGGAAGTGCACCTGATATTGCCGGACAAAATAAAGCAAATCCGCTTGCAGCAATCTCATCTGCTGCAATGATGTTTAATTATTCTTTTGAAATGTACAAAGCAGCCGAACTTATTGAGAAAGCAATTGATAAAACATTATCAATGGGTTACAGAACGGCTGATATTTATTCCGAGGGAAATATTCTGGTTGATACAAAGAAGATGACTGATGCAGTTATTGAAAACTTTAACCAGATATATGATGAAGAAGCACTCGGAGTTTTCACTTTATAAATAAATGCAGAACAAAATTCTGCCAAGCATTAAAGAGGAAGAAATGGATAACAACAGGGTAGTAATTTTTGATACAACCTTAAGGGATGGTGAACAATCACCAGGCGCATCTTTAAATATTTTTGAAAAGCTTGAAATTGCACGCCAGCTTGTAAAACTAAATGTTGATGTAATTGAAGCAGGTTTCCCTGTATCATCACCGGCACAGTTTGAAGCTGTAAAGCGTATTGCAGGTGAAGTTGATGCCGTTGTTGCGGCACTAGCACGTGCCAAGGAAGTTGATATTAAATCTGCTTATGATGCGCTTAAGAATGCCGGGAAATTCCGCATTCATACATTTGCAAGCACTTCTGATATTCATATACTCGGCAAATTCGGAGATGAGCGTTACGGCAAAACTCTGGCTGAAAAAAGAAATACTATTCTAAAAATGGCTGTTGATGCCGTTTCTTATGCAAAAACATTTACAGATGATGTTGAATTCTCTGCTGAAGATGCCGGCAGAACTGATCTCGGTTATCTGTCTGAAGTTGTGGAAGCTGCAATTGAAGCCGGCGCAACTACAATTAATATTCCTGATACAACAGGTTATACTTATCCGCATGAGTTCGGAAGCAAAATTGCTGAATTAAAAAAACGGGTAAAAAATATTAACCACGCTGTTATTAGTGTTCACTGCCATGATGATCTCGGACTTGCAGTTGCTAATTCACTTGCAGGAATACAAAACGGCGCACGGCAAGTTGAGTGTACAATAAACGGAATTGGTGAACGCGCAGGCAATGCATCTCTCGAAGAAATTGTTATGGCTCTTAAGGTGCGTAAAGATATTGTTGATTATTATACAAATATCAGAACGGAAGAAATTTCCAACACAAGCAAAATGGTTTCTTCTTTTACCGGAATTATAGTGCAGCCGAATAAAGCAATTGTTGGTGAGAATGCTTTTGCACATGAATCAGGTATTCACCAGGACGGAATGCTTAAGAACCGCCAGACTTATGAAATAATGACTCCCGAAAGTGTTGGCGTATCAAAAACAAAAATTGTGCTTGGAAGGCATTCCGGAAGACACGGATTAAAATCGCGTTTGCTTGAACTTGGTTATACAATCAGTGAAGAAGAATTAAATCCAGTTTATGAAAAGTTTGTTCTTCTTGCAGATAAGAAGAAAGAAATTTTTGATGAAGATCTCCGCATGTTAATGGGTGATAATGAAAGTGAAGGCAAGGAAGATTATTACGAGCTTGATTATTTCCAGGTGCAGATTGGAACAACTGCAATACCTACTGCAACTGTAAGAATAAAATCGGGTGATTCCATATTTCAGGAATCAGCAACAGGTGATGGTTCTGTTGATGCATGCTTCAACGCAATTGAAAGAGCGCTCGGTATTAAACCTGATCTTGAATCATACCACGTACGTTCTGTTACTTCCGGAAGACAAGCTATGGGAGAGGTGATTGTACGGATAAGGCAGAATGAAAAATCATTTACAGGCAGAGGCATTTCAACAGATATAATTGAAGCAAGCGTTAAAGCCTATCTGCAGGCGCTCAATCAGCAGCAGGCTCAGTTAAGAATGGATGGAGAGGATGAATTCAACAGATCACTCTCGGAACTATCACAGGCAGTTTAAATAAGAATAAATAAAAAATTAACCGGTGTTTGAAAGGTATATTTTATGGCGATGACAATAACAGAAAAAATTCTGGCAAAAGCTTCCGGAAGAAGAGAAGTTACTCCCGGCGAAAACGTTTGGCTTAATGTTGATGTATTGATGACGCATGATGTATGCGGCCCGCCCACAATTGGTATCTGGAAAAGAGAGTTCGGCAGCTCTGCCAAAATCTGGGATAAAGATAAGCTGGTAATATTTCCTGATCATTATATCTTTACTAAAAATCCGCAGGCTAACAGAAACGTTGAAATATTAAGAGAGTTTGCAAAAGAATATTCTGTTCAGAATTATTATGATGTTGGAACAGACAGGTATAAAGGCGTTTGCCATATAGCTCTTGCAGAAGAAGGATACAATGTTCCCGGCACTGTTTTATTTGGCACTGATTCTCATACCTGTACTTCAGGCGCATTTGGTATGTTCTCAACGGGAGTTGGAAATACGGATGCAGCATTCATTTTGGGAACTGGAAAAATCTGGGAGAAAATTCCTGAATCATTAAAGTTTACTTTTAACGGTGAACTTCCTCCATACATAACAGCTAAAGATTTAATTTTAAAAGTGCTTGGTGATATTACCACGGACGGCGGAACCTACCGCGCACTTGAATTTGACGGCGATGCTGTTTATGCATTATCAATTGATGAAAGAATGACGCTTACAAATATGGCAATTGAAGGGGGCGCAATGAACGGAATTATTGCCGCCGATGAAGTAATTGAGGATTATGTTAAGCAGAGAACAAACAAACCGTATGAAATTTTCCGCAGTGATGCTGATGCAAAATACAGGGCAAAATATTCATACGATGTTACGAATATGGAACCATCAGTAGCAAAGCCGCACAGCCCTGATAATTATGATGTTGTAAGAAATGTGCAGGGAACCAAACTTACCAAATGCTACATTGGTTCATGCACCGGCGGAAAGCTGAGTGATTTTGTTTCTGCGGCAAAAATAATTTTTGGCAGCAAGGTTAAAGTGCCAACCTTTATTGTACCTGCAAGTACCTACGTTGCACAGCAGCTTGAAGTTGAAACAATCTCCGGAATTTCATTGAAACAAATTTTTGAAAATGCCGGGTGTACAATCGCTCAATCATCTTGTGCTGCATGTTTAGGCGGACCAATGGATACAATCGGCAGGGCAGTAGATGGTGAAGTTGTAATATCAACAACCAACAGAAATTTCCCCGGAAGAATGGGCAGCAAAAAATCCGAAGTTTATCTCGCTTCACCTTTAACTGTTGCTGCTTCTGCAATAACCGGAGCTATTACTGATCCGAGGGATTCTATGTAAGCCTTAAAGGCATATTCTGTAAAGATTAATTAAAGGTAAAAATGGAAAAAATAATTAAAGGAAAAGCTTTTGTTCTTGGTGATAATATTGATACAGATCAGATTATCCCCGCTGAACATCTTGTTTATAGTTTAACAGATAAAGAAGAATCAAAAAAATACGGACACTTTGCACTTAGCGGAGTTCCTCTTGCACAGGCAGGATTACCGGGTGGCGGAACACCGTTTATCAGCGGTGAAAATTATAAATCTGAATTTAACATAATTATCGGCGGATCAAATTTCGGCTGCGGTTCATCAAGAGAACATGCACCGTTTGCTCTGCAGGTAGCAGGAGTTAAAGCAGTACTTGCTGAATCATACGCAAGAATATTTTACCGCAATTGTGTTGATGGCGGATTTCTTCTTCCTTACGAAACACCGCTTAAACTGAATGATAAAATTAAAACCGGAGATGAACTTGAACTTAATGTTGAACAAAACATTCTGAAAAATATTTCATCCGGTGAAACTTATAATCTCAATCCGCTTGGAGATATTCTGCCGATTATTGAAGCAGGAAATATTTTTGAATACGCAAGACAGAACGGAATGATGAGTAATTAATAATTAACAACATGGAAGCTTATTAAAAACTAAAAATGTTATTTCGAACGAGGACCTTGAGTGAGAAAACTTTTCCAAAGCTAAGACTTCCCGCTTTGTTCGAGTTAACATTCAGCGGCATCGAAAAAAAGTTAATCAGAAAATTATAACAGGTTCAATATGAATACTAAAATAGAACTCTTTGATACAACTCTAAGAGACGGAACACAGGGTGAAGGTATAAACCTTTCCGTTCAGGATAAATTATTAATTGCTCAAAGACTGGATGAATTTGGTATTGATGTAATTGAAGGAGGATGGCCCGGAAGCAACCCAAAGGATGAAGAGTTTTTTCAAAAAGTTAAACAACTGAAGTTAAATCACGTCCAGGTTTGTGCATTTGGTTCAACGGCAAGATCAGTTAAGCAGATAAAGGAAGATGCCAATCTGAACGCACTGCTTAAGGCCGAAACTCCTGCTGTTTCAATATTTGGTAAAACATGGCGGCTTCATTCTGAAAAAGGATTGGGATTAACGGAATCAGAAAATGAAGAATTGATTTTCAAATCAGTTCAATTTATCAGAGAGCACGGCAGAAGAGTTATTTATGATTGTGAACATTTCTTTGATGGCTATAAAGATGATAAAAATTTTGCAGTTAAAATGCTGAAAGCAGCAGAAGCTGCGGGCGCTTCTGTTATTGTTCTCTGCGATACCAACGGCGGGTCTCTTCCCGGTGAAGTTTATGATATTATAAATGAACTTAAAACAGTTATAAAAGCTCCGCTCGGAATTCACACGCATAACGATTCCGAACTTGCTGTTGCTAATTCATTAGCTGCAATTGAAGCAGGAGCTGTTCACGTGCAGGGAACAATAAACGGAGTTGGTGAACGGTGCGGCAATGCAAATCTATGTTCAATAATTCCTAACATCATCCTGAAACTAAAGCTTGAAACCGTACAGAAGATAAATCTTGAACATCTTACTTCACTATCTAATTTTGTTTATGAACTGATGAACCTCGCTCCAAATACAAGAGCGGCATATGTCGGCAGATCTGCATTTGCTCATAAAGGCGGAGTTCATGTTAGCGCGGTTCTTAAAGACAGTAAAATGTATGAGCACATTGTTCCCAAACTTGTTGGAAATAAACAGCGTGTTCTTGTTTCTGATCTTTCAGGGCAGAGCAATATACGTTACAAAGCCAAAGAACTTGGTATTGATCTTTCGGATGATAAAGAAATAAGCAGGAAAATTGTAAACTACATTAAATCTCTTGAACATGGCGGATTTCAATTTGACGGTGCAGAAGCATCATTTGAACTGCTGCTGCGTGCAGAAACAAATGAGTTCTCTCCGTTCTTCCGGGTGCTTGATTCAAAAGTAAATGTAACGTATGATAATAAAGGACATTCTAATGCAGAAGCTGTTCTTAAGGTTGAGGTGGACGGCGAAGTTGAACATACAGCATCGGATGGTAAGGGTCCGGTTAATGCATTGGATAATGCATTAAGAAAAGCGCTGCTTCGTTTTTATCCGGAGATTGCATTGATAAAATTAATTGATTATAAAGTTCGTGTGCTTGATGAGAAAGACGGAACAGGTGCAAAGGTTCGGGTTATGATTGAATCAGGTGACGGTGCTGAAACATGGAGCACTGTTGGTGTATCTGAAAATATTATTGAAGCAAGTTTCCAGGCATTGAGTGACAGCATAAACTATAAACTTTTTAATTACCAGAAATCAGACGCAAAAAAATCTTTAGCCGTTTAATGAAATGAAAATCGGTTTAGTTCAATATAATCCCGTATGGGAAGACAAGCAGAAGAATAAAGAAAAACTCCTGGCAATGCTTGATAACAGCAGCGCTGAATGCAGCCTGCTTATCTTTCCTGAAATGACATTAACGGGATTTACAATGCTCTCTGCAAAATTTGCAGAGGAACTGAACGGTGAATCAGTTTCATTCTTTAAAGATACTGCTCTTAACAGAAATTCAGATGTAATAGCCGGACTGATTGAAAAAGACGGCAGCGGTATTTACAACACATTAATTCATATTAATAAAAAAGGGGAACTCAAAAAATCTTACAGGAAGATTCATCCATTCTCATATTCTACTGAAGATAAGCATTACAACAGAGGATCAGATACCGTAATTACAGAAATTGATGACAATAATGAAACATGGAAAACAGGATTATCAATTTGTTATGATCTGCGTTTTCCTGAATTATACAGGCACTATGGCAAACAAAAAGTTCAATTGATTGTAAACATTGCAAACTGGCCTGATACAAGAATTGAACACTGGCGGACCTTGCTTAAAGCAAGAGCGATTGAAAATCAATGTTATGTTGCAGGTGTTAACAGAACGGGAAAAGATCCCGGACTTGTTTACAACGGATACAGCAGCATTTTCGATCCCATGGGGAAAGAAATTATAACATGCTTTGATGAAGAGAAAATCATCACAACTGATTTATCTCTCCTTTATGCAGAGGAAGTACAAACCCGGCTTCCTTTCCTTAATGATATCTTTTTGATTAAATAATTCCCTGAAAAAAATCAAAACACATTTTTTCCCGGGGAAAAGTACAGCCTTTTAGCGGTTGAAAAAATTATTTAGGCAGAAAAGAGATATTGCCTTTGAATTTATCTTAAATACGAATGATTAATTATATATTATTCTGTGCAGGAATTAATTCACCTTATTAAGTAAGGTTTTGTAAGAATAAATATACTTTCTAAATGCACAAATATGCATTCAAATTAAAGGAAGGGAAAAACATGGAACATCCACAAGACAGAAACAGATTTGCAGGTTTTAACGCAGAAAATTATTCTGTTAAAAAGCAGGGATTGTATGATCCTGCTTATGAACATGATGCGTGCGGGATGGGATTTGTTGCCGATGTAAAGGGAAGAAAATCAAGGGAGATTGTGGATAAGGGATTGCAGATACTGATGAATCTTGAACACCGCGGCGCAGTTGGTGCTGATCCGCAGACAGGTGATGGTGCGGGAATACTGATCCAGATGCCGGATGAATTTATGCGCAAAGCTGCTTCCGAAAAAAATATTACACTGCCGGCTTACGGCTTTTACGGAGTTGGTGTAATGTTTCTTCCCCAGGATCATATACTGCGCAGATCAGTTGAGACGATTGTTGAAAAAATTATTATTGATGAAAGCCAGCAGTTCCTGGGATGGCGGGATGTGCCTGTAAATCCCGATGTTCCCGGTGAAGGCGCAAGGCAGCTTCAGCCATACATACGCCACTGTTTTATTGGTGCGGATGAAAAAATAAAAACACAGGATGAATTTGAGCGCAAGCTTTATCTTATAAGAAGAATAATTGATAAAAGAATAAGAGCCGAACTTAAACTTGACCGCAGTAAATATTATGTACCTTCATTTTCAAGCAAGATTATAATTTATAAAGGAATGCTTCTCGCCCCGCAGATGACGCGTTACTACCGTGATTTGAATGATCCGGCAATTAAATCCGCAATGGCAATGATACACATGCGGTTTTCTACAAACACATTTCCTACATGGGATCTTGCACATCCTTTCAGAATGATAGCGCATAACGGGGAAATTAATACTCTGCGCGGAAACCAGAACTGGATGGCTGCAAGACAGGCAGTAATGGATTCTCCTTATTACGGAAAAGATCTGAAAAGAATGCTTCCGATAATTATGGATGGACAGAGTGATTCGGCAACATTTGATTCAGTGCTTGAACTGCTTGTGATGAGCGGAAGAAGCCTGCCGCACGCAATGATGATGATGATTCCGGAAGCGTGGTCTAAAAATGATTTAATGGACCCTGACAGGAAAGCATTTTATGAATACCATGCAACAATGATGGAACCGTGGGATGGACCTGCAGCAGTTGTATTTACAGACGGAACTGTTATAGGTGCAACACTTGACAGGAACGGACTGCGTCCCGCAAGATATGTTGTAACGAATGATGATCTCGTAATTCTGACTTCTGAAGCAGGTACATTAAATGTTGAGCCGGAGAATATTAAAATAAACGGAAGACTTCAGCCGGGTAAAATGTTTTTGATTGATTTGAACAAAGGTAAAATTATTGATGATGAAGAAGTAAAAAGTGAAATAGTTTCACGCAAAACATACAGGAAATGGATTGAAGAAAATATGCTGAAGTTCAGCCAGATACCTGAACCCGAGCATACGCCGCAGCCTGATCATGAAACAATTTTTTTAAGGCAGAAATTATTCGGCTATACAAAGGAAGATTTGTTCACTGTAATTCAGCCGATGGCTGTAAATGGTGAAGAAGCAATCGGCTCAATGGGAACTGATGCATCACTTGCCGTGCTGTCTGAAAAGCCTCAGCCGCTGTTCAGGTATTTTAAGCAGATGTTTGCACAGGTAACAAATCCGCCGATTGATCCTATACGTGAAGAACTGGTTATGGAATTAACAACGTACATAGGACCCGAACAAAATCTTCTTGATGAAACACCAAAGCACGCGCACAGGCTGGAACTGAATCATCCTTTGCTCTCAAATTCCCAGTTGGAAAAATTAAGGAACATGACGAAAGGACATTTCCGTTCGGCAACACTAAGCCTGCTGTTTGACCGCAATGTAAGAAGAGATATGCGTGAGAAAATTGAACTTCTCTGCAATGATGCAATTGAACAGGTGAAGAAAGGTGTATCGCTTATAATACTTTCTGACAGGGGAGTTGATGAAAACAATGCAGCCATTCCTTCTTTGCTTGCTGTATCTTCTGTTCATCATGCATTAATTGAAGCAGGGCTGCGCACCAAAACAGGAATTATAATTGAGAGCGGTGAACCGCGGGAAGTTTCACACATGGCTTTGCTGTGCGGTTACGGCGCCAATGCAATTAATCCTTACCTTGCTTATGAAACAATTTATGATCTTTATAATAACGGGTTCCTTCCGGGAGTTGAATCTTACAAACAGGCAAAGAAAAATTTTGTTAAAGCAGTAAGCAAAGGTTTGTTTAAAGTCTTCAGTAAGATGGGAATAAGCACGCTGCAGTCTTACTGCGGAGCGCAGATATTTGAAGCAGTTGGATTGGATTCGGAAGTTGTAAATAATTATTTCCCCGGCACACCAACACGCATTGAAGGGCTAAGCCTTGAGATGATAGAACTTGAAACAGTGCGCCGGCATGAAGCGGCATTTGATATTATGAAAAATCCCGGTTCACTTGAAACGGGAGGACTTTACTATTACAGGAGAGACGGGGAACATCATCTGTGGAATCCGCTTACTATTTCCAAACTGCAATTAGGAACACAGCGGAATGAATATAAAACTTTCAAAGAATACACAGAGCTGATTAATAATCAGCATAAGAAAAGAGTAACTCTCAGAAGTTTATTTGATTTTGATACGAGCAATCCAATACCGATTGAAGTTGTTGAACCGGCATCGGAAATAGTTAAAAGATTTTCAACAGGAGCGATGAGTTTCGGCTCATTATCTCATGAAGCACACACTTCACTTGCAATAGCAATGAACAGGATTGGCGGTAAATCAAATACAGGTGAAGGCGGTGAAGACAGCGCACGCTATATACAGCTTGAGAATGGTGACAGCCTGCGTTCTGCTATTAAACAAATTGCATCAGGCAGATTTGGTGTAACAGCTAATTATCTTGTTAATGCGGATGAGATACAGATTAAAATGGCGCAGGGTGCAAAGCCGGGTGAAGGCGGACAGCTTCCCGGCTATAAAGTTGATAAAGTAATTGCAAGAATAAGACACAGCACTCCCGGCGTTACTTTAATATCTCCGCCGCCGCATCATGATATTTATTCAATTGAAGATCTTAAACAATTAATCTTTGATTTGAAAAATATAAATCCAAATGCCCGTATAAGTGTGAAGCTTGTATCGGAAACGGGAGTTGGTACAATTGCAGCAGGAGTTGCAAAAGCACATGCCGATCATATCCTGATTAGCGGACATGATGGAGGAACAGGTGCCAGTCCTGTATCTTCCATTCAACATGCAGGTACGCCCTGGGAGCTTGGATTAAGTGAAGCACATCAGACACTTGTACTTAACGGACTGCGTGACAGAGTTTACCTTGCAGCAGACGGGCAATTAAAAACAGGAAGAGATGTTGTAATAGCTGCATTGCTTGGTGCGGAAGAATTCGGATTTGCTACTGCACCGCTTGTTACACAAGGCTGTATAATGATGCGCAAATGCCATCTTAATACTTGCCCGGTTGGAGTAGCTACACAGGACCCCGAACTCAGGAAAAAGTTTTCCGGCAAGCCCGAATACATTGTGAATTTCATGTTCTTTATTGCGGAAGAAGTAAGAGAATATATGGCTGCAATGGGATTCAAAACTTTTAACGAAATGATCGGGCAGGTAGAAAAAATTATTCCGCAGCGTCCTTATGATCACTGGAAAGCAAGAGGAATTGATTTCAGCAGGATTATTTACAGACCTGCTCCTTTATATCAAACAGGATTGTACAGAACCAGGGAACAAAATCATAATCTTGATAAACAAATAGATAAATTTTTTATAAAGCAGGCTGAACCGGCAATTAAATACGGTCTGCCTGTCAGAATAAAAACATACGTGCAGAACACCGATCTTTCTGTTGGTACAATGCTGTCAGGTGAAATAGCAAGAAAGTATGGTGATGCAGGATTGAATGACGGCACAATAAAAATTGAATTAACAGGAACTGCAGGGCAAAGCTTCGGAACCTTTCTTGCAAAAGGAATAGAGCTTAAACTCATCGGTGTATCTAATGATTATACAGGGAAGGGATTAAGCGGCGGAAGGCTTATAATATGTACTGATCCGCGTGCAGCTTATGAACCATCGGAAAATATTTTAATCGGAAACACGTGTTTGTACGGTGCAACGAGCGGTGAGGCTTACTTTAACGGAATGGCAGGAGAAAGATTTGCCGTGCGTAATTCAGGTGCATACGCAGTAGTTGAAGGAGTTGGTGATCACGGGTGTGAATACATGACCGGCGGAAGAATAGTAATACTTGGCAGAACAGGAAGAAATTTTGCAGCAGGAATGTCCGGCGGTATAGCATATGTTTGGGATCCTTACAAATCATTCCCGCAGCTTGTTAACACATCAATAGTTGAACTTGAAGATCTATCAAATGAAAAAGATGAAGAGGAATTAATTTCCCTTATCAGGAAACATCTTGATTATACAGGATCAAAAAGAGCTGAACAAATTCTGAATGATTGGGAGAATCAGAAGCAGAATTTTGTTAAGGTAATTTCTCCGGAATACAAAAAAGCACTTAAAAAACTGGAAGAAGAAGATAACAGCCGATTAAATTTTGCGGAGGTGGTAAATGGGTAATCCAACCGGTTTCAAGCAGTATAAAAGAGCATCTTTAAGAAAGCAAAGCGCCGGTGAAAGAGTAAAACATTTTAAAGAATTTGAATCCGGCTTCACCGAAGAAGAAGCAAAGATTCAGGGTGCAAGATGTATGGACTGCGGAATTCCATTCTGCCACGGAGATACAGGCTGCCCGGTGCAGAATTATATTCCCGAATGGAATGATCTTATCTATAAAGATCATTGGAAGGAAGCGCTGGAAAATCTTTTATCAACAAATAATTTTCCGGAGTTTACAGGCAGACTTTGTCCCGCACCATGTGAATCCGCCTGCACACTGGGAATAAATAATGATCCTGTTACAATCAAATCAATTGAACGGGCAATAATAGACAGGGGGTTTGAGCAAGGCTGGGTGATACCAAAGCCTCCCAGGCAGTTAAGCGGGAAGAATGCTGCGGTAATCGGATCAGGACCTGCCGGATTAGCAGCAGCACAGCAGCTTGCGCGTGCAGGACATTCTGTTACAGTGTTTGAAAAGAATGACAGGATTGGCGGACTTCTCCGTTACGGTATTCCTGATTTTAAACTGGAGAAACACCTTATTGACAGGCGCATAAAACAAATGGAAGCTGAAGGTGTAATATTTAAGACAAATATAAATGCGGGTACGGATATTTCTGCAAAAGAACTGCTTCTTAACTTTGATGCGGTTATTCTTGCAGGCGGATGTGAACAGCCAAGAGATATAAAAATTCCCGGCAGAGAACTAAACGGAATTTATTTTGCAATGCAGTACCTGCCGCTGCAGAACAGGATAAATGCCGGGGATGCAGTTGAAGGAATGATTTCAGCAGGTAACAAACATGTTGTTGTTATCGGCGGAGGCGATACAGGTTCTGATTGTGTTGGGACGGCTAACAGGCAGGGTGCATTATCTGTAACGCAGCTTGAGGTGATGCCCCAGCCCCCTGTAAACAGATCACCAGATACACCATGGCCTTACTGGCCTATGATGCTCAGGACTTCTACAAGTCATGAAGAAGGTGCGGTAAGAAGATGGAGCATCAATACAAAAGAATTTATTGGTGATGGAAATGGAAATGTTACCGCGTTAATATGCAATGAAGTAAAATTTGAATCTGGCAAGTTGATAGATATTTCCGGAACTGAATTTGAACTTAAAGCTGACCTCGTATTAATTGCTGCAGGATTTACAAATCCGGTTAAGAATGGATTGCTTGAGCAGCTTCAGGAAGCGGGGCTTGAATTTGATAACCGCGGCAATGTAAAAGCTGAATTTGGCACAGGAAAGAATGCACACAGATCATCGATTGATAAAGTTTTTGCATGTGGAGATATGCGAAGGGGCCAGTCTTTAATCGTTTGGGCAATTGCAGAGGGGAGAGCGTGTGCTGGCGCAGTGCATGAGTTTTTGAAGGTACAGTAGTTGTGCGGGGTTTCAGCTTTTTTGCTTGATGCGGCAGCAGCATACAATGCGATTATATTCTGCCGGCATTAAACGATTTAAAAAACAAAAAGCGGAACAGGGGATATTCCGCTTTTTGATTATGGCCGGGCATTTAACCTGTTATACTAACTCGTTCTGTTTTGCATTCATTGCAACTGTTAATCCTTTAACTATTGATGCAAGCCTTACTGCATCAAATATGCGTACCTCGGATGTACCGAGTTTCCTTAATGAATCTTCATGTGAAGCAACGCAGGTTTCACATCCGTTAACTGCGGATACAACAAGGCTCATCAGCTCAAATAATTCCTTGCCGAGCACAGGAGACATCATCACGTTCATCTTGATTGCCGCAGGCATTGACTGGTATTTCTCATTGCTGTTTTTAGTGAAATGCCTGAACCTGTAAAGAATATTATTTGTTGCAAGCATTGATGTGCACGCGTATGTTTCGGCAATGGCAGCATCATCAGCACCGTGCTCTCTTGCCAGTGAAATGAATGAATTAATTAATGATTCATTCTTTTCATTTATGGCAACAGAAGCAGCCAGCAGATATGCTTCTTTTGGCGTGAGATTTTCAGAGCCAAGTACATTCTTCAGATTTATGCGGAGGTCACGGAGAAATTTGGTTTCACCGGCAGCCATCGCATCTAATCCTGCAAATGAAGCATCATCCGCGATGTTTAAATCTTTTAACAAATCATTTTTAGTTTCTGTGAATGACATATCTTTTTTCTTTCCGTCTTTAATTTATGCAGCTAATGTAGCTTCACCCTTTTGCCAGTTGCACGGGCATAATTCATCTGTCTGAAGCGCATCGAGTACACGCAATACTTCTTTAACGTTTCTACCAACATTAAGATCATTTGCAGAAACCCATCTTATTATTCCCTGGGGATCTACAATGTAGGTTACACGGTAAGCTACTTTTTCATCTGCTGTTAGAATGCCGAGTGATTCAGCTAATGATTTTGATGTATCGGCAAGAAGCGGGAATTTAAGATCTTTCAGGTCTTCATGATTTTTTCTCCATGCAAGATGCACATATTCAGAATCGGTGGAAGCACCGATAAGAACCGCATCCCTGTCACGGAACTCATCATAATTTTTGTTGAATTCTGCTATCTCTGTAGGACATACAAATGTAAAATCCTTCGGATACCAGAACATTACCATCCATTTGCCTTCTTTAATATGATCTTCTGAGTTTATCTCGGTGAACTCTTTTGATTTTTCTGTTGATATAACTGCCTTTTTAGTAAAGGCGGGGAATTTTGAACCAAGTCCAACGAAATTGTTCATTTAGTATCGATCCTTTCTTCTGATTGAATAATTAGAATAAGTTTTAAGTAATTAGTGCACCAAACATATAAAGGATTTAACAGGTAAGCCAATTGATAATTTTTATAATGCTATAGATGTAAGTTATAAGAAAATGGAAGTGGCTGAATGGAGTGGTGGAGTTAAACCCCGCCATTTTTGGCGGGGGTTTTCTGCAAGCAATAAGAGACTTCAGTCCTGTTTATTGAAGGAAATATTTTCTATAAATATGTCAGCCTTAACGGGCTTTGGGAAATTCGTTAATCCCAACTCAGTAATCAAAAAAAATTTATAGTTATTTAAAAAAAATTTTGTTATTTATGTGATGTGAATTAAATTAATCAACTGAAATCTATGTGCTTGTTTCAAATCACATTTTATGGTTTTGATAGATTTACGATATATTATTTTTATGGTTATGATTTTATGCTTAAAACTTTTACTATGCTGAGGGGGTAACTATATTGAGGGATATATTTGTTACTGTGGTAATTGCAGACCGGCTGGAATTCTTAAACTATTTCCCTAAGAACAAAAATTATTTGAGATCAGTGTTCACGGATTGAGTTTCTGTCAATTAATTTCAGATTGTACCGGACAAATTGTTACATTAGTGTAGACGTCTCGACCAAAAAAAAATAATATAATCTTTTATTGATATTCCGGCCTTTTGCTTTTTTAAACTATTGAAGGCAGTAAGGAATTTTTATTGCTTTTTAAATACCTGATGGGAGTGAAGGGGCGAAGCTGTGCCCGGACTTTCCATATTAAAATATTTCTATTATACAATAATAATCTTCATCTTTATACATTTAACTGATCCCCATCACCAAAATAACTGACTGTACCGGACATCATCTTTATTGTAGCTTGTAAAAAAGAAATGAATTATTTTAACTCAGCAGTTAAGAGGGGATCTCATGATACTGAACGCATCCGCCGGATATTAAAATGAAAAACTTTGCCATAACCGGTATAGCCGGTTATATCGCTCCGCGGCATCTTAATGCAATCCGCGATACCGGTAACAAGCTTGTAGCGGCAATGGATCCGCATGACTCGGTAGGCAGGCTTGATCAGTACTTTCCCGATGCGGCATTCTTTACCGAGTTTGAAAGGTTTGACCGCCATCTTGAGAAACTTAGAAAAACAAAAAAAGAAGATAGTATAGATTATCTTTCCATCTGCGCGCCTAATCATCTGCATGATGCACATATAAGACTTGCATTAAGGCTCGGCGCTGACGCTATATGCGAAAAGCCGCTTGTACTTAATCCATGGAATCTTGACGCGCTTGCCGATCTTGAAAAAGAAACCGGCAGGAGGGTTTATACAGTTCTGCAGCTAAGGCTTCATCCATCATTAATTGCACTTCATAAAAAAATTCAGGATGAACTGCCCAGGCGGGGTAAGCGTTACCAGGTTGAACTAAAATATATAACATCACGCGGACTATGGTATGATTTTTCATGGAAAGGTATTAAGGAAAAATCGGGCGGTATTGCTACGAACATTGGTATACATTTTTTTGATATGCTTATCTGGATGTTCGGAGAGGTCCAGCAGGTAAAGGTAGATTTAAGTGAAAAGCGCAGGATGAACGGTGAGCTTGAATTGAAAAACGCAGATGTTAAATGGGCGCTTTCTCTGGAACGGAGTGATCTTCCTCCTGATTGGGAAAAACCAACCTACCGTTCAATTAAGATAGATGGTAGTGAAATTGAATTTACTGAAGGATTCACAGAACTGCATACGGAAGTCTATCGCAATGTTCTTGCAGATAATGGCTTCGGTATTGATGTTGTAAGACCATCCATTGAACTGGTTGAGAAACTGCGGAAGTGGCAGAGCACGGGGTGAGGGGAAGGATGGAGTGGCGGAGTTTTGGAAGAGCGGAGGTTTGGAAGTGGGAAGATTTGGAAGTTTGGAAGTGGGGAAGTTTGTAAGTCTGGATGAATGAAAATGCAATATGATGCGCGCATATTCCGTGATGGCGGGATCAGGGAGTTGTTCAGGCTTGAGTTTGAGCGGGGTATGGACAAAAAATTTTACGGAAATAAAACCTCACCTAAATCCTCTCCTTAGTAAGGAGAGGACTTAAAGAAAATCATTCCCTCTCCTTTATTAGGAGATGCCTGCCTGCCGAAGGCACGGGAGTAAGGGTGAGGTAGCGGCAAGTTTAACAAAAGTGCTTGTTACTTTTTTACTAATGTAGTGACCGCAAAACTCTCCCTAAATCCCTCTCTTGCAAAGAGAGAGACTTGTTGGAGTAAAAAAACAATTCATTTCCGAACTTATCAGTAATAAGTTGAGAAAATTTAATTTGCTGAATAGAGTGAAGGGACACACCCCTTCCTCCCCTCTCTGAGAGGGGAACAAGCTGCTTATTGGAATAATGAAATAAAATGTTGTCTCTGTTCGGGTTCTGGCAGGGCAGATGTAGAGATCATACAATCACATTTGTTTTTTGGATTAGGAGAATCTTTCATTAACGAAGTTGAAAGAACTTTACGTGTAATATAACATAATCCTTTTGGGATTTTAGTATGGATTTCCTGATAAAAAATGCCTGCAGCACGAATGCCGCAGGCTGAGCCGATGGAACTTAAACCGCAGGAGCGATGGTTCTGGCGTAGTTAACCGGTTCGTCTGCATCGTTGTATGTAATTAATGTGACAAATACTTTCTTATCCTGGTACTCGTTGATCCTGTCCTCATCTGCGGTAACAAGAGGACAGGTAAGTGTTACAGGATCATCAAGATTGAAATCAACTTTTGAGGATTTAAGTGTTAAGAATTTGATCCTGTTTGAACCATCAACCGGGTGATACAGGTAAACAACGGCTGCAAGCTGTACCTTCTTTTCAACCGATGTATCCAGCCCGGAACGGTCTGTGAATGGTTCCATAACCACTTCAAGATCGCTGTTATCTAAAACAGCAGAGGAATACCTGACACCGAATCCATCATCGGGAGCAATGAGAGGAGTTCTTACAAAATCACCTGAACCAATGGAGGAATAATTGAGAGACATCAGGTTTGCGAACTTAACTCCCTTCCGGATCCAGATTAATTTCAGTACAGCATTCTTAATAACAGCGGATGTAAGCTGCACCGCAATTTTGAATTTGAGTGTCCGGTTATAGAAGCTTTCTGTCTCAGGCTTTGTGTAATCTTTGGGAGCCTTTGAAACAAAATTGATACCATCCTTTTCACGGAAGACGGCATCATCGAACTGTCCGGTAAGCGTACCGAACATTTTCCTTTTGACACGCATGAGTTCCTCCTTTCCGCTTTTGCGGAATTTGTTAATGATGTTTTTTATCTCCCCTGCTTAAAATTTTAAAAGCAGTTTGTAACGACTCCATAACGACTTGTTAAGAACTTGTTAAGCACTTTAAAAGCACATCCAATGACTTTAGAAGCAGAACAGAAGCAGGAAAAAAGCTGATCAGAAGCCGGTTAAAAGCCGGTAAGAAGCACCTTCAAAGCATAATGAAATATGAATGATAGCGGTGCAGAACGGAATTAAATGAGGCGTTTACTATTATATTATTCCTAAAAACAGAAATTTCTTCACGGTACAAAAATTTTTGCCCTGTGAAGAAAAACACATTTAAGAGAATATTAATATATATACCGATGAAAGGAGGCTGAATAAACTAAGGTTACTCTTACAAGCAGGAGGTTAGCTTGAAGACGCAACTGCAGGAAACGGCAAAAATTTTCGAAAACATTTTCAAATTTGAAAGTACACGCCTCAGAAAATGGATCCGGTTTGCAGATAAACTCCTCTTAAACAAGACACACGGAAATTTTGCCAGATGCCATACAGGTGAATGTATAGTTCACCAGATAATAGCTGATACTCTCCAGAACGACATAGCATGGGACCGCACAAGGGTCCCGGATATTGATAGGTTTATGATCATGTATATAAAAAGCAGGATCATATCTATCTTAAAAAAAGAAAGAAAATTTCCCTGCAGTATAGAGGATAAAAACATTAAAAGGGAAATATCCCTGCAGCAGAATACAGGCACCGGAATGCGGATAGATAATACCGGGCTAATTGAAAGATGCAGGGAAAAACTGAGCGGTGATGATAAAGCCTTATCTGTTTTTGAACTGATGCTGCAGAATTACCGGAGCCGTGAAATTTCTATGATGTCAAGGCTTTCACTGACGGAGGTTGAAAATATTAAGACGCGCCTTCGGCGTAAGCTTGTGCGGATGTTTGTGAGTAATGGGATTGCTTTGAATCGCTACACCAGGATAAGCAGAATTGACAAATGTGTAAGTACTGAGCAGCGATGAAATAATTATAAATCCGGAGATTGTAAAGAGGAAACATTCGTTACTTTTTGCCTGGTGTAGTGATCGCATTGGATGCGATCATATCCGCTTAAAGCAAATTGTTCCCTCTCCTTTATAAGGAGATGCCTGCCTGCCGAAGGTAGGGGAGTAAGGGTGAAATAGAGAAACTCCAAACAGCCATAAATGACTAGTGCTTGTTATTTTTTTACTAGTGTAGTGATCGTAAAATTCTCCCTAAATCCCTCTCTTACAGAGAGAGGGACTGATTGGAGTAAAAAAACAATACATTTTCGAACTTATCTGTAATAGGCTTTTTTCCTTATGCAGCAATCGCATAAATGGGAAATTCAGAAAACAGATGAATAAATATTTGTTGGAGTGAGCCGAACTTCTTTTCTCACGACCTGCCTGCCGGCAATCAGGCGAAGGTACTGCAGGCAGGCTCAATACTAAATCTTTATTACTAAAAGGAGGGCACCGTGAATATATTGAATCTTGATAATATAGCCGGACTCCTGCTTGAAATGCGCGATACAAGGGTGATTCTTGACAGCGATGTTGCTTCACTTTATAATGTTGAGACGAAACGGGTTAATGAGGCTGTTAAAAATAATCCTGAGAAGTTTCCGGATGGTTATGTGTTTGAACTTAATGAGAGAGAGCTTAAAAGTCTGCGGTCGAAAATTTCGTCCGCAAAACTTTCCAAGACACGCGCTATGCCAAAAGCATTTACCGAAAAAGGTTTGTATATGCTTGCAACGATAATTAAGAGTGCAACCGCCGCGCTTACAACTATTTCAATAATTGAAACCTTTGCCAGGTTAAGAGAACTGCAGCGGAGTATAAAAGAGATTTCAGAGACAAAGAATGAACAGGAGAAAGAAAAAATAATTAGAAATAGCGGGGGACTAGTTTCCCGGATTATTCATGATGATCTTGAAATTACAGATACTGAGACATCGGTTGAGCTGAACTTTGCAGTTGTTAAGCTGAAACATGTTGTGAAGAGGAAGTAGAGCCATGTTTGTTACTTTTTGCTTGATCAAAAAGTAACCAAAAATTTCGTAGGGAGATTTTTTATAAAAGTATGAAAAATAAAGTAAGGGCTTGTTCTTTTCTTGACACAAGAAAAGAACGAACCTGCCTGCCGAAGGCAGACTAACTACTAACAGGAGGTTGTTATGTACTTTGAACTTTATACGGACAGCGGCGGCGGTTACCGCTGGCGGCTGATTGCCTCTAACGGCAGAATTGCTGCCGACTCCGCTGAAAGTTATAACTCCTAACTTGCCCGCCCAGCAAATAGCGTAAACAGCAGGCGGGTAAACATGTTTAGAGGGGATTGAGATTGTGAAAGGGGCGGGTAGTGCTGAAGTGAGGGAAGGGTAGCGGGGAAAGAGGAGAGGGAGAGATGAGGAGACTTGGAGACTCGCCCGCCGTGCTTGCCCGCCTAGCCGGGGCGGGAGAAGGAGACTGAGGGAGAGGAATGGTATTTTACTGTAATAAAACAAATTAAAGTGATTGATTAATGCCTAAAATATTGATTACCGCTACTGCCGGATTTATTGGTTTTCATTTGGTTGAAAGACTTATTAAAGAATCCTTATTGACAAATAATGAAGAAGAAAAATGGGATATTGTTGGATTGGATAATATCAATGATTATTATGATGTTAACCTTAAATATGCGCGACTGAAAGAAAGCGGAATATGCAGAGAAAATATTGAGTATAATAAGTTTGTTACAAGTGAAAAGTATGATAAGTACCGTTTTATAAAATTAAATTTAGAAGATAAAGAAGGTATCCTAAAACTATTTGAAGCAGAAAAATTTGAGTTCGTGGTAAATTTAGCTGCACAAGCCGGTGTGCGTTACTCACTTGAAAATCCGCAGGCATATATTGACAGTAATATAAATGGATTCTTCAATATACTTGAAGGATGCCGGCTTTACCCGGTTGAACATTTGGTTTATGCTTCCTCAAGTTCAGTTTATGGTAATAATAAGAAAACCCCTTTTTCTGAAAGTGATAGAGTTGACCATCCAATCAGTTTATATGCGGCAACAAAAAAGTCTAATGAACTGATGGCATATACATATAGCCATCTTTATAATATTCCCTCAACAGGTTTAAGATTTTTTACTGTTTACGGACCGTGGGGTAGACCCGATATGGCTTATTTTAAATTCACCAAAGCGATATTGAACGGTGAACCTATTGATGTTTATAATAACGGTAATATGCTTCGCGATTTCACTTTTATAGATGATGTCATTGAGGGCTTTACGAGAGTCATAAAGCAAATTCCAAATAATGAAGAATCCATTAACAAAATTGACTCATCATCAAGGATTCCACCTTACAAAATTTATAACATAGGAAACTCAACACCCGTTTTATTAAATGATTTTATCATAGCTCTTGAGAGGGTACTTGGTAAATTTGCTATAAAAAATTATCTCTCAATTCAACCTGGAGATGTTCGAAACACTGATTCTGATGTTAGTGCTTTAGAAAAGTGGGTAAATTATAAACCAAAAGTTAAGATAGAGGAAGGAATAAAAAAATTTGTTGATTGGTATAGGTCTTTTTACAGAGAAATATTAAATGAAAAGTAATAGTCTTACATCACAAGTATTAAAGGGAAGCGGCTGGATGGTTGCTTCACGAATTTTAACAAAGGCAGGTGGCATCGTTGTAACTATAATTCTTGCACGCATATTAACGCCCGAGGCTTTTGGTTTAGTAGCTGTAGGGATAATTTCTGTAAATATTCTCAAGGTATTTACAGAAGTTGGTATTAAGCAAGCATTGATAAAAGAAACCAGTGAGAATACTGAAACTTTTCTAAATACCGCATGGACTGTTGAGTTAATAAGGGGTTTACTAATATTTATTTTGGTGTTTTTTGCAGCGCCGCTTATTGCTTCTTTCTTTAATCAACCCGAAGCTATTGATATTATTAGAGTCCTTGCTCTTGTCCCTCTGCTGGATGGTATAACAAACATAAAAATTATTTATTTGCAGAAAGAATTAGAATTCAATAAGCAGTTTATTTATGAACTTTCTCCAATTTTTGGTTCCCTTTTTATTTCTATTCCGCTGGCTTTTATCTTAGAAAATGTATGGGCAATTGTATTTGGAACAATTGCCAGTGAAGTGCTGCGTGTTGGTTTATCTTATTACCTAATTTGGTTTTTACCAAAGTTTGAATTGAATTTAGAATATTTCAAACAAATGTTCGGTTTCGGTAAATGGATTTTTGTAAGCACTATTGTTTCTTATTTTGCTATGGAACTGGATACATATTTTGCTGCAAAGTTTTTTGATGCTAGATTGCTCGGAATTTATACACTTGCATTTACTATATCAACAAAACCACTTATTGAAGTTGGCAAAGCACTAACAAAAGTATTATTTCCGGCTTTTGCAAAAATGAATGATGACATAAATCGTATTCGTAATGCATATCTGAAAGCCAGTACAATTCTATATATCATCTTGATACCTCTTTCAGTTGGCTTATTTTTGATAGCTGAAAGTTTTGTGAATATTTTTTTAGGAGAGAAATGGTTAGAAATGGTGTTGCCACTAAAAATCCTTACAGCTGCTACTTTATTTAGAAGCTTAGCTCTTGCTTCAGGTGGTTTATTTAACGGTTTAGGTAAACCAAATCTAATTTTTCATATGACAACTGCGAGAGCTGTTACATTATTAGTACTATTACTAATATTTATAAATAATTTCACACTTGAAAATCTTGCTTATGCTGTTCTTGGATCAAATGTAATTGTATTATTATATTTTTTCTATCTAATATATACGAGATTGAAAATTACAATAAAAATTTTAATAAAAACCTATTATCCGGTATTTTTCGCAGGCCTTTTAATGTTTTTAACTGCTACTATTTTTGTAAGTCTAAATCCATATGATAGCCTGACATTTTTGGGGTTAGTAGTTATAAGTGTAGTAACTTATTCGTCCGCATTATTTCTCTTAAGACATAAAATTAACTTTAAATATCTTTTGAGAGCTAGATGAGTAATTCTATAATAAATATAATAATTAGACTATTCTTTAAAATTAGCATAAAATTAAAGAAAAGTCTCGATAAACATAATCTTGATTACCAAAATTTTGCACATTATAAAGTACTGACTTCTGGTGATGGGAAAATAGGAAAAGGGGTAAAATTTGGTAAGAATGTAAATATATCTGGAATAAGTTCTGTCTCAATTGGAAATAATGTTCACATCGGTACTGGTTGTTTTTTTCGCGGTGAAGGTGGTTTGGAAATCGGGGACAATGTAATTATTTCAAGAAATGTTATTATATACACTACGAGTCATAACTATGAAGGTGAACTATTACCTTTTGATTCAAGTTTTAAGAAGAATAAAGTTACTATAGGAAAAAATGTATGGATTGGGATGAATGTCACTATTGCGCCGGGTACAAAGATTGGAGAAGGGGCAATAATTGGGCTAGGCGCCAGAGTTTATGGTGAAATCCCACCTTTGGCAATTGTTGGAATTGAAAACCCCAAAATTATTAAATACCGTGATAAAGAACATTACTTAAATTTAGAGACAAATAAAAAATATGCAAAAGAAAACGGAATACCATTGAATGAAGATGAATAATATTAAGGTCTCTGTCTTGATCGGTACATACAACAGAGCAAACCTACTAACTCGCTGCCTTGACAGTATCTTCGACCAAACCTATAAAAATCTAGAAGTAATAGTTATTAATGATGCTTCTACAGATAATACGATTGATATACTTGAGAACTACAAAGAAAAATATGGGGACAATTTTATTTATATAAATAATAAAGAAAACAAAGGCATTGCATTCAATAGCAATTTAGCTTATAGTCATTCTACTGGTGAATATTTAGCATTAATAGGTGATGATGATTACTGGTGTGATAAAAATAAGCTAGAAAAACAATTAAAACTATTTTACAACCCCAATGAAAATGTTGGTGTCGTAGGTACTTGGTGGATTGAAAAAAACAAAGAGAATGAAATTAAAAGGACTCCCGAAGAACCTAAGAATTGGAAGAAAAGACTTTTAAGCGGCGGCGGTATAATTTGTGGCTCTTCTGCTTTAATAGCAAAAAAGGCTTGGGAAAAAGCAGGGGGTTTCGATGAAAGAATGCCACGAGGTACTGATTCAGATTTATTTCGGAATATTATTATCAATGGTTTTGAAGGTAGAATACTGAAAAATTATACTACTATTGTGGATGTTGGACATAGCATTAATAGAATGACACCAAAAAAAAGTAGCGC
>JBIQJD010000012.1:0-105153 GCA_044507695.1 Ignavibacteriales bacterium | reverse complement strand
GCAGAGCAGAGTATTAAAAATTTTTTTTTGATTAATTAGAAAGTAGATTTTTTAAACTGCGGGAAAAAATCAGTCTGCCTTCTTTCTTAGATTTTAAAAAGTGTTATCACAATCAAGAAAGATTTGCAGCGTCAGTATTAATTGATGAATAAAATCATTCCTTTAAAACAACTATTCAATAATTCACTTCTTTGGTTAGGATGGCATAATTTGTGGATGAACTGAATCAACACGTGTAAATTTTTTTTACACTATCTAAGTGATTATATTTTAATCACTGAACGCCAAAAAAAATTTAGCAGGAGCTTAAATGAAAAACGGAAAAGAAGATGCGCTTCTTTATCACAGCCAGGGAAGGAAAGGCAAGATAGAAGTTATTGCAACCAAACCTTGTTTAACTTCAAGAGATCTTTCACTTGCTTATTCTCCCGGTGTTGCAGAACCTTGCCGCGAAATTGCAAAGAACGAAGAAGAAGTTTACAACTACACAGCTAAAGGAAATTTAGTTGCAGTTATTTCAAACGGAACTGCTGTGCTTGGGCTTGGAGATATTGGACCATCAGCAGGCAAGCCGGTTATGGAAGGAAAAGGTGTTCTGTTCAAACGATTTGCTGATATAGACGTTTTTGATATTGAATTAAAATCTCATGATGCAAAAGAAATAATAAAAGCAGTGCAGCTTCTTGAGCCGACTTTTGGTGGAATTAATTTAGAAGATATTAAAGCGCCGGAATGTTTTGAGATTGAAGAAACACTTATTGAAACAATGAACATTCCGGTTTTTCATGATGATCAGCATGGAACTGCAATTATATCCTGCGCTGCATTAATAAACGCTGCTGAAATTGTTAATAAACCATTAGACCAGATTAAAATTGTTGTTAATGGTGCAGGGGCTTCAGCAATTTCATGTTGTAAATTATATGTCCGTGCGGGAGTGAAAAAAGAAAACATAATAATGTTTGATTCCAAAGGGTGCATTCATACAGGAAGAACCGATCTTAATAAATACAAAAAAATATTTGCATCAGATTATGATTATGGCTCTTTGGCTGATGGAATGAGAGGAACTGATGTTTTTGTCGGGCTGTCTGTCGGAAATGTTGTCAGCAAAGAAATGATAAAAAGCATGGCTGATAATCCAATCGTGTTTGCAATGGCAAACCCCGATCCCGAAATAACGTATGAAGATGCTACATCGGTGCGCAGTGATTTAATTATGGCAACAGGAAGAAGTGATTATCCAAACCAGGTAAATAATGTTCTTGGATTTCCCTTCATATTCCGCGGTGCACTTGATGTACGTGCAACAAAAATTAATGAAGAAATGAAAATGGCAGCCGTGCGTGCACTTTCTAACCTTGCAAAAGAAAAAGTGCCGGAGATGGTTATCAATGCTTACGGCGGTACGGATTTTTCATTCGGCAGGGAATATATAATTCCCAAACCTTTCGATCCTCGTGTTCTATGGAAAGTAGCTCCTGAAGTAGCAAAAGCTGCAATCAAAACCGGAGTTGCTAAACATGTAATTACTGATTGGACCGAATATGAAGAACAGCTTAAAGAAAGAATGGGTTACTCAAAAGAAGTTATCAGAGTAATGATTCACAAAGCACAAAAAAGTCCGGCTAAAGTTGTTTATCCTGAAGGTGAAGAGGAAAAGATAATTCGTGCTGCACATGTTTCCTATAATGAAAATATTGCACGCCCGGTTCTTCTCGGCAGAAAAGATAAGATTGAAGAGATGATTGATAATCTTGGTTATAACAGAGCAGAATTTGAAATAATTGAGCCGGAATCAAGTCCTAAAGCAGAACAATATGCACTTGAATTTTATAAAAGGCGTCAGCGCAAAGGTGTAACATTCAATGAAGCTAAAAAATTAATGAGGCAGCGGGTTTATTTCGGCTCAATGATGCTTAGTGAAGGTGATGCCGGTGCATTAATAAGCGGCTTAACTACACATTATCCTCAAACAATTAAACCGGCATTGCAATGTGTTGGTGTGAAAGAAGGATTTAAAGTTGTTTCAGGTTTGTACATAGTTGTTACTAAAAAAGAAGTTTACTTCTTTTCCGATTGCACGGTTAATGTTGATCCTAATCCAGAACAACTTGCTGAAATTGCAATTTCAACGGCAGATACTGTAAAACAGTTTGATATAGTTCCGAGAGTAGCAATGCTTTCGTTCAGCAATTTCGGAAGCGCTCCTTATCCCCAATCTAATAAAGTTAAAGAAGCTGTTCAGCTCATCAAAAAACTTCGTCCTGATTTAATTGTAGATGGAGAAATGCAGGCTGATACAGCAGTTGTTCCTCAGATACTCGAAAAAGATTTTCCTTTCTCCTCAATTAAAGGTGGTGCAAATGTTCTTGTATTCCCAACTCTTGAAGCAGGAAACATTGCTTACAAATTAATGGCAAGAATAGGGCAGGCAACCGTAATAGGTCCTATTTTAATGGGAATGAAAAAACCAATTCACGTGCTTCAAAGAGGCGCCACTGTTGATGATATAATTAACATGACTGCAATTGCGGTGGTTGAAGCTAATCATAAAAAGCCAGCAAATATTAAAGCTGAAAAAAATGTAATTCATGAGATGCTAGAAACATGAATTAACTATCAGTGCAATAAGAAAGTGGTGCAAGATTTTAATTGAATCGAATCTCACTGCTGGTGAAATGCAGTATCCGCATACTTCTGCCGGAAGTGTATTGCTCTTTGTGAGTTATGTTGTACACAGAAATAATGTAACAAGAGCTATCCCTTGAAGGAAATAGACAAAAAATTTTCTGCTAAATTTTAATATTTATTATAAAGTCTTTATCTTTGTGCCACTTAATTGAAACTGTAACATTTTCAGTCCGGAGAGGTGGGTGAGTGGCTGAAACCAACGGTTTGCTAAACCGTCGTAGTGGGTAAACCGCTACCGAGGGTTCGAATCCCTCCCTCTCCGCAAAATGTATTTTGTTTACATACTTAAATAAGTAAGTTCGCAGCACTCTTATATCGGTCACTCCGCTAATCCTTCCAAAAAATTAAATGAGCATAATTCCGATTTAGTTAAATCAACTAAAAAATATATTTCGTGGGAAATAGTTTATACTTAAGGACATTTTCAAAATGCGAAGTTATCCAGGTGTAATAATCAACCTGCCTGATTAACCTCTGTCAAAAAGTCCCATGCTTTTTGAATTTTTAATAAATTCAAAAAATGTCTTTTTAGCTGATTTTTGAATGATTGCAAAGTTGAAGCTTAGTATAATTTAAGAACAAGATAAGTACAAGATAAGCGAAATAGATACAGAAGATTACAATTGTTGATCGGAGTATGACAAATTGACGTAAAAGCAATTTTAAATTTTTGAGTAATGTTTCCGTAATAAAACCTTAAATTAATATGGTGAAACCTGAACAATTGGTTCTTGCAAATACTACCTGATCAATTTCTTTATTCCAACTATAGAAATAAAAATTATAAACAAGACTGCTACTGCTGCAGGGCCGCTTGAGAAATCATATTTGAATGCAAGGAATAATGAGACGGGCGGAATTACCGCTCCAATTATCACTGCAATAATAAAAACATTCCTTACTTTTTTTGCGAGCAATATTCCGATTGATGATGGTATTATTAGGTACGCAAAAACAAAAACATCACCTACATACCTCGTGGTTAAAGAAATACCGGTTCCAACAACCAGGTAAAATACGAGCATCCAGAACCTGGAGTTAATTCCATGCGCAAGTGCTGATTCAGGATCAAAAGTAACAAACATCAATTGCTTTCTAAAGATCAAAAAAACTGAAACAGTGAAAAACATTATGCCGAGCAGCATATAGAATTGATCACTGCTTATAAAAAGAATATCTCCTTTGAGTATTGATTCTATTTCTGATACTTCAGCAACGGGACTTTTTTGTATGAACATTATCCTTGCCGCTATTGCCGCAACAAAAATAATCCCGAGAATTACATCCTGCGTAAGAACTTTTTGGCGGTATGTTTGTGAGAAAATCAGGACAGTGATAACTGCAAATGTGAGAGAAAAAAATCCTGCTTCAAAGTGATGGAACAATGGATTACCCGCTGTTTCAGAGCCAATAATGTGCAGAAGCATTGCTTCAAGGTTAAGCAGATGCAAAAAGGAAAACGCTACTCCGGCAATTGATACCTGTGTTAAAACTGCACCAAGAAATACAACTCTCTGCGAAACAACAAATACTCCGAGAAAACCGCAGATTATTCCAGCCAGAATACAGCCTAATACGGCGTAGGGAAATATTTCAATCAACTGATGTAAAATATCCACTTAATTTTTCTTTCCTGAGGTTATTATAAATTCATTTTCAATTTTTGAAACAATAAAATCGGTTGAATAAGTTTTTCTTAAATTATCTTCAGAAAGTATTGAATCAATTTCCCCAAACTGGAAATGGCTGCGTTCAATCAGCATAAGTTTCTTTACAATATTGGCTACATCTGTAAGAAGATGACTCACGAGTATTATTGTTAATTTATCTTCCCCGTGAAGCTGTTCAATAAGATTAAGTAATTGATAATGAGAAGGCGTATCCATGCCGTTAGTCGGCTCATCAAGTATCAGTACATTTGGTTCAACAGCAAGTGCGCGTGCTATTAAGGTACGCTGCCGCTGCCCTCCGGATAAGTTATTATAATTTTCATCTTTTAAATGATATATCCCTACATGATGCAAACATTGATTAACAATCTTTTCATCTTCCTGTGAAGGGTTCTTAAATATTCCCAGCATTGAATATCTGCTCATCATAACTACATCAAAAACAGAATAGGGAAGCAGCGGCTGGATAATATCTCTTTGCGGAACATAACCGAATTTGACATCCTTCTTTATAATATCACCTTTTAATGGTTTCAAACTTCCCAGTATGGTTTTAAGCATTGTAGTTTTTCCTGCACCGTTGGGGCCAACAAGACCGATAAAATCATTTTCATAAATTGTAAAATTCAAATCATTAACTAATGCACCAGTACCATAGCCTATAGACACATCAATAAAACTTATTAATTCTTTGTTCATTTATTTCTCACATATTTTGGATTAATCGGTTAATAATATAATCCATCAATTCTATGTATGAATTTATTCCATCGATTCCATAAACAGCTACGGGAACCTTAACAACTGTTGCACCTGTTATGTCCGCAATCTGCGAAGGTGCATTTGCACTGTAGTAATTTTCCATTACAATCATTTTTATTTTTTTCTTTTTAATGATGTTAATTATTTCAGCATTATGAGAGGGAGTAGGCTGAATGCCAGGTTTGGGTTCCACATAACCTGCGGTGTTAATTCCAAATCTTGAAGTGAAATATGTCCAGCTTGAATGAAAAAATATTAAATCTTTTCCCTTTAATGGCTGCATTACTTTCATCCAGTCGGAAATTTTTTGATCCAATTTTATAATATACTGTTCCCGATTTTTTTTATAATATTCAGCATTTGCCGGATCAAAATCAGAAAGGGTATTGCAGATTTCCGAAGCCATAATTTTTACATTCTCCGGATCAAGCCAGTAGTGTGGATTGCCGGAAGGATGAATATCACCGCGGCTTGCATCAATCTTGCCGGTTGGTACATCTTTCTTTTCAATATTGATTGAAAGATCAACAAGCACAAGTGAACTGTTACGTGAACCATCAATCAATTGCGGCAGCCATTTTTCAAGATCCAAACCGATCTTGAAAACAATATCAGCTTTACGCAGTTTCATCATGTAGCTTGGCAGAATTTCGAGGAAATGGGGATCCTGATCACCCCGGCAAATGTAATCGGCTTTAATTTTATCTTTACCAATTTCTTTTACTATATCGTAAATAACAGTTGTAGTGGTAACTACATTTACTTCTGCTGAACTTATTTTGCACAGCAGAACAATTAGCATGAAGACAAATAATTTTTTCATTATAAAATCCTTTTTTAAAATGGATGCGCTTTATGCGGCCCGAGTGAAAATATAAGCTGCAGAAAAGCTTTTGTTTCGGTGCTTGTATCTCCGCCGTAATAATTGAAAAACATTTGCTCCAAACCTAAGCGGATTGCAAGTGTTTCCTCAACAGGATAAAATCCAAACCAGCCGGAAAGCGCCTGAGTATTATTCTGATCATCATTAGCAAGGCTTAGTTCAGAAGGCTCAGCACCGATAACTCCATTCGTAAAATCATACCTTGCCCCAATGCTGAATATTTTTTTGAAGAGATAATCCAGATAGATAAACGCACCAAAAGTATGAATATTTTTTTTATGCAGAACAAGTTCATCCTCATTCACGATAGAATAAACCTGCCTGCTGTTTAGAATTGCTTCACCCTGGATTGTTAAAGCAGTATAAGAATCCGGTTTGTATTTGTATTTAAAATCTATGCCCGTATATAAATATTTTAATGATTCGTTCTTTAAGCTAAATGCTTCAAACAAATCTCCATATTGTATAAAAAGATATTTTAAAGTGGCGTAAGTTCCATATGAAGCACTTACACCAGCTTCAATATTATTGAAATCATTTATGCTGAAGAATGAACCAAGACGGCAAGTGAAAACCGGACTATTGCCGCGCAGCAGTTCTGTATCTTCTTCCTGAGCTGAACCTGCAAGTGCATCACCTTTAAAAATTCCGGCATCAAATGTTGTGAAGATATCTCCTGTTGGTAAAATGAAACTCAGGTTTATGCCTATATCATTAAATCCTTCTTCACCAAAATATATCTGATGAAAAAGAGGACGAGATATAAACGGCCATGTGTGGGGGTGAGTGGTATTCAGTTTTCCAAATCCAACAAGGAATTTACCGGCTTTTATCTGCGCATCAAGGGGGAGTCCTCTTACTACATGAGCATATAATTCTTCAACCTCAAAATTACCATCTTCATAAGAAATTATTCCCGCTGCCTTTGAGTATGGATTAAGATATCCTTCAACTATCATTTCAAGAGCAGGGTCATGAAACAATAGTTTACCATTATTTTCTGAATTTTTATTGTATACAGATGATAAATTAAATGAACCAATTAAACTAATATCGGGATTAACATTTGATTGAGATACTGTAACTGCCGGATAAAAAAACAGCAGTAATAAGAAAATGAAATTTCTCATATTACCTCTTAATTGTAATTATTGATGCCTTTGCGGCTAAAAAAAACAAATTACGCTTAAGAGAATACCGGGGGACCTCGGTGTTGAAATGATAATGAAACCGGCTGGAGGATAGCTATAATATCTTCGGGAATTAGTGTAGTTGGGAATTGTCTGCCAAATACTACACAGCCAGCCTGGCTGGATGCTGCATCAGAAAATGAATTGTACGTTAAATTGAAATGACAAACATACAAACCGTAATAAAATTTATCATCATTGTAAGTTGAGATAGGGCTTTCAGATTCCGAAATTAAATTACGGCTGCTGTGATCAACCTGATGAATATGAAAAGAAGAATAAATCAGCAAAAGTAAATATGCTGAGATAAATGCCAGGGAATATTTTTTCTTTCTTTTCATGATTTCTACAAAGATATCCAATTAATTTATGCAAAATCAAGAGCGGTTTTACTGCAGGCGTTTCAATTTGTTTTTTAAGTTTGAATTAGTTACACTTACTGTAACAAATAAAAATAATTCTGTACTCAATCCTATAATAAACAGATGTCAGCATCCACCAAATTATCAACGGCAGTAAAAGCATTGTGCTATTTATCCAAAACTTACCCGGTGCCAAAAAGTAGTTTGGAGATTGCGGAACACATTGGAGTTAATGCTTCCAAACTCAGAAAAATACTTTCAATGCTTGTAAAGAATAATATTGTTCAAAGTACACATGGAACATCCGGCGGATTTCTTCTTAAAAAAAATGCTGAAAAACTTCATCTGCAGGAAATTTATTGTGCTGTTGAAGACAGGAAAGCTTTTTATCTTGATGTAACAGAAGCAAGCAAGAAACGAGGCGGTGAAACAAAACGTATGAACAATTTCTTTCTTGATCTGTTTGCAGATGTTCAAATTGAAATAGAAAACAAAATGAAAAGAATAACCTTACAATCGGTAATAGATAAAACTTCTTAAAAGAAAAGGAGACAAAATGGAATTCCTTAAAACTCTTGGTATAAAAGAAAAAAATTACGGTTCATCTTCTGGTACAAAATGGAACGAAACAACAACAGAAGGTGAGCTGAAGATTTATTCACCTGCTGACGGAAAATTTATTGCTTCTGTTTACCAGGCTTCTGAAAAAGATTATGAAAATATAATGAACACAGCATCAGAAGCTTTTAAAATCTGGAGAAAAGTTCCCGCTCCAAAACGCGGAGAAATTGTCAGGCAAATCGGACTAAAATTGCGCGAATTTAAAATGCCGCTCGGACAACTGGTATCTTATGAAATGGGAAAATCTCTTCAGGAAGGTTTGGGTGAAGTGCAGGAGATGATTGACATTTGTGATTTTGCTGTTGGGCAATCACGCCAGCTATATGGTTTTACAATGCATTCTGAAAGAGCAAATCACAGGATGTATGATCAATATCATCCATTAGGAATTGTTGCCACAATTTCAGCATTTAATTTTCCGGTTGCTGTATGGAGCTGGAATGCAATGATTGCAGCAGTCTGCGGTGATGTAAATGTATGGAAGCCTTCTTCTAAAGTTCCGCTTTCTGCAATTGCAACTCAGAATATTATTGCTGCTGTTTTAAAGGAGAATAATCTTCCTGAAGGAATTTTTTCATTAATCATAGGAAAAGGTTCTACAATTGGTGAGAGAATGCTGAATGATAAAAGACTTCCGCTTGTTTCCGTAACTGGTTCAACAAAGGTTGGCAGACACGCAGGTGAAGTTATTGCAAGAAGATTTGGACGCGCTATTCTTGAGCTTGGCGGAAATAACGGAATAATAATTACTCCGGATGCAGATCTCAAACTGGCTATTCCTGCCGTTGTATTTGGCGCCGTTGGAACAGCCGGGCAAAGATGTACAACAACAAGAAGATTAATTGTTCATGAATCAATTTATGATAAAGTAAAAGAATCACTTATAAAAGCATACGGAAGTTTGAAAGTTGGAAATCCGCTTGATGAAAAAAATCATGTTGGTCCGTTGATAGATAAAGATGCTGTTCAGGCTTTTACTAATGCACTAGAACGGGTTAAAAAAGAGGGCGGCAAAATTATATTTGGCGGGGAAGTTCTCTCAGGCAGCGGTTATGAAGCGGGCACTTACGTAATGCCGGCAATTGTTGAAGCTGAAAATCATTATGAGATTGTTCAGGAAGAAACATTTGCTCCAATCTTATATTTAATAAAATATTCCGGTGATGTAAGCAATGCAATTGAACTTCATAACGGAGTTGTTCAGGGATTATCTTCAGCAATCTTTACGAATAATTTAAGAGAAGCCGAGAAATTTTTATCCGCTGAAGGATCAGACTGCGGAATTGCAAATGTAAATATTGGAACATCAGGTGCCGAAATTGGCGGCGCGTTTGGCGGTGAAAAGGAAACAGGCGGCGGACGTGAATCAGGTTCTGATGCATGGAAGACTTACATGAGAAGGCAAACAAATACAATAAATTATGGAACTGATCTTCCGCTTGCACAGGGAATCAAATTTGTAATTTAAATTCAATTGGTCCGGAGTTGAAATCAGTTAGTAAATTTTACAACTTCTTTTTCAACTCCGAACTTTTACTGTAGTAATTATCACACCGTATTCATGGGCTTATTCTTATAATTGTATTAGAAAAATAAGGAAAGCATATCATGACCAACTGTTCTAATTATAAAATCCACATGCCGGTAGTTAAACTTTCACAGGAGCAAAAAGCAACATCTGTTTCACCTTACAGAATGTTTTTGTTGAAAGAAAAATATTATCAGAACAATATAGATCATGAGTGTGAAAAAGAAAATTATACTTTGTACAATTCTTACATAACAGATGGGAAAAGCTGAAACAGAAACTGATTTATTCTTGTTTCTGTTTCCAATAATTAATTCTCTCCTTAACGAAATCAGGATTTGGCGAGCCTAAAGTTTTTTTGCGGAAAAGAGCTGTGTGAATATTAAAGCAATCCATGGCTGTTTCATCAAAAACAGGATTAAATTTTTTCAATTCAGCCAATGAAACATCTGATAAATTTCTATCCTGATCTTCAAGATATTTTACAATGCTTCCAATAATTTCATGAGCTTTTCTGAATGGAATTCCTTTCAGCACAAGCCAATCAGCCGCATCTGTGGCGAGAGAAAAATCACCTGCCAGATCCTTTATGAAGCGATCTTTATTTACATGTACAGTGCCGATCATTCCGCGCATAATATCTAAAGAATTAAAGTATGTATTAAAAGAATCAAACAGCGGCTCTTTATCCTCCTGAAGATCACGATTATAACTGAGAGGTAATCCTTTTATAGTTGTTGATAAAGAAATATAATTACCGAGAACCCTTCCGGTTTTTCCTCTTATCAGTTCAGCCATATCGGGGTTTTTCTTCTGCGGCATTAAAGATGAGCCGGTGCTGAACTCATCACTTAATTTCAGAAATTTCCATTCAGTTGAAGACCAGATAATTATCTCTTCTGATAAACGGCTGAGATGTATCATTCCAATTGAACATGCGTTAAGAAAATCCAGAATAAAATCACGATCAGATACCGCATCAAGAGAATTGCCGGATGGATTTTTAAAGCCGAGCCTTGCTGCAGTAAAATTTCTATCCAGTGGAAGCGTTGAACCTGCAAGAGCACCTGAACCAAGCGGAGATTCATCAGATAATTTTTTTATAATTGAAAATCTCTGCTTATCACGTTCAAACATTTCAATGTATGCAAGAAGATGATGTGCAAATGAAACCGGCTGGGCGCGCTGAAGATGTGTATATCCGGGGATGATTGTGTTAATATTATCTTCTGCTAACTCCAAAAATGTTTTTTGAACTTCGTGCAGAAGAGAAATGATATTACCGCATCTTTTCTTAACCCATAATCTTAAATCAGTTGAAACCTGATCATTGCGGCTTCTGCCGGTGTGAAGTTTACCGGCAGTTTCACCAATCAATTCATATAATCTTGCTTCAATCGCGGAATGAATATCTTCAAATTTTTCCGCATCAGGTTTCCATGACTGCTCGTGAATTTCTTTGCTGATCTTATTTAATCCATCGGTAATTAATTGTGAATCAGCTTCGGGAATTATACCCGTTTTGCCGAGCATTTCAGCATGAGCAATACTTCCTTCAATATCTTCTGCAGCAAAATTAATATCAAAGCTGAGAGAAGAAGAAAAAGATAAAGCATCCGGATCAAGATTTTTGCTGAACCTTCCGCCCCAAAGCATTAAACGTTAATCTCCTGATTAACTGCACTATGCACCTGGGTTAAGGTTTTGTATGGAAGCCCAAACAACTTAATAAATCCTACAGAAGCCTGATGATCAAAAGTATCTTCTGTTGTGTATGTTGCAAGATCTTTTCTATATAAACTGTAATCAGATTTGCGTGATAATGTTTTAATTGAACCTTTATAAAGTTCAAGTTTAACTTCACCAGTTATGTTTTCCTGTGTTGAATCAACAAATGCAGTTAACGCGTTGAACAGGGGAGAGTACCATAAGCCATCATATATCAGATTTGCATATTTGATTGATACCTCCTGTTTAAATCTGAAAGTTTCTTTATCAAGTATCATTCTTTCTAATTCAGAATGTGCATGATGAAGAATTACTGCAGCGGGCGCTTCATAAATTTCTCTTGATTTAATTCCAACAACACGATTTTCAATTAAATCCAATCTGCCAACACCATGTGCTGCGCCAGTATCTCTCAACTTTGTAACAAGTTCAACTGCGCCATATTCCAAACCATTTAATGAAACCGGAATGCCTTTTTCAAATCCGATTGTAATTACTTCGCCTTTATCAGGTGCGTTTTTAGGATTTACAGTAACCTGGTAAGCATCTTCCGGCGGAGCTGCTTCAGGATCTTCAAGTATACCGCATTCGATTGAAATGCCCCACAGATTTTCATCTGTTGAGTAAGGAGAATCTTTAGTAGCGTTGATAGGAATATTATTTTTTATTGCATATTCAATTTCTTCTTCACGGCTTTTGAATTCCCACTCACGAAGGGGAGCAATTACATTAAGGTGAGGCGCAAGTGTGTTAACGCCAACTTCAATTCTTACCTGATCATTTCCTTTTCCTGTGCAGCCATGAGAAACTGAATCTGCATCTTCTTTGATTGCTATATCCGCAAGCATTTTTGCAATCAGAGGTCTTCCGATTGAAGTTGCCATTGGATAAGTTCCTTCATAAAGTGCACCTGCTTTCAATGCTTTCCAAACATATTGCGTAATAAATTCTTCTTTCAGATCAAGCACATAAGATTTTGAAGCACCAGTAAGTTTTGCTTTCTCTTCAACACCCTTTATTTCTTTACTTTGGCCAAGATCTGCGGTGGCAGTAATGATTTCAGCATTGTATTTCTGGCTTAACCATTTTACCATTACGGATGTATCAAGCCCGCCTGAATAAGCTACAACTATTTTTCTTTTAGACAAGTTATCTCCTATAATTTAATTATTCTGTTCAAGCATCATTTTTTTAATTAGTTCAACAATTGAATCAATCTTCTGACCTGATGATGGAATTACAAGAACTGTATCATCTCCGCCAACTGTTCCTAAAATATCAGGATTGTTCAAACGGTCTATGTAATGAGCAACACCCTGAGCTCTTCCGGCAAGTGTTCTGATTACTATCATTGATTCATTATTATGTACACTTAATATTTCAAAGCCAATAAGTTTTGAAATTTGTTTTCCGGATTCATGAGCATCCAATATGTAGCGGGGCCCATATTCAGAAACAATTCTTACTACTCCAAGCTCCGCAAAATCGCGGCTTAAAGTGGCTTGTGTAACTTGTAACCCTTCTGCATTAAGCAGCTTAACCAGATGTTCATGTGAGGTTATGTTCCGGTTCATAAGCAAATCTTTAATGCGGGTTAGTCTTCTTAATTTAGATGACATATTACTCTCACGCAGCTGTTGATTGATTTATGTTGATTTTATTTTTCGTTGTTATCCATGTTCCCTGTTTAATACCTTCTGCAAGTGATGGAAAATCTGTTCCAATCCAGATTTTATTTATTCCGTTGTTAAGCAGGGAAGTACAGCTTTTTAATTTTGGAATCATTCCGTCTGTAATCTGCCCGGAAGAAATTCCTTCATTTATTTCGTCGGGATTTAGTGAATCTTTTATAGTGCCGTTTAAAATTACGCCGCTAACATCAGAAACAAAATAAACAGTATCAGCTTTTAAAGAAGATGAAAGTTTTTCTGCAAACAAATCAGCATTTACATTCATCAGGTTTCCGTCTTTATCAGAGCAGATACTTGAAAAAACCGGGATTACTTTATTTTCTAATAATTGAATTATCCATTCAACCGAGCCGCTTAAAACCGGATTACCAACAAATCCAATTGATTTGTTAAGATATTCAGCAACAAATGTTTTCCGATCAATTCCTGATAAACCAACTGCTTCAATTCCTGATGAATTTAATCTGGCAGTAAGTTTAGCATTCAGTAATCCGCCCTGAACTGCAGATACAACTTCCATTAATTCTTTTGTTGTTACACGATGTCCTTCATGAAAAACTGATTGGTGACCAAGCTTTTTAGCCCATCCGGTTATCATGCTTCCGGCGCCGTGCACAAAAATGATTCCGGAAAATTCAGTTGATATTTTTTTGATCGAATTTATCCACTGTTCTGAAAATAAAAAATCATTAATTGATTTTCCGCTTATTTTTACTACTCCGATCTTCATTTTATTCCTGTAAACTTTTTTGCAAAAATATTTCAGCAGCCATTACTTAGGCTTAAGTTCTGTAATCAGCATTTATACTTACATATTCTTCTGAAAGATCACAAGTCCACCAGGTTGTACTTTCTGTTCCCATTGCCAGATCAACAACTATCTCAAATTCAGGTTGTGATAAAATTTTGTAAGCAGCATCTTCATCAAGAACAAGCTGATAATCAGGTAATAGAACATAGGTATCATTAAAACTAATTGAAACTTTTTCCGGATCGATATCAGCGCCGCTTTGGCCGGCTGCGCTTAATATTCTGCCCCAGTTTGCATCAGCGCCATGAATGGCAGTTTTAACCAGCGGAGAGTTTGCAATTGCTTTTCCAACAAGATCAGCATCAGTTTTTGTTTTTGCATTTTTAATTGAAATTGTAACAAGTTTGGTAGCACCTTCACCATCACTTACAATTGATTTTGCCATTTCCCTGCATAAATCATTCAGTGCAGTTTTGAATATTAAAAGATCAGCAGAGGGATTTTTTAATTCCTTATCAGATAATCCATTCGCCAGCATAAGAACCATATCGTTTGTGCTTGTTTCCCCATCGACAGAAATTTTATTGAAAGATTCATTAACAGCTTCAGATAAAATATTTTGCAGTAATGATTTTTCAATCTTTGCATCTGTTGTAATAAACCCAAGCATTGTTGCCATATTTGGAGCAATCATTCCACTGCCTTTGCAAATAGCGCCGATGGTAACAACAGCATCAGATAATTGAACTTCAACTGCGAATGATTTTATTTTTTTATCTGTTGTCATAATTGCTTCTGCTGCTGCTGCTCCGCTGCAGTTTAAAGAAGGAATAATTGAGTTAATTCCATTCAGCAAAACTTCCATCGGGAGTCTTTGCCCGATAACTCCGGTTGAAGCAATTAAAACCTCTTCAGGTTTTATGTTTAATTTATGTGCGCAATATTTTTGGGAAAGGAGGGCATCTTTGTAACCAGCATCTCCGGTACATGCATTTGCATTTCCTGAATTTATCAGAACAGCTTTAACTTCATTTCCTTTATTAATTATTTCCTGTGAAATTAATAATGGAGCCGCTTTCACCTTGTTTAAAGTAAATGTGCCGGCAGCGCTGCAGCCTCGTTCAGAATAAATTAATGCAAGATCTTTTTTCCTTTTTTTAATGCCGCAGAAAATTCCTGCAGCCTGAAATCCCTTTACGGAAGTAACTGAGCCATCCTTTAAATATTTATACATCTTCATACCTTTACTTTATTAATTTTGATAAAAATTCAATTCAGTCATTACACGATACTGCTCACCCTTTCGGGAATTAAAATTGAATTTTTATCAAGCAATCCTTCTGTTTCATCGTAGCCGTAAAATCTATTTAAATTTTGGATTGCTTGTCCGGAAGCTCCTTTAATCAGATTATCAATTGCAGAAACTATTATAACTGATTTTCCCTTAACCGAAATTCCAAGATCGCAGAAATTTGTATTTGTAACCCAGGTTAAATTCGGCGGCTGGTTTCTTAATCTTACAAACGGAGAATTTTCATAATATTGTTTATAGATAGAGAAAATTTCTTCCTGATTAATTTCTGATTTCAAATGAATAAATGAAGTTGAATAAATTCCTACAGAAACCGGAAGCAGATGTGTTGCAAATGAGAACGGGGAATTCAATCCAAACTTATTTAATGTTTGGAGAATCTCCGGATAGTGGCGGTGTGAATTTAAATTGTATGCCGCTGCATTCCCATTCATTTCAGACATGAGCAAATGTTGCTTTGGTGATTTGCCTGCACCACTCGTTCCGGAATAAGCGGAAGTGCTTATCGTGATAATTTCATCCGAAAAATTTTTAATAAAAGGAATTAACGATAATGAAACTGCAGTAGGGTAGCAGCCCGGATTTGCAATCAAACTTGAGCCGGAATAATTTGTCTCAGCCAAATCTGCCAAACCATAGATTTTATCCTTTAAAAATTCCGGTGAGGTATGATTATATTTATACCATTCAATGTAATCATCAGGATTGTTGAGACGATAATCTCCGCCTAAATCAATTGCTGTTTTGCCTGCTGAAATTAATCCGGGAACATAATTGAGAGATTCACCATGAGGCAAAGCAATAAAATAAACATCATGTTCAAATGAGAGTTGCTCAATATTAATTATTGATTGATTTTTAATTATGCCTGCAAGATCAGGAAAGATTTCATACACTGAACTTCCCGCAGTGGAAAATCCGTACACTTTATATTCGTTTATTTTTTTGTGTGATTCACAAAACTGCACAAGCTTTTTGCCGGTATAGCCGCTTCCGCCAATGATTCCAACAGAAATCATATTAAAATTCCTTTATTTGTTTGGATTGAGAATGATAGAACTATTTTAAAACAGAAAGAATGTATTACCCCAACCGGGGTGGACGGAAAGATGGCTGTAATGATGGAAAGAATTGAACGGTATTTAAACTTTTGAATTTCATTGAGCGAAAACATACAATTTGGAGATTTAGATATCAACATAATTTTTCATCAATCCTTAAAAAATAATATCATCAGATAAGAATAATTCATTACAAGTGAATAAATATACATTTCGGTTATTCAATTATTACATTATCAAAGCCATAATAGCTTTCTGAACATGTAATCTGTTTTCAGCCTGATCAAAAATTATTGAATTTGGTGAATCCGCAATTTCGTTCACAACTTCTTCACCTCTGTGTGCAGGCAGGCAATGCATAAAGAAATAATCATCCTTTGCTACTTTAACTAAATCTTCATTTATCTGGTACGGACGAAGTTCCTGATTTCTTATTTCACGTTCGGCTTCCCAGCCCATGCTTGTCCATGCATCTGTGTAAACCACATCAGCATTCTTTACAGCTTCATATTGATCTTCAATTACTTCAACCTTGCTGTTAAAATATTTTGCATTTTCAATTGCGTTGTTAACTATCTCTGCATTTGGCTGGTATTTTTTTGGAGATGCAACAACTATATCCATTCCAACTTTTGAACAGCCATGCAGCAGCGAATGACAAACATTATTTCCATCACCAACGTAAGCGAGTTTTAAGCCTTGCAGAGTTCTCTTCTTTTCATAAATTGTAAACAAATCACATAGTACCTGGCAGGGATGAAGAAGATTTGTTAATCCGTTTATTACCGGAATTGATCCGTAACGTGCAAAATCTATTGCATCCTGATGAGCAAATGTTCTGATTAAAATTCCATCAAGATATCTGGATAATACTTTTGCTGTATCTGCAATTGTTTCTTCTCTTTTCAATTGAAGATCGTTCGGGCCGAGGTAAAGTGCAGTACCGCCTAATTGGTAAGTTCCAACCTCAAAAGAAACACGCGTTCTTGTTGATGGTTTAGCGAATATCATTCCAAGAGTTTTACCGCGCAGTAATGTGTGCGGTTCATTTGATTGTTGTTTTAATTTTAGTGATGCACTAAGCTCAAATATTTGCCAGATTTCTTCAAGTGAAAGATCGTTAATTGAAATCAGGCTTTTTCCCTTCATATGTCTTGCCATTTAGCTTCCTGTAAATTGATAATTATTGGACGCCAAATGTATAGCAATATAAGTTTATCTGAAAGCAAAAATATGCAAATAAATAAAAATCAGGAAGGTAAAAGTTATTTATAAGAAGTATAACTGTATAAATATGCAAAAAAATATTTTATTCAAATATTCAAAGCGATAATTAATTCTGCAAATTCCCTGAAAGCTCCGTTTCCGCCTTTATGCTCGCAAACGTAATCAACAATTGATCTCACATCAATCATTGCATCAGCCGGAGAGGCAGTTAAGCCTGCAAGTTTCATTAATTCAATATCATTTACATCATCACCAATGTATGCAATATTCTCCGGAGCTATTTTATTTCGTTCAATAATTTCAGATAGGAGTAGATGTTTTTCTTTGGCACCGAGGTATAATTCTTTTATTTGTAGTTTTTGCGCCCGCGTCTTAACTGAACCGGAAAGTTCACCCGTAATTATTCCGGTTTCAATCTTTAAAATATTACGAAGCCGTTCAACGCCCATTCCATCACGAATCGAGAAGCGTTTCAGCTCTTCACCACGTTCTGAATAGTAAACTCCGGTATCTGTAAGCACGCCGTCATTGTCAGTAAGAACAAGTTTAATTTTACGTGCTTTATCCAGCAGATGAAGATTTTTCTCTTTCAAAGTTTTGGAAATAATCAATTTCTATCCTTCTGTATGATGCAAACTGAACACAAAATTAATTATATGATAAATTAAATCATTCTTATCTTATAAAGAAAAAATTTTGGTTAAAATTATTAGTTTTTGTTGTATAGAATGAAGACATTCACTAAATTCAATCCGTTTTTCAAATAAAGCCGGATTTATATGAAAATAGTAAAACCTAAAAAATTACAAAAAGGGGATGTAATCGGCATAATTTCTCCCGCCTCATCACCTGATGATCTTTTAAGAATTGAAAAAGGTGTAAGATATCTGGAAAGAATCGGTTACAAAGTAGAAGTTGGTAAGCATGTTGGCAAGTATCATGGTTATCTTGCCGGAACAGATGAAGAGCGGGTTGAAGATCTACATTATATGTTTAAGAATAAAAATGTTAAAGCAATTATTTGTGTGAGAGGTGGATACGGAACTCCCCGGCTGCTGGATAAAATTGATTTTAGAATTATTAAGAATAATCCCAAAATATTTTGCGGTTACAGCGATATAACTGCGCTTCAAATGGCAATGCTGCAAAAAACCGGATTGGTTACATTTGCCGGGCCTATGCTTGCTGTTGATTTTCACAATGAAGTTTCTCCTTACACCGAAGAACAATTCTGGAAACTGGTAACAAGTATTAAATCAATCGGCAGAGTAAAATTTCCGGGAGATGAGAGGCTGCTTTCAATTTCAAAAGGTTCTGCAAAAGGAAGATTAGCCGGTGGAAATCTGGCTCTCTTCGTTTCACTTGCAGGCACAGAATTTTTTCCTCAAATGAAGGAAAAAATTCTGATACTCGAAGATACCGGAGAAGCTCCATACAGAGTAGACCGGCTTTTAAATCAATTAAAATTGATTAAAGTATTTAAAAGCGTTAGAGGAATAATTTTGGGAGCATTCACGGATTGTATAGAAAACGATCCTGAAAAAAGAACTCTTACTCTCGGAGAAGTAATTGATGATTACCTGGGACATTTAAAAATACCGGTTGTGTATAATTTCCCACATGGACATATTAAGGAAAATCATACACTACCGTTTGGAATCCAGATAAAACTTAATTCTTCAAAAGGATTTGTAGAATTTGAAGAAAGTGCCGTTAGTTAAGTAATTGTTTTACATGTGATTTAATGTATCCGTTTTCAAGGAAATGATACAGATTCTTACCCGGGCATACGGTGATTTTGGAGTAATCTTTGTGTGATGCTATAGTCTCATAAGAAATCTGATAATTTTTGCAGCAGTAAGCAATTAGATTTATTAAAGAGTTAAGCTGTTCCTCAGGAACTTCCTGCTCCTCAAAATTTCCAAGTAATGAAATTAATAAATGACCTGTTGGATCATACTCTGTGTTTGTTTCTCCAATAGTATAAACATTTCTTCCCTCGTAAATTGTGCCATCGGGAGCAATCAGAAAATGATAGGGAATATCCACCCAGTTTCTATCTTTTCCCATTCCCCAAACCTGAACATTTTTTATATGTTCCGGTGCATTCATTGAATCGGTGAATACCACACCTTCATGATGAATTGTTATTTTTTCCGGAACATGATATTTAAATGGTCTTGGTTCATTTGCCTTCCATTCTGATCTCGGGACAATGCTAAAATTAGAAGAGGATGAACATCCGCAGAAGATAAAAATTAAAGCTGCGGCGAGACTAAGAAGCGGTTTGAATAAATGTAAAGTATTTCTCATTAAATAACCTTTCTGTTTTTTGTGCTGAATGTAAATCACTAAAAATTCCATAAACTGTTGAACCGGTTCCGGTCATCAAAGAAAAGAGCGCACCTTCCGAATACATAATTTCTTTAATACTTTTGATTTCCGGATACTCCGCAAAAACTTTTTCTTCAAAAGAATTTTTTACAATATTTTTGTATTTATAAAAATCATATTCCTTAGAAACAATTTCAAATAAATTTTGATTTTCTTTTTCCTGCCTGATATTTGCAAAAGCCCATTTTGTTGAGATGTGAATACCAGGATTAACAATCAGCAGCGGGTAAGAAATTCTGAAATTAATTTTTCGCATGATTTCACCGCGTGAAATTGCATAAACAGGTGCTGGGTCAATAAAGAAGGGAACATCTGAACCAAGCTGGAGCGCAAAATCAAGTAATGCATATTTATCCAGATTAAGATCGAACAAATTATTTAATGCTTTTAATGCCGCAGCACCATCAGAGCTGCCACCGCCCAAACCTGCACCAACGGGAATATTTTTTATAAGTGCAATCTCAACATTTAAATTTTTTCCGGTATTTTTTTCAAGAAGCTGAACGGCTTTAAGTATCAAATTATCATTTGAAATTAATTCATTACTGCTGCAGTTAAGGATTGTCTTATCTGATTTTCTAAAACTTATTTCATCAAAAAGATTAATAGGATAAAATATAGTATCAATATTGTGATAACCATCTTCACGCTTGTTTATTACATTCAAACCAAAATTAATTTTGGCAGGAGTTTTAACTGAGATTTCTTTCATCAAAAAAATTTTTAATTGCTCTAATATGATTTGGATTTGAACCGCAGCAAGCACCAATGAAGGATGGTTTCTTTTTTAATATTAATTTTATAAAACTTAGATATTCACCTGGTGAGATTCCGCATTTAATATTTTCGTCGGTTACTGACCCGGTGCCGCAGTTAAAATAAACTCCCCAGTTGAACCCGAGTTTGTTCTTTGTGTAAAACTTTAAAAATGTTTCAGGCCTGATACAATTGAATCCAATTGCAAGCGGAGCATACTTCAGAATAAAGGGAATTATTTCTTTCAATTTCTCACCTGATAAAATTTTGAGATTATCAGTAAAGTATAAACTAATTATGTAAGGAATTTTATTAGTTGAACAATACCTGCAAATTATTTCAATTTCATCAAGATGACTTTGCGTTTCATTTAAAATGAAGTGTACTTCATTATTTACTAGATAATCAATATGCTTATGGTGATTTACTTGGAGCTTTTCTTTGCTTAAAGTTCTGAAATTTTGATAACAATCTTCCGCTGGCGGATTGGAGCCTGCAATCATTATTGATTCCTTTCCAGCGGCTTCTTTTGCAATTTTACAAGCCTGTGCTGTTAACGATTTTGATAGTTTAAGGCTTTGTGCTGCAGCAGGATTCGTTCTGAAAGTATTTGAAGTTATTATATCTGCTCCGGCTTTAATATATCTCAGGTGGATTCGGAGCACGGTTTCTGGTTTCTCTGAATTAAGATATGACATCCATAAGGAATCATCAGTTTTATATTTTGATTGGAGTAAACTTCCCATAGCACCATCAAGAATTAATGGTCTACCATTCTTACGTGCAAAGGAGAACAAATTAAAATAAAGATTAAACATTTTTAAAATTCATTTTCTGTTCGTAGTGTAATCCAATTTCCCTTATGATTCTATCAAGATCAATCATTTTTATACACTCAAGATTATAAGGACATTGTTTTTTCCAGCAAGGTGAACAGAACAAACCTTCAGGAATTAATTTTACACCCCGATCGTAAAGATCAATTTCCTGCCAGCAGCTTACTCCAAACCAAACAATAACATATTTTTTTAATGCTATTGCCAGATGCATTCCGAATGAATCACCAGTTACAACAACATCCGCGAGAGATTCAAAACATGCACCCTTTCTGATTCCTAAATCAGCAGGAGTGTTTATAATTTTTCCTTCGAACGCCGAATAAATTTTTTCATTTCTTTCAACATCTTCCGGGCCGCCAAGCAGAACAATTTTATATTTATTTTCTTCAAGCAATTTTCTTATAAGATAAATATGCTGCTCAACTGTCATCTTTTTATTCGGATAAAGATTTGAACATCCCGTATTAAAACCAACTACAAAATCTTTATCCGTAATGCCCATTTCTTTTTTATAATTCTCAATAAATTTAAGTTCTTCATCTGTAAAGTTGAATGTATATTCATCGCGATTATATTCAAGTTCAAAAGTTTCGGCGAGATAATCCTGACCAACTCTTTCATTAACTCTGAATTTCAGATGATCATCCATTCCCAAATTATAATTATAAAAAGCGCCTTCATTAACAGGAACAATTTTACCATCTTCATCTAAGCCAAAACCAAGTTTATTTTCTGCCTTTATAGAATTGAGCAATGAACATGAACGCTGGGATTTATCCACATTCATTACATAATCAAATTTCATCTGGGTGAGTATGTTTATCGATTCAGCATCATACGTAAATACTTTATCAATGAATTGATTATTATAAAGCAACCCGGCTGCATTTTTAAGTGTAATCCAATAAACAGATGATTCGGGAAATTTCTTTTTAATTGAAGGAAGCTGTGCAGTTGTCATCAGAACATCACCCATCGCATCTAAATTAATTATAAGTATTTTTTTACCAATCGGAATATTTTCTTTGCATCCATCAATCCAGCAGTTATGATCGGGGAAGCATGGTTTGTAGCCTGTAAAATTCTTGCACTTCGGAACTTCAAATTTCATACGTTTAGAAGATTTGATAAGTAAAATTGATTTAATAATTTTCAATCAAATATAATAAAAAGAAACAAAGCAAAGACAGAACAGATTGAGCAGTTATAAAATATTCCAGTTTAGTTTTGGCGATGGCTATGCAGGAAGTGCAAAGATTGCAATTTTATCATCAGAGCTTCTACAGGAAAAAGGACACAGAGTTATTCTATTTGCCACAAAAAATTCACTCACCGAAAAAAGAGCAGTTCAAAAAGGAATTGAGGTAGCGGCGTTAGATAGTATGCAGAAGTTTAAAAATTTGATGAATGAAATCATCTATTACTTTGAAAAAGAAAAACCTGATTTTGTAATTTCACATCATTCACTTGATAGAAAAGTTGGATTCAGATTAAAGAAAAAATTTAAATCCCGATTCACCAACATTGGTTACAGGCATAACATCACCAAAAGCACCCCGATTATCGGACCTCTTCTATACAACAAATACTTTGATTATCTGATTGCATGCAGCGGCGGAGTTGGAGAAAGTCTTTTAAAATCAGGAATAAAAAAGAAAAAAGTGAAAGTAATCTATAACGGAATTGATGTGCCTGACAATCTTGAAAAAATATCAGGAGAAAATATTAAACAAAAATTCGGTATAGAGAATAAAATAGTTCTAGGACTTTCAACATGGTTTCATAAAGAACGGAAGGGCTTTGATATTTTATTTAATGCTTATTCAAACCTCGATGATAAGTTTATTCTCCTGCTGGTTGGAATTCCTGATAACGGCAAAGAAGAAGTTTTAAATTATGCTGCAGAATTTGGAATTGATAAATCAAAAATAATAATGCCGGGTTATGTAGATAATATTTGGGAATACTATAAGGCAATGGATATTTTCCTGCTTCCGTCAAGATCAGAAGGATTTTCACTGGCCTTGCTGGAAGCTGCTGCAGCCAAACTTCCAATTGCGGCATCGGATATTCCCGGCACAAATGAATTTATAATTGATGGTGAAAACGGATTGCTTTTTAATTTATCTCATCCTGATGAACTTTTTGAAAAAATTGTTCAATTAAGTAAGGATACTGAACTTGCAGAAAAATTAGCGAAAGAGGCCCAACAAAAAGTTTATACAAATTTTTTAATTGAACATTACGCAGAAAATCTGAACAATTTTTTACTTCAGGCAAAGAAAACTAATGGTTAATGCTGGTACTGGAAATGTATATCAATTTGGAGTTTCGATCAAAAAATATGTTTAAATAGCTAATTTATATTAAAATTTTGGATAGACCTATATAAGGACTATTTTATAGTCAATTATTCTTAGGAGTGAAAATGAAATTTAGTGAAGCTATTTAACCGATCAGTTATTTAAAAACTCATACCTCAGAAGTAGTAAGAGATCTTGCTGAAAATAAAAAGACAATGGTAATTACACAAAATGGTGAGGGTAAAGTAGTTCTTCAGGATGTGAAAGTATATGAACAAAGCATAATTAAACTCCACCTGTTTTATAATTATATTATCTTGCTTTCAAAATATTACTGCCAATTTTTTCAAGTTTGTTTATCACATCTTTAACCGGCAATTCAAGCATACATTCATGATTAAACGGACATTCAAGCTTATTGCAGATTATGCAGAATAAATCTTCTTTTAAAACATAATCTGAAACAGGGGAGTACGGCCCGTGATTTTTAGGATTGGTAGGTCCAAAAATTCCAAGTGTTGGTTTGCCAAGTGCTGCTGAAATGTGCATCGGGCCGGAATCATTTGCAATTATTAAATCACAATTATTTATTAATCCAGCCATTGTATTGAGATTTGTTTTTGGTGCCAATACAGAAATTTCCGGCACATGCTTTTTAATAAATTCTGAATCTGCTTCATCTCCCGGTCCCCAAAGAATTAAAAATTTTGTATAGTATTTTTCATTAATTGCTTTGCAGATTTCAACCCACTTTACAGCATCACATCTTTTTGAGGGCCAGCCTCCGGCAGGAATAATTCCAATCAACGTAGAATTATCTTTTCTTAACACATCAGTAAAATTCTTACCAAACTCATCATCATTTTTAGAAATGTAGTAATGAATTTTTTTTGAAATGACTGGGATGTTCAAACAATTTAATAATTCAAGATTATGTTCTGCGGAATGATTGGTTCCTCTTCCTGAAGTAGCGTGAATATTATAAGCATATTTTCTTCCGCGGTAACCAAAACCAACGCGGTATTTTACCCCTGATAAAAATGTAATCTGCGCGCTTCTTGGATTTGACCATAAATCCAGAATCATATCATATTTTTCTTTACGGATTCTTAATGCAACCCACAATGGAAATTCTGTTTTACCCATTGTTAAGATTTTATTTACAAGCGGATTATTTTCAAGAGAAGGTTTTGCAAATTCTTCGGTGAGATAATCTATCTTCGTATCATTAAAATAGTTATGAAGATTATCTAAAATTATTGTTGATAAAACAATATCACCAATTCCGCGCGGTTTAATGCAAAGTATCTTCCTGATATTTTCTTTTTTCAGTTCCATAGGATTCAGATAAAACTAAAACATATTTTTGAGAATAATTCCAATTAAGTAAACAGGAATGATAAGCAATAGAATGCCTGTAATGTATGAAAGGATCATGCGGAAGAAAAATTTCTTTTCTTTAAAAAAAGTAAAATAACCCCAGCCGTACATTAAAGAAAAAACTATCAGCCAGCTAATTCCTCTTAGATTTTCTGTTATCTCAATAGAAAAAATCTTTAACAAAATTTGAATCAGAATATACAGCCCTATTGCCTGGGTAACTATATATATCATAAAGATGAAATATTCCATTAAAGAAAAATCTTCTTTTCTATTTATCAATTTTATTCCGGCGGCAAAAGGAAGCATCAACACTATTGTAATAATATTTGTAAGCAGTGTGATTGCCTGATTCAAAATTAAACTTTTATCATCTGTGTAAATTTTTACAGGTTCAAATGCAGGCCTGTTAAGAAAAAAAGTTACCGCAAAATTTAAAGCGAGAATTATGATGAGATATTTTATCGGAGATACGTACTTCCGGCGTTTACCAAAAAGATAATTCTTAATAAACACTCCGGGTTTAAGCAGCAATGAATTGAATGTGCGGAGATAATTAAAATCAAATTCAATTATAGAATTGTAGAGGTCACTAAAAAAATTATTAAATGAATATCTTTTAACAATGGTTTTTTGTCCGCAATCAGAACAATAATTTCCTGATACGGGCTTACCGCAGTTCAAACAATTATTCAAATTTATTCCGTAAAAAATTTTTAAACGAAATTAATGTGCATCAAGCCAGTTCTCTCCAATGCCTGTTTCAGCAACAATCGGAACATCAAGCGGAAGGGCGGTCTCCATCTTTTCTTTTATCATTGGAAGCAAATCATCAATCTCTGATTTATGTGCATCAAAAAGTAGTTCATCATGAACCTGCAAAACCATTTTTGTTTTTGCGTTTCTGCTCTTCAATTCATTCTGGATATTTATCATTGCAAGCTTTATCATATCTGCCGCAGTTCCCTGAATAGGCATGTTGATTGCAACACGTTCTTCAAACTGGCGCACAACCCGGTTGCTGCTGTTAATATTCCGGAGGATTCTTCTTCTGCCCATTAAGGTTTCGGCAAATCCTTTTTCACGAGCTTTTATTACACAATCATCCATGAAAAATTTAACACGCTTAAATGTGTTGAAATATGTCTCAATAATTTCTTTTGCATGTGCTTGTGTTATGCCGAGGCGTGTTTTTAATCCAAACGGACCAATACCGTACAGAATTCCAAAGTTTACTTCTTTTGCTCTTCTTCTCATTTCGGCTGTTACTTCTTCCGGCTTTACCTGAAAGACGAGAGCTGCGGTACTGCGGTGAATATCTTCATTATTTTTGAATGCGTTTATCAATGCTTCATCACCACAGATTGCAGCCATTATTCTAAGTTCAATCTGGCTGTAATCAGCACTTAATATTACATGATCTTTATCAGCAGGTATAAAAGCTTTTCTTATCTCTTTTCCTAATTCTGTCCGGATAGGAATATTCTGAAGATTAGGATCATTGCTTGATAATCTTCCGGTAGATGCAACTGTTTGATTGAAGCTAGTATGAATTCTTCCCGTTTTTGGATTAATAAGATTTGGAAGTGAATCAGCATAAGTTGATTTTAATTTTGCAACCTGCCTGAACTCAAGAATCAATTCAATTACTTCATGTTCACCACGTAAAAGATCGAGAGATTTTGCATCAGTAGAATAACCGGTTTTTGTTTTCTTGCCTGATTTTAATCCGAGTTTTTCAAAAAGAATTTTCTGAAGCTGAATAGGAGAATTAATATTAAATTCTTCTCCGCAGCACTGATAAATTTTAGTTGTGTAATTATCAAGCAGTATCTGAAGATCTTTGCTTAATGAGTGAAGAACTTCAACATCAACCTTTATTCCCGTGCGTTCCATATCTTCCAAAACGGGAACAAGAGGAAATTCAATTTTATATGCAACTTGTTTTAGATTTAATTTTTCAAGCTCCTTATCAAGTACTTCATACAATTTGTATGTAATATCAGCATCCTCACATGCATAACAGCTTATTGAGTTGAGCTCCACATCAAAAATTTTTGATGCATCTTTCTTCTCACCAATCAGACTGGAAAGGGGAATGGGGCTGTAGTGCAGATATTTTTTTGAAAGCTCATCCATTCCATGTTTCTGATCGGGATCAATAACATAACTTGCGAGCATTGTATCGAAATAAAAATTCTCAACTTCAATTCCGTAATTCCTTAAGACAGCGATATCAAACTTAGCGTTCTGGCACACCTTCTTAATTTTTTTATTCTCAAAAACCGGTTTAAATAATTTAATGAAATCTGAGATGTGAAGTCTTTCCGTATATTTATTGAAAGCTTCGCTGCCGTTTTCATACGGGTTTATTGCAACGTAATATCCTTCATTTGGTTTTGTTGAGAATGAAGCTCCGGCAATATTGAATGATAAATTTCTAACGCCATCGGTTTCTGTATCATATACAAAAAGAGATTGCGTATTTAATTTTTTTGCAAGTGCTTTAGCTTCATCAACTGTTGTTATCAGTTTGTATTCAACCTTGCTCTTATCGTAGGAATGGAGTGAAGTGTCTGATATTTCCTCAGTAACTTCTGCTGTTTCCGCTGTTACAGATTTTTTTCCGTTATTATGAAAGTAAGTTAGAAGTCTGCTGTAGAACGTCTTAAATTCCAGCTCAATAAAAAGATTTTTTAACGCTTCAAAATCGGGTGTTTGGAGTTTTGTTTTTTCAAAATCAAATTCAAGCGGAACAAGACAATGAATAGTTGCAAGTTCTTTTGAGAGAAAAGCATTTTCTTTTCCTGAAATCAGTTTATTCTTTAAAGCGGGTTTTTCAATTTCATCAATGTGTTCATAAATTCCTTCAACGGATCCATACTTTTGAATTAATGGGATTGCTGTTTTGGGACCTATGCCTGCAACTCCGGGAATATCATCCGATGAATCACCAATCAATGCGAGATAATCAATCATTTGTTTCGGTTCGAAGCCGAATTCTTCTTTTACCCGCGCAACATCATAAATTACAAGTTCATCTGCAGCTTTTCCGCCGGGGCGGATAATTTTTACTTTATCTGTAACAAGCTGATTAAAATCTTTATCAGGTGTAATAACGTAAGATTCAAGTCCGTGTTCTTCAGCTTTGCAAACGGCAGTACCGATTATATCATCTGCTTCATATTTACTTAAGATGTAAATCGGAATATGCATTGCTTCAATAACCTGCTTAATTCTTTCAAGCTGCGGAACCATATCATCAGGCATATCCGAACGGCTTGATTTATATCCTTCAAATCTTTCATGCCGGAATGTTGGTCCGTATGAATCAAATGCAACAGCCATGTAATCTGGTTTTGTATCTTCTAAAATTTTAAGCAGTTGATTAATAAATCCAAAAACAGCAGAAGTTGGTTCTCCTTTTGTGCTCACCAGCGGGCGGGTGATGAAAGCAAAATAGGCTTTGTAAGCCAGTGCCATTGCATCTATAATTACGAATTTTTTTGACATGATTAACTTGTTTTCAAATCTTTATAAATGATAGTTCTTCATATTTCTTACAATAGAAACTTAACTATAATTTTCTGTTTCTTTAAGATGATTTTTTCTGTACTCTTTTCCAGTAGAAATATATTGGCAAACCAATTACAATTAAAATTGTTCCCATTGCTGCATCTTCAGTATCTGCAAGAACTGTATTAATTAAATAGAGCAATGAAAAAATTACAAACAAAGCTGTTGTGTACGGATGACCCCATACTTTATATGGACGATGTTTCTCCGGCATTTTTTTTCTTAGAACAAAAACACCAAGTGCGCCAAGCATGTAAAACAACCATGCTGCAAAAATTACATAATCGGAAATTGTATCAAACGAACCGGAAAGAACGAGCACACAAGACCAGATTCCCTGCACGGCAAGTGATACATGAGGAGTTGCAAATTTGGGATGAACTTTTCCCATTCCTTTAAAGAATAAATTATCTCTTGCCATAGCAAAATGAACTCTTGCCGTTGCAAGCAAACTTCCGTTAAGAGCACCAAAAGTTGAAATGATTACCGCGATAGAAATTATTGCAGCACCGCTTGCACCAAAAATTACTTCTGCTGCAGATGCGGCAACAAGCGGAGAGTTTGCCATTACATCAATAGGAAGCACATACAAAAATGCAATATTAACAATTGCATAAACTGCAATTACAATCAATGTTCCGTATAATAATGCACGCGGAACATTTCTTTGAGGATCTTTAACTTCTCCGGCAACAAAAGTTACATTGTTCCATCCATCATAAGCCCAGAAAGCGCCCGAAAGTGCAAGCCCGATTAATGCAAACATGTTTGTCATCGTTTCTTCCGGAATTTGAAATCCCGTTATAACATTTGAAATATCTCCCTGGCCAACAGTAAGCAATAAAAATGATAATAAAATAATTGAACCTATTTTTACAAATGTTACAATTGTTTGAACAATTCCACCGAAAATTACTCCAACATAATTAACAGCGGTTAAAAATAAGATACAGGTTATTGCAACTGCTTTTGTTCCAAAATCAAGGAAGGGATGGATATCTCCCACAAACGGCATGAAGACTGAAAACTCTTCCCATGCTTTTGGCAGGTGAGGATATTGAAAAAAGTACCCAAGATATTCTCCAAACACATAAGCAATTGCTGCCTGGCTTCCGGTTTGAATTACAGCAAATATTGCCCAGCCGTATAAAAATGCAGTAAAATCACCATACATATGTTTGAAGTACGCATACTGTCCTCCTGTTTCATCAATCATTCCTGCAACTTCTGCATTTGCTAAAGCACCGATAAAAGTTATCAATCCGGCTAATATCCAGACAATGATAAGAAGTTCGGGAGATAAAAGTTGACCAGCCATTGTAGAAGGTTTTCTGAAAATACCCGAGCCGATCATTGAGCCTGCAACAATCATTACTGCCGCGGTTAAGCCTAATCCGCGGACAAGTTCTGATCTTTTTTCTGTTTGTTTCATTCAGGATTTTCCGAGTTTAGAATTGTTGGCGGTGAAAATAGTTTATTAGATTCTTAATATCAAAAAATCATAATAAAAAGTTTTTCTTTCTTTGGTAAGAAAATTTTTATCATTTTTTTAATTAATAATCGGTTGTTTTTTTTTACGAAAAATATTAACTATGCAAACATTATTTCATTACTAATCTGATTTCCAGGTGTTAATAAAAAATCATATGCTTATAAAAGCCCGCTTCATTCATCACTTCAACAACATAAATAAACAAAATGAAATTTAAACTTCCCAAGCTGCACAATCAGATTTTAATTGCATTAATTCTCGGCGCTTTATTTGGATCAATTTTTAACGTAAGCAAAAGCAGTTTAATTCTTACCCACAGAACTACGGAAGGTTTTACCCAAAAGACAATTAATGATTGGGATAGTTTTACATTTATTACAAAATCAGATACGCTTGAGTTTGAAGAAAAAAGTCAGACCGAAATATTATCCTACCAAAAAACAATTGAGCAAACGGAATATGATGTAATAATCAAAAAGAATAATCAAATAGAAACCATTTCACATGTTGTTTCAATCAAGAAAGAAGAAACAATTGCAACCAGCATTAAATGGATTGGCGATATTTTCATCCGCCTTTTAACAATGATTGCTGTTCCGCTTGTACTTGCATCGTTAACAGTTGGAGCCGCAAGCCTTGGTGATATAAAAAAGTTTGCACGCATAGGCGGAAAAACAATTGCATTTTATCTTGTAACAACTGCAATTGCGGTTACAATTGGTTTAGCTGCTGCAAATCTTATTCAACCAGGCAGGCAAATGAATGAAGCCACCAAGGAACGGCTGATGGCAGCATACACAAATGATGTTTCTTCTAAAATTGGAACTACATTGGATTACAACATCTTTGATGAACTTGTGAAGATGGTGCCGCGGAATCCATTTGGTTCAATGGCTAATGGTGAAATGCTGCAGGTTGTTTTATTTTCTATCCTCCTCGGTCTCGTTTTAAGCATGATAAATAAAGAAAAATCTGCCCCGGTAATTAATTTTTTTGATGGCTTAAGTGAAGCAATGATAAAAATGGTAGATATTATCATGTGGATTGCTCCGTTTGGTGTGTTTGCTTTAATCGCCGCAACTGTAAGTGAGTTCGGGTTTGAAATTCTTCAAACATTAATCTGGTATGCTTTTGCTGTATTGCTTGGCTTACTCATTCAAACTACTGTTGTTTATTCACTCATCGTAAAAATATTTTCAAAGATTAAAGTTTATACCTTCTTTAAAGGAATAAGGAGAGCACAGACGATTGCATTCAGCACTAGTTCAAGCGCTGCAACACTTCCAGTAACAATGGAATGCTGCAATGAAAATCTCGGTGTTTCAAAATCAATTACGAGTTTTGTACTTCCGCTTGGTGCAACAATAAATATGGATGGTACGGCATTGTACCAGGGAGTTGCGGCAGTATTTATTGCGCAGGTTTTTGGAATGGATTTAACATTTGTTCAGCAGTTAACAATTGTACTAACAGCTACACTCGCTTCAATCGGTACAGCTCCTGTTCCCGGAGTTGGTATAATTATGCTGATAATAGTTTTAAAATCAGTTGGTATTCCACAGGAAGGTATTGCGTTAATTTTAGGAATAGATAGAATTCTTGATATGTGCAGAACAATTACAAACATCACTGGTGATTCAGCCATATCTGTTGCGGTTGCTTCTTCAGAAAAAGAAATATTGCAGCCGGATTTACAGAATGCATAATCCAAATTTTAATTGTGTTGATAATTTTTTAATCTTTAATTTTATAAAAATTTAATTTTTACTTTCAACAAATTCTTTTAGTAGAAAAATTTAAGGATATAAAATGCCACAAGAGAATGAACGCGAACAATGGGGAAGTAAAATCGGTCTTATACTTGCAGTAGCAGGAAATGCAGTTGGTCTTGGTAACTTTTTAAGATTTCCTGTTCAGGCAGCACAAAACGGCGGCGGCGCCTTTATGATTCCGTATTTCATTTTCTTTCTTATTCTTGGTATTCCTCTTATGTGGATTGAATGGGGAATAGGACGTAACGGCGGTAAATACAGGCACGGCAGTGCTCCGGGAATGTTTGATGTTCTCTGGAAAAACAAAGCGGCAAAATATCTCGGCGCTACCGGTTTATTTATTTCTCTCATTATCATGATTTATTATACTTACATTGAATCATGGACCCTTGCTTTCAGTCTCTTTTCATTAACAGGATTATATTTTGATCAAAACTCATTTGCTGAGATGAGAAATTTCCTTTACAGTTTTCAGGGCAGGGAAGCCGGTGAACACTTCACATCTTTGCTTCCGGCATATTTATTTATGATCGGAACATTCTGCATTAATTTCTGGGTTCTATACAAGGGAATTTCTAAGGGAATTGAGAAGCTTGCAAAGATTGCAATGCCAATGCTTTTTCTTTTTGGAATTATTCTCGCAGTTAGAGTTCTTACATTAGGAACTCCTGATCCAACCCAGGCGGAAAATTCAATTGCTAATGGAATAGCATTTATCTGGAATCCCGATTTTAGCAGTTTGGGAAATCCATCTGTATGGCTTGCTGCAGCCGGGCAAATCTTTTTTACGCTCTCAGTCGGAATGGGTACAATTCACGCTTATGCAAGTTATTTAAAACCAAAAGATGATATTGCATTATCTGGCATAAGTACATCTGCAACAAATGAATTTGCAGAAGTTATTCTCGGCGGATCAATCGCAATTCCAGCAGCAGTTGCATTTTTTGGTGTAGCTGTTACACAACAGATTGCCGCAGCCGGTTCTTTTGATTTAGGATTTGTATCAATGCCTTTGATCTTTCAGCAAATTCCTTTAGGGCAATTGTTTGGATTCCTTTGGTTCCTTCTGCTTTTCTTTGCTGGAATAACATCTTCAGTTGCAATGGGGCAGCCTGTTATAGCATTTATGGAAGATGAGTTCAAAATGAGCAGGCACAAAGCTACTGCAGTTCTTGCTGTAATTGTTCTAATCTGCGTTCAGTTTGTAGTATTCTTTTTAAAGTATGGATTTCTTGATGAGATGGATTATTGGGCAGGTACTTTTGGTCTTGTAGTTTTCGCACTGATGGAAACAATTCTTTTCATGTGGGTTTTTGGTGCTGATAAAGCCTGGAAAGAAATGAATGAAGGCGGGGATATAGCCATTCCGAGAATCTTTTATTACCTGATGAAATTTGTAACTCCTGTTGTTCTGTTCATCATAATGATTTGGTGGCTTGTTAATGATGCAATTCCGATCCTTATGCTTAAGAATGCTTCGCCCGAAAATATTCCATATATTTGGGGCGCAAGAATTATGATGATTCTTCTTCTGCTTCTGTTATTCTACTTGATTAAAAAAGCATGGGGAAGAAATCATGCTGCAGAGGTATAAAGATTGATCGCTTTTAATAATGAGCTTCATTATAATGCTTAAATTACTCCGATGAAGCTTGAAGATAATCTACTCCTTAAAGAAAATCTCAAAGCAATGGGACTTGTTTTCGGTGATATCGGAACGAGTCCCATCTACACTCTTGCTGTAATCTTCGTTCTAACCAAACCCACTCCTGAAAATATAATGGGAGTGCTCTCGCTGATATTCTGGTCCCTGATAATTCTTGTTACAATTGAATATGCCTGGCTTGCAATGAGTTTAAGTATAAAAGGTGAGGGCGGGATAATTGTTTTAAAAGAAGTTCTAACAAGTTCATTAAAGTCCGGCAGAAAAATAGCATTTGCCGGATTTCTAGGCTACATAGGATTCTCCTTAATTATGGGAGATGGTGTAATTACACCGGCTATCAGTATTCTATCCGCTGTTGAAGGGCTTGAATTGATTCCGGGAATGGGACATATAGATAATAATACTGTTGTTATAATCACTTGTATTATTGCAATTATACTGTTTTCTTTTCAATATAAAGGAACAGATAAAGTAGCATCTTCATTTGGTCCAATTATGCTGATATGGTTTATCGCACTATTCGTGTTTGGTTTATTATCTATTCTAAGATCTCCCGATGTTTTGCTTGCTGTAAGCCCATACTATGCAATTGATTTTTTCAGGCATAATGGCTTTGCAGGATTTTTTGTTTTAAGTGAAGTGATTCTCTGTGCAACCGGCGGTGAAGCTTTATACGCTGATATGGGACATTTGGGTGCCGCACCAATACGGCAATCATGGGCATTTGTAATTCTTTCTCTGTTAACAAATTATTTTGGGCAGGGCGCGTATTTGTTTACACATGCAAAAACCGGATTCATACTTTTCGAGATGGTAAAATCTTTTTCTGAAATTCTATTCATTCCATTTCTTCTTTTAACAATGTTTGCAACTGTTATAGCATCTCAGGCAATGATAAGCGCTGTGATGTCTTTAGTTTACCAGGGAATTACTACACATGTTTTTCCATTAATGAAAATAAAATACACGTCCAGCCATATAAAATCCCAGATTTATATTGGAGTTGTAAACTGGGTATTACTGATTTCTGTTTTGTGCATGATTTTATTTTTCAGAAAATCCGAAAACCTTGCAGCAGCGTATGGTTTGGCTGTTACAGCAACGATGACAATAAGCGGAATGCTGATGATATGGATTTTCAGAATCAGAAAATTTTATTATAAAATGTTTATTGCATTATTTGTCTTTGTCGTTGATTTAATATTTTTAATCTCGGTATTCACTAAAATTCCGCATGGCGGATTCTGGTCATTGGTTATAGCGGCTGTTCCTTTATTCGTTATAACTGTTTGGGGAAAAGGAAACAGAAAAATGTATCGGTCATTCAGAGCGCTGCCCATTGATACTTTTACACTTAGTTATGAGCAGATTTATGGAATGAACAATAACATAAAAGGCACTGCGCTTTTCTTTACAAGAAGCCTGGATGAAATTCCACCTTATATTGTTCACTGTATGATTAGAGGCAACATAATTTATGAGAATAATATTCTTATCTCAATACGAACTACTGATAATCCTTATGGAATTAAAGTTGAGAAAAAGGAAAATCTTGCCAAAGGGTTGGAAGGAATTATTATTTCAACCGGCTATATGGAAATTCTTCAATTGAGTGAACTTCTTAAAGAGCAGGGAATTACCGAAAAAGTAATATTTTACGGAGTAGAAGATATTCTTACAAATAATTTCTTCTATAAAATATTTGCATTCATTAAAAAAATTACACCGCCATTCGTTAGATTTTATAAATTGCCTTACAACAAACTGCATGGTGTTGTTACAAGGCTTCAGATTTAATCACTAATAATATTCTAATATGAAAACTAAACTCTTACTAATTTTTGTCCTGATAATTTTAATATCATCAAGCAACTATTCTCAAAGCAGTGATACTCTTTTTACCGCATTTTACAACCTTGAAAATTTATTTGATGTAATTGATGATGAAGGGAAAGATGATGCAGAATTTCTACCTGACGGTGATAATGAATGGACTGCAGAACGCCTTGATAGAAAACTCTTCAACATTGCAAGAGTAATCAGATCAATGAATAATGAGATTGGTCCTGACATACTTGGAGTTTGCGAGGTTGAACATCAGTATTTACTTGATACATTAATTGCAAAATTTCTGAATGATAAAAATTTTAAAACCGCAGGATATGAATCACCCGATAACAGGGGGATAGAGAACGGATTAATTTATAACGCGGATAAATTTAATCTGATTGGATTAACAGCGGATACAGTTAAACTAAGTGATGGTTATCCAACAAGATTAGTTTTAGGAACCGCACTCGTTTCGAATGAACAGGATACATTTTATGTTTTCATTAATCACTGGCCATCAAGAAGAGGGGGAGAAATTCAATCACAGCCAAACAGAATTACCGCAGCAAACGTGCTTAGGTATAGGGTTGATTCATTATTTGCATTAAATAAAAATTCCAAGATTATAATCATGGGTGATTTCAATGATGAACCGGTTAATGTATCGGTCTTAAATACCCTTAAGGCTCAGCCGTTCATCTGTGATTCTATTCCATTAAAAAAAGAAATAACAGAGCCTGCACTTTATAATCTTGCTTTCCAGGCTTTTCAGAATGGTGAAGGAAGTTATAAATTCAGAGATGATTGGAATATGCTTGATCAAATAATTGTATCAACTGATTTGCTTATCGGTGAATCTATTCAATATGAATGCGGATCATTTGAAGTTTACAAACCTGATTTTGTTTTAACTAAATCCGGGAAATATATCGGAACATCATTCCCAACCTATGGCGGTAATCGTTATCTTGGAGGTTACAGTGATCATTTCCCTGTAACGGCAAAATTTATATTTTCAGAGAAATAATCTGTAAAAAAATGAAGAAAGAATTAATATTAATTGGAGCAGGTGGAGTTCTTGGCAAAGGTGCATCCGGCGTACTAGTAAAAAAGGATTTTGATCAGATTTATCTTATTGATCGTAAAATTCATGAACTAAATTTTCAATCATCCAAAATTAAATTGATTGAATGTAAAGACTTATCAATTGAAGAAAATGTAATAGAATGTTTCAGGCAAATTCCGCCATCAAAAGAAAAAGTATTTTTTCTCTTCAGTACTATCGGGGGATTTGCCGGCGGTAAAAAAATCCGGGAAACCGATGCTGCTGAGTTTGAAAAGATGAACAATTTAAATCTTAAATCATCTTTCTTCATTGCAAAATATTTTTCTCAGATTGTTAAAGAAAGTGCCGGAGGATCAATCTGCTTTACAGCCGCGCTTACAGGTGTTCAACCTGAAATTAAAAAATCAGCATATGGACTTGCCAAAGCCGGATTGATTCATCTTGTAAAGACACTTTCTCTTGAAGGAAGAGAAATAAATTTAACAGCTAATGCAATTGCACCATATATTATTGATACACCTGAAAACCGGAAATGGATTAAAGAAACTGATTATGATGCATGGTTAAAACCTGAAGAGATTGGTGAGCTTATTTTTAGTTTATTTTCAAATTATAATTTTGTCAGCGGCAATGTGCTAAAACTGCCGTTCAGACTAAGACAAAATGTGTCCTGAAATACTTGATTCTGACGCATATCAAGTGTTTTCAGGTTAAATATATTATTGACTTTGTTTTTCGAAATGTTTATTGTAGCACCATATTTTTTAATGAATTGTACGGGAGCTTCTCTCTCCTTTGATGTCAATTATATAAATTAGGAGGTCACTCTTTATGGAATTATCAGGAATTATTTCGTCAACTCTAAGTGTTTTAGCTCAAGCGGCTAATGATGGAGGTACATTAAACTGGCTTGCAGATAAATACACTGCCGGCGGATTTTTTATGCATCCTATTTTAGCTAGCTTGGTTATTGGTTTAGCATTTTGTATTGAAAGAATGTATACTCTTTCCCGTGCAAGTGTTAATACCAAAAAATTTATTGTAAAGGTTAGAAAGTCTTTGGAAGAAGGCGGAGTGGAAGCTGCTAAAGAAGTTTGTGCAAATACCCGCGGCCCTGTTGCATCAGTTTTTCATGCAGGTTTATTAAGAGTTGATGAAGGACTTGACGCTGCTGAAAAAGCTATTGTTGCTTATGGCGGAATTGAAATGGGATTCCTTGAAAGAGGACTCATCTGGATTTCTACTTTTATTACTCTCGCTCCCATGCTTGGTTTTACCGGTACCGTACAAGGAATGATTGAAGCTTTTGATGCTATTAAAGAAGCTGCGCAGATTTCTCCTGCAATCGTTGCTGAAGGTATTTCTATTGCGCTGTTAACAACATTATTCGGTCTGGTAGTTGCTATGATTCTGCAGGTATTCTATAACTATTTTATATCCAGAATTGACCGCCTGGTTGGTGATATGGAAGAAGCTTCTGTGGAACTTATAGATGCGTTATATGAATATAAGGAACATAAAAAGTAAATTTTTCTAAGAAGGAATTACTATGGCTTTTATTAAAAAAAGAGGGATGAGGAGTGCAGAGATTCCCACAGCTTCTCAGGCTGATCTTGCTTTTCTGCTGCTCTTATTCTTTCTGGTTTCAACCGTTATAGATGTTGATACTGGTATTGGATTAACCTTGCCGGAATATGTTGAAGACGTTGAGACCGTTGAAATTTCAAAGGATAGAATGGCGGCAATTCTTATTAATGAAAATGGTGATGTTTTAGTTGATGGAACACCAACTTCAGTTCAGCAGATAAAACCAAATCTTAAACCAAGAATAATTTCTAAAATTGAATTGCCTTCAAACAAAAAACTGATTGTATCTGTTAAAACTGACAGGAAGACAAATTATAATCTATATATACAAGCGCTTGATCAGGTGAAGCAGGCTTATTTTGAAGTGCGGGATGAATATTCTAACCAGAACTATGGAAGAAAGTATAACGATTTACAAGCCGAAGATCAGGATGTTGTTAAAGAAAAAATCCCTATTACAATATCAATTGCCGAACCAGAAGGAGCCAAATAAATAAGGATTTAATTTATGAAGTTTGAAAAAAGAAGAGCCACTACAAAGCAGGAAATACCAACTACATCGATGCCCGATATAGTATTTATGCTTCTAATGTTTTTTATGGTTGTTACTACTCTTCGTGAAGTTGATGTGCTTGTTGAATTCAAATTACCTGAAGCCCAGGCAATTGAGAAGATTGAGAACAAGAGACTTGTTTCTTATCTTTGGATTGGTAAGGATGGCAGAATCCAGATAAATGACAGCATAGTCAGATTGGAAGAAGTTCAATCAATTATGTATGCTAAGAGACAGGAACTGCCGAACATTATAGTTTCATTAAGAGTTGATAAAAATTCGGATATGGGACTTGTTACAGATATTCAACAGGAATTAAGAAAAGCATACTGCCTGCGTATTAATTATTCTGCTACAATACGAATATAATTTTGCTAAAATATTTTTGAGAAATTAAAGGCAGGTTCAATTAACCTGCCTTTTCAATTTAGAGGATAAAATGAATTTAAAAGAGAGAATAAATCAGGATATGAAAGAAGCGATGAAATCCGGTGATAAACTTAAACTAGAAACTATCCGGTCCATTCGCGCTCTTATACTTGAGTTTGAAAAAAGCGGAACAGGAAAAGAACTTACACCCGATGAAGAAATAAAAATGTTAAGCACCGCCGCAAAAAAAAGAAAGGATTCGATAGAACAATTCAGAAATGCCGGAAGGGAAGAACTTGCTAAGAAAGAGGAAGCAGAATTAAATATCATTTTGAATTACCTTCCCAAACAGCTTAATGAAGAAGAAATTAATATTGAAGTCCGGAGAATTGCGGAAGAGTTAGGTGCTAAATCAAAAGAAGATTTTCCTAAATTAATGCCCGCAGTGATGAAAGAATTGAAAGGAAAAGCAGACGGTAAGATTGTTAAAAGTGCAGTTGAAAATTATCTCGGAAATTAATTTATATCTTAGAAAAAAAATTTGAGCATATTAGATCTAATCATTGTTGCGGTGCTGCTTGTTGGTTTTATCCTCGGCTTTAAAGATGGATTTGTCAGGAAGATTATAGGATTGATCGGATTTATAATCGGAATTTTTCTCGCCATAAAATTCGCCTTCAGCTTTGGCAGTTTCATTGAAGACTTTCTCGGAATTGAAATTTACCTCGCTGAAATTTTAGCCGGCATATTAATCTTCGTTACCGTACTCCTGATCTTTGCAATTATAAAAAGATTGGTTCATCCATTTGATAGAGTTAATAACATTATTAACCAGTTGGTTGGTGGAATTGTGGGAGCAATCCAGATTTTATTTTTTATGAGTGCAGTTTTTTTTCTGCTCAATGTTTTTACTGTCCCTGATGATGCAATGCAAAAAAAATCACTTTTATATAAGCGCGTTTATAATGTAATTCCATATACAATTGATTACCTGAGCAGCTACACTCCGGAAACTAAAAAAATAATTAAAGATTATATAAACGATAAAGATACGCTGAAATGATTTCTACTACTGTTCTTGACAAATTAGAATATCCAAAAGTTCTGCAATACATTTCAAAATACTGCAGCACAGAGAAGGGTAAGGAAGAACTGCTTGCACTAACTCCTGCTGATCAGTTATCTTATGCTGTCAGTGAAGGCAGGCTTGTTTCTCAGGCTAAAGAAGTGCTGATTAAAAATGTTCATCCGCCGATTGAATATCTTCCTAATTTAGAACTTGCATTATCAACCAGTACAATTGAAGGTTCAATTCTTGAGAGTAAAAAAATTCTTGATATTTACAGGCTTGCAGTTGTATCAAGAAATCTTTTTACATATTTAAAAAGTAATATAAACGATGCACCTGATCTGGCGGCTTTTTCTTCAAAATTATTTGTTGATAAAGTATTTGAACATCATATTCAAAAAGTAATAAATGAAAACGGTGAAGTTAGAGATAATGCAAGCCCGAAACTTGCAGAGATAAAAAAAGAAATAAATGAACTGAGAGATGATCTTATAAAATCCGTTAACAGATTGGTGAAATCACTTTCTGAAAAAGACATCGTTAGAGAAGAATATCTAACTCTGCGTGACGGCAGAGTTGTTATTCCCGTTAAAGCTGAACACAAACGCCATATCAGAGGATTTATTCATTCAGAATCTTCCACCGGACAAACAGTTTACATTGAACCGGAAGAAACACTTGAACTGAATAATGAAATTATTTCTCTTTCATTTGCTGAGAAACGAGAGATTGAAAGACTGCTCCGAGAACTAACAAAAAAAATAGGTGAATACAGTTCTGAATTGAAAAATTCTTTAACTGTAATTTCACATATTGATTCAATTTTTGCACGGGCAAAATATTCAATAGAAGTAATTGGTTCATTTCCAACGATAAATGATCATCAGCCATTTTATCTTAAAGATGCACGTCATCCTATCCTTTATAAAAAAATAGGAAAAAATTCTACTGTTCCTTTAAATCTAAAAATTGATGAGAAAAAAGTTGTACTGATTACCGGACCAAACGCAGGTGGAAAAACCGTTGTACTTAAAACCGCGGGGCTACTTTCATTATTGGTTAATTCAGGAATTCATATTCCGGCAGATCCGGATTCAAACTTTCATTTCTTTAAAAAAATTCTTGTAGATATTGGAGATGAACAATCCATTGAAGATGATCTTTCTACATTCAGTTCTCATCTATCAAACATAAATAAAATACTTGATGCGGCTGATGAACAATCTTTAGTTCTGCTTGATGAAATTGGTACCGGAACTGATCCAGCCGAAGGTTCAGCTTTAGCTGCTGCAACCTTAATTTCACTGCGTGATAGAAATGCTACGGTGCTTGCATCAACCCATCACGGCGGATTAAAATTAATTGCAAATGATCTGCCGGGATTTGAAAATGCTGCAATGGAATTTGATAATGAAAATCTTAAACCAACTTATTTGTTTAAGCAAGGTATTCCTGGATCAAGCTATGCTTTTGAAGTTGCACGAAGGATAGGATTTGAGGAGAAATTTCTTAAACTTGCTTCTGAATATCTGGATGCAGATAAACACAAAGTTGAAAATTTTCTTGTTGAGATTGAAGCAAAATCAAAAAAGCTTGAACAAAGGTTAAAGCAGCTTGAGATTGAAAATTCAAGACTGGCAGGACTTTCAAATCTTTACAGAAGAAATGTTGAAAAGCTTGATAGAGAAAAGAAAAATATCCTTAAAAAAGCTAAAGAAGAAGCTGATGAATATTTGAAAGGAATAAACAAAAAAATAGAACATGTTATTAAGGAGTTGAAAGAATCAAGTGCAAAGCCGGAGATAATTAAATCAAGCCAGAATATTATTAAGGAGCTTAAATCAACTAATAAAAATATTTTTAAGGAAGAAGAAGTTCAGCAGCAGAAATATGAATTTAATGCTGGTGATTATGTTCAAATTAAAAATACGGAAACAACAGGCAGATTAACCGATGTTCACCCGGAAAAAAATAAAGGGATAATTTCTGTTGGTTCATTAAAAATGCTGGTTTCTCTTGATGAATTAATTCCTGCTAAAAAAGATAAACAAAAAATTCTTGATTCTGTTTCTTCAGGAGAAATTTATAAAAGCATGCCAAAGATGCGCATTGATATACGCGGTGAAAAACCGGAAGAAGCTGAATTTGAAGTGATTCGATTTGTTGATGATGCTTATACTTCCGGACTTGAACGGGTTGAAATTCTGCATGGCAAAGGCACCGGCGCTTTGAAAAAAACAGTAAAAGATATTTTAAAGAATCACGATAAAGTAAAAAATTTTTATTTTGCACCAATTGAGCTTGGAGGGGATGGTATTACAATTGCTGAGTTGAAATAATTTCATCAATCAACCGGAATATGTTTAAAAAAATTTTAATTGCTAACCGGGGAGAAATAGCTGTAAGAATTATTCGTGCATGCAGAGAATTAGGAATTACTTCTGCAGCCGTATATTCTGAAGCTGATCAAACTTCTGATCATGTTAAATATGCTGATGAAGCTTACTTTATTGGTGAAGGTCGGGCATCACAATCCTACCTTAATAAAGATAAAATAATAAACCTCGCTAAAAAAATTAATGCTGATGCAATCCACCCGGGTTACGGATTTTTTTCGGAGAATGCTAATTTTATTTCTGAGGTTGAAAGTTCAGGAATTGAATTTATCGGGCCTTCATCATCATCAGTTAAAATGATGGGAAGCAAAACAGCAGCACGTTCTTTAATGAAGAAACACGGTGTTCCAATTGTTCCAGGGTCAACTGAAGCAATTAAAAATCTTGAAGATGGTTTAAAGACTGCAGAAGAAATTGGATTTCCCGTTTTGTTAAAAGCATCTGCCGGCGGCGGCGGAAAAGGAATGCGCAAAGTTTTTTCTCCGGAAGAATTTCAAAATTCATTTGAAGCAATTCAAAGAGAAGCATTGAAAGCTTTTGCGGATGATTCTGTTTACATTGAAAAGTATATTGAAAACCCGCGTCATATTGAAGTTCAGGTTATTGCAGATAAACATGGAAACTATGCACATCTTTTTGAACGTGAATGTTCGATTCAGCGAAGGCATCAGAAAATTATTGAAGAAGCACCTTCCTCTTTTGTTGATGAAGCAACGAGGGCAAAGATAACCGAAGCGGCTGTTAACGCAGCAAAAGCCTGTGGATATTATAACGCGGGAACAATTGAACTGCTGATGGATGCGGATAAAAATTTTTATTTCCTGGAAATGAACACACGCCTGCAGGTTGAACATCCTGTTACTGAACTGATAACTGATATTGATCTTGTTAAAGAACAAATTTCAATTGCTGTTGGTAATAAACTATCATTTAAACAGAGTGATTTAAGAATTTCCGGCCATGCAATTGAGTGCAGAATATATGCGGAAGATCCTGAAAATAATTTTCTGCCATCTACCGGAAAAATATTTGATTACAGAATTCCATCTGGTCCCGGTGTAAGGGTTGATGGTGGGTTCAGTACCGGTTCTGAAATTTCTGTTCACTATGATCCGATGATTTCAAAATTAATTTGTTATGCTTCAACCCGTGATGAAGCGGTTGAACGAATGCTTCGTGCATTGTCAGAATATCATATTGCCGGGGTTGTGAATAATATTCCTTTTCTTAAAAATATTTTAGCTGATGAAAATTTCAGAAGCGGGAATATCAATATTAATTATGTTGAAAATAATTTAGAGAAACTTACCCGGGAAGAAGAAAACCGGAACCAAATTGAAAATGCAGCGGCAGTTCTTTCAGTCATCTTAAAGAATCAACCTGATTCAATTACGCTGAATGGAAAAACGAAATCATCAAGCAACTGGCTGAGACAGATTCATGAGTGAATTTATTGTAACATTAAATGGTAAGAAAAAGAAAATTGTAATGCTGGATGAGAACAGGATTTCAATAGATGATAAAATTGTTGAATACAAATTAACTTCTTTAAATTCACACACTTTTCTATTAAAGATTGAAAACACGATTATCAATCTTTCCGCAAAAAAACTTGATGGAAATAGTTTCAGCATATACACAAACGGAAGAAATATTGAAACTATAGTAAGATCTGCGCTGCAGGAAAAAGCAATCAGAATTCTTGAGCAATCAAGCAAGGCCGCTTCACACAAAACAGAAGTGAAAGCTCCAATGCCGGGAATGATATTGAAGATTAAAAAGAATGTTGGAGATAATGTTGTTCAGGGTGATTCCATTATAATTCTTGAAGCAATGAAAATGGAGAATGATCTTCGTGCACCAGCAACCGGAATAATTAAAAATGTAATGGTAAAAGAGGGCAGTCCTGTTGAAAAGGGAACAGTACTTTTTTCGATTGAATGATGAGAGATTAAATTTTAATTCTCATTTGATTCTAAAACTTTGTTTCACTAAAATTAAGCCGGTCATTTCCGGTTCAATACCTGATTTAATGGGAAGTAATTTGATAAAATGTACAGGGTATAAATTTAAGGGAAATGAAATCTTACCTGCTGATAAGTAATTTAATTTTGAATAACAACTTATAAAAATCTAACTGCTATGAAATATTTTATCTTTCCAATTCTAATATCAACATCTCTGTTTTTATATTCATGTTCTTCTTCTGAAGAAACAACGAAAGATAGCAATACAGCGGACAGCGTTTATGTTTTTGATGAAATTCCGGCAGATACCATAGAGGTAAAGAAACCGGATGAACCAATAATTTTTTTACCGCAGGAAACTCATAAATATTACATTGTGCAGATTGGCGCATTTACAACAAAGGAGAAAGCTGAAGATTTTGCAGCAGCAAGCCGTGAAAAATTAAAGAAAGATATAATTGTTATATACAGCAATGATAATAATCTGTATGTGGTGCAGTTAACGGATTTATTTTCTACACGTACAGAAGCCGAGAAGGTAAGAAATGAATTATGGAAAACTAAAACCTACCAGGATGCGTGGATTCTCACGGTTATAAAATAAAATAATTGCAGCCATAATTTTATGCGGCGGAAAACCATCTGCCGCTTTTTTATTTTATAATGATTCCTGAGATAAATATTTTCCTGTATATTGATTTTTTATCTTACTTAGAGAAGAAAACTTGTACAGAATAGTATCTGAATCAAATAATAATTAAATTCATTTAATTACATTCAACCAGGAAAGGAAGGTCTAATGGCATTTTCATTAAACAAGATTATGCTTATTGGCAATCTTGGAAAAGATGCTGAAACCAGGTTTACAACAAATAATGTTTCAATTACCAATTTTACACTGGCAACTACGCATAGTTACAAAGGCAAGGATGGAAATTGGGTTAATGAAACAACCTGGCATAATATTGTTTCCTTCAGTCTATCCGATTATATGAAAGAAGCACTGAAAAAAGGAAAAAAAGTTTACGTTGAAGGACGTCTTACAAAAAGAGATTATACCGATAAGGACGGTATTAAACGATATATGACTGAAGTTATTTCTGAAAGGATAATACCACTTGATTCCACAGCCAGTGAAAGCGCCAGCAGAGAAGAATTTGGTGCATCTTCTGCAGAAGCAGATATGCAGATTGATGAAAATGATGATCTGCCGTTTTAAAAAGTTTGTACAACAACCTGGGATAAATTTAATTTTTGGACGTTAGCTGGCAGAGCAAACTGATTGCGCTCATTATCTGTTTAATTTTCTCCGCTTTTTTTTCCGGCTCGGAAGTTGCACTGTTCTCACTTGACCGGAGAAAATTACAACACAATCTGGGTAACAATCCGCTTATTAATCGTTATCTTAATCAACTCCTTGATTATCCCCGGAGATTGCTCGTTACAATTTTAATAGGCAATACGATCGTAAATGTTGCTGCATCAATAATTGGAGTCAGTCTTGCTCTTGAAGCAGCATCTTTTTTCAGCATATCTGAAGAGGTTGCTCTTACAATTCAAATAATAGCGCTTACATTACTTGTGCTTTTATTCGGAGAAGTTACTCCAAAAGTATGGGCTTCAAGAAATCCTCTGGCTTTTTCAAAATTAACTGCAGTTCCTCTTTACTGGATTAATGTTCTTTTTTATCCTGTTGCTGAAACCTTAACAGAAACAATTAAAACCTTGGTTTCAAAAATAAAATTTGATAAATCCAAAATGGCAATTCTTCCGGAAGAGATTGCAGAGCTTGCAGATCTTGGCCATGAACGCGGAACAATAATTGAAGAAGAACATGGATTAATTCAAAGCATAGTTAATTTCAGATCGGTTGCAGTTCATGAAGTAATGACTCCACGCGTTGATATTGTTGCAATTCCTGATGATACAGATTTTGAAAAACTTCTCAGTATAATTACAAACTCGGGGCACAGCCGTATTCCAATCTACCATGAAACTCTTGATGAAATTGTTGGCTTACTATATTCAAAAGATATTCTTGCTTACCTCAAAAGCCCGGAGATGCGGAAACAGCTTTCATTAACTAAAATTGGACGCAAACCGATGTTCATTCCAAGAACAAAAATGATAAATGATCTTATGCATGAATTCCAGGAAAAGAAAATGCACATTGCAATTGTGGTTGATGAATATGGCGGTACTGCCGGCTTAATAACCCTGGAAGATATTATTGAAGAGATCATTGGTGAAATTAGAGATGAATATGATAAAGAAGAAAGTTCTGTTACAAAGGTTGATAATAATTCATTTCTTGTTCTGGGGAAATTATCGATTGATGAACTGAATGAACTTTTAAATACAAATATCACTCCGGAGCATGAAGACTACGAAACTGTTGCCGGACTTGTTCTAAATAATGCCGGCCATATTCCAAAAGAAGATTACACATTTCAATTACAAAACTATAAATTTACAGTGAAGGAAGTTTTTAATAAAAGAATTAAGAAAGTGTTGATTCAAAAACTTCAAGGTGAATGATTGAGAAAAGGTTGCTTTGTTAAAATAATTGTAATTTTAACTATTTTAACAGCGGCTGTTTTGTACATCGTTCAAACTAAATTTAATGATTGGTTTTTAACCCCCGGTAAAAATTTTATTAAATCAGTTTTAAATGAAAACATTGATGAAAAATTAAATTTTGTTTCAGCAGGTCCCGGAAAAGATTCGCTTCGTATTATTTTGAATAATTTTATTGACAGCATCAACTCTGTTGATCAGATCTCAGAAGAACAGCTTAACCGGATTAAATATTTTATTGAGGATGCCGCTGCTGACAGCATGATTGAATCTGAAGAACTGCACGATCTAAAAGTTCTTCTTAAAAACGTTAGAGCTCAGAAGGAACAATAATGTTAAAGGATAAAAGCAAAACTGAATTGAAGGTTGGAATAATGGTGGTCATCGGACTTATCGTTTTCCTTTGGGTGCTTTCATGGGCAAAAAATTTTAGTTTAACTTCAACTGATAAAATTCTGCGCGTAAAATTTGCAAATGTATCCGGTCTTGAAATTGGAGATTACGTAACAGTAAATGGAGTGAGAAAAGGTTTTGTTGAGGATTTTAAAGTTCAGGGTGAAAATGTAATTGTTACAATTTCAATTAACAAAGAAGTTGAGTTAAAAGAAGATGCACAATTTGCCGTTACAATGCTTGATTTGATGGGAGGAAAAAAGATTGAAGTTCTGCCGGGCACATCTTCCGCTTCATTGGATTTTAACCAGGTGCAGAACGGAACATTTCAGGCTGATATACCTGCAGTGATGTCAATGATCGGTAAGATTGAAGGTGATCTTTTTAATTCAATGGAGGATTTAAAAATTACATTAAAATCGTTAAATGATTATCTGACCGATGAAGAATTAAATAGGAATGTTAAATCATCTTTAAGCAACTTGAATGAGCTGACGACAAAAATTAATTTGATGCTAGATGAAAACAGAACGGGAATAAAAATCCTGACCGATAACGCTGCCGAATTAACAAGTGAAGCGAGAGAATTTATTTCGGCAAATAAAGAAGGAATAAATACATCTGTTAATGATTTGCAGATTATTTTAAAAAGAACAGATTCACTCCTTATAAGCATGAACAATTTTGCAGCTAAAATATCTGATGAAGAAAATAATTTGAATAAAGTATTGAATGATAAAGAACTTTATAATAATCTCATTGAATCAGTAAAACATTTAAATCAATTAAGTGAAATTTTATTAGAACAATTACAAAATGAAGGAATTAAAGTTGATGCAGATATCAATCTCTTCTAAGAATCTGAAAAAAATCATTTTAATATTTTTAGTTATTTACACATTAGTGTTTGCGGAAGCTCCTGATCCGGTACGTGCAAGAAATGGTATGGTTGTTTCTGCAAGTGAATTAGCATCAAAAGTTGGTTTGCATATTTTGAAAAAAGGAGGCAACGCAGTTGATGCTGCAGTTGCAACGGGATTCGCGCTCGCTGTTACATATCCTTCAGCAGGAAATTTGGGCGGCGGCGGATTCATGGTTATTCATCTTAAAGATGGAAGAAATGTTACAGTTGATTATAGAGAAAAAGCTCCTGTGTCAGCTCATCGTGATATGTTTTTAGATTCACTTGGAAATTATGATCCGGATTTAAGCAGTGAAGGTGTAACCTCATCAGGCGTACCGGGAAGTGTTGCCGGATTGTTATATGCTCTTGAAGAATATGGCACAATGAAACTTGCAGATGTTATTCAGCCTGCAATCAATCTTGCCCAAAATGGCTTTCAGCTTGATTACAGAACTGCCCGCTCATTTGCTTCTATGCTTGATGCTTTTTCAAAATACCCTTCTTCATTTAAAGTATTTTCAAAGGATGGAGAGCCATACAATGAAGGTGAAATATTCAGACAGCCTGATCTTGCAAAAACATTAAAACTGATTAAAGAGAAAGGACGAGATGGTTTTTACAAAGGTGAAACTGCCGATCTGATTGTTAAACAAGTACAAAGCAATGGCGGATACATTACGCATGAAGATCTTGCAAAATATAATGCGGTAGAACGTGAACCGGTTACCGGGACATACCGCGGTTACGAAATTGTTTCAATGGCACCGCCAAGTTCTGGCGGTATAGTGTTAATTGAAATGCTGAACATTCTTGAGAACTATGAATTTAAACAAGAAGATTGGGGAAGCAGCAAGTATATTCATCATCTTGTTGAAGCGATGAAATATGCTTATGCTGACAGAACAGTTCATCTGGGTGATGAGGATTTTTATCCAGTTCCAAAAGAATGGTTATTATCTAAAGAATATGCAAAAGAAATTTTTAATAAGATTACAGAAGAAGCTACTCCTTCAGATCAAATATCAGCGGGAGTTCCTCCAGCAAATGAAAGTGAAGAAACAACACATTACTCTGTTTATGATGCATTTGGAAATGCAGTAAGCACTACAACAACAATTAATTCCAGCTATGGTAATAAAATTGTAGTAGATGGTGCTGGCTTTCTTCTAAACAATGAAATGGATGATTTCTCAGCAAAACCCGGTGAACCGAATCAATTTGGATTAAGAGGTGCGGAAGCAAATTCTATTCAGCCGGAAAAAAGAATGCTCAGCTCAATGACGCCAACTATCGTTCTACAAGAGAAAAAACCTTATCTGATTGTTGGCTCTCCCGGCGGTTCAACAATTATGACAGTTGTTTTGCAGGTTATATTAAACTGTATTGATTTTAAAATGGATATTCAGAACGCTATAAATCAGCCGAGAATTCATCATCAATGGCTGCCGGATGAAATTCAACCCGAACGTTATGCACTTCCGCTTGATGTGAAAAATAATTTAATTAGTATGGGATACAAAATTGGAAGAACGCGTTCACTCGGCAGAGCAGAGGGAATAATTATCGATCATGAAAATAATATAATTTATGGTGCAACTGACCCAAGAGGTAATGGTTCTGCTGAAGGATTTTAATTTAGTTTTAAAGAAATGAATAATGGTTTTTGGAATAGGTATAGATATAATTGAAATAGACAGGATAAAAGACAGTATTGAAAAATACGGTGATCAATTTTTAAAGAAAATCTATACGCCATCCGAACTTGAGTATTCACTTTCAAAAACAAATAAGTATCAGCACCTGGCTGCGCGCTTTGCCGCAAAAGAAGCTGTGTACAAAGCACTTTCAACAGGATTGGATAAAGAAATCGGCTGGCAGGATATTGAGATTGTTAATGAACCAAACGGAATGCCGATTGTAAAATTGTTTGGAAAGATAAGCAAAATCTTAAATGATGATAAAAGTCTAAAAATTTCTATGAGCCACTCAAGAGATTATGTAGCCTGCGTTGCAATTGTTTATAAAGAAAATCTATAAACAAGTAATTAGTTTCCGCCCAATCCTTTCTGTATTTTAAATTGCCGTTGCTAAAGAAAGAAATACTAACTAATTTTGTTCAAAATTTTAGACTAATACTTGAATTTTAAATTTTTTCAGTGGTATAGTTATTCAGCGATAACGATTGTATTTGTACTTTTAATACTGATGATGACAAATGCTGTTCCGTATTCATATTTTAAATATTTCCTCGGATTCAGTTTTGCACTTATGATCATTTACATATTTTTTAGAATTTATTTCATTATTAACAACAGAAAAAATAAATAGGAGAGAAGTCTTCGAACCTTCCAAACGAATAAACGGGAGATTAAATGCCAAGGTTCTGATTCTGAACCAGAGTTACGAACCTTTAACTATCTGCAATATCAAAAAAGCTTTTATCTTAATTTATCTTGGCAAAGCAGAATTGGTTTTGCAGGATAAAAGAAAACAACTGCGAACAGTCAATTCGAGTTATCCCTGGCCAAGCATAATAAGATTAAGCCAATTCATTTCGCTGCCTTACAAAAAAGTTGTTCTAACGAGAAAAAACATTCTGCGCAGAGATTCCTTTAAATGCGGTTACTGCGGCAGAAGCGATCTGCCGCTTACAGTTGATCACATCATTCCCAAAGCGCAGGGCGGCGGTGATACCTGGGAAAATTTAATCTGCGCCTGCACAGCCTGCAATAATAAAAAAGGTGATCGTACACCTGAACAGGCAAATATGAAACTGCTTTGTAAGCCGTTTAAACCGAGCCATATAATGTTTATTAAGCATGTTGTTGGCAAGCTTGATGAAAACTGGAAACCATATCTTTATCTTTCCTGATTAAAATTTAAATCAACATTTCATTTCCTGCAGAAGAAAAAAGATAATTTTTAATTGCAATGTAAGTGAGAATATTAGATGCATTATTATTATCTTTTCGCATTAAAAATCAATGGATAAGGCTTGAAAAAAAGAATTCTAAGTGGAATGAGGCCCACCGGTAAACTTCATATCGGGCATTATGTGGGAGCTTTGGAAAATTGGGTTAAATTGCAGGATGAATACAATAATTATCATCTTATTGCTGATTATCATGTGTTAACAACTCAATTAGATACTTCAGAAATTTATTCCAATTCAATTGAAATGGTGATTGACTGGCTTGCTTCAGGAATTGATCCGGTTAAAAGTCCGGTGTTCAGGCAATCAAAAGTAAAAGAACATACAGAATTAAATTTGATTTTTGGAATGCTGATTTCTGTGAGCAGGCTTGAGCGAAATCCAAGTTTAAAAGATCAGGTCCGGGACTTAAATATTGAAACGATAATTTTTGGTCATCTGGGTTATCCTGTTCTTCAGGCTGCGGATATTCTTCTTTACAAAGGAGAAGCTGTCCCGGTTGGTGAAGATCAGGTTCCTCATGTTGAAATTACGAGAGAGATTGCACGCAGATTTAATAATCAGTGGGGAGAAGTTTTTCCTGAACCAGAACCGCTGCTTACTCAGTTTTCACGTTTGCCGGGATTAGATGGAAATGCGAAGATGAGTAAATCACTTAACAACACAATCTTGCTTTCTGATGATCCTGAAACTGTAAAAGCAAAAATGAAAAAAGCAGTTACAGATCCAAATAAAATACGGAAAGGTGATCCGGGAAATCCGCATATTTGTTTGGTGTTTGCTTTTCATAAAAAATTTAATCCGCTTGAAGTTCCGGAAATTGAAGCAGGCTGCAGTTCCGGTGCATTAGGCTGCTTTGATTGCAAAATGAATTGCGCTTCACATATTTCTGAGTTTCTTAATCCTATCAGAGAAAAAAGAAAATATTATGAAGACCGGTTGAACGAGGTTGAAGAAATTCTGATTGATGGTGAGAAACGGGCGAGAAAAACAGCACAGATTACAATGGCAGAAGTTCGTGAAAAAATGAAATTAGGTTAACAGTATTAATCAGGAAAGATAAGCCGCGTGTATAAAATTAAGTTAGATCATTTTGAAGGGCCTCTTGATCTTCTCTTATTTTTTATAAAGAGAGATGAATTGAATATCTACGATATTCCTATCTCCCGGATTACAAAGGAATTTCTTGATTATGTGAATCTTATTAAAATGCTTGATCTTGAAACGGCCGGTGATTTTATTCTGATGGCTTCAACTCTTATGCATATTAAGGTGCGCATGCTGCTGCCGAGAGAAGTTGATGAAAAAGGTGAAGAGATTGATCCGCGTGCTGAACTTATTCAGGCGCTGCTTGAATATAAAAAATATAAAGAGGTTGCAGAGGAATTAACATTTCTGGAATCAAACCAAAGAAAGGTTAGTTTCCGGGGAAATTTTTCTGCTGATGAAAAAGAATCTCCGCCTGAATATGAAATACTTCTGAAGAACGTTACCGTTTTTGATCTTGCAAAAGCATTCAAAAAAGTAATTGAAGGAGTTAAACCGCCGCCGGTACATGAAATTAAAAAAATCAATGTTACAATTGATGAACAAATAGAATTTATTTTATCTATGCTTGATAAAAATCCGGAACTGCATTTTTTAAGCCTGGTTGATGGTATGAGGGAGAAGATCAGAATTGTAATCACCTTTATTGCGCTGCTTGAATTAACAAAGATGCAGAAAATCGGTATAAAAGAATCTCCTGATTTCAATAATTTTGTTTTGTATAAGCTCAATTCAAATTAAGGTTTTGTTCAGGAAGAATAAAAATGGAAAATATTTATAATTCAATAATTGAAGCTTTAATCTTTTCTTCTGATGATTCCATTCCTGCATCGGATATTGTTAAAGCTATAAAAGGAATTGACGGAGAAGAAATTCAAATCAGCACGAGTGATGTTGAAGCAGCCATTGAAGAATTAAACAAAAAGTATGATGAACAAAATCTTTCATTCAGGATTATAAAAATTTCAGGCGGATATCTTTTTGCAACAAGACCGGAGTACGCAAAGTATGTTGGTTATCTCTCTTCAGAAAAAAGTAAAAGAAGATTAAGCCAGGCTGCTCTTGAAACACTTGCAATTATTGCCTATAAGCAGCCGCTTACAAAACCGGAACTGGAAACAATCCGCGGTGTAAATTCAGATTATATTTTAAATATGCTGCTTGAAAAAAATCTCATTGCAATTACCGGAAGAGCAGAAACAATCGGCAGGCCGTTGTTATATGGCACAACAAATGAGTTTTTAAAATATTTCGGACTTGATAAATTGAGTGATCTTCCAAAACCAAGAGAGATTGAAGAGATAATGAAGGATGAAGATTTCATTGAACAAAAAAATAAAATAATGATGAATATGATTGAAGAAAATCTTGAAAGTGAAACTGTGGAAGAACAAAATGCTGACGAGACTGAATAAATATATTTCCGAAAGTGGTATTGCATCAAGGAGAAAAGCAGAGAGTTTTATTTTAGAAGGAAGAGTTTGCGTTAATAATCAAATTGTAGTTGATCTTGCACATAAAGTTGATCCCGGGAAAGATGAAGTTACTGTTGATGGGGAAAAAATAATTCCTAAAAAACATGTTTATTTTTTACTGAATAAACCAAAGGGAGTTATTACAAGTACGGACGATGAAAAAAACAGGATGACAGTTGTTGAACTGATAAAAAGCAATGAGAGAATTTATCCTGTTGGCAGGCTTGATTATAACACAACCGGTGTTTTGTTTTTAACTAATGATGGTGATTTTTCCAACCTGCTTACTCATCCCGGAAATAAGGTTCCCCGTATTTATGAAGTTAAAATTAACAGGCCTTTGCTGGAAGATGATTTAAAAACCTTATTAAAAGGTGTTTATCTTGATGGGGTAAAAGGAAGGTTTACAAAAATTACTTTTCCCAAAATCAATAACAAAACACTTGTTGAAGTTACCGGAGTTGAAGGAAGGAATCACTTTGTAAAAAAAATGTTTAATACTTTAGGATACAATGTTATCAATCTAAATAGAAAAAGTTATGCGGGAATTAACGCCGATATTCCTCCGGGAACTTATAGAAAACTTACTATTGAAGAAGTAAACAGGATAAGAAAGACTTATGGCGGATAATCAGGATTTTTATGGTTTTGAAGAAGAAGAGAGAGTTTGGTATAAACTGTCTGGAAAACTTGTTCTGTTTCTAATACTTTTATTTTCTGTTTCCGCTCTTCCACAAAACACTGAGTCAGATTCAATCCCCAAATATTCTTATTCAACTATATCTGAATTCTGGACACAGATGGAAGATATATTTAACGATCCAAATTTCAGTAATGCTAATTGGGGAGTGATTATTCAATCACTTGAAACAGGTGAGTACTTTTATAAAAGAAATGAAGATAAACTTTTTATTCCTGCATCTACTTTAAAGTTATTTACTACATCAGCCGGATTAATTTCACTTGGCAGCGATTACCGCTATACAACAGAATTATATGCAAACGGAAAAATTGATGGATCAATCCTATTGGGAGATCTTGTTGTTAAGGGTTATGGTGATCCAACTATCTCCGGCCGATTTTATAACAATGATATGTTTGCTGTCTTCAATCGCTGGGCTGATTCGCTGCTTGAAATTGGAATTGATGAAATTTCCGGAAATATTATTGGTGATGATGATGAATTTGATGATAAAGGTCTTGGCACAGGCTGGCAATGGGATTATGAAAGCTACTGGTACAGTGCTCCTTCTGGTGCAATAGCTTTTAATGATAACACAGTTGATATTTTTGTAAGCGTTAATAAAGATAATCTCTCATCCGTTATTACAATAAAACCTGATACAAAATATATCATCGTATTAAATAATGTAGTTACCGTTCCGCGTGATTCCGTAACCTCAATAAGTGTTTACAGAGAACGTGGAACAAACGTTGTTAATGTCTTCGGTACAATAAAGGTGAATTCTGATACTGTTAAAACTTTTGTAACAGTTAATAATCCAACACAATATGCAATGGTAATTTTAAAAGATGTTCTGGAGAAAAAAGGAATTGTTGTTAAAGGATATCCTGTTGATGTTGATGAGATTGAAAATCCTTTAAATTACTCTAACATGGAATTGCTGCTTGAGTATAAATCATTTCCGCTCAGCGATATAGTAAAAGTAATTAATAAGAACAGCCAGAATTTTTTCGCGGAACAATTATTAAAAACAATTGGAATGGAGAAAGAATATTACGGCACTGCGGCTAATGGTATTTCTGCTTCTGAAGAAATTTTCCGTGAGATGGGAATAAATCCCGAAGGCATGGTTATAGTTGATGGAAGCGGTTTATCAAGGTTGAATCTTGTTTCACCCAGGCAAACACTTACTCTTTTGAATTACATGTACAAGAGTAAATATTTCATTCCATTTTATAACTCATTACCAATTGCCGGATTAGATGGATCACTAGGTACACGCATGAAAAATACGAGAGCGGAAGGCAAGATAAGAGCAAAACCAGGTTTCCTGGGCAATGTAAGATCGCTTGCGGGTTATGCTTATACTGGTGATAATGAACTTATTGCTTTTGTATTGTTTGTAAATAATTTTAATGTACCTGTAAAGCTTGCAGAAAATCTGCAGGATCTTGTCTGTTTAAGATTAGCAAATTTCAAAAGAAAATAATAAACCGCAGTTTACGCGGAAATTTTAGGAGGAATAATTGGATACCAATACACCACAAGATATTAATGTATTAATTAAAAGAAGATATGAAGAATTAGAAGAACTGAAAGCAAAAGGTTTTGAACCCTTTGCTTACAGCTTTGATGTTGATTCTGATTCTGCTGATATAAAAAATAATTATAAAGATGATGAAAAAAGAACCGTAAAAATTGCCGGTAGAATAATGGCAATCCGCAGGATGGGTAAAGCATCATTTGCACACCTTATGGATTCAAATGGAAGAATACAGGTTTATCTTCGGAAGGATGATATCGGTGATTCTTACGATGCATTCCGGCTTCTCGATATTGGCGATATTATTGGAGTTGAAGGATATACTTTTAAAACTAAAACGGGTGAAATTTCAGTTCACGTTACATCACTAACTCTTCTTTCTAAATCATTAAGACCGTTGCCTGTTCCCAAAGAAACAGTTGATGAGCAGGGAAATAAAATCATTCATGATCAGTTCGCCGATAAAGAATTACGCTATCGCCAGCGTTATGTTGATTTAATTGTTAATCCACATATCAAAGATGTATTCATAAAAAGAAGCCGAATAATTTCAGCAATGAGAAAATTTCTTGATGAAAGCGGTTACCTTGAAGTTGAAACACCGATTCTTCAGCCGTTGTATGGAGGTGCTGCAGCTCGTCCGTTTATAACTCATCACAATACGCTTGATACAACACTTTACCTGAGGATTGCGGATGAATTATATCTTAAAAGATTAATAGTCGGAGGTTTTAACGGAGTTTATGAGATAAGCAAAGATTTTCGTAATGAAGGAATGGATAGAACACATAACCCGGAATTTACAATGATGGAGCTTTATGTTCCTTACAAAGATTATGAATGGATGATGAACTATGTTGAAAAAATGATTACAACAATTTGTGAAGAAGTTTTTGGCACTTTTAATTTTGTTTATGAAGAACATCAGATCAATTTCAAATCTCCGTGGCAGAGAGTTTCAATGATTGAAGCTATAGAGGAAAAAACCGGTTTAAATGTTTTAACAGCTTCAATTCAGGAATTAAAAGATGCGGCTAAAAAACTTGGTATTGAAATAAAAAACATTGAAACCAAACCAAAACTGATTGATGAAATATTCAGCGTTACTGTTCAGCCGGAATTAATTCAGCCAACTTTTGTAATTGATTATCCGCTTGAGCTTTCTCCGCTTGCAAAAAAACACAGATCAAAACCCGGACTTGTAGAACGCTTTGAAGCCTATGTTGCAGGCAGAGAAATTGCAAATGCATTTTCTGAATTGAATGATCCGATTGATCAGAAAGCAAGATTTGAAGAACAGGTAAAACTGGGTGAAGCAGGGGATGAAGAAGCACACAGAATTGATAATGATTTTATCCGTGCACTTGAATATGGAATGCCGCCTACTGCCGGACTTGGTATTGGAATCGACAGGCTTGTGATGCTTCTGACAAATCAATCTTCAATACGTGATGTAATTTTCTTTCCGCAGATGAAACCGGAAGTTAAATAGAGATTGTTCAATGACTACAATCTTAAAAAACTAATGGATAAGTTACATCAATTAAACAGATCATTATAAATGATTAGATTCAAAATTGTATTCATTGTTCTGATTGCTTCAATGGCAATTATGGCACAGAATAATAATACTGCAGAACTTTCACATGCATCACTCCAGCCAATCAGGGATTCTTCTTTCAATTTAAAAGTTGAGAGATATAAATTATCTAATCCATATAAAGGAAATGCTAATCTAAATTACGATCCATTTAAAACTGAACTTAATTACAATACATTAGCCGGAGTTGGTGCAGCAACTTTTGCAATTGGAGTCGGCGTTCACATTTATCAACAAAACGCGTGGTGGAAGGATCAGCGAACTGCTTTCCATTTTCAGAATGATCCTCTTTACGCTTTAGGGATTGATAAGGTTGGACATTTCTACGGCGGCGCATTGCTTTCACATTTGTTTTCAGGTGCACTGGAAGCTGGTAACATGCAATCAGAAACCGCTGCGATTTGGGGAAGTGTTTTATCCTTTGCCTTTCAAATGTACGTGGAGATTGAAGATGGATTTGGTCCCGATTGGGGTTTTAGTCCAGGAGATGCTGCCGCTGATTTTTTAGGTGCGGGCTTTACATTAAGCCAATATTATTTTCCGTTCTTAAAAAATTTTCAGGTTAAATTCAGTTATTATCCTTCTAAAAAATTAATTGATGGATTGCATAAAGGTAATAGTATTGATGATTACGAAGGGCAAAAATATTGGTTAAGTATGCGTGTAAAAAATCTTCTTCCCAAACCTGTTTCTAATGCTTGGCCTGAATGGCTTAATATTGCTGCTGGAATAGGAGTAAAAAATCTTGATGGCAGCGGCGGCGGACAAAAAAATTTTTATATAGGACTTGATCTTGATGCTGAAGCGATACCTTTGTATGGTGGAGTCTGGCAGTTCATAAAAAATTCTCTTAACTATATTCACTTTCCGATGCCTGGAATTCGCATCTCCGGCAATACCGCATTTTTCGTTTTTCTTTTTTAATTATTCAGGAACGGATTTGAAATACAGTATAATAATTCCAACTTTGAATGAAGAAAAACTGCTGCCTGTTATTTTAAATCAACTAACCGATTCTGAGTTCAGAAAAAAATTCGAAATCGAAATTATTGTATCAGATGGCGGAAGCTCTGACAAAACTCTGGAAATTGCAGCGAACTCTGCGGATATTCTGAAAATTTTTAACAAAGATTATAAACAAAATATTGCAGAAGGGAGAAATGAAGGCGCTGCTGCTGCTTCAGGTGAAATTTTAGTTTTCATTAATGCTGATATTATTTTTCCCGATATTATAAACTTCTTTAATTATGTTGAAGAAAATTTTATTGGCAGCGATTATCTTGCCATGACCTGCAGAGTTGTAATTTCTCCGCAGGAAGCTATTTTATCTGATAAACTTTTTCATGCAGGGTATAACAGATATTTCAAATTTCTCAATAAAATTGGTGTTGGAATGGGAAGAGGTGAATGCCAGATAATTCATTCTGATGTGTTTAAAAAACTTGGCGGATACAATACCGCACTTGCTGCCGGAGAAGATTTTGACCTTTTCAGACGTGTGAGAAAATCCGGTAAAATTCTTTTTTCTGATGAAGTTTGTATCTACGAATCTCCACGGCGATACCGTAAATTTGGTTATTCCGGTGTAACCTGGCTCTGGATTAAAAACGGCCTTTCAGTTTTATTTAAGAACAAATCCATTTCAAAAGAATGGGAACAGGTCAGATAGATTTACTAACTTTGCAGTAAACATAAACCCTGGTATTTTTTTGAAGAAAATATTTTTATTCCTCATCTTAACTTCTATTGCTTTTTCACAAACAGAATATGTTCGTTTGGAAAACCCGCTCTATCTTTTTCTTGAAAGAATGGATGCGTTAAACATCATATCCGGATACAGTAAATTTGAACTGCCAATCACAAGAAAAGAAGCCGCCGTTTATTTACACTCCATCATCCGGAAAGCTGATAAACTTGATGAAATAGATAGAAAAATTCTGGATGATTTAAAAAAAGAATTCGAGATTGAACTTTACGGCACGCTTAAGAATTCACAATCAATAATTGGAGAAGGGGAGTATAATCTGCTTTCTCAAAAACAAAAATATTTGTTCCTTCTTAATGATGAAGGCAAAGCAAATTTGTTTATCAATCTTATTGCAGAAGGACAATTAATCAACCGGACCTTAGAAAACAATAATTCATTTTTTACTCCGGTTGGTGTAATTGGCGGTGAAATCCGCGGTACATTTTTAAATAAAATTGGATTTTTCCTGAGAGGAACAAATGGAAATGTTTTTGGAGATAAAGAAGCTGCGTTAGCTCGGAATGATATTAAGTATAACTATAAGTTTAATTCAACACCCGAGGAAACTTTCTTTGATGAAACAGAAGGATACATCACCGCTGATTTTGATTTAATCAAATTTAAATTTGGCAGAGATAGAATGAATATTGGCTACGGTGCGGTTAAATCTTTTTTGGGAAGTTCATCCCCCATGTTTGATTATCTTTCCTTAAAAATAAAATATGATTTCTTTTCCTACAGCTATTTCCATGGTAAACTGCTCGGAAGAAATTATTTTATACCGGACTCAATTACTTTCGGAAGTGAAGTGGTTGAAGAAAAATACATCGGGTATCACAGAATAGGATTTGATCCTTCAAAACATTTTGGTTTTGGAATCGGGGAACTTGTTATTTACGGGGATCGACCGATTGATTTATCATACGTGAATCCATTTGCATTTTATAAATCAGTGGAACATTCAAATCAGGACAGAGACAATGCAATGTTATTTGCTGATGCATACAGTAAAAGTATAGATGGCTTATTCCTTTATGCTTCCATTTTAATTGATGATATATCTTATGGAAAATTAGGAAGCGGATGGTGGGGAAATCAAACTGTGTTAAACGCCGGATTTTATTCTGCAAATCTCTACAAAATACTTCCACTCGATTTCCGGTTTGATTATTTCAGAATTGAACCTTATACTTTTACGCATAGATTGATTCGGAACAATTACACAAATTTCGGTTATAACTTAAGTTCACAATTGCAGCCAAACAGTGAACTATTTTATTTTGAGTGCAACTACAGATTTTTTAACAGATTAATTGCATCTGCAGGATTTGGTTACACAGTTCATGGTGCAAATCCCGTTGATGAAAATGGCACAGTAACTAAAAATGCCGGCGGAGATATTAATCTTGGACACAGAGTTATTGATTCCGATGAAGTGCATTTTTTAGATGGTGAATTAGAATACAAACGGAATATCACCTTCTCATTAAGTTTTGAGCCCGTAAAACAAATTAAAATGTATTTAAATCTTTTTTATATAAATGAAAGTTTACAAAAATCAACGACTAATAAATCACTTGATGCACTCTTCACTCTTGAATTAAAATTATAAAGCCGGAGACGGAATGAGTTATAAAAAGTTTAAGATTCCTTTTGCAGCAATAATACTTACGCTGGGTATTGTGCTCGGTATTCAGATTGAAAAGGTTTTCTCCGGAGACAGCCTGCGTGAAAGTATTATCAAGTTTAATGAAGTTTTATCACTCACTGAAAAATATTATGTAGAAGAAGTTGATACTCAAAAGCTTGTTGAAGCTGCAATAAACGGAATGCTCGGTAAACTTGATCCGCATTCGGTTTACATTCCTGCAAAACAAATGGAAACAGTTGAGGATTATTTCAAAGGAAATTTTGAAGGTATTGGAATTGAGTTTCAGATTATTGATGATACACTTACTGTAATTGCGCCAATAAGCGGCGGGCCAAGTGAACAGGTGGGTATTCTTGCAGGTGATAAAATTGTTGAGATTGAAGGGAAAGAGGTAATTGGAATTACAAATCAGGAAGTGCGTGATAAACTTATGGGAAATGCCGGAACTAAGGTTAATGTAACAGTTGTTCGTTCCGGATTGAATGAAAAAATTATTTTTGAAATAACGCGTGCAGAAATTCCGCTTTACTCTGTTGATACTCACTTTATGCTTGATAATAAAACAGGCTATATCTCTGTTTCCAAATATTCTGAAACAACCTACGATGAAGTAAAGGATGCTCTTGATGATTTAAAAGAAAATGGAATGAAGCAGCTTATATTAGATTTAAGAGGGAATCCCGGCGGTTATTTAAACCAGGCATTCCGCATGGCTGATCTTTTTATTGAAGGAAATAAAAAAATAGTTTATACTCGTGGAAGAAGAAGCGAATTTAATGAAGAATATTATGCTTCAGAACCTTCGCCGTATGAAAAGATTCCACTCATTATTCTTGTAAATAAAGGAAGTGCATCTGCAAGTGAAATAGTTTCAGGTGCAGTTCAGGATTGGGACAGAGGTTTAATTGTTGGTGAAACTACTTTCGGAAAAGGGCTTGTTCAAAGACAATTTTTATTGCCTGATAATTCTGCAGTTAGATTAACTATTTCAGAATACTTTACTCCGGCAGGAAGATTAATTCAGCGCGATTACAAAAACGTGAAGGATAGAGATGAATATTATTCTGAAGTAAATGATCGTGATGAATCAGAGGGTGAAAATATAAATCATGCTGCAGAGAAAGATACTACAAAACCGGTTCATAAAACTAATGCAGGCAGAATTGTTTATGGCGGCGGAGGAATTACTCCGGACTATATTTTAAAATCAAACGAAGTTACAAAGTTCACAACTGATCTTATAAGCAAAAATATTTTCTATTTGTTTGCGCTTAGCTTTATTGAACAAAATGATAAAATGATTTCTGAAAAATATGATAATGATCTTTCTAAATTTAAATCAGGATTTTTAATTGATGATACTCAGTTAAATAATTTAATTGAGTTTGCAAAATCAAAAGATGTACCGCTGAATGAAGATGAATTTAAAGAAGATAAGGAGTATATAAGAACCAGATTAAAAGCGCAGATTGCACGCCACTATTGGAAGAACAAAGGCTGGTACTCGGTTATTCTTGAAAGTGATAATCAGGTTAAAAGTGCATTAAATTTGTTTGATGAAGCAAAGGATCTGGCAAAGCTTAAATGAAATTATCATTTAAATTCTTAATAATATTTTTAACTGTGGTATTGATATCCACACAATTTCTTTTTCCCAAAGTAAAAAGCTTTGAGTCCGGTTTTTATTCTAATAAAAAACTTCAGGTAGGTGAAGAACTAACATACGTGGTAAGCTATTCACTCATAAAACTAGGAGAAGTGAAGCTTAAAATAAAAGATAAAAAAGTATCAAATGGAAAAACATACTACTCAACAATTGCTTATATTGATTCATATTCAGGTATACCTTTCGTCAATCTTCATCAGATTTATGAGAGCAAAATAACAGAAGAATGTATCTCACTTTTTTTCCGCGGCATCGTTAAAGAAGAGAAGTACAGTACATTTACAGAATATAATTTTGATTATGATAAATCTAAAATAAATGTTAGAAAGGGTAAGATAAGACCATATGAATTATGGACTGATTCAAGCACAACTCTTGAGAAAAAATATCAGGATGGCTTATCCATATTTTACTATGCAAGAATGAATTTTGGAAAAAAACAATCCGTTAATGTGCCTTGTTTTGTGAAAGAAGAAAAAGTATTTACAAAAATTAATTTTTACACGGAAAATATTCCCGTTAGTATTGATGCAGTTGATTACGATATTGATTGTCTTAGGCTTGATGGGGAAACAGATTTTGTAAGCGTTTTTGGTTTAACAGGTTATTTTGAAGGCTGGTTCTCAAATGATGAAGCTTCAATTCCGATAGTTGCAAAAATGAAAGTAATCATTGGCAATGTAACACTTGAATTAAAAAACTGGAAAAGAGAAGGATGGAAACCACCAAAACACAACAGCTAAATGATGAAGTGAAACTTTTTCAATATTTGGATTTCTTTCCAAAGATTGATCCTTCGGTTTTTCTTGCATCAGGGGTTAAGATTATCGGCAATGTTGAAATCGGAAGTGATTCAAGCATCTGGTATAATACTGTTGTCCGCGGAGATGTTCATTACATTAAAATTGGAAAGATGACAAATGTTCAGGATTGTTCAATGCTTCATGTTACTAACGGTAAATTTCCGTTGAACATCGGAAACAAAGTAACAATCGGGCATTCTGTTACGCTGCATGGATGTACGCTGCAAGATTTATGTTTAATTGGAATGGGTGCAGTAATTCTTGATGGAGCTGTTATTGAACAGCAAGCTATGGTTGCAGCAGGTGCTGTTGTTACTCCGGGATTTGTTGTTCCATCAGGTAAACTTGCTGGCGGAGTTCCGGCAAAAATAATAAGAGATCTTACTGAAGCTGAAATAGAAGATTTTGAAAATTCTGCACAACGATATAAAAAGTATACAGAGCTGACTGTAAAATCATTGAATAATTTCTACGAAAAATCTTTATGATAATAAAGTTTTGGGGAACAAGAGGTTCTGTTCCTGTTCCCGGTAAAGAAACATTAAAATACGGCGGAAATACTCCCTGTGTTGAAATCCGTACAGACAAAAATGAAATTATAATTTTGGATTGCGGAACCGGCATAAGAGAATTGGGAAATCAGCTTGTTAATAATCCTGGTGATGAAGATATAACAATTTTAATGAGTCATTATCATTGGGATCATATCCAGGGATTGCCATTCTTCAAACCATTATTTGATAAATCTAAAAATATAACTTTGTATGGTTTATCCGAAAAAGGAGAGGGGATAAAAAGTCTGTTGAATAAACAGATGACTCCGGTAAATTTTCCGATTACAATGGATGATTTTAAAGCGAATATTAAGTTTGAAGAAATTGAAGCTAACAAAAAATATACTATTAAAGGGATTGATGTTGAGACTTTCAGGACAACTCACTCAGCTCCAACACTTTCCTTTAAAATAACTTCCGGTGAAAAATCATTTGTTTATATGACGGATAATGAAATCAATCTTGATTCAAAAAGAATGGATGAAGACGAAGGAAATTTTGAAATCCGGAATAAAGAAGTAATTGATTTTTGTTCCGGCAGTGATTATCTGATTCATGATACAATGTATGAAGAAGAATCAGTGATTGATAAAAAAGGTTGGGGCCATTCCAGCAATCTTTCACTTGCAAAATTTGGTGTGATTGCCGGAATTAAACATCTTGTGCTGTTTCATTATAATCCCGATTATTCTGATGATAAAATTGATAAATTACTTGAGGATACAAAGAAGGCTCTTGAAAATTCTGGGATCGAATGTACAGCGGCAAAAGAAGGATTGGAATTGGTACTTTAATTGCAAAACACCCAAATTGGCTAATTGAAATAAAAGATATATGTTTGTTCTGTGATTAAAAATTTAGAAGTAAACTTTGAAAATAATGCAAAAATCAACAAATCTGTTATTAATAAAATTGTTGTTGAACTGAGGAAAGACTTACATTTTGAAATTTCATCTTTAATTATCAATTTTGTTTCCGCCGCAAAAATTACCGAATTAAATAAAATCCATTTAAATCATAATTATTCAACAGATATAATTACGTTCAATTATTCTGATGATAAAAGCGTTATAGATACGGAAATTTTTATATCTACGGATGATGCACGGGAAAATGCAGATAAATTTTATGTCTCCTTTGATGAAGAAATTATACGACTTGTAATTCATGGTATTCTTCACGTAACTGGTTATGATGATAAAACTCCATCAGAAAAAAAGAAAATGAAGCGGATGGAAAATAAATTGCTTAATAATTATAAATTCGTTTTATTAAAGAAAAAAAATAAGATATGATTACAGAAATAGTAAATGTTTTGGAAGAATTAGTTAGAGGAATGAATACTACTTCATCCCTTGATGAAATTGTTAAGAATTTAAACATCAAACAAAAATATGATAAGCATATTATTGCCACGGCTTACAGCTGGATTTATGAAAAAATAATCCGTGATATTTTATTTGAAGAAGAAGAAAAATTATCTGATTCATTCAGAATTTTTTCCGAAGAAGAAATTTCTATGATGGGAGTTGATAATTATAATTATCTTCTTCATTTCTTAAATATTGGTTTAATTACAAACAACGATTTGAATTTAATAATGGACAGGATGAGGCTGTTTCCACCGGAACAGGTTAATATTGAGAATATCAATCTTTTAGTCCTTTCACTATTTATTGATATTGACGGTGCAATGCCTCCGGGAAGCCGATTGTTATTAAATTCATCAGATACAATAAATTAAATTGAAAATTAAATGAGTAAAAATTTAGTATTAGTTGAATCTCCTTCAAAAGCTAAAACGATAAATAAATATCTTGGCAAAGATTATATTGTTGAAGCTACTATTGGGCATATAAGGAATCTGCCTAAAACAAAATTAGGCGTAGATGTTGAAAATAATTTTGAGCCTCAATACGTAACTATCAGGGGGAAAGGCGATGTTATTAAGAAGATTAAAAATCTCGCTTCAAAAAGTAAGAATATATTTATTGCAACTGACCCTGACCGCGAAGGAGAAGCAATTGCACAGGATATAGCTGACATTCTGAACGGAAGTAGTTCCGATAATATTTACCGTGTTCTGTTTAATGAAATAACAAAGACCGGCGTTCAGAAAGCGATGAAAGCTCCGCGTCCTATTGATGAATCACTCGTCAGTTCGCAGCGTGCAAGAAGAGTGATGGACAGAATTATCGGTTATAAAATCAGTCCGTTCCTCTGGAAAGCTGTGATTGAAATGTCAGGCAGTACTTCACTTTCTGCAGGCAGAGTTCAATCCGTTGCCTTAAAATTGATTTGTGACAGAGAAAGCGAAATTGAAAAATTTATTGCAACTGAGTATTGGTCAATCTGGGCAATTTTTAAAACGGATAAGGGTGAAACATTTAAAGCCAAACTGTTTAGTGTTAATGGTAAGGATCTGAAAGTTCAGCCGAAGCCGAAGATGACTGATGAGGATTGGAAAGAGTTTCTTGAGAAAAACTTTGCAATTTCTGATGAAACAACTGCAGTTGATTTGTTCAACAGGATTAAGCAGAAAGAGCAGTTTGAAATTTCAAATATTGTTAAGAGACATACCAAAAGAAATCCGCAGCCGCCGTTCATTACAAGTACATTGCAGGCAGAAGCTTCAAGAAGATTAAGGATGCGCCCAAAGCAAACAATGATGATTGCACAAAAATTGTATGAAGGCGTTGATTTAGGTAAAGAAGGAATTGCCGGGCTAATAACTTATATGAGAACTGACTCTACAAGAATAAGTGATGAAATCCTTCATCCGTTGAGGGATTATATTAAATCAAATTTTGGTGCTGAGTTTTTGCCCGAATCGCCGAACAATCATGAGAAAAAGAAAAAAGCCAATGTTCAGGATGCTCATGAAGCAATAAGACCGACAAATCTTAATTATACACCTGCATTTGTAAAGCCATTTTTAGATAATAAATCATTCAAGCTGTATGAGCTTATCTGGAAAAGATTTATTGCTTCACAGATGAATCCCGCCCAGCTTGAGATTACAGTTATTGAAATCAGTGCGGATGAATTTTTGTTCAAAGCATTTGGCAATACGGTTTTATTTAAAGGTTATCAGCAGGTTTATGAAGATATTATTGAGCCGAAAGAAAATTCAGAAGAAAAAGAAGAATACAGGAATGAAACAATTCCGGCCGGGATGGAAAAAGGAGATAAGTTAGCTCTTGAAGAACTGCAGAGGACACAGCATTTTACAAAACCGCCTGCACGTTTTACTGAGAGCAGTTTAATTAAAGAGTTGGAAAGTAAAGGCATCGGCAGACCAAGTACTTATTCAATGATTGTTAGTACAATTCAGGATAGAAAATATGTTGAGATGATTGACAGGAAATTAATTCCAACTAAACTTGGCAGGGAAGTGAATAAAATTTTGGTAAAAAATTTTCCTGATATCATTAATGAAGATTTCACCTCACTGATGGAAAATGAATTAGATCAGATTGCTTCCGGAGAAAATGAATATATAAAAGTATTGCATGATTTTTATCAGCCGTTTTCAAGAGCATTAAAGAATGTTGAATCGAATGTTGAAAAAATTATCTGCGATATTTGCGGCGGTGAAATGGAAATTAAAGTTGGCAGGTTTGGTAAATATTTGGCTTGCTCAAATTATCCTGATTGTAAAAACATAAAATCTTTTAAAGATGTTTTTCAGCAGAATCAGGAACCTGAATATACAGGTGAGACATGTGAAAAGTGCGGCAGCAGAACTGTTTTTCGTAACGGAAAATTCGGAAGATTCATTGGATGCGAAAGATATCCGGATTGTGATTATATTAAAAACATTACGCTCGGAGTTAAATGCCCGAAATGTAAAGAAGGCGATATTGTTGAACGTAAATCAAAACGGAATAAATTATTTTATGGATGCTCGCGTTATCCTGATTGTGATTTTGTAGCCTGGTACAAGCCTGTTGCGCAGCCCTGCCCAAACGGCGATTCATCCTATATGGAACAAAGATATTCTGCTAAGAAGGGAAAATATCTTAAATGCCCGGTTTGCGGTGAGGAAGTTTTTCCCGAAGAAGTTGAAAATGAATTAGAAGAATAAATAATGACGATAAAAGATTTATCTTCCAATTATCTTGATGAACTCAAGAATATCAAAAGATATTCTGAAAATACAGTAAAATCATATTCGGAAGATTTATCTGAGTTCCTAAATTTCTGTTCAGAAAACTCACGGGAAAAAATTGATCAGATCACTCCGAAATTCATTTTAAATTATTTAATGAATTTATCTGATAAAAAAATTCAATCGGGTAAAAAGCAGAAAAGCCTTGAGAAAAAATCAATAGCCAGAAAACTTGCTTCATTAAGGGGAATGTTCAAGTATGCATTTCATCATAATTATATAGCTGTAAATCCTGCGGCAAATATTTCAAACCCCAAATTAAGCCGTAAGCTGCCTGAAATAACAAGTGAACAGGTAATCTTAAAAATTTATTCTTTAGCAGAAGATGAAGTAAAAAATGATCCTCAGAAAACAGCACATGCTAAGCTTGTAAAAATTATTTTTGAATTGCTTTACGGCTGTGCGCTGCGCGTTTCTGAATTATGCAATATAAAGTACGGAGATCTTGATCTGAGGGAAAAAATAATCCGCATAAAAGGGAAAGGGAACAAAACCCGAATTGTTCCTGTTGGCACTAAATCAATTGATGTAATTAAAGAATATCTCCTGGAAAGAAACGGTTTACTGCCGGATGAATTTTTAATTGTTGATAAAAATAAGGAACATCTTTATCCTAGAAAAGTTTATAGAATTGTGAACAGATATTTATCCAAAGTTACCGATATAAAAAAGAAAAGTCCTCATATTCTGAGGCACAGCGCGGCCACTCATATGCTTGATGCAGGCGCTGATTTAAGGGCTGTAAAAGAAATATTGGGGCATGAAAATTTATCCACCACTCAGATTTATACACATGTAAGTATTGAAAGATTGAAATCAACATATAAAAAAGCGCATCCTAAATCATAAAACGGAGTGTGATATGAAAATCTCAATAACTGCACGTAAGTTCAAAGCTCATGATTCTTTAAAAGATTTCATAATTGGGGAAGTAAAATCCCTTGAAAAATTTAATGATGATATTTTAAGCACAGAGGTTGTGCTCAGTTATAATAAAGATAATATCAAAAAAGCTGAAATAATTTTACAGGTACCAGGACAAATTTTGAATGCAGAAGAGAGTTCGGATGATTTCAAAAAATCAACAGCATCTGCTGTAGAGAAACTAATAAGGCAGCTTAGGAAGATTAAAACTAAAAAAACGGCTGCAAGAGTAAAGGTATGAAAATCAATCAGCGAGCAATATCTCGAAAAGAATTTATTACGGTGGAATTTCTTTTTAAAAATTCCAAAGATATGTTTAAACTGAAATTACTATCAGATGAATCAGGATTTGATAGAAAAATCACTGAGCAGAATCTTCACCGGCCGGGTTTAGCCCTGGCCGGCTTTGTTGATTTATTTTCATATTCAAGAGTACAGGTTTTTGGCAATACTGAGATGAGGTATCTTGCTCAGCTTTCTGAAAAAGAAAAGATTGAAAAACTTGAGAGAATTTTTAAATTTGAAATTCCTTGCATATTAATAACGGATAACAATGAACCATTTCCTGCTTTAATTGATTTATGCAATAAATACCACATCCCACTTTTCGGTTCGCCTTTTTCTACCACAAAGCTTGTTTATCTTGTCAGTGATTTTTTAGATGATCAATTCGCTCCAAGAATTTCTATTCACGGTTCATTTGTTGATGTTTACGGCGTTGGTGTTTTATTTATTGGCAAATCCGGGATAGGGAAGAGTGAAGTGGCTCTTGATCTTGTTGAAAGAGGGCACCGCCTGGTTGCAGATGATATTATTATTCTCACCAAAAAGGGTGAAGGAATTTTAATGGGTTCCGGAACTAATCTCGTTAAGCATTTTTTAGAAATCCGCGGACTTGGGATAATAGATGTAAAGCAGATGTTCGGGGTAAGAGCTATCCGTTTTCAGAAACGGCTTGAGATAATCGTTGAACTTGAGGTGTGGAATGATCAATCAGATTATACAAGAACAGGTCTTGATGCGGCAACGATAAATATTTCTGATGTGGAGATTCCTTATGTAAAGCTGCCAATCGTTCCCGGTAAAAATATAACTGTAATTTCCGAAGTAATCAGCCTGAATTATCTGCTGAAACATTATGGTTATGATGCTGCTAAAATTTTCCAGGACCGCCTTTCTGAGAGGCTTTTAGGAAAGAAAATTGATGATCTGCGGGGAGTTGACTACTTTGAACATGATTTTGAATGAGACGAATTACTATACTTGACAAACAATCTTAGATTTTTTAGATTCCGCAACCCGTTATGAAAAAATTATACTATTTCTCTAAAACAAAGCTACAATTCGTTGAGATAAAAAACTTTAAGGCAAAATTCACTGCAATTTTGTCATTTTCTGTAATAGTCTTTAGTTCTTTAATTTTTGGAATTTACATGTTTATTTCCTCAGTTTTGGGGACTGCTGATAGCTTCCAATCCATTAAAGAGGAAAATGAACTATTGAAATCAAAGCTAAGTGAAGTTGTAAAGAATTACTCCAATTTATATAATGAGTTAGATAGTTTAACTAAAATAAACGATGATCTAAGAATTGCGGTAAATTTACCACCAATTTCAGAAGAAGAACGCCAGGTTGGTGTTGGCGGAGGCTATTTTGATAATTCAATAGATTTTATGAGAGATGGAGCCGATCTAAATGAAGCTCTAAACTTTATTGATCAGATAAGCAGAAAACTTGAATTTGAAAAAAGCCAGTATTTAAAAATTAAAAAGAAATTAGCTGAGAATAAGAAATTGTATGAAGCCATTCCGGCAATAATTCCAGCATCCGGCACACTAGCAGATCATGGATTTGGAATGAGACTTCACCCGATATTGAATGTGAAAAGAATGCATGAAGGCATTGATATTATTACCGATGTTGGGACAAAAGTTTATGCGGCAGGTAAAGGAGTAGTTGAATCTGTAGGGTATCGCGGCGGTTATGGATTAGCAGTAGAAATCGATCATGGATTTGGTTATAAAACAATCTACGCTCATCTTTCTTCGGCGCTTGTTAAAGAGGGACAAAAAGTTTCGAGAGGAGACTTGATCGCAAAAAGTGGAAATTCAGGTTTATCAACCGGTCCGCACCTTCATTATGAAGTACTCCATAATGGAGTTAAGCAAAATCCTACAGAGTTCTTTTTTGATGACATGGGTTTTTTCGAAATTAATAACAAAAAGTTTTCTTCAATTAAGAAGTAATTTGCGGAGAAAAATTATATGATATGGACGGTTGAATTAGCTTCTTATCTTGATGATGCCCCATGGCCAGCAACCAAGGAAGAGCTTATTGATTACGCGGAAAGAATAGGCGCACCATATGAAGTGGTTGAGAATCTGATTGAACTTGAAGATTCTGAAGAGCCATATGAATCAATTGAAGATATCTGGCCTGATTATCCATCAGATGAAGATTTCTTCTATAATGAAGATGATTATTAAAAGCGGCGCTCAGGCGCCTTTTTTATTTTTATGAATGAGGACATCTGGAAAGGTATAGAGGGGCAGTCTTTACCTAAAAATCTACTTAACAAATTATTAAATACTTCAAGCATTCCTCACGCTTTTCTTTTTACAGGGATTGATGGAATTGGTAAGGATTTTTGTGCTTTGCGTTTTGCTCAGGCCTTGGTAATAAGATCAAATCTTCCTAACAAATCAACTATAATTCATCAGATAGAAAATTTATCTGAACCATACTATAAATATATAATTCCATTGCCGCGCGGAAAGAATGAAACAGATGACAGCGGCCCGGTGGAAAAATTCAGCACAGAAGAAATACAATTATTGCGTGATGAACTGCAGAAGAAAATTAATAATCCTTATTATAAAATAAGGATACCGAAAGCAAATCAGATAAAAATCAGCAGCATAAGGGATATTAAGAAATTTGTTTCACTTAGTTATGAAGATATTCCATGCAGAGTAATTGTAATTTCTGATGCACATCTGATGAATGAAGAAGCGCAAAATGCTTTATTAAAAAATTTGGAAGAACCACCCGAAGGAGTTGTATTTATTTTAACTACTCCATACCCGGGATTACTTCGGGAAACAATCCGTTCACGCTGCTGGAAGATTAATTTTCATCCGTTAACAGATGAAGAAATTAAAAGTGTATTGATAAATTATTTTGAAGTTGAGACTGAAACTGCTGCACTAATAGCTCCTTTTGCAATGGGTTCAGTTACGCGCGCGCTTGATTTACTGGAACACGATTTCAATATTATTCTTGAAAAAACAATATATGTTTTACGTTATTCTTTTGCCGGCAGATATCATTCGGCATTGAATGAAATCCTGCCATTTATTAAAGAGGGTGAGACTGATTCACTCAAATTATTAATCCAATTAATAATAATCTGGTTGAATGATTTTCAAAAAATAAAAAGCGGATTTACCAGCGGCTTATTCTATACGAAGCATCAGGAGACTCTGGAAAAATTTTATTCAAAGTTCCAGAATATTGAACTTAATGAAACGGTTAAAAATCTTGAAAGACTCAATTCTTTGATTGCAAACAATGTTAATCTTAATTTATTAGCATTAAATCTTACCTATGAATTATCAGCGCTCATAAGTACAAGAGGAAAATAAATCTAAAAATCTGATGCACAGAAATTAAGCTCTATTTTCCTTAATTTTGTTCTAGTATTTACCACATCGAGGAAAGAAATGACTAAAGTTGTAATTACTTCTGCCAAACGAACAGCAGTTGGATCGTTAAGCGGTTCGCTCTCAACATTCAGCGCAGCACAGCTTGGCAGTTTTGCTATTAAAGGAATCCTGGAAGATTCTAAAATCGATCCTTCACTTATTGATGAAGTTATCCTTGGTAATGTATTAACAGCAGGGCAGGGGCAGGCACCTGCAAGGCAAGCAGCTATTTTTGCCGGACTTCCTGAGAAGACTGAAGCATTAACCATAAATAAAATGTGCGGCAGCGGATTGAAAGCGGTTATGCTTGCACAGCAGGCAATTAGTGCTGGTGATGCCGAAATTATTATTGCCGGCGGACAGGAGAGTATGAGCAATGCACCATATCTTCTTAACAAAGCAAGATCCGGCTATCGGCTTGGTAATGGAGAACTTATTGATTCTCTTATAAAGGATGGATTGTGGGATGTATATAATGATATTCATATGGGCGGCTGTGCTGAGGCGTGTGCAAAGGAATTTTCTTTCACACGTGAGCAGCTTGATGAGTTTGCAGCTTCATCATACAAAAAAGCTTTGGAAGCTCAGAAGACCGGTAGATTTACAGATGAAATTGTTAAGATTCCATTAAGAACAAAATCTGGTGAAACAATAATTGATACCGATGAAGAACCCGGAAAAGTTAATTTTGAAAAAATTCCAAATCTTAAACCAGTGTTTGAAAAGAATGGTGTTGTTACTGCAGCAAATGCATCAAGCATAAATGACGGTGCAGCAGCTCTTTTAATAATGAGTGAACAAAAAGCAAAAGAACTAGGTTTAAATCCTCTTGTAGAAATTGTGGCACAAAGTTCCGCAGCTAAGGCTCCGATTCAATTCACCACCGCACCTGCAGATGCCATTGCAAAAGTTTTAAATAAGGCAGGCTTGAAAAAAGATGATATCGATTTGTTTGAGATTAATGAAGCATTTGCGGTTGTTTCCCTCGCAGTAAATAAATTACTTGATCTGGATAACTCAAATGTAAATGTAAATGGCGGAGCAATTGCAATAGGCCATCCAATCGGAGCAAGCGGAGCAAGAATTCTCGTTACACTTATTCATGAAATGAAAAAAAGAGATTTAACATATGGTTTAGCATCACTTTGCATTGGCGGGGGTGAAGCATCTGCACTAATCATAAAAAATTATAGATAGAGAGGAAACTTAATGGAAATTAACAAAATTTCTGTAATTGGCGGAGGCACAATGGGTAATGGAATAACTCATGTGTTTGCACTAAAAGGATTTTATGTAAATTTAATAGAAATGAATTCTGAGCTTGCTGACAAAGCCGTAAAAACAATTACAGCCAATTTAGATCGTCAGGTTAAAAAAAATCTAATTACACATGAAGAAAAAACTGAAGCCTTATCAAGAATAAATCAAATTGCAGGTGTAAAAAATATTCCACCGGATACAGATTTAGTTATTGAAGCAATATTTGAGAACAAACAGGCTAAATTCAATATATTTAAGGATATTAACCAAATAGTTAAAGAAGACTCGATCTTTGCCTCAAACACTTCATCGATTTCAATCACAGAATTATCTTCTGCTTCACGCCCAGATAAATTTATTGGCATGCATTTCATGAATCCCGTTCCTGTAATGAAATTAATTGAAATAATCCGCGGATATTCTACAAGTGATGAAACATATAATACGGTAAAAGCTTTGGCACAAAAAATTGATAAAGTGCCGGTTGAAGTTTTTGATTATCCTGGATTTGTAGCAAACAGAATTTTGCTCCCAATGATAAATGAAGCAATTTTTGCTTTGATGGAGGGTGTTGCATCCGCTGAAGATATTGACACTGTTATGAAATTAGGAATGAATCATCCGATGGGACCTTTAACTTTGGCAGATTTTATCGGGCTGGACGTTTGTCTTGCAATAATGGAAGTTTTATATAATGGTTTCAATGACAGCAAATACAGACCTTGTCCGCTGCTTAAAAAGATGGTTGCAGCAAATAAATTAGGCAGAAAAACAGGCGAGGGATTTTTTAAATATCAATAAAAATATAAAATTGAATGAATATTATAAAAAGGATTGTGTCCGATAATGTATATTATGTAAACTTGATATTTCCCTATTAATAAACACCTTTTAACTTCAAATAAATGAAAATTACAAATATTATAAAAAGTAACCAGACGAACGGACTCTTCTGCTTGCGTCTCATTTTACGGTGGCGGTTAAATCCAAGTTTTCTTTTTCGTTTTTCACGATCATCTTCTTCAGGTTTGTAAAACCGCGGAGTATAATCAAAAACACGATGAGATGGTTTTTTCATAAACATATATAAGCCTAATCAATTTTCAAAGATAGCTGACACAAACATCGAAGGCTCGAAAGTTTGAAGATCATCAATCGCTTCACCAACACCGATATATTTTACCGGAATTTTTAATTTGGAACTTATCTGAAAAATCACACCGCCTTTTGCAGTTCCATCAAGTTTTGTAATTACCAATCCAGTTAATTCAGTATATTTTGAAAATTCCTGAGCCTGTGCAACAGCATTTTGTCCGGTGTTACCATCCAGAACCAATAAAGTTTCATTGGGAGCTTGAGGCAGAATTTTGTTAACAACTCTTTTAATCTTATTTAATTCATCCATCAAATTAGATTTATTATGAAGCCTTCCGGCGGTATCAATCAACACAACATCGTAATTTTCTTTTACTGCAGTTTGAACAGTTTCAAAAGCAACAGAAGAAGGATCTGTGCCTTTTCCTTTCTGGATTATCTCAACAGCGGCACGCTTTGCCCAAATCTCAAGCTGTTCATTTGCTGCAGCACGGAAGGTGTCTGCGGCACCAACTATAACTTTCAATCCGGATTTTTTAAAATTGTGAGCTAATTTTCCAACAGTGGTTGTCTTCCCTGCCCCGTTAATTCCAACAATTAAAATTACATACGGTTTATATTTTTCAATTTCATTTCCGTTGGATAAATCTTCCTGGCTGGAAAGAATATTTGTTAATTCTTTCTTTACGGTTTCAACAATGTTTACACCTGAGCGGTCTTTATCCGATTTTAATCTAATCCGTGTATTTTCGATAATGTTCATTGCGGTATCATAACCAATATCGGATGTAATTAAAATCTCTTCTATTTCATCCAGTGTTTTATCATCGATTACAGCTTTACCGCTTATTGCCTCGTTAATTGTGTTTACAAGTTTTGTTCTTGTTTTAGTGAGGCCTTCTTTAAGTTTATCAAAATTTAAATTCTTAAATAGATTCATATTTCCTGTGATTAAAAAATTCAACCGCCCTAATTAGGTAACCAATAAATGATGCAAATATCAAAATTATACTTAATGCATAAAATGATATAAAAAATACATTTGATCTATTTACATCTAAAATGAATAACAATATCACAATGCTTATGGAGATTACTGCAATCTTGCCAAGCATATTTGATGGTAGAACTTTTCCGATTTTTTTTGAAACGATAATTCCACCGATGAATATCAATAAGTCTCTTCCCAATACCAGATAGAAATAATAATCCGGAATTACATTAAGCATGTATAGTTTAATAACTATCACTCCAACAACTATTTTATCTGCAAGCGGATCAATTATTTTTCCTGCTTCTGTTACTTCATTGAATTTTCTTGCAAGATATCCATCAAGAATATCCGTGGCTGCGGCAAATAAACACAATGAAAAGATTATATACTTGCTGGAATGAAGATCTTCCAGCAAAAACCAAAATGGAATTGCAAGTAATAATCTTAACAAACTCAGCAGATTTGATTTTGTATATAATTCTTTTGAATTCATCATCTGATCACTGCGAATTTACCGAGTTTTTCTTCAACCTCATTATTGTTATTATCAAGCCGGACAATCCTGAACAAATAAATTCCACTGTTCAGCACATTTCCTGTTTCATCTCTTAAATCAAATTCAACTCCGCCGTTTCCATCTTTTTCTTCAAGCGTAATTAGTTGTTCTCCTTCAAGTGTCAGGATTGTAATTTTTGCTTTTTGCGGAAGATTAGCAAACATTAATTTTTCATTGCCATTCACAAATTTTAGCGGACTAGGATAAACATAAACGTCCGCAAGATTTTCTGCAAAGCCTGTAAGAACAATATAACTTCCGGCACTGGAATTTAATTTTATTCCGGTTGAAGAAAACAGATTCTCAATCTTAAGCCTGTATTCTTTGCCGATTGATCCCACAGGTTTTTCTTTTGCCAAATTAAGATAAATTGTTTTTTTATCAGAAGCATCCACCGCTGCAGAAACCACTTTATTATCAGGTTCAAATACATAATTGGAAAGATTAGTTATACTGTTTTCATCAACATCAAGATTAAATGTAATTCTTATCCTAAATGGATTAATAATTTCATGTGAACTGATAAAGAATTCCCGTTCAGCAATAACAGGATTAACAAAGAATAAGAGAGTATCTGTTTTAATATCAGAACCAAAATAATCTTTCAGGTTTCTTACAATTAACTGATTCTCCCCTGCAGGAAGTTCTTTATTAAATGATAGCAAATAAGAAAATTGTGATGCTGCACTTGCAGAGTTTGGAATGCCAAAACCTTCAACTTCAAACGAGGTTAAGCTTAATATTGTATTATTAATTCGTTCAGAGAATTCTATCAAAACACTTTGTGTGCTTTTTGCTGAAGCACTAACAGCAGTTCCGGGTTTATGTGAATATACCAGAACAGAATTGCTTAATGCTGAATATGGAATTTCCTTAACCGGGTCAAACGCCTGGACAGCAAAATAATAATTCGTGTTAAGTTGAACGGAATTATCAAAATAATTTAGTGAAGCAGTTGAATCAATAATTGATAAATTTTCTTTTTCCAGTCCACGATAGATATAATATTTGTGTGCTGAGCCATTCCAGCTAAGTTTTATAGTAGTGGAATCAACACTGTAACCATTTAGATCAGATGGAATATCCGGCTGCTTTGATGATGCAAACTCAAAAAATTTGTATCCGCTTCCAAACTGCAATCCAATTTCAGTTACACCGTTCTGATTCAGATCTCCTTTAAAAATAAATTCTGTATTTACTTCTTCTGCGTAGTAAATAATTTTACTTCCCGAAGAATTATACTTTACAATGTACGCGTAAGGATAGGTATTCAAAACAAGCTCATCATTTCCATCATTATCAACATCTGCAAATCCCAGAGTCTGATAAAATTTATCAAAATTCAAACCAGTGTATTCAGCCGATTGATCGAGAAAAACATTTTCATATAAAATATTCGGTTTTTGATTTTTAAAGTTAAATACTAATATAAAGTAGTAATGTGCTATGCTGTTTGAATTAAACAGTACTGCAATATCCTTTGTGCCATCTCCATCAAAATCGCCTGAAGTAATTATCTCCTTTTGATTTGTGGTGAAATTAGTTTGGAGGCTGTATTTGCGTGATAATTGATTATTGATGTACTCATAACTGAACAAATCACCATCTGCATCAACTGTCCATATTTCATTTTTACCGTCACCATCCGCATCAGTAATAATTGTATTTCTATAAACATCGTTATAATATTCAAGATCGGCTTCAGCAGAATCTGATGTAAAATTTTTAATTGTATCCAGCGGAGTAATAGAAAGATCTGAATTAATCTTCCATAAAATTAATTCCCGTGCTGAATTATTTGATATAGCTTCATAGCTGCCATCGCCGTCAATATCACTTGCAAGAATCGGAAAAAAATCAGGATCTGTAACTTTATTTTTGAAAAGCGAATCAGAGTTTGATTCATACTCATCAATGTAACCTGTACTGCTGAAGTGGCTTAATAAATCTGTTTTATTGTTATGATTAAAATCTCCGACCGTTTTTGGAAATTTATCCTTGATAGTAACAATTTTCTCAAATGAATTTCCATTTAATTTATAGAGAGCATATTTAACTGAGGCATCTTCATCACCGGAATCGGGTATAATCGGATCAAACAAGATTTCATTGAATTGATTTGAAATAAAATTAACAGGTGTACCAAAGAGACTGCCTTTCGGCAGAGTGAATGGCAATTCATTAGCCGCAGCCTGATCATTCAACGGAGCAGTTTTAAATTCAAAATAACTGCCGTTATCATCCTTTAAAATTGATTTTAATCCAACCAGATTTTCTGCTTCAAAATAAATTTCATAAACTGTATTTGGCTGGGCAAGCTGCTTTGGAATTATTCCCCAGTGAAGCTGTTTAACAAACTGGTTATTTGTTGTGAATCCATCAAGAGAAATAAAATTAAACTCAGCACTTCCCTTCTGCCTGTAATACATTCTTGTTACAGCAAGAGTGCTTGTGTATACTTCTCCCATTATTGTGGAACGGCTACCATAATAAACCGGACCTGTTCCTGCAAGTTCAATTTGTGGAGGAGTTCTTTGAATATGAAAGTTAACTCTTTCTTCAGTTGTGCTGCCGTTATTTAAGTAGAGTATTAATCTTAATGTGTACTCTCCTTCATTTAAAGTAGAAGTCTGCAGTGTAAATATTTTTTCATTCAGAGTTTGAAATTTCATACCGGAAATTAAAGTGTTCCATTTCTCCGGATTTACTCCTTCACCATACATCAAATCATAACTAACAAAATATGGAGACATTACAGTAGCAAATATATTCAAGGTATCGTCCGCAGTAGCAAAATCCTGATGAGGATAATCAAAACCGATTTTGGCGGGAGAAAGAATACTCAGCGCTTTATACATATTTAATCTGCCGGCACCGGTACGCATATCCCAGCCGGTTTGTCCAATATCATCTGCAGTTGATTTTAGAATCTGTTTAACTTCTTCATTTGTAAAATTCCGTAAAGATAATATTAGTGCAGCAGTTCCCGAAACATGCGGAGCTGAAAAAGAAGTTCCGCTTTGAAACTCATAAATATTACCGGGCCTGGTTGATAAAATTGCTAAACCCGGCGCTGATAAATCAATTGTTGAGCCGTAATTGCTTCCTCCGGTTAATCTATCTTCCGGATCGGTATTTCCAACTGAGATTACTTCTGTGTATCCCGATGGATAATGAGGATCAGAAGAATTTTGATTTCCTGCACTTGCAATTAATATTACGTTTTGACTGTGAGCATATTTAATTACATCTCTAAGAACATAAGAAAAGGAATAATCTCCCCAGCTCATATTTATTATTTTTGCACCAATCATAACCGAATAAAGAATTGCCGCAGCGGCATCATCTTCATCTCCAAATCCGTTTCTATCGAATGATCTCACATTTAGTAATTTTACATCTGGCGCAACACCGGCAATACCCATATTATTATTTGTTTCTGCGCCAACTATTCCGGCAACTGCAGTGCCGTGCCACATTTCATCCATTGGATTATTATCCCAATAAACATAATCACCCTGTGTTGTATCTGTTGGGAAACCACTTCTATCAACAAAATCCCATCCCATAAAATCATCTATAAACCCATTGCCATCATCATCAATTCCATTTGTTCGTTTGTCATTTCCATTGATATCAATTCCGGTTTCACCTTCATTTATAAAGATTTTATTTTTCAAATCAGGATGAAGATAATCTATTCCTGTATCAATTATTGAAACTAAAATTGTATCACTTCCCTTTGTAATATTCCATGCATCAAAAGCATTAATTTTTTGCAAAGCCCACTGGTCCTGAACCAGGCTGTCATTTGGCATTGTTTCAACTCTATATGTAATAGCAGGCTGGATGTACTCTATGCTGTTATCTGATTTAAGTTCATTCAGATAAATTGCAGCACTTTGTTCATCCTTAAAATCAACCTTAATTATTCTTGAAAGATTTTCATCATCTTTACCAAGATTTTTTGCAAAATGATTGATTGAAATTGTTTCAGGCAGGATAGTTTTATTTAAGGAATTACTCAGTTTATTGGTTTTAATTTTTTCTTCAATAACTGATTTATCAACGTGGTTTTTATACTTTATAAAGTATGTTTTGGATTGTGCGAAAGTAAAGTTAATCAGTATTATAAAAAAGAACCCGATAATGAACTTACAATTCATACATCTCTTTCTTGTAGTTGGAATCAACCGGAGTTGGATAATCTCCTGAAAAACAAGCTGTGCAAAAATCTGCCGGATCACCTTCTCTTATTGCTTCTAACATTTCATCAATTGTAAGATACTCAAGACTATCAACGTTCAAATATTCTTTTATAGCGTTTATATCTCCATTCATCTTGTTAGCAATCAGTTCTTCTTTATTCGGAAAATCCATTCCATAGTAACATGGATGCATAATTGGCGGTGAGGAAATTCTTACATGAATTTCTTTTGGATTTGCTTCTTTAATAAGATTAACAAGCTGCTTTGAAGTTGTGCCGCGCACAATTGAATCATCAACCAAGACAATTGTTCTTCCTTCAAGAACGCCTTTTACAATATTAAATTTTATCTTTACACCAATCTCTCTTTTTTCCTGTCCCGGCTGAATAAACGTTCTGCCTATGTAATGGCTTCTAATTAATCCAATTTCAAATTTAGATTCTACTCCAATTTTTTCCAGTTCCGTTTGATAACCAAGAGCAGTTGTGTTTGAACTATCAGGCACGCTGATAACTATTACTTTTTTCCCATCTTTATCTGCTACAGGATGTTTTCTTGCCAGAACTTTCCCAAGGCGTCTTCTCATTTTATCAACATTATGACCAAAGATAAAGCTATCAGGACGTGAAAAATAAATATACTCAAAGATGCAGTGTTTCTTTGGTTTAATCTGATCATTTATTCTAAAAGATTTTATTTGATTGGTTTGAAGAACTTCGTTATCAATAACAACAATTTCACCAGGTTCAACTTCACGAATGAATTGCGCTGAGATTATATCGAATGCACATGTTTCGGAAGCAGCAACGTAAGCTCCGTTTAATTTTCCTATTGAAAGAGGCCTGAATCCATATTGATCACGTGCAGCAATTAATTTATCATCCATCAAAATTGTTAAACTGAAAGCACCTTCTAATTTGGAAAGCGCTTCCTGTATCTGCTCAATCTGATCATTTAACTTACTTCTTGCAATCAAATGAAGAATTACTTCTGTATCACTCGTTGTCTGGAAAATAGCTCCTTCTTCAACAAGTTCTTCACGTAATACTTTTGCATTAGTTAAATTTCCGTTATGAGCAACAGCCAGATTACCAAGCCTGTAATGCACAACAAACGGCTGAATATTTTTTCTCGATTCCGATGCGCCTGTTGTTGAATATCTATTATGACCAATTGCGGAACTACCCTTCAATATTTTTTTGAACACATCATGATCAGCATAAACTTCGCTTACTAATCCTTCACCTTTGTGCACATTAAAAACTGATTTGCCCTTTTCATTGAAGCTCTGTGAAACTATACCGGAAGCTTCCTGACCGCGATGCTGAAGTGCATGCAATCCATAATATGTGTGGAGTGAAGCTGAGGGTGAGCCGAATATTCCGAATATTCCGCAGTGGCAAGTAGGTTTGTCTAAAACTGCAAGCATTAATATCTCTTAATAAAAAATTGTTAACAAAATTACTGAGAAAATTTTGATTATTAAAATAAACCCGGATACATCTAATTAAAAGGTTGAAAAAAGTATCTAATATGATGTGAAAATTATTATTTTTATTGAGATATGAATCCCGATGAAATAAAAATCAGAGAAAAATTAAAACCGGGAGATATTGGAATGATAACCTATCTTCACGGCAAATTATACAGCACAGATTATAATTATGATTATCATTTTGAATCTTATGTGGCGGAGGGTTTGCATGAATTTGCTGAGAAGTATAATCCGGAAAAAGATTGTTTATGGATTTGTGAACATCGGGATAAAATTATAGGAAGTATTTTTCTTGTTTCAAGAAATGAATCAGCACAATTAAGATATTTTTTCCTCTTGCCCGAATACCGCGGAATGGGTCTTGGCAAAAAATTAATGAATTTGTTTTGCAGTTTTTTAAAAGAACGCGGATATAAAAAATCATTTTTGTGGACAACAAAAGAATTAGCTGCTGCTGAAAATTTATATACACGGTTTGGTTTCACATTAGTGGAAGAAAAGACACATTTTTTATGGGGAAAAGAAATTACCGAGCAGAAGTATGAGTTGGTGATAAATGATAAATCAGTGTAAAGAAAAGAAAGTCGGAACGGCGGGATTTGAACCCGCGACCACCTGAACCCCATTCAGGTACGCTACCGGGCTGCGCCACGTTCCGAGTTTATCAAAGTTTACTTACTAAAAGTTCTAAAATACTTTTTATTTCTTCAAGATCTTTATGAAGAAGTGATTTGTCCTTCTTCACTTCAGCAGGCTGCGTATCAACCTTAGCCTCTTTTGATTTTAAAACATCAACACTTTGAGATGAGCCATTGGTGGGATTGTTCTCAAGAATTTTTTTTGCACCTTCAATGGTATATTTTTTCTCGCGCAAAAGTGTTTTAATGTAAAGAATAAGCTGAATATCCTTATTCGTATAAATACGGTTTCCAGCTCTGTTTTTTTGCGGTTTTAACTGTTCGAATTCTGTCTCCCAATATCTAAGCACATATTGTTCTATATCAGTCATTTTACTGACTTCACTTATAGAATAATATAATTTTTTAATTGAAAGATCTTTCATGCCGGCTTCACTAAAATCTTGAGGAAAAATAAATAATATGCTTTTTAATATCAATATAAAAATATTAAATAAGCTGTTTCTTTAAGTGAAGTTTATAATTTATTTTCTTTCTTAATGATTTCGATTAATTGGCTTATATCAGCCAATTCATAATCGGCATTATGAATCTCTGTATTAAATGTATCTCCATACCTGGCAAAAGCAGTTTTCATCCCAATTTTTGCTGCACCAAAAATGTCTCTTTCAGCCCAATCTCCAACCATTAAAGCTTCTGATGGTTCAACTTCAAGCCTTTCCAGTATCATTCTAAAAGGTGCTTCTTCCGGTTTTCGCTTTCCGGTATCTTCAAATGTAACAACCGCATCAAAAATATGGTGGAAATTAAGGTATGCCAGCCTCAGCCAGGCTTCTTTAACCGGTGCATCGGAAACAATTCCCATTTTAATCCCCATCTTCAACAATTGATTTAAAGTTGAGTAAACGTGAGGATAGGGAATTAATGAAGCTTCTCTTGCGCGGCGGTAAGCCACAATTCCGGCGGATAAAATTTTGTAATCAACTTTTTTTAGAACCCGGTTTAAGAATTCATCAAACACCTGCTGATATTCTATTCCGTGTTCTTTATATATTTCATCAATCAATTTATTTGCAATATCAGGAGTAATTTCCAAACCTGCATCAACCATTGCAGGAATAGCTGCTTCAATTGCCAGCCTCTTCATTTTCATAAAATCCATTAGTGTGTTATCAAGATCAAATACAACTGCTTTAATCAAAACATAACCTCAATTATTATTCACAATTTTTTTTAACAGAAAAATTCCCGCTTTGTAGCTGTTCTCCTTGAATCCGCTTATATATCCACTGCAAGCTGCGGCAGTAATTAATGTTTGTCTGAATTCTTCCCTTTTTGCAAGGTGAGAAAGATGAACTTCAATTTTCGGAAGTTTGCACTCAGCTAAAGCATCACGGATTGCAACAGAAGTGTGTGCATATCCGCCAGGATTAATTATTATTCCACCAAATTCTTTTTCTGATGATTGAATCTTATCAATAATCTCACCTTCATGATTTGATTGAAAAAATGAAAGCGAATCATCAGGAAATTCTTCTTTAAGAATATTCTCTAACGAATTTAAATTAAGCTCTCCATAATGTGAAGCATCACGCCTGCCAAGCAGGTTTAGATTAGGCCCGTTGATTATGAGAATTTTCATTTTACCTCAGACATTTCATCAATTATTTCTCTCATTTTTGGAGTAAGGTAAATATCATCAACACCTAATTCCTTTAGAGCCATTGAAAGAATCATCGCTTTCCTTTGCAGGTTTGCTGATTTGTTAATAACAATTACCTTGCTGTCTTTAAGGATACAATATCCACCTTTGAAATCTCCCTTCTCAAATCTTACTTCTGCGCCAAGCTGATTTGCAAGTGATTTGAGGTCCTGAATAATTTCTTCAAATTCTTTCTCTTTTATTTTCATGCGGCCAATTTATTTTTTGAGGTTAATGGTTTGAAAAGAATAAAATAATAAATTGATATATAGCAGAAAATTTCAACTAAAGGAAAACTGCTTAGAACCTTTATACGTTCCATAATTAATGATAAAACTTCCCCTGCATTGAAAGTAGCAGAATTTAATTGAGTGATCAAATAGTAATCGATTGTCATTAAATATACTTCAAACGGCATAGTTAAAAAAATAATCAGCGCCGTAATGAACAGCCATCCATTTTGTTTAAAGCTTAGTTTAGAAAGGAAAAGAAATATAATAAATGAAAAAATGAAAACTATGTATAGGACAAATGTCGTTGTAATTGCAGGAAGCAATACATAAAATACTGTAGTTAAACTATCCTGTGAAATAATACTTTTTAATGATAAATTTTCGGCTTCAAAAAGCTGGTATGTTAAGAATAATCTTGTAAGATATGCCCCAATCCAAAGTGAGCCGGAAAGAACTGAAATAAATAAAAATATCCTGGCTGAACGTGAAAATTTTATCATATATTAATCAAAAAATTGAACCTAAAAATAAAGAAAATTTATGATTATTGCCTCAATTGATATTGGAACAAATACAATACTGATGGTTATTGCGGAATACGATCCATCCCAAAAGCAGTTAAAAACCATTTTAAATGAACATCGTTTGCCCAGAATTGGAAAAGGACTTACGCCCGGCGGAAATATTGCTGATGAAAAAATTAAACAAATGATTTCAATCCTCGGTGAGTATCTGAGTATTGCAAATAAAAACGGATGTGAGCAAATAATTGCAGTTGCAACAAACGCTTTCAGGATAGCGGCAAACAAAGATGAAATATTGAAACTCATCAGAGATAGATTTAATCTGAATATAAAAGTTATTTCCGGAGAAGAAGAATCCCATCTCGCTTACCTTGGTGCAGTATCAGATTTATCAAAGGAAGTATCTACACTTGTAATTGATATTGGCGGCGGCAGTACGGAAATAATAATGGGTAAAGGAAGAGAAATTAATTACAGAAAAAGTTTTTTAACTGGAGTTGTAAGTGCAACAGAAAAATACTTATTGAAAGATCCACCATCACAAATTGAGTTGAATAATTTTCAAAATAGTTTACAGAAAACTTTTAATGAATTAAGTGAACAAAAATTCAATATCCAAAATGCAATTGCAATTGCGGGTACTCCAACTACTCTTGCCTGCATCAAACACAATCTTGCCGAATATGATGAAGTGAAAATCGAAGGAAGCAATTTAAAGATTACTGAACTTGAGGCGTTAAGCAATTTGCTTTCAAAATTATCTTCTCAGGAAATCTTAACTAAATTCAAAATAGTGGTGCGCGGGCGTGAAGATGTTCTGTTGGCAGGAACAGTAATTCTATTTCATATAATGAGAGCATTAAATTTAAGTGAAGTAAAAGTTAGCACAAAAGGTATCCGTTATGGTGCAATTCTAAAGTATATCAATCCTTAAAAATTTGTCTACAATTTTGAATTTATGAGATCAGTATTTTTCTTTTCATCTGATAGATGTGGATAATCAATTGTGAAATGCAATCCCCTGCTTTCCTTTCTCATTTGAGCTGATTTAATTATCATATGTGCACATGCTACTATGTTTCTTAATTCGAGTATCTCTTCAAAAATTTTTGTTCTTTTATAAAGAGATTCTGTTTCTTCATAAATTGTATGGATTCTTTTAGCAGCTCTGTTCAATCGCAAATCTGAACGGACAATTCCAACATAATCCCACATTACCTGCTTGGTTTCTCTAAGACTGTGAGATATTAAAACGTGCTCATCAGCAGAAAGCGTTCCTGAATCATCCCACTCAGGTATTTCCGGAATTGGAACAGAATAATTTTTTAGAAAATGTTTTATATCGATTGCAGCCCTTTTGGCAAATACTATTGCTTCAAGTAATGAATTGCTGGCAAGCCTGTTTGCACCATGCACACCTGTCATTGAAACTTCACCGCAGGCATATAAACCTGATAAAGAAGCTCTTGCGTATTCATCAACATAAATTCCCCCGCAGGCATAATGAGCAGCCGGAACAACCGGAATATATTCTTTGGTGATATCCAGTCCGAATTGCAGACAGTGTTTGTAAATATTCGGGAAATGTTCTATTGTTTCTTCAGGGTTTTTATGTGTGATATCTAGATAAACATAATCTTCTCCTCTTTTCTTCAACTCGTTATCAATTGCACGGGCAACTATATCTCTCGGCGCAAGATCCTTTCTGTTGTCATATTTTTGCATGAATGGAACACCATCCCTGGTTTTTAAAATTCCACCATAGCCGCGTACTGCTTCAGAAATTAAAAATGACGGAACCTTTACATCTGTAATTGCAGCCGGATTAAAAAATGATGTTGGGTGGAACTGAATAAATTCCATGTTTGAAATTCGTGCTCCCGATCTGTAAGCCATTGCATATCCATCTCCGGTTGCAATTGCGGGATTTGTAGTATGAAGATAAACCTGCCCCAAGCCGCCGGTAGCTAAAATTGTAGCTTTTGCCACAACCTGTAAAACTTTATTCCTTGTACAATCGAGAACATAAGCTCCCCAGCAATTTCTGTTATTAAGCGGTGCATTTTTTAATCCATTAACGTTGTGTTCTGTTAGCAAATCTATTGCTAAAGTATTTTCAATAACCTTTATATTTTTACGATTGTTAACTGCTGTAATTAAAGCACGTTCTATTTCTTTTCCTGTAAGATCCGCAGCATGGGCAATACGCGGAAGTGAATGCCCGCCTTCTTTTACAAGATGGAGTTTACCTTCTTTTTGCGTGAATTGTGTTCCAATTTCAATCAGATCTTTAATTCTGTCAGGGCCTTCATGAACCATCAACTCAACTGCGCGGTAATTACACAAACCTGCTCCGGCAATCAATGTATCTTCAATATGTTTTTCAAAAGAATCGGTTTCATCAAGAACAGAAGCAATGCCGCCCTGCGCATAATTTGTATTGGATTCTGATTTTTCCTTTTTAGTAACAAGAACCACATCTGCATACTCAGAAATATTTAAAGCAGCAAATAATCCGGCAATACCGCTTCCGATTATGAGTACATCGGTTTTAATGTTCATTTTGATTTTAAAATTTCATGGAAGTTATAAAGAAAGAAATCAATGTCTTCTTTTTCTGAAATTAACGGCGGCAGTAATCTTAACACGTTTTGATTTGTGCAATTCACCAGCACTTTTCTATTCCGCAATTTCTCAACAAAATTGGCACATTCATATTTCATTTCAATACCAATCATAAAACCTTTACCGCGTACTTCGTTTATATCCTCAGGAAACATTTTTTTCAATTCGTTCAATTGATCTATAAAGTAACTACCTAGTTCTGCAGTTTTCTCCATCAATCCATTTTCAAATATTTCCTTCAGAACTACAACTCCAGCAGCACAACTTACCGGATTTCCACCGAAAGTTGTACCATGAATACCCGGTGTAAAAATATCATCAAAAGGTTTTGATGTGAGAAATGCGCCAAGCGGCAAGCCGCCGCCAATTGCTTTTGCAGCAACAACAATATCCGGAACTATATCATAATAATTAAAAGAAAACGGTTTACCGGTTCGCCCTATTCCACATTGAATTGCATCAGCAACTAAAGCAAAATCAAATTGCTCTTTTAATCTTTTTAGTTGTGCAGCAAATTCCATAGAAACAATATTTATTCCGCCTTCACCCTGAATGAACTCAACAAAAATGGCAGCAGTATTTTCATTTATTTTGTTTTTCAGATCGGTAACATCATTAAATTTAATGTAAGAAATATTTGGCAGCAGCGGTTTAAAATCGTGTTGATATTTTTCTTTACAGGTTAATGTAACCGCTCCATAAGTTCTGCCGTGAAATGAATTGGTAAGTGAATAAATTATTTTATCCGGACCATATTTTTTTCTAATTAATTTGATCGCACCCTCAATCGCTTCTGTACCGCTGTTTGTAAGAAATGCTTTGGACATTCCTGAATATTTTAACAAAAGTTCTGTAAATTCGATCTGAATATCAGTTACAAAATTATTTGAGAGATGCGCAAATTTTGAAACTTGTTTTGTTACTGCATTAACAATAGCCGGATGAGCATATCCTAAGGCGTTAACGGCAAGTCCTGAGAAAAAATCAAGATACCGGTTACCATCTTTATCAATAAGATGAACACCGTCACCGTGATCAATATCTAATGGCACACGGCTGTAGGTTGGAAGAAACAGTTGTTTTTCTTTTTCAAATAAATTCATGGTTACAAATATTAAATAAGGTTGGTTGAAATAAAAATTAATCCGATGATTAATAATGTATTAAATAAAAATGTTACTATTAAAGAATAAAATAAATTTTTTGTCTGTGTATAAATTCCCATGTAAATGAGAAAAAATCCCCAAAGAATTATAAGCAGTTCAAAAATCAATAAAGCATACGCAAACGTTTCCTTCAATTGAAATGGTGATGGCTCATAGGAAAAAAGATTAACACCATAGACAATTAGTTCTATGGGGAAAAGAAATACCAATGCAAATACATGCGGTGTAAAGGAATAAGCAATTAAAGCAAAATTATCTTTCACTCTTGTATAAGAATTTTCTTTTCTTGTTGTTTTTGAAATTAAAAATGCTGAAAGATAAATTAGTGATCCAAATCCAGCGGCAATGATTAAGTAATTACGAAAGAAATTATTGAGTGCATCAATATTCCCGAAAGCTGAAGCAATAAGGCTGGAATTAATTGTTAGCTTAATTGATGTTAAAAAAATAATCAGGAAAATAAAATTTTTATGTTCAGAGTAAATTATCTGCCGGAAAGCTTTGCCCGGACTTTCAATCAATAAACTAAGAATATGCCAGAGATCAATATTAACAACGCGCTCACGAAGATATGAATTACAATTTCTGCATATATGCCGGAAGAACGGATTTTCAGCAGAACATTGTTTGCAGATGATTACATTCTTCATTTTATTTCCGGATATTAAAATTTAAAACGCAACCCGAGCATCGGCTGACCCGTAATCCCATCTTCTTCTACTGTAAAATCAAAAAGATGTGCATCAACATAAGCATCAACCAGGTTTAAAAAATATGTTATCCCAATATAGATAGAAAAAAGATCTCTCTGATCGCGATAAAAATTTCTCAATTTTCTGTCATCCGGATCTAAACTAACAACGTAACTATCCCCAAAATCCTTATACAAATTATTATTATCAATCCAGTTATAAACAAGCCAGGCAGAAATAGCCCAGATTACAGGAGCCTTCCAGTAGGATTCGTTATAGATTTGTCCCCAGCCGGGAACAACAGCACTTCTTAATAAAGCACCCCATGGTGATTTTGTCATTACAAAAATTGAATCTTTTGACTGTGAATTTTCAAAGCTGCCGTTTTTTATTTGATCGGTAGAATCCTGCTGTGCAATAAGCAAAATATTCAGCAGCAGTACGAGAGAAATTATTTTAGTGATATGATTTATCAATGATTTCAAAAAGCTCAAAAAGTCTTTCGAGTTCTATATCTGAATAGAATTCAATTATAATTTCACCAGAACCATCATTTTTCTGTTTGCATATTACCTTTGTGCCAAAAATTTTTCTCAATTTATCTTCAACAGCAGAAATGTTTGCAGTTTGTATTGATGATTTATGAGAAAACGAAACCTGCTTTTTTTCATCAGGAGAAGTAAGAAGTTTTTTTACAAGCTGTTCAACTTTTCTAACAGATAAATTTCCTTCTATAATTTTTTTAAGTGCATCAAGCTGCATCTGCGGATTTGGAAGATTGATCAACGCACGCGCATGGCCTGAAGTAATATCATCCTTAATCAGAGCTTCCTGAATTTCCCGGGGAAGCTTTAAAAGCCTTATTGAATTTGCAACTGTCGACCTGTCTTTTCCAACTTTATCTGCTATTTGTTCCTGGGTAAGATGACATTCATCCATTAATCTTTTATAAGCTAATCCAACTTCAATAGCGTTGAGTTTTTCCCGCTGTAAATTTTCAATCAATGCCATTGCAAGCATTGCTTCTTCGGTTTCAACTTTTATAATGTATGCGGGAATTTCTTTATAGCCAATATCCGTGCATGCTTTTAATCTTCTTTCACCGGAAATAAGCTGATACCTGTTTTCACCATTTCTTCGTACAGTAATCGGCTGAATGAGTCCGTTTGCCAGAATTGATTTCTTCAGCTCTTCAAGAGCTTCAGGTTCAAAGTGCATTCTTGGCTGAAATGGGTTTGGTGAAATATTTTCTACCGGAATTTTAACAAGAATATCGTATGTATTTCCATCATCCTTTTTTATACCGGAATAATCTTTTGGCGCATTCTTTTCTTCATCACCATAATTCTGATGAATTAACGCGTCTAATCCTCTTCCTAATCCTTGTTTAAATTTGGTCATATATTATCAATTTTTTTTTCTGATGCATTTCTTTCAAGTAATTCAGATGCAAGTGACATATAATTTTTTGAACCGGAAGATATAGCATCATACAGAATAACCGGCTTGCCGTAACTCGGCGCTTCCGAAATTCTTACATTCCTGTGAATGATTGTATTGAAAACTTTATCACCAAAATATTTTTTAACTTCTTCTGCAACCTGGTGTGAAAGTCTTAATCTCGTATCAAACATTGTAAGAAGTACGCCTTCAATATTCAGATTTTTATTGAAATGCTGTTTAACAATATTGATTGTATTGAGTAGTTGTCCCAATCCTTCCAGCGCAAAGTATTCACATTGAACAGGAATAAGAACGGAATCTGAAGCTGTTAATGAATTAAGTGTAAGAAGTCCGAGTGAAGGCGGACAATCAATCAAAATATAATCATAAAACTTTCTTGCTTCCTGAAGAGCGTTATCCAAAAGCCTTTCCCTTTCGGGCATATCAACCATTTCAATTTCTGCTCCAACAAGATTGATATTTGAAGGAAGCAAATCAAGGTGAGGCATATAAGTATTTACTGCAGCAGATGCAATATCTACGGAGCCAATAAGCACTTCATAAACTGAAGGGCTTTGTTTTGTAACGCTTAATCCGGATGATGAATTTGCCTGCGGATCAATATCAATTAAAAGTGTTTTCTTTTCTGCTGCCGCTAATGAAGAAGAAAGATTGATTGATGTAGTTGTTTTACCCACACCACCCTTCTGATTAGCGATTGAAATAACTTTTGCCATTAATTACCGTTGATGAACGACTGAATTTGATTCCGAAAGATACTAATAAAAGAATTTCAAAAAATAGCTAAACTGATTTTATTTTCATAAATAAGAAATTAAAGATCAATTTCTTCTCCGAATTTCATAACCCTGCATTTTATTCCAAGTGCTTCAACTTTCTCTTTAAATTCCTCCGGATCAGCTTTAATTACATCAAAAGTATCAAAGTGCATTGGAATAGCGACTCCAGGTTTTACAAATTCAGCAGCACGTACAGCATCATTTATTCCCATTGTAAAATTATCACCAATAGGAAGAAGCATATAATCAATATTGTTCATCTCACCTATTAATTTCATATCATAAAATAACCCTGTATCACCGGTGTGGTAAATTACCTTTTCATCTGCCGATAATATTATTCCAGCCGGTTCACCTGCGTATTGACCATCAGGAGTTTGAGAGCCATGATGTGCAATTGTAAATTTTACTCTTCCGAATTCAAAATTGTATCCACCGCCAATGTGCATATTATGTGCGCGGAAACCTTTTGATGCGCAATAGTTTGCTAATTCATTAACACAAATGAAAAGCGGGTTAGTACGTTTAGCAATCTTAAACGAATCTCCTAAATGATCTCCGTGAGCATGAGAAAGAATAATATAATTTGCATCAACATCTTCTGATTTTACCGGTGAATTTGAATTGCTGTCTAAATATGGATCAATTAATATTTTAATGTTTTTATCAGTAGTAATTTGGAATGCTGAATGGCCGAAATACTTTAACTTCATATATTCTCCTCATTTTATATAAGAATTGTATGAAAGATTTTAATGAAATTTTTAAGTTAAAACAACGGAGATATAGAATGATGTCTGTGGAATCAAGCTTTTATTACAGTTGCATTATTTGTATTTCCAGTATTGATCGAAAATTCCTTTCCATCCCTTAGCTTGTGTAGTTTTAACATCCCTTGATAATCTGCTTCTCAGTGCTTCTTTAGAAAGCCCCTTTGTAAGAATTCCCTGTTCTGCAATAGAAATACTTCCGGTTTCTTCTGAAACAATCACGCTGATTACATCAGCCTGTTCAGAAATTCCCAATCCGGCACGGTGCCGCATACCAAGTGTTTCACCTTCAACCATTGTTGTTGATGATAAAGGAAGCGTTGCACGTGCCGCTTCAATAATATTTCCTTTTACAATAACGGCTCCATCATGAAGCGGAGAGCGCGGAAAGAAAATTGATCGTAGTAAATCCTTACTTAATCTTGCATTAAGTATCTCTCCTGTTTCAGAGTAGCCCCTGATTCCGGTTGATTTGATCAAAATTATTAAAGCACCGTGCTGATGCTGTGAAAGCTCAAAGGCTGCATCAGTAATTTCATTTGCAACCTGCGGTGATTCTGACTTCATGAACATTTTAAAGAATGGATTGCGCGCTACAATAACAAGCAATCTTCTTATTTCCGGCTGGAATAATATTACAAAAGCAATTACCCAGATATCTGTTACCAGTTTAAGCAGCCAGCTAAGTGCGCGGAAATTTGCAGCCTGCGCGGCAAAAGATAAAAATAAAATTATCATCAATCCTATGAATATCTGCGCAGCAATTGTTCCTTTCAGAATAGTATAAAGTTTATAGATAATAAAGGAAACAATTACAATGTCTATTACATCTGTAAAAGTAATTGTGATAAATCCTATTTTAAAAAGATCAAACATTTAGATTGTATTGGTTAATAATTTTGCGGTTTGAACTCCGTTTAAAACGTTATGAGTTCTTATAAATCTTGCGCCATTCTTAATAGAAACAGATTCCATTATAGAAGTTGCAGTATCAAGTTCATTCACATTAACGTTAAGCGATTTCCCAAGAAAAGATTTCCGGGAAACACCTATCATTATTGGAAATCCCAGGCTTTTAAAATCTTCCAATCTTTTTATTAATTCAAAGTTATGCTCAATAGTTTTTCCAAATCCAATACCCGGATCAACAATTATATTTTTAATTCCCTTACGTGCCGCTTTTAGAGTTGAGTTAAAAAGGAAATCATAAACTTCGCTGATCAGATTTTCATATTGAGGGTTTTTCTGCATATCAACAGGAGTTCCTTTAATGTGCATTGCAATAAATGATGCACCGTATTTTTTTACTACATCAAGAATTGCCGGATCAAAATTTCCACCGCTTATATCATTTAATATTACAGCGCCTGCTGTAAGTGCGGCTTCAGCAACTTTTGATTTTGTTGTATCAACAGAAATTATAGTATCTTTTTTTAAGCGTAATACATCTTCAATTACCGGAAGAATTCTTTCAATCTCTTCTTCAGCAGAGATGCTTTGTGCGCCGGGGCGCGTAGATTCTCCGCCAATATCAATTATATCAGCTCCCTGCTCTATCATTTTTACGGCATGATCTACTGCATCATTTGTATTAATGAATTTTCCGCCATCAGAAAATGAATCTGGTGTAACATTTAAAATCCCCATAACATAAACTTTGTTTAGCGGAAATTCTTTCTTGCCTGCAAAAAAAGATCTTGTATCATACTCTTCATAATTCTTAATAACATTAATTATTTTATAGCCAAGATCTTCATTTCCGGAAGCCAGGATTTTTCTTGATAATTCCTTAAAATCCCAGATAGAACCGGGAACAAATAAATTTAATTCTTTCTTTCCGGGAGATTTTAATTTATAGCAGATTTGTTTTTCTTTTAAAACAATTTTTTGAACTGTCTCAGCCAGGTTTGCAGGAATATCTCTTATCTCAAGAGATATTAAACCTTTCTGATAAACATCCCTGAAAATCTTATAGATTCCGCTGTACGTTTTAAAAACTTCGTTGAAAGATAAATTTAAGATTTGAATGATCAAGCAGATTCCGGTATTTGTTGCTGCCTTAAGAAGTTAATTAAACAATTTCAATTTAATAAATTTATTTGAAAATTTTTTGTTTAATTGTTCAACTGTAAATTTCAATACGGAATAAAAAAAAGCGTGCAATTTTAATGCACGCTTTTAATATTAAATTTTTAAATAAATTTTTATTTATCAGTTTTTTGAAAACCAATCTTTCCGCCGATTATAGTCATATCAACACTGTAATCTTCATTAAGAACTACAAGATCAGCGTCTTTACCTGCGGCAAGAATTCCCTTTTTGTTTTCTAAGTTTATAACCTTTGCGCCGTTTAATGATGCCATTCTAATTGCATCTGTAATTTTTGCATTAGCGGTTTCAACCATATTTTTAACTGCAACATTCAAAGTTAAGGTGCTGCCGGCAAGAGTTCCGTCTTCAAGATATGCTCTCTTGTCTTTCATGTATACTTTTTGATCTGCAAACTCATATTCACCTTCGTGCATTCCACCCGCGCGTATTGAATCCGAAACAAGAATAATTCCGCTTGCGCCTTTAAGCTTTAATACAAATTCCATAACGGCAGGATGAACGTGAAGTGTATCTGCAATTAATTCTACTTTTAATTCATTGCGGAGAAGAGCACCAAGAATTACTCCCGGGTTCCTGTGGTGGAATGGTCTCATTGCATTAAAAATGTGAGTGATATGTGCGGCTCCGTTATCAATTGCAACTTCAATTTCAGCGTAAGATGCCATTGAGTGACCGATTGAAAGCACAACGCCGTCCTGTGCGGCTTCGCGTAAAACTTCAATTGCGCCCGGCAGTTCGGGAGCGATTGTCATTATTTTTATTTTTCCTTTTGAAGCTTCCCACATTTTTTTCCATGATTCAACGCTCGGCTTCCATAAATAATTTTCATTCATCGCGCCTTTTAATTCCTTATTAAGATAAGGACCTTCCATGTGGATTCCGCGGATATTTGATTGCGGATTTACATCAATATAATCTGATAATCTTCTAAGATCTTTTAAAAGCAATTCTTCCGGTTTTGCAAACAAGGAAGCAAGAACAGTTGTGGAGCCGTGCTCTAAAAAATATCTGCTGACTTTTTCAATACTTTCTTCGTTATCATCTGCAAAGCCATAGCCGCCGCCGCCATGAACTAATAAATCAACAAAACCGGGACTGATTATTTTTCCGCTTACATCAATTACTTTACAATCATCAGGAAATTTAACATCCGCTGATCTGCCGATTTCATAAATTTTATCTTTATCAATAACTATTACGCCGTTTTTAATAATGCGGAATGGAGTAATAAGAGTTCCGCCAACAAGAGCAAGTTTCATTTAGTTGATCCTTTTGATAATTGAAATTTGATTATTCATACATAAGAAAATCAATTAATTAGCGGTAAAAATACATATTGTTCAGCATTTTTGCTGAAAAAGTAGAAAAGTTTAAAAAATTTATTTGGATGGTTTAAGGTTTTTGGGAGATAATATCTTTATTTTATTTAAGTAATACAGCCTTGGCTCTTTTTATAAATTCATTTGTCTGAAGCTGGAGATAATATATTCCACTTGTAATATCTGCGGCATTCCAATTAATATTATATTTCCCGGCTGTAAGTTCTTCAGCTAATAACGTTTTTATTTCATTTCCAAGAATATCATATAATTTTATAATACAAAAACCTGAATTCGGGATGTTAAATTCAATTGTAGTAGATGTATTAAATGGATTTGGAAAGAGTTTAAACTGTGTTTGACTCTTCTCAATTTGTATGACTTCCTCAATTGATGTAGCAGAATTTATTTTATAAATTTTTGTATATCGTTTAATATATTCAAGTTGTGGGGGATCATCATCTAAGCTTATTAATATTTCATTTACTCATCATTAGTTAAATCATAAGCTGTGGCGCCGTAATAAACACTGTTTGAATCCGCCAGTTCATTTCTTTTTAAGTAATAAATATTATAATCATGATGCTCCTTTTTACCGTTAAACTCTAAAATTATCACATGCTGATCTATACAAATAAATAATTCTTCAATGCCATCCCCGTTAAAATCTTTTGCAAATGCATCGCCTGCAAATAATAAAAATATACCAACCAAATCTATTTGGTGGATTGCTTCATAAGGATTATCACCTTGTGCTTCAAATGAAGTTATTCTGGTAACAGGCAGATCATTATAAAATGAATCTCCCATAATCCAAAATTCCGGCTTTCCATTATTATCAATGTCTTTAGTTGTAAAGGGATAATAAGCATTTCTTGTTTCAACGACTCCAGACCAGACCTTTGAATAGCTACTAATTACTTCGCATTCTATTACATGAACTTTCCCGCTTATCGTTCCCAATACTATATCTGTTTTATTATCCAAATCAAAATCTCCGATTGCATAACCTGCAGCATCTATTTAATTATGATCAAATCGGTAAACGGAATCGAAATTATTAATTGCTGAGTTATATTTCAGGATAATTGTTGATAATTCGCCGACCGGATAAAAAACTAAATCCGTATTACTATCTTTATCAAAATCACCAAAGGTTGGGTTATTTATTTGGTTCCCGCGGTAGTATGAAAAATCAAGTGTTGTTGCTAAAGAAGTATCGGTATCTTTTTTATATACCACACCCGCTACTCCGCCATAACTTAAGAGAAACAATTCATCCTGCCCATCCAAATCTATATCATAGACTGTTCCTGCTTTTCTTATGCTATCGGCATATCTGTGTTTTATTTCAAATTTATTCTTAGTCTCATTAAATTCATACATTATAAATGGCAATGTATCCCAGGAAGTCTGATAATCTTTGTAATAACCATATAACTCTGCCAAACCATTATTATTCATATCTGATGCAAGTATGGTCTCTCCTATACCATTGCTGGCTATAACATTCTGCCAGAAAGTATATTTATTTGAATAGAGCGAAGTATCAATAGTTCTTAAATCAATTGTTGTTGTTGGTATTTGAGATGCGCTTTTTTGCAGCGGGAATTCATTTATATTTTTGTATATAATTTTTCCATTCGGGTATTTTAGTTTTAAAATGCCGGGTTCAATTTCTGAAGTTATAATATTTCTATTGTTTAACTTTTCAATTCTATTAATTTTTGTTTGTGATGACGCTTGGAAGAATAATAAAGGCACAAATAATATCATCAATAAACAAATCTTTTTTAAAGACATATCCCACATTTTTTACTTAATAATATTTTTTAATTCCATTGCAGCCGCAGAAATGTTATCATTATTAAATATTGAAGAACCGGCTACAAATGCATCACAGCCGCTTTTCAAAATGCTTGCAATATTATTTGCAGAAACTCCGCCGTCAATTTCAATTATAAAATCAGCGTTAAACTTTTTACGGAGTTCAACTGCTTCTTTTATTTTACGCAGAGAATTTGAAATGAATGATTGTCCGCCAAAGCCGGGATTAACAGACATGATTAATAATAAATCAATATACTCAGCAGCATACTCAAGCAGATGCACAGGTGTAGATGGATTAATTGCAACACCGGCTTTCATACCAAGTTCTTTAATTCTGTTAATTGTGCGGTTAAGATGTGTAACTGCTTCATAGTGAACAGTTAAATGGTTTGCACCGGCTTCCGCAAATGCTTCAAGAAAATTGTCCGGTTTCTCAATCATTAAATGAACATCAAGCGGAAGACGCGTAACTTTTTTTGCTGCTTCAACAATCAAAGGACCGAAAGTAAGATTGGGTACGAAATGTCCATCCATCACATCACAGTGAATCCAATCTGCACCGCCTATTTCAACAAGTCTTATCTGTTGTGAAATATTTGAAAAATCCGAAGACAATATTGAAGGCGCTAATATTGCCATTACTCCTCTACTTCCGATTCGCCAGGTTCAGCGGCTTTGGTTACGAACAAATCTATACGGTCTCCATTGTTAACCTTGTTTCCTTTGCTTGGATATTGATCAAGTACTGTATTGGGCAGAAGTGAAAATGATCTTTGATAATTAATCTTTCCAACTTTTAAACTGCTGTCTGCAAGAACTTTTTCTGCTTCAGCAAGTGATTTTCCAATTAAATCAGGAACTATAATTGTGCCTTCATCTCCCATTCCGATGCTTACAGAAATTCCTACACTTTCACCTTTTTTAAGTGGTGTACCTTCAGCATACTGCTGATCAAAAATCATATTCTGCGGATTTTGAGATGGCACTTCATCAATATTACCCAATTTTAAACCAAGCCGTTCCAGCGTAAATTTTGCATCACGAATTGATCTTCCTTTTAACTGCGGAACGCGCACCACAGGCTCACCGCCGCTTATAAACAAATAAATATTTCTGTCCTCTTTAACAACCTCACCTGGTTCAGGTTTTTGAAGAACGATTGTTCCTTTGGGATAATTTTCATCATACGTTGTATCACTTACTATTGGCTCAAGATTAAGTGATTCAAGTTTTTCAATTGCGTGGGCTTCCTTCATTCCTATAAGATTAGGAACTACAGCTTCAGGTGAGCTTACATACCAGGGCATTATGATATTATCTAGTAGTATTATGAATACCACAATGCTTATAAATATCAGTAATAATTTCTTTACAACAGAGTTTTGAAAAATTTTTTTCATTGATCAAATATATCAATAGGCGCTTTTTTATACAAACAACGTTAAACTAATAAAATATGATTTATTTGATTCTCCTTTTTTACTAAAGTAATTTAAGATCATACCCGTTTACAGAGCTTAAATTAAACTTATCATTATGAAAAAAAATAAATTTCATATATATTGTTTTACCCAAAATGATACTTGTATTGTACAGAACAAAATATGCATAATAATTCTTGCCGTAAATCAACCATTCTCTCAATCAAAATAAAAATATAAGAGGTTCTAAATGTTCAAACAGCATCCAAAAGGTTTATATGTTTTATTTTTTACTGAAATGTGGGAACGTTTTAGCTATTATGGGATGCGTGCCATTCTATCACTATACATGATAAAGGCACTTTTATATACAGAAGCTTTTGCTTCATCAATTTATGGTTACTACACCGGCTTGGTTTATCTTACTCCCCTTCTCGGCGGATATATTGCAGATAGATTCTGGGGCAACAGGCGTTCAATTATTTTCGGTGCCGTCTTGATGGCAATCGGACAATTCATTCTTACCTTCTCCGGATTTTTATATGATTCATCAATAACAGATAAAGCTTATTCGGCAATTCTTTTAAATCCCCAGCAGATTGCATTTATACTTGGCTTATTCTTTTTGATTATAGGAAACGGTTTCTTCAAACCCAACATTTCATCTATGGTTGGATCACTTTATCCTGCCGGCGATAGAAGAAGAGATTCAGCATTTACCATATTTTATATGGGAATAAATCTTGGCGCGTTTTTAGCACCTCTTGTTGCAGGCGGATTTGGAGATACCGGAAATCCCGCTGATTTTAAATACGGATTTCTTGCAGCCGGCATTGGAATGGTAATAGGTTTAATCATTTTCAGCATCTTTAAAAGCAAACATCTTGTTACACCCGATGGTGAGCCTGTTGGAACACAGCCTAAAAAATTATCTGTTGAAGAAAAAGAAAAACTTAAAAATCAACCTCTTTCAAAAATCGACAGAGAACGTATAGCTGTTATTTTTATTCTCTCATTCTTTGTTATTTTCTTCTGGGCAGCATTTGAGCAGGCAGGAGTTTCACTAACATTTTTTGCTGAACAAAAAACTGATAGATATTTAAGCTGGTTTGATTGGGATATACCCGCAAGCTTTTTCCAATCAATTAATGCTGTTGCTATTGTTGTTTTTGCTCCGTTGTTTGCAGTGCTGTGGACAAAACTCGGCAGCAGAAATGCTGAACCAGCTTCACCAACTAAAATGGCAATGGGTTTATTTCTATTGTCTTTAGGATTTTTGCTTCTCGTTCCTGCAGCAAACTTTGTTGATGGCGGTGCAGTTGTATCACCATGGTGGCTTGTTGGCGCATATGTGCTTCACACATTTGGTGAGCTTTGTTTATCTCCAATCGGATTATCAATGGTATCAAAACTGGCTCCATTAAAATTCGCATCACTGCTGATGGGTGTTTGGTTTCTTGCAAACGCTGCTGCAAACTGGCTTGCAGGAATGTTGAGCACACTCTATCCTTCTCCCGATAGAGCTGAGTTTGCTTCGTTATTTGGAATTACAATTGATAATTTCCAATCATTCTTCATGATATTTGTTATTATGGCAGCCGCCGCATCAGTTATATTATTTTTATTATCCGGTTTATTGAAAAAAATGATGCACGGCGTACAATAAGAAATTCTATCTTGAGGCTGTCCTGTAAAGTTATTTTTCTGCGGCAGCCTTTTTTATTTTAAATATTGATGATTAAAAATTATTTCATACTGAACAGGATTATTCTTGAAGCAAATGAAGAATTAGATGGCTTCAGAATTACGGAAGCTTACAGCCAGGAAAAAGATAAAATTATTTTTTGCTTTAAAAGAAATGATGATGAAAAGTTTATTGAAATATCTGTTAATCCCGGATTTCCATATATAAATCTGCGGCAGAATGTTCACCGGGCAAAAAAGAATACTGTTGATTTTTTCAGTGAATACTTACCTGCTGAATTTGTTTCATTCGAGATTGCAGATAATGACAGAGTGTTAAAGCTAAATCTTTCAACTAAAACACTTTATTTTACAATAAGAGGAAAGTACACAAATGTTTTTTTGATTGATGAGGACAAAATAATACCTTTCAAAAAAATATCCGATGAAGAAAATGATTTGCTGATTGATGAAATAACTAAAATAAATTTCATTCATCATTTTAATATTCCTGAAATCAAGATTGATTATTCAGATTTCAAATCCGGAATAAAAAACTCTTATCCCTTTATAGGAAAAGAAATTCTGAAAGAAGTTGAAACCAGAGTTGCAGAAGAATCAATTCCACAAAAGATTGAAGCACTGAAAAAGATTTTAAATGAAATTAATTTAGAATCTCCAGTTGTTTTAATAAATGAAGATGAATCAACTGTTAACCTGGCTGTTAAAACTTTCCGGAGTTTTTCTTTTACAAAGCGCGAAGTATTTGATTCATTAATTAGAGCTGTAAACTTTTTTATCTCTAAAAAATTCAGCATTCAATCGTCTTTCTCAAAAGAAAAAATTATCCAAAAACATCTTGATCGTGAATTAAAAAAAATTGTTGAAAAGCTGAATAATCTCAAAGCGCGTATAAACAAAGGAAGCCGGGAAACTGAATACAAAAGTATTGCTGAACTTCTGCTGATAAATCTGAATAAATTATATAAAGGCATGTCTGAGATTGAGTTAGAAGATATGCTGAATCCGGGTACGCAAATTAAAGTTAAACTTGATCCCAAATTATCTCCACAAAAAAATGTTGAGATGTATTTTGATAAATCTAAAAATGAAAGAACCAATTTTGAAAAATCAATCCAGTTATTTGATTCAGTAAAGAAAGAATATGATAAACTAAACAGAATACAAACTGAACTGAAGACAATTGATTCAAATGAAAAATTAATGCTAATTATGAAAGAATTAAAAATTAAAAATGAAGCATCAAAGCAAGGCTCTGAAAACGATTTGAGCAGTAAATTCAAACAGTATATTATAAATGGAAAATACAGGCTGTACGTTGGGAAAGACAGCAGAAATAATGATCTGCTTACAACAAAATTTGCACGCCAGAATGATTTCTGGTTTCATGCAAGAAGTGTTTCCGGTTCTCACACTGTTCTTAAATCAGAAAATCCCAAAGAAGCAGTACCGAAAGATGTATTGAAAAAAGCTGCTGCAATTACAGCGTATCACAGCAAAGCAAAAACAGCGGGAATGGCTCCGGTTTCATACACCTTTAAAAAATATGTTGTTAAAAAGAAAGGAATGGAACCCGGCAAGGTTGCGCTTTTAAAAGAAGATGTATTGATAGTTAAGCCGGAGATTCCGGAGGGTTGTGAATATGTTTCTGAGGAATAATTAAGTTATTTTTATGATCACAATTTTTAGTATTCGGAGAAAATATGCGTTTAATTATTCAGCCCACTTATGATATGGTAGCAAAATGGGCGGCTTATCATGTAGCCTCACGAATCCGTGAATTTAATCCTACCGCAGAAAAAAGATTTGTTCTTGGATTGCCAACCGGTTCATCACCGCTTGGAATGTACAAAGAACTCATCAATCTTAATAAAAGAGGAATTATTTCTTTTAAATACGTAACGACTTTTAACATGGATGAATATGTTGGACTGCCTGAAAATCATCCGCAAAGTTATCATTCATTTATGTTCAATAAATTTTTTAATCACATAGATATTGATAAAAACCATGTGAACATACTTAATGGTAATGCTGAGAATCTGGAGAAAGAATGTGAAGATTATGAGAAGAAGATTAAAGCTTCAGGCGGTATTCATTTATTTATTGGAGGAATTGGCCCTGATGGACACATCGCATTTAATGAACCGGCTTCTTCCCTCGGCTCGCTTACAAGAGTAAAAACTTTAACCATGGATACAATTATTGCCAATTCCAGATTTTTTGATAATGATATTAATAAAGTTCCTAAAACTGCATTAACAGTTGGTGTAAAAACCGTTCTTGATGCAGAAGAAGTTATGATTTTAATAAGCGGACATAACAAAGCAAGGGCGCTCAGCAAGGTGGTTGAAGAAGGGGTAAATCACATGTGGACTGTAAGTGCTTTGCAGCTTCATCCCAGGGGAATTATTGTGTGTGATGATGCTTCTACATATGAATTGAAAGTTGGAACAGTAAAATATTTTAAAGATATAGAAGCCGAAAATCTTGAACCTGAAAAATTGTTAGCTTAATTTAAAAAAGAACAGCCGGAATGGAAAAGCACCCTCCGGGATTATTATCCCATGCTTTTTCATCCGGCGTTTTTATTTTGGGGTCAACAACATTTATCTTCATTCAACTATTATGCCGATAGATAAATCAAACCGGTGATTAAAAATTCAACATCGCACATCTTATGTTGAGATTTTGCATCAGCATGATTCACGTTGAATATTGTGCTTTTTAAATATCCGGATTTACAACCTTGTTTAGGTATAGCTTTGCTTTAGCGCCATTCCCTCGCAAATTAAACAGAAGATATAAATCTGCATAGCGCGAATGATTCTTGGTGAATTTTTCGTATTCTTCCCTGTTTTTGTGCTTTACGAAGAGATACTCAAGTTCCAGATCGGTTACATTGTAATCATAAATTGATTCCATAAAACATCTGTAGATTATTAAAAAATATCAAAAACCTTTTCACTTTCACGCTACAAAAATTTCCATTTTTTTAAATAAGATTGAATGATATCAGGCACAGTGTGATTGAGCAGCAGAAAATTAATCAGATGAAGTAGACACAGCAGAAGCTTTACTCAAACTAAAACCTGTATTTGTGATGAATATCAAATTATTTAACCATAATAGAATTATCTTTTATAATCCCTGGTTTTCTTAATATTAACAACTACTTTGTCAGCAATTAATCAGAATAAAAAATCACCCAACTATGGAGAGCAATAACAATTTTTATGAAGTTTTATCTACTGCTAATTTTATTTCTTTATAACACTCTTATAACAGCACAAAATCAGAAATGCAGCATACGCGGACAAGTTAAATTAGATACAGGCTTGCCGGCAGAACTTGTGAATGTTACGATATTAGGAACAACGATTGGAGACATTACTGATAAAAATGGAAATTATGAAATTAGGAATCTGCAGCCAGGAATTCACGAAGTTCAATTTTCATTAATGGGATATGCACCTGTAAGATTAACAGTTGAATTATCTGAAGGTGAAAAGAAATTTTTACCGGAAATAATACTTAATGTGCTTTCAAGCGAGTTGGAAGAAATAATCGTTCAGGATTATTTTAATAAATATGAAAATGTTGAAAGCGAATATACTGCCCGCCTCCCGCTCCGGAATATAGAATTGCCGCAATCATACAGTACATCAACTCAAAGTCTCTTTCAGGAACAAAAT
>JBIQJD010000027.1:0-25617 GCA_044507695.1 Ignavibacteriales bacterium | reverse complement strand
GTTAGGAGTAAATAATTAATAAGGCTCCCGCCTCCAATACGGGGAACACAGAGCCCAAATTGCCAAAACAGCACAAAACAAGTGGTGGGGGGTACTTCAGAACCCCGGCTTCGGACTTCAGAACCCCGGCTTCGAACCTCAGAACCCCGGCTTCGGACTTCAGAACTCCGGCTTCGCACTTCAGAACCCCGGCTTCGGACTTCGGAACCCCGGCTTCGAACCTCAGAACCCCGGTTTCGGACCTCAGAACCCCGGCTTCGAACCTCAGAACCCCGGTTTCGGGCCTCAGAACCCCGGCTTCGAACCTCAGAGCTCCGGCTTTGGACTTCAGAACTGCCAAAGGGGAAAAATTAAGTGGGAGACTATTAAAATATTTCCCCGGATCAACTCTATTGAACTGAAATTACGGCTGTGAAAATGCTAAGGGAATAATGAAACTCCCTCTCCTTTAAAAGGAGAGAGCCGGGGTGAGGATAGCCGTAGGGAATTCGCATGCGAATTCCCTACAGCACACTTTTTTACAGGCTCTGTTAAGCTTTTACAACTCTTTCAGTTGTATGAATTTTCTTTTCAAATGCGTTTCTCGTATCAAGAATTAATTGAGCATTCTCGTGAATCATGTTATAATCAAAATCATCGTGATCTGTACTTAAAACAATCAGATCATATTCCGAAACTGTCTCCGGAGTAAGTTCAACTGATTGCATATCAAAATGATATTTTCTTGTTTTAGGCAGTTTTGGTACGTAAGGATCATGGTAAGATACTTCAGCGCCTTTTTCTCTAAATAGTTCAATTAATCTTAATGAAGGTGATTCACGCATATCATCAATATTTTTCTTATAAGCTGCGCCAAGAATTAAAACCTTTGAACCTTTCAAGGCTTTCTTATGTTCGTTTAATGATTCAATCGCTCTTTCAATTACATAATACGGCATGTGAGTATTTATTTCCCCGGCAAGTTCAATAAACCTTGTATGCATTTCATACTCACGTGCTTTCCAGGTGAGATAGAAAGGATCGATGGGAATACAATGTCCGCCCAATCCGGGTCCGGGATAGAAAGGATGAAAACCAAATGGTTTTGTTGCAGCCGCTTCAATTACTTCCCAAACATCAATTCCCATTCTGCTGAAAACCATTTTCAATTCATTAACCAGAGCAATATTAACTGAGCGGTAGATGTTCTCCGTTAATTTTGTTGCCTCTGCTGCGCGTGTGGAACTTACCGGAACTGTTTTAACAACTACATTATCATAAAGTGCTAATGCTAATTCAAGGCAGGCAGGAGTTACGCCGCCAACAACTTTGGGAATTGTTGCAGTGTTATATGTTGGATTATTCGGGTCTTCTCTTTCAGGTGAAAAAGCAAGATAAAAATCCTCACCAACTTTAAATGAAGCGCCATTAACTGATGTTTCTGTTTCAAAAATCGGATCTGATTCAACTCCCGCATATTCCCTCTTTAACTTTGCTTGTATTGAAGGTGCATTTTGAAACAATGGAAGCAAAACCTCTTCTGTTGTTCCGGGAAATGTAGTTGATTCAAGCGAAATCAACTGTCCTTTTCTCAAATGCTTAGAGATAATTTCAGCAGTTTGTTCAATGTAAAACATTTCTGGTTCGCGGTGTTCATTCAAAGGAGTAGGAACACAAATAATAATTGCATCCGCTTCGGGAAGTTTGGAAAAATCAGAAGTAGCCTGAAATCTTCCGCTGTCAACTGCTGATTTAATGCGTGCTTCATCTATGTGTTTTATGTATCCTTTGCCTGAATTAAGAATCGGAATTTTTCTCTCATCAACATCAAAGCCGATTACATTAAAGCCTTTATGTGCAAATTCCAATCCAAGCGGCAAGCCAACATATCCCAGGCCAATAATACCAACAGTTGCGGACTTGTTTTTGATCTTGTGTAATAATTCCATTACCTCTTTAACTCCTTTTGTTTATTTAAGTTGATTTCACCTGGTAATCAGCGGGAAAATTTTTTTTACCAGCGGGAATCCAAAATTATATATTCTCTTTTCCTGATACGTGAAAACCAGCACATCTAAAATTAATATTGCTGTTTCAAAAAATTACTGTGATTTAGGTGATAAAATTTTCACAACAAAGTTCCGCTTAAAAGCAGAACAGCCACACTGAAATAAATTAACAATCCGATTACATCTACAAGTGTAGCCACAAATGGTGCGGAGGAGGTTGCTGGATCAAGACCAAGTTTCTTCAAAATGAACGGAAGCATTGATCCTGATACTGTTCCCCATAAAACAACACCTAATAATGAAAACGAAACTGTCAGCGCTATAAGAAGCCAGTGCTCACCATAAATTGTTGAGAATGATGACCAGAGTAATATTCTTAAAAATCCTATTACTCCTAAAATAACGCCGAACATCAATCCTGATAAAACTTCTCTGCGCATAATAACCCACCAATCTTTCAAAGAAATTTCACCAAGTGCCAAAGCTCTTATAACCAATGTTGCTGCCTGTGAACCTGAATTTCCACCCGAAGAAATAATTAACGGTACAAATAAAGTTAGTATCCATGCTTTTGCAATTTCTTCTTCAAAAAAACCCATTGCAGAAGCAGTAAGCATTTCTCCAACAAAAAGAACAGTTAACCATACAACACGCTTTTTAATCATTGCAAAGAAAGGCATCGTTGCGTAAGGTTCTTCCAAAGCTTCCATACCGCCAAGTTTGTGGATGTCTTCGGTTGCCTCTTCTTCTGCAACGTCTAACACGTCATCAACCGTTACAATTCCAATCAGAACGCCGAATGCATCAACAACAGGAAGAGCGATTCTGTCATATCTTTTAAAAACATCTACTGCTGTTTCCTGATCATCTGTAACCTGCAGCGAAATAAAATTCTCATCCATCAAATCAATCACGCGGCTGTGGAGCTGTGAAAGCAGAACATCTCTTATTCTTATATCATCTATTAATTTTCCTTTTGCATCAACAACATAAATTATATTAAGCGTTTCACTATCTTCACCATTTTCACGGATATATTTTAATGTTTCTTCAATCGTCCATTCAGGTCTTACAGCAAGGTAGTTTGGAGTCATCAGACGCCCAACACTGTTTTCAGGATAGCCAAGCAGCGATTGAGCAATCTTTCTTTCTTCAGCAGATAATAGCATTAATAATTGCTTAGCAGCAGAACCCGGAAGTTCCTCAAGCAAGGCTGTACGGTCATCGGGAGACATTTCATTCAGTATTGATGCAACTTCTTCTTTCCCCATTGCTTTTAAAAGAAAATTCTGGGATTCGAATTCAAGATATTCAAAAGTTTCTGTTGCAAGATCGGGGGGAAGAATACGAAAAATTATTACCTGCTCATTTTCAGGAAGATCGGTTATAAGTTCTGCAATATCGGCGGGAGACCAGTCATTCAGAATTTCCTTTAATGTGCTAAGCTTCCGCTCTTCTATCAACGATGTTATTTCCGGTTTAAGCAATTGGCTTAGCATTTAAGGTTCTCCTGAGTAAAGAAAGGATTTTAAAATTTTTACATATTTTTAAATGTTTTTTTGAAAGGCGTCCTAAAATAGTTTTTAATCACTGAAAAAACAACCTGGTGAGGCATTGTGTAATTCTAATTACACTGCTGCTTTAGCAGAAAAGGAAACAAAAATTGAAGATAATAGCAGATGAAAACATATCTTTCGCGCAGGAAGCATTTTCACAATTCGGCAATGTTGAACTTGTCCACGGAAGAAAAATTACCCCGCAAATTTTAAAAGATGCTGATATACTCATCGTCAGATCAATTACAAGGGTAAATAAGGATTTGCTTGATTCAACTCCGGTTCGTTTTGTTGGAACAGCTACAATCGGTACTGATCATATTGATCTGGATTATCTGAAACAGAAAGGAATAACTTTTACAGATGCAAAAGGATGCAACTCTGATGCAGTTGCTGAATATGTTTTTACCGCAGTAACAAAATTAGCTGTTCAGCATTTTACAGATCTTGAAGGAAAAACAATCGGCGTTATCGGAACTGGAAACATCGGCAGCAGGATTGTACGTATTGCAGAAAGTTTTGGCATGAATGTTTTGAAAAATGATCCTCCGCTGCAAAGAGAAACAGGAAGCAATGATTTTGTTTCATTAAAAGAAGCATTAACCGCTGATGTAATTACTATTCATGTTCCTTTAAATTTAGATGGAGATGATAAAACAGTTTATTTACTTAATGAATCCAATCTCCGTTTAATAAAAGATGATGCAATATTAATAAATGCTGCACGCGGACAGGTGATAAACAATTCTGATTTAATAAAATTTTTAAGAACCAATAATGTGCACACCGCACTTGATGTATGGGAGAATGAGCCTGATATAAGTATTGAACTTTTAAAGCAGACAGAAATTGCAACTCCGCACATTGCCGGCTACTCACTTGAAGGAAAAGTAAACGGCACAAAAATAATTTATGATGCACTTTGCAATTTTCTCGGTGAAGAAAAAAAATGGCATCCGCATTTACCGGAAGTAAGCAGCAGCAGAATAGAAATTAACAACTCAGGAAACATTACAGAAGATTCCGCAAAAATATTTAACACAATTTATGATATGGGCAGGGATGATTCAGATATGAGAAAATTAATTAACCTGCCTGCAGCAGAACGCCCCCACCACTTTGATCTGTTAAGAAAAAATTACCCTCTGCGCAGAGAGTTCAGCAACTATAATGTTTCCATAAAAAGTAAAGATGAAAGATTGGAGAAGATATTGGGTGCGTTGAGGTTTGGGAGGTAAAGTCAAACTACAAAGAATCGAAAGGGCTTTTTATTTTCTTTACTGAAACGGGGTTGATATGTGTATAAATCTGGGTTGTAGATAAGTGCTTATGTCCTAAAAGCTCCTGAATAAAACGTATATCTGTGCCGGCATCGAGTAAATGTGAAGCAAAGCTATGACGTAAAGTATGTACACTAACTTTTTTAGAAATTTTGGCTTTTCTAACAGCCTTATTAAATATTTCCTGAACGCTTCTTGCCGAATACTTCCCTCCATTCTGCCCCTTAAATAAATATAGATCAGGAGTATATTCTTTGAAATAAGCTCGTAGTAATATCAAAAGTTTTTCAGAAAGCATGACATACCTATCGCTTTTGCCTTTTGATTGTTCAATTTTTATTGTCATTGAGGATGAATTTACATCACATATCTTCAGATTAATAAGTTCGGAAACCCGCAAGCCGCAAGAATAAATAGTAGAAAGGATTGTTCTATGTTTTAAATTGTCAACAGACTCAATAATTTTTTTTATTTCACTGGCAGTCAGAATATTGGGAAGACTATTCGGTTTTTTCATTTTTACAAAAAAATTAAAATCTACTTCTTTTCTAAGTACCTCCAAATAAAGAAAACGAATAGCAGCTAATGCTTGTTTCATTGATGAGTACGAAAAGTTCTTATCTGTTTTCAGATAATCAAAATAAGTGATTAAAATTTTTGAATTAACTTCAGATATTTTGTGTTTTTTAATAAAATCCAGGAATAAAGATAGATGGCGCAGGTATGATTTCTCAGTCCTTGGAGAGTAATTTTTTATATGTAAAAGTTTAAAATATTTTTCAACAAGATATTTTCTTTTCAAAATAATCCCTGTATATTAAGTTTATTCAGGTTATCACGCAACAAATATAGCTTTTAAATTAGGATATACTCAATATTGCGGGAAAAATTTTGTTGGCGGTAATTGTACCCGACCATCGTGCTGACTTCAACGGTTGGACAAAAATGCTAAATTTGACAAATAACAATTGACAGAAAGCAAGAGATGAAATTACCACATCCTATACCATATCAGGGAAGTAAGAGAAACCTTGCTGACCAAATATTACGTTTCTTTCCTGACAACTTTGACAGGTTGGTTGAGCCGTTTGCAGGTTCAGCAGCTATGACAATTGCTTCGGCTTTCTATTTCAAAGCCAATCGTTTTGTAATCAATGACATTAACGAACCTCTTATCAATCTTTGGAAAACCATCATTGAAAACCCGAAATCAATCATCAAGCACTACCACGACATTTGGCATGGACAACACGGAAATGAAGAAGAATATTATTATCAAATTCGTGAACGCTTCAATGATACGAAGCAGCCTGAATATCTTTTATTTCTTTTGGCTAAATGTGTAAAAGCGGCTGTTCGCTATAACACACAAGGACAATTTAACCAAAGCCCCGACAAAAGACGTTTGGGAAGAAATCCTCAAATGATGCGTGACGATATTTTGAGAGTTTCCCAACTTTTAAAAGGAAAGACAGAATGCTATTCGCAAGACTATCAAACCATTCTTGACCTTGCGACAGACAATGATTTAGTTTATATGGACCCGCCTTATCAAGGAACAGGTGTAAATGGTGGTTTTAATTATGCAGGTAATATTGAGTTTGACAATTTTATTGTTTCTCTTTTTGACTTAAATAACAGAAACGTCCCATTTATATTGAGCTATGACGGAAGAACAGGCAATAAAACTTACGGCAATCCTTTACCTGACAATCTGAATTTGACCAAAATTGAAATCAATGCAGGACGTTCTTCGCAAGCAACGCTATTGAGTAGAAATGAAATTACTTATGAAGCACTTTATTTATCGCCAGCACTTACCAGCAAAATAGACTTGCAAAAAATTACAGGCAAACAAACGATTTATCAAACAGAACTATTTGCAAGCTAATGGCGAAAAAGAAAGAAACTTATCCGAAAGAATTTTTAGAGCATGTTCAGTCAATAACCAATAAAAGAGCGAGAATTGTAATTGACCACATTTTAAAACATGGCTTCATCACAACGGAAGACCTTGAAAAAACTTATGGCTATAATCATCCGCCAAGAGCAGCAAGAGATGTGAGAGAAGCAGGTATTCCGCTTGAAACTTACAAAATCAAATCGCAAGACGGCAAATCCATTGCAGCATACAAGTTTGGCGACTTGGCACAATTGCAAACAAACAGAGTTGCAGGTCGCATACTATTTTCCAAAGACTTCAAAAAAGCATTATACGACAAATGTGGTGGACGTTGTCAAATCTGTAATGGACAATTTGAAGAACGTTACTTGCAGGTTGACCACAGAATACCTTATGAAGTTGGTGGCGACCTAACCGACAGGGAGCTTGACCATTTCATGCTTTTATGTGGTTCATGCAACAGAGCAAAATCATGGAGTTGCGAACATTGCGACAATTGGAAAGTTCACAAGAAGCCGCCTGTTTGCATGGAATGTTATTGGGGCAGTCCTGAAAACTACAATCATATCGCCATGAAAGAGGTTAGACGGCTTGACCTGCAATGGGACGGAGATGAAGTAAAGTATTATGATGCATTAAAAGTTATTGCAGACGAACATAAACTTGAACTACCAGACTTCATCAAAAAGATACTTGCAGACAGGACGAAGAAATAACAACCACCGCCAACATAGTGTTGCCGAAATGGGGGCGGACGTGCAATTAATGAACATTTGTACTGTGTTCAACAGTAGTGCTTTTTATTGGCTTTTGTGCTATAAATCCCCCACTTCGGCAACACTCGGCACGTTACAGGCAATTTTGAAATAAAAACAAACATAAAATCTATGAAACCTATCGGCAATACAGTAGAAGAAATTTTAATTAACCTTCCGGCAGATAGAGCAGAACCATTTAATAAACTGCACAATGTAATTGTGAAAAATTTGCCAAAGGGATTTGAAGCTGCTATTAGTTATGGCGGATTAGGTTATGTTGTTCCGCATAAACTTTATCCTGCTGGCTATCATTGCAAGCCGGGTGAGCCGCTGCCATTCGCGGGAATAGCTTCGCAGAAGCATTCGATTAACTTTTACCACATGGGAATTTATGCCATTCCTGAATTGCAAAAATGGTTTGTAACAGAATATCCCAAGCACAGCAGTCAAAAACTTGATATGGGAAAAAGCTGCATCCGCTTCAAAAAGTTTGGTGAAATACCTTATAAACTCATCGGTGAGTTAATGAAAAAAATAAGTGTGAACGAATGGATAAACATTTATGAAACTAAAATGAAAAAATAATGTATGAAGATGAATTACGATTGAATGAAAGAGTCAGTACATGCAGTTCAACCCAAACAATAAAGTAGTTAAACTTTGCCTCCAGGGGATGGCGATGGAAGACGGCGGAAAGCCGGATGAAGCGATCAAAATTTTTATGCAGGAATGGGATGAAGCAGAAAATGATCATGAAAAATTCCTCGCTGCTCATTACATCTCAAGACATCAAAAAAATGTAAACGATAAATTAACATGGCTTGAAACTGCTCTCCATCATGCAGTAAACATAAATGATAACTCTGTTAAAAGTGCTTTCCCTTCTTTGTATTTAAATATTGCAAAATGTTACCAGGAATCAGGCGATGCCGAAAATGCAAAAAAGAATTTTGAATTATCAAAATCTTTTAATGATAATCCTGCTGATGACGGACCTTTTTATCACGGAACAAAAGCTGATTTGAAGATTGGTGATTTATTAACACCAGGCAGCTATTCCAATTAAAAAGCGGAATTGAGAATGAATCACATTTATTTTACCGCATTGCTGAATGGTGCCGGACTTGCAGCCGCATTAGCCAAAGGTGATGGACGCGAACGTGTTTACATTGTAGAACCAACCGGCCCTTTTGAAAATGATCCGAATGTAACAGATAAAAAATTTCCCGGCAATCCAACCCGTTCATACCGTTCAGCAGCACCAATTAAGATTATTGGTGAAGTAACAGAATGGGAAAGTATTTCTCCCGAAGAACTTAAACAATGGCGCGGGAAACTTGCGATCAATAAAGGGGAGATTATTAATTAAATTCTCCTCTAAAAAAATCTCTTTACTACGAGTTAATAATTATTTAAATAGATAATAAACTCATTAACCTTTATTTCAGGAGGGAAATTGAAAAAATTATTCCTGGTAATTATTATATCAATTTTTATTTCTTCCTGTTCAAATCCACAAAATCAAATTAATGCAAGACTTGTTGGTGCACCCTGCGAAGGCTGTGAAGCGATATTTGAGTATGGTGATAAAATCCTCTCACCTGTTGATACATTACCGGATTTCCAAAGATCAGATATGAAATTAAAAGTTGAAGGTACAGTTTACAAAACTGATGGAAAAACTCCGGCAAAGGATGTTATTGTGTATGCCTATCACACAAACAGTAAAGGAATTTATGCAGCAGATAAAAACGCATCAGGCTGGGGAAGAAGACATGGTTACAACCGCGGCTGGGTTAAAACTGATGCTGACGGCTATTATGCATTCTACACAATAAAACCGGCATCATATCCAAACGATAATATTCCTGCTCATATTCACTTCACAGTTTTAGAACCGGATGGCAAATATTATTATATAGATGATTGTACTTTTGAAGGAGATAAATATTTAACAGAAAGAGAAACCAATCCTCAATCTCCGAGAGGAGGAAGTTCAGGATTGCTTCATTTAAAGAAAGAAGGAAATTTACTTGTTGGAACGAAAAATATAATTTTAGGAAAGAACGTTCCGGGCTATGATTAGAACGCAATCATTTTATTTTTGACTCTCTTTAAAGAAAGAACCGGATGAAAAACAATTCACCTGAAATAAAATTAAGAAAAACCGAAGTTTCGGATTTAGAACATTTATTTCAGTTTCAGATTGATGAGGAAGCGTGTTTCATGGCTGCATTCACTCCAAAAGATCATGCTGATAAATCAGCATACTTAAGTAAATTCACAAAGCTGTTGAGTGATCCTGCCATAAATAATCAAACTATCTTAGCTGATAATATTATTGTTGGAAGCATTGCAAAGTTTGTAATGGAAGGTGATGCGGAAATTACTTACTGGATAGATAAAAAATACTGGGGAATTGGAATTGCAACAGAAGCCTTAAAAGAATTTCTCGCCATTGAAACAACAAGGCCGCTTTTCGCACGCGCGGCGTTTGATAATTCCGGTTCACAAAAAGTTTTGGAAAAATGCGGCTTTGTAAAAACCGGTTCCGATAAAGGTTTTGCAAATGCAAGACAGGCAGAGATTGAAGAAATTATTTATAAACTGGATTGAAAATTATGACACCAAAACAGGAAGAAAGAATAAGAACAAAAATAAAGAAAATAAAAGCAGCACTTGCTGCGGATAAAAGAGAATGGGGTGGCTTTTATGATGACAGTGCCGGGCTTCGATACCGTCCTCCTGAACTTTATGTTAAGTTAGGAGATTTTACAGGTGGGCTTCGATACATGAATTGGTTTGATAAAAATTTTCCAGATGATGGAGGTTTTCCAGACTTCCTTTTCGAATGGACAATTATCCTTTTTAAAAGAGGAAGATTAAAAGAGGCAGAGAAAAAAGCATTTCAGACTTTTTGCAGCAACACATATATTTTTGATAAATTTTTTGACAGGCCTGTTAAACCGTATGACATGTGGGAAGGTTCTAATTTTGAGAATCCTGAATTTGCTTCTAACTGCTTTAAGTATTCTCATCAGCTGGATGAATTATTGGATTTTGCAGAGTGGCTGAAAAATCTATTACAAACAGAAAGATTTAAGCAATTCGCTAACAAATACATTGAAATACAAAAACGGTTAAAAAAGGAAAATGATTTTGAAATACGCGGCTATTTAATTGAACAAGAAAATAAATTGGTGAAGGAATTTTGAATAAATACCTGAAGAAGCAGCCTGATTATCAGATTATATGATAATAGTAATTCACCCGAACTTTCCGGCTAACCAATCTTCTTTCTGCTTCTGAGCTTCCTCAATGGTTTTAAATTTATAAACTCCGTGCGGAAATTTTTTAGTAAAAACTTTTGAGAAGGTTTCATAAAAACTTTCAAGCATTTTATAATATTCTGCATCAGGATTTGCAACAATCTGCGCATCCCGTGCTTCCTGAAATGATTTATATTTTTGTACCGGCATTATTTTGCTTGAGCAATTTTAAATTATAAATATCTTCTTTATCAATATTTCGAAACGTATTTTCTTTTAGCTTAATAAGAGAATCAATATCTGCTAATTTAACCTTTATATTATCTATTTTGACTTCGTTAATTGTTATATCGTAAAAATTATGCAATTCCCCAGGCTGAACCAGAATATCAATTACATAACCTTCAGGGGTTCCGTATCTGGTAACTTTAAATTCTTCTTTATCGCTAAGAACAATTCATTTACTGCTTCATCTTTGAATACTTCAAACAAAGCACTTCTCAACTTAACAAAGTTTTCTTCTTCAGGTTTCACAAAGATATCGATATCATTGGTTGCCCGGGGGATTCCATACAATGCAACTGCGTATCCGCCAACCAATACATAATCAACCTGATATTTATCCAGGGCGGCAAGAACTTTATTAAAGGAGTCAAAAAAATTCATGTGCATCTCTTATTCATACACGGAAAGATAAGATATAAAAAATTAATTAATCTTAAACTCAACCGGAATTGTCATCTGCACCTTTACCGGTTTTCCGCGCTGAAGGCCCGGTTTAAATTTTGTATAGTAAACTGCAATACGCGCTGATTCATCGCAGCCGTAGCCTATTCCCTCAACTACTTCAGCCTTTTTAACTTCGCCATATTCATCAATAAAGGTTAATATTTTTACAGTGCCCTGTATACCGTTTTCTTTTGCATAAGGAGGATAATAAACTTTTTTCTGTATCTGATCAGGTCCGCCAACTGGTTCAGGCATAACTTCTACTGTTAAATAAAATGCCGGATCAACCTCGTCACTCTCCTCTTCAATTCTTGGCGGCATTGTGTGATTAACTTGTTTATTCTTAATTACTACTGCGGACTTTTGTTCTTCTTTTGTTTCAGGGGCGGCAGAAGTGTTTTGTGCTGTAATTTCAATCGGCTTTTGATCATAGTAATGGCTTGTTTCAACTACCTTCTTTCCATCTTCATAATAAATATCCATAACAAATACTCCTGTGGAATCAAATATTGAAGTTGGTCCCTGCCGTTTACCATTTTCAAGTGTTGCCATCTCAATAAGTTTGCCGTTCTCGTTATAATATCTTACCAAACCTTCTGCCTTACCGTTGAGATAAAATCTTTCTTCTTTAAGATTCCCATTTTCATAATAAAATTTTGCTTCACCTTCCCTCACCCCGCTGTAATAGTTTATTTCAGATTTTAATTTTCCGTTAGGATAATATTCCTTCTGAATTCCATCCTGTGCAGAAAGGCTTACATGAATAATGAATATTAAAAATGAGATCAGGATAATTTTCATAATTAAGCTAAAATTTTTTGGAGTGTTTAAAATAAAGACTAATCACGAATAATAAGAGGCATTAAGACGGATACTATAAATATTATTATGCCTAGGATAAGAAATGCGTATCCAACAACATCATCAAGATGAAGAATTCCGATTTCACCAAGCATATAATTCCAATCATGATAAACTCTGTTTCCGCCGAGCAAAGGAAGTATTTGTTCGCGGGCATCCCTGGCATAAACCCCAATGTTCAGAAAATTTTGCCCAAGCCATAAAAGCCCGAACTGCACACCAGTTCTGTAATATTTACTGAAGAAAAACCAGGCAATAAGTGATGGAAGAAGAATCTGCATCAATGTACCGCCAAGGGTATAAATAAATTTTCCGAACAGTGAAAAAAACAGATGCCCTGCTTCGTGAATTACAAGATCAGCATTATCAATAAATGAATAAGATCCCCAGTTGATAATCCAGTTTAGTGAAATTGCAAAAATGATAATTGAAGGAATCCATTTTTTTATTTCAGAAGTACGGTTGTATTCTTTTAATTCCAAATCCATAACAAAAAGTTAAAAGCAGAATTACAGAATTCAAAAACTTTTTTGATGAAATTTTTCCTCTTATCTTTGAGGAAAAACCAGTAATAAATTTTCCGGGAGGTTCAGAATGAAAAGAGCTAATCAATCAGTTCTTTTGTTGTTTCTGTTAATGATTTCATTTTCTGCATCTGAAATTTTTGGGCAGGAATTCCGCACACCGCGCCCGAGTCCGAACGCTTCTGTTACTCAAACAATCGGCGTTACTGATGTTACAATTCATTACAGCAGACCAGGAGTGAAGAACAGAACTATCTGGGGAGAGCTTGTTCCTTACAACCAGATTTGGAGAACCGGCGCAAATGAAGTAACATCTATTACATTTTCTGATCCGGTAAAAGTAAATGGAAATGAACTTGATGCTGGAACGTACGGTATTCATACAATTCCAGCGGAGAATGAATGGACGATTATTTTCAGTAAAAATACTCAGGTTGGAGGCAATTCAAATTACAAAGAAGAGAATGCTGTTTTAAAAATAAAAGTAAAACCTGTGCAATCAGAATTTACTGAAAGATTAATCTTCACTTTTGATGATGTTACAGATAATTCAGCAATTGTAAATTTATCATGGGAGAAATTAAGAGTTCCGTTTACAATTGAAACTGCAACGCAGGAACTAACTTTTGCTAAAGCAAAAAATGCAATTGATTGGTCTGTTCCCATGCAGGCTGCAACTTACGCGCTTCAAAGTAATGCAAATCTTGATCAGGCAATGAAATGGATTGATGCATCAATCCTGATAGATGAAAATTACTGGAACATGCGCATCAAAGCTCAGCTTCTTGCAAAAACAGGAAAGAAAGATGAAGCTGTTTCTGTTATGGAAAAAGCTATTGATTACGGCAGCAAAATGGTAAATAAACCGTTTGATTTTGAGTCAATGAGTAATCTGCTGAAGGAATGGAAATCTTGATTTAATAAAGGGACTGTCTCGTAAATCAAAATATTTTAAAATACATTTTTATGAGACAGTCTTCTCTCTCCACTTAATGAGCCATGTCATTCAACTTCAAAAAACAATAACCTATCTTTTAGATAATTTCTAATCCCATCGGCCTAATCCGCAATTGGGAATGATATGATTATTAAGGTAACGATCCGATGCATGTAATCGCCGGTAAAGAATATTCTCGTTCGATTGCTGATAGAAAAAATATTTCTATTATAGATGCAGTTTCAATTGTTGCGGGAATGGTGATAGGTCCGGGAATTTTCAAAACACCATCAATTGTTGCTGCACATGCCGGCAGTGAAATTGTTACTCTCAGCTTATGGCTGATCGGCGGATTGATTTCATTTATCGGTGCATTGTGTTACGCTGAACTTGCTTCCACGTATCCAAACACCGGAGGGGAATATCACTTCATTGTAAAATCTTACGGAAAAAAAACCGCTTTTCTTTTTGCATGGGCAAGAATGACTGTAATTCAAACAGGTTCAATTGCACTGTTAGCATTTGTAATTGGAGATTATGCTTCAGAAGCATTCCACCTTGGAAATTATTCTCCTTCTTTGTACGCAGGGATAACTGTTTTAATTTTAACTGCAGTTAATCTTTACGGATTAAAACCAAGCAGCAAACTTCAAAAAATTTTGATGGGCGGAATTTTGTTTGGAATAATATTCATCGTTGCGGCGGGTTTGTTTTCAGAAACATCAGGAATCTCCGCACAAAGTAATATACAATTAACAGAATTTGCTTTGGGGCAGGCAATGATATTTGTACTCCTTACATACGGCGGATGGAATGAAGCAGCTTATTTATCAGCAGAGATAACAAGCACACGCTCCGGAATTGTAAAAGTTTTATTTTACAGCATTGCTTTAATTACCGGAACTTATCTCCTAACAAATTTTGCTTTAATTGAAGGATTAGGATTTTTGAACATTACAAATTCAGAAACTGTTGCTGCTGATTTAATTGAAATAACAATGGGCAGCGGATGGGTTAAAATTATAAGCATCATAATTGCAGTTGCTGCGTTTAGTACCGTTAACGCAGTTATGATTACCGGCGCCAGATCTAATTATGCATTGGGTAATGATTTTAAAACATTTAAATTTCTTTCAAGATGGAAAGAAGATGAACCGGCACCGGTTTATTCATTTGTTTTTCAATCATGCATTGCACTGCTTCTGATTGCACTTGGAACAGTGACAAGAAATGGTTTTGTAACAATGGTAGAATATACTGCGCCGGTGTTCTGGTTTTTCTTTTTACTTATAGGAATCTCATTAATCATTTTAAGAATAAAAGAACCGGAAAAAGCCCGCCCGTTTCGAGTGCCGCTTTATCCGTTTGTTCCGGTTTTGTTTTGCATTGCCGCTGCATATATGCTTTATTCAAGTTTGGTGTATACCGGCGTTGGCGCATTGATTGGCATTGCAGTTCTTATTTCAGGTTTGCCTTTTTTATTATTAAAGAATAATTAACACTGGAGGAAAAAATGAAACTAACAAAACAATTTTCAACTGTTCTGTTTTTCCTTTTTATTTTCAGCAACAAAATAATCGCACAGGATGTTCCGTATGTTCCAACTTCCTATGAAGTTGTGGAAGCAATGCTGAGATTGGCTGATGTAAATTCAGATGATGTAGTTTATGATCTTGGATGCGGCGATGGCAGAATTGTAGTGATGGCTGCAGAGAAATTCGGTGCACGCGGAGTGGGTGTTGATTCCAATCCACAGCGTATTGAAGAAAGCAACGCTAATGCAAAAAAAAGTAATGTAACAGATAAAGTTGAATTCCGTATTGAGAATTTATTTGATACAGATGTAAGTGAAGCTACAGTTGTTACACTTTATCTTCTTAATGATGTTAATATAAGATTACGCCCAAAGCTGTTTGAACAGTTAAAACCGGGAAGCAGGGTTGTATCTAACAGCTTTACAATGAATGACTGGAAAGCCGATGATTTTGCAGTAGTTGATCAGCGGAATATTTATTTGTGGATAATTCCCCATAATTTTTCCGGTTCCTGGAAATACACTCATACAGAAAAAGGCAGCAGCACTGATTATGTTCTTCAGCTTAATCAGGTTTTTCAAAAAGTAAACGGAACAATTACTGCAGATGGAAAAGAATACAAAATTGTTGATCCGAAAATTGACGATAACAAAATAACATTCACAGTAAACAGAGGAAATGATCAGATAAACTTTGAGGGGATATTAAATGAAAAGGAGCTGACTATAACTGCATCATTGAACGGCAAAAGTAAAACTATAAAAGCCGAAAGAGATCCGGAAACAATTCAAAATCTTGTTCCCGGTTCCGAAATGAGTACGGAATAAATCAGCCGTAATATCTTTTTCTTCTGTTTTGGGATTTGCGGCATTCATCAGAGCAGCAATAATCATTTTCAATTTTGCACTTGTGGCAGCTCACCAGAATTTTGTCACAATCCAGGTTATGGCAGTTGATATAATAATTGGTGGGCTGGTTGCAAAAATAACATCTTGCCACATACTTTAATTCTTCCTTTGTATTCGGTTCAACCACGCGCCGTTCATCAAATACAAACACACCGCCTTCCCAGTAAGTGTCAGGAAATTTTTTTGTGTAGCTTACAATGCCGCCATCAAGCTGATAAACATCTTTAAATCCTTTTTCAACAAGATATGCAGAAGCTTTTTCACACCTGATTCCACCGGTACAATAAGTAACTATAGTTTTATCCTTATACGCTTCAAGTTCTTCCGCAACATTTACCCACTCACGGAAATTTTTCATCGGCGGAGTAATTGCACCTTTAAATTTTCCTATCCTGCTTTCGTACCAGTTGCGTGCATCTACTATTATGAAATCTTTCCCCTTTTCATAAAATTCAAGCAGCTCCTCAGGTTTTAATCTTTTGCCGCCGTTGTTGAGAGAAACTCCCTCAAGATCCGAATGAATAATTTCATTCTTAACACGCACATGCATTTTCTTGAACGCATGCTGGTCTGCTTCATCTTCTTTAAAAATTATATCTGAAAATTCATGGTAGCTTCTTAAGTGCGCCTTGTAAGCTTCAATGTTTTTTACTTTGCCTGAAACTGTTCCGTTTATTCCTTCTTTGCCTATATAAACCCTGCCTAAAATTTCATTTGTGCTGCAGTATTCAAGATGATCCTTCATGAATTTTTCAGGATCAGCAAATTCAACATATTTATAGTAGAGTAATACTCTGTATTCTTTCATTTTCTCTTTGGGAATTTTTTGAGCCGGAAAGATAGGCATTTCCGGCTTTTCTTTAAATGGTAAAAAGATTTGCGGATTAATGAATTTGAAAATTCTTCCGAATAACCCTGGAATTTGTCCGAAGGACTCCTTTGGAGCAAATTGTAACTTCGTATTTATTTAAGGCTGATTATTCAATCACAATTCCAATCGGGCAATGATCGGAACCCATAACTTCCTGCTGAATGAATGCATCTTTCAGCCTGTCTTTCAGATCATCACTGATAAAGAAGTAATCAATCCTCCAGCCAACATTTCTTTCGCGCGCACGCGTTAACATATCCCACCATGTATATTGTCCGGGCTGATCATTAAAAACTCTGAATGTATCAATATAGCCGCTGCTTAAAAACTTATCCATCCATGCACGTTCTTCAGGCAGGAAGCCGGAGATTTTGGAATTTTCTTTTGGCCGTGCAATATCAATTTCTTTATGCGCTGTGTTAACATCTCCGCAGATAATTAATTTTTTACCCTGTGCTCTAAGATTATTTACGTAATCAAAAAATGCATCATAAAAATCCAGTTTGTATTTCAATCTTTCAGCAGAAGCTTTACCATTTGGATAATAAATATTAATCAGCGTGAATTCCGGATAATCTGCAATTAAAATTCTTCCTTCTTTATCAAATCTTTCAATATTAAATCCGCGGTAAACATTTAATGGCTGTAGTTTGGAATAAATACAAACACCACTATATCCTTTTCTTTCACCGGAACAAAAGAGCGAATGATAGCCATGCATATTTTTAAGCTCATCAGGAAGCTGCTCTTCATGTGCTTTAGTTTCCTGAAGACAGAGAATATCAGGATCTTCTTTTTTAAACCAATCAAGAAATCCTTTTTTATGAACTGCTCTAATGCCGTTCACATTCCATGAAATAAGTTTCAATTTTTCTCCGGAATTAATTAATGATGATTTGAAATTATTACATGTAAAATAATAATTAATCAGGAAGGCGGAAACTAATACAGTTATTCTCAAATAACTTCATAAAATTATTAATTAGATTTTGACGTGATCAGAAAAAAATCCGCCACAACTGAGCAGTAACAAAACAAATTGCAAAGCCTAACAGCACCGGCATAATTGCTGAAAAGGTTGTCCACTTAACACTTCCTGTTTCTTTATAGATAGTATAAATTGTAGTTGAACACGGATTATGAACCAGACTGAAAAGCATCAGACACACACCGGTTAATACAGTCCATCCGCCAGCATAAAGAAGTTCTGCAGTAGCTTCTGCAGATTCCGCTTCAAACATTACTCCTGATCCTGAACCTGCGCCGGCTATATTCCCGGCAAGAACTGTTAACATCAGAATTGTTGGAATTACAATTTCATTTGCGGGAATTGCAATTATGTACGCGAGAAGAATTACGCCGTTTAATCCGATTAATAATCCAAAGGGATTTGCCCAATCAATAAAATGAACTGCAAGGCTTATTCCATTTATTTCAATATTTGAAACAAGCCAGATTATAACACCAGCGGGAACTGCAAAAACAACCGCACGCCACAAAACAAAAATTGTTCTGTCTATTAGTGATGTGTATAATGTCTGCAAAATCCTGGGCGGTCTGTATGGCGGAAGTTCAAGACTGAATGCTGAAGCTTCGCCTTTCAAAATCGTTTTGGAGAGAGTCCATGAAACAACAAGACTGAGAACAATTCCCAGCACCGCAATTGAGACAACAGCCGCTGCAGAAACTATTCCAGCAATATGAGCAGGCACTGCGCCGCCGATAAATATTGCAGCAATTAAAATCTGCGTAGGCCATCTTCCGTTGCACAATGAAAAATTATTTGTAATGATTGCAATTAATCTTTCACGCGGACTATCAATCACTCTTGTTGAAATAACTCCTGCAGCATTACATCCAAATCCCATACTCATCGTAAGCGCCTGTTTGCCGTGCGCACCTGCTTTACGGAAAAGATTATCCATATTGAAAGCAACACGCGGCAGGTAGCCAAAATCCTCAAGCAAAGTAAACATTGGAAAGAAAATTGCCATTGGCGGAAGCATTACACTTACAACCCAGGCAAGTGCAAGATATGCGCCGTCAATCAGAACTCCGTTTAGCCAACCGGGTAAAGAGAGTGATGCTGCAAAATTTTTCAGCAACGGATGAATATCATCAATTAGAAAAGATGCAAGCATTGATGAAGGAATATTTGAACCTTCAATTGTAATCCAGAATACGAGTGCAAGCAAAATGAACATGAGAGGAATTCCCCAAACGCGGCTTGTTACAATTTTATCGAGTGTTCTATCCCAGTTAAATTCCGGTTTCTGATGATCTTTCAGAACAGAAGCTTGGGCAATTTTTGCTGCATCATGGTAGATTGATTCCATGAGTGAATCGTGAAAATTTTCACCAATCTCCCATCGCAGATTATTTGCTGCGGCTAATATGTTTTCATTCATGCTGTTGTCATTCATATCATTCTCTCCAGCGAAAGAAAAAAAATTAATTTTGAACAAGAAGGCTTTCGGTTAATTCACTTCTTTTGTTAAGATTTCGGAGCTCGCCTGATTTAACCGCATCAATTACTCTTTGATCACCTTCAAGCAATCTTAATGCAACCCATCTTGCATTCGGCATACCAGGAAATTTCTCCAGTACCTGCTGTGTAAGTTTATCAACAGCTTTTTTAACTGCTTTAGAGCCGCTTGTTATTCTGTGCGGTTTACAAATGTATGTTCCGTTTGCCACCTCAGAAGTATATTTCAAAAGTTCCGGTATTCCTGTTCCATTTCTTGCAGCAGTTGGCACAACAGGAACACCAAGTTCTTTTGACAAAGTCCTGTCATCAACAATAATGTTGTGGCGTTTTGCTTCATCAATAAGATTTAAACAAACCACCGCACGATCTGTAATTTCAAGCACCTGCAAAACAAGGTTAAGATTACGTTCAAGTCTTGTTGCATCAACAACTATAAGCGTAACATCAGGCTGACCGAATAAAATAAAATCACGCGCAACTTCTTCATCAGTGCTTGTTGAAAGAAGTGAATAGGTTCCAGGAAGATCAACCAGTTTAAATTTTTGTTTGTTGTAAATGAATGCGCCTTCAGCACGAGTTACGGTTTTGCCCGGCCAGTTTCCTGTGTGCTGTTTTAATCCTGTTAAAGCATTGAATACAGTGCTTTTACCTGTGTTGGGATTTCCAGCAAGCGCAACAACAAAATCAACATTATTCATATTAATGCCGAGTTTGATAAGATTGGCTTTGTTGTGAACCGGACAAGTTTCACATTTTGCGGTATCCATTTTAAACTTCCTCCCTGCTTGTTTCTAATTTTTTAGGTTCATGCTGCTTATTTTCATCAGAAGGATTTACATTTTCCTGCAGAATATCGTTTATAAAAATTAAATTTGATTGCTGTTTACGAAGAGCAACAAGTGCACCGCGGATATTATACGCAACGGGATCCCCGCCAGCACTAATTAATTCGGCTTTAATTTTGGTGCCGGGAATTATTCCTAGATCCATTAATCTTCTTCTCTGCTGCCCGCGGCATGCTTTCGAAATTCCAACAACTGCTGCTTCCTCTCCTTTTCTTAAAGAAGAAAGACGTTTAAACTTTTCAATTCCTTTTTCTGATTCAGGGATTTCTGCCACCGAAATATTTGATGCAAAAACCGGCGCAAGAATTACTTCATCACCATTAGCTTCAAAAGTTATTCTTTCTTTTTCAACTCCAATCATTCTTATATGAACACCGGGATACAAACCCTGCGCAACAATTTGTGCGTACACAGCATCGGGTTCATCTTCAATGTGAATAATCTGTGCTGTTTCTCCCGGCTGTAAAGATGATAACAGCCTTCCTTTAATCTGTGGCAGTTTACCATCCGAAGTTGGGATAGGATCACCGTGAGGATCAAAAACCGGATTGCCCATTTGCGCGGAAAGTGCATCTGCTTCTTCAACTGATAACAGATGCTCTTTATCTTCTGCGTCTTTGTGCCAGTACATTTCATCAGTTCCTGTTTCATCGGCAAGATATCTTTCCCACAACCTGTGAATTCGTATTACACGAAGTGCGTATGATTTTCCCGCGGTTGTAAGATGAAGTTCGTTATCAGCGGAGATTAAAAGCCCCATATTTTCAAGCCGTTCTGCAAGTCTTGCTGCTTGATCAACAGTAATTGAAAGGCTTCCGGCTATACTGCTGAATGTACAGCTTCTGTTAGTGTATTCGCAATCGTATAAATGCTTTAGTGCATCTTCAATCAGCACGCGCTGATTATTTCTTTTAGAAATTCTTCGTCTTGCCAGTAAACCTTTTTGCGGCATAAAAAATATTACCGCTATTCCCGCAAGTGCGGCAGCAAGCAAAATTGTTTCAACAGGATTATTCATATTATCTCCTGTAATTAAACTTTCTCCACAAAAATATTTGCAGCAAGTGTATTGCTTATATTGATTTCCTTTTTACCAATTACAACAAGCATTGAGTGATCGAATTCAAGAACATCTTTTATAAAAATTTGTTTCTTAAGTTCAATCCCTATTTTTGAAATGTAATTAAGAAAACTATTATCAAAATCGTTTACCCTTATTACAACTCCGGTTTGTCCGGCTTTTAACAGAGAAAGCGGAACGGTTTTTTTCTGTTTTGGAATTTTGCCATCCTTTCCCGGAATCGGATCGCCATGCGGATCGAATTCAGGAAAATCAAGCATCTCTTCCATTTTATTAATTAATTCATCGGATGAAGAATGTTCAAGGTTATGAGCTTCATCATGAACTTTATCCCATGGCAGCCCAACAATCTGATGAAGGAACACTTCCCATATCCTGTGCCTTCTTACCATGTTGCGTGCATAATCCTCACCTTCAGATGTAAGCTTTATGCCTTTATATTTTTTGTAAACAATGTATCCATCTTTTGAAAGTTTCCGCAGCATATCTGTTACTGCTGCATTTGAAATCTGGAGTTTATCCGCAATTGCATTTGCTTTTATTTCTCCGTCATCATTTTTGTGTTTAAATATTACGCTCAGGTAATCTTCTTTGGATATATTCTGCATTAATCTTTAAGTTAATTTTGATGATAAATTTAAGTATGCTTAAAAATAAAATCAAGTGCATTAAAATTTCTGCAGCGCTCTGTGATAGTATGCAACGGAAAATCTTCAAATTAAAAGTAGATTGATGGAGAAAAATATTTAACAGGAGACGATGAAATGAGTGAGAATAAACCGCAACAATTTCCTCCGCAGCAAATGGAACCGCCTGGAAATGAATTTGAAATGATGCCGAAGCCGGAAATAATAAGAAGCAGCTATAAAGGAAGCGAAAAATTAAAAAATAAAACGGCGTTAATTACCGGTGGTGATTCAGGAATCGGCAGATCAGCAGCGGCTCATTTTGCCCGTGAAGGTGCTGATGTTGCAATTGTTTATCTTGATGAACACAAGGATGCTGAAGAAACTAAAAGCCTGATTGAAGCGGAAGGAAGAAAATGCCTTCTAATATCCGGTGATTTGAAGGATAGAGATTTTTGTAATGAGATTGTTAAAAAAGTTATAAAAGAATTTGGAAGGATAAATATTCTTGTTAATAACGCGGCTGAACAGCATCCGCATAAAGATATTATGGAACTTGATCTGGATATGATGGAAAAAACTTTTCGCACAAATATCTTTGCAATGTTCTATCTTACTAAAGCAGTAGTTGAAAATTTGAATGAAGGTGACTGCATAATAAACACAACAAGTGTTACATCATACCGCGGCAGCGGAGGCTTACTGGATTATTCATCAACCAAAGGTGCAATAACTGCATTTACAAGATCTTTAAGTGAATCGCTTGTTAAGAAGAAAATCCGGGTTAACGGTGTTGCACCAGGACCAATATGGACACCACTTATTCCTTCAACTTTTGATGAAGAGAAAGTAAAGCAGTTTGGTTCAGATACACCTATGGGAAGAGCTGGACAACCGAGCGAAGTTGGACCTGCGTATGTTTTTCTTGCAAGTGAAGATGCAAGTTACATTACGGGACAGATAATTCACGTGAACGGCGGAGATTTTATAAATACATAATAAAATTTTATAAGAAATAAAAATGCCGTTCCTTTTTGATTACGAAGGAACGGCAGGAGAGCGTTATTGAATTTACCATAAATTATTTCATTAACGCTAATTTTTTTGTTGCAGAAAAATTTCCGGAAATCAATTTGTAAAAGTAAACTCCGCTTGAAAGTTTTAACTCTGAATTAATATCTAAAATAACCTTATGTTCTCCTGCTTCTCTCTCTTCACTTAGTAATGTCGAGATTTCATTTCCGAGGCTATCAAACAATTTCAGTTCAGTAAAACTTTTTTGCGGAAGTAAAAAACTGATTGTTGTAGAAGGATTAAAAGGATTGGGATAATTTTGATTTAATATAAAGTCTTGTGGAATTGGATTTTCATTATCAATACTTGTTATTCCTAATTTATAAATTTCACATTTGTTTGATGCGAATAGAAGTGGTATTCCTCCATTCATATCTACTTCAGTACCTGCTATGCTTATTAAACTACTATCCTTTGTTATTAAAATTTCCTGATCAAATTTATCAACTGGAAAAAAATCTAAATGAACTGAATCGAATTTATTCGCATCATAAAGCTCCCATAAATGCGCATTGTGAGCCCCGCCCGCAAACATTATTAAATTATCAGAGATTAAGAAAGCGTTAGCATATGTTCTTGATACAGATAAAGACCCAACAACTAACCATTCATTTCTATCCGGATCATAAAGCTCACAGGAACTTGACCACGGGTCAGTAGTGTCCCCACCTTCTTTACCTCCCGCAATTAGAAGTTTTCCATCAGAAAGCAGAATAGCAGTGTGGGCGCTTTTGGCAAAATTTAAAGAATCTGCAAAACTCCACTGATTTGTATGTGGATCAAATAATTCACATTTTTTGATTTCAAATTCATTATTATAACCTCCAGCTATCAATATTTTACCATTTTTTAGCTTTGTCATTGTATGTCCCGCCCTTTTTGATTTAAGGGTGTCTGTTAAGGTCCATTTATTTGTCACAGGATCAAAAATTTCACAAATATTTAAATATCTATTATCTATATCAGCTTTAATATCAAATCCCCCTGCTACTAAAACTCTACCATCATCAAGTAATATTGCGTTAATGTCATAAGTATATCTTTTTACATGTAGAGAATCTGTCACGCTCCATGTTTCAGTTACAGGATCAAATATTTCGCAACTTCTAATTCCTTGTCCTCCTATTGCCAAAACTCTATTATCTAACAAATGTACAAGAACTAATCTGTATCTTGGAAAGTTCATTGAAGATGTGTTCCGCCAATTTTTATTTTTAAAATCGTAAATTTCACAAGTGGACAACACATTCCCTTTTTCGTCCTGTCCGCCGGATACTAAAATATTACCATTCGATAACAAAACGGCTGAATGAAAAGAGCGCGCAGAATTAAGGTTTTCAAAACCAATCCAATTCGTTTGGTTTTGAGCTATTGAAATAATGGAGCTTATTAAGAATATTACCGATATGAAATAAATGTTCATTTTTAAAAATCCTTGGTTATTATCGTAATCAGTTACCCCTATTTTTTAACTGGTATTTTTATTGAGAAGTTTTTGTCGTTTCAAAAAGCATTTTTCTAATTTCCGCCTTTGAATCTCGAAATTAACATTTAACCTAATGCACCAATTCTTTATTGTCAAATCGAATGCGAAATTTCCGTTCCAAATGCGAAACGATTTTAACTATAAACAATTTTTGTAAAGCTCATATTTCCAGATACTAAAAATTCAAATTTAATTATCTTGTTATAAAGAGTGATGCTTTATTTGTAACATAAATCCTCAATAATTAAAAGTCAAAACAAAAAACGAACTTTCCAGACAAAAAGCGAACTAAAATTATTATCTCAATAAATATTTTAGTAATAACTCTTTTGGACTCATTCTTGCTAACATAATTCTTACATCTCCGGGATTCATTCCTATAACAACTCTAAAATCTCTCGCCATGCTGCTTTCTTCAGTGTAACTAACTTCAATTGCTATTTGAGTGTTATCTAAATTTGTTTTATAAAGCAGGTTAATGGCATAATAAATTCTTAATATCCTGAATAATTTTTTATATGAAATATTATATGCTTTTTTACACTCTTGTTGTAGCCATCTTTTAGAAATGTTAAACTTTTTTGATATATAATTTTCATCAAGTTTATTTGGCAGGCAATTTATTGCTTCATCCAATATCTTCTTTGCACGGCTTGTTCTTTCATAGCATGCCGAGAAAATATCCTGGATTGAATCCCTGAATTCATAATCATTTTCAAATTTGTATCGAGACATATCAGATCCGCCTTTTAAAAGACTGAGTGAAAACTGTCATTCCGAACTTGTTTCGGAATCTATGGCTTCGATTTTAGTTTAAATATAGAACCTGAAACCTGCCTGCCTGCAGAGTCTGTTGCATAACTCAAGAAATTGGCAATAAAATTGCGGTATAAAATGA
>JBIQJD010000004.1:271541-301324 GCA_044507695.1 Ignavibacteriales bacterium | reverse complement strand
AACTTGGCGGTACAATATAAATAAGAACAGCATCAGGATAAATGTTTTTTATTGCAAGCGCACCTTTTACATCAACTTCAAGAATAACAGACTGCCCGCTGTTGATTGTATCTTCTATTACGGATTTAAAAGTGCCGTAATAATAATCGTAAAACTTTTCCCATTCAACAAATTCATTTCTTTTTATCTTCTCAAGAAATTCTTCTTCGGAAATGAAAAAATATTCAACACCGTTTGTTTCATTTTCTCTTTTGGCTCTTGTAGTAGCAGAGATAGAGAATTTAAGCTCAGGAAATTCTGCAAGAAGCTGTTTTACAATTGTTGTTTTACCGCTGCCGCTTGGTGCCGAAACAACTATTATCGTTCCTTTTTTCAAATTCAAATTACTCAATATTCTGAATCTGCTCTCTAATTTTTTCTATTTCTTCTTTTATTAGCACACTGTTGTGTGTAATTATAGTAGAAATTGATTTTGAAGAGATTGTATTTGCTTCCCGGTTCATTTCCTGGCAGAGAAAATTTAATTTTCTTCCGGGTTCATCATCCTTTTCAACACTCTCTGCAAAAAACTTGAGGTGGCTGCGCAGCCTTACGCACTCTTCAGTAATTTCGGCTCTGTCTGCAATCAGAGCAAGCTCAAACTCAAGCCGTTCAGTATAATTTGAAACATCTTCCACTAAGAGCTTCATGCGTTCTTTCAATTTGCTGAAATATTCCTGAACACTGTTTGAAAACTCTTTTTCAATTTCAGTAAGCCGCTCATCAATTATCTGGATTCTCTTTAGCAATTCCTTTTTCAACTCGTTCCCTTCGTTGCGTTTCATTTGCTTCAGTTGAACAAGAGCTGCATCCAAAGCTTGTTTTATATACTCAAATTCTTCATCACTATATTCTGCTTTTTTTACTTCAAGAAGATCTTTGTTGTTAAGAATATGTTCCAGTTTAATTTTTTCGGTAATCTTTGCGGCTTTTTTCAAATCTTTAAGAATATTTAAGTAATTCTTAAGCTTTTCTTTATCAAGTACAGGAAGATCACCTTCATCATTTCCGCTGCTTAGTTGAATATTTACCGATAATTTTCCACGTGAGACTTTTGATTTTATAAATTCCCGCAGTTCATATTCTTTTAACATAAGTGAGGAAGGTAAACGAAGAGCAATATCCAGATAACGGCTGTTAACGCTTTTTACTTCAACTTCTACAGATATTTTATCATTTCCGGCTGATCCCTTTCCAAAGCCGGTCATACTGTTTATCATATCTTCCTATAAAAAAGAGTATAAAAATATAGAAATTTATGCTGCTAAACAATGTAAAATTGGAAGATTTGGAACCATTCCAAAATGCGAATGTGATTCATGTTTTGCACTAAATAAGACTGAATTTTTTGATCCTGGAAAAAACGGAGCCGAATTTAAGTAGTGTTTTAAGAAATTCTTAATTTCCACAGAAAGTTTAAGGAATTTAAAATGCTTCCCCAATTCCGAAATGAAACTCAAAATTTTTGAAAAATCTTTTATCCCAATTGTCCCAAATATATTTTTTTTGGTAAGGATCATAGAATTTAAACCCAAAATCAATACGGAATGGCGCAATTGATGAATAATATCTGAATCCAAAACCGAGAGCTATGGCAATTTCATCAAAGCGAAATTTCCCGTAACCATTCCATACATTTCCATAATCTGCAAAAACTGCAACACCAAGTGATTCAAGGAACCTCTTCCTGTATTCAAGGGAACCTTCATACAAGAAAGTTCCACCGCGGAGTGTATCAGGAGTTTCACTGAAATCCCAATATTCAATATCCTGCCTTGGATAAAGAGCTTTGGAACGCCATCCCCTGTTTGAGCTTCCTCCACCTGAATAAAAAGTTTTATTAAGCGGAATTAAACTTTCATCACCTTTGAAGGTTTGTACATGTCCTATTTTATTTTTCACGGCAAAAACCGTAGTTAAATCATTCGATAACGGAAAATAAAGTGCGGAAGTATATTCAATTTTATAAAACATCGCGTCATCTTTAAGATCAAATACCGATGGGTTCGGAATCTTTCCGCTGTCAACCAGCTCATCAATTGAGGGACCCCGGAATGTTAAATTTACAGTAGAGATTGCTACTTCCATTTGAAGAAGCTGATTCATTCCGCCGGTTGGAAAATAAAGATTGTTTGCTTTTGCAGAACCGAGCTGCATTCCGAGTGCAGATGTGGCGCTTAAAATATCTACTGTTATATTTTCAAGGTTTACTTCTTCAAACGGTATATTATTGAATTTGTAATTAAGGAATTCAAGATTATAGTAAGGTTTAAATTGATTGATATATGTAAAGTAAGGCAGCTCAAACTCCAATGCAGCTTTTAATCCGTATAATTTTCTGTTCAAACCAAATTCAGTTTGTGTCTGAAAATAATTTTCAAGTGTGCCATTTATTGGCTGATGAAAGAGGAACGGCTGCTCAAGTTTAAGGCTAACGCGTGCGTAACCATCAATTACATAATTTATATCTGAGAAAAATTCCTTAAAGCTGAAATCCACTATATCAGCAACTGCAATTTCATTTGCAAGTGTAAGCTTTCTTGCATTACCAAGAAAATTCTTCCTGATATAGTTTGCATTTAAACCAACATTAAGAGCATTGAATTCATCATTCACAAGAACGCCCGGAAGAAATTCATTCATATTGCCAATATTTCCTTCAACCATTAAGGGGACATAATTTCCCGAAGTATCTTTTTTTACTGCATCAAGAATCAGCGAGTTGAATAATCCGGTTCTTATGAGCCTGCTCTGGCTGCTTCTTATTTTTTCAAGATTGTAATACTCATCTTTCTCAATATCAGTTAATTCTCTCAGAAGTTCTTCACTAACATCATCAGCACCACTGCCTTTTTTAACAACCTGCACATCACTTATCTGGTAGCGGTTACCAGTTGAGTAATAAATATCAACATTAGCAAGATTTTGAGTCGTATCAATTATTATAACAGTGCTGTCATGGTTGGCAAACATATATCCGCGGTTAACAAGTATTTCAATAGTGTGTGCAATTCCTGCTTCTACATCTGCCTGATTGTATGGAATAGTGCGGTCAATTTTATCTTCAGCATATATACGATTTAATATATTCTCAGGAATTTCTTTAAGCCCGAGAAAATTTACATTACCATACATCGCCGGTTCATTCTCGGTAATCTCATATTTAAGTACTACAGTATGATCAGTTGTATCTGCTTCATACGAATATGAGATCGTTGTTTTAAAAAACCCATGGCTGCTGTAATATGCTTTCATCGCGTTCATATCAATCGGAATATAAGAAGAATCAAAATAGACAGGACCTTTCCCCATGCTTGAAAAGGAATTAAGAAACTGGTAGAACCACCATGGAGTTTCTTCGCTGTAAATAACTGCCATTAGTTCATCAGATGAAATTTCTTTATTCCCTGAGAACTCAATTTTTTCCAGCTCATAACTTTGTGCAAATAATAAGGATTGCACAACCAGTATTAAAAAAAGTAAAAGCTTAATTGATTGAAGCATCAATAAAATGAGGTAATTAGTAATCCAAATATAGTGAGATTTTTTATTTGTGATGAATCTGAAATGAAAAAGCTGAAGAATCAGTTTTTAAATTGATTAAAATGCTTCACCAATGCCGAAATGGAATTCGAGATTATTGAATATTCCGGGTTTCCAATTATCCCATAAAAATTTTTTATCAAAAGGATCATACAGTTTAAAGCCAAAATCAATTCTGAATGGTGCAACCTGGGTGTAATACCGCAGACCAAATCCTGCAGCAAGTGCAACTTCATCATATCTGAAGTCTGTATAATTCAGCCAAACATTTCCATAATCAAAAAATATTGCTGAACCAAAATTATCAAGAAAACGGTAGCGGAGTTCTGCACTGCCTTCAAGCAGAAAAGTTCCGCCTTTATAATTTACGCCGTGAAAGTTTTCAACCTGTGGTGTTCCCTGCGGACGAAGATCATTTGAGCGCCAGCCGCGGACAGAGTTGCTTCCGCCGGCATAAAAAGTCCGGTTGATCGGAAGCCCGCCATAATCTCCGTAATATGCCTGCAGATGACCGCTCTTAAATTTTAAACCGAATATAACATCTCTCTGCTGATCAAGTGCAAGATAGTAAGCACTGCTGAGAAGAATTCTGTAAAATAATGCTCCGTTATAAGTTGAGTTTACAATCTTTGAAAACAAATAAGGAAGTGAATTTGCTTCTTCAAGCTGCAGTGTAATATTATATCCTTCAGTTGGGAATAAATAATTATCCGAAGTTGTTTTTCCAATATCAAACCCAATTACAGAAAGTAATTTTTTTGAGAGACTATCCCGGTTTGTTCTTATTACTTCATTTGTTTGTTCAATATTATAAAATGTGCTGAACGAATTAACAAATGTGTAATGAGGCAGTTCAAAATCAAATGTAATTTTTGAGCCAAATCTTGTAATATTAAAATTCCGCTGCTTCTCAATCGTTAAATAATTTTCAAGTATTCCGTGAATCGGTTCATGAAATAAATACGGCTGTTCAATTATCATCCTGCTGTCAACATATCCTAACAAAGTAGTATCTCTAAAAGAAAATCTTCTGATGAGATTACCGAAATCAACATTAAAAAAATCCTGCAGGCCAAAAGAAAATCTTGCAGTAAATCTTCTTGAGCCGCCAAAAAAATTTTTTCTAACATATGCTGCTCCGGAACCAACATTTAACGCGTGCTGTTCGTTGTTTAAAATTATTTCCGGTGAAAGTTCATTCATCAGGCCAATTCTGCCTTCAAGCAAAAGAGGAATTCTGTCATCATGAACTGCAGAATCAATTGCTGAAATGTTAATTGAATTGAACAACCCTGTTCGTGAAAGTCTCCGCTGAGCAATTCTGATTTCTTCAAGGCTGTACGGTTCACCCTTTTCAAGTCCGGTTATATCTCTAACATCAGGATCAGTTACTTCATCAGCACCCGGACCATCAAGTTTAACTATAACTGTATCCAGGCTGTACAAAATTCCTGTTGTAAAAAAAATATTTATATCAGCGTAGCCTTCTGTTGTATCAACAATTACAATTGAGCTATCAAAACGTGCAAACGGAAATCCGCTGTTCAGCATTATGTTTACAAAGTTATCTATGTTCTGCTGAACTTCTGTTTCAATATATCTGCCTGATGAATCAAGTGAGAGATCTGTTTCAAGATCTTCATAAACTCCGTAAGGAAGCGAATCCAATCCTATAAAATTTATCTTACCATATTTTGCAAAATCATTTTCAGTGATGTTGTAAAAAAGTTCAACTTCCCGTGCAGAGGTATCAATATCATATCCATAAGAGAATTGTGCATTAAAAAAGCCATTCGCTTTATAGAATGACTGCAACGCAGCCATATCGCGTTCAATATCTGATGAATCAAAATAAACGGGCTCTGCACCGAATGGAGTGAAGCTGTTAAGAAACTGCCAGAACCAGCCGGGAGTTTCCTGTGAGTAAATTACATCGCTCAGAATTGAAGAAGATATTTCTTCATTTCCTCTGAACTCAATTGATTGAAGTTCATATTGCTGTGCATAAACATTCAACCCTAAAATCAAAAATAAAATAAGGAAGTATTTTGAAGGCATCTTTCACTGTTATTATTCCGTATGAAAGATGCTAATCTATTTCAAAGTTTTCAGTATTTCAGATCAACATCTGAAGTTACAACTTTTAGTGTTGGATAGTCTCTCTTAAAATTACTGATGAAGAAATTCTTTACATCATTGTTTGTTATATTTTCTGATAAGAATAAAGATACAGGCTGATCTGGTTCTGCAATAAGATGAGCGTAAAATATTTCTTTTTCATTCAAATCAACAATGTATGAAAAAACCTCTCCGCCGCCGCTGCCGAGGTAATAATCAAGTGAGTTGTAATAAATTAATTCATAAGGGAAGGAAGGAAATTTTATTTTTTGAATCAGGCATTCATTGAATGAACCTTCAAGCAAATCTGATTCATATTCAGTTTCAAGTTTTTCATTATTAATCTTTAAAAGAAAAAATTTAATTCCCCAAATATCTTTGTTAACTATTTCTGTTCCGGCAGAAACATCCAAAACGGAATCCGAATCAAACAACCCTGAATAGGCAAATTCCACATTATCACCGAGTGTTTTTTTAGCCTGCTCAAGAACAAAATCCTGGTTATTAAAATCAGGTTTAACTTCCGTATATTCAGGTTCCTTTTCACCGCATGATATTAAAAATGTTAAAAAGATCATGCTTATAATTTTAAGATATTTATTTGATAACAACCCTGGTTCCTTTTTTTACTACTGAAAAAATTTCGTCAATACTTTCATTTGAAACTGCAATTGAACCATCTGTCCAATTATAAACAAAAGGCAGATTTTTAAAGATATCATTATATTCACCAATACCGTGAATTCCTATATTTCCTCCTAAAGCAGTTTCCAGAGAAGGACAGCCTTCATAATAATACTCAAATTGTAATTCATTAAATTCCTCCTGACTTATAATATTACGCCTTAAGGCTTCTGCCGCATCCTGTAAATTAGGATAATTAATTTTTAAAAACTTATGATATTTATGTGAACCGATCATATCACAAATACTATATTGCCCAACCGGTGTGGCAGAATCATTTTTTTTTGATTTAGCAGAAGCAACATTCTTACCAAAATTAGCCCGGTAACTTTTAACAAGCACAGAATCTTCATATAGATTAAGACTGTAAGATTTGCGGTCAATAATTATGTTTGGGTTTTCAAATGAAGTAAAACCTTTCTCACGCATTGCCTGTGCGAGTGTTGGTTCTCTTAAATTTAATATAATTCCGTAAAGAATTACGCCGAAGATGAAGATTATTATTCCCCCCGTAAATAAAAAAATATTCCGGATCATGTTGATGTTTATCAAAGAGCGGAAACGAAGTATATTTGAACCGGAGAATATTTCTTTAATTTTATTTAACATTAATTATTTTTCAATCAATTTATTCTAAATTAAAAAATAATAAAGATATTTGTGCGCCGTTTATTTAAAACAAAAAACCCAATCAAAAAAAATGATTGGGTTTCTGCGGGTGTAAAATTTCTTTAACTAAACTTCCATTATTTCTTTTTCTTTATGTTTAAGAATTTCATCAACCGTTTTTGTGTGTTCATCTGTAAATTTTTGTATTTCCGCTTCACCATCTTTTAACTGATCTTCAGAAATTTTCTTTTCTTTCTGTTCACGTTTAAGATGTTCATTTGCATCTCTTCTGATATTTCTAATTGCAACCTTTGTTTCTTCTCCAAATTTTTTTATCAATTTTACAAAATCTCTTCTTCTTTCTTCATTAAGCGGAGGAACCGGAACTTTAATATTTGTACCATCACTTACAGGATTAAATCCTAAATTAGCCTCAAGTATGGCTTTCTCAATCGATTGCACTACTGATTTGTCCCACGGCGTAATAGAAAGTGTATGTGCATCAAGTACGGAAACATTTGCAACCTGGTTTAATGGAGTTGGGTTTCCATAATATTCTACTTTAATTCCATCAAGCAAAGCAGTTGTGGCTTTGCCGGTTCTTACTTTGGAAAGTTCATTTCTTAAAGCTTCAATGGATTTATCCATTCTGCTTCGTGCATCTTTAATTATTTGATTCATAAACTTCTCTCCAATTATTAAAAAATTTCTACAACCATAGAGAGTAAATTTTTAAAAAACTTTTTCATCCTGAATTACTGTTCCAACATTTCTGCCTTCTACAAGACTTAGAAGATTTCCGGGAACATCCATATTAAATACAACAATAGGCAGATTGTTTTCCTGGCACAAACTGATTGCTGTAAGATCCATTACTCTCAGATTATTTTTCAGAATATCCAGATATGTAATCTGTTCAAACTTAAATGCTTCCCTGTTTTTTTCAGGATCAGAATCAAAAACTCCGTCAACACGAGTTCCTTTTACAATTACATCAGCTTCAATTTCAACGGCTCTCAAAGCGGCGGCAGTATCAGTACTGAAATAAGGATGCCCGGTTCCGGCACCAAAAATTACTACACGTCCTTTTTCAAGATGGCGGATTGCTCTTCTTCTTATATAAGGCTCAGCAATTTCTTCCATGTGAATTGCGCTCATTAATCTTGTAAAAATTCCTTTATGCTCAATAGCATTCTGAAGCGCAAGAGAATTAATCATTGTTGCCATCATTCCCATTTGATCACCCGTAACACGATCAATTCCCTGATCACCGGCATTTAATCCTCTGTAAATATTTCCACCGCCAATTACAATTCCAAGCTGAACACCAAGATCGTGAACTTTTTTTACCTCGGAAGAGAAGAAATCCAGTACATCGGGATCAATTCCAAAGCCTTTTTTCCCCATAAGGGATTCGCCGCTAAGTTTAAGGAGAACTCTTTTATATTTCATATTTTTTGGGAATTAATATAAAAAAAAGGTCTTAATAAAATTAAGACCTTTTTTGAATTATCTATTTGTTTTCATCACCGAGGTGGAATCGCCTGAACCTTAGAATCTTAGCTTCGGTTCCGTGCTTTGCATTAAATTCTTTCAAAAGATCACCAACTGATTTTGAATTATCCTTAATGAATGCCTGTTCAATCAAACAGTTTTCCTGGTAATATTTATTCAATTTTCCTGTAGCAATTTTTTCAAGAATCTGTTCAGGTTTTCCTTCCTTGCGTGCAATTTCTTTATAGATTTCAATTTCCTTTTCAATAATATCTTTCGGAACTTCTTCACGATAGGTGCAGACAGGTTTCATTGCAGCAACCTGCATTGCAATATCTTTACCTATTTCAGAAAGTTCATCCTGTGCTTTGGTTACATTATCAAAAGTAACAAGCACACCAAGTTTTGAACCAAGGTGAACATACCCAACAACAATTCCATTTTCTGCAGTATCAACGGCTAACCGGGAAATCTGAATTTTTTCACCAACTTTTCCCATTACATCATTTAATTTATTATTGAGATCAGGATTATCCGCAATCAGTTGAGCCGGATCAGCCGGTTTTGAGGATGCTGTAGTTTCAAGTACTTGGCTGGCAAACTCCGAAAAATCAGTACTGTTAGCTACGAAATCGGTCTCACAGTTAACTTCAACAATAACACCTGTTTTTTTATCATCAGAAACTTTTGTTAACACAACACCTTCATTAGCAGTTTTTTCTGCTCTTTTAGCAGCAACTGCAGCACCTTTTTTACGTAAGATTTCAATTGCTTTTTGAATATCGCCTTCAGCTTCGGTGAGAGCTTTTTTGCAGTCCATCATGCCCGCACCGGTTTTTTGTCTTAATTCATTTACTTGTGAAGCAGTAATTACCATGGTTTTATTTTCCCTTATATTAAAAATTATTCAGCAGATTCTGCAGCCGCTTCTGTTTCAGTTTCTTTTTTAACTCTTTCACTCTCTGCGGCAGCTTCTGCTTTTATTTCTTTAGCTTTTGCATTCCCTTCAATAACAGCATCAGCCATATATTTAACAATCAGTTCAATAGTTTTAACAGCATCATCATTTGCCGGAATAATATAATCTACACTGTCAGGATCGCAGTTTGTATCAACAATCGCAAATACAGGAATATTAAGTCTGTGTGCTTCTTTAATTGCAATTGCTTCTTTCTTAATATCAACTACAAACATTGCACCCGGAAGTCTTGACATTGACTCAACACCTTCAAGAACTTTTTTCAGTTTATCTTTTTCACGTGTAAGGAATAACCTTTCCTTTTTGGTGATCTTATCGAAGGTGCCGTCTGTTTCCTGTTTTTCAATATTATTAAGGCGTTTGATGCTTTTTCTTATAGTAGAAAAATTTGTAAGCATTCCGCCCAGCCATCTTTCACTAACCCAGTTTGATTCACATCTTTTTGCTTCCGTTTCAATAACGTTTTTAGCCTGCTTTTTTGTTCCAACAAAAAGAACTTTCTTTCCTTCAGAAACCATTTTGGAAAGAATCTCTGCAGTTTGGATAATTTGTTCCTGGGTTTTTTTAAGATCAATAATGTGAATCCCGTTTTTTTCCATGAAGATATAAGGCTTCATTTTAGGATTCCAGCGGCGGGTAAGATGACCGAAATGTGCTCCAGCTTCAATAAGCTGAGTTAGTTCAACTTTATTCATTTTTGCTCCTGTTTTTCTTCTACTTCATTCAACTTTACCTTTAATCCCTTTTTATTGCGGGACACAGGGGGTAAATCATGAAGTATGATTTTTTATTTTGCGAATTACTGATTAGCGGATTTGCAAATTAGTAATTCAGTATTTGTATTTAATTATTTATAATGTTTTTAATTCGCGAATTCGGGAATCCGCAAATCCGTCAATTCTGGTTTATCTCTTAGAGAATTGGAATCTTTTTCTTGCTTTCGGCTGGCCGTATTTTTTACGTTCAACCATTCTCGGATCCCTTGTTAAAAATCCTTCAGCTTTCAATTTTGGCCTTAGATCAGGATTAATATTTATTAATGCTCTTGCAATCCCCAATCTGATTGATTGAGCCTGGCCGGTAATTCCACCGCCGTTAACATTTACAATAACATCATATTGACCTAAGGTATCAGTAACTTTGAAAGGATTAAGGATATCTTCACGGCTTAGTAATTGAGGAAATGCCCGTTCAAATTCTTTTCCGTTAATGGTAATTTTTCCATTTCCGCTTCTTAAAATAACTCTTGCAACAGATGTTTTTCTTCTTCCTACGTTAATCTGATCTGCCATTATTTCTCCGTTAAACTAATTAATTCCGGTTTCTGAGCCTGATGCGGATGATTTTCACCGGCGTAAACTTTTAATTTTTTAATTAATTGTCTTCCCAATCTTGTTTTAGGAAGCATTCCTCTTACGGCATTCTGCACAATAAATTCAGGTTTTTTAGCTAACATTTCTTCAAAGCTTCTAACCTTGCGTCCGCCCGGGTACATTGAATGATGTGCATAAGTTTTAAGTAATTCTCTTTTTCCGGTAACCTTAACTTTATCGGCGTTTATTACAACCACAAAATCACCGGTATCAGCATTTGGAGTAAAGATTGCTTTATTTTTACCGCGGATTATTCTTGCAATTTTGGTTGCAAGCCTGCCCAATACCTGATCCTTTGCATCAACAACATACCATTTTCTGTCAGCATCGGCAGTGGTTATAAATCTGGTTAGTTTTTCCTGTTTCACTTATTTCCTCCGAAACCTTAAATCATTTCAAATAAAGAGCAGAAAAATAAGCCTAAAGGGAAAGAAAGTCAAGAAATGGAGAGTTTATTAATTGAGTTGAACATTATAGGAGAGAATATTTAAAATAAGTCTAAAAACTTAATACTCTCTCCCCAATATGATTATTCCATCATTGGTATGCTCATTTTTTGATACCCTGCCGGCGGTGTAAAAAGATCTGATGATAACGAGATTTTTTCAACTGATTTTACTTCAAAGCGTGTGTCTTCATTCCCGGAAGCATCACGGTGAATTACAAGCATCGGGAACAATCCTGAGCCTTCAATTCCTGATTGCCATTGAGTTTTGGATTCTCCTCCCATCGGGTTGTTCATAAACATAAATCCTCCAAGATCCTTTGTCAGCCATGCTTCGGTTGCGCCGCTCTCATCATTAATTTCCCATTTCTCACATGTATATCCGTTTATCTCTCTTGTCTCACCGGTTTTTTTCATTTGTTCGTTGGAAGATTCTTCCTTAGCTGTTTGCGGCATGTTCTCCATCATTTTATTCATCGGGATTTCCATATACATATTCTGTTCATCAACAATCACTAGCATCTTCTTACCGGCAGCATCCAAAATCACTATACCCTCAGCATCTTCACCTGTATCAAATCTGAATTTACCATCCTTAACCATGTATGTTAAACTTTCGGTATCCCCATCGTTTGTTACATCAATTTTTACCTTTCCCTCAAAACTATCCTGTGCATATATACAAGCTGAGATAAAAATTACCAGCAGCACGGAGTAAATAGTTCTTTTCATATGAACTCCTTTCATTGAATCGTTAGTTATATTTTCAAAACTCTTCAGAGAATATAATTTTTTTTATTCAGATGAGAAAAGGAGGAGATCAACTTCGCTTTTAAAAGATAGATTTGCCGAATTTAAAAGTTCTTATCATACCAAAAAATAACGGTTGAAGACTCATAAATTCTTTTTTCCCCTTCATTATAAATTTAATTGTAAAATCTTCATCATCGTCTGTTCTGATATAAAAGGTTTGTGAAACCTGCCCGGCCAATTCTTCCGGCTCATTATAGTAAGCAGTATAGTTTCTTGTTTTCAATTTAAATTTATACCTGTTTTCATTAAAAAGATATTTATCCTGAACAGCCAGATGAACATATGGAGGCGGATTGTAATTGCTGCCAATTGCAACAAATGTAACGCCGTCTAGTTTATTTTTAACATTCTGATCAATATACGTCCAGCCTGCGGGATATTTAATCGTTACATTTAATGATGATTCTTTATAAACATTATTAAGATTATTTGTATCCGAATTCTCAGGAGTAAATGCAAGAAACTCTGAAGCAGAATTTATTTCCTCCGGAGGAGCTTTCTTCTCAATTTTTTCTTCAGGCAGTTCTGGTTCATTTGCTGGTTCTTCCGGAGTTTTCTCTTCATTTTTTTTTTCAGGAATAGATTCAATAAAGTTTGTTTGCACCTGAACAAATCCCGCGTTAGAATCCGGAATCTGGAAAGAAAGATTAATTAAAAATGCAGCCGCTAAAATCAAAACTGCATGCATTAATATTGATGCAGAAAAGCTAATGTATGTAAGTTGTTCGTCTTTAATCATAAATCTAAAACATCAAAATAATGAAAGAATTATTTTTAGATTGAAAAATATTCTCTCCATTCTTCGTATTTGTTTCCGGTTAAACTCTTCCAATCTTTCATACTTCTGTTCTAATTTATAAGTTTGTGCTTCAAATTAAAGAAAGTAGAATGAAATTTTTAATAACCGGCGGCGCCGGATTTCTCGGTATAAACTTAATCAGGTTTTTACACAATCACGGGCATGAAATAGTTTCTCTTGATATTGCCGATTTTGATTATCCTGATATGCGGGATAAAATAAAAATCATAACCGGTGATATACGTGATAAAAACGCTGTTGCTTCCGCAATGAACGGAATTGATATCGTTGTTCACACTGCCGCAGCTCTCCCGCTTTACAAACCCGAGGATATTTACTCAACTGATATTGAAGGAACGCGCAATTTACTTGAAGCAGCCGGGAAAAATAAAGTTAAAAGATTTATTCATATTTCATCAACGGCTGTTTATGGTATTCCGGATCATCATCCGTTAAAAGAAGATGATAAACTTGATGGCGTTGGGCATTACGGCAAAGCTAAAATTCAGGCTGAAGGAGAATGCCTGAAATTCCGGGATAAAGGAATGTGTGTCCCAATACTTCGTCCAAAATCATTTATCGGCCCGGAACGGCTTGGCGTTTTTGATCTGCTGTATGATTGGGCAAAAGATGGACATGGTTTTCCGATGATTGGCAGCGGGAAAAACCGCTACCAGCTTTTGGATGTTGAAGATCTTTGTGAAGCAATTTATCTCTGTGCAGAGCTTGATGAAAAAATTGTGAATGATACTTTTAATATCGGCGCAAAAGAGTTTACAACAATGAGGGAAGATTACCAGGCGGTTCTTGATTATGCGGGACACGGCAAAAAGATTAAAGGACTGCCGGAGAAACCGATCATCTTAACTTTGAAATTTCTGGAAGCATTAAATCTCTCCCCTCTTTATAAATGGGTTTATGAAACTGCTTCAAAAGATTCGTTTGTATCGATTGAAAAAGCGGAAAAAGTTCTCGGCTTCAAACCAAAATTCTCCAACAAAGATGCATTGATTAGAAATTACAGATGGTACATTGAGCATGTAGATGAGTTTAAAAATAAAAGCGGAGTCTCGCACCGCGTTCCCTGGAAACAGGGAATTTTAAGATTTGCTAAAATGTTTTTTTAATGCAATTATATCTTTACGCACAAAATCTTTTCCCCGAATAATAATAATTTATTTTTTGCATCAAGTGGATTCCCGCTTTCGCGCATAGGCGTCCATATAATTTTGTTCAAAGTTCAGATATTTAAATTTAGAGGTAAACAATTAAGCGGGTTTTTCTTTTAAATAATTAAACATTGAACTCCTACGGAGTTCGGATTTTTTGAAGATTTTTATTTCTACAAACATTAAACTCCTAACGGAGTTTTTTCTTTCTAAAAATCTCTTCGCTCCATCGGAGCGATATGTTTATAGAAGAATAAACCAATAAAATATCCGCGCTCCATCGGAGCGCCATGTTCTTTTGCTTTTAATAGTTTAAACCTAAATAATATTAATATTTCATCTCTTTAGCTTGACGCGTATGCACTGGGCGGGGATGACAGTTTACTAAGAGTTACTTAATATCCCATTACTTCCCGTGAAAAATAACTGTCTTTTGGGGAAAACCGCCTGTAGTTATTCCGGCTATAAATGCTTCGCTTTCTGTTGCCCAGGCGCAGGTGTAAATTATATCCGGATTATTTAACGCATCTATTTCTTTCCAGTTAACGCCATCATAATAGAATACTTTCCCGCCGCCTATCATTACGAACATTTCACCATTTTCTTTAACAAAGATATTCCAGATATCATCATATCTGAATATTCTTTCCCAGGAATTCCCGTCCCAGGTAAACACGCCTCCCATTCCATAAGAATATATTTTACCATTTTTTGTTATATAAAGATTAGGTCCCCATTTTATTTCATCATCATATCTATAATTATATATAAAACTGTCTGCTACAACCCAATCATCATATTTCCTGAAGAAGTAATAAATTCTTTGCGGGATATTCTCATTGTAGTAAGTGCCTAAAGCAAGAATGTTTGTGCCGTCTGTTCCAACTCCGTGAATTACAAAATTCTTTCGGTCCCTTATGGACATTGTATCATTATCAAAACCTATGGAATCTCGTTCCCATAGAACCCCATTGTAGTGAAACATTGTCACTCCATCACCTCCTGCCCATAAGTTATTATTAACACCAGCTATATTAACAAGCCGATCGCCGTTTAGATGCTCAACCGGTTTCCACTGTGCACCATCATAGTGTATAGTAAGACTTGAACCCAATATATCAGGTGGCGGATCGGGATTATCTCTTAAAGTTGCACCTACTGACCAAATATTATTGAAAGAAAATCCTAAAATTGACGATAAATCGAAGGATCCTTTAATTGGCCCCCCTCAATAAAAGACAACTTAATGTTATCCCAATTTTTACCATCATATTTCCACATCGCCCCACGTGTGCCATCACTGTGGCCAACAGTATACAAATCACTTATAGAGCTTGCCCACATTGAGAACATTAAAGTCTGGAAATTGCGTTCTAAATGCAATGTATCTGTAGTCCAATTATATTCAAATGGGGATCTGTTTGCATATACGTCAATGGCGCTATCCTTACAGTTATTAATTGATAATAGTAGGAATAATAAAAAAATATAAAAAAATATTTGTTTGATTTTCAAAATATTTATTGAATAATTAATCATTTCTTCAAAACTCCTTAATTTACTTCGTCAGCAACATTTTTTTTACAGACCTATAAGCTATTGGTCTTCATAAGTGCCCTCTACCATTTGTACCCCGGAAGGACTACCCCATGCAGCCATTGTATAACTTACTGCAGTACGAACTATTGCCGTATACTCATTTCTTGAGAGCCACGGGCCGCCATACTGATTTCGAAAATAAAGATCTGACATACTAGATTCGTTTAACCAATATTTAACAATTTGACCTTTTAAGGTTGGATATAAATCAGGAGGACAATCATCTTGAGAAAATATTGGAAAAGCAAACAAAACAATAAGAAATGATAATAACACTAACTTCTTCATAACAACTCCCTTTATTTAATTTAGTTGCTAAATAACAGGAAGACTCTGCGCTGAGGAATATTATGGAAGAGAAAATTAGCCCCTGTTCCCTTAAACCCTTTGTTATTTGTTTTAAATTATCCTAAAATAGAATAACAACAAAAATATTTCTGATAAGCAACCTGCTCTTCCGGCTGCAAACATTGCCAAATTCACTTTTCTTTTTCCTTCATTTCTTTATCTTAGCAGCAAATGAGAAATCAATAAAACAAATAATATTTTCTATATTTGCATATTCATTTCAATAATTTTAAATGAGAACTAAAAGGAGTGCATGATGGCATCTAAAAAAGATTATTTAAAAGAGGTAATACAGCATATTGATATCAAACAGCATAACGTTGTGCCCATGGTTGATGCGATGGAACATATGGCATTTTCCGCAAGAGATTTAAACCGCGCCGCAAAAATTTATGATATGATGCTAAAAGATAAAGAGTGCGGAATTATTCTTACTCTTGCCGGCAGCTTGTTCAGCGCGGGATTGAAGAAAGTAGTTTTTGATCTTGTAAACAATAACATGGTTGATGCTATTGTTTCTACCGGCGCAGTTATGGTTGATCAGGATTTTTTTGAAGCACTCGGTTTTAAACATTATATAGGTTCGCAGTACAGCGATGATAATGAACTGCGCGATCTTCACATAGACAGGATTTACGATACCTATATTGATGAAGATGAATTGAGAATTTGTGATGAAACAACCGCAAAAATTTTCGATTCACTTGAACCGCGTCCGTATTCATCAAGAGAACTGCTGTGGGAGTTTGGAAAATACCTTGAAGATCACGGCGGACCAAAAGTGGATGATTCAGTTGTTTATGCCTGCTACAAGAAAAATGTCCCAATCTTTGTGCCGGCATTTTCAGACTGCTCAGCAGGATTTGGTTTTGTAATGCATCAAACACAAAATCCTTCCAAACATGTTTCATGTGATTCCGGAAAAGATTTTCTCGAGCTAACAAAAATAAAATTAAAATCAAAAGAAACCGGTATATTCATGATCGGCGGCGGCGTGCCGAAAAACTTTACACAGGATATTGTAGTTGCGGCTGATATACTTCAGGAAGATGCAGCTATGCACAAGTATGCAGTTCAGGTTACTGTTGCTGATGTAAGAGACGGTGCACTTTCAAGTTCAACATTAAAAGAAGCAAGCTCATGGGGCAAGGTTGATCAGACATTTGAACAGATGGTATATTCCGAAGCTACACTCGCTGTTCCGCTTATTGCAGGATATGCATATCATAAAGGTTCCTGGAAAGAAAGAAAACCAAGAGAGTTTTCAAAACTTTTTGCATCGGAAAGTGCTGTAGTTTAATCTTTAATTTCAAGCAGGGAATTCAGATGTGATTTCCCTGCAGATATTTAAATCAATGCGAATAATAATTGCAGGTTTGGGAGATGTAGGATATCATCTTGCTAAACAACTCTCAAACGAAGCCCACGATATTATTGCCATCGATCTTGATCAGGATAGATTATCTTATCTCGATTCCATGACTGATATACTCACAATCCGCGGTTCATCCACTTCGATCAAAATTTTAAAAGAAGCAAAAGTAGAAAAAGCCGATCTGCTTGTTGCTGTAACTTCTTCAGAAAATGCAAATCTTACTACCTGTATAATCGGTAAAAAACTTGGGGCAAAAAAAACAGTTGCAAGAGTTGGCAATGGTGAATTTCTTGATGTGGATTCAACTATTAATTTTACTGAACTCGGCGTTGATTTCATGATCTATCCCGAAGAGCTTGCTGCGCTTGAAACTGTTAATTTAATTTTGCGTACCGCTGCAACTGATGTTCTTGAATTTGAAGATGGGAAACTTTCTGTAATTGGGTTAAAGCTTGATAAGAATGCTCCTGTAATGCATCGTAAGTTGATTGAAGTTGCGCGTGAATATCAAAGCGTTGATTTTAGAATCGTTTCTATTTATAGAAATTTTAAAACAATTATACCTGCCGGCAATGATATTTTTCTTCCAAACGATCAGGTGTTTGTAATTACAACTCCCGGCGGTTTGGATACAATTCTTAAACTTGCGGGAAAAGAGAATCAGAAATTTGAAAATATAATGATACTCGGCGGCGGAAAAATCGGCAGGCGTGTGGCAAAACTTCTTGAAAATACTTTACATATAAAATTGATTGAATCAAACGAGGATAAAACGTTTGAACTTGCCGATGAATTGCAGAATACACTTGTAATTCAAGGTGATGGAAGAGATATTGATCTGCTTGCACAGGAAGGCATAATTGATATGGATGCATTCATTGCATTAACTGATGATGCTGAAACAAATATTATTGCAAGTTTGATGGCTAAACATCTTGGTGTTAAAAAAGCTATCGCTCTTGTTGATAAGGCAGATTATATTCCGCTTACTCAAACTATAGGGCTGGATTCCCTGATAAATAAAAAACTGATTGCAGCAAATAATATTTCACGCTTCATCCGTAAAGGGGAAGTTGTTGCAATTGCTACTCTTGAGGGAATTGATGCCGAAGTACTTGAGTTTGTTGCACAGCCCGGCTCACTCATAACAAAAAAGAAAGTTATGGATTTATCTTTTCCGAAAGATGCAATCATAGGCGGAATTATAAGGAGCGATCAGAGTTTTATTGCTGTTGGTAATACACAGATAAAAGAAAATGATAAAGTAGTAGTATTTTCTCTGCCTTCAGCCGTTAAAAAAATTCAAAAATATTTTGTTTAAGATCCTCTATGCATTCAATTATAAAAAAATTACCAGCCGCAAATATTTACTCTTTAATTTTTAAGAATAGAATTTTCTCACCGGATTTTAAGAAGATAATTAAAAATCCTGCGGATGAATTATAAAGTAATTATAAATATCACCGGATTCTTACTAATCCTTACCGGTTTATTTATGTTAACCGGAATTCCTTTTTCCGTTTATCATAATGATGATGATATAATTTCTTTGCTCATCTCCGGCATTGGCACTTCATTTATCGGATTTCTGCTCTGGTTCTTTACCAGGAAAACAAATAAGGATATCAAAAGAAGAGAAGGTTATATAATTGTTACTCTGGGCTGGATAATAATGTCACTGTTCGGCTCAGTGCCGTTTGTAATTCACGGATCAGTTCCTTCTTACACAGATGCATTTTTTGAAACGATGTCTGGATTTACAACAACAGGTGCAACAATTTTAACAAATGTAGAAGCTTTGCCGCACGGGCTTTTATACTGGAGGAGTTTAACTCAGTGGCTCGGCGGAATGGGAATCATAGTTCTCTCTCTTGCAATTCTTCCCCTATTGGGAATTGGAGGAATGCAGCTTTTTATTGCCGAAGTTCCCGGTCCCACAAAGGATAAAATTCATCCACGTGTTCAGGAAACAGCAAAACGCCTTTGGGGAATTTATTTCATTTTTACAGTTGCAGAAATTATTCTTTTATGGATTGGTGGAATGACATTTTTTGATGCTGTTAATCATTCATTTACAACTATGGCATCAGGTGGATTTTCAACAAAAAACGCTAACACTGCTTTTTACACTTCTCCATATATTCAATACATACTCCTGGCTTTTATGTTCTTTGCCGGTATGAATTTTACTCTTCACTATTATGCTTTGCATGGTAAATTTGATTTCATAAAGAACAATAATGAATTCCGATTTTATTTTTTGTTCATAACAATAAGTGCAATTGTAATTACACTGCTTCATGTTCCTTACACAACTTATTTGTTTGAAGAATCTTTCCGTCAATCTTTATTTCATGTTGTTTCACTTGTTACAACAACTGGTTTTGTTTCAGCGGATTATGAAAACTGGGCTCCTTTCTCACGAATGTTTTTCTTTCTGCTTCTTTTCATCGGCGGATGCGCAGGTTCTACCAGCGGCGGGATTAAGATTGTAAGGCATTTTCTCTTATTAAAAAATAGTATTCTTGAACTTAAAAGATTAATTCATCCACGTGCAGTTATTCCGGTAAGAATTAATAACAAAGCAGTCCCTCCTGAAATTATCTCAAACGTTCTTGCATTTTTTCTCTTCTATATTTTTACATTCGTTGCCGGTTCAATTATTCTTGCTTTTTTTGGATTGGATTTTGATTCAGCACTCGGCGCAGCAGCAACCTGCATCGGCAATGTTGGTCCGGGCATAGGAACTGTTGGTCCCATTTATAACTTTACACATGTGCCGGAAACAGGCAAATGGATTTTATCTTTTTTGATGCTTCTTGGCAGGCTTGAATTATTTACGGTGCTAATTATCTTTTCTCCGGCTTTCTGGAAGACCTGATTTTATCTTTCTCACTACTTTATTCCTGAATAGATCATAATTTCTGCTGCTCTTATTTCTCTATGGTGAATTCCAATTTCATTCAAATAATTAAATAAAAGCTTTATATTAGCCCGCACTTAAAAGGTTTGTTATGCCGGGAAAAGAATTCTTAAAAAAATATAAATCACCAGAAAATTTTATAAACAGGGATTTAAGCTGGGTTGAATTCAACCGCCGTGTTCTTGAGGAAGCGCTTGATCCTGAACTTCCGCTTCTTGAAAAAGTAAAGTTCATCTCAATATTTCATTCAAACCTTGATGAATTTTACATGATAAGAATTTCCGGTTTGAAAGAACAAATTGCGGCAGGTGTTTCAGAGCCAACAATTGATGGTTTAACTCCGGCTGAACAGCTTCAACTAATCGAAAAAACACTTAAGCCAATGCTTGAGACAGTTCAAAATCTTTGGTGCAATGAAATTGTTCCTTCACTAAAAGAAAACGGAATTGAAATTTGTGAGTATGATGATCTTCCGGAGAATGAAAAGAAAATTCTTACGGAATATTTTAAGAAAGCAATTTACCCTGTACTAACTCCGCTTGCATTTGATCCTGGAAGACCTTTTCCTTACATATCCAATCTGAGTTTAAGCCTTGCAATCCTTGTTCAAAAGCCAAACGGTGAAAAACATTTTGCGCGTGTAAAAGTTCCAAATATACTTCCACGCCTTTTCCAGATTGATAAAATAATTCAACCTGATAAAAAAGTTTTAAACAACGGACATTTCTCTGCAAAGTTTATCTGGCTTGGAGATATTATTAAAGCAAATCTTCCGCTGCTGTTTCCGGGCATGGAAGTGCTGGAAGCTCACCGCTTTAGAATTACGCGTGATACAGATATTGAACTTCAGGAAGATGAAGCAGATGATCTTCTTCGTGTGATTGAAGAGAACATCCGCCAGCGCAGATTCGGCAGTGTTGTGCGCCTTGAAGTTGCAAGCCGCATGCCTGAGTTTATGCTTGAAACATTGATGGAAAATCTGCTTGTAAAAAAAGATGATGTTCATATTTACGATGGCCCGCTGGGGTTAAGCGATATTATGCCGCTTTATGATCTTCCGCTGCATCAGTTAAAATTTAAACCATACTATCCGGTAATTCCTAAAACTTTTGAAGATGAGGAGGATATATTTTCTGTTATAAGGCAAAAAGATATTCTGCTTCATCATCCTTATCATTCATTTACTCCTGTAATAGATTTTATAAAACAGACTGCAAAGGATCCTGATGTTCTTGCAATCAAACAAACTTTGTACAGAGTTGGTCCGAATTCTCCGATTGTAAAATATCTGATTGAAGCAGCAGAGCGCGGCAAACAGGTTGCAGTGCTTGTTGAACTTAAAGCAAGATTTGATGAACAGAATAATATTTTTTGGGCACGTGAACTGGAAAAGGTTGGTGTGCATGTTGTTTATGGTTTGGTAGGATTAAAAACACACGCAAAGATGACTCTTGTTGTAAGAAGAGAATCAGATAATGTAAACCGCTATGTTCATCTTTCAACTGGAAATTATAATGCAGCTACTGCAAAAACTTATACTGATCTGGGATTGTTCACAACCGATAAAGACATCTGCACAGATGTATCGGATATTTTTAATTATCTCACCGGTTATTCAAAGCAATCAGATTTCAGAAAATTGATTGTTGCACCGATTAACATGCGTGAAAAAATTCTTTCATTAATTATGCGTGAGATAGAAAATGTTAAAGCAGGCGGAGAAGGAAGAATTATCCTAAAGCTAAATTCATTGGTTGACCCGGTAATCATCTGTGCATTGTATGAAGCATCAAACAATGGAGTGAAAATAGACTTGATAGTGCGCGGTATCTGCTGCCTTGTGCCCGGCAAAAAGGATTTGAGTGAAAACATTTCCGTTAGAAGTATAGTTGGAAGATATCTTGAACACAGCCGCTTATTTTATTTTTATAATAACGGGGATGAACAAATCTATTTAAGCAGCGCAGATATGATGCAGCGCAATCTTGATAGAAGAGTTGAAATTGCATTCCCCGTTGAAGATGCTAAACTCAAACGTGAAATAATGAAAACTTTAATTAAAGTTTCATTAAAAGATAATGTTAAAGCACGTGAACTGCTGCCTAACCTTACATTTCAATTAATCAAATCAGATGATGCAGATAAGAAAATTAATTCACAGGAGTGGCTGATGAATCATACATTAAAAGCCAGCGGTTCTTACAAAAAAAGTAAATTGAAATTCTGATCGGGTTTCCGAATAATTTTTGTGAATTATAATTTCCGCATTGCCTCGTTCTTTTAATGCACAACAAACTTCATTTAATTTGAAAGGGGAATTCGCTAAGTTTGTTTATGTTTTTCAAATTCAAAAGAAGGAATAAAATGCCCGATGTTACTAAAAGCGGATTGCTTAATATTTTAAAAAATATTGATGATAAAAATCTGAATAAAGATCTTCTTACCTTAAATTCAATTAAAAATTTTAATTTAAAAGATGATAAACTTACAGTAGATGTTTCACTTTCATTAAGCTCTTCAAACGCGGTTGAAAATCTTAAAAAACAATTTTCAGATCTGTTAAAAAAAGAATTCACATCTATCAAGGATGTTGAAATCAATATTCATTCTAAAGTAACTACTCATCATGATCAGAAAAAAGATGCACTTCTGCCCGGCGTTAAAAACACAATTGCAGTAGCAAGCGGTAAAGGCGGCGTAGGCAAAAGTACTGTAGCTGTAAATCTTGCAGTTGCTCTTGCTAAAGATGGTGCAAGTGTTGGCTTGATTGATGCGGATATTTACGGTCCAAGTATTCCCCTTATGCTTGGAATAACTGAAAAACCGGGAATGTACCAGACACCCCGCGGCATGAAGATGATACCGATTGAAGCATACGGAATTAAAACTATTTCAATCGGTATGCTGGTTGATGATGATGCCCCTGTAATCTGGCGCGGTCCAATGGCAAGCGGTGCAGTTAAACAATTTATGTCCGATGTTGACTGGGGTGAACTCGATTATCTCATTTTTGATATGCCTCCGGGAACAGGTGATATTCAGCTTACACTTGTTCAAACTATTCCTTTAACCGGAGCTGTAATTGTAACAACTCCGCAGGAGGTTTCTCTTATTGATGCAAGAAAAGCACTGAAGATGTTTGATCGTGTAAATGTTCCCGTCCTTGGTATTGTAGAAAATATGAGTTATTTCATTGCACCTGATACAGGTAAGGTTTATGATATTTTTGGAACAGGCGGCGGTGAAAAAACTGCCGGTGATTTAAATGTTCCTTTCCTCGGAGGAATTCCTATTGATCCACGTGTAAGGATGGGCGGTGATAAAGGCGTTCCGATTGTTTTTGATATTCCCGACAGTGAGCATTCAAATATAATTTTAGAAATTTCACGCAGATTGACTGATCAGGTTAATAACAGAAATTTATCATCCGGCGGAAAAGTTGAAATCTCTTTGGGAGAAGAAGAATAAAAAATTCCTGCAAAGGAGTTCTTTGGACAAAGAACAAAAAACAAATTTCAATTTAGTGTTAATTGTGAATAATTGATGAATTCTGAAATATTAAAGGCGATTGAAACTATAAGACCATTTTTGCAGGCAGACGGCGGCGATATAGAATTTATTGATTATACTGATGATAATATTCTGCGGATAAAATTTACCGGTGCATGTGCAGTCTGTCCGCTTTCACAGATGACATTACGTGCAGGAATAGAGAGATCCTTATTAAGACAGGTCCCGGAAATAAGACGAGTTGAAGCCGTGCAGGATGTTTGATTTGTATCTGCTTGATGTTATTTTATCTTTCAATAAAAACAATTAAAAGAAAGAAACCTTGAGCAACAGGATTTTGAAAATTTTAATCTGGGCTGCCGGAATTTTTGCCGTGCTTTTCTTTCTTGTTGCTCTTTCTGATCTTTTTATAATAACTGCAATATCCATACTGCTTGCTTTAATCCTTCATCCGCTTGTACTGCTGCTTGAAAAACAGGGTTTGAACAGAATCACATCAGTAATTACAGTTTTTCTGTTCATCGGATTTTTAGTGTACCTCGGCTTATCATTCATTATTCCAAAATTTCTTTTTCAATTTAATCAGTTGGTTGCAACACTGAGAGAATATTCACTGCATGAACAAATTATGCAGCTTGAAACAGAAATTTATAAAATGCTTCCATTCTTTACTCCAGGTGATCTTGCAAAAAAAGTTGAAGCATTAATCTCAACCACAATTGTAAATTTGTTTGATCAGGTAAGTGAATTATTATCAAGCATCGTTTCAATTATTGCAATACTTGTTATCGTTCCGTTTATTACTTTCTTTTTATTAAAAGATAATAAAATAATAATGCGCGGATTGATTCATCTTATGCCTAACAGCTATTTTGAAATGTCTTACTGGATATTGAAGAAAGTTAGCATTCAGCTTGGCAGGTTTGTGCGTGCCTGGATTTTTGATGCAACATTTGTTGGTGTGCTTTGTGGATTTGGTTTTTATTTAATTGGAATTGATTACGCTCTTCCCTTAGGAGTGATTGCAGGATTAGGACATCTTGTTCCTTATTTCGGTCCTGTAATCGGCGGAATTCCTGCTGCTGTAATTTCAATAATTCAGTACGGAGATCTTTCACACATTCCATTTATTATTTTTTTGATCATTACAGTTTATACATTGGATAATGGATTTTTCCAGCCGTACATTTTTTCAAAGAGTGTTGATATGCACCCGATAATAATAATATTATTAATTATTGCGGGAAGCCAGTTATTTGGTGTTATCGGAATGCTGCTTGCAATTCCTGTAGCAACAGTAGTTAAAACTGCTGCTACAGAGATTTATTTTGCTTTTAAAAATTATAAAATCGCAAAACTGTAGAATTGTTATTTTTTTAACAAGCCAAAAAAGGATGAAGATTTTTCCATATTAGCTACTGAATCAATTTCACCTGCATCAAGCCAGATTCCATCGCAGTTAAAGCACTTATCAACTTTAATATTTTTATAATCAATCTCGCTCAATTCCATTCCGCACTTTGGACAGCGCATATAATGAAGTTCTTTCAATCTGCTCTTTTCTTCTTCAGCTAATTTTTTATTTTTTTCTTCTTCGGCTTTTTTCCTTCTTTCAAGTTCAAGCCTTGCAAAATATTCTTCTTCTTTTTCGCTTGGTTTAACAGGCATATATTCTCCTTCTATGTTTTGTGAAATAATTTAAAAAATTTTTGCCCGAATTTAACAAATTAATTTTCAGGAAGTATTAATTTTGCCTGCTGTCTGATCTCGTTTGCGGAATGCCAGCAAAGTATTTTTAATTATTAATTAAGAACCAGGTTCAAACTCAAGCACTAATGAATTCATGCAGAATCTTTTTCCGGTTGGCGGTGGACCATCATCAAAAACATGGCCAAGATGTGCATCGCATCTTCCGCAGAGAACTTCTGTTCTGTTTATTCCATAAGAATAATCATTTTCATATCGAACACTGTTTGCTCTAACTGGTTCATAAAAACTAGGCCAGCCGCATCCGCTTGCAAACCATGAATCGGATAAAAACAGAGGATTGCCGCATACTGCACAATAATACTTACCAATGCCGGTTTCATCCCAGTATTTACCGGTATAAGCACGTTCTGTATGCTTTTCACGCGCAACTTCATAAACATCTTCCGGTAATATTTTTTTCCATTCTGAATCCGGAATATCAAGTTTTGTTGTATCTGTTCTTGAATAGTAAGGATTGTTTTTATGATTGTTCTCAGCCATAGTTGTTTCCTGTTTATTTGCGGAATTTTGTTTTGCCTGACATCCATCAGAAAATAATAATATAATTACCGCCGGAAGCAGAATATACTTTTTCATGGTAATTCCAAAAATTATTATAAGTGAATTTGTAAAACTAAAGTGGTTAATTAGAACAACAATTTCAGTGTGAAAATTTATATCCGGAAAAAATCAGTTTTAACAGATTGCAGCTAAATTTCCTTCATTAATTTTTTAATTACTTCTACTGAATTAATTCCTTCAGCTTCAGCATTAAAATTTGTAATTATTCTATGGCGAAGCACAGGAATCATTGAAGTTCTTACATCATCAATATTTGGAGTGAATTTGCCATTAATAACTGCGCGTGTTTTTGCAGCAAGGATCAGGTACTGAGATGCACGCGGCCCCGCGCCCCAATTGATCCACTGCTTAATGAATTCAGGTGAGCTTCCGTTAACAGGACGGGTTTTATTAACTGCTTTAACCGCAAACTCAATTACATTATCCGCAACCGGTACTTTTCTTATCAAATCCTGGTAAGAAATAATTTCTTTTGCAGTTACTACCTTATTTAAAGATGATAAATAATCACTGGTAGTAGATTGTACAATCTTTACTTCTTCTTCAAACGAAGGATATTCAAGCCAAAGATTAAACATAAATCTGTCAAGCTGTGCTTCGGGAAGCGGATATGTTCCTTCCTGTTCAATCGGGTTTTGGGTTGCAAGTACAAAGAATGGTTCATCAAGTGTATAAGTAACTCCCGCTGTTGTTACTTTATGTTCCTGCATTGCTTCAAGCAAAGCTGCCTGAGTTTTGGGAGGAGTACGATTTATTTCATCTGCTAAAATTACATTTGCAAAAATGGGACCAGGAATAAATTTAAAGTTTCTTCTCTTGGTTGCCTGATCTTCTTCTATAATTTCTGTTCCGGTAATATCACTTGGCATTAAATCGGGAGTAAACTGGATGCGGTTAAATTTTAAATCCAATACTTCTGATAAAGTTTTTATTAAAAGTGTTTTTGCAAGGCCGGGAACTCCCACAAGCAAACAGTGCCCGCGTGAAAGTAATGTAATCAGAAGCTGTTCAATTATCTCATCCTGACCAATAATAACTTTTGCTATTTCTGATTTTATATTTTTAACTTTTTCATTCAACTGTTCAACCAGTTGAACATCATTACCTTGTACTGCGGATTCTTTCAAAATAATTTTTCCTTTGTAATTCCCTTATCAAAAACGTGAAACGGAATTTTTAAATTCTTATTTCCCAGAAGATTTTATTTTTTAATTCATCAATCCATTCTTCATACATCTGCTGTTTCTTAAATTCACTCGCAAGGCGTTTAAGCTCATTAAAATCCGCTTCAAGGCTCGCTTTATGCTCCGGCACTCTGTCTTTCAGCCAAACAATATGATATCCGTAAATTCCCTGTCCATATTCAACTCTGCGGGGAAAACTTATTTCATTCTTTTTTAATTTGGATACAATATCAAGCAGATTTTTATCAAGCTGAGTTAAATAATAAGTTCCAAGGTCACCGCCAAACACACTTGTCTGCTGATCTTCACTGTATTTGCGTGCCAGTTCCGGAAAAGTTTTTCCGCCCCTTAAAACACTGTCGCGGAGTTCGGTTAAAAATTCAATTGTGGTAAGATCGGCTTCTTCATCCGCCTGAATTTTAATTAATATATGACGTGTGTGTATTGATTCACCTCTTTTTTGAAGGAGTTGAATGATATGAAAACCAACTGGTGATTCAACAACTTCTGAAATTTCATTTACAGATAATGCAAACGCAGCTGATTCAAATTCGGGGTAAAAGATTCCCCTTTTAACAAAACCAAGATCTCCGCCTTCTGCAGCGCTCACCGGATCCTCAGAATATTTACTTGCCATTTCTGCAAAATCTGCTCCGGCTTTAATTGAATCAAGTATCTTCTGGGCTTTATCAAACGATTTTTGTTTTATACGTTCCGATGCTTTTGGATTTCTGAAGATGTGTGCTATCTCAACTTTTTCAGGAATAACGCCAAGGCTGTCCTTATATTTCTCAAAAAATTCCTCCACTTCCCTTCGTGTTGCTTCAACTACACCGAATTTTTTCTCCTGAAGTTTTTGAGTCATAATATTTTTTCTAACATCATCTTCAAGCTCACGTTTAATGCGTTCTACGCTCATGCCGTAAACTTCTTCAACCTTCTGGCGTGATCCATACTGCTGCTCAAAAACCTGTATCTGGTAATCTATTCTTTGCTTTACTTCATCATCAGTAACAACAATTGAATCAAGATTTGCCTGTGCCAGGACAAGTTTATCTTCAATCATTGCGTTAAGAATTTGTTCACGTAAACCAATTGTATTCGGATCAATCCTTCTTTGGGCCGCTTCAATAGTAGTCCGGTAATCCAATTCACTTTTTAAAATTATTTCATCATCAACAACGGCAACAATTTTATCCAGTACCTGCTGTGCTGCAATCTGAGCGGAGAATAAGATCAGAAGAAAAAATATTTTTTTGGAGGGAATGATTTTAAGCCAATTCATTTATCACCTGTTTTTAACTTCAATTTCATATTCGGAAAAAAGCTCATCCAGATAATCATCAAGCACTTCTGCTTTTTTTTCTGCAATGAAAACTTTTTCCACACGGTCTTTTATAGTTTCAAATGGAGGAATTGTTCCTTTATCAAATTTTTCAACAAGCTGAACTATTGTATAATTTCCAGGTTCGGGTTGAAGTACTATACTTATTTCACCGGGATATAATTCATTAATCATCCGCAAAAGTATAACTGGATGAACATCCTGCCCGTACATTAATTTTTTGCTTTCAAGTTTTGTTAATGTTGAATCAATCTTAAAAACATTAACTGCTTTATCCCAATCACTTTCAACAGCCATTGATCTGAAACTTATTGCATGATCTTCATCATTAAACGAAATAATGTTGATAAGAAAAGTATCATAAAATAGTCTGAACTTATCTTCATTCTGATTAAAATATGATTCAATATCTTTTGGTTCGAAAGTCAGCGCTTCATCTTCAAAATATTTATTCAGCATCATTGATGAGGCCAGTTCTTTTTTAGAATTCTCTACCAGGTATTTAAATTCAGGGTCATCAATCAGTCCATCATCTAATGCTTCCTGATATAGAACTTCACGTTTAATCCAGCGGCGGATTAATTCATCTTTATAAAGCTTGCTGTAGGAGCCTGAGCCTGCCATGCGTGAAAATTCATCGGGAGTAAGATACGTATCATTAACGCGCGCAATATATTCCTGTTTTGTTTTTTCTTTGCTGCAGCCGGTTAATAAAGCTGCAGCAAGAAGAAAAACAAAAACTTTAATTTGATTTATTTTCAACCAGCGGCGCCGAAATGGTTGTTGTATCTGAGAAAGCCTTTTCAAGTTCTTCATAATGATATTCAGGCTCATATCTTTTTTTCAAGCTTTCAATGTAAGCCTGATCAAGCCTTTTACTTTCAGTTTCCTGGTATGAACCGGAAACTTCTGCTTTAGCTTCTTCAAAAGTTTTTAATCTTGATGGTTCTTTTGCATTTAATTTTATTATTGAAAATCCGCCGGTTGTTGCAAATGGTTTTGTGTAATCACCGGGTTTTTTTAATTTATTTGCTGCCTCAGCTAGTGTAGATGAATTTGCATCAACCAGACCAAATGAGCCCGCTTTTTCTTTGTATCCGGGT
>JBIQJD010000004.1:11626-271531 GCA_044507695.1 Ignavibacteriales bacterium | reverse complement strand
TTTCTGTGTACTTGCTTGCAACTGAATCAAATACTTCTCCATTTTCAAGGAGTGAATAGTAATAATTTATAAGTGAATCTTTTTTGGAAAATATTTCACTGAAATCAACTCTGTCATTCCAAACGTAATTATCCTTTGTTTCAAGATAATGATGATGCAATTTTGCACTGTCTATCTTTATCTTATTCCAAACTTCATCTTCCTGAAGTTTGAAAATGTAAATTCCGTTTTTGTAATCTTCCATCAGTGAAGCAAATTCAGGATTTGTTTTATCAAGATTCAATGCTTCTTCTTCAAGTGCAATATCACCGCCAAGTTTATTTGCAGCATCTTCAAGCAGACTTTTTGTTATAATTCTATTTTGAAATTCAGGTTTGGTTTCCATCTGTTCCAGAAAATCACCGGCGTACAGATTTTTGCCTGCATAAGTAAACACAGGCAGATCTCTTAATTCATCAATGTTATTATATTCACTTCCAACACGAACAGAATCAAGGCTTGATGCAAGTTTGTTAATTGTTTCTTCATTAATTGTGAGATTATATTTTTCTTTTAATGAATTAACCAATTCATCATAAACTGCCTGGTAACGAATTTGCTTAAATAGATTCTTCAATCCTTCTTTTTCTTCTTCAAATGAAGCATAAGATTTTTTATCTGTTAATTTAATAAGATGATAACCATACTGTGTTTTAACTACATCTGATACTTCACCAACTTCAAGTTTGAAAGCAGCTTCATCAAATTCTTTAACCATGTCTCTTCTTTTGAAATAACCAAGATCACCTCCCTGCTGTTTAGAACCATCAGCGGAATATTCTTCTGCAAGTTTAGCAAAATCCTCTCCCGCCTTAATCCTTTCAGCCAAAGAATCAATTTTTGCTTTAGCAGCAACAGTATCTAACTGCCCTTCTTCATTTTGAAAACTAATTAGAATGTGACTTGCTCTTATCGAAGGAACGCGCGGTTGTTTTTCCGTAACTTTAATTATATGAAATCCGAATTTGGTTTCAACAACTTCGGGATAAACCTGCCCGGGTTCTGTAGCGTACATTGCATCTTCAAACTCGGTTGGCAGTTGGCCGGCAGTAACATAATAAATATCGCCGCCAAGATTTTTTGAGTAGGTATCATCCGAATATTCTTCTACCATCTCTTCATAATCAGCTCCCGCTTTAATGCTGTCAAGAATTGACTGAGCAAGTTCTCTTGCAGCATCAACTCCACTTGAATCCGGTCGAATCATTAAGTGGCTTACTCTGTATTCAAGCTTTCTTTTTTCATAAAGATCCCGAACGCCCGGTTCAACAACCTGCTTTTCAAGAAGATATGTAACGCCTACTTTTTTCTTATAATCAATTAATTCATTTGTTAAAGATTGGTCACTTTCAAAACCTCTTACTTCAGCATCTCTCAACTTCATTTTAAAGTTTACATAGAGATCAAGAAAATTTTTTAATTTGGAGATACTATCATCCTTAGCCTGTTCAAACCCGCCGGCGCTTTTTGCATATGCTTCTTCAAATTCTTTCATCGAAATAGTGCGGCTGCCGAATTCTGCAACTACAATTTCGGATTGTTTGGTTGAGCATGATACAAGTATGAGTGAAAGTGAAAGTAGTAGAAGGTAAGAAATCCGTTTCACAATATATCTCCTGTAAGAAATTTTTAACAATTAGCCGATAATTTTAGATATTGAGACCTATAAAATCAAGGTAAATAAGGTTGAACCCGCACATTATACTTAAATAACCTGGGCAAAATTTACTTTGCTCTTGTTCCGCTTTTAACAGAATCGTCAACTGAAAGAATATTAAGTTTACCGTTTTCTGTTTCAACTGCAAGAATCATCCCCTGCGATTCGAAGCCCATCAGTTTAGCGGGCTGAAGATTTGCAACTACAATAACTTTCTTGCCTGTTATTTCATCGGGAGAATAACTTTTAGCAATGCCTGCTATTATTTGCCTTTTCTCTTCTCCAATCCTAACCTGAAGTTTCAAAAGTTTTTCACTCCGTTCAATTTTTTCTGCTTCAATTACTTCCGCAACTTTTAACTGAACTTTATAAAAATCATCAATGGTAATAAGATTATCTGCCGGTTTTTTTTCTTCTTTCTTATCATCATCATGTCCTGGTAATTTCTGAATTTGCGCATCAATCACTTCATCTTCAATTTTGGGGAATAAGATTTCAGCTTTATTTAGCTGATGCCCGGCTACAATATTATCACCTGCGCATGAATCCCAGTTAACAGGTTTTGCATTAAGCATCTTAAATAATTTTTCTGATGAATCAGGAATAACAGTGCTGAACAATTCAGCTAATGTATAAATAGCCTGAATGCATATATTTAAAGTTGTACCGCATCTTTCCTTTTCTGATTTAATAGTTTTCCATGGTTCGGAATCATTAAAATATTTATTGCCGGCACGTGCAAGATTCATTATCTCATTTACGCCGTCTCTTATTTTATATGATTCGAACAGCTTTCCTACCATTGCCGGATAACGGGAGATTGCAGCAATCATCTCTTTATCAATTGTTTCTAATTCAGATCTGGCAGGAACTTTACCATCAAAATTTTTATGAATGAAAGTAAAAGTTCTGTTGATAAAATTTCCAAGAATGTCCGCAAGTTCACTGTTGTTGCGCGTTTGAAATTCCTTCCAGAAAAAATCAGTATCGCGGCTTTCCGGAAGATTTGCAGCAAGGCAGTATCGTAATTGATCAGATGGAAAGAGATTCAGAAAATCAATTACATCAATTCCCCAATTCCTGCTTTTGGAAAATTTCTTTCCTTCAAAATTAAGAAACTCATTAGCCGGCACATTTTGCGGAAGAATATATTTGCCGTCATCGCCATCATTCCATGCCATAAGCATTGCCGGAAATATTATGCAGTGAAAAACAACATTATCTTTCCCGATAAACGCAACATATTTTGTTTTTTCATCCTGCCAGTAATTTTTCCACAGATCAGGTTTGCCGAGTTTTTCAGAAAGTTCTTTTGAAGCGGAGATATAACCAAGTACCGCATCAAACCACACGTAAATTACTTTACCTTCAGCATTCTCCAGCGGAACTTTTACGCCCCAATCTAGATCACGTGTAATTGCCCTGTCTTCCAAACCATCTTTGAACCAGCCGCGGCAGTACTGCATTACGTTATCTTTCCAGCCATACTTCCGGTTCATTTCATCAACATATTCTTCAAGTCTCTTTTGATATTTACCAAGTGGAAAATACCAGTGTGAAGTTTCTTTTAAAACCGGAGTTTCACCGGTAATTTTACTTTTAGGATTTTTCAATTCACTTGGATCATACAGTGCACCGCAGTTTTCACATTCATCGCTGCGCGCTTCATCGTAACCGCAGTTCGGGCAGGTTCCTTCTACATATCTATCCGGCAAAAACATCTTTGCCTTGTTATCATAAAACTGCATTGATTTTTTTTCATTCAGAATTCCCCTGTTATAAAATTCCAGGAAGAATTCTTTTGCAGTTTCATGATGCACGGGAATACTTGTTCTTGAGTAAATATCGAAGCTCATTCCGAATTTCTCAAAAGCTTCTTTATTTATAGAATGATACCTGTCTATAATTTCTTTGGGTTTTACGCCTTCTTTATCTGCAGAGATTGTAATAGGAACACCATGCTCATCTGATCCGCAGATGAAAAGAATATCATTTCCCTTCAGCCTGTGGTATCTTACGTAAATATCTGCAGGAAGATACGCCCCGCTGAGATGCCCCAAATGTATTGGTCCGTTTGCGTATGGTAATGCAGATGTAACTAATATTTTTTCTTTCGGCAAGAGTAACCTGTAATAATTTCAAAAATAAGGAATGAAATATAAGTATTTTTTATTTGTTGAGCGAGATAATATAAGAAGGGAATGTGACGATGAAAATTGTGAAGCTTGTTTAGAAAAGGAATTTATAAAGAAATGAGGAAGAGATTTTTAAAATAATGGACAGGCCGGTGACCCTGTCCAACGAAATTATTTTACTTCGTTAATAACATTTTCTTTGATGACGCAAAATCATTTGCTTTGATTGTATAAATGTAAACACCGCTTGTTAATCCTTGCCTGAAAGGCAGGTGAGAAGCATCAAAGTTGATTGAATAATTTCCCTGAGCTTTTGGCTCATTTACAAGTGTAGAAATTTCATTTCCCAAAACATCATAAATTTTACTTTAGAGGTTTGGCAAAATTCTATAATAAAGAAAAAAGACAGCGCCTGCATTGATTTAGATTACGCAGCAAATATGGGAGATAAAAGCGCTCCAATATTCTTAAAAAGATTTTATTAATTCAGGTAAGATTTTTAAAATAAAAAAGCTGTTGTTTGAAAATGCTTTACTTGGAGATTCAAAAATCCCTCCCTCATTAAAGAAGCTGACAAGTAATCAAACAACAGCTTAAGTATTTAGTTAAGTAGTGTAAATAAAACAAGCTTCGTGCCAGAAACAATATTTCAACCAATTAATAAATTAACCGGGGATTTTCATTAAACTTTGTAACTTTTACTGCCATCGGTATTTTATTCCTATCTTATTCTTAAACACCTGTCTCTATTTTGAAACATATTTTACCGATTATTTCAGCCATTTAACCGAATAAAACTATTAAACATCTCTCGCGGGAGATATTTTCCCATAGCAAAATAAGAAAGGCAGAAAATGAATCATCGAAATAGAAGTTATGGCACCCGTGCGGTAATAGGAGCACTTTTAATTATTATCGGCGGTATTCTCTTACTTAAAAGCATGGGATTTTTTTACTTCAGTGTTGGTAATATAATCTTTTCAGGCGGCTTTTTAATGGTAGTTATCGGTATTCTCATTCTTATAAACTCACAAAAAAAAATTCCCGGCTTAATTATAATTCTAATAGGATTATTCTGGCTCTCAAAAAGAATTTTCTATATTGATATTGATGGCGGAATTATAGCAGCAGCAGCAATTATTGCGCTTGGCTTTTACATTATTCTCAGGCAAAGACACCGGATTGAAATTCCGCAAACTCCAAACGATCAGATTAATTCCGGTAATGAAAATTTTCACAGTTTCTCCGGAAGAACAATTAGCAGGGATTTTATCGATGAGGTTTGCATTTTTGGCGGCGGATATAAACATGTTAACTCAGAAAATTTTAAAGGCGGAAACGTAACTGCAATCTTTGGCGGCGGGGAAATTGATCTTACCACTTGCAAACTTGCCGAAGGCAACAGCGTAATAAATGTTCTTGCAATGTTCGGCGGAATTGAAATTCATGTTCCGCGTGATTGGAATGTGCTGGTAAGTATTACACCTGTGTTTGGCGGCTTCTCAAATAAAATTGTCCGCGATCCCAATAAACCAATAGATACTTCACGCACACTTTATGTTAAAGGTCTTGCAATGTTTGGTGGAATAGAAATTAATTCCAAAGAAAAAGGTTATGTATTCTAATCCTATTTTGCAGTCAAAAAATCTTGTACTATATATAATATTCTGGATAATTGTTATCGGAGTTTATTCAGGATTGCTGCACTACTCGCAGAACGTTCATCCCGCCGCAGCTTTGGCAGATGGGATTGTTTTCAATTTACTACTTGCGGGATTAGGATTAGCCCTTTGGTATCCCGCAAAGTTTTTAACTTTTGAATCCATTAGTTTTTTGAATGTGCTGCTAAGACATACGGCAGCAGCAGTTTTGTTTACAACCCTCTGGCTTATTGCCGGATTCGTTTTTATTAACACAATTCTAACTCCCGGCCAGAAGTATGATGTATTCTTTTATGATACATTGATATGGAGATTTTTGATAGGCATACTTTTTTATTTTCTTATCACTTCATTTTACTATGTAATAATTTATTATTCAGGTTATCATGAAAGGAATACAAAGGAAGCCGAATTAAAATCCCTTATAACGGAAGCAGAATTAAAATCATTAAAATTTCAAATCAATCCTCACTTTATTTTTAACAGCCTTAATTCAATGAGTGCGTTAACTACAATCAATCCCGCTAAAGCAAGGGAAATGATTTTAAAGCTGGCTGATTTTTTAAGATATACTTTAGCAAATAACACGCGTCAGCAAAATCCCCTTCATGAGGAATTAAAGAACATAAAATTATACTTAGATATTGAAAAGATAAGATTTGAAGATAAGTTTGAATATGTTGAAGAAGTTCAGACTGAATGCCTGGAAACGCTTGTTCCGAATATGATACTTCAGCCGCTGGTTGAAAATGCAATTAAACATGCAGTGTATGAAACATTAAATAAGGTTACTATAAAATTATCGTGTATTCCTGAAGATCAGTTTTTGAGAATTATGATCTCAAATAATTATGATAAGGATGGAAAGAAAAAATCAGGTGCCGGAGTTGGACTTCAGAATATCAAAAACAGGCTAAAATTAATTTACAACATGGAAAATTTAATGAGCATTGAAAACGGAGAAGGCGTTTTTACTGTAAGCTTATTCATTCCCCGCTGATAAATTTAACCTCAGTTAAAATTTTTTAATGATCTTTTCCTTAATTTTATCCCGCATAAATTTTCTTCAGAAAAAATGAGCGGAAAAATAAAAGCATTAATAATTGATGATGAGAATCTTGCGAGAGAAATAATAAAAAAATATCTCATATCTCATCCTGAAATTGAACTTGCTGCTGAATCAGCAAACGGATTTGATGGGATAAAAAAAATAAATAATCTGAAACCCGATCTGCTTTTTTTAGATATTCAAATGCCTAAGATTACCGGGTTTGAAATGCTTGAACTGCTCGAGAATCCACCCGTTATAATTTTTACCACAGCTTATGATCAATACGCGCTTAAAGCTTTTGAAGTGAATGCGGCTGATTACCTGCTTAAACCTTTTTCACAGGAAAGATTTGATGAGGCAATTGAGAAGGCAAAAATTCATCTGAATAAAAAAGCAGATAACGTTGAGCTTGTTCAAAATTTAATTAAACATAACGATGCACAAAAAAATTATCTTGAACGTGTTGTAATAAAGAATGGCCCCAAAATTTCTATTCTGAATGTTTCATCAATTCAATATATAGAAGCACAGGATGATTATGTTATGATTTATTCATCAGAAGGAAAATTCTTAAAACAAAAAACTATGAAGTATTTTGAAGATCATTTAAATCCGCTTGAGTTTATAAGAATTCACCGCTCATACATTGCAGCTTTAACAGAAATAAAAAAAATTGAACTCGTTGAAAAGGAATCTTATCAGGTTCATTTGAAAGAGGGACAGAGACTTCCCGTTAGTAAAACAGGTTATTCAAAACTGAAAGAAGTGCTGAATCAGTAAAACAACTGGAGAGATCAGCATTATCTGCATTCTTATTTTCAGCACACAGATGACACAGATTGAACAGATTTTCACTGTTAAAAAATCTGCGATTATCAGCCTGATCTGCCTTATCTGCATTCTTATTTTCAGCACACAGATGACACAGATTGAACAGATTTCACTGTTAAAAAATCTCCGATTATCAGCCTGATCTGCGTTATCTGCATTCTTATTTTCAGCACACAGATGACACAGATTAAACAGATTTTCACTGATAAAAAATCTGCGATTATCAGCCTGATCTGCCTTATCTGCATTCTTATTTTCAGCACACAGATGACACAGATTGAACAGATTTCACTGTTAAAAAATCTCCGATTATCAGCCTGATCTGCGTTATCTGCATTCTTATTTTCAGCACACAGATGACACAGATTAAACAGATTTTCACTGATAAAAAATCTGCGATTATCAGCCTGATCTGCGTTACCTGCGTGCGTGATTTTTTCAGATAACAATAACAAAGATTAACCTTAGCTGCTCAAAATTTCCAATCTTACCTTTTGATCTTTCCCCTGAGTCTTCATATTTTGCTCAAAAGTTTTTATCAGGATAGACCATGAATATTGATAAAGATCTCCGTTCAATACAGGAAGCAAGAGACCTTGCCAGGCTTGCTAAAGAAGCGCAGCTTGAATTTGCTCATTACTCACAGGAACACGTTGATAAAATAATAAAAGCAATGGCTGAGGCTGGCTACTCTGCAGCGGGGCCGCTTGCTAAAATGGCTGTAGAAGAAAGCGGCTTTGGCAGGTATGAAGATAAGATTATAAAAAACCAGTTCGGCAGCCGTAATGTTTATGAATCAATTAAGAATTTAAAAACTGTAGGAATTGTAGGAATAGAAAACAATGGAAAAGTAATTAAGATTGCTGTACCAATGGGAGTAGTGTGTGCGCTTATTCCTTCAACAAATCCAACATCAACCGCAATGTTTAAGGCTTTGATTTCTCTTAAATGCAGGAATGCAATTGTTGTAAGTCCGCATCCCAGAACTCCGAAATGTACTGCTGAAGCATTGAGAATAATGGATGAAGCCGCAGTAAAAGCAGGCGCACCAAAAGGATTAATTCAATGCATGAGCACACCAACTATTGAAGGAACTGAAGCATTAATGCGCGATAAAAATATAGCTGTAATTCTTGCAACCGGCAGCACACCAATGGTTAAAGCAGCATATAGTGCAGGTAAACCTGCTTATGGTGTGGGCTCTGGAAATGTTCCGGCTTTTATTGAACGAACAGCAAATGTTAAAAAAGCAGTTGCAGATATTGTTTACGGAACAACATTTGATAACGGGACACTTTGTTCATCAGAACAGGCAATGATTGTTGATCTTCCCGTAAAAGAAAAAGTAATTGAAGAAGCAAAAAAGAAAGGCTGTTATTTTGTTAATAAAGATGAAAAAGAAAAACTCGCCAGAGCAATTCAAAAAGATTTTAGAATTAATCCGGAGATAGTTGGACAATCGGCAAAACTTATTGCCAGCTATGCCGGTTTTCATGTTCCGGATAATACAAAAGTATTAATTGCGGAATGTAAAGAAGTTGGAAAATCCGATCCGCTTTCAATGGAAAAGCTTTCACCAATCTTAGCTTTTTACACAGTTGATGGCTGGCTTGAAGGCTGCCATACCTGCATTAACTTGTTAAAGTTTGGCGGCATTGGGCACACAATGGTATTACATTCAAATGATCAGCCAATAATAATGAAATTTGCACTTGAGAAACCGGCATTCAGAATACTAGTTAATACAGTTGCATCAATCGGCGCAGTTGGATATACAACTTCACTTAAACCTTCGATGACACTCGGGCCCGGAACCTGGGGCGGTTCAATTATATCTGATAATGTTTCTGCAGAACATTTAATGAATATAAAATCACTAGCATTTGAAACAAATCCGGTTAACAGCGGAGAAGCAATCACATCATTTAATATTCCGGCTGAATTAAAAAATCTCTCCGGCAGTTTTATTCCTGATATAGAAAAAAGATTAAAAGAAAGAGCAGGAAATCCCCCGATCTATCCAAATCCTGTTATACAAAAAGAAGCAACAAGAGAACAGGAAGCAAAAAAGATAAAACCAGCAGCATACGGCAACGGAATAACAATTGAAGAAATTGACAGGTTGATTAAAGAATTCAAATAATTGCAGTATTTGTTTGAATGCCCGTATAAACTGCTTGCGTACCACGCACCAGCGGGATGGTTTTTTCAGATTTTGTAGAAACAATATTTTAAACGCAATCGTTACAGAGTATATCCAACCATAATTTTAACAATTGTTTGTTTACGCCAATCTCCGCCTGCTAAATGGCTGTCGGCAAAGGATACATCTGCATAAAAATTTAAAAGCTGTGCTTTAAGACCAAAAGTTATATACAGTGCATTCATTTTATCATCAACATTCAGCATTAAACTTTTATCATAAGTTTTTGATGCATAAATAATCCCTGCAGACGGAGACAAAAAATTATTTAATCTGTATATCAAACTTGCTGATAACTGAGGTTCATTATTCCCTCTATCAACAGAATTCCAAAAAATATAATTAACATTTGTAGTTGAACTGAATAAGGCACTCCATTCATAAAATAATCCGGCACTAAAAACGGCAGGGACTTTACATCGTGCAGTAAGGTTTAATCTATAAAATACTATAGAATCGCTCTGAACCAGCGGACTGGATTTGATTTCATATACTTTTGTTTCATCAAAGCCTGATTCATACGATAAACCAATTTTCATTTTTTCAGTACCGAATAATATTCCTGCGCCGATATTGAACGCGTTGAGTACAACCTCGGCATGGTACATATTAACTTTTTCAGAATAGTTAATAATATTATAACCCAACTTAATTCCCGCTGAAACTGCAACATCACTTATAAGATCATTGGTAGAAAAAGCAGCGGCAGCCGAAAAACTTGTTATATCCGTTTTTATTTCCGGAGTAAAATCTTCACTGGTTCCCTCCGGTTCTTCCATTGTTGTGATGGGAATAGCCCCGACATCAAGATTGCTTGAGTATAACTGATGCATTCCAACAGCAATGCTGAAATTATCCAGCGGCAAAACAATTCCGGCAGATTGAGGTAATAAATTATTGATCCGTTTTGTTCCAATATCAGCTATCCAAGCAGGGTTAAGATTAGATTCGAATTGGTAAGAAACTCCTGCAGAAATTTCATTAAAAATACTGATTGCAGCAGGATTTAAGGCGGTAATATTTGCAGCACTTCCGTTAATCGATGAGTATCCTGCACTGCTTAACTGGTTTAACCGGAATGCCGATGGAACTATGAAAATATTATTTTCATACTGTGCAAAAGTATTGAATGTGAAGAGCAGCGAGATAATGATTAATTTTTTCATTATTAATTCCCCGAAATTTATTTAATTATAAAATGCCATTTCTCTCACTTCCGGCAGTAACATTATTTTCTTCAATTTGCACAGAATTTCATTAAAGACAGCAAAAAGTTAACAGAATCTCAATTGAAGAAATTGACTGACTGATTAAAGAATTCAATGGTATGCAGTCGTTACATTTTATTCTTTTTCCGCGTATGGCAGGAACTGCAATCAGTTGTTCTCCATGATGTTCCAATATCAACCGGATGCTGATAATCAACACCCGTTAATGAAAGCTGATCTTTCCCATCAAAACTTTGAGCCAATAATGTGTGGCAGGCATTGCAATCATTTGAAATTACTTTTCCATCATCACTTATATGTTTGCCATCATGGCATCTGAAACAGCCGGGTGAATACATGTGGCCGATTTGCTCAGGAAATTCCCTCCAGCTAACCTTCATCTCAGGGAAGTAATTACGTGAGTAAATTTTTTGAATTTCTTTTACAGCATTATCAATCCGGGTTTTCTTTGAGGCAGCAATTTCAGGATAATTAACTTTATAAAATTCATTAACAATTATTTTTATGCTGTCCAGCGCAATCTCTTTTTTTCTGTAGGAACCTTCCAGCACCTGTGTTGCAATACTTTTAATATAAGGTAATTCAGGATCAATCCATTTCTGAGCCATAATGTGATTTACTGATCTCATTGGCGGATGATAAATATGCGCCGGACGATTATGGCAATCAATACAATCCATTACACGCAGATTTTCTTTATTGAATTTTGATTCATCAACTTCAACTTCTGTACTGCGGTATATTGTTTCCTTTCCATCCTTCGAAATCGCTTTCACCCAGGGAATTTCCATTCTTGTTCTATCACTTGCATAATAAACAATTTGATTTGCAATATTCATGTGCCAGTGAATTCCGGCAGTATTTCCGGTTTCTTCATTTCCGCCGCCAACTTTTAAAAGTAATGAAAGTGTCCACCGGCTGTTTTTTTCATCAGAAAGGAAATACACATTATCTTCTTTTTTCTCGCTGAAGAAATGGCTTGGCCAATGGCATTGTTCACATGTTTCTCTTGCCGGACGCAGATTTTCAATTGGCGTAGGAATTGGTTTCGGGTATTTATTGAACAACACAGAATAAACCTGGTAAGCTCCGGAAAGTTTGGAACGAACAAACCATGTAGCTCCCGGCCCAATATGACAGCTTACGCAGCCAACTTTTGCATGAGGTGAACTTTGATATGCAGTGTATTCCGGTTCCATTACGGTGTGGCACATAGTTCCGCAGAACTCATCTGAATCAGTATATTCGTAAGCTTTAAAACTTCCAAACGCTGTAAACACAAGAAGAAGAATTGTACCAACAGAGAAGATTGTAAATGCTGTACGGTGTTTCGGATCATTTAAATTTAAGATAGGAAAAATTCTCTCCCGTCTTTTCCCCTGCTTATTTAATTTATGTTCACGGAAAATTCCAAAAGCAATAAGCAGAAGCCCGCAGATCATTATTCCCGGAAGTACAACAAACGCAAGAATTCCAACATAAGGTTTATGCTCCTCACCAATAAACTCAAGCATTGCCAGAAAAAGAATCAAACTAAAACTTATAACCGCTATTGCTGCACCGGTAAGAGTAATAGGATTGTAAAAGGTTGAAGGTAATTTTTGCTTCATCTGTTTTTTCCTGAGGGAATAAAAACGAATAAATAATTCTCAAAGAAAGAGCACAGAAATTTCTGTGCTCTCTTGTTCCTAGCTTTCTTCCTGTTCTTTCTCGACGGTTTCTTTTCCGCTTTTTATTCTTTTAAGTTCCAGCGGATGTTCTTCAGCCATTTCTTCTTCGGAGATTGTACCTTTTAACCATGCAAGGCTCATCGGATATATATCCGGATTGAATATTACAAAGTAGAAGTGCCATACAACTATAGCTAACATTGCCAGCCATGCTTCATAATAATGAATAGTTCTTGCAATATCCCAGCCGAGTTTTGTAAATAAACCGATAAACGTATTATCAAACCACATAATTAAACCGGTAACCGTCATAATCATCGTTCCCCAAATCAATGCCCAGTATTCGGCTTTCTCAACATAACTGAAACGATCTAATTCTGGTTTATATTTTGATATTCCGAGATTGTACTTTGCAATTCCAATTGCATCTTTTAAATCCTGAAACTTCGGAAGCAAATCTTTGATTAATTGTTTTCCTCTTTTTGTAAAAGATATGTAGCTAAGATGATATAAACTTACTGCAACAAGAACAACGGCTGAAATTCTGTGCAGCATACTTCTGTATTCAAAAGCATCTGTACTTAAACTTCTGATATGTGAAACCCACCATGATTCAGGATAACGAAGCATAAATCCTGTAATTACAAGTAGAATGAAACTTAAAGCAAGTGTTCCATGCTGGATTCTTTCATTCAAAGACATCCTGAGATACAATGCATGACCATGATGCTCTTCCGGTAAAAGCCCGCGCTGTTTTAGTTTTTTAACTTTAGATCTTTTTATGAAATCAATAAAGTTGTGGAAAAACATTCCTGAAATTGTTGATACAATAAGAACAATGTAGATGAATGAAATCCAGTAAAGAATTGGTTCATCATCCTTTTCCATTGTAACGTGAATTTTGCCGATTGTGAAATTTTCATTTGCACCGGGATGGCAGCTGCCGCATGTTTTAACGAGATTAGCTTTATTAACTGTTGATGTTGGATCTGATGATGGTTTTATGTTATGAACACCATGGCAGCTTGCACAATTTGCAACTTCAAGTGAACCGCCGCGCAGTGCAAGCCCGTGATAACTGTCTGAAAAAGTTTTATACCTGTCCGGAGCTATTCCATATTTTTCAGATAGCTTAACTGAATTATGGCATGGTGAACAAACTTCCTTTGAAACTCTTGCGTATGAAACAGGTGAATTTGGATCATCATGACGCAGAATATTATGCTCTCCATGGCAGTCTGTACATACCGGCGCATCTTTCACACCGTTTAATGCTTTAATACCATGAATGCTTTGCTTGTATTCATTTGCGATTTCAGTGTGGCAGTTTCCGCATGTTTGCGGAATGTTCATCCGGTTTACAGATGATTCAGGATTATTTTTATCTCTTACTTCATGAGTTGTATGGCAGTCAATACAATTTGCAGCCTTGGTATTCCCTTTTGAAAAAGCAATACCGTGAACGCTTTCTTCATAAGATTTAATAAATCCCGCAGAAGGTGTAGTTCGTGATCTGATTTCAGGATCATCAAGATGGCATGATAAACAGAGTTTCTGCTGAGCAAGTTTTAAATCAAGCGAATCTCTCCCTGCAGACACGCTTGTAATTTGATTTTTATGGCATGTTAAACAATTCGGTGCACCTTCAACGCCTTTTTCAAAAGCTATCGAATGCTCTGAATGAACATATTTATCAGTAACATTTGAGTGGCATTTGCTGCATGCATTTGTAAGATTTGCTCTGCCCCATTTAGCGCCCGGCGCATGAACTGGTGCAACATCATGAGTTCCATGGCATTGTTTGCATGATACATCCTGTTTGCCATTGGTTCCTGCAGAACGCATCATCTGCGGGTGAAACGTATGTTTTAATGCTGCATCTTTATGGCATGATTTACAATCAATAGGAGTTATCGTTTCTTTATGTGGAATTTCTTCCGGGTCAAAACCTGTGTGGCATGAAATGCATTCTAATTTTTTATGTGCGGAATGTTCTAAAACTTTATCGTTAACGAACAGGGAGATTTCTCTCCCGTTCTTCTCCATTGTCATCGTGTCATCACTATGGCAGGTAAGGCAATCATCGTTAGTTTGTGCGGTAAGATTTGTTGAGGTTAGATATAAAAGACAGATCAACAGAACTGTTTTTGTAGCACTGTAACCGATCTTAAGCTTACGAGGTTTTTCATTAATCAGATTTAGTTTTTTTTTACTCGACCATAATTTGGAAACTAACATTGAGCCCTACCTGCAATAGTGATCTGTGAGAAAGAGAAACTTAATTCCCCACGAATTATGGATAAACTTTTTTTAATTCCCGGCATCTTTCTTTAATGATTCAAGCCATCCGGCTAATTCCTGTAATTCTTCCGGTGTACCTTTGAAAGCCATTTTATGAGCCTGATCATTCAGCTTTTCTTCTTTATTTAAATACTTTATTATAAAATCTTTGTTCAATTTGCCTGCACCTGAAAGATCAACCGCATCTTTTTTCTTTGATACTAAACCGGCAGATTCAACCGAATGGCAGCTCTGACATTTTTTCTCAACAAACACTTTTTGTCCGGCAGGTTCTTTATCATTTGCCATAGAAAATGTTATTCCGTACAGAATTACAATAGAAAACACAAACAGCAAAAAGAGCATTACGTTTTTCATTTCATTCCTCATGTTTCTTCATCTTTATCTTTGTTATTGCTTCAAGATTTTGAAGTTGTCTATATAAACTCAAACACTATGCCGGATTGAAAAAACCTTAAAAGAAAGAAAAAACAGTATTTTAATTTCTAACATCTCACATTATAGAAACTGAGAACATCGCTATTCTTAATCTTGGGAAGGAAAATAAAAGCTAAACTTCGAACCAGGAATTTATTTGTCTTTTCAGCAAATTATCAGAGCTTTTGTGGAAAAATTCATTTTTATGCAAATCGTAATTATAATCATTACTCCATTCAGCAATATTCTCAACAGTTTGTTTTATGCTTTCAGTAATGAAATATATTTCATCGTTTGTCATGGTTGGATGAATTGACATTCGAACCCAGCCTGGTTTTTCTGATAAATCACCTTTATCAATTAAATCAGTAATTCTTTTGCTTCTGGTAGGATCAACGTGAAGGAGATAATGGCCATAAGTACCTGCACATGAGCAGCCGCCGCGCACCTGAATTCCAAATCTGTCATTCAGAATTTTTACCATTAAATTGTAGTGGATATTCTCAACATAAAATGAAATTGCACCGAGGCGTTTTTCAACATTGCCTGCAAGAATATGAAGCCCATCAATTTTTCTTAATTCTTTAAATGCAATTTCAATTAGTTCTTCTTCCCTTTTCCTCATTAAAGCGCAGCCCATTTTTTCTTTTAAATTAATACATAAAGCTGCTTTTATTGTTTGAAGAAATGCAGGAGTTCCGCCGTCTTCACGGGCTTCAATATTTGAAATATATTTTCGCTGTCCCCAGGGATTAGTCCAATCAACTGTTCCACCTCCGGGATTATCTGGAACCTGGTTTTTATAAAGATGTGAATCAAAGATCATAACACCGGGAGTTCCGGGACCGCCCAAAAATTTATGCGGTGAGAAAAATATTGCATCCAGTTTTTGTTTCGGATTTTCCGGGTGCATATTTATTTCAGTGTATGGTGCTGAACATGCAAAATCCACAAAACAATAGCCGCCGTTAATGTGCATCATTTCTGCCATCTGGTAATATGGTATCTCAATTCCCGTTACATTTGAACATGCAGTAAATGCACCAATTTTTAATTTCCGGTTTTTATATTGATTTAACTTCTCTTCAAAATCATTTAAATCAACAAGACCTTCATCATCCGGTGAAATACAAATCACATCCGCAATTGTTTCAAGCCATGATGTATGATTTGAATGATGTTCCATGTGGGTTACAAAAACAACGGGTTTTAATTCATCAGGCAGTTTTACAAAATCTTTTAATTGTTCGGGAATTCTTAATCCAAGTATTCTCTGGAATTTATTAATCATTGCAGTCATTCCGGATCCTGCAGTAATTATCAGATCATCTTCAGAAGCATTAACGTGTTTCTTTATTATTTCATGTGCATGATGATAAGCAACCGTCATTGATGTTCCGGTTACGCTTGATTCTGAATGAGTATTTCCAACAAGAGGTCCGAAATTTTCACGGAGTTTTTCTTCAATCGGGGCGTATAATCTTCCGCTTGCAATCCAATCAGCGTAGATAATTCTTTTTTCTCCATATGGTGAAAGAAAAGTTTTATTCCAGCCAATTGTATTCTCACGAAAAGGTTTAAAATACTTTTCCAGTTCGGTCATAAAAATTCATACAAAAATTATTTCAGCATAAAATAAAAAGATTTTCATCTAAAGAGTATCCAAAAACTTATTTTATGTTCCTCCTTTTTTTTCTATTTTCATAATCTAAATACTGATAATAAAAATATTGTGAAATGAAATATCTTATCGGAATAGACGGAGGGGGAACAAAAACAAAATGCATACTTACAGATTCCAGCCGTAAAATACTTTTTGAATGTTCTGGCGGTCCATCTAATTTTTTAATAATAGGAACAGAAGTTGTTTGTAATACACTGGCAAAATTGGTTTCCGATTGCAGAAATTTTTTAAATGATGATTCAGCCGAATTTTATGTTGTGCTTGGTACTACCGGTGCAGGCAGAAGAAGCGATGCAGATACAATGGAAAATGCATTTAAAGATTTCTGCAAAATCAATTCAATCGCAATTAAAGAATTTAAAGTTGAGAGCGATGCGCGGATAGCTCTTGAAGCTGCTTTCTCAGGCAATCCAGGAAGTATACTTATTGCCGGAACAGGTTCAATTATGTTCGGAAAAGATGCCCGGGAAAATATTCACCGTGTTGGCGGATTCGGCAGATTCATCGGTGATGAAGGAAGCGGTTATTCAATCGGCAGGAAAGGCTTAATTGCTGTCTCACGCGCTTATGATGGAAGAGGCGGTAAAACAATTCTGCAGGATCTGCTGGCAGAAAAATTTAATATTACTTCCCAGGAAAAATTAATAATTGAAGTTTATAAAAATAATTTTGATATAGCCTCGGCAGCGCCGCTTGTTCTTGAAGCAGCAGAGAAGAATGATCCAGCCTGCGTAAGAATAATTGATGAAGAAACAGATGAACTTATTCTTCATATTATAACAATGGCTGAAAAAATTAATGAACCAGAGTTGAATGTTTCATTCATCGGCGGAATAATTACAAATGAAAATATTTTTTCAAGAACATTAATTAATAAATTGAACAGCACAAGAAACGATATTCACATTAAACCGGCCGATCATCCCCCCGCAATGGGTGCGATTATGCTGGCAGAAAAATTAATCAACTTGCAGTGAACCTTTACATTTACTTACTAACTACTTCCGGAGATTATAATGGTTAAAGAAAAATCCACCTCACGAAACCCGTGGGCATGGGTGCCTTCTCTCTATTTTGCCGAAGGAATTCCCTACGTACTAGTTGTTACAGTTTCTGTTTTGATGTATAAAAACCTGGGAATCTCTAACACAGATATAGCTCTTTATACAAGCTGGCTTTACCTTCCCTGGGTTATTAAACCATTATGGAGCCCGATAGTTGACATCCTGAGAACAAAAAGATTCTGGATTATTTTTATGCAGTTACTAATCGGTGCCGGACTTGCAGGCGTTGGATTAACTATTCCCGGTACTGATTTCTTCCGCTACACACTTGTATTTCTTTGGCTGCTCGCTTTCAGTTCAGCTACACATGATATTGCCGCAGACGGCTTTTACATGATTGGACTTGAAAAACATGAACAAGCGTTTTTTGTAGGAATAAGAAGTACGTTCTACCGCCTTGCAATGATTGCAGGGCAGGGCGCACTTGTAATATTTGCAGGCAATCTTGAAAAAAGTACCGGAGATATTCCTTACGCCTGGATGATTACATTTTTTATTGTTGCCGGATTATTCATTGTGTTCTTTATTTATCATAATTTCGTTCTGCCAAAACCAAAAGATGATAAACCCGTTCTTGAAGACCGCTCAGTTAAAAACGTTGTTTCGGAATTTTTTAAAACTTTTGTTCTTTTCTTTAAGAAAAAACAGATAGGAATTATTCTTGCATTCATTCTGCTTTACAGATTAGGAGAAGCACAGCTCGTAAAACTTGCAATTCCATTTCTTCGTGATCCAGTTGAAAAAGGCGGAGTTGGATTAACTACTTCAGATATTGGAATAATCTATGGCACTGTTGGTGTTGCTGCACTTACGTTAGGCGGTATACTTGGCGGAATTGTTGCTTCACGCAATGGCTTAAAATTCTGGCTCTGGCCAATGATAATTGCAATCAATCTTCCCGATCTTGTTTATGTATTTTTATCTTTCACACAAAATAGTGATCCTTTTGTTGTTGGTTCAATGGTAGCAATAGAACAGCTTGGTTATGGATTTGGATTCACTGCATACATGCTCTATTTAATTTATGTTTCTGAAGGTGATCACAAAACTTCTCACTACGCAATTGCAACCGGATTGATGGCTTTGGGTATGATGATTCCCGGTATGATCAGCGGATGGATTCAGGAAATGATTGGATACAAATGGTTTTTTGTATGGGTCTGCATTGCTACAATTCCCGGATTTATAATTGCAAAGTTTTTAGATATTGATCCTTCATTCGGTAAAAAACACAAGGAGAATAATAACTGATGAAAAAGTTTGTTTGTCTTATTTCTTTTTTCTTCATCCTGGTTTTAACCGCCGGAGATACTAATATTGCGGATGCTTCATCTTTTAAAAAGAGTGATTCATCAGATGTAAATATCTTCTTAAAAGAAGATGATCCCTGGGTAGAAGAAATTCTTTCCAAAATGAGTATTGAAGAAAAAGCCGGTCAGCTTGTATTCTCCAGTGCATCCGGAAAATACATGAGTGAAGACAGTCCGGAATTTCAAAAACTGAAACATGCTGTTAAAGATTTGAAGGTTGGCGGGGTAATTTTTTTCCTCAGCAATCTATATGATCAGGCAGTACTTACAAACAAACTTCAGGAAATGGCTGAAGTTCCGTTACTAATAACAGCAGATTTTGAAAGAGGCGTTGCACAGCGTGTTTTAAATGCAACATTGTTTCCATACAACATGGCAATAGGCGCAGCAGATGATATCGAACTTACATATCAAATGGGAAAAATAATTGCAGAAGAAGGCCGTGCTCTCGGAGTTCATCAAAATTATGCACCTGTTGTTGATGTAAATAATAATGCTTTCAATCCTATAATTAATGTAAGATCATTTGGTGAAGATGTTGAACTTGTTAAACGAATGAGCAATGCATTTCTGAAAGGTGTACAGGATGGCGGAATGATAGCAACATCAAAGCATTTTCCCGGGCATGGAAATACAAATGTTGATTCACACCGCGCTCTTCCTGTAATTGACGGAACAGTTGATGAATTAAGTAAGATTGAACTGCCGCCGTTTGAATCAAACATTGAAGCAGGAGTAATGTCCTTTATGATAGCTCATCTTGATGTTCCTGCATTTGATACAAACAAAGTACCATCTACTTTATCAAAAAATATTGTTACTGATCTTCTTCAGAAAAAAATGGGATTTAAAGGACTGATTGTTACAGATGCAATGGGCATGCGTGCAATTTCAAATTCTTATTCTGCCGGTGATGCAGCAGTTAAAGCAATTAAAGCCGGAAACGATCTTGTACTTCTTCCTGCAAATGATGATGAAGCAGTAAATGCAATAATTGCAGCAGTTAAGAATGGTGAAATTTCTGAGGAAAGATTAAATCATTCTGTAAGGAAAGTTCTTCTGGCTAAAAAATGGGCAGGGCTCAATAAAAGTAAACTTATAGATATAGATAAAATTGCCGGCATTCTTGGAATCGAAGAACATTGGGAAGTTGCAAGAAAGCTTGCACGAAAATCTATTACATTAGTAAAAGATGATGAAAAATTTGTTCCGCTTTCAACAGCATCTAATCTTAAGTTTGCACACATCAGTATTTCAGACAGCAGGTTTGGCGGCGAGGATGGACATTTCAACAAGCTGCTAAGAGAAAGAGTAAATTCTCTTGATACAAAAAATGTAAACTTAACCAGCATTCAAAAACATTATGAAGCAGCACTTGAATCCGCTGAACAAGCAGATGTTGTAATATTATCAACCTATCTTAAAGTGCGAGCTTATGAAGGTGATCTCGGCTTAACTAAAGAGCAGGCAGAACTTGTAAGAAATATTCTTGCACTTAATAAGCCTGTTATTTTTGCATCTCACGGTAATCCATATATTCTTGCTCCTTTTAAAGAAACCAAAACCTATATCTGCAATTATGGGGATACAGAAGTTTCAGAGCAGGCACTTGTTGAAGCATTATTTGGTGAGATTGATATACGTGGAAAACTTCCTGTTTCAATTCCGGGTACTCCTTATAAATTCGGTTCCGGAATTCATTATGGTAAAAGTGCATTAAGAAATGAAAGCAATATTTATTCTGTATCTGAACAAAAACAATTTGCCGCAGTTGATGAAGTTGTTGAATCAGCAATAAAAGATTCCGCTTTTCCGGGCGCAGTTGTTCTTGTTGCAAAAGATGGAGTAATTCTTCATGAAAAAGCTTACGGAAAATATACTTATGATTATACTTCCGGCTCTATGACTACAAATACAATTTTTGATATGGCTTCGGTATCGAAAGTTATGGCAACAACAACTGCTGTTATGATTTGTATTGACCGCGGCTTGTTTAACCTTGATGATCCGGTTGCAAAGTATATTCCTGAATTCGCATCAAATGGAAAAGAAAATATTACATTAAAAAACCTGCTTCTTCATAATTCCGGTTTGCCTGCGTGGAAAAAATTCTATGAGGTTTACACAACACCTGAACAAGTTTTGAATAATATATATAACAGTAAACTTGAATATGAACCGGGAACAGATATGATTTATTCAGATCTTGGAATGATAACAATGGCAAAAGTTATTGAGAAAGTTACCGGTAAAACACTTGATCAATTTTGTAAAGATGAAATTTTTTCTCCGCTTGGAATGAACAGCACAATGTACAATCCGCCCGCTGAATTAAAATTCAAAATTGCGCCAACAGAAATTGATAACTACTGGCGTCATCGTCCGCTGAGAGGGGAAGTTCATGATGAAGCTTCATCGTTGCTTGGCGGAGTTGCAGGGCATGCCGGATTGTTCTCTTCTTCCGGTGATATTGCAGTACTTTTGCAAATGCTTCTGCAAAAAGGAAGTTACCAGGGTAAGCAATACATCAAACCTGAAACGGTAGAAATGTTTGTTAAAAAACAAAGTGATCTCAGCTCAAGAGGAATTGGCTGGGATACAAAATCACCGAGAGGTTCTTCGGCCGGAAATTTATTCAGCATTGATTCTTATGGGCATACCGGATATACAGGTACATCCGTGTGGACTGATCCAACCAGAAATTTATTTGTAATATTTTTAACAAACCGGGTTTATCCAACAAGAAACAACAACAAACTTTCAAGGGTGCGCCCAAAACTGCATGATGCGGTTGTTAATGCAATAGAATAATTGTTGATGATGCTTGATGTACTTGTACTTTGCGGTGCTTAGATTAAAGCTGAATTAGATAAGATCAATTCAGTCTGCGCATATTATGATTTTAATATCTCTGCAGTTTTTCAACTCCTGCAAAATGAATCATTAAATGAACCAGACTAATTGTTAATTCATAATTGTGAATTGTGAATTGTTGTCTATCATTTATTATTTTTAAAAGTTTTTTTCTCAAATGCTGTACTAACTATAGACTTTTCCACTGCCTCTTTTATATTAGCACTAAGTATTAATTAATGTTTAGCTGCTATGTACAAACTACTTTCTGCGCCCTATTTAACAAGTTCTATATTGGTTTTGATTTTTATTCTATCTCCATCAATAAATACGACCACCATTTTAAATCTTTTAGGAACTAACATGAACGATAATTCCGATCTGACGGAAATAAAATATCCCTCCGTATTTGATCTTAAAATAGAAGACAAAGCCTGGATTGAATCAACACTTGAACGGATGACACTGGAAGAAAAATGTTCCCAGATGATTATGCCGTGGGTGCTTGGGAATTATTCAAGTTTTGATTCAAAAGAATTTCAGAGAATTAAAAATCTTGTAGAAAATAAAAAAGTTGGCGGATTGATTTTCTTTAAAGGAGATATTCTAAATGAAGCAATGATAATTAATCAAATGCAGGAAATTTCTGATATTCCTTTATTAATTGCATCTGATTTTGAACGCGGACTTGCAATGCGTTTAACAGATGCGGCGGAGTTTCCTTATAATATGGCTATTGCCGCAACAGATGATCCTTCATTGGCTTATAAATTTGGAAAGGTAATTTCTGCAGAAACCCGAGCACTTGGCGTTCATCAGAACTATGCACCGGTTGGTGATATAAATAATAACTCTGCAAACCCGATAATTAACATTCGTTCTTTCTCAGAGGATAAAGATATTGTTTCTCAGTTCTGTGCATCATTTATAGCAGGCGCATCTGAAGAAAATGTTATTACCACAATTAAGCATTTTCCCGGGCATGGTGATACAAAAATAGATTCCCACAAAGAAATGCCTTTGATTGAAGGGGATAAAAATTATCTGATTAATAATGAACTTGTACCGTTTGTTCAATCAGTAAAGGCTGGTGTTCATTCTGTTATGATCGGGCATTTAAATGTTCCCGGTTTGGAGCCTGATAATATTCCCGCCACCCTTTCAAAAAGAATTATTACCGATCTCCTGAAAAATGAAATTGGTTTTGATGGTTTGATTGTTACAGATGCAATGAATATGAGCGCAATTACAAATCATTATTCTGTTGCAGAAGCATCAGTAAAAGCAGTGCAGGCAGGCAATGATCTTATACTTATGCCGCCTGATGAAGAAGTTGCAATCAATTCAATTTATTCAGCGGTTAAAAACGGATTGATAACTGAAGAACGAATTAATTATAGTGTGAGAAAAATTCTTGCCGCAAAAAAATGGCTGGGGTTAAATGAAAACAGATATACTGATATAAATAATCTCAATAAAGTTATCGGCAGTAAATCTCATATAAGACTTGCAGAAGAAATTGCAGCAAAATCAATTACGCTGGTTAAGAATGAAAATAATCTCATTCCGGTTGATCCTAAAAAAATATACAAAGCTGCCTGCATAACAGTAACAGATGGTTCAGGAAATTCCGCTGATCTTGAATTTCAAAATGCAATTGAAAGCAGGTTTGGCTATATGAGTAAAAGCTTTCTTACAAGAAGAAGCAAAGCAAAAGAATATTCAAAAGCACTTGAGCTTGCCCGACAGGCTGATGTAATTTTTCTTCCATTATTTATTAAAGTAAAAGCATACCAGGGAACAGTTTCGCTTTCAGATGAACATCTGAATTTTATAGATAAGATTGCCGCACTAAATAAACCGATTGTTGCAATCAGTTTTGGAAATCCTTACCTGTTATCTTTATTCCCGGATGTAACTGCATACCTATGTGCTTATGGAGATGTATCTTTTTCTCAGATTGCAATGGCTGAAGCTGTTACCGGTGAAAAGGATATTACCGGCAAACTTCCTGTTTCTATACCGGGGACAGAATATAATCTCGGACATGGAATCAAAATTGAAAGAACCACTTTAAAATTTGCTGAAGGCGGAGTTGATACTAATTATAATTTTGATGCTGTTGATGTAAAGATGATACAGGCAGTAGAAAACAAATTTTTTCCCGGCGGAGTTTTGCTTGCTGCAAAGAATGGTGAAGTAATTTATGAAAAATCATTTGGCAGATTTACTTATGAACCAAATTCAACTTTGATGATGAATGATGCAATATTTGATCTTGCTTCATTATCTAAAGTGATTGGAACAACAACCGCTGCAATGATCCTTTACGATGAAGGTAAATTGAACATTGATGAAAAGGTTATGTATTATCTTCCTGAATTTGGAAATAATGGCAAGGAAAATATTACCGTGCGCAGCCTGCTGCTACATAACTCCGGATTAATTGCATACAGAAATTATCCTTCATTATATAAATCCGCTGATGAAGTTATTCATTCAATTATGAATGAAGGATTACAAAATCCTGTTGGAAGCAAAACTGTTTATAGTGATTTGAATATGATTGTACTTCAAAAAGTACTGGAAAAAATCAGCGGCAAATCACTTGACAAATTTTTAAAGGAAAGAGTGTTCGGGCCGCTTCAGATGCATAGAACAATGTACAATCCACCAGTTGAACTTTATTATTATTGTCCTCCAACGAGTGAAAAATCAAAAGGCAAAAAAAGGAATAAAGGCGTTGTGCATGATGGTAACTCATTCATTTTAAATGGAGTTGCAGGACATGCCGGATTATTCTCAACTGCAGAAGATATTGCTGTGTTTGCACAGATGATGCTTCAGAAAGGAAATTACGGCGGTAAACAAATTATTCAGCCGTTAACAGTAGAAGAATGGACATCCCGCCAATCAAATGAAAGCTCACGCGCTTTGGGCTGGGATACCAAATCAGAAAATGGTTCTTCTGCAGGTAAATATTTATCATCACGTTCATTTGGCCATACCGGTTTTACAGGTACATCAATCTGGATTGATCCGGAAAAAAATCTGTTTATAATCTTATTAACCAACAGAGTTTATCCAGGCAGCAAACATGATGAAATAATAAATTTCCGTCCTGTGATACACAATACAATTATAGAAGCTCTGGGGAAATAGATTATTACATCAAACTTCATTGAGAAAATTGGGACAGCCAGGTTGTTTCAGTTTAAAACAATTTGTCTTATTTTCTCATTGTAATTCTCCTTCGTAGACTAAAACTACACTTTCATCGGCTAATAAAGCCTCTCATTTTTAGCTGATATTGTAAATATTTTACTATTTCTGTTTCATGGATGAAAACTTGGAACGGTCTTTGAATAATGATGGGAACAATTAAACACCAAAAGAAAATGGATAATAAAAAGGTAAATACAGTTATAGTAGATGATGATGCTTTATCAAGAAAGCTGCTGAATGTGCTGCTGAAAAAATTCCCCGAAATTAATGTGGTTGGTGAGGCAGCTAATATTCCTAAAGCAATAGAAATCATTAAAAGAAAAAAACCCGATAGTATCTTTCTGGATGTTTGTCTTGATAATGAAACCGGTTTTGAATTAATGCAGAAGATAAAAACTTTGCCAAAGATTGTCTTTGTAAGTGCATACGATAGTTATGCGCTGAAAGCATTTGATGTTAACGCTCTTGATTATCTGCAAAAACCTATCGTTCCTGAGCGTCTTGCTGAAACTATTAAACGGCTTGTTAACAGTTTTGAGAAGACAAATAACATTAATGGAAATGGTAACGGGAATGAGCTTGCTGTAAAAGATCTTCCCGCAGATGAAGCCGTTTATGAAGATGATGAAATAAATGAAAATGATGAAGCTGCTGAAACTCAGTCAAATCATCATGAGCAGAATAATAAAGTGCTTGAATATGATGACAGATTATTCATTACGTTTGATGGTGTTTCCAAATTTCTTAAAGTAAACAGCATTGTATGTATCACCGCGGAAAAAGATTATTCATACATTTATACTAACACCGGTAAAAAGCATCTTGTTCTAAAATCAATGGTTGAATGGGAAGAAAGACTAACACCAAAATATTTTGTAAGAATTCACCGTTCAACAATTGTTAATCTTGAATATGTTGAGAAAGTTGAAAAGTGGTTCAACTCATCATATCATGTTTACCTTCAAAATAAACCTGAGCCTTTTAAGATGAGCCGGCGTTACGCTGCAAAACTGAAAGAACGGTTTAAATAATCCATTCATATCGGCTAGTAAATTCATCGTTCTGGATTCTTCCCTGTCTGAAGTTCTCAGCTAACACATATCATTATCTTTTGTTGAGATGACAAAATATATTATCTCATTTCACTTAAAAATCTTAATAGATATCAATTCTCTTTCATATAAGTTGAGACAAATCAATCCTTATTTTTACTATTTTATATTTGTGAAATAAATATTTATGTTATCACAAATTAACAGGATGATAAGTTATGCCTCTCAGAAGATCAAGAAATTCAATGATAGCAGGAGTATGCGGCGGTATAGCTGAATGGCTCGGCTGGGATCCAACAGTTGTGCGGATTGCATACGTTCTGTTATCCGTATTAAGCGCAGCTTTCCCCGGCATTCTCGTTTACATCATATTATGGATCATTCTTCCTCCGCCGGAAAATTCCTATTAAAATTTTAAGGAGTGAATATGAATAATCTTAAAAAAATCATCCTCATATTTTTAAGTATAACTTTTGCAGTTGGAACTTTAAATTGCAGCCAGGAGAATTCTCCCGAACAAATAGAAAATGAACCTGGCATTTCACTTCCTCCCGGATTTAAAATTGAAATTTTTGCAGATGATGTTGAGGGCGCACGCTCTATGGCAATGAGCGATAACGGAATTTTGTTTGTTGGTACACGCGGCAATGGAAATGTTTACGCTGTAATTGATTCAAACAAAGATTATAAAGCTGATGAAGTAATAACTATTGCAAGAGGATTAACGAGTCCAAACGGAGTAGCACTTCATGAGGGTTCACTTTATGTATCAGAGATAAGCAGAATTTTACGCTTTGATGATATTGAAAAAAACATGCGTAATAATCCGCAGCCGGTTGTAGTTTTTGATCAATTTCCATCGGATCGCTCTCACGGCTGGAAGTACATTGCCTTTGGTCCCGATGATAAACTTTATGTACCGGTCGGATCGCCTTGTAATGTCTGTAATCCTGAAAATGAAATTTATTCTTCAATAACAAGAATGAATCCGGATGGAAGCGGCTTTGAAATTTATGCGCACGGCATCAGAAACACTGTGGGATTCGATTGGCATCCTGAAACCGGTGAGCTGTGGTTTACTGATAATGGAAGAGATATGCTTGGTGATAATATTCCACCGGATGAGCTAAACCGTGCACCGCAAATAGGTATGCACTTTGGCTTTCCTTTTATGCACGGGAATGATATCCGTGATCCTGAATTCGGTGAAGGAAAGGATCTTTCACAATATACAAAACCAGTTCAGCAGCTTGGCCCTCACGTAGCAGCACTTGGAATGGAGTTCTACACCGGTAATATGTTTCCGGATGAATATAAAAATCAAATCTTTATTGCTGAACATGGTTCATGGAACAGAAGTGAAAAAATTGGTTATAGAGTAATGCTCGTTAAATTAAACGGAAACAATGCAGTTAGTTATGAGCCGTTTGCCGAAGGCTGGCTTAATGGAAATTCAGTTTCAGGCAGACCGGTGGATATTGAACTGATGGATGATGGTTCCATGCTGGTTTCTGATGACTATGGCGGAGCTATTTACAGGATAAGTTACCAGGAGTAATTAATTTTAAGTTCCACTTACTTTTGTTCATTTGAGATCCCTTAATTAAATTAATAAAGCCAAATAAAAATGGCCGTAAATAAATGGCAGTAAAATGCCTATTAGGTGAGCAGCCTAAACTTATTTACAACGGGTATGGTGTTGGCGCACCATTCCCACTTTTATAATTTTATTTACTCTACTATTTCCCTTTCTATTTAAGCGTACCGTGAATCATTAATTCATAATTAGTTTTGCCCCAATCTGTTGTCAAGAAAAAAACATCGTTTTCAAAAATAACTGCCCCGCCGTAATTTGAATGTTCATTATATATCAGCTTAAAATCTGAACCATTGTAGTGTAACAAACCTTCAAATGAACCCCAAAAAAGTCTTTTTCACTTCTTCCACCCCTATTTTTTAATCCCACTCAATTTTATGGTTTAATACATATTTTAGAATATCGCGTGCGGAATCCAGATTTAATTTCTTCCGGATATGATTTTTATGCTGGTCCAGAGTAAATACCGAAATATTGATCTCATCTACTATTTCCCGGGATCGTTTACCTTGAGCAATAAGCCTGATAATTTCAGTTTCACGTACTGAGAACTTTATTGGTTTAACTTCAATACCTGGCTTTCCGGGCAGTAAAAATTCATCATTACCTTTTACCCAGGCATGTTTCAATATGCCGTTCCTTTTAACAGGATCAAAACAATTAATGCCGTTGTTTACCGCGGCTATAGCATTAAATATTTTAATTGAAGAGGAAGGCAGCGGCGTATGTTGGGTTCGTGACTGCCGCAGGTATTTAAAAATTATTGCAGCCTTTGCAAGAATCTATTTTCATTCACAAAAATGGCTGCAGTAAGAATTTTGTAAATTACATCACCAATCCAATTGTTAATTCTTAATTATGAATTGATAAATTGTCAACTAAAACGAATACCTTATTCCCACACTTACTTTTTTATCATTCATAAAATAATTTGATGAATTTACACCAAGCGTTAGTTTGACAGGAATTTTTTCCTGCATATTCCTTATAATCGCTGCTGTACCATTATTCTCTTTTTGCAGCGGCATAAGAATCATAGCTTTTGTTGAATCAGATTTTTCTTCTGTTTCAGCCTTCTTGTTTCTGTCCGAAATTACCTTCCATACAACAAGCCCAACAACTGCCGCGGCTGCAACATAAATCAAAATATCATCTCCGCTTGAGCCGCCTGCTTGTGCTGAACCGCTGCCGCCGCCCACCTTATCATTTACTCCTGCAAATGCATCAACACAAAAGCTTATCTGAAAGCTGATAACAAAAACAAGAAACAGCCTGCACAGCTTCTTAAAAATCTTCATACAAACCTCATTTATTTTGATTTAAGTTAGTTCATTCCAGATAAAAATAGTAGTGTAAAATATCTTAAATTATCAGTCTCTTTTAAAAGTAAGGAAGATTATAAATTAATTTCATAGTTTTTGAATCTAAATTCTTAGCGGAGTTTGAATGGATAATCTTTTAGCTGCCCGTCTTACAATGGCTATCTCTCTCGGCTTCCATATCATCTTTGCCTGCATTGGAATGACTATGCCTTTCTTAATGGTTATCTCACACTGGAAATGGCTTAAAACCAGGGATGAAATTTATCTCAGATTAACAAAAACGTGGTCAAAAGGCGTTGCTATTTTTTTTGCTATCGGTGCTGTATCAGGCACTGCACTTTCATTTGAGCTTGGATTACTATGGCCCGGCTTTATGAAACACGCAGGGGCAATTATCGGTATGCCGTTTAGCTGGGAAGGTACTGCATTTTTTGTTGAAGCAATCTGCATCGGGCTTTTTCTTTACGGCTGGAACAGAATGAATCCCTATATTCATTGGTTTTCAGGTTTGTTGGTTGGCGTTTCCGGAGTTGCATCCGGAATTTTTGTTGTAACTGCAAATGCGTGGATGAATTCTCCTGCCGGTTTTGATTGGATAAACGGACAGGCATATAATATTGATCCATGGGCAGCAATGTTTAATGATGCCTGGATAAGCCAGACACTTCACATGACGATTGCAGCATTTGAGGCAACCGCGTTTGCTGTTGCAGGGCTTCATGCAATCCTTTATCTGAAGAACCGTGAACGTGTACTTCATAAAAAAGCGATGATCATTGCTCTTATGTTCGGCAGTGTGGCTGCAGTTGCACAGCCGTTGAGCGGCGATTTCTCAGCTAAAGATGTTGCGGAACGCCAGCCGGTAAAACTTGCGGCAATGGAAGGATTGTTTAAAACTGAAAAGGGTGCACCGCTTACGATTGGCGGAATACCGGATGAACAAACACGTATTACTGAATATGGAATTGAAATTCCAAAAGCATTAAGCTTTCTTGCATACGGAGATTTTGATGCAGAAGTAAAAGGATTGGAGGAATTTCCCAAGGAACACTGGCCGCCGGTTTTAATTACACATCTTGCTTTTCAAATAATGGTTGGATGCGGAACTATTCTTGCAATAGTGTCCGTTCTTTTCTGGCTCTTTCAGTTAAAGTGGAAAAATATTTTGGAGCATAAAAGATTTCTTATAGTTGTTGCACTTTGTACTCCGCTCGGTTTTATTGCCGTTGAAGCCGGCTGGATTGTTACAGAGGTTGGCAGGCAGCCATGGATCATTTATGAAATAATGACAGTCGCGGAATCAGTTACTCCTGTACCCGGACAGGTATTTCATCTTGCTGCATTTACATCTGTATATTTTATTTTATCAATTGTTGCGGTTTGGCTGATGCAAAGACAGATTAAAGCATTGCATTCAAAATAGATGAAGTTGCAGAGTACTTTTAGCATCCGGTGATAATTGTAATTCCTTATAAACAGGAACCTGAATTTAGAAAGATAAAACTATGTTGTACATAATAATAATTTTTCTTCTCGTATCAGTTTACCTGTATTGCCTGTTAGGCGGTGCGGATTTTGGTGCCGGTATAGTTGAATTATTTTCTAAAGGTGAAAATAAAAAAAGAATCAGCAGCAGCATTACCGGTGCAATGGCTCCAATCTGGGAAGCAAATCACATGTGGCTCATAATTACAATTGTAATTCTGTTCAATGCCTTCCCGACTATATACAGCCGTATATCAATTTCATTATATATTCCTTTAATTCTGCTTTTGCTTGGAATTGTATTCCGCGGATGTGCTTTTACTTTCAGGCATTATGATGCGGTGAAGGAACCAAAAACACAAGCGGTTTATTCCCGAATATTTGCTTACTCAAGTTTTTTTGTAACATTCTTTTTTGGTACCAACATTGGCGCAATCGCTTCCGGAAAAATTCATGCAGCACCATCAGGATTTCCGGAAGGATACATCTTTCCATGGTTCAATATTTTTTCAATTTCAATCGGATTATTTCTCTGTGCGCTCTTTTCCTCATTGGCGGCAGTATTTTTAATTGGTGATGCTGATCCCAACGATAAAGAATTAAAAGCATTGTTCAAGCTGAAATCTAAGCAGGCAAACATTGCAACAGTAGTAACGGGCGGACTTGTGTTTATAGCTTCTTTTATTGAGCAGGTGAATTTTGCTGAAAGTTTTTTTACAAATACTGCAAGTATGATTTTTATTGTACTCGCAACCGTTTCACTCCCGCTGCTATGGCAGGCAATAAATAAAGAATTAAAATGGAGATCGCGAATAATTGCCGGCGCGCAGCTTCTGTTTATTCTCGGCGCATTTTATTCAGTTTATTTTCCAACAATCGTTCATCTTGGTGATGCTGATGATTTAACCTTATTTAATTCACACGCGCCGGATGCTACGCTGGATTACCTTGGCTGGGCTTTAATAATTGGATCGTTCATCATCTTTCCTTCTCTTTATTATTTATATAAAATTTTTAAGATTGATGAACGGAATGAAAAAGCCGGAGCGGAATAAAAAATTAATTCTTCTTTACCTTTTTATTCAATTCCAGTTTATCTGCAAACTCCGCTGCAAAATTATTTATCATATCTGCAGCTTCATTATTTTTTGTCGATCGTCTGAATGTATCGGCTAATTTCAAAAGCACCTGGTGTGTGTGAATGTTCATATCCTCAACAAACATTTCTTTTGTCCAAAGATCAATTCCAAGTGTTACTTTTTCTTCCTTATCCCAAAGAGAAAGCATCATTGAGTTAGCTTCTTTTTTCCCTGTAAAACCTGCATCAGTTGCTTCCCATTCTATTGTTGCGGGAACTCTGTTTTCATCAAGTTCAACGTATAATTTTATTTCTGATTTTCTCGGCATAATAAATCCCTATTCATTTTTAACAAAGATAGAATTCATGTGCTTATTCTGCAATCTGCTATAGACATCAATGTTCTTTATATTCAGTATAATCCTTCTCTACAAGCAAATCATAAACATAATTAATTTTGGCTTTGTAATGATAGATGTTAATTCTATTTGAGCACATTTATTTTATTGATGATTTATTTATTTTGAAATTCAACTTGAGAAGTTTATTCCGGAAATTACATGAAAACTTTTAAGCAGCTTATAAAATTATTTTGCGTGTTGATTTTTTTATTCCAATCTGGAAATTCAAAAGCTCAGAATATCGGCATCGGCGGATATCTTGGCGGCGGTTTCATAGGTGGTCAATCCCCGAACATCGGAAGTTTTAATACAAGTTTGTTTGTTGATTTTCCAATTATATGTGAACAGTTTTATCCGCGCTTTACATTCATCTACGCAGGAGATTTTGATAATCTTTTGCCTGGTACACGGTATGATTATTTTCCTTTCCAGCGCACATTATCTATTAAAGGAATTGTTACACAAAATTATCCGGATGATTTCTTTCTGGAAGAAGGTGTTGGATTTATTTATATGAATGACAGGACTTTTTCAACAGTAAATGAATGGACCACCGGCATTACAATTTCATTAGCAGCCGGATTAAATATTAAAAAAATTGCAGATGGTTTTAATGCTTCTGCAGGAACAGAATATGCTTTTGGTTTTGGCGGAACTTTTCCCAGATATTTTTCCGTTCATATCCAGGTAAGATATTTACTTTAAAATTGTTTCTTTTTTAAGAAGAAAAATTTAGTTCTTAATTTCTTCTGCAAGTTTACCGCTCAGCAATTCATATGCTAACCGTTTTGATTTATAAATATCCACCAGCGCTTCGATAATTCCCGCTGAGTGAACGGAAACCATTCTGTTTTCTTCTTCAGTGTAAATAAAATTCCCTGCCAGGCTTTGAATATTTCCATCGAAAGCAATTCCAACTAATTCACCATTTTTATTTACTACTGCGCTGCCGGAACTTCCGCCGGTAATATCATTTGTTGAAACAAAATTCAGCGGAGTTGATAAATCAAATTCTGCAGGAGGATTAATCCACTTTTCAGGAAGGTCCCACGGATACTCATGATCAAAAGCGTAATAGCGTTCGTACATTCCGTAATAGGTTGTAAACGGAGGAGCGATTGTTCCGTTGTAAGGATATCCCTTCACAACCCCATCTGAAATACGCAGTGTGAATGTTGCATCCGGCGGAATGGATGTGCCGTAAACTTCAAACAAAGCTTTGCCAAGCATCTGTGTATAAACTTCCTCATCATCACTTATTTTAATTGATTGAAGCTCGAGCTGATTCATCTGTTCCGTGGAATTGATTACAAAATAAATAAACGGATCATCCATATTTAAAATTTCATCCGGACCTTTTTTAATAATTTCTCTTAGCTTCTGCGGCTCATCAATAACAGAATTTGCAAGCATAAATTCAGCAGTATCTTCTGCATTTTTTCCGGCAGTAATTTTTTTTACTACCTGGTTATCATAACCAAGTTTATCAATTAATTTCTGAAGTTGTAAAACGAGTAATTTTTTATTCAGTTCGTGTTCATAATCTTCCGGGATTATTGTATTGATAAGTGTATCAAGTTCAACATCTTTATAGTATTCAACGCGCTGATCTTCAGGAAGTTTTAATTCATCTGCAAGATCAACAAGATCCTGTGCAACAAAAAAATAAATTGCTGAGCTGTCCGGATCCACTGTTAAAGCATCAATTTTTTCATCAAGTAATCTCATCTCCCTTTGAATTTGTTCAATCTTGTCCCAGATGTTTCCATATTTTTCATTTAAATTTTTATCTGCCTGTACTTTAGATTTAAATTGTCTTTCAAAATCTCTTTTGCGTTGCATTAAAACCGGGTTATTCAATCCTTCCAGCATTCCTTTATAAACTTTTTCTGCATTTAGATATTTTAAATACTGAACATAAGCTTCATTATTTGTACTGTCTGATTGATTAGTTATCATTCTGTAAAGTTCAACCAGTGAAGAATACAACTGCAGATTTTTCGGGTAAAGTACATCCCTCAGATATTCAAGCTGCGCAGCAGTTAGCAGCCTGTTTGTTGAACCCGGATTACCGATTACAAAAACAGCTTCTCCGGCTTTGGCTCCTTCGGGATTCCACTTAAAATAATTTTCTGTCTTCAATGGTTTTCCATCTTCATAAACTCTGAAGAAAGCAAAATCCAGATTGTAACGCGGATAAGTAAAATTATCATACTCCCCTCCAAAATGACCGAGAAGATGTTCAGGAGTAAAAACGAGTCTGACATCATTATAACGTTTGTATCCATATAAAGAATATCTGCCGCCGTTATACAAAGGTGTTATGCTAACGGATAAACCCGTTGAATCGGAAACTCTTTTTTCAATTTCAGAAATTATTTTCTCTTCTATGTGAAGTTTCTCATGCACTGTTTCAGCAGATTCAATCGCGTTGTAAACTTCATCCGTTACATCTTTAATAAACACAAGCTGATCAACAAACAAACCGGGGACCTGCCGTTCATCTTCAGGAGTTTCAGCGTAAAAACCTGTTTGCTGTAAATCTTCACCTTCCCTTGAAACTTCCACAGCACTCTCCCTTGCACAATGATTGTTAGTCATTATCAATCCATCTTCTGAAACGAAAGATGCGGAGCAGTATGTTGAAAATCTTAAAGCAGCTAAACACACCTTATCAAACCATTCCTCATCAGGTAAGAAATCATATTCTGCTTTGAAGTGATCAAGAGGCGGATATTCAAATGTCCACATCTTTCCTGTATCAAACTTTCCGGCATGTATTGTATCTGTGCTGAGATGTGTATTGTAAATATGATTATTGATATGGAGTGTTTGAGTTGATGAACATCCGGCAAGAATTGCAGCGAGTAAAATAAATTTTATAACTGAAAAAACTTTTTTCATATCTTCTTTAATTATTTAAAAACTTGTACAAAGATAGAACTAATTGGTAAAGTGAAAAAATTGCCGTGAACTTGTGTGATTAAAAGGAAGATTAAAAGAAGTATAAAATGAAGAAGGCTTCTGCAAAACGCAGAAGCCTTAAAAATTAAATATAAGAATCAGGCTGATAGAGCGGTTCAACTTCCCACTCATCTTCAACAGTACCTACACAATGTGAGCACTTATTTACATTGAAGACAACCTTCTCCTCATTAGGAGCAGCACGAACGAAGTTTAATATCGTTCGGCAGCTTGAACACTGAACCACATGTGATGTGGTAGTTTTTAAACTGCACTCAGGGCAAATAAATCCCAACTCACCAGGAGTCTCTTCAGGATTAACCAAAAAGATTGAGTTGCATTTTGAGTTGTTGCATTTGGCAAAATGCCACTTAGTAGTATCATTTGTATCGATAATCTGCTCCCTCTGTAATTTGAAGCTAAACATAAGCAGTAAAGAATAAAAAGTCTATTGAAAAATATATCACTTGTAAATTTTTTTATTTATTAACAGCAGACTAAATTAGTTCACATTCTTTTAAAACCTAAATTACTATCTTATATTAAGAGAAAAAATTCAGAATTAATTCCATGAAATTTTTTAACTCAAATTAATAAACGGGAGCGGTAATGGATAAACTTAACTGTTTTAAAGCATACGATATCAGGGGAAAGGTTCCCTCTGAACTGAATTCAGAACTTGCATATAAAATAGGACGAGCTTATTCAAAATTAATTGATGCTGAAACAGTTGTAATTGGTCACGATATCCGTAAATCTTCGGAAGCAATTTCTGAAGCATTGAAACGCGGCTTTAATGATTGCGGTGTTGATGTAATTGATATCGGTTTATGCGGAACGGAAATGGTTTATTATGCCGTGCCCGCACTTGAAGCAGACGGCGGCATAATGATTACCGCAAGCCATAATCCCCCTGAATATAATGGAATGAAATTCGTTAAGAAAAATTCCGTTCCTGTTGGTTATGATTCAGGGTTAAATGAAATTGAAAGAATGATATTTCAGGATGAGATAAAAGATCACAGCGATTATCCCGGTGATACAAAATTTCATAACGTAATGAGCGGATTTATTGCCAACCTGAAAAAATTTTATAGCCCGGATTTATTAAAACCATTTAAAGTTGTTACTAATGCAGGAAATGGTTGTGCCGGACTTGCAATCAATGCGCTGGAAAAACACCTTCCGGTTAATCTGATCAAAATACATAATGAACCAAATTCTGATTTCCCACACGGCGTGCCGAATCCTTTACTTGTGGAGAACAGAAAAACAACTATTGATGCGGTGCTGAATAATCATGCTGATCTTGGTGTGGCATGGGATGGTGATTATGACCGGTGCTTCTTCTTTGATGAGAAAGGAAATTTTATTGAAGGTTATTATATTGTTGCACTGCTTGCTAAATCAATTCTAAAAAAACATCCCGGTGAAAATATTATTCATGATCCCAGGCTTGTTTGGAATACACTTGATGTTGTACAGAATTCCGGCGGAAGAGCAGTTGTTTCCAAAAGCGGACATGCTTTTATAAAAGAAAAGATGCGCGAAGTAAACGCAATTTACGGCGGTGAAATGTCTGCGCATCATTATTTCAGAGATAATGCATATTCAGACAGCGGAATGATTCCCTTCCTCTTAATTCTTCAACTGATGTCAGAAGAAAATAAACCGTTTTCACAGCTTGTAGAAGAAATGATTGAAGCTTATCCATGTTCCGGTGAAATAAATTCTACAATAAATGATCCTGCCGGAAAACTCAAAGAGATAGAAGAAAAGTATTCTGATGGCAAGGTGGATCATCTTGATGGAGTTAGTGTTGAATATCCTGAATGGCGTTTTAATTTAAGAATCTCCAACACCGAACCGATTATTCGTCTGAATGTGGAAACAAGAGGAGATAAAAAACTGCTCGAAGAAAAAACTGAAGAACTGTTAAAATTCATTAGAAGTTAAATAAAAAAACTTTTCCCATTACTGTTTTTGAGTTTGGGATTTCTCTGGTGAGGAACCACTGTCATTTCAAACCGTGGATTTATCCGGGTGAGAAATCTTTTCCTTCAAAATCAATATCAATTTATTCTATGCCATTCTGTCATCAGGAAGAAAATATTCATCTATTTCACTTCTATTCCTCTTATCTTATACTTTAATTAGTCTTTAAATAAAAATTTCATTTCTGCTTAAATCTTAAAATTTGCAAGATATCTTTCATCTTCTTTCAATCTGCATGAATGACTTTTTGTCAGAATAACCATTCAAGCAATTGAAAATTCTACTTCAGCACTATCATATTTCTGGTTTATGCAAAAATTTAAATGAAGATTATTTGCACTAACATTCAGTATGTTAAGCCTTCCATATTTCTCATCTAAATCCATAATTTAATTTTAAATTATAGTTTAACCTTCCCATCTTTTGCTGCCCCTTCAACTTTAATAGGAACTTTAACTTTCTCCCATTCAAGTGATATAATTGCTGATGCATCACCGTTTTTTTCAATTTTATACGCAAGCCATTCCTGGTTTGATGTTGATTGCGGTTTTACTTTAACTCTCAATGCATCTTCAGCTTCGTTGTATTCAAAAGCTCCCCATTGATCTGCAACATTATTAAATATTATTGTCCATTCTTTTTCACCTGGCATTGCAAAAAATCCATATGAGCCTTTGGCAAGTTTTTTCCCTTCTATAATCACATCTGTGCTGAAAGTAATTTTGGTTGCTTCATTTGCACCGGCACGCCATACTTTATTGTAAGGAACAAGTTCACCCCAGATTGTTCTGCCTTTAACACCGGGACGGCTGTAAACAATATTAACATCCGTAAATCCAATTGTCTGTCCAATCCATGCTTTAGGACTTACTCTTATTTGATTGTTTTGTGCTTCAACCTGAATAGTAAAAATAACTGCCGTTAATAAACAGGAAAAAAATAACCTGAGAGAAAAAGAACGCATAACCACTCCTTTTGATTTTTATTAAAAATAATAAAAGATTGCTGATAGACAAATTCAAATTTAGTAAGCTGCAGTATTTAAACACCACTCCGGAATGAATGGTTTAAATTGTTAGCTATAATAATCAACTGTCGTGATCAATAAAATTTAAGCAGAAAGACATTTATGATTGAAATCAAAATTGCTGTAACTGATGAAGAAATTAAAAAATGCTTCCCTGTTATGCAGCAGCTTCGCCCGCACATTAAAGATGCAGAAACTTTTTTGCGACGGGTAAAATCCCAGCAAAACAATTCGGGTTATTTTCTTGCTTACCTGCAGGATAATAATAATGTAAAAAGCTGTGCGGGATTTATTTTTGCAGAAAAACTTTTCAGCGGCAGGATGATGTATGTTGATGATCTTGTAAGTGATGAAGGGGAAAGATCGAAAGGCTACGGTGATAAGCTTTTTGATTGGCTCGTTAATCACGCTAAAGAAAATAACTGCGATCAGCTTCATCTTGATTCGGGTGTACACAGACATGGTGCACACAGGTTTTATTTGAGAAAGAGAATGGATATAACGAGCTATCATTTTGTTTTAAAATTAACGGATAATTTTTAATGGCAGTTAAAGAAATTCTCCTGGAATTACTGCAAAATGGAATTGCAGGATTCACTTTCAAAACTGCTGCAGCATGAAGTAGAGCATTCAAACGGAATACTTGCGGTTGCATGTGCAGTTGATGGTAAATTTTTTATGCTTAAAAGTGAAAAGTGATTTTAATTCAAACTGATTTTAATTCCCGCACAACTTTATCAATCTCTTCTTTGGTATTATAAAAATGAGGAGATAAACGAACAACACCTTCACGAACAGCGGAAGAAATATTTTTCTTTGCAAGCCGTTCAAATATCTGCTGCGCTGCATCTGATTTAAAACTTATAATTCCTGATAAATTATTATCACTGCATCCGCTTAACATGGGTTGAATTCCCGCTGATTCCAATTCATTAATAAAATATCGGGAATTAGAAATTACTCTTTTTTCAATTTCATCAAATCCAAACTCATTCATTAATTTTAATGAAGCATTAAGCGCAAAAACTCCGAGTGTGTTTACAGTGCCTGTTTGGAAGGCTTCTGCAGTGCTTTTTAATTTCAAATTATAATCAAGCAGATTCCATGCATCAACAACACCAAGCCAGCCTGCAAATGCGGGATCTAATTTTTCCTGCAGCACCTTTGTAATAAATACGAATGAAAATCCCTGCAGTCCAAGCATCCATTTTTGTGTTCCGCAAGAAATGAAATCTATAAAATCTTTTTCAACATCAATTCTTAATGCGCCCAATCCCTGTATTGCATCAACACAAAAAATTATTTCCCGTTCTCTGCAAACTTTTCCTATCTTTCGTAAATCAGCTTTATAACCTGAGAGGAACTGCACAAAGCTGATTGAAATAAGTTTTGTTTTGGAACTGATCATATCAATTATATCTTCAGCATTAACTCTACCGTTTTTAGATTTTACAAAATCAATCTCAACGCCTTTTTTCCTCAGATTCAAAAACGGATAAACATTTGCAGGAAATTCAATATCATTTAAAATTATTCTGTCTCCTTTTTTCCATACAAGAGATTGTGCAAGTAAATTAATTCCGTTAGTTGTATTGTCTGCAAAAGCAATTCTTTCTGCTGAAGTATTTAAATATGCAGCAAGAAGATTTTTTGTTTCATCAGCAATTTTAAGGAACCGTAAAAAATCATCAATACTTCCTTCGCTTTGTTCAGCAAGCCTGCTTTTAATTGCATCAAGCACAGGCAGTGAAAGCGGTGCTGTTGAAGCGTGATTGAAATATATTTTTCCTGTGTTCAGGTAAGGAAATAGTCTTCTTATTTCTGCAATGTTCATATTGTTTCTATTTTTAAGATCAAAGGTAACAAAAAATTTGTCCGTGTTTGTTCAACTCACAAATTCAATCGGCACTTTTTTAAGATTATCATTAAATTTGAACTAAACTCTTTATAATGAGAGTTGCTATTTAACAGAGAAAGGAAATAATGGCACAATCAAAAGCTGCACGCTCTGTAAAACTATCCAAAGCATTAAAACATAAAGAACTTAAACCGGAGGAACTCAGGTGGAAATGTGATCCGGCAATATTTGAATTTGATTCCACAGATACATTATTACCAATTGAAGGAATACTTGGCCAGGAACGGGCCTTAAAAGCAATCAGGCTCGGCGTTGAAATAAGAAGTCCGGGCTACAACATCTACATTGCAGGCTTATCCGGAACCGGCAAAGCTACCACAATTAAAAAGATGCTTGAAGAAATCAGCACCAACTGCCCTCCACTTCATGATTATGCTTATGTAAATAATTTTAAAGATCCTGACCGCCCGCTTTTGCTATCCTTTCCGCTTGGTAAAGCAAAAGTATTTAAACGGAAACTTTATTCCGCAATTGAAATTCTTAAAAACAGAATACCTAAAACATTAGAGAGTGAAGCAAGCACAAACAAAAAAAAGAAAATTATAGCGCAGTACAATGAACGTGAACAGGTTTTATTAAAAAGTTTTGAGGATAAATTAAAGAAAGATAATTTTTCTCTGGGACAACTGAAAGTTGGAGATGCTGCACGTCCGGATATTTTTCCTATAATTGATGGAAAAGCAATTCCAATTTATCAGCTTGAAGAACAGATTGCAGCAAATAAAATTTCAAAAGAAGATGCACAAAACATTATAAAAAAATATAATGATTATCAGCAGGAACTTCAGATAATTTTTAAAAAGGGGCTTGCACTCAGCCAGGAATTCCAGGAAAAACTTTTACGATGGGAAAGAGAAACAGTTGGAGCAGTAGTAGAAGGTGTATTTGAAAACCTCCGCGAAAAATATAATGACCCGAAAATACTGAATTATCTTACCGATGTTGAAGAGAATATACTTGATAACATCCAGGTGTTCAAAGGAACAAAACCTCCAACCGAACAATCAATGGATGGATTTATAATTGATTACTTTAAAGAGTACGATGTTAATATAATTTTAGATAACAGTGAAACCAAACAATGCCCGGTAGTTATAGAAACTAATCCAACCTTCACAAATATTTTTGGTACGATAGAAAAAATCAATGATGGCAGAGGAGGATATTACACAGACTTTACAAAAATCAAATGTGGTTCACTGCTTCGTGCAAACGGCGGATACCTTGTTATAAATGTTAATCATCTTTTTGAAGAACCAGGCGTTTGGCGTATGCTTAAACGCGTGTTAACCTACCGCAAGCTTGAATTCCAGGAAGCTCCGGGAATACTTCAACTCAGTCAATCAGGCTTAAAACCTGAACCGATTGATATTGATACAAAAATTATTCTCATCGGCAGCCAGTATATCTACTCTGTTTTATCTGAATATGAATATGATTTTAAAAAAATATTTAAAGTTAAAGCAGACTTTGATTACGAGATAAAACATTCACCGGAAGTTCTAGTTGAATATGCAAGAGTGATTAAAAAATTAATTCGTGAAGAAAATCTTTGTGAGTTCAGCAGAGATGCGATTGCTTATCTTATTGAACTTGCTGCAAAGTTTGCCGGGCAGCAGAAGAAATTAACGCTGCGTTTTTCAAAAATTGCTGATCTTGCAAGAGAGGCAAGCTTTTGGGCAGCAGAAGAAAATCAGAAAGTTGTTAGAGCTGAACATGTAAAGAAAGCTTATGATTTTGCAGTTGACCGGCACGGAATGCTCGAATCAAAAATTTCAGATATGATTGAAGAGGAATCTCTTTTGATTGATACTGATGGTGAGAGAATCGGACAAATAAACGGGCTTGCAGTTTACGGTGCTGATTTCTATTCATTCGGCAGACCAACAAGAATTACAGCAACTGTTTCGCTCGGCAGCGGAAGTATAATAAACGTTGAACGTGAAGCCGGAATGAGCGGCCGCCATTATAATAAAGGCGTATTAATTATCAGCGGATATTTCAGAGAAACTTTCGGGCAGGATCTTCCGTTATCCTTCAATGCTAATCTTGTGTTTGAACAATCATACGGAACAGTTGATGGAGACAGCGCATCATGCGCGGAGATTTTTGCTCTGCTCTCTACTCTTTCCGGATTGCCGATTAAACAATCAATAGCTGTTACAGGTTCATTAAATCAGAAAGGTGATGTTCAGCCGATTGGCGGAGTGAATGAAAAAATTGAAGGCTTCTTTGATGTGTGTAAATCAAGAGGATTAAATAAAAAACAAGGAGTAATTATTCCAGTTCAAAACGTAAAAGAATTAATGTTAAAAGATGAAGTGATTGAAGCAGTTAGAAACGGAGAGTTTCATATCTATCCTATCTCACGAGTTGAAGAAGGAATTGAAATTCTTACAGGAAAAAAAGCAGGCAAAAAAACCGCCGATGGTTATGAGAAAAATAGTGTGTTTGGATTAGTTGAAGAGAAAATCAAAGATCTTTATGCAAAATCAAAAGCAAACAGATCAATGAATAACAATTCTTCTCAAACTCAAAAGAAGCAGGAGAAAAAGAGAAAAAGATGAACCTGATGCTCAGCGAAATATTTGCCAAAACAAAAATTCTGTGTACACTTGGTCCGGCAGTTAATTCCACAGATGATATCTGCAAATTAATGAATGCAGGAATGGACGGAGTGAGGTTAAACTTTTCTCACGGTGATTATAATTTTTTTGAAAATGTTTTTAATGCAATTGATCAGGCATGCATAAAAGAAAACTCTCCTCTCTCGGTTTTGGTTGATCTTCAGGGACCCAAAATCAGAATTGGTGAACTCTCTCAGCCTGAAATACTTATCAGCACCGGTGATACAATTGAAATATCTATCAAAGATTTTCCCGGCAAAAAAGAAAAAATTTCTACTTCATATAAACAGCTTGTGGATGATGCACAGGTTGGTGATCCTGTTTTAATTGATGATGGATTAATCAGATTACGGATTATTGAACGAAAAGAAGATTCAGTTGTTTGTTTTATTGAAAACGGCGGAAAACTGAAACCAAGGAAAGGAATGAATCTGCCGGGAATGAAACTTTCAACTCCTTCAGTAACAGAAAAGGATTTTAAGGATCTTGAGTTCGCTATTAAACACAGAGTTGATTATATAGCTTTGTCTTTTGTAAGAAGTGAAAAAGATATCACAACTTTAAAGGAATGGCTGAAAAATAAAAATGCAGTTAAACCAATAATTGCAAAGATTGAAAAGAAAGAAGCAGTTGATAATTTTGATGCTATACTTGAAGCAGCAGATGGAATAATGATTGCACGCGGTGATCTTGGTGTAGAACTCAATCCGCAGGATGTACCGATTATTCAGAAAAAGATAATTAAAGAGTGTAACCGTTTTGGCAAGCTTGTTATTACTGCTACACAAATGCTTGAGTCAATGATAAGCAATCCAATTCCAACGCGTGCTGAAGCTTCCGATGTTGCAAATGCTGTTTGGGATGGTACTGATGTTGTAATGCTGAGCGGAGAAACATCTGTGGGAAAATTCCCGCTTAAAACTGTTCAACTGATGAATGATATAATTAAAAACGCAGAACAGCATTCATTTATGGATCAGATTATTGAATATAACATTCCTGAACATGTTGAAGAAAATTTATTTGATTCAGTTGGGAAAGCAATTACAACAATCAGCAAACAGATAAATGCTGCCGCAATTGTTGCATTTACTTATAAAGGACGCACTGCTATAAACCTTGCTAAGTACAGACCAAAAGCAAAGATAATTGCAATATCAAACAGCTTTGAAACGATGAATATTTTATGTCTCCGCTGGGGAGTTACTTCAATTTTCAGTAATGAAATTAATAAAGAACACATAGCAATTGATAATGCACGAAAATTAATTCTTGAAGCCGGGCTTGTTAAAGAAGGAGATATTGTAATCTTTACTGCTGGTGCACCCTATTCAGAAAAAAGCCGTACAAACTGGCTGAGATTTGAAGTAATTTAATAATGAAGATTATTTTCAGTTCTTAACTAACATATCAAAATAATTATTTAGAAAGAGTAGTAAATGAGTATCCGTAATTACATTCTTGCAGAAACAAACTGGAAGCATGTTTCAAAACATGATTACAATGTTGTAATCCTTCCATGGGGTGCAACAGAAGCACACAATTACCATCTTCCCTATGCAACAGATGTCATTCAATCAGAATATATCTCAGCGGAATCAGCACGCAAAGCTACTGATGCAGGCGCAAGAGTTATTGTACTGCCTGCAGTTCCGTTTGGAATAAACACAGGCCAGCTTGATATAAAATTGTGCATCAATATAAATCCAAGTACACAGGCAGCAATAATTCATGATGTTGCTTTTTCACTTAAGCAGGAAGGATTTAATAAACTTGTTATTCTTAACAGCCATGGCGGAAATGATTTTAAACAAATATTAAGAGAAGTTCAGCAAAAAATTCCCGGCTTTATTATCTGCCAGTTAAACTGGTATAAAATTTTTAACAATAATGATTTCTTTGATGAACCGGGTGATCATGCAGGTGAAATGGAAACATGCGTTATGCTAAACATAAGACCGGAACTTGTTCTCCCCCTTTCAGATGCCGGTGAAGGGAAAGAAAGAAAAATGAAGATTAAAGCTTTTAGAGAAGGCTGGGTATGGACAGAAAGAAAGTGGACAAAGATAACAAAGGATACAGGAGTTGGAAATCCTGCTAAAGCAACAAAAGAAAAAGGAACAAAATATCTTGAAATGGTAACAGATAAAATTGCAGATTTTCTTGTTGAGTTTGATAAGGCAGATATTAATGATATGTATGAAGAATTAGATTAGGTAATGTAATCGTTGTAAACTTTTCTTCATTTTTTATTATGTGAGATTAAGCTATTTTAATTTAAGATAAGATTGAAATGGCAAATAATGTTTTGAATGGTATAAATTATAAATTAGCTGATTGGTGGGAACCTGCAGAAAAAGAAAAATTACTCTGCACACTCTGTCCACGCTATTGCAAAATTGGTGAAGGCCAGGCAGGTTTCTGTTACATCAGACAGAACCACGGCGGCAAACTTTATACAACAGGATACGGCCATCCAACAGGATTTGCAATTGACCCTGTAGAAAAAAAACCGCTCAATCATTTCCTGCCGGGTACAAATATTTTAAGTTTTGGTACTGCAGGCTGCAACCTCGGATGCAAGTTCTGCCAGAACTGGTCAATCAGCAAAGCCAGACTTGATGAACTTAATTCACTCTCCGTTTCACCTGAAGATGTAGTTGCAATTGCAAAAAATCATTCCATTTCTTCAATCGCTTTCACGTATAATGATCCAACAATTTTTGGTGAGTATGTAATTGATATTTCCCGTATTGCACGTGATGAGAATATAAAATCCGTAATGGTAACAGCGGGATATATTGATAAGAACGCACGGAAAGATGTATATAAATATATTGATGCAGCTAATGTTGATCTTAAGGCATTCACGGAAAAATTCTATTTCAAAGTTACATCTTCTCATTTAAATGATGTGCTTGATACTCTCTTCTGGTTAAAGCATGAAACATGTATCTGGTTAGAGATAACAACTCTGCTGATTCCGGGAGAGAATGATTCTACAGATGAAATTAAAATGGAATGTGATTGGATAGTTGAAAATCTTGGCGATTCTGTTCCCGTTCATTTTACTGCCTTTCACCCGGATTTTAAAATGACAAACAAAGATCGTACTCCAAAATCTACTTTATTAAGAGCGAGAGATATTGCTTTTTCTGCGGGAATAAAATTCTGTTATACCGGAAATGTACACGATACCAATGGACAAAATACATACTGCCCTAACTGCGGTGCTGAATTAATCTCACGGGACTGGCATTCCGTAAAATCTAATAAAATAAAAAACGGCTGCTGCTTTAAGTGCGGCAGTAAAATTCCCGGTGTATTCTAAAACTTCAGCACACGGATAACACAGATTATACAGATTGACACTGATAAAATTCAATGGGTTATTCATGTAATTTAATTGCTGCTATTTTGGAATTAAAAATTTATCCGCTCCTTAATAATTTTATAAATATTAGTTAACTTACTTTTCAAAAATTTTGCAGCAAGCAGATGATGCAATTTGAATCTTGTTTGCGTTGTTAAAAATCTTTGGTTATCACTGCGTGCTGTCTTTCTAAACTTGTTTCATTAGTTTAAATGAAGAAAATAATAAATCTGCTTGCCGGTTTATTTACCGGATTATTATTCGTTCTGGTGATAAATCAATTTCTTCAGGGAGCGGCTGCTTCTGTTCTGTTAAACCAGAAAGTGAATTATTTTTTTTCCGGAATCAAATTAGTATCTTCTTTTCAAATACCTCAGGATAGTTTTGCGGGAGGCTTGATTGTAATTCTTATTCCCATAATCGTAAGTTTTCTGTTAACAGAAATTACAATGGTAATTTTATCAAAAAGAAATGATGATAAAACAAATATTCCGCTTGTAATTTTTATCTTAATAAATACAGGCTATATAATTCTCTACATTATTATAACAGTAATTTCTATTTTATTTAATAATTCCTTACAAAATAATTTTATAATACTGCTAACGGATTCGGGATTTACCTATAACCAGCAATTGATTTTTATTTTAGCAGCCGCAGTACTGTTCTTCGGTTATCTTAATTTTGTTCTTAAAAGAATGAAGAGAAGCCTGCCGGCAATTATTGAAAACAAAAAAAAGTAATGTGATGTTAAAAAATAAAATAATCTTTATTACAGGCGCTTCATCAGGCATCGGCAAAGCATGCGCTGAGTTGTTTGCCGGAGAAGGAGCAAATCTGATTTTAACTGCAAGAAGAAAAAACAGGATTGATGAACTTGCAGCAGAATTAAAGCAAAAAAATAATATTAAGGTTTTAACAAAAGCACTTGATGTAAGAAACCGGTCTCAGGTAGAAGAAGTAATTTCATCTCTTGATAATGAATGGAAAAATATTGATATACTTTTAAACAATGCAGGGCTGGCCAAAGGTTATAACCGCATCTTTGAGGGAAACATTGATGACTGGGAAGAAATGATTGATACAAACATTAAAGGTTTGCTTTATGTTACAAGGCAGATTCTCCCCGGAATGGTTGAACGCGGCTCTGGTCATATAATTAATATCGGTTCAACTGCGGGTCATGAAGCTTATAAATTTGGTAATGTTTACTGCGCAACAAAATTTGCTGTTAAAGCTTTAACGCAGACAATCCGTCTTGATGTACTGGATAAAAATATAAGAGTATCTACAGTCGATCCCGGAATGGTAGAAACAGAATTCAGCGAAGTAAGATTTTCAGGTGATAAGGCACGTGCAAAAAAAGTTTATGAAGGAGTGAAGCCTCTTAATGGATATGATATTGCCGAAGCAGTATTATTTTGTGCAACACGCCCGCCATATGCAAATATAAATGAAATTATAATAACACCTTCTGTTCAGGCAACAAACACTCAGGTTTACAGAAAAATATCATAATGAAATCTTTCTCCTAAGAGTTCTCCCTTCGGTTAAAATGATACTAACCGATAGTCATTTCAAAGGAGCTGCGGCTTGTTTTCATGATTCAGAATATTTATAGATAAGCCCTCTTGGTATAGAGGGCTTATTTTTTATGCAAATAAACTTACATCACCTGCTCCAACTCTTAAAACTTCCGGCTCTTCATCACTCAAATCAATTACACTTGAAACATCACCGCTAAGATTTCCCATTGAAAGCATAAGATCAACCTGGGAGCCGAGCACATTTTTTATTTCAAACGGATCTGTTAAAACATCTCCCTTTCTGTTTGTAGTGCTTGTGCTTATAATCGGATTTCCTAACTCCCGCACAAGTGTTAACGCAATTTGATTATCCGGAACTCTTATTCCAACAGTTTTTCTTTTACTCCACAATTTTTTAGGTACAAGTTTGGCTGCCGGCAGAATAAAAGTATAAGGACCCGGCAGCAGGTGTTTCATCGTTCTATAGGCATAATCTGAAACGCGGGCATAACGTGCTATATCTTTTAAATCTGAACAGACGAAGCTGAATAATTTTGAATTGGTATCATTCTTAATTGTCAATATTCTTTCAAGTGCATCTTTATTAAAAATATCACAGCCGATGCCATAAACAGTATCGGTTGGATAGATTATTATTCCCCCCTCTTTTAATACGCTTACTGCCTTGTTTATATAGCGCAATTGAGGATTTTCTGGATGAAGCTCGTAGTATTCCATAAACTGCTCCTTTCAGGAATCTTATAATTTTAATAATACATGAAGAAATTGAACTGGCAGAACATATCACCCTAATTGAAGTACAATTGTAAGATATAAAGGAAAATGTCAATGTCAACAGGTAGTGAGCACGGTTTTTAAAATTATTTTAAGATGAATAATTTTTTTAATTTTTGGAATTAATTTTGTTATATTTGAGGCTCAAAAATAACCCAGGAAAGTTACTAAGGAGTTTCAAATGTCCAGAAGATGCCAGTTAACCGGAATAGGCCCGCAGACAGGAAATAATGTTTCGCATGCTCATAACAGATCAAAAAGAAGATTTTTGCCTAATCTTCAAAAGAAAAGAATATGGGTTCAGGAATTGAACAGATTTGTAACATTAAAACTTTCTGCACAAGGAATCAAAAATATTACCAAAAATGGTACTTCAGAAGTAGCAAAACTTATTAAAGAAAAGAAGATTAAAGTTCATTAAGTTCTAACTTCAATTTAAAATAAAAAAGGAATCCATCCGGATTCCTTTTTTATTTTGATGTAAAAGAATATTACTCTCTTACCACCCAGACTTTAATCTTCGCACTCACATTCTGATGCAGTTTAACGCTTATTCCATAAATACCTAATGACTTAATAGGCTCATCGATTTCAATTTTTCTCTTATCAACTTCATATCCTTTTTCAGCCAGTGCATCAGCAATCATCTGGGTTGTAACTGATCCAAAAATTTTATCTTCTTCACCAACCTGAACCGGAATAGTAACTGAAACTTTTTCAAGTTCAGCAGCAAGGGTTTCAGCGGCGTGCAATTCCTGTTGTGATTTTTTAGCAGCATTCTTTTTTTCTTCCTCAAGGGCACGAATATTACCTTGCAGAGCAACGTAAGCTATTTTGCGAGGAATAAGAAAATTTCTTGCATAACCCGCTTTAACATCAACAACATCGCCAATGGAGCCCAATGCTTCGAAATTTTGTCTTAATATTACTTTCATTTATACTCCTTATTCAGCTATCTAACGGTATCTGAGACATAAGGCAGAAGCGCCATATGTCTTGCGCGTTTAATAGCAATGGATAACTCTCTCTGATATTTAGAACTGGTTCCGGTTATTCTTTTAGGAATAATTTTACCCTGTTCTGTAGTATATCTTTGAAGAAGTTTCACATCTTTATAATCAATATACTTCACATTGTTTTCTGTGAAGCGGCATACTTTTTTAGTTTTTGTTACTTCTTTTCTCATTATTCACCTTATTACTTAAGTAAATCAGATTCTTCATTAGATAAAAATTTATCAAATGAATCGTCAGTGTAATCTATATCATCATCTTCAGTAAATACATCATGTTCATCTGCCTCGCCGTTCAATCCGTTCTCTGAAGATTTTCCTCTTTTATTGAGGAACTGGATTCTGCGAGCTTTTATTTCAACAATACTTCTGTTGTGGCCTTCTTCGGATTTCCAGCTTCTGCTCTGCAGTTCTCCGTCAACCAGAACAGCGGAACCTTTCTTTAATCTATCGCGGCAGCTCTCTGCCAGTTTATTCCATGCAACAATGCCAACATAACATACATCCTCCTGCCATTGATTAGAGCTGTCTTTATATTTTCTATTTGAAGCAATAGAAAAATTAACAACAGGAGTGTTATTGGTTGTCTGCCGGAAAATCGGATCCTTTGTAAGATTACCGGCAACAATAACGTAGTTAATTTCGGGCATTTTCAAATCGGCCATGGTTTTTCCTCCATACTTAATCTAAAAAGTTAGTTAGTTACACATTTTCTTTTGATTCAATTTGTGTTTCATTGACTTCAGCAGGAACTTCAGTTCTCTCTGATTTAAGAGTATCAACTAGAGAGCTGCCCTTGTTTTTTTCGAGATGTTCCAATGCATCATTGTCAAGCTGAATTGTAAGGAACCTGAGGATGTATTCGTCAAGCGTGTACGCCCTTTCCAGTTTTGCAACCAGGTTAGAAGGAGCGTTGAATCTAAAGATTGCGTAGTAACCTATCTTACTTTTCTTAACCATATAGGCCAATCTTTTTCTGCCCCAATTTTCAATCTCACGGATTTCACCGCCGTTATTAACTATCAAGTCTTTAATTCGGTTTATCAGGGCTTCAATCTGTTCGTCATCCAAAGCAGCATTAATTAATACTGCACTTTCATAGACATTCGTCTTCATATCTTTCACCTCCCTTCGGACATTTAGGCCCTCATCTTAAATGAGAGCAGGGATTATGTAATAAATTATTTTAAAAACGAGCCAAAATTTATCTAATTAAGGGCGCAATTACAAGCGCTACCACAGACATTAATTTTAAGAGTATGTTCAGTGAAGGCCCGGATGTATCTTTGAACGGATCACCCACTGTATCTCCAACCACTGCAGCTTTGTGCGGATCAGAGCCTTTTAAGTATTTTTGTCCGTTAATTTCAATGCCTTCTTCAAACATTTTTTTAGCATTATCCCATGCGCCGCCTGCATTAGCCTGAAAGATTGCCATCAATACACCGGTTACAGTAACACCGGCAATTAATCCGCCAAGCATTTCTTTTCCGCCAAAAAATCCGGTGAGTACAGGTACAAGAATAGCAAGCAAACCCGGAACAACCATCTTTTTAATTGCTGATTTTGTGGAGATTTCCACACATTTTCCATACTCTGCGGCACCATCAGCGGCATCAAATACTTTCTGATCTTCTGCGGACCATTTTGAATGTTCAACTCCCTGATTTTTTCTCATCATTTCAAGTGCAGCTTTCAGAGTTGGAATTTCATTAAACTGCCTGCGTACTTCCTGAATCATTGCCATTGCGGCTTTGCCAACTGCCTGCATTGCAAGAGCTGAAAATAAGAACGGTATCATTGCGCCGATAAATAATCCGCTTATTACATCTGCCTGGGAAATATCAATTGAAGGCACATTTGCAGCCATCATATATGCGCCGAATAATGCCAGCGCGGTTAATGCTGCTGAGCCGATAGCGAATCCTTTTCCGATTGCCGCAGTAGTATTTCCAACAGCATCAAGCTTATCAGTTCTTCCTCTTACTTCTTTAGGAAGATCAGACATTTCAGCAATACCGCCGGCGTTATCTGAAATTGGTCCATATGCATCAACTGCAAGCTGGATACCAAGATTAGAAAGCATACCAACAGCGGAAATTGCAATTCCAAACAATCCGCCAAAATTAAACGCAACAATAATAGATGCAGCAATAATTAATATAGGCAATGCTGTTGAAATCATACCAACACTTAAACCTGAAATAATATTTGTTGCACTGCCGGTAACGGATTGCTGTACAATACTAAGTACTGGTTTTTTACCCGTACCTGTATAATATTCTGTAATTATTCCAATAAGAACTCCTGCTGCCAGACCAATAGTTGTAGCAACAAAAATTCCTGTTGATGTGAAAACTCTGAGGAGTGGTTCACCTGCCTCATCAGTGTAAAGAGGATCAGAAAAAGACCATGTTTCAGGAAGCATTCCTTTTATTATAAACCAAAGGGCAAGAATTGTAATGAATGATGAACCAAATTCACCCATGTTAAGAGCTTTTTGAGGATTGCCGCCTTCTTTAATTCTAACAAACAAGGTTCCTACCAGACTCATAATAATACCCACACCCGAGATTACAAGCGGCAGCAGTACAGCATTCAGAGGCATACCAGAAAACTCCGGCAGGACTGAAAACGCAGCGCCTAAAACCATCGTTCCTACAATAGCACCAATGTAAGATTCAAAAAGATCTGCGCCCATTCCGGCAACATCACCAACATTATCACCAACATTATCTGCAATTGTTGCAGGATTGAGAGGATGATCTTCAGGAATTCCGGCTTCAACTTTTCCTACAAGATCAGCACCAACATCTGCTGCCTTGGTATAAATTCCTCCGCCAACACGTGCAAATAATGCAATTGATGAAGCGCCAAATGAGAATCCCGTAACTACAGTAATTACTCTTGAAATTTCATTGACTGATGATGTTCCAAAAATATCACCGTATAGAATGAATAATCCGCCGAGGCCAAGAATACCCAATCCAACCACGCCCATACCCATTACAGAGCCGCCGGAGAAGGCAATCAATAAAGCTTTATCGATACCGGTTCTTGCAGCCTGGGTTGTTCTTACATTCGCTTTGGTAGCGGCTTTCATGCCGATGAATCCCGCTAATGCGGAACAAAAAGCACCCAATAGAAAAGAAACAGCAACCAGCGGTGATGACTGTTCTGCATCGGCAGAAATACCAAGAAGAACTGCAACACAGATTACGAAGATAGCAAGAATTTTGTATTCAGCTTTTAAAAATGCCATAGCGCCTTCGGCGATGTGACCAGCAATTTTTTTCATTCTCTCTGTGCCTGCATCCTGTTTGGAGATCCAGCTTAACCTCCAAAAAGTGTATAAAAGGGCAATAACACCAAAGAACGGAACAAATTGAAATATTGGATCCATATTTCTTTTAATCTCCCTTTTCTTTCTTACTAATTGTGTTAGTTTTTGGTTTATAAAATGTGCTGTTTGTGTCCAGCATTTGTTTAATTCCACCCCTTATGAAATCTTCAGTTAAAATTTTTGTTTGTTTGAAAGTTTCTTCGAGCTGATGAAATTCTTCTTCAGTAAAATCAGAAAGAACGTATTCCGCCATTCCGCCTTTTTCAAAATCAGCACCAATGCCTATTCTAAGGCGGGGAAATTGATCTGAATATAAATGATAAATTATGGAACTGATTCCATTATGACCGCCATCGCTGCCTGAAATTTTAATCTTAAATTTAGCAGTATCAAGATTAAGATCATCGTAAACAACAAGCAGATCCTGTATTCCGGTTGAGTAAAATTCCAAGGCTTGTTTGGCAGCTATACCCGAATTATTCACATAGGTAGTAGGTTTAATAAGAATAAAATTATTCTCGTCTACTTTTCCGGAGGATGCGTAAAAATCAAATTTTTCTTTAGTTGAAGGATCTGAAGGAACAGAAAAGCTCGTATTATAGGAATCCGCAAAATAATCCAGAAACATGAATCCTACATTATGCCTGTTATTAACATAGCGCCTGCCAGGGTTTCCGATTCCCAAGATAATCCGCAAAACTATTCTTCTTCTTCTTCAGCTTTACCTTTACCAATAACTTCAGGTTCAGCAGTTTCTTCAGCTTCACCTTCAACTGTTTCTTTTTCAGCCTTTGGATGTGTAACTGCCACAACTACAGCATCTTCAGGATTAAGGATAGTTATATTATCATATTTCAAATCACCAACATGAATTGCATCGCCAATTCTCAAATTGGTGATTTCAACTTCAAGATGCTGGGGAATATCACTGGGGAGACATTCAATCTGAAGTTTATGAAGTACATGCTGAAGTATTCCGCCTTCTTTAATTCCAGCGGCATTGCCAATAAACTGGATTGGAACTTCAAGCTGAAATTTTTCACCCTTTGTCAATCCAAGAAGATCTACATGGATTATCCTGTCTGAAACGGGATCGAACTGAACATCTTTAATTACGCAATCATGTTCGGTTCCATCAATGTTTAAGCCAATGAGATGAGTTTCGGCAGTAAACACGAGCGGTTTTAATTTCTTTTCAGAAACAGAAAGTGCAACCGGTGCCTCATGTTTGGAATAGAAGACTCCGGGAACATCTCCGGATTTCCTTAATTCGTTTCTTGCAGATTTGCTTAGATTAGTTCTTACGTTAGCGTTTAATGTAATTTTTTCCATGTTTACTCCAAAACTAAAAAGTTATCCTTTATCTATATCAAAAAGAGAACTGATTGATTCGTGATTATATGTTCTTAAAATTGCTTCAGAAAAAATATCCGAAGCCGTAATTACTGAAATTTTATCCGATATATTTTCGGGGTTTATTGCGATAGTATCTGAAACAAAGAGTTTTGTAATTTCCGAATTGTTCAGCCGTTCAATTGCCGGACCTGAAAGCAGCGGATGCGTTACCGCGCCGTAGATACTCCGTGCGCCTTTTTCTTTCAATGCTTTAATTGCGCTTACAAATGTACCAGCAGTATCAATTAAATCATCAACTAAAAGAACATCTTTATCCTGCACGCTTCCGATAATATTTACAACTTCCGCAAGATTCTGCTTTGGTCTTCTTTTATCAATTACTACCAATCCGGCGTTTAATCTTTTTGCGTAAGAGCGCGCCATTTTAATTCCGCCAACATCAGGAGAAACAACAACAAGATTTTCCTTTATATCATCAAACAATCCGCTGAATACGCTTGAGCCGTACAAATGATCAAACGGGATATCAAAAAATCCCTGAATCTGTGCGGCGTGCAAATCCATTGTTACAACTCTATCTGCACCTGATACTGTAAGTACATTTGCAATCAGCTTTGCGGTAATTGAAACCCGCGGCTGATCCTTTCTATCCTGCCTTGAATAACCAAAATAAGGGATAACAGCCGTAATTCTTTTTGCAGAGGCTCTTTTTGCCGCATCAATCATTATTAATAATTCAAGAAGATTCTCTGCAGGAGGATTTGTAGATTGAATCAAAAAAACTTCAGATCCACGGATATTTTCAAGGTATTTTACCCAGATTTCACCATCGCTGAACCGTTTTAATTCCAAAGAACCTAATGGCCTGTTTAATTTTTTAGCAATTTTTTCGGCAAGAGGACGATTTGAACCGCCTGAAAAAATCTTAAAGTCGCTGTTTGCCATTGAGCTGCTGTTTACGCAAATAATAAAAAAATAGACGTGAAATATATGTAAAAGGCTATGTGAAGTCAATAAAACTAATTAGTAATCCTTTGTAATCAAACATCAAGAAATATGACTGAATCTCATTATTTGAAACAAATTTTTTGGTGTGGCAAATAATTTTAACAGGAAAATAATCGAAAATTTATTACGCGTAAACCTTCTTTTTATTTGTTAAAATATAATATAGAACAGGAACCAGAAATAATATAAACGTACTGGAAATTATTATTCCACCGGTAACGCTCAAGGCAAGACTTTTCCAAAAACTCTGCCCGCTGCTTAACATAAGTGGTATGAGAGCTGAAGCAGTTGTAAGTGTGGTTGTAGCAATTGGTCTAATCCGGTTAAAGCTTAATTTTATTATTTCCGTAAGATCACTTCTTTTTATGTTTTGAGATAGATAATCAACCATAATAATTGAATTGTTTACGGAAAGTCCGATGAGCAAAAGCATTCCGGCATAAGCCCCGCGGTCAAGACTGAAATTACCGAGATAAAATAAAAATATTGTTCCGATCAGCGCGAAGGGAATTGCAATAAAAACAATCAATGGTTTTTTAATTGATTCAAATAAAGCAGATGTAATCATAAAAATCAGAATCAAAGATAATGCAAGAATTTTCCAAACTTCAATTTCTTCTTCGGTTCCAAAGGTAAAGAAAAAATCCTGCTTCTTAATTGAATAACCTTCCGGAATTGAAATTTGTTCAATAGATGATTTTAAAAATTCCATCCCATACATATAAGGACCTTTATAATCAAAACTGATATTTCTTACATACTGCTGATTTTCCCTGTTAATTGTTGAAAGAACTTTTCGTTCTTCAAAAAAAACCAACTCATTAATCTTTGCACTTTTAAATTTATCAACAGTAATAATTTTATTTGCAAGTTCTTCCTGCTGAATATTTTTATAATTTGAGAACTTAACAGAGTAAGCCGCTTCTTCTCCATCAATTCTAAAGCGGTTGTTACCAAGATTGCCGCGCGTATTTTTGGCAATTATATTGAACAACTGGTTCACATCTATATTATTTTTTATTAGCGCCTGCCGTTTTATTTCTGCTGCAATTTCATAAGTATCGTCCCCGCTTCCCCAAAATCCGGAACGGTCAACATCAACATTATCAATCCTCGGGTTCTTCTCCAGTATTTCTTTCAATTGATTCGCAAGATCTTTCACCCTGTTATAATTAAATCCCGCAGCCTGAACAATAAACGAAGTAGTTGAGTAACCGCCGCTGCTGAAACCGGGGCCATAACCCAAAACCGATACATCAAGTCCGCCAAGTCCAACAGCAAAAGCAGTAAGATAATTTTTAAGTATGTAAGGAAACGCGGATCTGCTTTGCTCTTTTGTGAAGATTATTCTTATTAGCGCTGTCTCTTCATCCATAACATTTGCTGTGATGTTTTCAATATTCTCTTTGTAGGTTAAAACTTCATTTTCAAATTTTTCTGTTAATTCATTTATTCTTTCGATACGGTTTCCGTTGGGAAGCTGAAGCCTTACAACGATATAATCCGATTCACCATAAGAAAAAACTTCTCCCTTCTGAACATGATTAAAAAATAAGTTAAGTGTTCCGCCGAGGGCATAGTTAAAATATTTTTTTATTTCATCAAAAGTCTGCGAACCAAAAACGGCATTGTAAGGAAAGGATAGGACCGGAGTTTCAATTGTTGTGGGAAGCAGCCAGACAGGTAAACCAACAATCAAAATTAAAACTACAATGCTCAATTTGCGCCATCTGTAAATTAATTGAACTGTGAAAGAATAAATTCTTAATCCGCTGAATCTGTTCCTGAAGTTTGAGGCATGATGATTTTTTTCAGGCAGGGATTTTATTTTTTTAATTTTTTTATAATTGTAAAAAAGAACCGGCACAATAGTAAATGAAATAATTAACGCAGATGTTAATGTAAGCGCGGTTGTAATTGCAAACTGTTCAAAATATAATTTTAATTCTCCCGTTAAGAAAAGAAGAGGAATAAATACTGCAACAGTTGTTAATGTTGATGCAAATACAGGAAAGAAAATATTCTTTGTATGAACAGATAATCTTTTCTTTTGTCTCCCGGAATTAATTTCAGATTCATTAGAATGTTTATCAAGATAATCCACCACGACAATTGAATTATCAACTATCAATCCGAAGCCGATAATAAGTGAAGCGATAGTAAGAATATTCAGGCTGATATTAAAAACATAAAGAAAAATAAATGCAGAAAGCATTGAGAAGAGAATTGATATAATTACTATAAAAGAATAGACAGCATCCCGGAAAATCAAAAGCAGAACTACAAGTACGATTAAAAATGAGTAACCTGCAGAACTAAAAAGTTCATCTATTTCATCCCTTATATTCCGGCTCATATCAATTTCTTTTTGAAGAGAAAACCCTGGGGGAAATGCTGCTTCAAGTTCATTTAATTTTTTATAAACATTATCCGCAGTTTGAATAGTATTTTTTCCCGGTTCTTTGCTTATTTCAATAAACACAGCTTCGTTTCCGTTTATTCTGTAGTAGCTTTGTCTCTCACTAAAATCATCTGTAACAATTCCAATATCTTTTAATCTTATTACAGAATTCTGAAAAGTTTTAACGGGCTGATTGAGAAGAATATCCGCTGAATTAATTGTGTTATTAATCTTTACTGAAACCTGCGCACCGCGGTTGTTTATCATTCCCGCAGAAATTATCTGTTCCGCATTATTTATAGCTGCTGAAATTTCTTCATTACTTATTTTGAAAGATTTTGCTCTATCATAATCAATTGTAATTAAAATCTCCCTGTCATTCCCGCCTCTTATATTAACATCAGAAACTCCATTAACTGAAAGCAGCGGAGTTTTTATATAATCAACTGCGTACTTGCGGATTTCATTTGCGCTTAAATTTGCGGATAAAGTATAAGTTAAAAAGCCTTGCAGATCGCGGAACTCTTTTGGAACGTAAGCTGATATTCTTGGTGGTGAAATATTATCCGGAAGCTCTTGAATGAGCGCGCCAAGCTTTTCATTAATTTCCAGGCGTGCAAAATCCATATTGGTTGAAGGATGAAATTCTAAATTAATATTTGCGCTTCCTTCCGAAGAACGGGATGAAATTTTTTTTATTCCTTTTATGCCCGCAAGCGCTGCTTCCATTGGTGAAGTTAAGTATGTTTCCACTGCTTCGGGTGAAACTCCTGCCCATGAACACGAAACAGATAACCTTGGATATTCAGTGTGAGGAAGGAGTTCAACCGGGAGATTTAAAAAAGACGCTACTCCTAAAACTAATACAGAAAAAAATAACATTCCCGCTGTTACCGGACGCGCAAGAAATATGAATAATATTTTTTTCATTTAGTTTTATTCAGATGGAAATGATATTTCGATCCCGTTTTACCGGGAGAGAAAGCCTTTCACTAATCATTGCATCCCGCACCGTGGATCTTATAGATCAAAGACCTGTTTCCAATTTATTGTATGATCCGGATTTTAGCATCGTGTGCAAGATTGTAATGCCCCTCAACAATCACCGAATCACCGGCTGAAACTCCTTCAAGTATTTCAATGAAATTTTCATTCTGCTCACCTGTTTGCACATAATGCCATTTTGCAAAATGCTGATCTGAGTTACTTCCGGATTTTTCAGCAATGAAAACAAGATTCCTTTTATCCCTTACTAATAGTGCTTCCCGTGGAATAAGTATTCTGTTTGATAAGATTTCCGATTCAATTTTTACAGCAGCAAACATTCCTGATTTTATATGCTCATCAGTATTAGGGATTTGAATTGTTACGCGGCATGTTTTGGTTTCAGCATCTATCAAAGGATTTATGTAGATAACCCTGCCATAATATTTTTTACCCGGCAATGCGTTCAATTGTATTTCAGCCCTGCTGCCGGTTTTAAGAAGAGCGGCTTCATTCTCAAGTACTCCAACTTCAATTTTGAAACTCGAAAGATCAAGCAGTTTGAATAAAGCTTCTCCAGCATTTATTCGCTGCCTTCTAACAAGATTGGCATCGGCAATAACGCCACCAAATGGTGCGGTAATTTCTGTGTAGCTTAAATTTAATCTTGCCCTGTTTAAAGCATTTATTGCATTTGTTAATCCGCTTTTGTTAAGCATTATTTCATCTCTTTTAGCACCGGTGAATATTAATGCAAGATCGAGTTCTTCTTTTTTGCTGAGATAATTTTTTTCATCAATCTTTCCTTCTTTAAAATCATTCTCAAGTTTTTTAACTATTAGATTAATTGAATCTGCTGCAGCAGTATTATTTACCTGCGCTACTTCCTTGCTTAAAAAGCCGTATTCAATTTTTGCATTGCTTACGTTTACCTCTGCTTCTTTCACATTTATCTGATGCTCCTTGTCATCAAGCCTCACCAGAACTTCACCTTTTTTTACATGCTTGCCGTTGAAAATATTTATTTCTTCAACATAACCGCTGATGTTTGGTATTACTTCCAGTTCAATGAATGCTTTCACAATTCCGTTCGCTGTAATTGTTTTTACAAGATCACCTTTTTTTACAAGATCTGTTCTTACATCAAAAACAACTTCGTTAAGTTTATTATAATTAATATTCAATTCATCAGTATATTGATCTTCTGTATCATCTGCAGGGATAAGAGTGAAAGCAATAACGGAAATAATCAGAACACCGAAGACAATCAGTATAGTTTTAAAAGAGATTTTCATTTTGGGTTCCCGCTTAAAATTAAAACTAATTCCGTAAACCGGATTAATTGTTCATTAAAATTTTTCCCTTGAAAACCGTTCCATGTAGGTGTATAAAACCGGGATAATAATTAATGTTAAAAATGTTGCGCTCAGCAGTCCGCCGGCTAAAGCTATTGATAAAGAAATTCTTAACTGAGTTGCAGCGCCGATCCCTATTATCATTGGTATCAATGCAAAAATAACGGTGAATGAATTCATTACAATCGGGCGGAAGCGGTCTTTGCCAGCCTGCATAATTGCTTCGTTAATCGGCAGACCTTCTTTTCTTTTGCGGAGAATAAATTCAACTTTTACAACAGCATCATTATCAGCAATGCCTACTAAGATTATCAAACCCATTATTGAAATTATACTTAAGCTTTCACCAAAAACATAAAGTAAAAGTATGCTGCCGATAAGTCCTAACGGAATTGAAAAAATAATTATGAACGGAAAAAGAAATGAATCAAATTCTGCGGCAAGAACCATGTACATAAGAATAACAGAAATGATTAGCGCAATGTATAACACGCTGAATGAGCTTTGTATTTCATCATTCACTCCGCTGATGCTTATTATTTCGCCGGGGGAACCGGGAAGGCTCGCTGCAATTGTTTTAAGCTTTGGAATAATTTTATCAATACTTGAACCTGCAAGCCCGGCGTAAATGTAAACGGTTCTTGATTGCCCTTCCCGCCAGATTTCGTTATAGCTTTCAGTAAGTTGATAATTAACAAGACTCCTGACAGGAATTTTTTTATCCCCGGAGATAATTTCCTTTGAGAGAATTTTATCAATATTATTTCTTTCACTTTCCGCAGTTTTTATATTGATTGAAATTTTTTTATCAAAATCAGAAAATGCTGCTGCTTCTGTTCCGCGAACAACATTAACAATCTGTGAAGCCGCATCATTTATATTCATTCCAAACGCAACACATTTTTCACGATCAATTACAATTCTGTATTCAGGTTCCCCTTTTTCAATTCCCATCCTTAAATCAGCCAGGCCTACAATCTTTTCATCTTCTATTTTTTCAATTAATGAATTTCCTTTCTCAAAAGCTTTATCAATATCCCTGTTCTTTATTTTAATTACTATATCATTTTCAGAAGGATTTACGAGCCGGGTAAACGCTGTTTCAACATGTTTAAAGGAATGATTTATACCTTTAACATTTTCAAGCAGTGCACGGACCTTTTCTCTTACAGGATAAAATTCTTCATACGAATCAAGCTTAATTAACAGGTTTGTTTTATCAACAGATATCTGATCTTTGTTAAGAAAATCAAATTCATTAACACGACCGATGTTTGAGACAATGCTTTTAACGCCTTTAATATTTAAAAATGCATCTTCTATTTTTCCTGTAAAAACTGCATTGCCTTCAAGCGATGTTCCTTTCGGAAATACAAGTTCAACAATAAATTCTTCTTCAGGCGCTTCCGGAATAAATTCTTTTTTAATATCAATTGCAGCCAACGCAGCAAGAATAAATAATCCCAGCGCAAGCAGTAATACTTTTTTGCGATTATTCAAGGACCAGGCAAGAAGCTTATCATATTCCTCAATTACTTTTTCCATGTAATTATTTACACGATTGAAAAAGCTGCTAAATAATTTTCCGGTTATGTTATGCAGCTTATCATAAACGAGAATAAAAATTAACGCGGCGGATTTGAGTAATAAGATAAACGGGAATTTTATCCAGTAAAAAATTTTTGAAACGAAAGTATTTTTATCCGGACGAGGAATAATTATATACTTATTATTATCGGTTATTTTTTTCCGCAGATTTGAAAAGTTAATGCCGGGCTTTTTACCTGCAGCCAGCATTGGAATTAAAGTTAGAGCTGTTATAAGTGAAGCCGCGAGAGAAAATACTACCGCAATAGATTGATCTTTAAATAATTCACCTGCTATTCCTTTTATAAAAACAAGCGGCAGAAATACAGCCATTGTTGTTAAAGTTGCCGCCGCTACTGGCATTGCAACTTCAGCGGAACCGCGGAGGGAAGCTTCTCTTATTGAAAATCCTTTTTCACGGTAACGGGAAACATTTTCAATTACGATTATTGAATTATCAAGCAGCATCCCAACTCCAACCGCGATGCCGCCCAGTGATATGATATTAAAACTGATATCAAACAGGTACATCAATAGAACTGTTAATACGAGAGAAGCGGGAATTGTAATTCCGATTATCAAAACATTCCTGATGCTTGCAAGGAAAAAGAAGAGAACAAGAAAAGCGAGAATGCCGCCGTAATAAATTTCCTGCTTAACATTTTCAATTGCGTTCACAATAAATTTTGAATAATCTGAAACTATCTGCAGATCAAATTCAGGATATTCTTTCTGCATTTTATTAACCGCTTCTTTAACCTGCAGTGCAATGTTTACAGTATTTGATTCAGGTTCTTTGTTGATAAGCAGTCCGATTGTTTCGGCGCCGTTAAATCTTGTTAAGCCTTCTCTTTCTTTGAAACTTTCTTTAACTACACCAACATCCGAAAGAAATATAACGCTGCCATCAGAGTTTCTTTTTAAAATTGTTTTTTCAATCTCTCTTGTGTTGCGGAACTCACCAATTGTGCGCAATGAATACCTGAACAATCCTTTCATTATTGAACCGGCAGGAAGATTAACATTAGCAGCTTTCAGAGATGCAGCAATCTGCTGGAAAGTCAAATTGTATGCGGAGAGTTTTTCCGGATTAACTTCAACAAGAATTTCCCTTTCCAGCCCGCCCGTTATTACAGCCTGCGCAACTCCGTCAATCTGTTCAAGCCTGCGTTTAAATATTACCCGTGCGGCTTCCTTTAAATCAATTAATCTTTTCATATCTTCTGCGGAAGATGAGGAACTTACAAATCTTAAATTTGAACTTTGGAATTCTTCGAGCAGCTTTGTGACTTTGTGCCTTTGTGGCAATTCGTTTGTACTGATATTCGCAGTAAAGATATTTTCAGATAGAGTATCCGGTTTCAAAATTTCGTTTTTATAAGAAAGAACAAGCGTCATTATCGGTGAAGCGGAAGGATCTGATCTAATAATTGTAGGCCTTCCTGCTTCGCGCGGCAGAAGAAATCTTACATTATCAAGTTTCTCTCTCAAAGAAAGAAGGGCAAAATCCATATTGGTTCCCCAGGTAAATTCCAGGGATATAACAGATATACCTTCTTTGGAAACAGAAGTAACATTTTTTATTCCCGGAACCGTTCCCGCCGCTGATTCAAGCGGTTCTGTTATCAGCTTTTCAATTTCTTCAGGTGATGCATTTGAATAGGTTGTTTGAACTAAGAGATGTGGAATATTAACATTTGGAAGCAGATCAACACCAATCCTGCTGAAAGAATAAATACCGATAAGCGCAACAGCAATATAAAACATTGAAATTGCAACCGGGCGTTTTATGGATGTTGAAGGTAAAGACATTAAATAATTTTACCATATAATTCATAATATAAAAAGAACTCAATTAATTAAATATCTTTCAACAATTTCATAAAACTTCCCACTATAATTGTATAGAGCATATTGTGGAAAATCCGCGTAAATTATTTTACCATTCGGTTCAACGAGTGCAACTAATTGTGAAAAAATTTTATTATTCACATCACTGTCAATAAAATAATAATTTTTAAAATCTAATTTAAGAAAAGTAATTTTTTTATTATAAACAATAATCGTTTTATTAATACCAAATTCATTCTTTATACGTCGTAAATGAAATTCATAACATCTTGAACAATCAATAGAATCAATCCAAAGAAAAATTTTGGGAGTTGTTATTTCAATTTTTATAAATTCCGATTTCGTTAAAATACCGGTATCCCAAATATATTTTCCTTCGGTACTAGTTTTAGACAACATATAGTCATCTATTTTGTCAGAAAAAACTTTTTGTTGTTCTAACTTTTCTTCTGTAAAAATAAGTTTGTTAGACATTAAAACATACAATAATAAGAGTATAAAATTTATTACAACTAAAATAGTTATGACATTTTTTTGATTCATAATTTTATTTGATATTTATTTATTACTAGCAGGTCTCCTTCTGTAACCAATGTGTATATATATCCATCTTCTACTGCTGCCATGAATCCATCAATTCTGCCATCATATATACACTTTCCAGCTTCATTGATCACTACCAAATAGTTTTCAACATCAGTTAGCGATTTGCTGTAGAGCTGTTCCTTCTTCGAATTATTATAATTGATATAAAGAAGATTATTTACATTATCAAAAAAGAAGCTTTTAAGGAAAGTTGTTTTTGTTATAAACTCCTCATACACTTTTTCTCCGCTCATAGTTCTTAATCTTGATATAGAAATATCGGGTGGGTTCTTATAGAACTTAGGTTTATAACTCAGGGTTTTTATATAGTTGCCAATTAGGTCAAACTGATGAAATTTAGTTGAGGCAGATTGGATTATAAAAAGAGATCTGTTAAATCCTGTTGCAACTAAAGAATACCGGTTCATATAATAATAAGCAGAATTATTATAATCATATTCTCTATCAAAATTGCAAAATGCTTTAATTTTCGTTCCATCTTTTTTGCACAATAAAGCAGTACTGATGTGAGAAATTTTTTGTTTTTCAGCAGGAAATTCACTGAATGCAGAAATAAGAATTTCAGATTTGGTAAAAACCGGCTGACTTGAAAGATCGGAAGTAAATTCGGGAGGTGGTGAAAATTTTTTTATTACCTGAAAATTTGAATCAAGATATTTTAATGTGTTCTCACCTGCCCCGTAAGCAAGCAAGTATTTACCATCTTTTGCAAGATATTGAGGCATCATAAATTCCGCGGGACCTTGTCCCTTTCCGGAACTGCCTTTCAGATATTTAAGATTTAAATCAAAAACATGTATTGCATTATTACTTCGATCCGAAATAAAAATCCTATCTTCAATAATTTCTATATCTCTTACGAGTCCAACATAATTTTTACCTGTATTTGGATAGATTAACTTTTTTATCAAAATTAAGTCCGCGTTCCGTCGAAATTCTACCTCTTCAATTTTAAATCTTTCTTGAGAGCATGAACCTAATAATAACAAAAGGAAAATAAAATATTTTTTCATTAATTATATCTTTCTAGAGGTTGCCAAAATGCGATGGTTGGAAAGTCTTTGTCTAATAAATCAGTTTACTCAGGCAAAGAAAACTATTTTGTTAAATGAGTCAACTTTTTTGACAACCCCCATTTTGAGTCAACTTTTTTGACAACCCCCATTTATTAATAAGAATTATGGAGTATAATGGCAATAAATTTCTGCTGGTCGTCCACAAGTGAAAAGACAATAAGCCCCTCCACCAATAACTGTACAATCCTGACGATAATAATCCCACCAGCACCTAAGACAATCATTACCACCACCAGAACTTGCGATTATAGAGGGCACAAATAATGATAGATTTATCCCGAACAGGTCAATATCTCCATTGCTATTTGGATTCGTTGTTATCTGCAGGTTTACAAACATAAGCAAAGCAAATAAAGCAGCGCCGGCGATTTTTGCTGCTTTGGACCGCTGTTTTTTCAAGAAAATACCCATTGGAACCTCCAACTATTTAGTTATTAATTACCACTTAATGCGGCATAATTCAAAAATGTCATTAATTTTTCTGCTTCTTTTTTTATTTCCTGTGCAGCAGTAGTTTCAATTTTAATTTTTAAATCCAAAATTTTTTGACAATGTATTTTTGCCAATTCATATTTTTTCCCTTTAACATAAAACTGCGTTAAAAGATAATTTTGAAAAATTTTATTCGGCTCCATATTTATTGCATGCCTATAATGCTGTTCCGCTTTATAACCTTGGTCTAAGTTCTCGTAACAGATTCCTAAATTTATATATTGCTTTGGATCCAGATAATTGTTTTTAGATTCTTCAAGTATGACAGCAGCATCTCTGTATTTATTATTTAACAACAATACGCCGCCATAATTAAATAAAAATTCACCTTCTGTTTTTAATTCAGGATAAACCTTTTCAAATTTTTTCGCGGAGTCATTATATAAACCGTGAGAAGCTAATTGGTATGCGTCATTCCATATTTTGTAAGCGTTATAAAACTTGTAATCTTTTATTATTAGCAAAAAAAGAATAATTATTGCAGCAAATGCAGCAGCTGCTTTCATGTAATATGGGATTTCAAAAGTCTTAACAATCCTTATGTTTGAAACTGCAGATAAAATTGAAATCATAAACATAAAATTTATATAGGTAGGTAAAACGTGCAATGGAAATGAAAAAATTGAAACAATAAGCAAGGAAAATAAAGAAGCCCTTGCAGAATGTTTTAAACCAAAAACTAAGCTATTGCTCGGCGGCGGCAGATCATTATTTCTAATTTTCCAAAGTGCAGAAACTATTATTCCAAGCCAAAGCACTAAACCAATAATTCCTAGTTCAGCTATGATTTGTATAAATTCATTATGCGCCTGCTTAACATTTCCTGCTAATAATTTTTCATAATCATTACTCAGATTGTTATTAAAATAATCAGCTTGATAATTGCCATATTCAGAAGCATAACGGTTAAATCCAATTCCCCAAATTGGATTTTCATTTATTATTTTGCCCGTTATTTTCCAAATTAATAATCTGCCATCTGCAGAAGCAGGCTTAAGTTGATATAAAATAATTATTATAGAAATAGCCAATATAACTACTAATAAAATCGCTATTCCTTTTTTAATAAAATTATTAAGTGATTTATTTATTCTTTCTTTTATACTATGCTGTGTAAAATATACAAGTGCAATACCGGCTATAACAGCTAACCATGATGATCGTATTTTTAAAGAAGGGAGTATAAACAGACTTGTTAAAAATGTTATAAGAGCTAAATATTTTAAAAATATTATTGCTTTTTTTTCTCCCAAGAAAGACTTCTCGTTACTCAAAGTAATTGCTGAATATTTGTAAATACCGAATGAAAATGGTATAACTGAAGCTAAATACCCTGCAAGGTGATCCGGATTTACAAAAGTTCCGTTTACTTTAAAATAGCTTCCAATATATCCAGGAATAATATTGTAAAGTTGAAGTAATCCTAAAAAAGCTTCTATCAGTCCGCTTAACAAAAAAAAGAAAAGTAGGATTAAAACCGGTAATATGGTTTTATTCTGTTTTACAAGATTATTTTCAAGAAACAGTTTCCAAACAAAATATAGAAGAGTAAGATAAAGAAGTGTTAAAAACTGACTATTATTTAATGTCTCATTTTCTGTTATTAATAATCTAAAGAAAGAATAGACTAAAAAAAGAATTACGAATAAATCAACTAAATTCAGCCAAACTTTTCTAGAGATTTCTCTCCGTTCAGATTTAAAAGAAATTAAACTTATAAACACAATAATTAATATTACCGAAGCAACTGCAAAAAAATAAAAGTACCATGTGGATTGTAAACCATTATAAATTTTAGTGGTTCTGATAAATGCAGTTGCAAATAATAATGAAAGAATTATAGAAAAAATTATATATTTAATTTTTACCTTCAAACTATTTCCCTCTTAGCTTGAATCAGAATTAAAAAAGCTATCAATGCAAAAATTAAATTCCTAACTATCATTCCCCACCCAAAACTTGATTCCACTGCATTTCCAAAGCAGCCGCAATCTCCTTCTATACCAAAAATAAATCCATAAACTGCAAACAAAGTAAACGCGCCGAATAATATTACGGCAGCTAACATTGCTTCTTTCTTTTTTATTTCAAGCAGCAATAAAATTCCGGTTAAGACTTCTATGAAAGGAATGAGCGAAGAAATTATTATTCGTATATTTTCATTAACGAAAGGAAACGCAGAGGTTAAAGCTGCAATCAGGGAACCGGCATCAATTATCTTTAACACTCCGCTGGCGATAAGAACAATAGCTATAAAATAGTAAGCGGCTTTTAATAAATAATGAGAAATTTTTTCTGTCAGTAACGGAGCTGTTATTTTTTGTAAGCTAAAATTCATTTGCTCCCTGCAAAATGAAACGTTTACTCTTTCAAAATTATTTTAGTGGTGTCCGTCTTAAAATCGATGTGGGGCTAATTCGTTTTCAATTCAAGCGAGAGTGTTAGTTAAATTTCATGTAGAATTTAATTCACGCAGGCAGGTTAGTCAATAGATGATTCATCTATTTTTCATAGAGGGTTCATCTATTTTTATTCTTTACAGATCAAATATTTCCCTTCTGTAAATAACTGCGAATCTAATAAGCTCATTTGTTGATGCTAATTTCAGCTTTTTAACAATTTTATCTTTATGCTGTACTACCGTGTTTGCTTCAATAAAAAGAATTTGCGAAATCTTTTTATTTTGATTTCCTTCAGCAATCAGTTTAAGTATCACCCTCTCTTTGGGTGAAAGCAGGTTTACTAATTTAATGGCATTTGTTATTACTTCATCATTAACATTATTATGCAAAGTATTTACAGGGAAATTTTCTGTTTCCCCTCTCGCCCAAATTAATCCTTTGAGCGCTACTCTTACCACATTATCAAAACAGCAGCTTCCACTATTAACTAATTTTATTGTTTCAACAAATTTATTTTTTAAATGGAACACCGGAGTTTCCGTTTTATTAAGAATGCCGCGGACATCATGCAGTAAAAGAGAGTTTAGAAAACCCCCTTTTAAATTTGCTGTATAAACAATTGTCTTAGTATCAGAATAGTAGTTGGGAAATACTTTTAAAAAATTAAAAAGCCTGGATTGACTTTTAGAAGAATCATCAATAAAAAACAAATCAGACCTAGGATGTTCATTGAGAGGGATATTTGAATATTTTTCATATTGTCCGCAAATAGTAAAAACATTATTATTTTTTTGCAGGGATCTAAGATGACGAATTACTGAATCATCTGCTGAAAAGATTGATAGATTTATTTGTTCCACCCTGTTCCTCCTTTAATATTTAAAATTTATTCCCCCGAAAAACAGTAAAAGAGGTTGAAGTTTATTTTAATATACAAATGAGAAGCAGTTTTATTAAGCATTAATTCTATAAATAATTTTACCATAGTTTTACAAATATTTTTTAATATCAAATCTATACAGCCCTTCAAAATTTCCCGTCTCATCCCACAAGATAAGGTTAGAACTTATAACTTTGCAATAAAATTTTGAGGGTGTTGCTCTCCTTTCTAATTGAAAATATTCAATTCTTTTAACCGGATGATAACTGCTGTTATATATGTATATATAGCATCTATGTTTTTTATCAGGTGAAGCAACGAAGTGAATCAAATAATCTGAATATCCTGTCATCCCTTTGAAAAAAACTTCTTTCAGCAGCACCAGGGTTTCAGTTTCGCTCCGGGGATTGAAATACTTATCGATCTCTAATTGGTCTGAAGTATAAATCAGGTTCCCTTCAAAGCCCATTACAAAAAAATAATTATGATTTTTCAGTGTGAAAACTATTTTATCATTAATATAATTGGCATATGAATTTTCAACCATAAGATCTGTCTTAATTTCTATATCATTTATATAATAATTTCTTAAAAATTCACCCTCTATTGTAAAAAGATACCCAATTATAAATTTTCTGCTTTTATGCATCATGTTTATATTAGCGCCAACCAGAATATATCTATCGTCTATGATGCTCAGATTATTACACCCATTAAAATTCGGATAAATTTTCTCTTTTGTTGATTTATCGAACAAATTAATTGTTTTAATGAAATTCAATTCCTTATCAAGAACTGTAATATTACCACAGATATCCATAACGTACAGCAGATTATTACACTCAGCCATATCAACCAGGAATTCCGAAAATTCACCCGGGCCTTTGCCTTTCGTTCCATAAGAATTTATAAAGTTAAACTCACCGTCTAACCTGTAAATTTTCTTTTCAGAATTATTTAGAATATAATATTTATTATCAATGAAACTCACACCAGTTATCTGATAGGACGGAATGCTATCAATTATGTTGATTTTTACTATTTCATCTTCAATAACCATGGTTGTAATCTTGTCATCGCTACACCCTATTATTAATATTGATAGAAAGGATAAAAAGTTAATACCAGCCAGAAAATTACTTGATAACATATTACTCCATAGTTATGTATTTATATTTAGCTAGATTGAAGATATTTCAATCTAGCTAAAAATACTTCATTATGTGCACGTGGAGATCGAATTATTATTATCCGTTATTAAAAAATTATTTAATTTATCACATGTGAAATTTTTTATTTTACCGACCAACACCTCATCGCTTGTTTCCATTTTAATAGTTTCCTTATAAAATAAATCATCAATGTATTCAATCAAGTCCAATCTGTTCTGAATATTGTCAGATATTTTATAATCATTCCTTATATGTTTTGGCTTTTCTTCATTGCAGCCAATAAAAAGCAAGACAACGGATAGGAAAAAAATTTTTAGTTTTAGCATATCATCATTAATTAAATAAAAAATTCCGCAGAGATAAACGGCAGCGCGGCTTTGCATGGTTTATATTTTCTCCATCCATAGAATTTGTTTTTGAATTATATGCCAACAGCAAAGGGTAAAAATCTTTTTCTTCAAACGATGTAATTTGCTGATAAGGAAATTCCTTTTCTCCTAGTGCATATGGAAGGATAAAATCAAATGCTTTAAGAATTGATCCACCGTTTGGCGATTGATAATTCCATAAATCAACGTTTACCTTTTCTGCAATTTTTTGTTTTTATAAAAAAGAAACCCCTGTTAATTTTTATCTGTTATAAATTTTTTCTTTAAGATTATAAACTTCAATCTTTGGATTTGAAAGAATTCCGTTTTTATCGGGTTCAGGCTGAATAACCATATACAACTTACCGTTTTTTGCTGCGATAAATAATTTTTCTGTTTGTATTTCTTCAATAATAAATTCTCCTTCTAAATCAACAACACTAAAAAAACGATCTCTGCCGTGAAAATATTGTATTAGTATTTTATTGGTGTCTAATAAATGAAGCGATGCAACAAAAGAATATGATTTGAACATTTTCCCGATATTTTGCATCACCTGAACAGGATCGGGTGAAATATCAATATCAGCTTTTCTAAAAAATGAAGGCGTAACATCAATTGCTTTTATGAATTTTCCTTCCGGATTATACTTGTAAATTGTTGGAGATATAACATTCATCTGGTAAATAAATCCATTATCATCTGTTATTATGCCGCCGCCTTCAATCCTGTATATTAAATTTTTAAACTCGTTTAAATCAGCTTTAAATTCCTTTTTACTGCTGCCGAACTGATCCATAATTTTTATGGAGCTTCCAATTGGAGTTGTATAATAGCCGACGATGTTTCCTGATGGATTAAAACAAAAATCAAAAGGAGCGATGAAAAGCTTATCAGCTGCGCTCAAACATTCGCCGTTTCCTTTAAATCTAAATCCCCAAGGAATGCTGTTTACAAGAAATATCCTCTCACTATTATATGAATATTTTGCTTTGATAGGATACCAGGCAAACCCGGGATTACAATCTTCTAATGATAATTTTCGAATGAATTTTCCCTCCCTGCTGAATATTAAAACCTGTTTACCTCTAATATCTGTTATCAGCAAATTATCTTTATCATCAATATCCAGGTGGGCTATGCTGCTGATAATTATTTTATTTTCTAAAATTATCTCACCGGCTTCCCCTAAATAATTTTTTCCCTGAAAGGCATAAAGGTTCAGATTTATAAGCAGAATGATGATTAAAGAGTTAATAATCATATAATAATTCTCCCTGATTATTATAAGCTTGACAAGCATTTCAAAAAAGTCAGTAACTGCTGCAATTCTAATATTAACTAATAAAGGCGGTTAACCCAAACAGGTTTTGCAAATGTTTGATCAGAAAAAAAGTAGATAGCTATAGCTTCAAGTACAGGAAGTTTTTTTGTGCTGCCGTCATGTTCAATAATTTCATCAATTCTTACAAACCTCCCGAATACTCTGATGTGTACATCGTTGCTTAAAGTCTGCACGTTATCCGAAATTACTTTTGGCGAAGGGAGAGGATGATCAAGTTCAACAATAAAAATTGCCGGATAACCGTTGTTGCTTCCGTGAACTAAAAATCTTGTTTCATTATTTTCCCACAATGTTCTGCTGTCATATCTACCCTGTGTTGCAATAATTTTATTTAAATATTTTTGGGGATTTGAGTAGATGTTTATGTTATCAACTAAAAAATCTGCTGAGTTAATTACATGCTGCAGATTTTTACTTTGCGCGAGTAATAAATTTGGATGGTTAAAATCTGAACCAATCAGCAGCAGGATAATCAGAATTAATGATGGTAATTTACTCATTCCTTCCCGGTAATTGATTCTTTAAAAAATTACTGATTTAAGATACGTTAATCTTTCTTTTTTCTGAAAAGAAAAATAATAACAATTAACAATACAACTCCGGAAAGGATGTAAATCCAGTATGGAGTTTCTTTCAGCTTATACGGGCGGAAGGTAACTGAAATAGTTTTGCCGTTTCCTATTTCAGGAAGTGCATATTCCCAGATAAGCGTACGTTCTTCAACACGCTGAGCATTGTGCTGAATTATCTCACCCGAAAAAGTGTATTTATACATTACACGGAAATTACTGCCGTCTATTCCAAATCCGGTAGCAATAGGAGCGATAAATTGAGTAAAAACTTTTTGCCCCGAAGCGCCGTCTTTCAATGAAAAGCGTGCATCTGCAAATGCCTTTGTGTTGTTTAAGGAATCAATATGCGTGAAGGTTAAATTTATAACAGCGTGAATTGTCTTGTCAGTTGTATCTGTGTATGCTTCAACATTTTCAATAGTTGTGTAAGGTGAAGAAAATTCCTTTCTAATTGAATCGGCATTAAAGATGCCAATATTTTCAATCACCTTTGCAATGCTGCTGTCCGGAGCAGGCATCCAGTATTGAATGCGCATTTTACCGGAACCATCGGGATATAAATTGATGTCCTGTATAAAATTCAGGCATCCGTTAAAGAAAAAGAAAATAAGGGGGAGAAAAAGTATCCGCTTCAATTTAAACATCTGAAATGTGATTGCAATTTTGTAAATTTACGCCGCTTAATTTATAGAAATTTTTACTATTTATCATTAAGTTTTTCCCCCTGAAAAAAAGGAGATACAGATATGCCAACGTATGATTATAAATGCACAGCATGCGGTTATTCTTTTGAATTATTTCAATCAATGAGTGAAGAACCAATTAAAGAATGCCCGCAGTGTAAAGGATTAGTTAAAAGATTAATTGGTACGGGCGCAGGACCCATATTTAAAGGCACCGGCTTTTACCAGACTGATTATAAGAACAAATCATCAAATGGAAATAATACCGCGAAGAATGACACCAAAAAGGCAGAGGCAAAGAAAGAAGTAACAAAAGATTCATAAATTTCATCTTTGTTCGGGACACAGATAAAATAGATATACGCAGTTGGTAGCAACGTTATAACCGATGGCAAATTAAAAGAAAAGAAATTTCTGAATCTGTGATTATCTGCTTAACCCGCGTCATCAGCGTGCTAATTTCTGTTGAAAGCACGCTGATGACACAGTCATGAAAGATTAAAAATCCGCACCCAGAGAAATATAGAATTTAGGTCTTGAAAATCCCTGAACATTATACGCCCAGGCAACATCAAACCGTACGAGGAAGTAAAGGAAATAAATTCTTGCACCAAGTCCTGTTCCCATCAAAAGATCTTTACTAATTACACCATCTTCATTTCGTTCAAAGAATCTTAACTCGCTGTTTTTATTCCATGCGGAACCAACATCCACAAACGCAACTCCAAGTATATTGCTGAACAGGATTGGCAGTGCGCCGGTTACGAGATACCGGATCAGCGGGAATCTTAATTCCATATTCATCAATGCGTATTTTGTACCAATCTGCTGTGCGTAATCAAAGCCGCGCATTGGCAGCGCTGCTGTAAGGAAAGCGAAATCTGATGCGCTCTCAATTGGTATTACCGAAGTAGCGAATGATCTGTTTATCCAGTTATCTATTCCGCCGAGGAAAAAGCGCTGTGGATTATTACCGCCTGAGTAGCCGCCTGAAAGTCTGAAAGCGAATGAATAATCATCCCAGAACCTGTAGTATCGTCTGTAATCTCCAAGCACTGAATAAAAGCTTAACTTTTTATTTGAGATACCCGGATTTCCAAGCACATCCAATCTGTATCTGTAGCCATCAACCGGAGCTGTGTATCCCCATAGTACATTATCATGTACAAGACTTAAAGATGGAACTATATAAGATGCTTTTTCTGTTTCTTCAAAAGGGTTATCAAGATTTTCTTTTGAAACATTCAGCCAGCTTACCGCGCCGTCTATCCTGTAAAATCTGTTTAATGGATAACTGAGAGAAAGCACTGCTCCAAAATTTCTGAACCTGTTTAATTCAGAATTTCTGCGGTCATTCAAAAATACAAACCTCGCTGTGTGGAATCCTTCAATTCCATAGTTGAGTCTGTTTTTAAGATAATAATATGCAAGTCCGTAATCGCTGTTCTTCAGATCAATCTGCAAACTTGTAACACCAATTATCCTGTGATTGCCGAGAACATCACTGAATGAAATTACAGTTGTTCCAAGCAGACCGTAAAGTGAACTGTAACCTGCGTTAGCGTAAACTATATCAGGTGAAAAAGTAATTTTGTATTTATTTACTTTATAATTTCCCTGTTCATCAAGATTATCTGAAAGATTGAATTGTTCATTAGTCTGCTTTGTTGTATCGGGTATAAAACTGAAGCTGCTTCCGAAAACATAATTATCAAAATCTATTTCAACAGAATCTCCATAAACTTTTGAAGTATCAACAACACTTCCGGTGTAAAAAGAAATACTATCAGTGTCTTCTTTTTCTTCTTCAATTATAAGCGCAGCAACTTCCCTGTTTCCGCTGTTTTTAACCTTTGTCATATATTGAGTAAGAGGCAGCGTGTCTGTATCAAGCTTTATTTCAAAAGGATTATTAAGCCTAAAAATATCAAAGCCTGCTTCATACATGCTTGAGAATGTCATCCGCTTTCCGTCTTTAGAAAGATTAAGCTGATATACTCCGTTTAATGAATTAGTAATCGGAATATGTTCATTCTCAACAGAACTTCCGGAACCATCAAAAGAAACATTCTTTTTATAAATATTATTTATTCCGTTTGCATCAGAAATAAAAAATATCTGGCTGCCATCCGGAGATGCTACGGGTGAAGATTCATCACTTGGTGTATCTGTAATCCGCTGAACTTTTTTTGATTCAATATTAATTGAGTAGATATCTCTCTGCTCATAATTATGCCTGTAAATTTTAAATGAATCAGGCAGTGCATAAGCGGAAAGCTGATCCTGCCGGTCAGAAACGAACAAAACATTTTTACTGTCTGCAGTCCAGGATGGATCATCATCTGTGAAAATATCGTTGCTCAGATTAATTGTTTCTTTAGTTTCAAAATCAAACAAATAAATATCTGATTGAACTGCTGTATGCCCAACGAAAGCAAGATACCTGCCATCGGGAGACCATGTTACACTTCTTATCGCATCAAGCTGAACCGGAAGATCTTCTTTATCTTCAGATTCAACATCAATCACGTAAATTACATCATAACCGCCGCGTTTTGCAGAGAGTGCAATTTTGGTTCCATCAGGAGACCATGTTAAACCGGGATATAAAAAATTCAGTTCTTCAAAATCCGTTGTTCTGTTTCCTTCAACAACTTTCTTTATAAGCTTTCCGTCAATCGTGCTGAGAATGTAAACATCAAAATAATAATCACGGTTTGATAAGAATGCAATTTTATCACCTTGCGGAGAAAGAGCGGGGCTAACATTATACGAGCCGCCGTCTTTATTATGATCTGTTAATCTTTTTGCAAATTCATCCGGATCTTTCCTGATTGCAATATCAGGCCAGTAAGTTTTTTTAATTTCTTTTTTCCAGCGTTCATTGAATTCTTCAAAATTCAAACCGAGAGCAGCTTTAAAGCCTTCTTCAACATTTCCGGCACTTTTAACTTTGTTAATAAGTTCACCGATTTTTTCTTTGCCATATTTTTCAGCAATATAACTGAATACTGTTTGCCCTCCGCGGTAAGCAAAATATCCGCCAAGGTATTTCAGATCGGGGAGATACTCATTTATTGCGGCATCACGGATGAACATATCTGTATCAATATCCCAGCCTAATGCCTGATATTCAGCCATTCCTTCACTAAACCAAAGAGGAATATTAATCGAGATATTGTTTGCAATTATATTTTGAATTGATCCGCCGTAAAACATATCATTCATTACTGCGTGAACAAGTTCATGATGAATGAGATGTCTGAATTTTTTATAAGAACCCTGGAACTGAATTACAACCCGGTTTTTAAACAACTCCGTGAAGCCTTCAATTCCTTCACTCAAATATTGATCAGTTACATTTGTTTCCTGGAAATCATTTTGTGAATTATAAACAATAATTGTTATACGGTTATTTATTCTGTAATTAAAACTTGATTCAATAGCTTTAAGTGCTTCTTCCGAAGCTTTGGATGTAAACTCGGCCAGTGAGGCTCCCTTTTGAGAGAAGTAAATATCAAAATGATCTGTTTGGATGTAATACCACGTAAAATCCTTGTACTGAACTTTATTTTTACCAAATTGCGCAAATACCAGCGTTTGCGCGAAGGTTAACAATAAAACTATTTTTAAAAGATATTTATACATTGGAGTACCCTTTAATATCCTGTAATGATAAAATCTAATTCAGATCTTTCTTCATCAACCCTTACCAGCTTAACCTGAATTTTATCACCAAGACGAAATTGCTTTTTTGTTACTCTGCCAATTAAAGAATATTTTTTCTCATCGTAAACATAAAAATCTCCCTCTAAATCCCTTAAGCGGATAAGACCCTCGGCAAGAATATCTGTTATTTTAACAAAAATGCCAAAGTGCGTTATCCCAGAAATTATTGCATGAAATTCTTCACCCAAATGAGATTTCAAATATTGAATTTGTTTTAGTTTTACAGATAGTCTTTCCGCTTCAATCGCATTCCGTTCACATATTGATATGTGTTCGCAAATCTCTTCAAGTTTATCTGCTGAGTAAAGAATTTTTCCGTTTCCTTCTGCATAATAATTAAGCAGCCGGTGAACAATCAGATCAGAGTAGCGCCGTATTGGCGATGTAAAATGCGTATAATGTTTAAATCCCAATCCGTAATGACCAATATTATTTATATCATAAATTGCTTTTGCCATACTTCTAATTGCAAGCTCGCTTATAACCGCTTCTTCTTCCTTTCCTTTTACGCTCATCATCAGCAGCTGGAACTGGTTTGATCTTGATGTTCCGTTCGGATCAAATGGGTAGCCGAGTGATTTAACAAATTTTGCAAACTCATAAACTTTTTCAGAATTAGGCAGATCATGAACCCTGTAAACAAATGGTTTAACCGGACCTTTTTCAGGAGCAGCAACATGCTTTGCAACAATTTTATTTGCAAGAAGCATGAACTCCTCAATCAGCATGTTACTTTCTTTAATTTCTTTCTTTACAATTTGAACAGGATTTCCGTCAGCGTCAAGTTCAAATTTCACTTCGGGCGTTGAAAAATCTATACTCCCTTCCCTGAATCTTTTCTTCCGCAGATTTTGTGCGAGTTTATTTAATTTTATAAGATCATCAGCAAAATCACCTTTTCCGGTTTCAATAATTTCCTGGGCTTCTTCGTATGTAAATCTTCTTTTGCTATTAATAATTGTTTTTGCAATCTCGTAATTTAAAATTTTTCCGCGTTTTGAAATTTCAATTATTACAGAATAAGTAAGCCTGTCTTTGTAAGGAACAAGTGAACAAATATTGTTTGAGAGTTTTTCAGGCAGCATCGGAATTACCTTGCCTACAAAGTAAACACTGTTGCCGCGCCTGAATGATTCTTTATCAAGCTCTGATTTTTTTTCAACGTAATGAGAAACATCAGCTATGTGAATTCCAATCCTGTAATTTCCGTTTTCAAGTTCTTCAAGCGATAATGCATCATCAAAATCCTTTGCATCTGAGGGATCAATTGTAAAAACATTTTTATCTCTGAAATCAATTCTTTTTTTAATTTCTTCTTCAGGAAGTTCTGAAGCAATAGCAGCAGCTTCTTCAATCACACTTTCAGGAAATCTGTACGGCAGATTAAATTCTTTTGCAATAGAAATTATTTCAGCATCGTGTGAACCGGCTTCGCCCAGAACTTCAATTATTTCACCCTCAGGATTAAGCATTGAAGTATCCCACTGAATTTTTCCCACAATTACTTTATCCCCTTTCTTTGCGCCGTTAAGATTATGAGCATCAATGTATATATCTCTGTGTAATTTGGGATCATCAGGTTTAATGAAATAAAAAGATTTAGATTTGTTCAGTGTACCAACAATTTCTGATCTGCAGCGGTTAACAACTTTTACTATTTGTCCTTCCAGGTTTTTACCTTTTTGTTTTGCAAATAATGATACCTCAACAGTATCTCCGTGAAATGCTGGTCCAAGATTGCGGGATGAAATAAAAATATCGCCGTCTTTTGAATTCTTAATTACAACAAATCCATATCCGCCCTGGTTAATTTCAAGCTTACCTGTAATTGTATTTGATACCGGCACATGATTTAATTGATATCGTTTACCGATTCTTGTAAGAAAATCTTCTTCATAAAGTTTGTAAAGAAAAGCTTTTAAAGAGCTGTATTCGTGCTCTGAAATAATATTTAATCTTTTAGCTACATCCTTACTTCTGAAAGCTCTGCCGGGATTATTTTTAAAAAACGCAATAATCTTTTTCTTCATATCCTACATTCAAAAAGTTAAAATAAAAAATGGTCTCGCAGAATCAGCAGTTAAAATTCAAAACGGTATCTCAAACCAAGTTCATTAATCATATCATTTGTAATACTCGTTTCGTTGATTGCTTGTTTCCTTTCAAGCCTTAATAAAAGATTTTCAATCAACGGGTATTCAATTTTTATGCTTGCCTGGCTGAGATCCTGGAACACATGCTGATCACCGCCAATGGTATAACGGAATTTATTTACTCTGCCAGTGAGATTAAAATAAGTGCGTTCACCAACCTGGCGAAGCTCAACCGTTTTGACATAGCCTCCGGTTTGACGGTTTAAAAATCCACCAAGCACTGATCCTGCAATTGCGGCAGCCTGCTTGTATGCCTGGTTTGTTTGAGGAGGAGCGGATGCGCTTTCAATAAAATCACCGGTAATTATAAAGTACACAGCATCTGAAGCATCAAAGCGAGGATCCGGAGTGTTGTTATCAATATCTTCCTGTCCGTAATAAACAGCTATATTATTTTCTTCACGTATGAAATTTTTATCAAGTTCACTTAACAACCCAGTAACTTTAATTTTAACAGCAACAGGAATTTCCTCCGGAGATCCGGTACCGCCGCTGCCGTTTCCTCCTTCATAATAATAATCCAGATATGTTGCTGTAATATTTAAATTCGGATTTGTAAGTTCGTTCTCAAATCTTACAGTTCCATCAGCTTCAAGTGTTTTGATAAACTCAAGTGTAGAGCCTTCACGCAGTTCAAGTTCACCCTGGGTGTTTGTTCTTCCGCCAATGCTTTCATAAATAATGTTTCCTGAAAGTACTGCTGTTAAATTCTGATTTAATTCTTTAGAAAGCACGTAAATAATTGTTGCTTCATCTTCAATTTCAAGATCAATACTAAAATCAAATGTAGATTCCTTTGCCGTTCTTGATTGCTGAAGCGCGCTTCTTTCTTTTGATGTTTGAATCAGGCTTTCAAAACTCGGGCCTTCTCCGCCAACAAACATTGTATCTTCAACATATTTATATATGAAATTTGTAGATGTATTCTGGTATGCTGCCTGTGTTGGCGGGATTGTAAGTTCAGCATTTTTTATAACAACGGGAGCTGTTAATTTGGTTTGATTTTCATCAGCAATAAACTCAACATTTCCTCTTGTGCCAATTACAAGAGTTCCGTAAGCAGAAGGGCTTGCACCTTTTGATTGTTCATCAAGTACTTTGAGTTCACCATGAATTGTAAATTGGGAGCCTGTGATATTCATATTATCAAGCTGTGCTTTTCCGCTGCCGTACATCGTTCCGCCGTCTTCAGTTCCATCAACATTTTTTATCATCAATGTATCAATTGAAACATAATCTTTTGTTATGCTTGTACTAAGTGCAGCATTGTATTCAAGATTATTTAATTCAACAATAAACGCTACATCCTGCAATCTTAAATAACCTTCGGGAATAAGATTTTCAGGTGTTCCCGTTAATCTTAAATTAGCAGAAAGATTTCCTCTCAAATTATTTACTACAGGAAGTATATCACCAAAAGCCTGTAGATTAAAATCTTCAGCATTCAATGAAAGATCAATTTTCCCCCGCTCGCTGAATCTTTCCTTTACTCCGGTAAAAGCGAGATTTACAGGCACATTTCCTTTAAGATGCAGTGCAGGTTTTCCGGCAGTAATCGCTGAATCAATAAATCTCATATCAATATTGAGATTCCTGTTTTTGTAATCCATTCTTGTAATGAGTGATCCAAAAGTTCTGTTCTGATAAAAGACGCTGTCAACATTTAAATCAAGATCAATAACAGGAGCTTCAAGGCTGCCGGTTATTTCTGAATCCATATTTATAATTGCATTAAAAGGATTCTGAAGATTAATCTGTAATAGGTTTGCCGCAATATCAGCACCGTTAATGTCATTAATGGAAATGTTTAACTGCTGATCGCCTTTTTCGGCAAGACTTCCGCTTAATGAAATATTTCCGCCATTTCTATTTAAAACAAAACTGCGTATGTCAATTCCGGCACGTGAATAAGCTACATTAATTGTGCTGTCATTCTGCAGGGTGAAATTATTATAATTAAGTTTCAGAGTATCAAGCAGAAGAGCAACTTCATCATTTTTCAGATCAACATTTCCAATAATCGTTGCCCCAGCGTAATCTTCAAGCAGTGCCGAGAAATTTAAATTTGCATTTTCATTTTCAAGTTCCAGATTCAGATTAATATCATGCAAATCTGTTCCTGCAAAAACTCTGTTCGTTGTCATAACAAGCCGGGCATACAATTCTTCAAATGATGAAGCATAAACATTATTAGAAGCAGCAAGATCAAGATTAAAATTTGAAATGAAGAAAATATCATCCGTTCCCCAATATTTAACATGTTCAATTGCGGCATTGAAACTAAGCTGGAGGCTGTCATTTTGATTTATTATTTCACCGCTCATTTCACCTTCAACTTCAATCCTTGCATCTCCAAGAAAGAGAGAAAGAAGCCCCACATTTTTTAAATCAATCAGGTAAGTCATATTTGTTTGATAGTCACCAATCCGTGGCTGCACATAATTTCTTACAGGTTGTTTTACCAGCGGCTCGGCTATTAATGAATCCGGAATTATAGTGGGTGCAATTTGTTTAAGCTTCTGCTTTACAGCAGAACTTATCATTGATACTTCACTGCTCATCAGTTCAATAGTTTGAGGGACAGAATAATGTCCTATTACTGTAATATCCGCCAGATCGGAAATTAAATTGATTACTCTTTCCGTTCCGTTCTGTTTCCGCAAGTCAACAATTGCTCTTGTGCTGTCTATTGAATGCCCGTTTATTGTTGATTCATATATCAGCAAACTCAAGTAAAGATTCATTAACTCAGGATCAAAATTTTCACCTTCAGCGCTTAATGTAAAATTAAGATTTGTAACAGCGGAAGAATCTCCCATGAATTTTGCAGTGTTAAGATTCCTAACATTTCCTTCAAGTTTATAAACAGGATTATCTGAATCTGCAAAACTTATATCACCAAGCAAATCAACTCCCAATGAATCAGATGCTGCAAGAAGATCATAATTTATTAATCCATTATCAGCTTCGGCAGAGAAGATAAGAGTATCAAGATTTATCCCGCTTATTTCTGATCCATTGCCTGTTAAATTAATAACAGCGTTAAGTTCTTCAGGAGAAGTGCCCGAACCTTTTACATCAGCATTTAAATTTAAATTAGATTGAGTTCCGGCAACCGGAACAATGTTTAAATTTCTTGAAACCAGTTTTACATCATATGTCATTAAAGGTGATTCAAAATCAAGATTGCCTTTTAATGAGATCATCCCGCTTTTAGAATTCAAATGAACATTTGTAAAAAATTTCTGCGGGCTTCCGGCATAGGTTAATGTATCAAATCTAAGTACTCCCAATTGATCAGCGCCGGGTATTTTCAGTGACGGCATTAATTCATTTATATCATTTGCATTAACGTATGTATCATAAAACTCCGTACTAATGTACATCTTTTCCGGTGCGCTCAAATTTTTAATTGAACCATGTGCCGATAAATTCGTATTAAGGAAATTCACATTAAGATCATTCAGGGTTAGATCGTCTAACTGTCCATTTACTGAAATTCCTGCAGCAATTTTCCCGCGCATGATATTCATTGATTGAACAAACGGAACGAGATCTGCAAAACTAAACTCACCGGCATCAAGTTCTGCTTCAACAAGTGCATTTCCAATTTGAGCAGTTGAATCAAATAAATTAAATCCGGTCATCTTTGCAGATAATTCTACATTTGAATTTGTTGTTTCAATAATAAATTCATCGGCAATTAATTCCTTTGTATTTACAAAGAAATCTCCGGTTAAATTTTTCACTTCAACATTGTTAATGTTTGGTTTAACAGAAAAATGTTCTATACTAATTTCAAAATCATTTTCATCAATGTTTGCAAATGCGCTTAGCCTCAGATTTACATCTACCGCTCTGAAATCGCTCATAAACAGTGAATCATACGAAGCTGTGCTGTTAACAAATTCGTATCGCTGCATTGAGAAGTTTACATTTGTTAAGCGGAAATCTGAAACTTCAATTTTAAATGGAAATTTTCCCGCTGCAGTTGTATCCGGTTCTGATTCAGGAAGAAGTTTAACAATATTAAGTACTCCGCTGCTGTCTTCTGCCAGAGAAATTTCAGCATCCTTTATCTCAAAATATCGTACCTTTATTTTTTTTAAAAGAAGCTGAAGCGGAGAAGTTTTTAGTTCAATAACTCCGGCTTTAAGAAGAGTATCTTCTTCTATATTTACAACTGTATTGCGCAGCAGAAGTGAAGTGAGAATTGTGCCTTCAATCTTTTCAATGTAAACTGTGCCATTCAGGTTTGCATTTGCCTGTTCAATAACTGTATCGCGCAGATAATCTCTGAATGTAGCTGTCTGTGTAATTCCAAGTATAATCAGGAACAAAACAAAAATGCCCAGCAGAAAATACAGAAACCAATTCACCATTCTGTGAAAAAGTGAGCGTTTTGGTTTTGTTTTCTTCTTCGCGCCTCCGGCAGATTTACTTTCTGATTCCGGCATATTTTCTTTTTTATCTTCGGACATAAAATGATGCAAGTGAATTGTATGGAAAAATATTAAGTAAATAACCTAAAATAAAGCCGCAGTAAGAGAGACAGTATTAATCGTGATACTTGTCTATAATGGATTGGATTATTTTGGAAGTAGACTGATTATTTACAAACTGAATCGTTTTAACCTGCCCGCCGTGTTGTTCAACTACATCCCTGCCAACAATTTTATCAATGCTCCAATCCGCACCTTTTACAAGTATATCCGGAATAAGTGCCGAAATAATTTCAGCGGGAGTATCTTCTTCAAAGAAGGTCACATAATCAACAGGTTTTAAATTTGAGATAAGAAACGCACGTTCATCCTGTTTTAAGATCGGGCGTTTATCACCTTTAATTCTTTTAACGGAATCATCTGTGTTAAGGGCAACAAGAAGAACATCTCCAAGTGCTTTTGCTTTTATCAGATAATCAAGATGGCCTGCATGAATAAGATCAAAAACGCCGTTGGTAAAAACTAATTTTTTGTTTTCATCTTTTAATTTTTTTCTGAGTGAAATTATTTCAGATCTTGTAAGAATATTATTCATCTGTTTTCTTTTATAACGGTGTCAAAAAGTTTTTCTTTTTCAATCGGAACAATTCCAACTTCTTCACAAACCAATCCGCCTGCATAATTAGCAAGGTATGATGCTTCAAGAATATCAGCACCGGCTGCCAGAGCAATTGTTAAAGTAGATATAACCGTATCACCCGCTCCCGAAACATCGGCAACCTTTCTTGCCTTGGTTGGCATGCGTTTTTCTTTTTTCCCTTTTTCAAAAACTGCAATTCCGCTTTCACCAAGAGTGAGCAGAATATATTTTGCATTTAACCTCTCAAGAAGTTTTTCACCTGCAGCAGTAATGTCTTCATCGCTTTTTATTTTTATTCCAAGTACATCTTCTGCTTCTTTTCTGTTTGGTTTAAATACTGTTACATTTTTGTAGTGAAAGAAATTATTGAATTTCGGATCTACAGTAACAAGAACATTATTTTTGTTTGCAAGTTCAATTATTTTTTCAATAAGAGATGGAGTCATTACACCTTTATTATAATCCTGTAAGATAATTCCATCCAATCCGCCAGCTATTTTTTCAAGATATGAAAAAAGTTTCTGCTGCGTTTTTTTATCAAGATATTGTTTGCTCTCCTTATCAATTCTAACAACATGCTGATTCTGAGCAATCACACGAGTCTTTGCAGTAGTTGGTCTTGATTCATCAACAATAATTCCTTCAGCAGAAATACGGGTTTCATTAATTAAAGAAGTGAAGATGGTGCCGTAATTATCATATCCAATTACACCAACAGGAACAGGAATGCCGCCAAGTTTTAAAATATTTAATGCAACATTTGCTGCGCCGCCAAAACGGTAAAACTCATTTTCAATTTCAACTACCTGAACCGGAGCTTCCGGTGAAATTCTTTTTACATCTCCCCAGAAGTAACAGTCAAGCATCATATCGCCAACAACTGCTATTTTTAATCCATCAAAATTTTTCTTGAGGTCATTTAATCTTTTATGAGAAATTGAGATCATTATCTACCTAAATCTTTGGGATATAGAGAATTAAAATACATATAAAATGGGAGTTGATAAAGAAGCTTTACCACGCGATATGATGCGAATAAAGAGAAGGAGGTTGTCCAAGGAGATTAATATCAAACTTCAATGATGGTTCAACCAGACCCCTCGCACTATGAAGCCTAAATGAAAGCTGCCAACCCTCATCACAAGCTAGGAATAAAGTAGTTGTAGAATTTGGTTTAAATACAAATTCAATAATTCTTGAAGGAAGTCTCAACCTTGGTACTCTAGTTCTAGTTCTAGTGCTTCCAAATGGTTTATTCAAACTGTCATAGAGATGAAAACCATATATCTCAGTCCTTCTTCTTCTTTTAATTACCTTATAAAAATCTTGATTGCCAAGTAAATATTGTAATAAATTTGGTGTTACAACATTAGGATTTTCTTGTTCAAGTCTTAATAATTCTCGTCTGAAAGCTTCTAGAATTGGTACATAGAATCTTGTGAATTTATTAGGCACATTTCTCCATAAGATATCGCGATCTCTCAATGCAGATAACTCTTGAAAAATTGGTGTAATAACAGCGAAGTAATCATCACTACAATTTAGGTTAAGCCAATCTTGACCGAAATTTATCAAATTTGACAAACGGGAATGTTTGACAGCCATATGATTATTTTTAGCTGATATTCCAATCTGCCACTCTTGGGTTGAACGAATAAAAAGAATGTCCCTGACATCTCCTCTTCTACCATCAATATCCGGTACAATTTGCAAGGTGAGACTGTCTACAGTTGATGCTGAATGCAATAACCTTGGTTCAAGTTCAATAATATGATTAATAGCTGCATCAGCAGCTAAATAGTAATTATCTCGTGCTGTTGGATCAAAACGATTGAAGCAAGCATTGGCTACATTATAGGAACTGTCTACAATTACATCAACTTGTTGATTTTCTGACAATCTATCATACGCTTTTTGAAGAAGTGCGTACTCAAATGCTTTACCAGCTTCTGTTTGTGTTGGCATTTTAGTATATAGACTTCCCCTTTAATTTGAAATCCTTGCTAAAAATTAAGATTTCTTTTGATGTCTTATCATTTGACATCCCATACTTCCAATTTGGAGTTAGTATATGAAATCCAGAATACAAATCTCTAATCTCAATGCAGTCATTGTACGATAAGATCCAATGCTCTCTATTAATAAGAATATCAGCAAGAGCAAAGTGATCAAAATCTTTATGAGCATCCCCCTTTTTACCATATAAAGAGCTTTTAATTAAATAGGGGGGATCTAGGTATGCAAAAGTGTACGGATATGTTAATAAAGATTCTTTAAAATCTGCTCTAGCAACTGAAAAATTTGGATTAAAAAAATTTCTTAATCTCTCTATTGAAGTCCAAGTAAACCGTGGATGGCCTGGCGACATTCCACCTGATAAGGTAGCGCCGGAAAAAGATGAACGATTAAGAACATAATATACAGCAGCTCTCTGTATCTTAGTTTTATATTTCTTTTGGGTTTGCTGTAATTCATAAAATTTTTCTTTCGCAAGCGGGTAATATTTTTGAACTTCATCAGCTAATTCATTTGGCTTATCAATCAAGCACTGCCAAAATTCTATAAGCGGCGAAAAAATATCAAAACCAAGAACTTTTGTTCCCTTTGCAGCAGAATATAACTCTATCGAACCACCGCCAAAAAAAGGTGAAAGCAGCTTATCGAGGTTCCTTGGAAAAAATCTTGTTATGAATTCTATACCTCTTGTTTTTCCTCCTGGATAACGAAGTGGAGAACGAGTTGTATAGTTAAGATCAATATTCTCGGCTGGATTTACTGAAGTTTGAAATAAATTATCTTTTAAGGAGGGATTAAGTTCTGCGATTTGTTCTTCTATGGTTATGTATTTTTTAGATTTTTTCATTGCATAAACTTGATAAAATTATTTAACTTGTTCAAGCAATCAACAATTAATCAAAGCAATCATATATAAGTTTTTATTCTTTCTTCCCAACCTTCTTTGTTACTTCCTTCTTTGCACTCCATTGGGCAAGAGGATTTTCAATCCGCAGCCTGAATAATCCTTCATCAGTTCCAAGCCAGAGAAAAGTTCCATCAAAATACATGGAGAGAATTGAAGCGGTGTTAATATCAATTTCATTAAGATCAATCGTTGAAACTTCACCTGTTACACGATCAATTAAAGCAAGACCTTTGCCGTATTCTTTTTTATCTTTTTTATCAAACTGGTAAACGCCTGCCCAGATTTTATTTCCTGTTCTTTCAAGACAATAAATGCCATCCGCAGGAAGTCCGTTCTTTCGTGAAATTCTATCCCACTTAAGCACACGGTTGTATTTATAAATTCCGCCAATGTTAAATTCCGGGTGCTGAGAAGTTACAAATTGATCGGTACCAAACCAGATGTTTTTCCCTTCAAAAAGAAAATCGGAAACAGAAACAGCATCACCTTCATTATTAAATGAATTTTTTTTATTGCTCAAATATTTCCAAGCTGAATTATCATCCGGCTTTCTTTTTTTGTTGTAAACATGCACACCTGATTCTGTTCCGAACCAAACAAGGCTGTCTCCATCAAGTTTTATTGAAATAAAATTATTTGATTTGGTATCATTGTTTTGAGTTAAATCATGATCATAAAACCTGTTTCTGCCAACATCATATCTTGTTAAATTTTTAAACCGCCCTATCCATAAAACATTCTGATCCGGATCATAACAAAGTGCACGAATCCAGTTTCCTAATTCACCGCCCTGTGCAAATTTTCTTTTACGCCATATGTTTCTTTTTTTATCAAATGTAAAAAGTCCTTCACTTGATCCGGCCCAAACAAAATTCTTACTCACAGCAAGATTGTAGAAAAGATCATTTTCAAGATTATTATTCTTTGTTGAAAAGTTTGTCCATTCATTTTTTTCTTTTGAATATTTGAAAATGCCGTGACCGTAAGTAGCAACCCATATATCATTCCCTTCAGCCTGAATGGAAGAGATTGTTGCACCTTCAAGAAATAAATCAGTATTAACTTGAGGTAATGCAGGAAAGTTAAACGAAAGTACGATGGCAGCAGTTAAAATAAATTTTATCATCGGTGCTAAATTTACCTTCAATGAATCATAAATAAAATACCAAATCATTTCTCAATTAAAGAAAGATGATTGAGAAATAAAAAATTAATAACTTTCTGTTTCATTCGGGAAATCAGAACTCTTGATATCTTCAATATATTGTTTAACTGCTCTGCTGATATCATCTGCAAGATTTAAATACTTGCGCACAAAGCGGGGATGAAAATCAACATTCAAACCGAGTAAATCAGGTGTAACAAGAATTTGTCCATCACAATTTACTCCGGCGCCAATACCGATTGTTGGAATAGAAAGCTGCTCGGTTACCTGTTTTGCAAGTGATGCCGGAATTTTTTCAAGCACAATAGCAAATGCGCCGGCTTCTTCAATTATTTTTGAATCTTTTAAAATTTCATCTGCTTCATCCCTGCTTCTTCCGCGCTCACGGTAGCTGCCAAATTGATGAATACTTTGAGGCGTTAATCCTATATGCCCCATAACAGGTATTCCTGCCTGCGTAATTTTTCTGATTGTTTCTGCAACTCTTTCGCCGCCTTCAAGCTTAACGCCGCTTGCAGCAGTTTCCTTCATAATTCTGCCGGCATTACGGAAGCCTTCATCAACACTAAGCTGATAAGACATGAACGGCATATCAACTATTACCATTGCGCGTTCAACTGCTTTGTTTACTGCCTTGGTATGATAAATCATTTCATCCATTGTAACCGGCAGAGTTGTTTCATTCCCCTGAAATACATTGCCGAGTGAATCTCCAACAAGTATAACATCAATTCCTGCCTGATCAAGAATTTTAGCCGTTATAAAATCATACGCAGTAAGTGCTGTTATTTTAGTTCCCTTCTTCTTTAAAAGATAAAGAGCTTTAGTAGTTATGCGCTTAATTTTATTTTCAGTACTCATATAAATTCCGTTTTTAATTCTTTATTTATAAGAAATTGTTCTGCATCTGCTGTTTCAAAAACAACGCTATAATATTTTTCAAATCCTTTTTTTAAAGAAGAAATTAATTTTTTATAATCAACTTCTTCATTCAAAATTGATTTTATATCTGTAGTTTTTTGATTAATAATTTCTGCAGCATCTTCCTGACTAATGTAATTTAGATAAGTAGAAATTTTTTTATGATACTCACCGCAGAGAATAGAACCATGCTGAAGTATTACATCCTTAAATTTCCGCTGAGCGCTTCCAATTAATTTTTTGCCTGAAAATTTAACTTCACTTTTAGCTGATGAAGCGAAACAAACAGCGCTTACTTCTTCTTTATAAAATGATTTTAAATCCGGCTGAACATCTTCAAGTCCGGCAGCCAATAGTCTGTTATCATAAATGCCTAAGCCGGTAAGAAGTGCGGCATTAATTTCATTAAAAATTTTTTTTGGAGAAGAATTGATGTTGATCGGATGAATTACTGAGTAAGTAATTTCTTCAGCGTGAAGAATCGCTCTTCCTCCGGTTGGTCTTTTTACAATATCAATTTTATCTTCTTTTGCTTTAGGTTGATTTATCTCATTAAAATTTTGCCCGGCACCAAGAGAAATGCAGTATGGTTTCCATCGGTACAATCTTAAAAATGCTTCTTCACCACCGCAGATTGATGCAAGATGCAGATCAAAATCCATGTTGAATTTGCCGGAATTTTCACCGGTATAAATGAAGTGCCAGTTTATCATTAAAATTAATTTCCATCATTTGGTTTCTGATCACGATCAACAACACCTGCCATAAATTCTGCTTCTGCAACAAGCTGTTCGTTCACGTATGCTTTTCCTTTCATCATAAAAACTTTACTGCGTTTATTTACAAGTTCAACTTCCATAAAAAGCTGATCACCGGGCACAACAGGTTTTCTGAATTTAACATTATTCATCTGCATAAAGTAAACTAATTTTTCTTCAAAGTTAGGAAGTGAATTTAGGATAAGCACACCGCTTGTTTGCGCCATTGCTTCAACAATTAATACTCCCGGCATTATCGGCTGCCCGGGAAAATGCCCGACAAAAAATGGTTCATTTATTGTTACAGATTTCACGCCAATAACTTTTTTCTCTATTTCAAGATGAGTGATTTTATCAACCAGCAGGAACGGGTAGCGATGAGGAAGTATTCTCTGAATTGCATTTACATCCAGCACAACTCCTTCTTTTTTAACAAGCTGAAATTTCTTTACTAATTTTTTCTGCTGATATAATTTCCTAATCTGTTTCGCAAATTCAACATTCGCCCTGTGCCCCGGGCGTGCTGCAAGTATTTGTGCTTTAACCGGAACTCCAATCAATGCAAGATCACCAATGAGATCAAGCAGTTTATGTCTCACAGGTTCATTCCTGAATCTTAATTCTTTATCATTAAGAATTCCGTTTGCGCCGAGAGTAATTTTATCTTTTATACCGATTTTTTTTCTAATAACATCAAGCTCTTCATCGCTGAGTTTCCTATCAACAATAACAACAGCGTTATCAATATCTCCACCTTTTATTAATCCAACATTAACGAGCTGTTCAACTTCACTTAAAAAACAAAATGTTCTGGCGGGTGCAAATTCTTTTACAAATTCTTTTTCAAGGCTGAACAATCCGGTATGCTGGCTTCCAAGCGCAGGATTTTGGTAATCAACCATAACTGTTACTCGGTAATCATCAAGCGGAAGCGCAACAATATCAATCTGCTTTTCTTCACTATGATATGAAACGGTTTCATCAATTATTAAATAATCTTTGGGAGCGGCCTGCTGCACAAATCCGGCTTCAAGCAGAACTTCCACGTAAGGCATTGCGCTGCCATCTCCAACCGGAGGTTCAATTCCATCAAGCTCAATAATTATGTTATCTATCTGAAGCCCAACAATTGCGGCAAGTACATGCTCAACTGTATGAACTTTTGCTTCACCAATTCCTAACGTAGTACCTCTTGATACATCAATTACATAATCAGCATTTGCAGGAATTTCCGGGTTGTCATTCAAATCAACTCTTACAAACCTGATTCCATAATTATCCGGCGCCGGCTTGAAAGTCATTGTGCACGATGTTCCTGTGTGCAATCCGATTCCGGAGAGTGTAACAGCCTTACCAATTGTTCTTTGTAGTTCAAGCATTATTTATCCTATTTATTTTTTTCAGAATTAATTACGAAGGGCAGATTTTGCTGCTGATAATTCTTTCTATAAATAATATTAAAATGTTTGAAAAAATAGCAACAATATATGGAAGATGGAATAGGATGAATTAAGCAGGAATGCTTCAGGCCTCTTTTTGCCCGAGTTTTTCTTCAAGTTCTTTAATTCTTTTCTCAAGCATTCTAATTTTTTCAGCGTAATCCGGGAGATTACGGATGTGTGATTCAATTTTGTATGCTTCTCTTGCTTCTTTTACCGGAGAGCCAAAGTATGTTCCGGGTTTTGTAATACTTTTAGTTAAACCTGATTGCGGTGAGATGATTACATTATCTGTAATTTCAAGATGGCCTAGAATTCCTGCCTGACCAAGAACATAACAATTGCTGCCAATCTTTGTGCTGCCTGCAATTCCAACCTGGGAAGAAATCATTGTGTTCTCACCAATCTCAACATTGTGAGCTATCTGGCTTAAATTATCTATAATTACTCCGTTATGAATAATAGTTGCACCAAGTGATGCTCTATCAATGCAGCAGTTTGATCCGATTTCAACATTATCACCAATAATAACTACACCAATCTGCGGAATTTTTTTAAATCGTTTTTGTTCCTCCTGGTAATAGCCAAATCCATCAGAGCCAATTACGGTTCCAGAGTGAATTATATTTCTCTTACCAAGTTTACATTTCTCACGTATGCTCACATTTTGAAAAATTATTGAGTCTTCACCAATTTCAGAATTTTCCAGTATAACAGTATTGTGAAAAATTTTTGTGTTATCCCCAATTATACAGTTTGCACCAATCACAACATTCTTTCCAATTGCAGCATTTGTTCCTATCTCTGCAGATGGATGAATTGATGCAGAAGGATCAATTCCGTGCAGTGGAAATTCCGGAGTAAAATATTCTATAAGAATTTTATAGAATGCTTTGTTAGGATCATCAACTTCAATATAGGAAATATCATCACGGCTTTTTTCAAAACCGGGTTTAACTATAATTGCAGATGCTTTGGTAGTCGGGAAAAATTTTTCATATGCAGGAAGATAAAGAAAGGTAAGATCACCGGGCTGTGCTTCATGAATTTTGGCAATGTTATGAAATTCGAGATCGGGATTGCCAAAAATTTTGCCGCCGGTAAGTTCGGCGGCTTGAGATAATTTAATATTCATTACTGCAGCTTCAGTTTATCCAGAACTGCAGAAGTAATATCGTGTTCTTCTTTTGCATAAAGCAGCATAATATCACCGCTTCTATCAAATACAAAATCAAGATCAAGTTCTGCTGCAACTTCTTCAATAGCAGTAAAAACTTTATTCTGTACCGGCTTCATAAGTTCATCCTGCTTCTGGAACAGCTCTCCGTTTGTACCGAATTTCTTTTCACGGTATGCACCAATTTCCTGCTCAAGTTTAACAAGTTCCTGTTCCATATCAGCACGAGTCTGATCGGTCATTATAAGTTTTCGTTTTTCGTAATCATCGTATTTTGTTTTCCAGTTACTCTCGAGCTCGGCAAGTTCATCCTGCCAGTCTTTAATAAGAGCATCCAGTTTCTGGCGGGCATCCTGAGCATCGGGAAGATTATCCATAATAGTATCGGAATCTACATAACCAATTTTAAGCTGGGCAAATGTAAATCCGGAAAAAATAAACACTAAAAATAAGGATGAAAAAAGTAATTTTTTCATTTGAGCTCCCGCATCATGTTTGAGATCATTGTTGTTTAAAGAATCGTATCAATGCTCAATAAATTTCTTTAAAGATGAACTAAAATTTTTTTAATAAAAAACCTTGAAGACCTTGCGTATGGTATTCAAGGTTTTAATATGAACTTATTAACCTCTCTTCAATTTATCCATCACGCGGTAAGTCATATCATAAGCAGGATCTGCATAAAGTAAAATGATATCACCGCTTTTATCAAAAATAAACTGCATTCCCTCAGCTGTAGCTACTTCCTGGATTGCCTTGTAAATTTTTTCTTTAATTGGATTGAATATTTCTTCCTGTTTCTTATAAAGTTCACCTGTCTGCTGCGCAAATTTTTGTCTTCTGAATTCCTGGATAGCCTGTTCCTTCTGAATTAAATTTTGCTGGGCAACAGTTCTTTTATCTTCCGGCATTGTATTAGCCTGTTTCTGATAATCAGCATATTCCTGCTGCAGCTCCTGTGTCATGCTGTCAAGCTGAGCAGTCCATTTATTTGCAAGTGCATCAAGATCGCCCTGAGCTTTAATTGCTTCGGGAAGCTGGGTTAAGATTATTTGTGAATCAACAAAACCAATTTTCTGCTGAGTTTGCGCTGCGGTAAACCCTGCACCAAAAAGAAGGAATGATGCTAATACAAAATACTTTTTCACTATTTATCCTTTTTTATTATTGTTAAATAAATTTATGATTAAAATCCTTTTCCAAACTGGAAGTGAAAGAGCCATGCAGGATCTTTATCAGTTGTTAATCTTCTGTCAAAACCATAACCCAAATCAAATCCTATTAAACCGATTGGATTGATTAAAAGTCTTGCACCCACACCAACTGATCTGCGGAGATCAAAAAAGTCTGCCTGTCCCAAATCTCTGAACACATTTCCTGCTTCAGCAAAAGCAAGCAGGTATAAAGGAATTGGTTCAAGTGCTACAGCAAATCTTAATTCTGCAGTATATTTTGTCAATACGTTACCACCAACAGCTCTTCCTTCATTATCAACAATACCGCCGATTGAGCGGTCATCATAACCACGTAAAGGAGTGGTTGCAATAATTAATCCGTTGCCCCCCATAAAATATTTTTCAAAGGGATTTATTGGAGTACCGGCAACAATTTCATCAAGATAACCAACATCAATTCCTGTGTAAAGAGTAACTCTGTTTGTATTGAAAAGCCTCTTGTACCATTCAGCTTTAAAATCGATTTTCCAGTAATCAACATCTCCCGGAAGTATTGGTCCACCCGAGAGTTCCCCGTTAAGTGAAACTGATGAACCCTGAGAAGGAAATATTGGATTATCAATATCACGCCTGCTGATTGTTGCACCAAGAGTATACTGCTGATATTTACCTTCCAGGTAATACGCTCCTCCGGTTATAATATTATTATACTGATATCTGAACATACCCTGGACATAAAAGAAATCATCAGGCCATTTTAATCGGCGCCCAACTCTTAATGTTGCACCGGATTGCCTTAAATCATAAACAAACTGCTGACGTGTATCGAACAACTCAGCGCCAACAAGAGTTGGTGTATCCATCAGCCATGGCTCTGTAAAACCGAGCGTGAACGTTCTGTAAAAATTACCAACACCAAACTGCCAGTTAAAACTTAATATCTGTCCGCCGCCCAATGAAAACGGATGAGCTAATGAGAAGTTTGTAAGTGTTACACCAACAGCGCCGCTGAAACCAAAACTTCCGCTGTAACCTACTGATGCATTGAGATAATCGCTTGATTTTTCTTCCACATTAAATGTTACATTTACAGTGCTGTCATTTTCAAGACTAATATCAGAACCAGTTGGGCCATATAATTTTTCTACATTAAAGAACTGGAGATTTGCAAGCTGCTGAATACTTCTTATCATCAATCCGCGGTTAAAGTAATCTCCTGGAATTGTGTACAATTCACGCCTGATTACCTTATCCATTGTTTTATCATTACCTTTAATAACAACATCACCAATTTTGAATTGATTTTTTTCTTCAACTCTTATATGAATATCAATTGAATCTTCGGCAACTTTTTTTTCTGTAGTTCTTAAATTGAAAGTAAGATAACCGTTATCAAGGTAGAGTGAATAAATATCAGATTGTCGTTCGTTGCCCCGGAGATTCTGTTCAAACTTTTCAAAATTATAAATATCACCTTTTGAAAAATCAAGGCGTTCATTTAAAAACTCATCGGGATAGATTGTATTTCCTTCCCACTCAATATTCCTGATTTTGTATTGAGGCCCTTCATTGATATTCATTACAATCTTTAAATCTTTTTTATTATTTGAATATATCAATGAATCGTAAAGAATTTCTGCATCGCGGTATCCGTTCCGCTGATAATGCTTAATGATTAATTTTTTATCCTCTTCAAATTTATTCGGATCAAAACGTGCAGAACGCCAAAACTTCCACCATTTTGATTCTTCAGTTTCATCCATTTCACCGCGGAGTTCGCCGTCATCGAAAGCCTGGTTGCCTGTAAATTCAATTGCTCGTACAACCACCTGTTCATTTTCTTCAATATCTAATTTCAGGATTACTCTTTCCTTCAATCTTTCAATAAAGTTTGTGTAAGTTTGTTTTCCAATTTCATATTCTGTAATGTATTCATCGGAGAAATCTTTTTCATTCCGCCAGGTTACTGAGATGTAATCTTCAAGTGTATCTGCACGCAGAAAAGTATAGATAAGTGTATTTACTTTTGCGTTAAGAAATCCCTCTTCCTCATATAAAGCAATTGTACGCTGTTTTACTCTTGATATTTCCTGCGGCATTAATGCCTGGCCGGGAGTAAAATTAATTTTCGATTCAATATCATCGGTATCAATTTCATCATTACCCTCAATAACAACCGATTGAATACGCGGATATTCTTTTACCCTGATAACAACGAAAGCACCATCACCAACCTGCTTTTCAAGTTCAATCTGAATATCATCAAAAATATTTAAGCTGTGAAGACGGCGGATTGCGTTAATTGTTTGATCACCCGGGATCTGAATTTCATCGCCAACTTTTAAACCGGAATTAGCAATAATTGTGGATGCATCGGCAGTTCTGTTTCCTTCCACGCTTAAGCCAAGTATTTTAAAATTCGATTTTGTTGTTTGTGCAAAAACGGAAGTAAAACAAAAAAGTGCTGTAAGAATAAAATACTTAAGCAATTTCTTTGGGGAGGTTTGAAACATTCTTTCTGCCCTTATCGTTCTTCTTTTTAATTTGTTCACTAACTTTTCCGAATCTTCTTTCTCTTCCCTGAAAACTTATTATGGCTTCATAAAGATCTTTTCTTTTGAAATCAGGCCAGTAAGCATTTGAAATAAAAACTTCTGCATAGGCAATCTGCCACAATAAAAAATTGCTTATCCTGAATTCACCGCTCGTTCTTATTAATAAATCGGGATCCGGAATATCTTTAGTAGTTAACTGGCTTGCAATTATTTTTTCATTTATATCAGAAGGATTTAAATAACCTTTCTGAACTTGCTCTGCTATACTTTTTACAGTTTCAATAAGTTCCCATCTTCCGCTGTAACTTAAAGCAAGATTCAGAGTCATCTTTTTGTTATTACGTGTTTTCTCCATTGATTCTTCAAGCTGAGCCTGTACTTCAGCAGGAAGGGATTTAATATCACCAATTGTAGTAAGTCTTATATCATTTTCATGAAGTTCATCTGCTTCATTCTTCAAAGTACGAACTAGCAGCCTCATCAGAGTTGATACCTCATCTTTCGGCCGTTTCCAGTTTTCTGTAGAAAAAGTATAAAGTGTAAGAAATTTAATTCCGATTTGCGCGCAGGCTTTAACAATATCTCTAACAGTTTCAACACCACGTTTATGTCCGGCCACGCGGGGCAATCCCCTCTTTCTTGCCCATCTGCCGTTCCCGTCCATTATAATTGCTAAGTGAGTGGGAATTTCTCCTGAATCTTTTAGCATCTGCTGTAATTTTGCATCAGATTCAGATTGTATTTTTGCCAAATTCTAACCCTGAATTTTGATAAAGCGTGTAAAATTAACCTTATGATGATATAATGTCAAGGTAAACGAAATTAGTTCAAACTCTAATAAATTCAGATGCTTACTAACTAATTTATGTTCCCTTGTATCTAAAATTATAGATATGCTTCGGTTAATAAAAGGTAAAAAATGCTGGCAGGATTTTAATGTAAAATTTTGAGAGTGCCTTCCCCGCAGAGGCACTCTCCTTTTTATCAGGAAAAGAAATTCCGCTGCTGCTGCCTTCTTTTGTTTGTAATGCTGTGTTCAGCAATTGGAAAGATTTTGATATTCTTTCTTATCTCCTGCGGAATTGAGTCAATAAGTGCTTTTGCTGTTTTATATTTTTCAGGCTTTACTCCTACAAACAAAAACACACGTTTATTGGAAAAGCTTGTTTGTCTTGTTGCAAGATAGGTGATTCTTTCAATCATTCCGGGATCTTTGAAATCTTCATCATTCAGAGTTATACCGATAGCGTAATTTTTTTTATGTCTTGCAATAACATCAACTTCAAAATTTCCAACCCTGGAAGGTTCCGGAAGATATGTTCCGAATCTTCTGCTTAAGGTTAAATAACCCTGTTTCCAGAATTGTTCAACTAATAAATCAATATTTTTTCTTTTATCTTCTATCATATTCATCTCCCTTTTCATAAAAAATGAATTAAAACAGGAGGAATGATCAAGCCGGTATTATCGGGATGACCGGAGAAAATCTGTTTTGTAAAACTTTAATGTTTGCTATTCTGGTATACTCAAATTTTTTAATTATGCTGCTGTTATAAACTTTTCCGTAAATAAATTTTTTGCCGCTTCTTTCTGTTGAAATGTAATAAGGATCGAGAACCACTTCATTCAATCCATATAAAAATTTTATTTTGTTTCTTCTTGAAATTGCCATAGAAAAAATTTCACTTTTCATCTTTCGGCTCCGTTTAATTGAATAATAATTTGTTTTCAGAATTATTTAATTGATCCATCTTACAACTCCCACAACCTTACCAAGAACTGCAAATTCCTGTTCCGGCTGAACTTCAATAGGTTTGTAAGAATCATTTTCAGGTATGAGCAAAATTTTATTATTCTTTTTGCGGAAGGTTTTTACCGTAACCTCTCCGCTTAACATTGCAACAACAATATCACCATTTACAGCATTAACAGCCGATGAAACAATAACGAGATCACCCTCAAAAATTCCCGCATTTATCATACTATCACCTTTAACCTTAAGAGCAAAACAATCTTTTGATTTGCCGGTAAATGAAGGATCAACCACAACAGAACCTTCAATATTTTGCTCTGCAAGAATCGGAGAACCTGCAGCAACACGGCCTACAATTGGAATTTTGTTTGTTTCTTCAGGAACTGAAACTGTATTCCGGTTTTGCAGAAATTCTGATTTAAGAAATGAGATGCCGCGGCTTGCATTACTTTCAATGTTGAGATATCCTTTTTTAACTAGTGCATCAAGATGTTTTTTAACACCGAAAGTGGATGACATCCCAAAATGGCGGGCAATTTCACGGATGGTAGGTGGATAGCCAACTTCATACAAATAATTTTGTATGAACTGAAGTATCTCCTGTTGTCTTTCTGTTAATTGATTTTTCATAAGGTGCTCAAATGTTCACCGGCAATATAGTGAACAAACGAGCACCTGTCAAGTAAAATTTTTCAGGTAAGAAATAAACTTTAGTAACTATTTAAATGAATAATCCGGATCAATAAATTTAAATAACTTTTGGCCTACTTCATTATTTTCCTGTACACCGGTAAATAATGATTCACCCGGACCGTAAGCAAAAACACCAACCATGCTTGCAGTGTGATGATCATAAATAAACTTTAATCCTAAATCACTGCCGTCTCGGGCGCCGGAAGTTATTGCCATTCCTCCTGTTTCATGATCTGCCACAACTATAACCAGTGTGGAGGAATCTTTTGCTGCAAAATCAAGTGCGGTATTAATTGCGGTATTAAAATCTTTTAATTCAGATAGCAAATAATCCTGATCATTGTTGTGGCCGCCCCAATCAATCTGTGATCCTTCAACCATCAGAACAAATCCATTTTCATTTTTGCTTAAATTTTCAATAGCGGCTTGTGTAAGCTGACCCAACGTATAGTTCCTGTCGCATGCTTTATCAAGTGCTTCTTTTTCAAGTAAAGCATAAAACTTTCCTTCGGGAGTTTTTTTAATCAGATTATCAACATCATCTATAAATGTATATCCGTTTGATTTTATCTGATCAATTAAATTTAACCCATCTTCTCTTTTTCCGCCCATATCTTTAGGAGTAAAAAAAGATGAACCTCCGCCAATTACTACATCAATATCAACATCCATGAAATCTTTTGCAATTTCCAACTGCATGCTTCTGCTGATTTGATGTGCTACGAATGAAGCCGGAGTAGCATGAGTTACCGAACTTGTTGCAACAACTCCCGTTGATTTATTATTTTTCTCAGCCAATTCAAGCAATGTTTCCAAAGGTTTATCATCAGAACCTAAACCAATATAACCGTTGGTTGTTTTGTATCCGGTTGAATATGCAGTTGCACCTGCTGCTGAATCAGTAACTAATTTATCAGCAGAACAGGTAACGGAGAAGCCTGTTGTAGTAAATCTTCTGAATGAATCATTATCCAGTGAAACAACAGAAGCACTTACATAGGAAGGCCCCATGCCATCCCCTATCAATAGAATTATATTTTTGGGAGTTTCATTTTGCTGTGCAAAACAGGCAGCAGCTAACAGTAAATAAAAGCACAAAAAATGAATTTTTCTCACTCTACCTCCATTCTTACATTATCAATAAATGTAAGCCAGTTGTACTTGTCTTCGCTCTTTCCTGTTTGAATTGAAGTTATCTCTTCAAACAATTTTAATTCAAGTGCACATGCCTGGCCGTTATTAAAGTTTAAAATTTTATCTTTATACTGTAATGTTCCAATGGATGAAATAACTGCTGCTGTTCCGGTGCCAAACATACATTCTACATTTCCACTATCATATTGTTGAATCAGTTCATCAATGCTTATAGTTCTTTCTTTAACTTTCCTTCCCCATGATTCAAGAATTTCAATTACAGACATTCTCGTAATTCCCGGAAGAATCGCGCCGTTAAGTTTAGGAGTAACAATTTCATCTTTGAATGCAATAAAAACATTCATTGCACCAACTTCATCAATATTTTTAAGCTCAACGCCATCTAACCATAGCACCTGTGAAAATCCGCGAGCAGCGGCTTTTTGTCCGGCAAGAAGACTCGCAGCATAATTTCCTGCAGTTTTTGCTTCTCCAATTCCTTTCCTTACTGCACGAACATATTCATCCTGCGCAAGAATTTTTACCGGTTTAAATCCTTCAGGATAATAAGCACCAACAGGTGAAAGCAGAATAATTAGTTTATAATTACCTGATGGCTTAACTCCAAGAAACGGATCGCTGCCGAAAATGAACGGGCGGATATAAAGTGACTGGCCTTCTCTTGAAGGAACCCAATCTTTTTCAACATTTAATAATTCAATTAAAGAATTAAGCAGGAATGTTGAATCGACTTCTGGGATACACAGCCTGCGTGCCGAATTATTTAACCGCTCAAAATGTTTATCAGGCCTGAACACAGCAATTTCATTATTTACTGTTCTGAAGGCTTTCATACCTTCAAAAATTGTTTGACCGTAATGAATAAACATTGTACCCGGATGAAGTGATAAATTCTCAAGAGGTTTTATTACCGGATTATGCCATCCTTCAGCAGGCGTGTAATCCATTTCAAAAACATGATTTGTAAACACAATTCCAAATCCTGGATTTTCAGGAATTACAACTTTCTTTGAATCTTGAATCTGATATTGAATCTTTTCCATAGATATCTCTAAACTCGTTGAATAATATATTAATATATATTACGGAAAAATCGGGAGAATTGAAATAAGTATGCCCGGTGGAGGGCTACCGGGCATTCAACAAGATTCATTAAGGGGGGGTAGAACTTAATGAATCGGGCAAATCGAAAATAATATTAAAAGAGTTTATAAGCAATAAATTTGATTTTCTTAGCCCGTCCTTCACCCTTTCTTTATTTTCGTCAAAGAAAATTAAGATTATTTCTCGTTAAGTTTATATCTTAATCCCCCAAAGGCAAATTTAATAGACAAAACGCCTAAAAATTCTACAAAACATTATTACTGTAATATGAGCAAAATATTTAGCAAACTCGGACTTGCAATTACCTTTTCACCAACAGGTAAAGCTCTTTTAAAAGAAGTTCAGAGACTCCAAAAATTATTTGATGCGGAGCTTGTTTTAATTCACGTTGGAGAGAAGAATTACGATGATGAGGCAAAACTGAACACGTTAATTTCGCAAGCGGGAATTGATTTACAATCACTAACCATTGTTTGGGCTTCAGGTGATCCGGGGAATGCAATAATAAGAAGCAGCCGTGAAGCAGGCGTTGATTTGTTAGTTGCCGGTGCATTGGAAAAAGAAAATTTTATGCGCTATTACATTGGCTCTGTGGCAAGAAAAATTATGCGTGAAGCTGCAAGTTCTACATTGATTCTAACATCTCCTGCAGAACAGGCTCCGAGATTTAAAAGATTTTTTGTTACCACAGACTATGAGCCCGCTGATGAAAAAACCGTTACAAAAAGTTTTCAGTTTGCTTTGCTTGAAAATGCTGAAGAATTTGTGCTGATAAGAGATTTTAATTTTCCCGGTTTATCAAGCACAATTATCGGCTCGGGTTCTGCCGAAGAAACACAGCGAATGCGCGAAACCTGGGTAGCTGAAGAAGAAGAAAGGATGAAACTTTATTTGCGTGAACTTGAACTTACAGGATTGCCCGTAAAAATTAAATGCCTTTATGGTAAAGAAGGATGGGAAGCCGGAAATTATGCAAGAGAAAATAGAGCAGATCTATTTGCAGTTTCCGGTCCGGCTAAAAAATTGAAGTTTATGGACAGGCTCTTTCATAATAAGATTGAATACCTGTTTGAAAATCTTCCCACCAATTTATTGATCATCAGGTAATACTATGGCTTCCGAACACGTAGTAGTATTTCTGCTGAGTATAAGTGTTATGTTATTTACGGCAAAGCTGTTCGGTGAATTATTTAACCGTATAAAACAGCCTGCCATTGTTGGCGAAATCTTTGCGGGAATTATTCTTGGCCCAACAGTATTGGGAATGATTTCACCGGAAACATTTAACTTCCTATTTCCGCAAAATACAGAAGTAAAAGTTGCACTTGATGGAATTACAAGCCTGGCAGTAATAATGCTTCTTCTCGTTTCAGGTATTGAAGTAGATCTTGGAATTGTGCTTAAACAAGGTAAAACTGCTGTAACAACCGGAGTAATGGGAATAATATTTCCTTTTCTTACAGGCTTCGGTTTTTCGTACCTGTTTCCTCACCATATGGGAATTCAGGATGAAAGTATGCGTTTTGTATTTGCGCTTTTCATGGGCACAGCTCTCTCCATTTCAGCACTTCCTGTAATTGCCAAAACATTGATGGATTTAAAAATTTTTAACACGCAGATTGGCTACATAATCATCTCTGCAGCAATGTTTAATGATCTTATTGGATGGCTGATATTTTCTATAATACTTGGAATGATTGGCGGTGAACTGCACGGACTTGGTTTTGGTGAGACAATCACTTTAACATTAGTATTTGCTGCAATTACTCTTTTATTTGTAAGAAGACTAATCCACAAAATTTTACCGTGGGTTCAAAAAAATCTATCATTTCCCGGCGGGGTATTAAATTTAATATTAATTCTCGGTTTTCTCGGAGCAGCTTTTACTGAGTTCATTGGTATACATGCAATATTTGGCGCATTTATTATTGGAATTGCTGCAGGAGATTCTGCACATCTAAGTGAGAGAACACGGGAAGTAATACATCAATTTATAACAAATATATTTGCACCGTTGTTTTTCGTATCCATTGGTTTAACTGTAAACTTTATTGCAAATTTTAACCTGCCGCTTGTATTAATTATTCTTGCACTTTCATTTGCAGGCAAGGTAATAGGATGCGGATTGGGAGCTTACTGGACCGGCATGAGCAAAAATGAATCCATTGCAATCGGGTTTGGAATGAATTCCCGCGGAACTATGGAAATAATTCTTGGTTTGCTCGCTCTTCAATTTGGATTAATACACGAAAGCGTATTTGTAGCGCTTGTAATAATGGCACTGTTTACATCAATTGTAAGTGCACCACTGATGAGCCACTTTCTTAAAGGAAAGGAAGGACGATCGTTTATTGATCTTTTATCTCCGGAATTAATTTCTTTTACATCATTTAAAAACAAGGAAGAAGTAATTTCCTACTTGATAAATTCCCTTTCTAAAATTCCGGATAATGAAAAAGATTTTGTATTTGATAAAGTAATGAAAAGAGAAAAATTAATTTCAACAGGAATTGCAAATCATCTTGCAATACCTCATGCAAAAATCAAAATTAAAAAACCAGTTGCTGCGGTTGCTGTTAATGAATATGGAATTAATTTTGAAGCGGAAGATAAATTTGATTCACGAATAATAATTTTACTGCTTACTCCTGAGGATGATATGCAGATTCAATTGAAACTGTTATCTGAAATTGCGGGTAAATTCAAAAACAGGGAAAGAGTTGAGCAGCTTTTTTCCTTTAAGGATAAAAAAGAATTTCTTAAAAATTTATCGGAACTATAAAACAGTTTTTACATTCTTCTTTCAGTCTGCTTGATAAGCAGATTTCTGTAATGGCTTAATATATTACTCTTGGAAATAAAGCCGATATATTTTCCATCCTTCACAACAGGAAGATTCCAAACATTAAGGTCATCAATCTTTTTAACAATATTATATGTACTTTCTTTTACATCAACTATGGCAGGAGGTTTTTTCATAATATCCTGCATTAACAAAAGATTGTACAAATGCCTTTCAAAAATTATTTCACGAACATCATCAAGTGTAATAATGCCGGCAAGATTTTTTTTATTATCAAGCACAGGGAAAATATTTCTTGTTGATTGTTCAATCACTTCAATGAATTTGCCGAGAGGATCAGTTGTTTTTAATGGAATGAAGTCAGTTTCAATTAATTTTCTCAGAGCAATGTTTTCAAGAATAAGTCTGTCTCTGTTATAAAGAATAAACTCACCGCGTTCGGCAATCCCTTTTGTATAAGCTGAATATGGCTCAAAATAAATTGAGATAAAATAAGATAAAGAAACAACAACCATCAGCGGAATGAATAAAGCGTAGCCGCCGGTTATTTCTGCAATTAAAAATATTGCTGTTAAAGGTGAATGAATTACGCCGGCTAAAATTCCTGCCATTGCAACAACAATGTAATTTACTTCTGTTACGCTGTGAATACCGGATAGATTTATAAGACGTGCGTAAATAAATCCAAGCATTGCACCGGTGAATAATGATGTACCAAAAACTCCACCATTGCCTCCTGAATTTACAGTTATTGATGTGGCAATGATTTTAATCATCATAATTAAAAAACAATAAACAAGCACAAACCAGATGTTGTTCTGATACTGCCAGAAGAGGCTGTTATTAGTTATCTGAAGAAAATCGCCATCTAATAAAAATTCTACAATGTTATAACCTTCACCAAATAACGCGGGAAATATGAACAACAATATTCCAAGCGCTAATCCGCCGGTTATACTTTTTAAGTAAGGTTTGTTCCATCCGCTGTAAAGTTTAGAGAAATAATAATAAACTCGGATCATATAAACAGAAATGCCGCTGCAGATTAAGCCAAGAATAATGTAGTACGGCAAAGAATTTATTTCCCATGTTTCAGTAATAAGTTTGAACGGCTGGCCTGAATAAAGAATTTTAGATATTACTGTTGCAGATGCGGATGAGACAAGAAGCAGAACAAAATTAGAAATTACCAGGTCTGATAAAATTATTTCCACCGCGAAAAGAACGCCTGCAATCGGGCTGTTAAAAATTGCGGCAATTCCTCCGGCTGCACCGCAGCCAAGCAGAAGTTTGCGCTCGCGTTCATCAACTCTCAGGAATGAAGAAATGTTTGAGCCTACTGCCGCACCCGTAACAGAAATAGGAGCCTCAAGTCCGGCTGATCCACCGAAACCAAGCGTAAAAAAACTACTCACCAACTGTGAATACATTTTATGGCTGGCAATAATTCCTTTCTTCTTGGAAATTTCAAGAATTACGTTTGCAATTCCTCTTGATAGATTTCCCTTCATTACAACCTGCACAAAAATTTGTGATAATGTTAATCCGATAATCGGAAAGAGTATGTACAAATCAAGGTTATAATTTGCGCTGAAGAATGAGATAAGAAATTCCTGAAATGTGTGAACACTGCTTTTAAGAAGAACTGCAATTAATCCGGCAAGAACTCCAATCAGAATACTTAAAACAAAAATGAAAACTCTGTCAGGAAAAATTTTACTTCTCCACTGGCTGAGTTTAACTATAAATCTTTTTGAAATCAGAATCTTCAATTGTATTCCGGTGAAGGTAATGCTTGTTAGAATTTAAAACCGGATAAGAAAATGATCAGCTAAACCGGCAGTTTAAAAAATATAAAATCCATTATATAAATAAGGCAGGCAGTCACATATCAAAACAAAAGCATCCACAGAACATAATCCAAAATCAAAATTAAAGCTGCTGATAAAACAAATGAACGTATTGTTGATAACCCGACTCCTTCTGCACCGCCCTCTGTTCTGAAACCAATGTGGCAGCCGAGAAGTGCAGTTACTCCGCCGAAGAAAACAGCTTTTACAATTCCTGCAACAAAATCTGAAAAAATAAAAAACCGTTTTACGGATTGAAAGAAAACCGCAAATGAGACATTCAAAAAATAATTACTGACAATGTACGCACCTAAAACGGCAATTGCATTTGCAAAAATTACAAGCACTGGCATCATTAGAATTGAAGCTAAAAATCTTGGCATTGCAAGATATCTTACCGGACTTATAGCCATTGTTTCAAGAGCATCAATCTGTTCTGTAACCTTCATTGTTCCAAGCTCTGCTGCTATTGATGCACCTACTCTGCCTGCAATTACAATTCCGGTTAAAACCGGGCCTAACTCTGTAATTATTGCGCGGCTTGTTGCCCCGCCTAAAAATGAAAGCGGAGCAATTCCTTTTAGCTGATATGCAGCCTGCCATGCCGCAACAGCACCAGTAAACACCGCAATGATTAAAACCAGTGGAAGTGAATTCACACCGATATGTTCCATCTGGTACATTATTAAATTGCGGCTGCGTGGTATTTGCGCAAAACTTTTGATTATACCAAAAGATAGTTCAGATATCTGACCTATTTCTCTGAACAAATTAATTGTTTTTGCACCAACCGCCTGAAAAAATTTCTTTATCAATTTTGAATAAATTTTTGATGAAGTTATATAAAATTCTTGGTTTAAATTTATTACAAAAAAATACCTGATGGTTAATGTGCTCTAAACTTTTATTCAGCATCAATTTATTGGATGCTTTTTCATATTTGCGTATTTTAGAAGCCAGATTTTATTTTACCCCGAAACACAATACGATTTTCTAATCATTAAGATACCAAAAGTATTTTAATGATATTCAAATTTCCCGGAAAGGAATTTTAATGGCTTCAAGTGAAAATATAACATCAAATAAAAAATTATTAAGTTGGGTTGATGAAGCTGCTGAGATGTGTAAACCTGCTTCAATTCATTGGTGTGATGGTTCACAGGAAGAATATGAACAGTTAGCAAACCTTCTTATAAAAAACGGAACTTTTAAAAAACTTAACGAAGAAAAAAGACCAAACAGTTACTACTGTCAATCAGATCCCTCAGATGTTGCCCGCGTGGAAGACAGAACATTTATCTGCTGTGAAAAAGAAGAAGATGCCGGACCTACAAATAACTGGAAAGATCCGGCTGAGATGAAAGCGGTGCTGAAGAATTTATTCTCCGGATGTATGCAGGGCAGAACCATGTACGTAATTCCTTTCAGCATGGGTCCGCTTGGTTCTAATATTTCACATATTGGTGTACAGATTACTGATTCACCTTATGTTGTTTGCAGCATGAGAATAATGACAAGAATAGGAAGGAAAGTTCTTGATGTTTTAGGTAATGATCCGTTCGTACAATGTCTTCATTCAGTAGGATATCCGCTGGAGAACGGCAGAACAGATGTTCCATGGCCCTGCAATGATGAAAAATATATCGTTCATTTTCCGGAAGAACGTTCAATCTGGTCATTCGGCAGCGGCTACGGCGGGAATGCTTTGCTTGGTAAGAAATGTTTTGCACTTCGTATTGCTTCATTTATGGCACGTGAAGAAGGCTGGCTGGCTGAACATATGCTTATAGTTGGAATTACAAATCCAGAAGGAGAAAAAAAATATTTTGCTGCTGCATTCCCGAGTGCCTGCGGAAAAACAAATCTTGCAATGCTTACACCAACACTCCCCGGCTGGAAGGTTGAAACAGTTGGTGATGATATTGCATGGATGAAATTTGGAAAAGATGGAAGGCTTTATGCTATTAATCCGGAAGCAGGATTTTTTGGCGTAGCTCCGGGAACTTCTATGGATACAAATCCGAACGCTATGTTATCAATGCATGCAAATACAATTTTTACAAATGTTGCATTAACTGAAGATGGTGATATTTGGTGGGAAGGAATGACTGAAACTCCTCCGCCAATAAAAGAAAACTGGCTTGGTCATCAATGGCCGAACGGCACAATTGAAAAAGCAGCACACCCTAATTCAAGGTTTACTTCTCCGGCTAATCAATGCCCGGTAATTGACCTCAACTGGGAAGATCCGAAAGGCGTTCCAATCTCTGCAATTTTATTCGGCGGCAGAAGAGCGAATTTTGTTCCGCTTGTTTATCAATCTTTTGATTGGAACCACGGTACATTTATGGGATCAATTGTTTCATCTGAACAAACTGCAGCCGCTGCCGGAGGACAGCTTGGCAAGGTAAGACATGATCCATTTGCAATGCTTCCTTTCTGCGGATATCATATGGGGGATTATTTCGCTCATTGGCTGGAAATTGGTAAATCTGCTGATGAGGAAAAATTACCCAAAATTTTTTACGTAAACTGGTTTAGAAAAGATGCCGATGGAAATTATTTGTGGCCTGGCTTCGGAGATAATATCCGCGTGTTAAAATGGATTTTTGAACGCTGTAATTCTGATGAAAATAATTCCGGCAATGCTGTTGAAACTCCAATTGGTTATCTTCCAACAGTAGATTCGATTGATACTTCAGGGCTTAAGATTCCGGAATCTAACCTTAAAGAAATTCTTACAGTAAAAAATGATTTATGGCTGAAAGAAGTTGAAGAGATAAAGGAATATTATAAGATTTTTGGTGAGAAACTACCTACCGGACTTGTGGATGAACTAAAAGCTCTTGAACAACGGCTGAGTGCATAAACTTATACCAATTTGAACCATCGCTGCATTTTTCCTCAAATTGAGACAAACGGCTGATATTTTAATAGCATTTATTCCTATTTAAAGCCAAATTTTTGCGGCAAAAAGGCTATTTTTCCTGTTAGAATTTTAATTTTCAGGGCTTCTGCGTTTTTAGCAAATCGGGCAAATCTTTAGCACTATAATTGATACTATTTGTTAGTATTAAGTAAGCAGAATGGAAAAAATCACAAAAAAGCAAAATAAACCCGCTGCTGATGATCTACTGAGGCTTACCATTGAGGAAGCACCGATTGGTATTCTTACATTTTCCGAACAATGGAAAATTGAATATCTCAATCAGAATTTCATCAAGATTGGCGCACTTTATAACATTGATCTCTCCGATGTTTATGGCAATAATATTTTAAAAACCGGACTTCTGCCTGATATCTCTTTTACCACCGAATTTTTAGAACTTAAAAACGGAATTCCTTTTGAACGTGAACTGCGCAATATTAAAACGGCAGATCGTGGAAATATTTCTTTATTTATAAAAGCTGTTCCGTTGTTTAATGAAGGAATTTTCAGCGGCGGAATTGTAATTCTTGAAGACCTTGGAATTTCTCACGCAACTGTAGATGAAATAAAACTTAAATCAGAAGCGTTTGAAAATTTGTTCTCACGCCTTGATGATCTTCTTTTTATTTCCGATAGAAAAGGTGAAGTTCTTTTTTCTTATGGAAAAAAAATAAAAAGGCTTTATCCAGATCTTCACTCAACGCATTTCTTTTTAACTGATATAATAGATCCGGCTCAGCTAAGTGAATTTAATCTTAAACTTCAAACTGTAATTAATAAAAGAACATCAATGGAGATGATTATTGAATCATCTTCTGCCGGCAACCCGCTTTTTTATGAATGCCGCTTTGAGCCGTTTATAAATAAACAGGGGCAGGTGCAGTTTGTATTTTTCTTAATGAGAGATATAACAAAATCTGTTCTTGAAAAAAGAAATCTTGAAGAAGAAGTTGATTCACTAAAACTTTACAGGGAAATTGCCGGAAGCGTGAATGACGCGCTGTTTGCTGTTGATTGGGAAGGCAAGGTAATTTTCTGGAACGATGCATCTGAAAAATTATTTGGCATTAGCCGGGAAGAAATAAATGATAAGTTTTTTGGCAGCGCACTTGAAATTTTTGATGAAGAATATTTTAACAAAATAAAAGAAGAACTTTATCAAAAGAATTTCTGGAAGATCAATCTGAACATATTCAAGAAGGACGGCAGCAAAGAAACAGTTGAAGCCAAATTTACTCTTTCAAATGATGAAAACAATTCAATAATTGTTTTGTGTTCTGATATTACAGAACAAACTGAAGCGTGGGAAAATTTAAGAGAATCAGAAAATAAATTCCGCAGTATCATATCAGAAACAATTGAACTTATCTGCAATCTTGATCCGGACGGTACAATTAATTTTGCAAATAAAGTTTTTCTTGATTCATTAAGATATTCTGAAGACGAAATATTCGGCAGAAATATAATTGATTTTATTGACCGTGAATATCTGCGTTTAAATGTTTTTGATCTTAAAGGATTTGAAAAAGGAAGTTCAAAAAATATTGAACTGCCGCTGCTTACAAAAAAAGGTTACCAGCTTTTTGTATCGGCAAAATTTGTACCTGTTTATTCTGAAAAGAAAAACCTTAAATCCTACAATGCTTACTTTACAGATGTAACGCAGAAAAAATCGTCAGAAAAAGATCTGATGATAATTCAATCATTGTTTGAATCATCACAGGATGGAATTGCGGTTGAGTGTGAAGGAAAAATAATTATTGCCAATGAATCATTTGCACAGATTTTTGGTTATGAAAAGATTGAAGAACTTGTAAGCGTGGAATTTCTTGATCTGATTGCAAACACTGATACATTCCTTGTTGCAGAATATTTAAAGATAGTTGAAAAGAAAAAGAAAATGCCCGGCAGACTTGAATGCCTCGGCAAAAGATCGGATGGTTCAAACTTTTTTATTGAAGTTTCTGTTGCTGCTTTTGAATCGGAAAATAAAATTTATAAAGTACTTGTAACGCGGGATATAACAGAACGCAAACGTGCGCAGCAGGTAATCAGAGAATCAGAGGAAAAGTACAAAAGCATTACAGAAAATATTGATGATTTTCTCTTCACATTTGAACGTATTGGCAAATTTTTCAAGCCAACTTTTTATACATCATCCGTTGAAAAGATAACAGGATATACACAGACAGATTTCCTATCTGATTATAAACTTATATTAAAAATAGTTCATCCGGATGATTTTCCTCTTGTTAAGAAAAGATTAAAAACAATTTTAAAGAGCCGTATTCAGCTTGCAGAAGAATTTGAATTTAAAATAATAAACAAACAAGGCAACGTAGTTTGGGTAAGAAATAAAATTAACTTCAACAGAAGCAGTGACGGCAGGGTTCAAAAGATTTATGGTTTGGTCAGCGATATTACATTACGCAAACGCGCTGAAGAAGAGTTAAGCCGTTCAACTGAAAATCTTGTTAAGCTGAATGAAACAAAAGATAAATTCATTTCAATTATTTCTCACGATCTCCGCACACCTTTTACTTCAATTTTAGGATTTACTGATTTGCTGCTGAACGATGAAGGATTGGATGAAAACGAAAAAAGACAGTACATTACTTTTATAAGAGAATCATCTCAATCAATGCTGGCGCTTGTAAATTCACTTCTTGACTGGACAAGGCTGCAAACAGGCAGAATTAAATTCGAGCCTGAAAGAGTAGATATAAGAGAGACAATTGAAAATTCAATCAATGCGTTAAGCGGTACTGCATTTCAGAAAGCAATACAATTAAATCATTATATCAAGGATGAACTATTTGTATTCATTGATAAAAATCTGATACTGCAGGTATTTAATAATTTAATTTCAAACGCAATTAAATTTACTCATACCGGCGGACAGATTGATATTTATGCAAACCCATCCACTTCCATCAGATTTATGGAATTTACTGTAAAAGATAACGGCACAGGAATTAAACCTGAAAACCTTAAAAATCTTTTCCGTATTGATACCAAATTTACATCCGAAGGAACTGCAGGTGAAAAAGGCAGCGGACTTGGTCTATCTCTTGTTAAGGAAATTATAGAAAAGCATGGCGGCAGAATCTGGGTTGAAAGCGTTTACGGCAGCGGAACTGAATTTAAATTTTTACTGCCCATTGCTTCAGCTAATATACTTCTGGTTGATGATAATAAAACTGACAGACTTCTTTACACAAAAATATTGAAGAGCATTACAGGTGATTACAATATTGATATCGCCTCAAATGGAAAAGAAGCGCTTGAAAAAATTATGGAATCTTCACCGGCACTTTTAATTACAGATCACGCAATGCCGGAAATGAACGGATATGAATTAATTCTTGCACTGAAAAAAGCTGATTTAAAACAGAAGCCGCCGGTAATTGTTCTTAGCAGCGGTCTTGATAGAAATATAATTGCGGATTATACAGATATAGGAATTGAGTACGTATTTAATAAACCGGTTAATTTAAGCAGCTTTAAACTTGCAGTTGAAAAATCTTTGAAGAAAGGTATCAGGTAATCCTTCAATAAATCTTCATTCACTTCATTTCTTTTTTAATATCATTCCTGTTGAAGGATTTAAAACAACAGCACCGCTTATTTCATTTAACACTTTTATTCCTGCTGAGTTTTCATCTGCAAGAACATTCCAGTTTCCGGGAGGCAAATAAAATTCTTCTTTTATTTCAGGATTTGCATTGAACAAAACAATAAATTCATCATCATTATATTTTAGATGATACGCGAGTGCAAATTCATTATCTTCAATTTCAAAAAAAGTAACCTTATCATAATCAGTTCTTCTGAATGCTTCGTAATTATTTCTTATCTGAATTAATCCTTTATAATAATTAAGAAGTTCTTCATTCACTTTTGCATGTTCATAATTGATGTAATTTGTAACATCATCTTTTTCATAGCTGTTGTGATCAATCCTGTTAAAATGCGGATTGTTAACACCATCTGATTCTGCAATTACTTTTGTTCTTGCAAATTCCTGCCCGGCATGAATCATAGTAATTCCCTGGGAAGTAAGAAGAAACATTGCGGCAAGTTTGTTCAGCTTTAGCTGAAGCGGAGTAAGTTTGATGATTGAATCAGCATCAACATGCTGATCAGGTTTTACATGATTCAAACCAATCCTTATAAAATCACCAAGAGTGTAGCCATCGTGAGATTCAAGATAATTTACAGAATGTTCCTTTTTTTGAAACAAACCATATTTATCTTTTATTAAAGTTCCGTTTACATAACTTTTAATTCTTTGCGGATCATTATTCCCGTACCATTTACCAAAAATCCATCCAAGTCCGTTGTTCGGATTTTCTCCTTTAATACCGTTTCGTATCTGATCATTCCAGCTTCCCCAGCCGCGCAGAGAAAATCCCATCGGATCATATCCTCCGCCCCATGGTTCACAAACAATTATTATTGATGGATTAATTTTCTGAGCTTCTCTTATAATTTCTTCACAAGTTTCCCAATCAATTAATTTACCAAGATCAAAACGGAAACCATCAATGTGATATTCTTTCATCCAGTACAAAACGCTTTCAACAATCATTCGTCTTGTCATCGGGCGTTCGGTTTTTAAATCATTGCCCGTTCCGCTTTGTGCAATAAAATTACCTTTGTTGTCAAGGCGGAAATAATATTCCTTATCAATCTCTTTTAAATTTCCAATTTCATATTCTGAAATATGATTATAAACAACATCCATCATCACGGCAATATTTTCTTTATGAAATGCTTTCACCATATCTTTAAATTCATTTATCTGTCTTGCATCTTTTCCCTGCCATTCATTCCATTTAATTTTGTCCGTGCTTTCAGTGTAATATGATTCGGGTGCAAAAAATGCCGCTGTCATATATCCCCAATGATTCCGTTCGTAAGGATTCCATGTGTTAAATCTTCCGTTTGAGGAATCCATAAATGGAATCTCAATGTTTGCAAATTCCTGCGCCGGCAGAAGTTCAACTGTATTAACACCGAGATTTTTGATATAATCAATTCCGCCTGTTATTCCGTGTTCAACCAATCCTTTATATGTACCTTTACTTTCAGCGCCGGAAGTTGAATGAGCGGTCATATCACGAATATGCATTTCATAGATTATTAAATCGCGCCAATCTCTTTTTATCCATTCATCACCCTCCCAGTCATAATTATCTTCTTTTACAACAATGCTTTTGCGGGGATTCCAGTAAGTGTTTAAAGTTGCAACCGCTTTTGCGTAAGGATCAATACAAAGTTTTTCTGTTACTCCTGATTCAGTTTTATGCTTAACTTTGAATCCATACAATAAACCATACAATTCTCCATCAACTACTGTCTCCCAAACAGCATCTTCATCACGTTTCATTTTATATTCAGTGCCGGTTTCATCTTCCGCTTTTTGAAATGTAACAAGTTTTACTTCTGCAGCATTTGGAGTAAATAAACGGAAATATGTTTTTCCATTTTCTACAAATGCTCCCAGCTTCTTTGTTGAGTAGTAGCTGTCAGGATTTTTCTTTGCTTCTTTTTTCTTTAAAGATTTTTTTGAAGATGATTTATCCGAAATGAACAATTCATTACCTGTTGAAAAAGTTATTGAATAAAAAATTATTATTAAGAGCGCCGTAAATTTGAATTTCATTTATTCCCCATCATAAAAATGATTTAAATCTCTGATCATAATAAAATGTTTGAAATTATTAGCCGGCAAGAATTTTGCCATCAACCACGGGTGTAACGCATATAAGAGGATTTTCCGGAATATCAAAGTTTGAAAATATTTCTTCAAATAATTCAAAATGCCTGCCGCGTTTTTCAAGTTTTGCAAATTTATTATATGGCATAAAATTTCCGTTTTTATCAGATGGAGCATCAAAGTGATATGCGGAATTGAAATCCTCTCTGGCCTTGCTTTTAAGAAAATTTATTTTGTTATCATCGCCGCCTTCCATTTCGTATGCCATTGCACGGAACCCTACAACGTGATTATCATTTATAATGAGATAAATATTTAAAATCGTTTCAAACATAATTTAGTTTTTTAGCGGAGAGTTTTTGGCTTTCTTCCATAAATAGAAACAAATCCAATACACAATGCCGGAACAAGAGCAAATTTACCTGTTATGCTTTCAATTATACTTAATAGAAAATAAGAATCAAATGCTGCAAGTATAAAAGCTGCTGCTGCAGGCAGTAAAGCAATGATGTACCCGGCTAATATAATTTTTGAAAGAAAAGTTCTCTTTCCGCTTTTTTCGTTTTTAATCTGCAAATATAAATGAAGCATGGATGCAGCAACAGGCAAATAAAAAAATATTCCAAACAAGGTGCTTAACGGATAATTAAACGATGCATAAAATACAGAACAGGCAGTTACATCAAAATCATCAATCATTAATAAATAAAGTAAGGAAAAAAATATTGAAGGAAGAAAAATCAATTTTAATCTTGAAGAGAATCCACCACGAATAAGATTAGCAGAATGATAAAAACTAAGCGGCGGCAAAAATGAAATAATAACAAAAGCGGTGTAGATAAGCGCGGGAGCTTCAGAATTAAAGTGGCAGATTATAAATTCAATCAGCTGATAGCAAAATAATAAAGCAATTATCAATATTCCTGATCTGCTGGTTTTGTTCTTTTCTGCCAATGCTAAAATATTTACCAGCAGTATCAGTTCAATACAGGCAATCAGCAGAGATATTATTCCGTTCCAGGTTTCCAAATGATGATTAGTTTTGTTCGAATTTCTTTTTGTTACGGCTGCTAAATTTTTCTGATAGAAATAATTTCAATTATTGTTCCCCACATATGAAAGCTGTCCTGACCATTTGCTTTTTTGTATTCAAATTCCACCCTTAAACCATCAACACGAAATTCTGAATCAAGATTTATCGGATCAAACTTATTTCCATCATCACTAATTATTCCGTAAAAGCCGCCTTCAAGTTCAATGAACTGAACTGTTCCGGTTTGTTTCAGCTTATCATCATCTTCACATGAAATAAATGAAATAATTGCAAAACAAATTAACAAATAAAAAAACCGAAAATGCATGATGATCTCTCCGGAAGAAGAAAATTTAACTGCCTCATTATTGATAAAACTAATCTAAAAATTTGCTAACATTATCAAACCAATATTTTCTATAACCCTCAGACATTCCTGAAGCGTCACTTGAAAAAAGTAAGTTTCAGGTTTTTAACCGTTTAAACGGTTTATGATTTAGTTAATCCCACCAGATCAGAGGCTTGATTAATTTATGATCCAGATCATCAACATAAATTTCACTTCCATCTTCAAAAACAACACTTTTTAATTTTTCATTTTTCATTTTTAATTGTTTAATCCATTTCCCTGTAAGGTTTGAAAGTGTTTCTGCAATATCAATGTTATTGTAGATTTTCTCTAAATCCACATTTACTTTTCTGTTCTTATAATCTATTTCCAAAACATTAAGAAGTAATTCTTACTTCTCAGCCGGTCCAATCATTTTTTCCGGTCTTACAACTTCATCAAATTTTTCTGCTGTAAGAAGACCAAGTTCAATGGCTGCTTCCTTCAATGTTTTATTTTCTTTGTGTGCTTTCTTTGCCACCTTTGCCGCGTTATCATAACCTATGTGCGGATTTAAAGAAGTCACAAGCATCAGTGAATTCTGAACATGTTTTTTAATATTAACTTCATTTGCGGCAATTCCGTCAACACAGTGATCTGTAAAGCTCTCACATGCATCTGAAAGAAGGCGGATTGACTGAAGCACATTATAAATTATTACAGGTTTAAAAACATTCAGTTCAAAATTTCCCATTGCGCCGCCAAAGTTAACAGCAACATCATTCCCCATAACCTGCGCACAAACCATTGTCATCGCTTCACACTGGGTTGGATTTACTTTTCCCGGCATAATAGAACTTCCCGGTTCATTTTCAGGAAGCAGAAGTTCACCGATTCCGCTTCTCGGTCCGCTGCCAAGCCATCTTATATCATTTGCTATTTTCATTAAAGATGCGGCAAGAGTTTTAAGTACACCGTGGAATTCAACTAATGCATCGTGAGCAGCAAGCGCTTCAAATTTATTCCTGGCTGATACAAAAGGCTTTCCGGTTAACTCAGCAATTTTTTCTGCTGCTTTTTCTGCAAACTGCGGATGGGTGTTTAATCCGGTCCCAACTGCGGTTCCTCCTAAAGCAAGTTCATACAAATGCGGCAGGCTTGCTTCAATCCTTTCCAAACCGTTTTTCATCTGCTGAACATAACCGGAAAATTCCTGGCCCAATGTTAACGGAGTTGCATCCATTAAATGTGTTCTGCCGATTTTTATAATTCCTTTAAACTCATCGGCTTTTTGTTCAAGCGCATCCTTTAATTTGGCAGCCATTGGAATTAATCTTCGGTGAATTTCTTCAACTGCGGCAATATGCATTGCTGTAGGAAAAGTATCATTTGAAGACTGTGCTTTATTTACATCATCATTTGGATGAATTGGTTTTTTACTTCCCATTTCACCGCCGGCAAGTTCAATTGCACGGTTTGAAATAACTTCATTCACATTCATATTCGTTTGAGTTCCGCTGCCGGTCTGCCAGACAACAAGCGGAAAATGTTCATCAAGTTTTCCTTCAATTACTTCATCGGCTGCTTTTACAATTAAATCGGATTTTTCTGCGGGAAGAATTCCCAATTCTTTATTTACAATTGCAGCGGCTTTTTTCAATATTCCAAATGCTCTTATTAATTCCCGCGGAAAAGTTTCTCCGCCGATTTTAAAGTTCATTAATGAACGGGCTGTTTGTGCGCCGTAATATTTTTCAGCGGGAACATTTATTTGTCCCATGCTGTCGGTTTCAATTCTTATTTTCATATCATTTCTCCCTTTTAAATGAGAATATATCTCATTATAAAATTTGTAATTCTATTTTTGTAAAAATCAATAATGAAATTTATGAATAAAAAAATTCTAATTATAAACTATGATTTTTAATTAATTTGGAATAACTACTTTTCAATCCGCATAATTGGATAAACACAGTAATTCTTATCAAAATATGGCGAACGAACATAGAAAAACTTTAACCGTTCATCCGGATCATTTCTGAAATTCTCATCTGATTTTAATTTCTGTTCAAATTCTTTTTTAAGTTCAGGATCTTTTCTAAGCATTTCTTCAGCAGTTTTTTCCATCACATAATCCTCATAATATTCTTTCATTTCAAAAATTGAATTGAAAAATCCCCATTTTAAAAATGAATCTTCTCCCAAAGGTTCAAGCAGATGCAGAATTACTCCAATCGTTCTCTGATTAGTATTTACCTTATAAGTTCCTGCAGGCATAGTTACAGTTTCCGTATAAGATTCAATTTCAAAATTAACTCTGTTCCTTCCTTCAAAAGATGCTGAATCATATTTAACATTATTGAATTTATATCTTGTAATATTAAACTCAGCAGGTGCATTCAATTCTTCTGCTTCAATTCCGTGGAGTTTCATTCTTTCAACTATCTCTTTCCACTCTCCTGGTATAAGATAAAACTGCGGAGCCTGCACAGAATCTTTTACAAAAACATCGTTGTAAAACTGAACATCAAAAACAGTATCCCGGTTTGAGTAAACAATTTTTTCCTTTCCCGAAATTTCACTCGGCATTTTTGTATAAGCTTTGCCTTTTATTTTTTCTGTAGTTGATTTATCCGTAATTGAAAAGTTAAGCGGATAAAATTCTTTTTCATCCAGATATTTTTTTATTGTTTTTTCATCGGCTTCTTTATTCAGATTGATTAATTCATCCGCATGTTTTGAAGTGAATTCAATTATAGTTTCAATTACTTTTTTAGTACTGAAAACTCTTTCCTTATATGGTTTAAGCATGTGAGTTTCAATTAATAATCCGGGTCTGTTTTGAATTGCTGCATATGAATGTGAAAAACGCGGAGAAGCAATTCCGCCTGCTAAACCGCTCTCAAAACCTTTTTGCCAATCCATAAAATATACGTATGAATATGAAAGGTAACCTGATTTTTCAAGCTCCTCTTCCATGTATGAAATATATTTTTTATTGAACTCAGAAGTGCCTTCATATACATCCTGTTCAGTTTCAATTGAATAAGTAATAGTATACTGATAATCAGCACCATCGGTTGTGTGGCTGTCTATAAAAAAATCAGGCAGCCATGCAGAAAATAATTTAAGCATGGCCTTCATTTCAGGAGCATCAGCTTTCATCCAGTCACGGTTAAGATTCAGATTTTGCGCCGTTGTACGCCAGCCCATTTCCACGGGCCCGTTTTGATTTATCCTGTTATATTTACCTGCTCTTTCATGCCCATCAACATTAAAGATTGGAACAATCAAAAGAATAACATCATCAAGCATTTTATCTTTTTCTTTTGTAATTAAAATTTCTCTCAGCAAAATCATTGATGCATCTTTTCCTTCAATCTCACCTGAGTGAATTCCGTTTATAAGAAGTATAACGGGCTTGCCGGTTTTCTTTGCATCCGCAGGAGTAAAAGCTTTATCCTTTGAAACAATTATACATTTCAAATCTCTTCCCTGAGGTGAAACACCAAATGTTATCAGTTCAGCATATTCGGAATGATCGGCAAGCTGTTTAAAGTAATTTATTGATTCATCGTATCGTGCAGTTTCAAGAAAATCAGACCTCTCAAATTTTGTCGTCCAATCCTGTGCTGCAGCGGTACAGCAAAAGCAAATCAGGTAAAATATTATTTTCATTTTTCTACTCTTTAATTTTGTAAGATAAGATTCAATTTCATTTGTTTAACTAATTTAACTGAAATTATTTATGTGAGTAAAATTAAATGAATTTTTCCATATTGGATTTTTTACTATGTTAGATTTCAATAATAAACAGGGTGAAATGGAAATTCCGGTTATAGATAAAAGCAATTACTTAAAAGGATTATTAATTATTGCAAGAAAAGATAACGAACTTTTTGAAGCAGAAAAGAAAATAATTAAAAGCATTGCAGAGCGTTTAGGCTTTGCATCTGATTTTTATGAAGAAACTATCCGCGGGCTTCTCGCCAACAAATACATTAGTGAAGAACCTATTAAATTTTCCAACATCAAGATTGCAAAATCATTTATATCGGATGGATTGAAACTCGCTTTCTCCGATGACACTGATCATGCAGATGAATTAAACTGGCTGAAAGCTACTGTTCTCCTGAATGATATTGAACCCGGATGGTTTGAAGATATGATTAAGGTTTATAGTGATTCAAGCAAAAGCGGCAATGAAAAAGATTTTGCGTTGTATAGTATTATTTAATTTTTGTTTAAAGTTCAAATAACCAGCCTGCCCAAAAAAGCAGTCTCGGATGTTTAAATGCATTTTCTCCCCACATTGGTCCTGTTTGAAGATAAAAACTTTTCCAGTTTAGTTTGTATGTAAAGCCGGTAAAGTTTGAAGTAAATCTATCTCCTGCTTCATATTTACCAGCAAAATATCCCCAGAAAGAACCGGTTCTATTTTCTTCCAATGAAACGAACCCATACGTTAATGAAACTGAATGAAGAAAATCTGTTGTTCTATAAACGGGATAAGAAATATCTGCACGTACTCCTTTGCCGTTAAACCAATAACCGCCGGAAACAGTAATATTAAAATCATTAAATGTATAAGATAAAGTTGGATTTATCCGGAAGGAATTCCCAAAGTTATGCCGCCTGAAAAGGAAGAATTTTCTCCGGAAACAATTTGCGCCGGATTATTTTTGAACAGCAGAAATAAAAACAAAACTAAAAATAAACGTTTCATAAAGATTTATATTTTAATTAGAAAAAAATATAGGAAAAATTAAAGCAGTAAAAAAGAGTGCGAAAAAATAAGGCTCCCTTGCAATGAGAGCCTTAAACCTGAAGCTTTATTTTGTTAAAACCATTTTCTTAACTGCAGAAAAATCATTAACCTGAATTGTATATATGTAAACACCGCTTGGCAGGTTTGCCGCATTAAATTCTGTTGTGTAAATCCCTTTTGCTTTTTGTTCATTAACAAGAGTTGTAATTTCATTTCCAAGAATATCATAAACTTTTATGGAAACAAAACCATCTTCTTTTAATGAATATTTTAGGTGAGTAACAGGGTTAAATGGATTGGGAAAGTTCTGAAATAGATCATAATTTGTAATTAATCCGTTATTCTCATCAATACGAGTTAGAAAATCATAATAGATAAAAATCTCGTGACCATATTCCCCTAATATTATTCCATTTGGAATTTCCACAAAGATCATTCCATTGTAAGGTATCCATTCATTATCCTTCCATAATTCATACTTTCCATAATCAAAGTAATTTTCTTCATTATAGGAAATACTAATTCTATCATAATCACTCCATCCGTTTTCAGTCCAAACAAAATTTTTTTTTCTTACATTATTGCCAAATTCATCATATTCATATATTCTCTTAGTAAAATTAACCCATTGATTAGCATTCCATATTTCACCGATTGATAAATTAATCTTTAAACCATTTTTATTAATATATTCATGAAAGCCCCTATATTTATTTACCCAACTCATATCTTCCCATTCCTGGACCATTGTAGATGATACATATTTGTCATTTAGATATGAATATAATTGATGATACACATTTAACCATTCATCGTTAACCCATTCTTCTAATAAAAAACTAATAATATTTTTATGCGCATCATACTGATATGTATTTCTTGCAGAATTCTCCCATTGATTTCCATTCCAAAATTGTCTTATTTCTATTTCTCTGTTCAGTTTTGAATAAAAAAAATAATCTGTCCGAGAATAGTTAAGTAACGTATTATTGTCCACATATTGTTTTGTAATTGCAGATACCAATTTATTTGAACTGTTATAAATATTCTTAATTAACCATTGAGGTACATATTTGTTATTAATTGTATTATAAATTTTAACTTCGGAGATTTGATCGTAATTATTATAAGTATATTCATATTTGATTTTTATTTTATTCACTCGAATTATAATCATACTGTCAATAAATAGATCTGTATTAAGAATGGAACTTTGGGAGCTTATGAATAAATCATCATGAAGTGTATCTTTTAAATGATCAGGATTTTTAAACAATTTATAAGAATTGATAAAATTCTGAGAATATCCAGTATTTAAAATCATTAGATTTAAAAAAATTGAGAATATGAATATATTTATTTTTGTCATAGAATAAATAGGGACATCTATTAATGTCCCCTTTGCTTTATTTATTATTTTGTTAAAGTCATTTTTTGATTTTGAACAAAATCATTCACTCTTAATGAATAAATGTAAACTCCCGTGGGCAATTCGCTTGCATTAAACATTACAGAGTATTGACCGTTTTCTTGAACTTCATTAACTAAATCTGCTACTTTTCTACCAAGTAAATCATAAATCTTTAATGTTACAAATCCCGTTTCCTTTATTTGATAAGAAATGTTTGTCGAGGGATTGAATGGGTTAGGAAAATTTTGGGATAAAAAATATTTATTAGGTTTATTACTATTATTTGATGCAATTTTTTGAGGCGGGTCTAAAGCTATTCTCATGTCAACTTGGCTGCTAAATTGTGAATAGTTATTATTAATATCTACAGCTTTAATTTTATAATAAGCATCACCCTCATTAGCCTGATATGGACCATCAACGACACTTTCATTTGGGTCTTCATAACTATTACTAGTGGTAGTTGTTTTTAAATGCCAATCACCCCCTTCATTCCCTCCTTTTTTCCAAACCTCATAGTGACTTATATCCAATTCGGAATTCAGCGTCCAATTGAGTATTGGATGATTACTGCCACTTTGACTAATCTGTAGACCTTGCGGTGTAGATGGTGGATCATTATCAACTACATAAACTGTAAGATAACCCGAAACTTCATACCACTGATAAGATGTCCCTGACAGCCAATCCATAGCCCATGCTCTACCATCAACTATATGAGCTCCTGCTTGAGTTACGATAAAACTGCCTGTTCCTCCTGCATGCTCACTTCCAGCGTCTATGCTTGCTCTAAATTCTGAAACATAAAGATAAGGTGCTTGCCCCATTACATAACCTATAACAGCCGCACCTTTTATCGCAAAATGGTTGCCTGAGTAAAATGTTTGTTGATCGTCAGGATCCCAAAAGTAAATACCCTGCGAATAAGTACAATAACTTGAGCTAATAATGAAGATCAGAAAAAAATAAAATTTATTCACCTTAGACCTCCATTAATATTTATGTATGGCGGAATTATATATTATAGTGTAAACATATTGACAGCTTGAAAACTATTTTCTGTCAAAAATTGTTTGCACTAACCCTTCGGTGCCGCCAACGCCGAGGATTATTTTTTTATATCTAATTACTTACTCAAAAAAAGAATTCCAACCATAAATTGGTGAACATTAATTATTCTATTATCTATATGATATGAATACCTAAAATCAAGCCTTAATAAAGATGTAATTGGGTATAATATTCCGGTACCAATTCCCATCCTGAATGAGTCTCCTATAATTTCTTCTACATGCTTTTTTCTAAAGTCTTCGGGAACTTCCTCAATTGATTTATAACCCCTACTTTCAATATTTGAAGTATAAATTTTTGTACCTATTATATTATAGCCGCCTTCACAAAATATATATGGAAATATATTTTTGAAATTAAAAATATATTGAATTCCTAAGCTTGTGGAAATATTATCATATCCTTTCTTGATAACATCATATTCTTCGGTCTGAAAAAAAGGTGGAATGCCCGGAAATTCATCATAAGAAAACGTTTTAACATGGTAGGATTCAAGAGAATACGTTCTGGAGTAGCCCAAAGATAATTTAAGTCTAAATTCATCCGTGAGATTCGAATTTACTTCCAATGCTAATGATCCGCCGCTTCCTTTTAAGACATTAAAATTAATTCCTCCATATAACGCAAAATTAAATTCAGAGAATGGTGGTTTTAGGTGCTCATGATCAGTTTTTGAAGAAATAACTGGAATGAAAAGAACTACTAATAAAATAATTTTTTTCATTTTTTCCCTTTATTAAAAATAATTTCATATCCAAATGATAAATTACCATACAGTGATTTTGTAAAATTAGTTCCTCCCTCAAAATAAAAAGCGCCATGCACGTTAGAAATTTTATCAAAATTTATCCCGCTAAAAAGGCTAAAGTTAGATATCGAAAAAATTTTATTCTTATCATTTTCCTGTGAAAAAACCATAGAACACAAAATTGCAATAAAAAATATTACATACTTTTTCATTTTTTACTTTTTGTATAATTACTGAATTCTTCAAAAAATAAATACCCCATTATATTTGGCATCTCATCAATTAAAGGAATATTATTATTTGAATTGAATGAAACAAATTGTCCCAATTCACTATTGCCTACCTTGATGTAAGTTAAACTTATTTTCGCAACTCCATTTGGATTTGTAATTAAAGTTCCAACGTGCCCATAGTCAGGTGCATAATAAAGCCAAATATTTCGTAAAGTATCAGCATCAATAATTTCACATTCTTCAACATTTTCAAACGTTTGCGCGTATGTTTCCAAAGAATCAATAAGATTTATTTTATGAAATACTTTATCAGTCTCGGACACTCCTTTTGTTCTCAAAAAAATTTCACCATCTTGAGGATAAATATTTATGATTTTAGATTCCATAAAAGGATTAATTTCGTTGCCTGCTGGAGCCATAACTGAATCTATTGCCGTTTGCCAAAAATAGCCATCTCTTATAAAATGATACACATTTGTTTTATATATTCCATCTGGTAAAAGAATTGAATAATCAGCTACATAAACTTTTTGACCGTCACTCCTATAAGCAGTATCAATAATTTCCAATTGAAGATAAATATTTTCAATATCACTATAGTACTGCCGTATATCCCCGATATTTAATGACATATACGGTTTTTTCTCAACGGGAATTATTGGTTCAATTGAATTATCGCAACCGGAATTTACTATCAGACCCAAAATAAATAGTGAGCAAATCAAAAAACTTTTTATTATTATTTTAGAAATGAACTTTTTCAAAGTATATCTATTATTTAAAAAAAGGAATGTTTTAATTTATTTCAGGATTTATACCAATAATTAAGTAAAGTTTAAAGCAAATCACAATATAAGAATTCCTATATTTTTAGCTTTTACTATAAACCAAAATATTTTTTGTTTTTAAGAAGAAATCCTAAAATTTCATTTGCTGATTTTAAATTTAATTTTTTCTTTATATTATTTTTATGCTGCTCAAGAGTTCCAACAGAAATATAGAGAGCTTCAGCAATTTCTTTATTTGATTTACCCATTTTAATATATGATATTGTTTCTTTTTCTCTTGGCGTTAACAATTTGATAAGTTGATAATTTTTAATACTGCCATCGAAGTTAAAATTATCATTTCCTTTTGCCCATGAAATAATAGAAATTCTTGAACTAAATATTTTATTAATACAAATAAAGCCATGGTTCACAATTTCAATTGTTTTTAAAATTGTTTCGGCAGCATGGTGAATTTTATCTCCTTTTTTATAAATCATCCCCTTTACATTATAATCCAGACATTTTTTTAAGAATCTTGCATTTGTACTTTCCGTATATAATACTGTTTTAGTTAATGGAAATTTATTTGGCAGTTGATTTAAAAACTCAAGCAAATTATTTTTAATAAAAGAAAAATCATCAATGAATAAAACCCGGGGCTCTTTCTTCGGTAAATGTTCAAAAGTATCTTCAAAATTAATAGTAAAGGAATTTAGTGAAACTAATTTTCTTGTATTGTTAAAAGTTTTTAGATCGTGAATTACTTCCGATTTTGCTGCTAAGATATGAACTTCTGGTAGTTCGATAGGAAACTCCCCGATTTTTTCATCAAATTAAAATTATCCAGTTGAAATGTCAATAATTTATTTTTCTTATTCACTGAATTCAGGCTGAAAAATAATTAGACAAAAATTTCATGATTTTTATTTCTCTTTAATTATTTACCTTAATCATAATTCAGTTGTATAATATTGCTTAATCCAATAATTTTATAACAATTTTATTTTTACTCATTAAGGAAAAGTTATGCGAAAATTCCTTTTTCTTTTTATTTTAATTTTGTTCAGCGGCGTTTTACTCCCGCAGGAAGCGCGTTTGCTCAGGTTCCCCGCAATTCACGGCAATCAAATTGTGTTTGTTTATGCAGGCGATCTTTACACGGTTTCATCTTCCGGGGGAACTGCGCGCAAAATTACAAACGATGTCGGCTACGAATCATTCCCAAGATTTTCTCCTGATGGTAAAACAATTGCTTTTACCGGACAGTATGACGGCAACACGGAAGTTTACATCATGCCTTCTCAGGGAGGAATTCCAAAAAGAATTACTTACACCGCAACTGTTGGAAGAGATGATATTTCAGATAGAATGGGACCAAACAATATTACAATGGGATGGAAAGGAAATGATCATGTTATTTTCAGATCACGCATGAAGGAGTTTAATGATTTTAAAGGCCATCTCTATCTTGCACCTATAAACGGCGGTCTGCATGAACAGCTTCCGCTTCCGCGCGGAGGATTCTGCTCATATTCTCCCGACCTTAAAAAACTTGCTTACAACAGAGTTTTCCGTGAATTCAGAACTTGGAAAAGATACAGAGGCGGAATGGCTGATGATGTTTGGATTTATGATTTTGAAACTAAACAAACAACAAATGTTACCAATAATCCCGCGCAGGATATTGAACCAATGTGGAGCGGCAACAAAATTTATTTTCTTTCTGACAGAGATAAACGCATGAATTTATTTTCTGTTGATCTTTCAACAAAAGAAACAAAAAAACTTACTGATTTTGTTGATTACGATGTGAAGTTTGCTTCGCTTGGTGATGATGCAATTGTGTTTGAAAACGGCGGTTACATTTACCGTTTTGATCTTGCAGCAGAAAAAGCTGAGAAAGTTACAATCTACATTAATGAAGATTTTGATTCCGGCAGAAGCACATGGGTGGATGTAAGCAAATCGATTACAAATTATGAAATTGCTCCTGATGGCAGCCGCGCACTTTTTGGTGCACGTGGTGATGTTTTTACCGTGCCTGCAAAATACGGCAACACAAGAAATCTTACTGAAACTTCAGGTGTACATGAAAGAAATTCAAAATGGTCTCCGGATGGAAAATGGATTGCTTATATATCGGATAAATCCGGTGAAGATGAAATTTATATTGAAGCACAAAACGGACTTTCAGAACCAATTCAAATTACAAGCGGAAGTTCAAATTATAAGTATCAGCCTTACTGGTCTCCTGACAGTAAAAAATTAATGTGGGCAGACAGAAATCAGAAATTATATTACGTGGATATTGATACCAAAAAAGTAACAGAAGTTGCATCAGCCGCTGCGTTTGAAATCCGCGAATACTCATGGTCTCCCGACAGTAAATGGATTACCTACAGCAAACCCGAAGAAGATGTAATGACAAAAATTTATATCTATTCTTTGGAAAGCGGTAAAACTATTGAAGCAACCGAAGGCTGGTATGATTCCTCAAATCCTGTATTCAGCGAGGATGGAAAATATCTTTACTTTGTTTCAAGCAGAACTTTTACTCCAACTTACGGCTGGACAGAATGGAATCATATATACCAGGATATGGCAAAAATTTATCTAATTACTTTAACAAAGGATACCCAATCTCCTTTTGCACCAAAGAGTGATGAAGTAAAAATTGATGATGAAAAATCTGAAAGGAAAAATGAAGAAAAAAAGGATGATAAAGTTTCAGTTAAAATTGATGCTGACGGATTATCTCAAAGAGTTCTTGAACTTCCAATTTCTGCGGCAAATTATCATAGCATTGCTTCTGTTGGAAATAAAATTTATTACAGCAGAAACGGAACCAACGATGAAAAAACCAAATTATTAATGTTCGATCTTGAAAAACAAAAGGAAACTGAACTTGGTGATATAAACGGATTTGAAATTTCCGCCGATAAGAAAAAAATGTTAGTGAGCCAAAACGGAAGCTACGCAATAATTGATCTTCCAAATCAGAAAATTGAATTAAAAGAAAAGCTTGATCTTTCTGATATGAAGGTGCATTTAAATCATTACGCTGAATGGAAACAGATATTTAATGAAGCATGGAGGCAGATGCGTGATTTCTTTTATGCGCCAAACATGCACGGAGTTGATTGGGAAGCAGTCAGAAAAAATTATGAACCGCTTGTTGAGTATCTTAATCACCGGGCTGATCTTACCTACATAATTGGTGAAATGATTGGTGAACTAAGTGCTGGTCATGCTTATGTTGGCGGCGGAGACTATCCAAAAGCCGAGCGCATTCAAATGGGATTGCTTGGCGCGCAGCTTTCAAGGGATAATTCAGGCTATTATAAGATTGAAAAGATTCTTAATGGACAAAACTGGAATAAAAGTGTAAGATCACCTCTTACAGATATTGGTGTTGATGTTAAAGAAGGTGATTATATTTTAGCGGTGAATGGAAAATCAACAAAGGATATGAATAATATTTATGAATCACTTGTTAACACTGCCGATAAACAGGTTACATTAACTGTTAACTCATCACCGGATTTAAATGGAAGCCATGAAACTGTAGTTATTCCAACTAATTCTGTTCTTGATCTTTATTACTACAACTGGGTTCAGGATAATATTAATAAAGTGAATGAAGCAACAGACGGAAGAGTTGGTTACATTCATATTCCTGATATGGGTCCGAAAGGATTAAATGAATTTGTAAAATATTATTATCCGCAGTTAATGAAGGAAGCACTTATAATTGATGTACGCGGGAACGGAGGCGGTAATGTTTCACCTCAAATTATAGAACGTTTAAGAAGAGAAGCAGCAATGTATACCGTTGCAAGAAATACAAGTTCTTTCTATGAGCCCGGCGGAATGCACGTTGGACCTAAAGTAGCATTGATTGATGAATTCTCCGCATCAGATGGTGATATTTTCTCCTTCAGATTTAAACATTATAATCTCGGCAAAACTATCGGCAAACGTACATGGGGCGGTGTTGTAGGAATTCGCGGCACTCTTCCATTGCTTGATGGCGGTTATTTAAACAGGCCGGAATTCAGCCGCTATAGTTTTGATAAAGGTGAATGGATGATTGAAGGCGTTGGCGTTGAACCGGATATTGTAGTTGATAATGATCCTGCTAAAGAATTTGCCGGAATTGATGAACAGCTTAACCGCGCAATTCAGCAAGCTCTTGAAGAATTGAAAAATAATCCGCCTAAAAAATTACCAATTCCTCCTTATCCTGATAAAAGATAAAGATGTAAAGTAAGTTTGGATTTTCACCCCGGAAGTATGAATCCGGCATTCAAAAACTTCCGGGGATTTTTTTTATTGTAACTTCGCATTATTACACAGCAGTGAATTTTTATTGTTAGTGCTGCTTATCTTAATTATAAAAAACTTCTTTCACCTTCCTTTTAAAATCCTTAAGATAATCCTCAATCTTTTATTCAATCCATTAAGGTAATAATATGAAAGAATTGTTAATTAATACGGCCAAAAGAAGTGCGCAGTACAGAGAAGAAATTTTAACCAGGTCAGTTGCACCATCAGATGAAGCAATTTCAAATCTTAAAAAATTTGATTTTGAACTTCCGGATTCTCCTGTTGCTGCTGAAGAAGTAATTGAGTTTCTTGATAAATATGGCTCACCAGCAACAATCGGGATTTCAGGGAGGAGATTCTTTGGATTTGTGATTGGCGGTTCACTGCCTGCAACCGTTGCAGCTAACTGGCTTTCAACAGCATGGGATCAGAACTGCGGATTATTTGCCGGTTCACCGGTTGGAACTGTTCTTGAAGAAGTATGCCTAAAATGGTTGCTTGATGTACTTAAACTTCCTGAAAATTCCGGCGGTGCATTTGTAACAGGCGCTACAATGGCAAACTTTACTGCACTTGCTGCTGCAAGGCATTCAGTATTAAACGAAGCAGGCTGGGATGTTGAATCCGATGGATTATTCGGTGCGCCGGAAATTACAGTTGTTGTTGGTGAAGAGGCACATCCCACTTTATTCAGAGGATTAGGTTTGCTGGGATTAGGAAGGAAAAGAGTTGTTACAGTTCCAGTAGATAATCAAGGCAGAATGCGCGCTGATCATTTTCCGAAATTAAATTCTCCGGCTATAGTATGTGTGCAGGCAGGCAATGTAAATACCGGTTCATTCGATCCTATAAATGAAATCTGCGATATGGCTCATGACTCAAATGCCTGGGTTCATGTAGATGGCGCTTTTGGATTGTGGGCATCTGCAGCTGATTCAAAAAATTATTTAACAGAGGGAGTCCGGAAGGCAGATTCATGGGCAACTGATGCACATAAATGGCTGAACGTTCCTTATGACTGCGGTTTGGCATTTGTAAAGGACCCTGATAATCTGAGATCAGCACTTTCACTTGCCGCACCTTATTTACCGCAGGGAGAACACCGTGAACCATCTCAATATTCTCCTGAGTTATCAAGACGCTCAAGAGGTGTTGAGGTTTGGGCTGCACTATATTCTCTCGGCAGAAAAGGTCTTACCGATTTAGTTGATCGTACATGCAGATATGCAAAAATGTTTGCTGATGATTTATCCGCAGCAGGATTTGAAATTCTTAATGAAGTTGTTTTAAACCAGGTGCTTGTTTCCTTCGGAACTCCGGATGAAACTAAAAAAGTTATTGAGGAAATTCAGAAAGATGGTACATGCTGGTGCGGCGGCACTGAATGGCAGGGGAAAACAGCAATGCGAATTAGTGTTTCATCATGGGCTACAACTGAAGATGATGTAAGATTGTCTGTAGATGCAATGATAAGAGCGGTAAATAAAGTAAAGAATAAGTAAACTATACTAAAAATTTTGCAGAGCATTAATTTTGTTTAATGTTTCTTTTAAAGCACTTTGTGGAAGTTTACAAATAAATTCATTGGGATTTAAATATCCTAACCGCCAAATTCATACCCAATGCTGAAAACATAACGCGTGCTTAATCCCAGCATAAAATTTCCGTTTCTGCCAATAACAGTCCAGATACCGGGTGAGAAGTTATTAAACTTTATTATGCCGGGATAAACATCAATCATACAGAAATATTCTTTAACTCCGCTTAATACAATCGAAGCAAGAAGCGAATTATTTCTATCGTAAAAAATTCCCGCATGCCAGCTTGTTTCAATAGTACGCTGCCTGTTAGCGCCAACATCAACAAGGTGTTTTGTTTTAAATCCTATCCCTGCTGAGATATTATCTTCATCACTTATTTTTTTTGAAGCACCAAACAGCGCTCCCATTCCATAGCGGTAAAAAAGAGAGTAATCATCTGAGAAAGGAAATTTCCACTTAATTGAAAAATACTGCCCGGCATTTACTCTTCCATTTGGAAATGTTATTGCAGACTGCAGAGACCAATCAGCGAGATTTAATTCTTCACTAAAAAATTCATTTACATTATCAAAACTGAAAAGTATAATTCCACCAAGATCAAAAAAATAAAAATCAGAAACTTCATCCACACTCCAGCCTTCATGAGCGCCTGACTCAACAATTTCATTAAGCAAATGCTGGGACATAACAGTGATTGATGAAAACAGCCATGGAACCGGAAAGCCATGATATTCATACCATTCTTTCATTGCTGTGTAAAGCATTCCTCCGCCAATTAAATGCTGCTGGTAATTTGGAATCCACTGCATATTTCCTTTATCCCAGCTTAAAGGAAGAAACTCTCCTTTAATAAATTTTGATACTCCGTATTGTTTAATGCTTTCAATAGGATGGGCAAGATTATTAAACACAACCCTGGCTTTATGTTTAAATTCGGGATCGTTAATCCTGTTTGTAATCATCTGAAGCTGTGTAACGTCATATCCGCCATTAATTATAAGGCTGATAGGATTTAACAGAGATTCACTTCCGTAATCTTTTCCTGTATAAAAAAATTTCTTTTGTGCTGTAAGATTAATATTTAAGATAAAGAAGATTAAAAGAGCATATTTCATAATTTTAAGATGGACTGAATTAAGAGGGAATATCGTTACAAAAGTGTTAGTTTAGTTGATGAAAATTAGATAAGGCAAAAAAGATAAACAAGCGGGAATTTGCGAATTGAGGAATGGATGAATTACTCTCCAAACCAGATTCCCCATCCTGGTATTCCAACCTTCCACTACTCCAATCCACTATCATTCCAGTTCCTCATTTCTAAATTAATCCAAAGTTAAGCTGTATTATTAAGAATCTTTTTTCCATAATTTTACTATCACAAATAAAACATCAAGGAATTATTATAATAAATATTCCATTTCATAATAATCCTGAAGATTAAAATTCTGAATCAATGCTGTTTATCTTCGGGCAAAACCAGAGGATTATGCATGAAAAAAATGAAGGCGCTTGTAAAGAAATACGCAGAGCCCGGCATCTGGCTTGATGAAGTTCCTGTTCCTGAACCGGGAATAAATGATGTATTGATCCGGATAAAAAAAACATCCATCTGCGGAACAGATATTCATATTTATAACTGGGATGAATGGGCTCAAAAAACTATTCCCGTTCCAATGGTTACCGGACATGAATATGTTGGTGTTGTAGAATCCTTCGGCAGCAATGTACATGATCTTAAAGTTGGAGAAATTGTAAGCGGTGAAGGTCATCTTGTATGCGGGCATTGCCGTAACTGCCGTGCCGGAAGAAGACATCTCTGCGCAAATACAAAAGGCGTTGGTGTTAATCGTCCCGGCTGTTTTGCAGAATATCTCTGCATTCCTGTAACAAACATCTGGCATGCTGATCCTGAAATTCCTCTTGATGTACTTTCTGTATTTGATCCTTTTGGCAACGCAACACATACCGCGCTTTCATTTGATTTGCTTGGTGAAGATGTACTCATTACAGGCGCCGGCCCAATTGGAATAATGGCTGCAGCAATCTGTAAACATGCAGGCGCACGCAACATTGTAATTACTGATATGAATCCCTACCGCCTTGAACTTGCAAGAAAAATGGGAGTAACAGAAGCAGTTGATATTACAAAAGAAGATTTGAAAACCGTTATGCAGCGTCTTGATATGAAGGAAGGATTTGATGTAGGATTGGAAATGTCCGGCAGCCCCAAAGCGCTTAACAGCATGATTGATGTTATGTTTCATGGCGGAAAAATTGCTCTGCTTGGAATTCTACCATCCAGCGCAGCAATTAATTGGGAGAAGGTTGTATTTAATGGATTAATTATAAAAGGTATTTACGGCAGAGAGATGTTTGAAACCTGGTATAAAATGCAGGCAATGGTTCAATCAGGGTTGGATATTACTCCCGTTATAACTCATCATTTTTCTTATAAAGATTTTGAGGAAGCATTTAAACTTATGGCAAGCGGTAATTCAGGTAAAATTATTTTGGATTGGGGGGAATAGGTTACAAGATTGCAAGATTACAAAATTGCAATATTGTAATATTTAAGAATTTAAAACTATTGAAAGATTTTTATTGCAGAAGGAAGTTTGAAGATTCTATATTATAATTCATAAATAAGAGAGGAGAACTAAATGAGTATCAAATCATTCGAGGAATTGAATGTATGGAAGGATTCCCGTGAATTTGTTAATTCCGTTTATACCCTCACTGCATCACCTGCATTTAAAAAGGATTATGGATTAAGAGATCAGATTCAACGTGCGGCAGTTTCTATTATGAATAACATTGCTGAAGGATATGAGAGAGATAATAACCGTGAGTTTATAAAGTTTTTGGGATATTCAAAAGGATCTGCCGGCGAGGTAAGATCAATGCTTTATGTTGCATTTGATTTAGGTTATATCTCTGAAGCCGAATTTGGAAATAATTACAATTCTGCTGTCAGCATCATTAAACAAACGGCAAATTTCATTAAGTACTTAAGAACATATTCTATTAAGAAAAAGATTGATTCTATTAAATTGTTTTTAATAAATCTTTTTCACTAATAATCTTCGGTATAATCTTGTAATCTAGTAATCTTGTAATCTTGCAACCTTGTAATCTTGTAATCTTGTAATCTTGCAATCTTGCAATCTTGTAACTTGTAACTTGTAATAAAACTATCTAACCAGGAGCATAAAAATGTTTAGCCAAATAAAAAACCACTATGAAGAAATAGTTCACCAGATAAAGGAAGACGGACTGTATAAAAAAGAACGATTCATAACAAGTCCCCAGCGGGCACATATTGAGGTGCTGGAACGGCATGAAGTATTAAATATGTGCGCAAATAATTATCTCGGTTTGGCTGATAATCCTGAAATAATAAAAGCGGCAAAAGAGAGTTATGATAAATGGGGTTACGGTTTATCTTCTGTAAGATTTATCTGCGGCACACAGCAAATACACAAAGAGCTTGAAGAAAAGATCTCTCGTTTTCTTGAAACAGAAGATACAATTCTTTACACATCCTGTTTTGATGCAAACGGCGGCTTGTTTGAAACAATTCTTGGTGAGGAAGATGCGGTAATAAGTGATGAACTGAACCACGCGAGCATAATTGATGGAATAAGATTATGCAAGGCACAGAGATACCGTTATAAGAATAATGATATGAATGATCTTGAAGAAAAACTTAAAGAAGCACAAACAGCGCGTTACAGGTTGATAGCAACAGATGGCGTTTTTTCAATGGACGGCTACATTGCAAAGCTGAAAGATATCTGCAATCTTGCCGATAAATATAATGCAATGGTAATGGTTGATGATTCACATGCGGTTGGTTTTATGGGAAGGCACGGCAAAGGCTCACATGAATATAATGATGTTCTTGGCAGAATTGATATTATAACCGGAACGCTTGGTAAAGCATTGGGCGGTGCAAGCGGCGGTTACACAAGCGGCAGAAAAGAAATTATTGAACTGCTTCGTCAGCGCTCACGTCCTTATTTGTTTTCAAATACCGTTGCACCAAGCATTGTTTCAGCATCAATTAAGGTGCTGGATATGCTTTCTGCTACAACTCACCTGCGGGATAAACTTGAGGAAAATACAAAATATTTCCGTGAGAATATTAAAAAAGCGGGACTTGAAATTAAAGACGGCATTCACCCGATTGTTCCTATAATGTTGGGCGATGCGGTGCTCTCTCAAAAAGTTGCAGCCAGGATGCTTGAACTTGGCGTTTATGTAATTGGATTTTTCTATCCCGTTGTACCTAAAGGAACTGCAAGAATAAGAGTGCAGATATCCGCCGCTCATTCAAAAGAAGATCTTGATTTTGCAATTGAAAAATTTGCACAGGTGAAGAAGGAGTTGGGCTTCTGAGCTTACAAGCCATTCATGGAGGAATGGAATAGTGGAGTTCCGCCACGGCTCTCCTAATTGTTTTTACAAACTTTCAATTTATTATTGTCCGGCTAAATGGGCTAAAGCCCGGGAAGAGCAAGTAAGCATTACCAACCCCGACCTAAAGGTCGGAGTTAATGAAAGCCGCTACCATAGCGGGCTTTAGCCATGACTGATAAAATTTAGTTGGACAATAATAATTTTTTAATACAATACCTGAATTCCTTCTCTATTTTCAATAAGTGATTTTACATATTTTTAACAAATCCAAAAAAAAAGCAAATTATGAAGTTTAAAATTTTACACGCCATTATATTCTATTTGTTATCTTTTTCCGGTTTGATCATTGCCGGAGATAAAATATTATACAGCTCTGAGCAGCTTGAGATAATTCAGCTTACAGAAAATTCCTACATACACATATCTTACTTAAATACTAATGATTGGGGAAGGGTACCTTGCAATGGTTTGGTATTCATCAATAGCGGTGAAGCAGTGGTTTTTGATACTCCGGTTGATGATTCTGCTTCAGCGGAATTGATAAACTGGATAGAGCATGAAAAAAATTCAAAAGTGAAAGCAGTTGTGGTAAATCATTTTCATTGGGATTGTCTCGGCGGGCTTGGCACATTTCATAAAATGAATGCGAAGTCATATTCAAATGCCGCAACAATAGATTACGCTAAAAAAGATACCGTAAATAATCCTGTCCTTCCGCAGAATGGTTTTACTGATAAACTTGTTTTAAAAATTGGAGATGAAGAAGTAATAAATGTTTATTCAGGCGGCGGACACACAGAAGATAATATTGTAAGCTATATTCCTTCAGAAAAAGTATTATTCGGCGGCTGCCTTATTAAAGCTATCGGCGTGGGCAAAGGAAATCTTGAGGATGCAAATGTAAAGGAATGGTCAAGTACCGTTGCCAAAATCAAAGAACAATTTCCGGAGATTAAATATGTTGTTCCGGGCCATGGTGATTATGGTGATACTGAATTGTTAAACTACACAATAAAAATGTTTGAGAATGAAAAATAAAATTAATATCGCTCTGCTTGATTTATATAATAACGAACCGAACCTTGGAATAGGAAATATTGAAGAGATACTTTTAGATTTTGATCTGAAGATAGATAACATTCCCATTGATTATAAAATTTACAACGTGAGAGGCGGCGGAGATATCCCTTCAATTGATAATGATATTTTCATTTCATCCGGCGGACCGGGTGATCCATTTGACGGGCAAAATAAAAAATGGGAAAAAGATTATTTCAATCTTCTCGATAAAATATGGAGCCATAATCAAAACTCAGAAGATAAAAAACATGTATTCTTCATCTGTCATTCATTCCAATTAATGGCGCGTTATTTTAAAATTGCGGAAGTAACAAAGCGTCGCTCCCGTTCATTCGGAATTTTTCCTGTTCATCAAACAGTGAATGCAAAGAATGATAAAATTTTTTGTCAACTACCTGATCCTTTCTATGGAGCCGATTTCCGTTCATGGCAGGTTGTTCAGCCCGATGATAAAAGGATAAAAGAACTCGGTGCCGAAATACTTGCATTGGAGAAAGAGCGTCCGCACGTAAATTTTGAGCGTGCAATCATGGCAATGAAAGTAACAGATGAATTTTTCGGAACGCAATTTCATCCCGAAGCTGATCCTGTTGGGATGAAATATCATTACCGGGAGGAGAAGAGAAAGCAGAAACTGATAAGTGATGTTGGAGAGGAAAAATATGAAACGCTGATGGAGATTCTTGAAGAGCCGGAAAAAGTTGAACTTACTTACAGAACAGTGCTGCCGCAGTTTTTAGAAAGAACGATAAGGAAGGTTAGTACTGAGTAGTGAGTACGGAGTATTGAGAGTTTTTAATTTTCAAGTTGGAAAATCTAAATTCATCTTATAGTTTGGGTCATTCCGAACCCGAAAGGGTGAGGAATCTTTCCTTAGCAGAGCACAAACTTTAACGGAGATCCTGATTCCCGGCATTTAAGATTTCTCTCCCGCTGGCGCGTGATCGAAATGACAAATCAACAAAGAACCACATAAAATACAAATCTCTGAATCGCAAATCCGCCAATTCCTTCAGCACACAGATGACACAGATTATGCAGATTTTCGCTGATTAAAAATCTGTGGTTATCTGCCTGATCAGCGTCATCAGCGTGCTTGTTTTTACAAAATTTAAATTTGCAATACTAAGTACTAACTACAAGCTTCCTGCAATGGCGGCAATAAAATTCTCCTTTAATATCAACCTCTTCAATTGCTGCGGATGAATGCATAACACAATCCCAGTTACTGCAATGTTTTAAGCCGTAGCAGTGGCCGAGTTCGTGAAGAATTTCTTTTATTGTTCTTTTAATCAGAAGTTCATCATTGCCGGTGCCGGAATAAAATTCCTCATGCAATCTGCAGACGGAAACAATCGCATGTTTTCCGTTTAATTGAGCTTCTCCAAAAACAAACGTAAGTACAGGAACAAACAGGTCAGCTTCAGTAATTAGAATAATCTTTCCATTAATTTCCCCGGTAAGTTTTGAAGCATCGGCAATAATTTGAGTGGAGAAATATTGAGCGCGTGCTTCTGAATAAGCAGATTCAATATCTAAGCCAAGCTGGATGAAGTTAATTCTTTCCCATAATAATTTTTTTAAACGGTTTTCTATCTCTTTAAGAATTGAAAGATTACCAAACTTCAGCGGCGCTATATAAATTTCATTCTTCAAACAATTCCAATTTTATGATAAATCTTTTTCTAATTACAGGCTCACATTCAATTCCGATTGATTATGTGTTTGCTCTCTTCAATCCATATTTGCTTATTTTATTGTACAGAGTAACTCTGTCAATCTCAAGTATCTGCGCGCTGCGTGAAATATTCCAGTTATTCTCATTCAATATTTTGTTGATATATTTTTTCTCAATTGCAGCCAGACTTTTATCATCGCTGTCTGTACTGAACATATTTCCATTTGCACTAACATTGAAAGGAAGATCCTGAACTTTTATTGCATCACCTTTTCCAACAACAACCGCACGTTCAATTGCATTTTCAAGCTCACGAACATTGCCCGGCCAATCATATTTAACAAGAAAATCCATCGCTTCCGGCGAAATTGTCTTGATGTTTTTGTTCATCATTGTTGCAAATTTATTAAGGAAGTAATAAGCCAGGATCGGCACATCACCTGTTCTTTCTCGTAGCGGGGGAACGATTATTGAAAAAACATTCAGCCTGTAATAAAGATCTTCTCTGAACTTTCCTTGTTTAACAAGATCTTCAAGTGGTTCATTGGTTGCAACAATTACTCTGAAATCACTTTTGATTAATTGATTTCCGCCAACCCTGTTGAACTGTTTTGTTTCAATTACCCGGAGAAGTTCAATCTGCATTTTGGGAGAAATCGTTCCAACTTCATCAAGAAAAATTGTACCGCAGTCAGCCATTTCAAATTTGCCTTTACGCCTGAATTGTGCTCCCGTAAATGCGCCTTTCTCATGCCCAAACAATTCACTCTCTAAAATTGATTCCGCAAGCGCACCGCAGTTAACCGGAACAATCGGGAAATATTTTCTCTTACTGTTGATGTGAATTGCTTTCGCAACAAGTTCTTTTCCTGTTCCGCTTTCACCTCTTATCATTACTGTTGTATCGGTTGGTGCAACTGTATGAATAAGATCGAACACCTGCTGCATCTGTACACTTTCACCAATCAGGTTATCAGGTCTTACAATCTCTTCAATATTTTCTTTTAACATCTCATTTTCTGTTTTAAGGGATTTCTGCTCAAGAGCATTTTTTACAAGATGAGCAAGTTCATCCGGATCAACCGGTTTTGTAACATAATCATAGGCGCCGTCTTTAAGGGCTTTTATTGCGGTTGGTACTGAAGCAAATGCAGTAATAAGAATTACTACAACATTCTTGTCAATTTCTTTCACCTTGGAAAGAAGTTCGAGTCCGCTCATGCCGGGCATTTTCATATCAACCAGCATAAGATCATATTTACCTTTTTCAAATTTCTTTAATGCTTCCTCGCCGTTTTCGGCAGTGTGTACAAGATAATCTTCTTCTTCAAACCAGTGAAGCAAAGATTCTCTGACGATACGTTCATCATCAACAATCAGTATACTTTCTTTATTTCCCATTATTTCCCCTTCACTTTTAATTTTTTGGCAAGGTTAATTTAAATGTTGTTCCTTCCGGTGAAGTTTTTTCAACTTCCACCTGTCCGTTATGATGTGTTATAATTCCATAAACTACTGCAAGTCCAAGCCCCGTTCCTTTTGATTGTTCCTTTGTAGAATAGAACGGTTCGAAAATATGCGGAAGATCTTTTTCTGAAATGCCGGTTCCTTCATCTGCAATTCTTAAAAGAATTTTATTAAGCTCATGTTTAACGCTTATAGTTATTTTACCGCCGTGCGGCATTGCTTCAATTGCATTGATTAACAGGGACATTAATGCCTGTTGTATTTTTTGTGGATTACAGGAAAATCTTACTTCTCCTTCCGGATATTGTTTGATTAAATCAATGCCGTGTATTTCAAGATGATGCTGAATTAATGCAACACTTTTATCAATAATCGGAATCAGATCTTCGGTTAAAAATTCATCATCATCTTTATGTGAAAACAAAAGCAGATCTTTTACAATTTTACCACAGCGTGCGGATTCTCCGGCAATCATATCAAGATACTCAAGGAGTTTTGAATGATCTCCATTTACATTCCCGTTTGATTTTATTTTTTTAGCAATTAGCTTACTGTATGTAAGAATTCCTTCAAGCGGATTATTTAATTCATGTGCTACAGTGGCTGAGAGTTTCCCCAATGATGCAAGTTTTTCAATTTGATTTACCTGCCTGTAAATATTTTTTAATTCTTCCGTCTTCTCGTTTACACGTTCGTGCAGGGTTTCAGACCAGTTTGTAATTGATTCATAAGCTTCCTGAAGTTTGGCAGACATTTCATTAAAGCGCCTTGCCATTTTACCCAGCTCATCTTTTGAATCAATTGAAATGCGGTAATTGAGATTCCCGTTTCCAATCTCTTCAATTCCTTTTGATAATTTCCGCATCGGACGATTAATCAATACAATAATAAATACGCCGCAGGTAAATGCAGTTAGAAATGTTATTACAGATGAATTCAGAATTGTGCTTTTAGTAGTTGCAGTTGTAATTGAATCAAGTTCACTCAGTGAAACCATTACATCGAGAACTCCAAGAAATTGAATCTTTGGGGAATGAGCATGACAGTCGGCAGTTGAGCAGTCTTTTTCATTTAAGATTGGATTTATCAGTCCCAGTATTCTTTCAGAATCCCGCTTAAATATTCTCATCTTATTTGTATTGCTTAAAGTATTAAGCGGAACTGATGAGTTATGGCAGACAATACATGCTTCGGCAGAAACATCAACAGTTTTAAAAAGCTCTGTTGAATCTGTTGAGAAAATTATCGTTCCCTGTTTGTTATAAATTCTTATTCCTTTTACATCTTCTTCTTTTCCGATTGTATTAATAATCTGGTGAACATCTTCCCTTCTGTTCAACAGCATTCCGTAGCGTGTGGATTTTTTAATCACATCACTAATATTATAAGCATGTTTAAAACTATTGCCGGTTAGGTATTCTTCAAGATTAGCTACAAGGATGTATGTATAAATTGAAAAAATAGCAATGAGGATAACTGTGATAGTTACGAAGAGCCTTACGCTGAGGCGGTTCCAAAGTTTAGTCTTCATCAATATCTCCCCTAATCATCACTCCAAACTTATGGAATCCCCTCTTCACTATCAATGATATTGCTGAGTATATCATCAACCCGGGTTGAAGTTAATGTTTATAAAATAATCATCTCTTACTTAAAAGAATTATTCAACAGCTTTAAATATTCTCTTCTGCCAAGATAATGATGAAGATAATTTATCTTTTCACCGCCATCATTAAGGCATGGCCCAACTGCCGGAACATTAATCAGCTTACTGTTAAGCTCTTTAATAACGGCATCTTTTTTCTCATTCCATTCTGTTTCATTTATTCTGAATTTATCTACATCATTATCTGTAAGCAGAATAATTGCATACCACCTGTTAAGCGTAAAGTGTGAAAAATTTATCTTTTCAATTATTGAAAAATTAATTGGCGAAATAAATTGCTTTATTCCCCAGTTTCCTTCAATTGTAAAGATTATCTGTTCGCGTTTAATATCCCTGCTGTTAAAATCACGCAGATAACTAAAATCATCAAGAAGATAATGTACAACGGGATTTATGCCGATATAGTAAACATCACCAAATAAATTTTTAATTACGAGCTGGTTTTGCAGGTAAATTATATTACTGCTGAAATTTTCCTTTTCAATCCGTTTGATGATACGTTCAATTAGATTTCCGCTTTGTGAATCATTTTTAATATCTTCTTCGGTTAATTTTGCCGAGAGATTTCTTATCACCTTATCAAATTCACAATGTTCACAATCATAATTCTTATCGCACAGTTTGTAAGAAACCAATTCTGAAGTAATCCAGATACATTCTCTTCCGGCATATTTTTTTTCAGTGCCGCTGATTGTTTTCATATCATTACCAATCATTTAGTTGTTACACTAATTTATTCTTTCCTTCATCTGTTCCCTTCTAAAACTGCAGTTACGTTTTCTGCTGCTTTTGTTTCATGGGTTTCTTCGTGTGAAAAGACTTTGAAATTTTCAACAACATATTTAAAAGCAATCATTGCAATCATAATTAAGAAAAGAGTTATTCCAATCTCTTCTAATGAAGGAACATAGGATTGCCCGGATGATCTTACCAGCGAAGTAACACAAACATTCATGCGGTTAAGGATGAAGCCTGATATTGTAAAAATTGCTGCAAAGTATAACCCGGTCCTGTTTACTCTGTATTTTGGATGTGTGAGAATCCAGATTGGAATTACAAAGCCGATAATTATTTCAAGCCAGAAGAAATAAGTTTCATTCAGTGGAACAAACAACAGGTTAAATTTTCCTGCTGAAATAAGATCACTGAATTTAAAAACAAGCTCAATTATCAAAACAGTTAAAACACCTTTCCCTAAGCCGGAAAGAATTCTGATATTCAATCCCTGGCCAAATGCACGTGCGCAAAGATATGCTTCAAGAATAATCATTGATAATCCTGCAGCTATACATGAAATGAAGAAATGCACAGGCAGATAAGATGAGTACCATAAAGGATAAACCTTTGCCGGCACAATAAGGTAAAGTGAACCAAATGATGATTGATGAAGTGTTGAGAAAAGCACGCCAAGAATTATAGCCCCGGGCGTAATCTTTTTAACAAACTTCAGCAGCCTGGGAAAATTATATTTCTCAAGCACAACCGGCGCAAATTCAATTGATAGAATTGTTGAATAACAAATAACGCACCAGGTAATCTCAAACATTACTGAATGGATATTCCACATAATAAGCGGATGCCAGAAATGTTCAGGTTTACCAAGATCAATTACAAGTAGTGCAACTACCATCATGTAGCCGATGTACGCAGTTAATATTGCAGGCCGGGCAATTGATTCATATTTATGATTGTTAAAAATATGGGCAGTTGCTGCAATTGTAAATCCTGCGGCAGCCAGACCAACGCCAATGAAATCAACACCAATCCACAATCCCCACGGAACAAAATCATTCAGATTTGTAGATGCGCCGAGACCTTTAGTAATTCTTATAAAAAACGAATAGACACCAATAACAGCAATTAAAAATGCTGCTGCCTTCCAGAATGTTATCTTTTGAAAATTAAAGATAGCAGCTAACTTAGTTTTCATTACTTCTTCTCCTCTAAATGATGTTCCTCTTTCTTTATTTGATTTTTTCTTTTGGTCAGCCAGTACATTCCGGTTAGAAAAATTCCGCCGACAGAAACAACAGTAGGAATTTTCTCCATTGCTTTCATTGTAAAATCAGGCATTGATTGCTTTGGTATTTTTACTGAATAACCAAGCTGATCAAACGGAACAGGTGAAAGAATAATTACATTGCTTCCGCCGGCTTCTTCCAATCCGTAGATGTGCGGAAAATATTTTTCGGGATGTTTTTTAATCCTGTTTTTGGCTTCTTTTATAAGATCAGAAAGTTTGCCGCAAACTGTTGCCTGAACCGGACAGGCTTCGGCGCAAGCAGTCAATTTTCCTTCCTTCAATCTTTCATTGCACATTACACATTTACGCACTCCGGGTGAAGTACTGCTCCATTCATAACGCGGAATGTTATGCGGGCAAGCCTGCATACAATAACGGCAGCCTATGCATTTATCTTCATCATACAGAACCGGTCCAAGTTCTGTTTTTTCAAATGCACCAACAGGGCAAACAGAAACACATGTAGGTTCAATGCAGTGCATACAGAGTTTTCTGCTGTAATAATCTCCGTGCTGTTCAATAGTTGTATAAGTTTTATCAGAAAGATGATCTCTTAAAAAATCTTTATTTGTTTCGGGCAGTTTATTCTGCAGCTTGCACGCTTCATAACAGCTTCCGCAGCCAATGCATTCCGCAGCATCAAACAATATCCCAATCTGATTATCAATATTAATTTTATGTTCAGCCATTTCCCCGATTCCTTTGTATTAAAAATGTTCACTTAATTTTATAACAGGTTCAGATCGTTAAAGATCATGATTATCCAATTCAATCTTTGAATTATTCAACATCAATACTACAGACTTTTCCATCACCTCATTTTTCCTAAATCTGAAGAAATTCATCTTCAAATTTTTTAACTGAATCTTTATCAAGCATTGCAATTGAGCCTTCAAGTATTTTTCCGCCGTCAAGCATTGTTGCGCCAGCAAGCTGAACTCTTCCGGCTGTGTTTTCAACTAAATAATTTTTAAGCCTGATAAATTCATTCTTCATCCAATCAACTACTTTTTCATTTGCTTTAAGTGCAGCAGCATTTTTTTCAAAATTTATTGGAGTAAGAAGAATTGCCCAATCATTTCCATAAGGATCTGAAACGGGTTTGCCGATCAGTTCATCATTAATAAAATTAACAGTGCCATCAACCGGTGAGCGGAAGGAAATTTTTTTATCACCAAGAACTGCTTCAATTACAGGATCACCTTTTTTAACAAGCGTTCCTGCTTTAACAATATTGGATACTATAAATCCGCCAAGTGATTTTAAAACGAACTCATCAATACCAACCTTAATTAACCCGTTTCCCTGCAGTTCAGCCCAGGTGTGGCCTTTTGATACGTATGAATCTGCCGGAACACTTACACTTATGTTATCAAAGATTATGTTTTCAACAACTTCATATTTTTTCTGAAAAGCCGGATGATATTTTTTCTCTCCTTTTATAACAAAATAATCTATTAAGAGGAGGAGTATAAAACCTAATAGTACATATAAAGCAACCATTTTTTTCCTCACGATTTTTATTAACAGTACACTTATTAATAGCCAAAAGGTATGCCGTTATTTTTTTACAAAAAATTTTTCCCCGTAAGAAATTGATTTATAAAGGATTAGGAAGATGGTCTGTTTGAGCCTTGAGTAAATTAATCTTCTGCGGAGTTGAATAATTCTACATAAAAAATGATTGATGATATCCGGATCATAAAAATTTTCATCAAAATGATTGTTTCCGTGTGTAAATATTTTAATCACTGTAATGATGAATATCTCAACATCATTTTTATGCTGACTGATTTGAATATTGCAGATATAATTTTCCAATTATCAAGAATATGATTTTCGATTTTTATTTGTAATGAAAACGTATGTTTAAGAAATGTTCAATATTTCAATAGTTTCATTTGGCTTGTAATTTGTCTTATGATTGCACGAACTATCTAAAAATTGAAAAAAGTTTATTCAGGGGACAAATGGAAAAACAAAACCGGAGAAACTTCTTAAAAACAGCGGGATTATTAACCGCGGCAATAACCGGCACTTCAACTAAAACAGCAAAAGCCGCTCCAGAAAATATTTTATCAGAAGATCGTTACGGAATGCTGGTTGATACAACAACCTGCATTGGATGCAGACAATGTGAATGGGCTTGCAAAGAAGCTCATAATTTGCCGGCAGGCAATATAGATGATTATGATGACAGATCAGTTTTCATTAATGCCCGCCGACCTGATCCTTCAGCATTAACGGTAGTTAACCAGTATAAACCAAAGGACAGAAGAGGCACTGCTTACGAAGTTAAAATTCAATGCATGCATTGCGATCATCCGGCATGTGTTTCAGCATGTATTGTTGGAGCTTTTTCAAAAAAAGAAAATGGTTCGGTTATCTGGGATTCTGACAAGTGCATCGGCTGCCGCTACTGCATGGTTGCCTGCCCATTTCAGATTCCTTCATTTGAATATGATAAAGCACTGCAGCCTGAAATTAGAAAATGTGATTTTTGCTATGAAAGGACAAGCAAAGGTTTGCTTCCTGCATGCGCTGAAACTTGTCCGGTTGGAGCTCTTACTTACGGTCCCCGCAGTGAATTGATTAAGATTGCACGTGAAAAGATTAAAAAATATCCGGATAAATATTTCCCTCATATTTATGGAGAAAATGAAGTTGGCGGTACTTCGTGGTTGTACCTTGCTTCAGAAGATCTTACAAAAAAAGTTTTTCCGAAGCTGGATGTAAAACCCGCACCCGGTGTTTCCGAATCTATTCAGCATGGAATCTTTGCTTACTTTGTTCCGCCTGTTTCACTGTATGCTCTTTTAGCCGGAATTATGTGGCTGAATAAAAAGAAGAAAGAAAGTGAGGGAGCAGAATAATTATGAACGGATATCTGAAACCAGTACCAGTTAAGAAAAAATTTTTTACCACCGGAGTAATTGTTCTTTGCATCCTTGCTTTAAATGGATTGATCTTCCTTGCAATGAGATTTTTTTTCGGGATTGGATCAATTACAAATTTAAATAATCAATATCCCTGGGGAATCTGGATAGGAATTGATGTTGCTGCAGGCGTTGCGCTTGCGGCCGGCGGTTTTACTACTGCAGCATTAGGGCATATACTGCACAGAGAACATTTTCATTCAATTGTAAGACCTGCACTGCTAACTGCAATGCTTGGCTACACATTTGTTGCTATTGGTGTTTTTGTGGATTTAGGAAGATGGTATTATATCTGGCATCCATTAATTATGTGGAACGGCAACTCTGCTTTATTTGAAGTTGGTATTTGCGTAATGATGTACGTTACAGTTCTCTATATTGAATTTCTTCCAATAGTAACCGAAAGATTTATAGGAAGAGTAAATTTAAAAGGAATACTTTCCTTTCTTAATAAGCCATTGGATAAATTCCTAAGAATTCTTGATAAAGGATTAAACAAAATCATCTTCATATTTATAATACTTGGTGTAGTTCTATCAACCTTGCATCAATCCTCTTTGGGAACATTGATGGTAATTGCCGGACCAAAAATGCATCCGTTATGGCAAACACCAATCCTGCCACTATTGTTTTTGCTTTCTGCAATTGCAGTAGGATTCCCAATGGTAATTTTTGAATCAATGACTGCATCAAAATCTTTTGGAACGAAACCAGAGATGGAAGTCCTGACGCCGTTAAGTTATACAATTGCACCGCTGCTTGGCATTTATCTTGCTTTTAAACTCGGTGATATGTTCATACGCGAAACATTTGTTTATCTAACAGAACTAAACACAGCAAGTATACTTTTTACAGTAGAATTATTGATTGGCGTAATTATTCCTTTAAGAATGTTTTTATCCAAAAAAGTTTTGAAAAATCCGGGTTTACTGTTTACTGCATCATCAATGGTGATTGCAGGAGTGCTTCTTAACAGGATAAATAATTTTATAGTTGCGTATACACCTCCGTACTCATCCGGGCCTTACTTCCCGTCATTCGGAGAGATTTCAGTTACAGTTGGATTCATTGCAATGCTTATTCTGTTATACAGAATTATTGTTCTGAATTTTCCGGTTATTAGCCAGCCGGATCCTCAGTATACTATAAAAACAAAATACACTATTAAGGGATAGGGGTTTATGAATAAAGTTATTTGGGGATTTTTAATTTTATCTGCACTTGCTTTTGCGCAGGATAAGAAAATTAAAACTCATACTCAGCAGCAGGTAAATTGTAAAACCTGTCATACCTGTGATGTTCCTACAAAACAAAATCCTTGTTTGGTTGAATGTCCAAGAACTGAAATGGTAACCGTTCATCAGCCGGCAGATCAAAGTCCGGATATAATAAAAATTGATCAGCTCAAAAATAAATACCAGGGTGTAACATTTTCTCATAGAATCCACGCACAAATGTCCGAAATGTCAGGCGGCTGTGCAGGGTGCCATCATTTTAATACGGCAGGTCCAATACTTGCCTGTTCAGACTGCCACGCAGAAGAAAGAAAAAGAGATGATTTAAGCAAGCCGGATCTTCAGGCTGCATATCACAGGCAATGTATTAACTGCCATAAGGAATGGAGCCATTCAACTGATTGCAATTCATGCCATCTTCCTAAAGGAACACAGCTTACGCAAAAAAAAATAAAGAGTAAGAATCATCCTGATGTTAAACAGCCTGAAATGCTAGTCTTTGAAACAGATTATAATAAAGGAAAGCTTGTTACTTTTTATCATGATGAACACACAAAACTATTTGGTGCTGATTGTGTAAGCTGCCATCAGAAAGAAAACTGCACACGCTGCCATGATAAATCTGTTAACAAGAAACCGGTTTCTTCTATGATTCCTGTTAAGCTGAAAAAATCTGCATCTGAGCAGCACCAGCCTTGCTTTAAATGTCATGAAAATGATAGCTGCACCAAATGCCACATGAACCAGACTGCGGACAGATTCAATCATCAAATCCGAACCGGCTGGGCACTTAAAGAATATCACCAGGTGCTGGAGTGCGCCAAATGCCATGGTTCAACAAGCAAATTTACTGGCTTGAGCAGAAACTGCGTTTCATGCCATAAAGATTTTATCGCAGGTAAATTTAATCACAGTGTAACAGGTCTAACGCTGGATGAAATTCATATTGAACTTGATTGCGGGGATTGTCATACTGAAAATAATTTCGCTAAAAAACCGGATTGCTCTAATTGCCACGATGATAAGAGTTTTCCTAAAGACAAACCCGGTGTAATAAAAAAACTTGTGAAGAAGTAAGAAGTTAACAACTAATCTTCTGCTTCATCAGTGAAAGAATAAAATGTTCAGGAAAATTGGGTTTAAGTTAATATTAGTAGTAAGTGTTACGGCAGTTGTAATAATCGGAATTTTTTCCTTTTACAACATCCGTTCACATAGTGATGCTTTGCTAAATGAAGTTGAGAGACATGCAAATCAACTTAGTGAAACAGTAAAGCACAGCACACGCTATGATATGCTCTTAAACCAGCGTGAAAGAATTCATACAATAATTAATACAATTGGCAGCCAGCCGGGAATTCACAGCGTAAGAGTTCTTAATAAAGTTGGTGAGATAATCTATTCATCTCAAAAAGATGATATAGGGAAAATGGTAGATAAAAATGCTGAAAGCTGTTATGCCTGCCATGCAGAAAATAAACCGCTTGAGCGTCTGCCTATTAAGGAAAGAACCCGCATATTCAGACCTGATCCTGGCTCGGCAAGAATAATGGGAATCATTACCCCGATTTATAATGAAGCTTCATGCTATGAAGCAGCCTGCCATGCTCATGAAGAAAATCAAACTGTTCTCGGAGTGCTGGATGTAACCATCAGCCTGAATGAAGTAGATAAACAAATCATGCAGGGTGAAATTGATACGGTTGTATTTGCATTCAGTGCTGTTATTGCTTTCAGTTTGCTGCTTGGGTTTGTAGTTAAGCGCTGGGTTGATAAACCGGTTAAAGAACTTCTTAACGCAACACACCAGGTTGGAACAGGCAATTTAAATTATCTAATTGAAGATAAACGGAACGATGAGTTTGGAATGCTTTCCAAATCATTTAATAATATGACGCAGAAATTATCTGAAGCAAGAATGCAGCTTTTCCAATCAGATAAGATGGCTTCGCTCGGCAGGCTTGCAGCAGGTGTTGCGCATGAAATTAATAATCCTTTAACAGGTGTTCTTACTTACAGCAGTTTCCTGCTAAAGAAAACGCAAAACAATCCTGAAATGAATGAAGATTTAAAAGTAATTGTAAGAGAAACCAAAAGAAGCCGCGAGATTGTTAAAAGCCTTCTTGATTTTGCACGTCAGTCTGTTCCTAAAAAAAATCCCGTTAATATTAACGAGATAATTGATAAATCAATCGCTGTAGTTGAAAACCAGTTATCGCTTAATCATATAAATCTTAATAAAGAAATAGATTCATCACTCCCTGAGAGCAAGGTTGATTCAAACCAGATGCAGCAGGTGTTTATTAATCTGCTTGTTAATGCTGCTGATGCAATTGGTACAAAAGGCGGAACGATAAACATTAAAACAGCCTTGCTGCGCTTATCTCCTTACGGCATTACGCATATTAAGAAAGCATCATGCCCGAAGAGACATGACCTGATGGATAATGAAGTTAAAATAGACGGAATGCCATCAATTAAATTAAAGTTCAACTCAAACGGAACAACAGGATTTATTAATCTCGATCCGGTTTATGGAAGGAATCATCATTTAATAAATACAACTTTAAATAAAAATGAAAATCTGAATTACGTTTGCCCGCAGTGCGATATATCTCTTACAGTTCAGGGAAAGAAATGCCCGGAGTGCGGTGCTTCTGTTTACACTTTTGAAGTTCCTTCACAGGGAAGTGTTGAAGGCTGCGTGAGTAAAGATTGCTCATGGCAGAAATGGGATGCAGTAGATTCCGGCGGTTTGAAGGAATACATAGAAATAAAAATTTCAGATAACGGCTGTGGAATACCTAAAGAAAATCTTTCTAAAATTTTTGAACCTTTCTACAGTACAAAAGGACAGAAAGGAACTGGACTTGGATTAGCAGTGATTTGGGGAATCATTGATAATCATAACGGTACTATAACTGTGGAAAGCGAAGTAAACAATGGTACAACTTTTACAATCAGGCTTCCGTTAAAATGAAAAAGCAATGGGATATACTTGTAGTTGATGATGAACCGGTTGTACTTGATGCAGTTGTAAAAATCTGTTCTGCTGAAGGATTCAGTGTTGATTACTCATCTGATGCAGCAGATGCTCTAAAAAAATTTGAGAGAAACGAATATACATTAATCATCTGTGATATAATGATGCCCGTTTTAAATGGGTTTGATTTGCTGAACGAAATTTACAAACGGAAAATTTCATCATCATTAATAATGACTACAGGTTATTCAACTGTTGAAAATGCTGTGAAATCACTTTATTCAGGAGCTATAGATTATATTCCAAAACCATTCACTGCTGATGAAATTGTAAATTCGGTTTTAAGGGGAATGAAATACATTCAGCTTTTAAAAAGCGCGGCAAATAATAAAGATAAAGCAGACAGTATGGTTTTCGTTCCCTGCCCTGCTAAGTATTACCGGCTTGGTTATTCAAGCTGGGCTGCTAAAGAAAACACCGGATCGCTGCTTGTCGGCGCAACAGATTTATTTATAAAATCTGTAGAAAATGTTACATCAATTGAATTATGGAAAATTGATGATGAAGTAATTCAGGGAAACAACTGTGCGCACATTGTTGATAAAGAAGAAAGAGTTCATCCGCTTCTTTCACCTCTAAGTGGAAGAATAATTGAAGTGAATGAAGAAATAAAAACTAATGTAAGCCTTCCTGAAAAAGATCCTTATTTCAAAGGATGGTTTTACAGAATAATTCCGTCTGACAGCGAATATGAATTAAAAAATCTTATTAACTGCAGTTCGGACAGGTACTGAAAATAATTTGCTGCAGCCGTCTGCAGCAGAGGGAAACTTATTAAAGGGAGAAATCACTATGCCAATCTTAATAGTAGCAGTAATACTTTTTATAATAGCAGATATTATAATAAGGCAGGTAAGCAAAAAAATAAGCGAGAAGAAAGCACGCAAAGAAAGAGAGGAAATTCTTGCTGAAAGTATAAAACTTGATTTCAGCAGTGAAGCAAAATCACTTAAACGTGCTGAAGTTAAAGATCCAAAAGCAAAAATACTTTGTGTTGATGATGAGGATGTAATTCTTGACAGCTTCAGAAAAATACTTGTTATTGATGGTTATTCTGTTGATACAGTAACAAACGGAAAGGAAGCGCTTGGATTAATTCAAACTCATCATTATGATTTTGTTTTTACAGATTTGAAAATGCCGGAGATGGATGGTGTTGAAGTCTGCAAAGCTGTTAAACATTTACGCCCGGATATTGATGTGATTATAATTACAGGTTACGCAAGTGTTGAAACAGCAGTTGAAACAATGAAATACGGTGCAATGGATTATGTTCAAAAACCGTTTACAGATGATGAACTTCTTGCGTTTGTTAAAAAATCTCTTGTAAAGAGACAGGATAGAATTCAAAAACTACTTAAACCGAAAGTGCATATTACTCACCTTGCAGATGCCAAAAGTTCCATGAAATGTGAGTTTGCAATTCCGGGCGGAGTTTTTATTTCATCAGGTCATACATGGGTAAGCCTTGAACAGGATGGAAATGCAAAGGTAGGAATTGATGATTTTGCAAAGAAGCTTATCGGCAAAATTGATGCAGTTGAATTTCCGAATCTTGGTATGATTGTTAAAGCAGGGCAGCCGCTGTTTACCGTTAAGCAGGAAAATAAATCTATGACTTTTAATTCACCTTTAAGCGGAAAGGTAATTAAAATTAATAAGCCGCTTCAGTATGATATTGAACTTCTTAATACTACTCCGTATGATACAAACTGGATTTGTGAGATTGATGCCGATAATCCTGATACTGAATTAAAAAATTTAAAAATTGGAAAAGCAGCAGTTTCATTCTACCAGGAAGATATTGAAAAGTTTGTTGATCTGAAGAAGAAATCACTTAAGCCTGTTAAAGCCGGAGAATACGAAGAAGATGATCTATACATGGGTGAACTTGAATCAATGGATGAATCAAACTGGAATCAAGTAAGCTCAGAATTTTTTAAGAGATAAAATTAATTTTCTGTTATATCAGGATATTGTAGTGTGTAATTAATTATCTTATTAATAAAATAAGAGCCTTATTTGCATGAGCAGAATTGAAATTGTTCAAGGCGATATTACACAGCAGGCAGCAGATGCAATTGTAAACGCGGCTAATAATTCATTGCTTGGCGGCGGCGGAGTTGATGGAGCTATTCATCGTGCTGCAGGGCAGCAGCTTCTTGAGTATAACAAAAAATTAAACGGCTGCCGCACAGGTGAAGCTAAAATTTCTCCCGGCTTTAATTTAAAAGCTAAATTCATAATCCACACAGTTGGCCCGGTTTGGAATGGCGGCAATTCAAATGAAGATAAATTGCTTGAAAGCTGCTATTTCAATTCACTCCGGCTTGCAGTAGAAAACAAAATCAATTCAATTGCATTTCCCGCAATCAGCACCGGCGTGTACGGCTTTCCTGCTGAACGTGCTTCGGTAATTGCTGTTAACACAGTTAAGAAATTTCTTGCTGAAAATGAAAAACCGGAGAAAGTAATTTTTGTATGCTTTGATGAGAGAAATTATAATTTGTATAAAAAAAATCTTTCCGGTTTATCTTAAGAAAAGAATAGCAACGCCTGCAACCGCAATTACAGCACCTGCAATGGCTCTCCAATTTAAATGCTCTTTATAAATATATCTTATCATCGGAAGCATGATGATTGGCATTGTTGACATTAACGTTGCTGCAATTCCAACCTTTGTGTGTGAAACTGCAATGAGGCTGAATGTGATTCCGAGATATGGCCCTAAAACAGTTCCGGTTATTGTTGAGATAAGAGCCTTTCTATCATTTAAATAAACCTTAATTGGATTTGAATACTTCTGAATTATAAACGCAAGCGGAACAATTATTACAACCGATGAAGCAATTCTGATAAACGTGGCAACAAATCCGTTTATCTCTCCCTGATCAAAAGCGAGCTTTGCAAATACCAAACCGGCTGCCTGCCCAAAGGCACCCATCAATCCGTGGAATATTCCGATCCTGCTGATTTTATATTTTGATTCGGGAAGTTCTTTCCTTTCAAAAATAACAAGAGCAACTCCGCTTAATGTTATTAACATTCCCAGCACGGCCAAGATGTTTAATGATTCATCAAGAAAAAAGAAAGCAAGGGCTGCACTCATTGCGGGTGAAAGCGCCATGAGCAGCATACTCAATCTTGGACCAATATGCCTGTATGCAGCAAATAAAAATGTATCACCAATTACTAATCCGATTATGCCGCTGATTGAGAGATTGATTAGTTGAGAGGAGGAAACGGTGTAATTAAAATTCATTACAAGGATTGTTATGAGCAAAAAAATACAGGCAAGAACAATCCTGTTTACATTAAGCTGAAATGATCCTATTCTTTGTGCGGCTGATGAAAATGCAAATGATGTACCTGACCACAGAAATGCGGTTAATAATGCGCTAAGTTCACCAAGATATGGCATTTAGTATTTCATAAAAATTTGAGAACGAAAATAAATAATTAATTCTGCTGTTTGAAATAGATTAAGAAAATTTTCCGGGAAAGTTCTTGAAGAAATAATTGTTGACTTCCCGGTTCAATTTTAGAATGGATTATGTATTTAATGTTGACTTTTCACATCTGAAATTTAATTTTTCATTATGTAAGAACGGAGATTACGATCAAAAGAGAATATACAGCGGATGAAGCAGGAAGTATCGGCGGCAAAACTACAATTATCGGAATTATAGTTAGCATTCTTCTTGTAATTATAAAAGGAACAGCGGGGGTTATTGGAAATTCCTTTGCTTTAATTGCAGATGCAATAGAATCATTTACAGACATTTTTACTTCACTTATTGTTTGGGCTGGAATTAAAGTAGCAGTTAAACCGCCCGATGAAAATCATCCTTACGGCCACGGCAAAGCTGAACCACTCGCTGCTATTATTGTTTCACTCGGAATTTTTGCTGCCGCTATTTTTATAATCTATAACAGTATTCACGAAATTATAACTCCGCATTATTCACCAAAACCTTTCACATTAATTGTTTTGATTGCAGTAATAATCACAAAAGAACTCCTTTTCAGATTTGTTTTAAAAAAAGGAAATGATGTTCAAAGTATAGCAGTAAAATCTGATGCATGGCATCACAGGAGTGATGCAATAACTTCCGCAGCTGCATTTATCGGAATTTCAATTGCACTTATTGGCGGGCAGGGATATGAAGAAGCTGATGACTGGGCTGCATTATTTGCTTCGGGAATAATTATCTACAATGCTTATAAATTATTAAAGCCTGCAATTTATGATCTTACCGATGCGGCTCCGGAAATTGAAATAAATAAATCAATTATAAAAACCGCTCAGGGTGTAAAAGGTGTTGTTGAGATTGATAAATGTATTGTAAGAAAAAGCGGCTTTGATCTTTTTGTTGATATTCATGTAGTAGTTGATGGAAAGGTTACTGTTAATCAGGGGCATTTAATAGGGCATAATGTAAAGGATTCTTTGATAGAAAATAATCCGCGCATTAAAGATGTTCTTGTTCATATTGAACCTGATGATATTCATCAAAAAAATGAATGAAATTTTTCTGCATTGATACTCTGATTTCTTTGGCTTAATATTCAGTTGCATTTTTGCTTTATGAGGCCGAAATGTACAGCAAAATACAAAGGGGCATTTTCCTTCTAAAGATCACCAATCTTTTCCCAGTTTTATTTTCAATTCAAAAATTCCGGGGGAATTATGAAATCTCTAAAAATTATTCATGCAGTAATTTTATTGATCATCTTTATACCACTCCAGATTTTTCCGCAGGATATAAACGTACATTATGCTATTGGCAAAAAACAATCTGATGTGATAAAACAATTTGGAAAACCTGTTCACCAGGACAATTCAAATCCCGCAATGGTCTGCATGTTTTACAAAGGACAGAATTATAATTTAATATTTGTCTCTGATCAGGAAGGTGTTTATCAATCAGAAGCAAATGTAAATTATGCACAGGAAAATACAGCACGTGCAGAGATAGATAAGTTTATCTCAAAATCATTAACCAATGAATTTACAGTGGATACTGTTTCAGCAGTTGATTTTCGTTTGCAGAAAAAAGGAGTAAAGGTTGAATTGCAGCTCCTTGAAAACAGACTCTCAAACAGATTTGAAATCCGTGTAAAAGCAAACAGATCTGAAGGATAAAAAAAGCGGCTGCAGATTTACAGCCGCTTAATATAAAAGGGAATTTTACTTTAAATGATTGAACGCGCTTAAACCTGGATAAACAGCAACAGTACCAAGTTCCTGTTCAATTCTTAAAAGCTGGTTATACTTTGCTATTCTGTCAGTCCTTGAAAGTGAACCGGTTTTTATTTGTCCGGCATTAGTTGCAACAGCAATATCAGCAATTGTTGTATCTTCGGTTTCACCTGATCGGTGGCTTATTACATTTGTGTAACCGGCTTTCTTTGCCATCTCAATTGCTTCAAGAGTTTCGGTTAGTGTACCAATCTGGTTAACCTTAATTAAAATTGAGTTAGCAACGCCCTTCTCAATTCCCTGGGAAAGTCTTTCGGTATTTGTAACGAAAAGATCATCACCAACAAGCTGAATTTTCTTTCCAAGTTTTTCTGTTAATAATTTCCATCCTTCCCAATCATCTTCTGCAAGTCCGTCTTCAATTGAAATGATAGGATATTTGGAAACCCAGTCCGCCCAGAAATCAACCATCTTTTCTTTTGAGATAAGTTTATCCGGAGCTGATTTGAAAAGATGATAACTATTTTTTTCTGCAAGATAAAATTCACTTGCAGCAGGATCCAGAGCAATTTTAATTTCATCACCAACCTTAAAGCCGGCTTTATTTACAGCTTCAAGAATCACTTCAATTGCTTCATCATTTGATTTTAAATTTGGAGCGAAACCGCCTTCATCACCTACAGCAGTATTGTATCCTTTTTTGCCAAGTACAGATTTTAATGCATGAAATGTTTCAGCACCCATTCTGAGGGCTTCTGTAAAACTTTCAGCACCAACCGGCATTATCATAAATTCCTGGAAATCAACATTATTATCAGCGTGTTTCCCGCCGTTTAAAATGTTCATCATAGGAACGGGTAATGTTTTGGCGTTGGTGCCGCCAATATAACGGTATAAAGGTAATTCAAGAGTTTCAGCGGCGGCTTTTGCAACGGCAAGTGAAACACCGAGAATTGCGTTTGCGCCAAGTACTTCTTTGTTAGGTGTGCCATCCAGCTCAATTAAAAATTGATCAATCTCAGCCTGGTCTACTGCATCAAAATCTATGAGATCATTTGCAATTTTTTCATTTACATTTTCAACTGCTTTTAAAACACCTTTGCCAAGATAGCGGCTTTTATCACCGTCTCTCAATTCTACTGCTTCGTGTTCGCCTGTAGAAGCTCCGCTTGGTACAGCAGCTCTTCCAATAACACCACTTTCCAATTGAACTTCAACTTCTAAGGTAGGATTACCGCGTGAGTCTAATATTTCTCTGGCCAGAACATCTATAATTGTTGTCATTTACTTCTCCCTGTTCAAATAAAATTATTAATAAAATAAAACAGACTTTTAAAAATACTAATGAGGCGTTTAATATTCTAATCCGGGAATGCTTAAAAGTTGTTTATCACTTCAGTATTACAAAGAATACCCGGCTTTGCAAAAAATATTATCCTAAACTGGATTGAACCCTGGTTGTAAAATTGACCCCTCCTTAAAAAATTAAGGGAATTTCTATTCAGTATAACCTATATAAATTAGTTTTTATCACAAAGAATCTTTAATTAATAAGACAATCATCAAATTAATCCTTGCTTAATTAATTCCAGGAATTTATATTTCACCCATTCCTTTCAATCTTCTTAAATAATTAAGGTAAAAAATGCTTGATGACTTAGATATTAAAATATTAAATATACTGCAGCGCAAAGGCAGGACCAAAAGAAATGAACTTGCCGAAGCTGTAAGTCTTTCCTTACCATCAGTAAGTGAACGGCTGAACAAACTTGAAGAGAAAGGTGTGATTGAAGGTTACTATGCAAAGGTTAATAAAAAAGTTTTTGGTTTGGATATTATGGCGTACATAACAGTGATGATGGAATCTTCAAAACATTACAAATCGCTCATCACCAAGGTTGATAAAATGCCTGAAATACTGGAATGCCATTCTGTGCTTGGAGAAGGATCTCACATTTTAAAAGCTGTTGTTAAAAATACCGAAGCGCTTGAGAAACTTCTTTCGGAAATACAATCATGGCCCGGAGTAACAGCAACAAAAACCACATTCGTACTATCAACAATTAAAGAAACAACAACTATCGGAATCTAATTTTACATCAATAAAAATAAAGGAAAGCGTATGGCAAAAGCAGCAGCACCTGTAGACAAGGTCTTACAATTTATTAAATCAAACAAAATTCAGTTTGTTGATTTAAAGTTTATGGATTTTCCCGGACAGTGGCAGCACTTTACTGTTCCGGTAAGCCAATTTGATGAAGGATCATTCGAGAACGGATATGGATTTGATGGTTCTTCAATCCGCGGATGGAAACCAATTAATGAAAGTGACATGCTTATCATTCCTGACCCCAAAACAATGTTTCTTGATCCGTTTATTGCAGCACCAACTTTAAGTCTTATCTGTGATGTTTATGAACCTGCAACAAAAGAAAAATACTCCCGGTGCCCGAGAAATATTGCACAAAAAGCGGAAGCTTATCTTAATTCAACCGGAATTGCAGATACAGTTTTTTATGGTCCTGAAGCAGAATTTTTTGTTTTTGAAGATGTAAGATTTGATTCACAGCCGAACAGCAGTTTTTATTTTGTTGATTCAAATGAAGGAAGATGGAACAGCGGCAGAGAAGAAAATCCGAATCTTGGTTATAAACCGAGATATAAAGAAGGATACTTCCCCGTTCCGCCAACAGATTCATTAATGGATCTTAGAAATGAAATGGTGCTTAATTTAATTAATGCGGGAATTGATGTTGAAGCTCAGCACCATGAAGTAGCAAGCGGCGGGCAGTGTGAAATTGATCTTCGCTTTCAACCGCTGCTTAAAGCTGCAGATCAACTGCTGATGTTTAAATACATTGTTAAGAATACAGCAAAGTTGAACGGAAGAACAGTAACCTACATGCCCAAACCAATCTTTGGTGATAACGGAAGCGGAATGCATGTTCACATGAGTTTGTGGAAAAAAGGCAAACCGCTTTTTGCAGGTTCTGGTTATGCAGGATTGAGTGAAATGGCTCTTTATTTTATTGGCGGAATTTTAAAACATGCACCATCATTGCTTGCGTTTTCAAATCCAACAACTAATTCTTATAAAAGATTAGTACCCGGATTTGAAGCTCCCGTTAATCTCGCTTACTCTCAAAGAAACAGATCAGCATCAATCAGAATTCCAATGTACTCAGCAAGCCCTAAAGCAAAACGTGTTGAGTTCAGATGTCCTGATCCTTCTTGCAATCCCTATCTTGCTTTTTCTGCAATGTTAATGGCCGGATTAGATGGAGTTATAAACAGGATTGATCCCGGTGAACCGCTTGACAAGGATATTTATGATATGGAACCGGAAGAACTTGTTAATGTACCTTCAACGCCGGGCAGTCTTAATGAAGCGTTAAAAGCTCTTGCTGATGATAATGAATATTTATTGAAAGGTGATGTGTTTACAGAAGATGTAATTGAAACATGGATAAAGTATAAAACTGATAAGGAAATCAAACCAATGGCGCTTCAGCCGCATCCGTTTGAGTTTGCATTGTATTACGATGTTTAACAAATGAATGAATAATGTTGAATTATGTGTGATGAATAAAGGCGGCTTTTGCCGCCTTTTTAATTTTAAAGCTTAATTAAACATGGTTGATACCATATCATCCCTAACGGATTTTGGTTTAATATTCGTTTTTCTTTGCTATAAATATTTCATCCCTAACGGAATTCAGCGTGTTAAATTAAATGATTCAAACCTCATTAGGGGCGGCTGTATATTTATAGAAACATAATTCAATTATTATAAACAAAGTTCTGCCGGGAACGCTATATTGAAATAACTCCGTTAGGAGTTTAACAGAAGATGTGCTCCAAATAACAATCATGGTATCACTTCTGTTTATTTTTATTTTTTTCTTGCATTTAAATGATGAAAAATTAAGTTCGCTGATACGCGACATTAATTGCCCCTCAAACAGGCTGAGAGTAGATGTTCCAGGGAAACTGCCGCAGAAATTAAAACATGAAAAACGTAATAATATTTTAATTCCTGTATAGGATTAATTATTCATAAAATTTTTTCAAGTCATCATCAATAATGATGTGCTTCTTTTGTTGTCCGGTTTGTTCATAACTAATACAATTCAATTCTTCATGTTAGTTATTCCGGAGTTCTGATGTTTCAAATTATTCTTTCTTCTAAGGTTAAAAATTTTTCACTGCCCTGTGCTTCCATCCGCAAAAATTATCCCTCAGCGCTGCACCTGAGAATAAATCAAAATTTAAATAAGAACCATGATGCTATAAATAAATCATTATCTGAGAAAACAATTAATCCTGCTCTATATAAACGATCAATTTTTACAGGAGGTTCTTATGGCGGTAAAATATCTGGAAAATCTTGCAACCACACACTACGTTGCAAAAAGTTATGATGCAATTCAGGCAGAGTATGTTAAATGGCTTGATATTGCTGATAAGGAAGGCGCGTATCAAAAAAATGATACGAAGAATCGTGTAAAGCTCAGTGAAATTCAATTGAACTTTGCAAAAGCAAACAATCTTTTTTATAAAAAGAAATACAGCGAAGCACTTAAAACTTACAAATATGTGCAGGGACTTGTATTTCAACTGCTCTATCCTTCATTCCGGCCAGTTCTAAGTGTTGATTCAATGATTGATATGCCGGTTAAAGCCGATCTGTTTGAACCGCTGCTTAAAGCCGGTTCCGAGATGGCAGTTTCTCTTCCGCCGGAAGGAATTCAATCCGCGGTAAGCTATGTTTCCGTTAAATCACTGCCGGATGATGTTCAGAAATATGCAAAATCATTTGATGAAGCAGGCGTTACCACATCAGATGACATAATCAGCAATGATGTAAGAAATCTTACATTGCTTGGACTTGAATATGCAAAGAGCAATGAATGGGAACAAGCGGAGGCATTATTTAAGCAGGGATTAGAGATGATGGGCTCCTCCGATTCTGATGAATCAAAATATATAAACGCAGCTCTTTCACTGGATCTTGGTGCAGTATATGTTCAAAAAGGTGATCTGAGGCGGGCAACTGCAAGCCTTAAAAAAGCAGAACAAATGTTTAAAGAAATTGAAGATAATGTTGGGCTTGCTCAGGCTAAACTAAATTCTGCAGCAATTTTAAGTAAGCAGGGAAAAACCGATGAAGCCGCAGCGCTGAGCAAGGAAGCAGTTGATCTGCTTGGTAGTGAAGGTGGTGCTGTTCCGAGTCCTTCTGTAACTCCATTGGGAGACATAACAGATATACCTGCAGTTACTGATCCTGCAATCAATCCAACAACTGCTGCTTCACCAAGAATCAGCCCGCGTGTTGTATCAAGCTTTACTTTGAATCCACCTTTAACCGCTGTAAATCTTGGGACCAGCATTAAACCAAGCACTATTGTTGATCTTGCAGAGAAAAAAGGAGGCGGCGTAATTTTCCGTTTACCTGCCGCCGGTGATGGATGGATTACACAGGAATTGGAAGGATCAATTGAAAAGAAACAAAAAATTCAGCAAAAAGATCTTGGAGTTACTGTTGGAGATAACATCTTAAAATTTAAATGGACACAAAGCGAAGGTTTAAATACAACAGATGTTAAACAGAAATATTATGAAAAAAGAACCGTGCTTCAGGGTGTTGAAGCAATAAAAAATAATTATATTCTGGCAACAGATATCGCTATCAATCTTCCGCACATGTACTTGTACCAGCTTCCCGTATGCATCGGAGACTGCTATCATTATCTCGGTGAATTTAAGAAAGCAGAAGAGCAATACCTGAAAGCGTCCGCTTATGAATATATAAACACTGCAGTTGAAGTACCTGCACTATGGTTAAAGCTTGGTCAGAATTATCTAGAATGGGGAAATTCACATTACAAAAATGATGATGTTCAGAAAGCAGCAAATGTGTATATGAACGTTATACAACCTGATGGAACTGTTCCTGTTAATTCCCCACTTTATAAAAATAAACTGAATGAGTATGGCGCACAGGTTTCAAACCTGATTAATAATATTGCGGATGCTGATGCTTCAGAACTTAATCCGGTTACTATAAATCTTGTTCTTGATATCAGTAATAAATTAAAGATGATTAATGCAGGATTGGATTATTTTGGAGTTCCGGCAAACTACTTCCCTATCTTCAAATTTGATTTTCTTCAAAGCACCGCAATTTACTTTGCACAGCAGGCAATCCAGGCTGAACGTGAGTACATTAATTTTATTTCTAGAGGAGAAGATGAACAGCTTACGCGTGAACAGCTTCAGCAGTCTGTTGAATTAAGCAGCGCACAGGTTGATCTTGCAAAGAAGCAGGTTGAATATTCCCAGGCTGAATTAGAAGTGAACCAGGAGAATGCACAACTTGCTGATTTAAGATTAAAGAATGCAAAGGATCATAAAGATCAATTTGCTGATATAAGTTATGAAATTACCGCACTTGATGCGGCTACTGTATTTGCTTCAGGTCCTGAAGGATATAAAGTTTCTTATACATACTACAGTCCTTCTGAAGGAAAAAACGTTACCCTGTCAGGCAGTGATGCTTACAAAGTAATGGAAGATGCAGCATGGAAGAAGGGAATACTTTCACGCGAAATGGAACTTTCTAATATGGAGAGAAACATTGCCGAGCTTAATGAAAATAAACAGCTTGCAGAAGCTCAGCTTGAAGCAGCACAGATAAATGTTGATGTTGCAAAACAGCAGCAGAAAATTGCCGAGATGAATAAGAAACATTCACAGGAACTGCTGAATAGTTTTGAATCCCAGATTTTCACTCCAGAAGTATGGTTCCAGCTTGGCAGCAGAATGCTTTACATTTCTAAAAATTATCTGCAGCATGCAATTGGTATTGCAAGAAAAATGCAGAAGGCTTATGAGCTTGAAACAGGCAGAGCTTTAAATTCAATAAAGAATGAATATAACACCAACATCATTTCCGGCCTGCTCAGTGCTGATTACCTGCTTGCAGATATAAATTACTTCACAGTTGACAGAATTAATAATTCAGCAAAAGATATCCCGGTTAAACAGATGTTCTCGCTTGCACAATTAAATCCAACCGGATTTGAAACAACATTTAAAGCAACCGGTGAACTTCAATTTGAACTTTCTCTTGAGGAATTTGACCGTTTATATCCCGGTTCTTACCTGAGAAAAATTAAAAAGATTGAAGTGATTGTTGAAGGTTTAATTCCACCCGAAGGTGTTCACGGAACATTGAAGAACTCCGGAATTTCAAGGGACAGAAAAAAGAACGGAGATATTTTCTTCCGCATTCAGCCGTGTGAAACAATGTATCTCTCAAACTACAGCCCGCGCAATGATGTAATTATTTTCCAGCCTGATTCACGCGTACTTGATTTGTTTGAGAACTGCGGCGTTGCAACCGGATGGACTCTCACAATTCCGCCTGCTGCAAATGATATAGATTTCAGAACAATCTCTGATGTTAAATTGATTGTTTACTACACAGCCAATTTTGATCCGGTTCTTGCAAACAATATCATTGCCCAGCTTCCGGCAGAAGGAGAAAAAAGTACAGCAATTCCTTTCCGCATTTTATTCCCTGATGAATACTACAACTTTATTGATAAAGGTGAATTGAAGTTCTCACTTTATGAAAATGATTTTGCCTTTAACGAAACTAATCTGAAGGTGAAAAACATTTCCTTAAAAATTATTATGGAAGAGGGAGCCGATGTTGAAGATCTGAATATTACACTCAGCCGTGAGGATGATTCTGTGGATGCGGTTACGGATGAAGATGGAATTGTAAGATCGGACGAAACGGATGACGATAATCCGCTTAATGATTTTATCGGAAAAGATCTTTGCACTGAATGGACAATCCAGTTAACTGATGCCGCAAATGCCGGATTAGACAGAAGCAAAATGAAGGATATGTTTTTCTTTATTGAATATTCATTTAAGTATAAAGGAATGTAGTTATGGCAAAGACAGCAGGAATTGGAAATGATGTATTGCCGCTGCCCTCGGGCGGCGGCTCAATGAAGCCGATTGATGAAACCTTTAAGACTGACCTTGGCACCGGAACCGGTACATACCAGATTCCGCTTAAGTTTCCCAAGGGCGTAAATGATTTCACTCCAAAATTAAATCTTAAATACAGTACGGGCAGAGGCAACGGCCCGTTTGGAATTGGCTGGGGAATTGATATTCCTGTAATAACAAGAAGTACCGGAACTGCAATTCCGTCTTTTGATGATGATGAAGATGTCTTTCTTTTTGAAGGAAGAGAACTTGTTCATGTTGGAAATAATATTTACAGACCATTAATTGAAAATGAATTTTCTCTGATCACAAAAACAAATAATGGCTGGAATGTAAAAACAAAAACAGGAATACAGCTTAACCTTGGCAGTGATGAAAATTCCCGCCACAGCTTTAATGATGACGAAGATGAAAAAATTTACGCTTGGTTTTTAAATGAAATGATTGATAACAACGGCAGCACTATAACTTATTCTTATGAAAAGAACGGAAGTAATATTTATTTAAAGCACATACAATATGCTGTTTACCGGGTTGATTTCAATTATGAAAACAGGCAGGATAGTTTTTCTTCCTTCAGATGCGGATATGAAATCCGTACAGAACGCCGCTGCAGCTCTGTTGATGTAACACTTACCGGGCCGGAGGAAGATACCTTCAAACGATACAAATTAACTTATGCGGAAGCTCCTTACAGCAGGGTTTCACTTCTTGCCAGAGCTGAGTTGATTGCTATGGGTAATAACCAGCAGATTGAATTTCCGCCGGTTGAATTTACTTACAGCAAATTTGATCCTGCAAAAAGAAAATTAGAAATCTTTAAACACACCGGTTCATCGGCACCGCCTTCTTTAATGAGTTCTGATGTCAGCCTTCTTGATTTTGAAGGAACAGGTTTGCAGGGAATAATTGAGATTGCAAACGGCTCGGCCAGATTCTGGCCTAACAAAGGAAATCTTACCTGGGGCCAGCCGTATTCATTAAACGATATTCCGCTTCATGCTGATTTAAGTGAAGACTCACTATTATTTGCTGATATGGAAGGAAACGGAACTGCCGATCTATTAACCGGGGACAGGCAAAGCGGTGGATATTTTCCGAATGTTCCCGGCGGCGGATGGGCACGAAAAATAAATTATAAACAGGTACCCAATGTTCCGATTGGCGGAAGACAGACAAGACTGTTTGATTTAGACGGTGATAACCGTGCTGATATGCTTTACAGCGATGGAAGAAGTTTCTATTATTACTTTAATAATGGTGAGAAAGGCTGGGATGATAAACCGGTTGTTGTTAAAAGAAGTTTTAACGGATCGGATGAACCGGAAATAAATATTGATGATCCTCATTTAAGAATGGGTGATATTGCCGGTGATGGAAGAACGCATATGGTACAGATACACAGCGGCAGAGTTTTATACTGGCCAAATCTTGGTAATGGTAATTGGGGAAAAGCCAAAAGAATGCTTAACGCTCCGCGCCTGCCGCGAAATTATGATCCTGCACGTTTATTCCTTGCTGATATTGATGGAAGCGGCACTATGGATATTATCTATGTTGATTATGATAATGTAAGATGCTGGATAAATCAAAGCGGAAATTCTTTCAGTGATGAAATAATTATTCCAGGCACACCTCCGGTTGCAAATGCATCAATTGTAATTGCCGATATGAAAGGAACCGGAACAAACGGAATATTGTGGAGTTACCATGATGCTTTACGGAGTTCTGCCAACTACAGGTATCTTGATCTTTGCGGCGGTACAAAACCATATCTTATGAATTCCATAAAAAGTAATACAGGCATTACAACACAAATTGAGCATGGCAGTTCGGCGGAATTTCAGAATGATAAATCAGATCCAAGACTGAATAAAAAATATTTTCTTCCCTTCACGGTTCCGGTTATAAAAACTCTTACAATCACTGACCCATCAAGCAATGTTACGAGCGTTAGCAGATTTAAATATTACAACGGAAACTTTGATGGCAGGACAAGACAGTTTATGGGATTTGCAAAAGCCGAACGGCTTGAAGATGGTGATATTACAATTCCGGCAAACAGAACTGTTTCATACTTCCATAATACTGATATTGATTTAAAAGGTGCAATATATCTTACAGAGATTTACGGAGAAGACGGCAAGCCTGAAAGTTCACTTCCATACAATTCAGAAGAGAATGAATATGAAGTAAAACTTGTTGCAGTTGCACCGGATGGAAAAATCATAAGGCATGTTTGCCGCAGTTCGGTTTCAAACAAAATTTATGAACGTACTGAAGAATTTAACGAAGTTAAGAAATCTTATAAGTATGATGAGTATGGAAATATAATTGAAGAGATAAAAGAAACAAAATGGAAAAACGAAAAGGGAAAATTTGAGAAAGATATGATTATCACCCAATCAGAATACGCAGCCAATGAAGATGAATGGCTGATGGGGATTAAATTCAGAGAAATCATACGTGATAAAAATGATAAAATCCTCCGCGCCACAATGTGGTATTTTGATGGACCTGATTTTGTTGGTTTGCCATTAGGCCAGGTAGAAAAAGGAAATGTTATCCGTGAACGGCAGCTTGCTTTAACCGTTGCTGCTTTTAATGAAGTTTATGGAGAACTTCCTGATAATATTGCCGAACTCGGATATATTCGTGAAAATGATCCGCTGTTAGGAGATGTGCTGTTCATTGATAGAGTTAAACAAAAAGTTGATGCATCCGGCAATCCTGTTGAACGGATAAACCCGCTTGGCTTATCAACAAAAATTACTTTTGATGATTTTAATATTTATCCCGTTCGGCTTGAATTCTCAACCGGACTTGATATAGAAATGCAGTATGAGTACAGGTATGGTTCAATCATTTCTTACATTGATGAAAATGATATTGAACTTAAATATGAATATGATATTGCGGGAAGGCTTGTATCTGTTATCCGCCATGATGACCCTGAAGGCAAACCTTATATTCAATATCAATATAATCATTCCCTTCCGGTAAGATCACTCACTACTTTAACAAGAGCAGATGCCGGTGGCGTTCAACAAAAGCGGATTGAATATCTTGATGGGCTTGGTGAAAAACTGCAGGTTCGTTCAGAAGCTGAAGATAATAAAATTATTGTAGTTGGAAGAAAGGAGTACAACTCAAAGGGATTAACTGCAAAAGAATTCCAGCCTTACTTTGCAAATAATATTCAGTTCTCGAATGATGATCAGTTTATGCCTGATTTATATACGCTGAATGAATATGATGCAATCGGCAGAAGTATTGCACGCACTGATTGGAATGATAAAAAGTATATCACTGAATTCGGTTTATCATTTCGTTCTTTTTATGATCCGCTTGATTTGAAGAATGTGCAATCCAACAAAAATTATAACACCCCAAAAACTGAATGGATTGACGCGGAAGATAACATCAGGGCAATTTATGAGCGTAAGAAAAATACCAGTTACATTACACGTTATTTTTATGATGGATTGGGAAACCGGGTTAAAGCTGAGATAAACAAATCAGTCTTTGTTGAGAATATATTTGATAATCTCAGCCGGCGCATAAAATCAGAATACCGCGATGCCGGAGTCTATACTTTTCTTTATGATGCAATGGGAAATGTTGTTGAAAGAAAGGATGGCAAAGGTGATATCGTTCATAATTCCTATGATGAAATGAGCCGCATTACAGAGGTACGATATGGCGGACGTAACGGAAATCTTGTTGAACAATATGAGTATGATAAAGGTGATCCGGGAGAATTTAACACAAAAGGAAAATTGATGAAGGTAAGCGGTCCTTTTGGTGAAGTTAAATACAGTTATACAAAGTGCGGATGTTTAAAATCAAAAACACGTTCATATCCGGGCCTTCCCCAGCCTCTTAAAGCTGAGTATGTTCAGGATAATCTTAAAAGATACAGGAAGATAAAGTATCCGGATAATTACGAAGTGAATATAAATTTTAATCACGGCGGATTGATTGATTCAATTTCCGGTGTTATAAATAAAATTGAATACGGCCCGACCGGAAGGCGTACGAAAATTTCTTATGCAAACAATGTTGTTACTGATTATGAATATGAAGATGGAAGCTTCAGGCTTCAATCAATTAAAACAACAGCGCCGGATGGTGCCGTTCTTTATCAGCATCTTCAGTTTGATTACAATGAAACCGGACTTATCACGCACATAACAGATAACGCTGACGCGCCGGGACACATCAGAAATAACAGAAGTTATTTGTATGATGAACTTGATCAATTGATAAAAGCATCGGGTAAGAATCAAAACGGGGAGTACACACACAAGTATAAGTATGATAAAGCAGGAAACATCACGAATTATCCCGAACAGTTCTCATCAAAAAATATTTATCATAAAGATAGCAAGCATCCTTACAGAATTACAGGAATAAAAGATAAACCGCTGCTTCAATTTAAATATGATGATGCAGGGAATATTATTCAGACTCCGGAATGCAGTATGGAATATGATGCGCGGAATCAGCTAATTAAAATAGTTCATAATAACGGAACAGTGATTGAATATTATTATGATCATCTCGGATCAAGAGTGATGACAAAAACTACACAGAACGGAGTTACTGAAACTCTCTACAACTTTGATGATATCTATACAATCAAAGGAGATGAAAAACTAAAATATATTTTTGATGAAAGCAGCCAGGTTGCTGTTATCCGTGAAGATGAAAGCGGCGCAGTATTTCATAAAGATCATCTTGGAAGCCATACGGCTGAAACTGATCTTCAGAATGGAAATCTGCTGAGTGAACAAGGTTATTATGCATTTGGCAAAGCTGCATTTAATGTAAATATGATTGCACCGTTAAACTTCAGCGGTAAAAAATATGATGCCGTTCCTGACCTGCTTTTCTTTGGCGGAAGATATTACCTGCCTTCGGCAGGAATCTTCTTAACTCCTGATCCATATTTCCTTGAACAGCAGCCGGGCAAATTTTTCAGCACACCAAGAAGTCTGCAGCTTTACTGTTATGTACTTAACAATCCCGTTAACATGATTGATCCTTTTGGTTTGTGGTTTGGTATTGATGATCTGATTGCTGCCGCAGTTGGTTTTGTTGCCGGTGTGGTTGGATACATCATCAACTGGGCTGTAAGCGGCGGTGATTTCTCATTCAGTGAAATGCTGTTCTCAGGCCTGGCGGGTGCGGTATCTCTTTGGTTCACGTATAACACATTCGGATTAGGATTCGCTATCATCAGCGGAATAGCAATGGTTGCCGGCCCGGCTTTAACAGGCGCGCTTGATCAGGCTTCAATGGGTGATTCATTCGGTGAACGGTTTTTAGGGTTTATAAGTTTTGCAATTAAATTCATGCGTTCACCAATTACATCAAGTGTTGGATTAATTATCGGCGGATTCGGAACAGGCTTCGGATTGTGGAATGATGTTGAATGGTTCAAAGGCGGTGTTATTGCATTCGAGTATGATTCATCATCAACAGGATTCTCAGCAGTAACGCTCGGTGCAACAGTAAATATATGGGAGGGAAACACAAGCAATCCGTTATTCCTGCATGAACTTTACCACAGCCGCCAGTACACATATGCAGGTGATGGTTTTATTCCTGCCTGGCTGCTTGGAGGAGTTTACGGAATGATAAGCGGCGCAATTGGAGGAAGCTCAAACTGGGGAAGCTGTTTCTTCTCTGCAAATCCTTCAAAAGGTTACGGCAACCCGCTTGAAGCCGGCGCTCATTCTGTTCAAAGAGGAGGAGGCTGCAGTTAAAATAATTAATAATGGATAATTAACAATGAAGATAAATAAAAGCAGAATCAAGCCTCGCTAGAGACGGTATATTTGAATTCGGTAGACATTATCGAAGTTGCATATCATCCCTAAAGGGATTTTGAATTTATTTTCGTTTTCTTTGCTATAAATATTTCATCCCTAACGGGATTCAGATTGTTAAATGATATGATTCAGCCTCGCTAGAGGCGGTATATTTATAGAAATAAAATTCAAGAATATTATCAAAGTCCCGTTAGGGACGATATATTGAAATAACTCCGTTTGGAGTTAAATTTTTGTGGCAAAAATCTCCTGCTATAAATCCGGAACTCCGTTAGGAGTTCAACAATGATTTCACGTGCCATATCATCCCTAAGGGATTTTGTTATCGTTTTCTTTGCTATAAATATTTCATCCCTAACGGGATTCAGATTGTGTTAAATGAAATGATTCAGCCTCGCTAGAGGCGGTATATTTATAGAAATAAAATTCAAGAATATTATCAAAGTCCCGTTAGGGACGATATATTGAAATAACTCCGTTTGGAGTTAAATTTTTGTGGCAAAAATCTCCTGCTATAAATCCGGAACTCCGTTAGGAGTTCAACAATGATTTCACGGGAGTAAGCACAGCAGCATGGATTAATGATTTGGAGATTTAAAAGAAATCATCATCTCACCGGAATAATCACACCTATTCTCCCCTGTTCATCAATGCTTAGTGAAAAGAAATCCTGTTCCGGTGATTTGTGTCTTTCCGTAACAAAACTTCCGATGAAATATCCTACAGCAGCGCCAAGAAAAACATCTGATGCCCAGTGCTGATTTTGATAAACGCGTGAAAGGCATGTTAAAACTGCAGGCGTGTATGCAAGCGCTTTGAGATAAGTATTATCCAGATGTGAAGCAATTACAGTTGATAATGAAAATGAAAGTGCTGCATGCCCGCTTGGCAGTGAATTCCGCGGATTATTCTTTTTATTGAAAGGATCAAAATGGTAATTGCCTTTATCTTCATAAGGCCGCGCACGCCCGAACAATCTTTTAATTACCGAATTAATATTATTAGTAAAATAGTATGATTCATAAATTTCCAGCCCAATTCTGATCAGATTTTTTTCATTTAATGCAAGCCCTGCAATTGCGAATCCGGCAGCGGATAATTCCGATGTTCTGTTTCTTCCGTAAATTTCAGAAGCTTCAACTAAAAAAGAATCTGAATATTTTTTATTGCCGGATAAACTACGCGTGATTGGTTTATCAATAATCATTAAAAAGTAAACGCCAAGAGCGATTGAAGGCAAAACAAAAAATGCAGTTGAATCCCATTTGAGCGGTGATTTGATTAATGCCCAGCCATCATTCACTCCTGTTACTATAATATCTTTAACCGGTTTAACAACAGGATAATCCCAGAATCCGTCAAGTTCATTTTTATCAATTAAGTTATCCGGAGAGTTTAAATTCATTCTTGGATTAGAAGAATCCGGAGGGAATGATGCCGGGTGAAGCTGCCGGGAAAGCAGCAGCATCAACAGCAGGGATAAAAAAACTCTGGTATAAAAATATCCGGATCTATTCATTTAAAACTGATTTTTTACTGATTTCGGAATTATTCCAGGTCATGGTGTGGATTATAACTTTCGCTAAAGCTATTCATTAAACTGATTTATTAATTCAATCTGCAGGTAAGTTATTTCATTTAAATGTAAAAAGAAAAGCGGTGTGAGAAAGTAACAGCAGGAAGGATATATTTTCACGAAGGCAGAAACTTGATCAAAAAGAAAATTTTTATACCCGCCAGGCTTGTTACTGCCTGGCGGGAAGAGGTAATGAAAACTCCAAACAAGAGCAGCAATCAGTAATTATCTTACTTTAAATTCAACCCTTCTGTTCTTTGCTCTTCCTGTTTCTGTTGAGTTATCTGAAATCGGATTTGATTCACCAAAACCAATTACAGTTAAACGATTTTTATTTATCCCTTTACTTACAAGGTAATCTCGCACAGTTTCAGCACGTGCGAGAGAGAGTTTCTGATTAAACTTCTCTGCACCAATATTATCTGTGTGTCCGCCTATCTCAACTTTTAAATCAGGATTTTCTTTCAAAACACTCACAGCATGATCGAGAATCGGATATGCTTCGGGGAGAAGTGAAGATTTGTTAAACTGAAAATTAACTCCTGTTAAAATCCAGTTTTTATCTGCAGCGGGATAGTTTTGAATTATCCTTTCAATTCTGTCATAATCAATCTCTGTTTCTTTTGGTGCGTTTCTGCGTGCGGCATCTTCAATTTCTTCCAATGTAGGATAACTTCTGCCCGGCTGGGTTACCGTTATTCCACTGTACAAATCACAATACTTTGAAGGTTCACCTTTTGAGAAGAAATATTGAAATCCTATATCAACTGATAAAAACTGATCAGCATTTGATCCGAAAATACCCTGCCTGTTATTATTAAGAACGCCGTCAACCTGTCCATCAGTACTGTGCAAGCCGAGTTCTGTTTTCATATTCCAGTTTGTACCAATCCGCCATTCAACACCAAAGCCAAGATTAAGAGCCGCAGTAGTTTTTGCTTCGGCAAAAGGATTTATAATTCCATCCCAAACAGCATCATAATGAATTACACCTGCACCAAAAAGCATGTAAGGTGAAACAGGTGAACACGGATCAAAATAGTAAAGGAGATCAAGACTTCCGCCGATTACATTTGTATAAACCTCCTGAGTAAACGGAGCCAACGCAGCGGGAGTTGTTTGAAGCAGGTAGCGCGGTGCTTCAGGCACCTTAGCTGAAATGTGCCTGTAACTTCCGAGAATTCTTAATGCGGCTTCCTCAGAAAAATTTCTCTGAAGTGAAATGTAACCGCCGTAATTATTTTCTGCCGGGCGTACATCAACACTGTAAAAGCGGGGATATGAAAAGCCGAATCCGAAACTCCAGCTGTCTTCGGCAAGCTGTGCAAATGATGTCTGGCAGATGAAAAGAACTAAAACGGTAAATGAGTATTTAAATTTTAGTTTCATGTTAACCTTTAAAGAAATCTTCAATTTTAAATGAACTTTTATAACCGGCAAAAAGAATCAGTATGCAGATGACACTGATAAAACAGGTAAACACAAATTAGTTTTATTCGGTTGAAACTTTAAACTCAACTCTCCTGTTTCTTGCCCTTCCCTGTTCCGTATTATTATCTGCAACAGGTTTTGATTCACCAAATGCCTTAATCGTTAATCGTGATGCATTAACTCCATTCTTTACAAGAAAATCTTTTACAACTTCTGCGCGTGCATTTGATAATATCATGTTTGATTCATCCGAACCGATATTATCTGTGTGGCCCTGGATTTCCACTCTAAGATCGGGATTTGCTCTTAAAACTTCTGCGGCATGTTCAAGAATGGGATAAGCTTCGGGAGATAAACTTGATTTCCCGAGAGCAAAGTTTACACCATATAAAACCCAGTTGCCGCCCACCGTTCCGGATGATCTGTATTTCTTTATCATACTTTCAATCCGGTCATAATCAACTTCTGCAGGTTCTGTTGAATACTTCTTAATTACATCTTCAATTTCTTCAATGGTTGGATAATCCTGTTCTTCAACTTTTACAGATAAGCCGTCATACAATCCGCAGTAAGCAGATGGTTCACCCAGTGCAAAGTAATACTGAAATCCGAGATTTGCATTAATATAGCTGTCTGAGTTGGATCCGAAAATTCCCTGCCTGTTGTTATTAATAATTCCATCAACCTGGCTTGCAATTGTATGGAATTCAAAATCGGTAACAAGTTTCCATCTTTCTGATAAACGTACTTCAGCACCGAATACAATATTAAGCTGTGCGGCAACTCCGGATTCAGCTTCAGGATTTACAACATCATCAGGCCAATCCGGATTGAATGAAGCGGCTCCTATTCCCAATCCCAGATAAGGTGAAACAGAACTGCATGGAGAGAGGTTGTAGAGAATATCAAAATTGCCGGTAAGCAGATTTACCCGTGCAAACTCAGCCAGGCTTGGAACAATAGTTCCGTTTGTGTAGCGGTATGCACTGCCGGCAATTCTTCCTTCCAGTGAAAGATAACTCCCTTTAATTCTTAATGATACTTTTTCAGAAAAATATCTTTGAAGTGAAATGTACCCGCCGAAGTTTGATTCCTGCGGGCGCAGATCAGAACCGTGAAATCTCGGGTAAGAAAATCCGAATCCAAAATTCCAGCTTTGCTTTACTGTTTGTGCATTTGCAGAAAACAATACAGCGCTCAGCAGTATTACTGTGAACAGAACAGGTTTTTTCATTTTAATCCCTCAGACGTGCATCTCTTTAGAAAATAATTTAAGCCCTTGCGGTATAACGGTAAAAAGATAAAAAACAATTATAATTAATGTCAAGAAATTTGAGCTGATTATATTTTTACCTTAAAATTCTAAAAGTTAAATTGCAGTGAAACTTCGGGCTTTAATACAAAAGATGTCTTATGATAAAAAACGGCGCTGCTATTGCAATAATTATTTTAATTTCTGCTTTTGCAGAGATTTATCCGCAGAAAGAAATGCCCTTCTCTACTTTTAAAATTGAGATGAACATCTCAACACCATTCAATAAAAATTATACAAGCAATTTCTGGGAGTATCAGCGCGGTTATAAATTTGTATTTGAAACTCCGTTTTATTTCGGCAAGCTTCAGTTTGGAATGATTGCAATGCCGTACACGGGTAAGGAAGATTTGTATCCCGATTTCAGGGAGAAATATGTTTTTGCAGGAATAGGAGATGAGATAAAATTCCCGCTCAATTTTTTTCTTTACAGCGGAATTGAACTCGGGCATTTCATGATGAATTTTGATTCCAACGAACTTAGTGAATATGAAAAAAATGAAAGTGAATTTTCCGCCGGCGTTAATTTCCGTTTAAGCAATGAAGTAATAAACAATCTTTTTCTTTCTGTCTCTTCGGATATAACTGTCCTGTTCACAAAAAAGAAATTAAAATATTACTATCTCTCAGGCGGATTGGCTTACAAGTTTGATTCACCAAAATGGCTGAAGGATTTTTTTAATTGAAGTACATTCTGATATTCATATTAATATTTCAGAATTATTTATTTGCGCAGCAAAATCCTGATCCCGCTGTTCAGATAATTACTGAAGAAATGATAAAGCAATCAGGAATTACATCCGCTGCTGAAATACTTTCTTTGGCTGACAGATGGAATACAATTACAATTGATGGATCAACCAATTTCTTTTCAGCAAATAATCTTTCAACCTACAGCAGGCAGAACGCAATTGTAATGATTGACGGGGAAGAAATTAATATCGGCATTTTTGATGTTCAGAATTTAAATCTGCTTCCCCTTACAATAAATCAGATTGATTATGTTGAATTACTTAGCACGCCGCAAATATATAACGGTAAATTTATTCAAAACGGATTGATACACATTCACACTAAAACGCCGGGCAAAGGATTATCCTTTCACGCTGCAGGCTCTGTTGGAGATGAAACCGGAGATCCCGGTCCGCTTGTATTTACAAAGGAAAGCACACCCAATGTTGATAAACTTTCACAAACATATTCGGCAGGTATAAACGCGGCTTCGGATGAATGGCAGCTTAAAGGTTCAATAAAGCATGAGGAATATTTTGAAACTGATCCCGCAATAAATGATAGAATTTCTTTTCTTAATAAAGATGATAACAAAACAAAGGATGTTTCATATTTCATAAACCTTGGCATTAAAGCTTTTAACGGGAATCATCGCTTTACCGGCGCCGTAACAAGCAATGATGATTATTTTTTCTTTGCTCCATCTGGAAATGAAATTCCTGTTAAGCAGCAGTTAAGACATTTAGGGATCAACGGTAATTTTCTTTTCAGTAAAATAGGAGTTAATTATGCTGCTTCCCTTTCTGTTAATGAATTAGGATATCTGAACAATTCACACTCTGTAAATTTTGATTTCGGTGAGCAGCAATTATTATTTAATGCAGAAATATTTTACAGGGCAGATTATCTTAAAGCTGCTGTTGGAACCGGGTTTCAAAGAAGCACTGCAGTTACTTCTCAAAATCTGATTGATAAGAATAATGAATTAAGAAATTTATACGGCAGGATTGATCTTTTTCCTTCTGAAAATATTTCTCAATCGTTTGGAATGTTTGTTTCAAAATATTATGATGAAAAAAATCTCAAGGGATTCATTAGTAGTTTATGGAAGATAAACCGCGGCAGCATAATCTCTACTGCTTTTTCTTTCAGTGAAATAAATTTAGCCGAAGAAAATAATTTTATTTACTGGCGCAGGCAAGGTTACAGAATTGATTCATTAAACGTAAACATGGAATTGCCGGGAAATTTCAATGCTAAAAAAATTTTTACTGCTGATTTAAATTACAGGTTTACAATTGATTCCCTGGTTTCAATGGATATCGGAACAAACTTCAGAAGCTTTTCAGATTTTTATGCTGAAAGGCAGTATTTCCAGTATGATACCACAACTTCAACATTTAATTCCGCAACTGATGTTTACTCAAATCAGTATTTAAAAGTGCTTGGTGCATCTGCGGGAATAAATTTTTCTTTATCAAAAAAATCATCTGTAAAAATCTTTTATAATTACCGGAAAAATCTGAACGGAAGCAATTTATTAAAGCAGGAGTGGGAAAAATTTCCTGAGCATAATGTTTCATTAAGAATTAATTTCAACCCGTTTGATAATTTTGGAATTGCAGCCGGATTAAAATATTTTTCCTCAATGCTGTGGTACAACTATATTTATTCTGAATATCAATCACGTGCAAAATATAAAACAAAGATAAAGCCGGGGCTGCTTGCGGAGTTATCTTCAGGTTTGTGGATGTGGAATAAAAAAATCTGGATAAATGTTCTGCTCAGAAATTTATTTAATGAGCCCGAACAATATCATCCGGCAGGCGCTGATCTTGATTTGAGATTATATTTACAGGCGCATCTTTACTTTAACTCAGTTCTTGAATAAAATTTTCAGGAGTGATATTAACGATGAAATACATTTTAACAGTTTGCGTCATCCTCTCATTTTGTTTTTCAGCTTCAGCAAAAAATACTGGTGAGAAAACAAAGGAATCAATTAAACTTTCATCTGTAAAAGTTTCATTAAAATCACAGAAGAATGTTAAAGAAAAGTTTCTTCAGTTAAATGAAGAAGATAATACCGGAAGAAAAACGGGCAATGAGGAACTTGAAAAACAATCTGAACAGAATTTGTATGATACAAAATCAGAAGGCTTTAAGCTGGCGCCTGAGATTTATTACTTTGCAGGTGCTGCTGTATTGGCAGCAGTTATTTATTTTTTAATTCCCGATGATGAACCGCCGGCTCAAACAGTTTATACTTTTGGTTTTCCCGTCACTCCAAACTGATTAAGATTTTTTTATGAAATTATTTTTAAGCTTTACTTTTTTATTAATATTGATTGCAGCAGAAACCAGCGCTGCACAGCCGCAGTTAATTGCGCCGCCGGATAATTCTGAATATCAAAAAACAATTGATCTTGAATTACAGTGGGAAGAAACATCTCCCGGCTCTGTTTATGAGGTTCAGTATTCAACAGACAGCACATTTAATATTCTAATTGGAAATTTATCTCTTGCAGGAAACATAATTGTTTTAGCAAAACTTCAGCAAAGTACAATTTATTACTGGCGCGTAAGAGTAAGCGGTGAAATAAACTGGTCAGAAGTTTGGCGCTTTAAAACTACTCCGCCTCCGGCTGTACCCCAGCCGGTCAGTCCGTTAAACAATTCAATTAACATTGATAAAGATCAGTTGTTTAAATGGAGCGGTTCAGAAACGAATGCAAGGTATTTGCTCCAGCTTTCAAAAGATGCATCATTCGCTGGTGAGCTGTTCAATTACATTACAGAAGATACTTTCTACACGGTAAAAACTCTTAGTTACCTCACAACTTATTACTGGAGGGTAAAAGGAATTAATGTTGATAATGTTGAAAGCGCTTTCTCTGATATTTTAGAATTTAAAACCAGGCTTGCACCTGCTGCTCTTGTAAGCCCCGCAGATAATATAATCAATGCGGATACTTCCATAACATTTTTATGGGGAATTGTAAACGGCGCTTCACGCTATAAATTTCAGCTTGCAGTGGATTCACTCTTCTCATCAAATTCTTTGGTTAAAGATATTGATACAATTTCAAATCAGTTGAAGATTGATTCACTTTCATTTTATAAACAATATTACTGGAGAGTTTCATCAACAAATGTCAGCGGTGATTCTGGAAGCTGGTCTGCAGTAAATTCCTTAAAAACAAAGCTGCGTTATGCTGAATTAATTGCCCCGGAAAATCAAATAAGAAATCGTGATACTGCCGTTGTTTTTATCTGGCAAAATGTTGATTCTTCAGAAAACTATGATTTTCAGTTATCAACTGATTCACTCTTCTCTTCTTTATTAATAAATAATAGTCTTGCGGATACTTTAATTGATGTTGATTCACTTCTTTACAACACAAAATATTTCTGGAGAGTGAGAGGAAAAAATTCAGCTGGCGGTGAAAGTGATTGGATAAAATTTTCTTTTAAAACTATACTTGTAAAACCTTTGCCTGCTGAGCCTTCAGACAGCAGCAAGAATATTCTCCCGGTTTCAACTTTAAAATGGAATAATATTGCCGGAGCTGATTCTTACAGGGTTCAGATTGCATATGATTCACTCTTTAACTTTTTGTTTGTTGATTCCGTCGTTCCGGATTCATTAATTAAAACCGATTCACTACTGTTTGATACTACTTACTTCTGGCGTGTCTCTGCGTTCAATGCTGAAGGAGACAGCAGCCGCTGGAGCGTGCATTTCAGATTTAAAACAAGACCGGCAATTTTATTTTCAAGATCTGTTATTTCAGATACAATAAATTTATCTGTTAACAGAATAGATACATTAAGAACCTTATCAGTTTCCAATTACGGAAATAATTTATTTGTTGTTGATTCAATTAAAGTTATTCCTGATTCTCTGTTTACAATCAATAAACAATCAACAGTGATTGAGCCCGGTGAGGAAGAATTTTTCAAAATTAAATTTATCAATACCAGGATTGATACGGGATTAACAGAAGGTTTTATTCATTTTATAAGAAATAATACTTTTAACGATAGAGACACTTTAACTGTGCCTGTCAACGTTCTTATTTTCAAAGCCGCAGCAGTGTTTAGTGATTCAGCGCTGGCGTATGACAGTGTGGACGCTGTCGATAAACCGGTTAAAGATATTATTGTCTCCAACAAAGGCGGCAATATCCGGCTGAGAATTGATTCAATTGCTGTGAGCGGACAGGATACTGCGACTTTTAAAGTTATTAATGATTCACTTCTTATTGAAGCGAATGATTCCGCACACTTCTATGTTGAATTCAAACCCCGGCATCTTGGTTATCACTCGGCATCAATTTCAGTTTATACTAATTCATTTCCTGATTCTCTTTTAATCTTTCCGTTAAGTGGATACGGAAGAGGCGGTGAACTTGCCTCTTCAACATTGCTGCGCGTTGAGGAGTTAAGTGATTCATTATTTGAAGCATTTTCAGAAAATGATAAACCATTAGTATTTAAAAATACCGGCAACGCTCCGCTCAATATAAAAATTGAATTTGCACAAAATAATTTTACACTCGTAAATGAGTTTCAAAAAAATATTACAGTTAAGAGAAGTGATTCTGCTTTAATTAATATCAGGTACACAATTCCGGATTTTTCAGAATCAAAAATTGATACGATGAGAATTATTCACAACGGCTTTGGTGAAGATACATTAATCATCTACCTTGAAGGAACATTTGACAGCGCTGCATCTGCAAATAAAATTCAGAATGAATTGAGAATGAACGGAAATCAGTTCAGCGGGAGTGATATTATTCTGAATGAAAACACTCCGCTTAATTTTACTTTGAACCCGGTTCTTTTGAATGGTTATGATCATTTAAACTTTAAAGTAAATTATTACCGCGGCGGGCATGGAGACAGAATATCAGCAGAGAATGATGGAAGTTTCAATTATAAAATTCCCAAAGAATATCTTGATCACAGAGGATTGCTGTTTAATCTGCAATTAACTGCAAAGGGTAAAAACAATAAGCTGGTTGATTCAATAGATCTTTCCGGGTGGACTAATATTCAATCAATTTTAAAAGAATATAAAACTATTCCGATAAACGTACCAAGATCAATCCCTGCAGAAAAACCGGAAGATGCAAATGTTAAATGGATAATGTTTGGTTTTCCTTTTGAAGAAGTTGTAGCCGATACATTATTCAAAGATTTGGGCGGCACGAAAAATATGAAGGATGGTGAATGGATAATTTATAAATATGATTTCACTGTTCCAGATTCATTCTCTGTTTTCAGCGGATATTCTCTTCAGCCAAATACTGCTTACTTTGCAGCGCAATCAATTAAAGATACTTTAAAGTTATCATACACCTACAAAGAAAATTTACGTACAAGAAAACTTACAGATACAATTCTAACAGTGCCGGGAACAAACTGGAAAACAATTGTAAGTCCTTTTCTTTTTGATGTTGAAGTTGTGCCGCCTGTAATCTTAAGAAGATATGATACGAACAATAAAATTTATAAGATGACAAATATCATGAAGCCGGGTGAAGGATATTTTGTTGATCCGTCATTCAATACAATAAATGTTAAAACATACGGAAAGTATAATCCGCTTTTTTATCCCGCTGTTATTGAAGAAAACGGCTGGTACTTAAGTGCTGATGCAGCAAATTCACAAACATCAATCCGGAATTATTTTTCTATTTCTAATAATGATCTTTCAAAATCAGATGAAGTAAAACATACTGAATATGCGGCTGCACCAAGAATTGAGCGCGGACTAAATATGTATATATTAAATTCCGATAATGAACAATTGGAAGTAAGTTTAATAAACGGAACTGAAGGTGCAAGCTGGGATTTAATTCTTTTAAATGATAAGCATGATGATCATGTTAATCTTTCATTTACGAAGCAGGGAAATTTTCCGAAGAATTTTAATTTTAAAATATTTGATGAGAATAAGAAAGAAATAATTTCTGATTCTTTGATCAATTATTTCATAAATAAAAATAATCGTTATAAATTTAAAGTGATTATAGGAACAGCTAATTATATTGAGAAAACGCTGAATGAGTTATCAAACAATATTCCGGATATATATTACCTGAGCCAGAATTATCCTAATCCTTTCAATCCGGAAACAATGATTAACTATCAGCTTCCTGAAAATGGTTTTGTATCATTGAAAATTTATGATGCATTAGGCGCGGAAGTTGCAACACTGTTAAATGAGTATAAAACAGCCGGTTACTATAAAATAAATTTTAATGGCAGCGCTTTGGCAAGCGGTGCTTATTTCTGCAGGCTGGTTTCAGGAGACTATACAAAGACAATTAAAATGCTTCTGTTGAAATAACTGTGATTTACCACATCAAAAAGAAAATATTATGGTAAAAACACAGTGGTGCTTTTTAACAAATTTTATTTTAACCAAGAGGTAAAATGAACAACAATACCACTTTAAATAACGATTCTGATTTACTCCACGATAATAGCAGCACCAGCTTATTTGAAAAAGATGATCTTGAAATTCAGCTTGCTTCCTTCAAAAAAGAAAAAATTGAAAAGCTAAATTTTTCAATTATCATTAAACCATTAAGCATTTCATTAATCGCACTGATTTTATCTTTTTTTCTAGATCTCTCTTCTGTACCGCTTCTTGGATATATAACAATAGATTTTGCAAAAGTGCTGTTTCCTGAATGGCAGCCGCTAAATCAGGCAATTGAACCAATAAGCTTCTGGTGGGTGCCGGTGGTTAGTTATTTAGTTTTTGTAGGATTTGCTTTCAAAGCTTTTAATGAATTGAAGAATGAAGTTACTAATTCAACTTCATCTGAAATTATAGATAGATTCACCGGTTCAGCCGCAAGTGTAGTTGATGGAATTGCAACCGCACTTCCGCTGATTGGTGCAGCACTTCTTCTGATCAGCATTAAGCTTGGCCCTGAAATTTTTCTTGGTCTTGCTGTACCGTTTGAAATTAAATCATTAATTGTTCTTGCATTAGGAAAACTCTTTGAACCTGTATTTGATACTTTAGGTGTAGAGTTTCAGCATGTTATTAACCGGGCTCAGGAAGTTAAGGAAAGATATTACACAGAGATTCAGCTCAGAAACAGCCGCAAACTTCTCGCCCAGATGGAAAAACAAATTTCTAAATTGTCATCAAACGGCGGCAGCAATCTTTCTGTAAATGAAATGGAAATGTATAATTCAGTTCTTGAAAAATCTCTCGCACTCTCCAAAGAAACATACAAGTATATCTCGGCAACAAGTCAGCTTCTGGAAAAAATAAATAATCTCTCCGGCGTGGATGGCCATAAACTTGAAGAATTAAAATCACTTTCAAATTCTCTGCTGAAAGCTTCTGAAGCATTGAAAGACGGCAACACTGTTGCTGCTTTAAAAAGTATTGAGAATATAATCGTGAAAAGATAAATCATGAAAAGAGAGAATAAAGACAGCAAGTTTGTTATTTACCAGGTACTATACATTTTTGTTATTACAGTACTTGCATTAAAAGGCGCTGATCTTGATTTGGGAGAGGTTGTGCGTAAAGATGAAGTCGTCAGCCGGTCCGTAAGAGATTCACTTGTTACATTAATTGATTCACTTTATGCACAAGGTTTGAAGTTTGATATTAAAATTGACACAAACATTGCTGTTGAGAATATTGAGCTTCGTGAAAAATTAGCATCAATGCAGAAAAAGATGGAAAAGCTTAATGAACAAATTGCCGAGCTCCCCCCGCCGGTTATTGAAGAAAAAAAAGAAGAACCTGAAATTGTAAAAGAAGAAACTGTAATGCAGTCTCCGCTTTCAAGCAGCCAGACCTTCATACAATACACATGGAATATTGCCAAAAACAACGGAACAGTTCCAACATACATTTATGATCCCAAAGATATGAATAAGCCGCTGGCAGTTGTGCAGCCGGGTAAAGAACAGAAATTTAATCTGCTTGATCAGAAAGAAGTAATAGTAAAATTTGGATCGCAGCAGGAGCGTGTGAAAGTAATTCCAAACCGCAAGCCTGTAATTAAAATAGAGCGTGTTTCAACAAAGATGAGCGGCGCAGATATTTATGTACAGGATCTTCAGAGAACAACAATATTTAATGTAATCATTTCAGATGAACGCCCGGACCAGTTGAAAGTTTCCTATAGCGGACCAATTTCTGTTACCGGTCCTGCAAAAGATTCACAGGGAAATCTTGTGTATAATGTTTCGTTAAAGCTTGCTGTAAATGAAGCACGGTTCGATGAATGGGTCGATAGAAATGAAAATTTCCGTGAAGCCGACGGCAGGTATAAAGCAAACTTTTTCTTTACTGTTGTTGATGAGATTTCAAAAGATCGTGTGCAGGCAGGCGATGTATTTTACTTCACTGAGTTTTCCAAATAGCGGATCAGTATTCTATGGGTTCTTCAAAAAAATTATTATTACTTCTACCACTGATTATATTTTTATTTGCAGCTCCGGCATTCTCACAGCTTGATGATGAAGAACGTGTTGATTATTTCCAGATGGAGCCGCTTGATGATAGTTTGTTCATTAAAATTCAAACAGAAATCTTAATTGATCCTCCCGATCCTAAAGCTGAAATTATTGTTGATTTGCGCGATCCGAATAATCAAACAGTTTCAATTAAAGGAACTCTGTATCCTTTCCTGGCATTTACTCCGGAAACACGTGCACGTATTGCAACCTATCCTTTCAAACTTAATCTTGAAGAACAGGTAAATTACACTACAATTTTTACACAGGTTTTTGATAAAGTAAAATTCAGCAAAATTCTTGAACCGCCAACTCTGTTTCAGATATCCTCCACTCTGCAGTATATAAATCCGTTCATGCAATTCTTCGGCGGAGAACGTTTTGGAATTTCCATTAAGAAAGATATAGGAATTTCTTTCGGCGTTGGAACTCCCTACAGCGGCCCGCTTGAAACAAATTTTGTTGAAGCTAATTTTCATATACTCGGATTGAAAGCCGGATTCTTTACAAAGGTTGATGCAATAACCGAGTTAAAGCAGACAAATAACCATAACAATCTTTATGCAACAGGCGGAATACATTTGAGTTATGTTTTTCCGCTGGGAAATTTTCTTGAACTTGGATTTCTTAATGTAACCGAACAGCCGGGTGAAAAACTTCTGGCAAAATACAGGCAGTTTGATACCGGAGAATACAAAGCCTACATACTGGATGATATTTATTTCAACTGGGAATTCAGATATCCGTTAAGATTTTTAGGATCAACAAGAGCTAAATTTTACATAGCGCAATTTGTTGATGAGCTGCATTTTGGGTTTACAGGAAGAGAATTATCTATTGCCGGAAATGTTTTTGATTTAAGATTTGATGCTATGACAACCAAGAAACACAGGCAGCCGCAATATGTACTTGATGTACTTGTTCAACAGATTTTTGAATCATGGGCTTTCAGTTCACTGGCTATAGGGCCATCGGCAATATTATCTAAAACAGAAACCGGCGGGTTTGGTTTCACTTCAATCTTTCTTAACATAAGATTTAAAGTTGGAGCTTCATTATAAATCTGTACCTGATGTTAATTATGAATAAACGCTTACTTCACATATTCTTTTTCATATTTATTCTGGCTGCTGTTAGTAAAGCACAGATTGAGGAAGAACCTGTTCTTTATTTTCAAATGGAACCGCTTGATGATAGTTTATTCATTCATCTGCAATCAGAAGTTTATATTGATCCTCCTGACCCCAAAGCTGAAATAATTGTTGATCTCAGAGATCCTTCAAACCAAACATTGATGATACAGGGCACGGTTTTTCCATTCCTTGCATTCAGTCCTGAATCAAGAGCTAAAGTTCAGACATATCCCTTCAAACTTAATCTCGAAGAAACGGTTGGATTTCACAGCGTGTTCACGCGCGTACTGAGCAAAATAAAGTTTAATAAAATAACAAGTCCGCCAACAAAGGCTCAAATCTCTCCGCTGCTCGGATATATAAATCCTTATGTTCAGCTTTTTGGAGGTGAGAGATTAGGCCTTCCGCTAAAAGGTGATATTGGTTTTTCGTTTGGTGTTGGAACCGAATACTCCGGGCCGTTTGAAACAAATTTTGCGGAATTCAATTTTCATATACTTGGCGTAAAAGTTGGAGTAATAAACGGAATAGATGCACTAACTGAATTTAAAACAGATAACAACCACAATAATCTTTACACAACTCTCGGAATCCAGTTTGGATATGTAATCCCTTTCGGAAACTTTTTTGAATTCAGTTCTCAAATTATAGTTGATGATGCAAGTGCATCACAGCTTGAAAAATTCAGAAAGTTTGATACACCGGATTTCAAAGCACAAATTTTAACCGGCAGTTATTTTAGCTGGGAAGTCCGCTATCCGGTTAAACTTTTAGGTGCTACAAGAGGCAAGATTTATTTTGCCCGTTTTCTTAATGAATATCATATCGGCTTTTCAGGAAGAGAAATGGCTCTTGCAGGAAATGTTTTTGATTTCAGGTTTGACGGAATGATTGACAGTGAAATCAGACAGCCGCAGTATGTTTTTGATATTATGGTTCAGAGGCTTTTTGATTACTGGGCTTTCAGCGCTGTTGGAATCGGACCCGGATTTATTATCGGGAAAAATGAAGAAGGGAATCCCGGATTAACTTCTGTATTTTTTAACATCCGGCTGAAGCTGGGAACTTCACTCTGATTCAATCCATTTTTTCCATTCATCAGGCTGGTAGCCAACCGTTACAAGTTTACCGTTTCTGACAATCGGCATTTTAAATAAAAGAGAATCATTCAATAATTCTTCTTCAGCTTTAAAAACCATGTACTTCAGATTTCTTTTTTGAAATTGTTTTCCTTCTTTATCAATTAGTTCTTCAACCGGAATTACACGACTAATGTTTTCAAGTTCTCCGGGAGAAATTCCTTTTTCAGATAAATCCCTGAAATGAAATTGAATATTTCTTTCTTTAAAAAATCTTTCAGCTTTGCGTGTATCATTACTTTTTTTAATTCCGAATATCTGAATATTCATTTGAAGCTTTTCCGATTTAATTGTTAAATTTTAGTCAATCAAATCTAAAATTAATAACCGGTAAATAAAATGAAACCTATCCTATCATGTGCAATAACAATTCTATTGGCAGGTGTTATGTTTTCACAAAGTGTTAAAATTCCTTCTTATTATCAGAAAGATCAGGAATTATCTGATTCACTTTTATCAATAATAAAATCAGCCGGGCTGTACGGAGATTTTGAAGTTGGTGATGATGGAATTGAGCAGATATCATTTTGCGTTATAGATCTAAACAGTGAAACACCTGCAATTGGCGGAGTTAATTATGATAACTTTATTTATCCGGCAAGTGTTTATAAGATGTATGTTGCCGCTGAAATTCTTGCACAGGTTAGCAGAGGAGAATATTCTCTCTTCAAAGAATACGAAGTTAAATCACCGAATGATGTTGACAGATCAAAGGAAATTAAAACTGATCCGCGGCCTTTGCTGAAAGATGGTGATATTGTAACAATTAATTATCTGCTTGATTTGATGATTACGAGAAGCGATAACTCAGCCGCAAATTGTTTAATTGATATTGCAAAACGGGAAAAAATCAACACATTTATACAGCAGAATGATTGGCGTGGAAGTGAAGTAACAAGAAAATTTCTTGCAAGAAAATATGAAGATCCCGGTTTTGAAAATATAAGAGGTACTGAAACCTGCGCGCTTCACGCTGCTGATTTTATGTACAGGATTTATACTAATCAGCTTGTAAATCCCTGGGTAAGCATGCAATTAAAAACTTTTTTAGGAAGACAACTAGATAAATCAAAAATTGCACAGGGACTTCCGGCAAATGCAATGTATTATCATAAAACGGGATGGTGGAGCTACTGGACAAATGATGTGGGAATTGTTGATGACGGTGAAGTAAAGTATATTATTTCGTTATTCACTCCGGTTGAAGAAGAAAAGTCCCTCCCTATGATTAAGGAAGTATCAGAAAAAGTTTACCAATTAATGAAAAGCAGGAAGAGTTAAAATTCTTTTATAATTTCCTGTGTTCTTTTTGCACGCGGGAATCTGCTTTTGATTCCCGCATCAGTTATAACCGCAGTTCCAAGAATGTGATTGTTATATTGTACAGCACACTGCCCTTTCAAATTATTACTGCGTTTTATGTTTCCGCCATCAAGATAATTTTTCAATTCAGATTGATTTTCAATAACAAAAATATTTTTTGAAATATATTTCTCCAGTACCTGCGCAGCCTGCGTGTGAAGCGTTGTTTTTCCGTTCCTGTCAATACTTCCGAATTTTGTACCTATTCGTTGAAACATTCCGGGATTATTATCCTGCCAATATTTATTTACAAAGAAGATGTCATTTCCCTTCAGCAAATAGTTGTATTCATTTAGTACTTCAGCGGGAATTCCAAATTCATCGATAATATTCAGCAGATGATTCTGAACATTTTTATTTGTGAATGGAAGCAGTTTTAGATCGCGTCCTCCCGCTTTTATTTGTTCAGGAGAATTTGTAGCATCAATCTTTTTCAGCTTGATAATAAAAAACCCGTCTGAATCGGCTTCCCACGGAAGAATTCTTTTTGCTTTTTCAAGGGACGGATTTAACTGCTTTCCATTATATGAAGTGAATCCCGCCCGGGACGGAACAGGAAGTTCCATTTCTTCAACTTCAACCGGATACTTTTTAAGTATATTCTCAATAACTAATTCATTCTCTTCCGGAGTTAATGTACAAGTTGAATAAACAATTTCACCACCAACCTTTGCCATCTTAATTGCGCCTACCAGAAGCTTAAGCTGAAGTTCACCGAGCATTCCGGCGCGCTCAAGAGACCACCAGTCACTTACCTCACCTTTCTTCTGAATAATACCAAGTCCGCTGCATGGCGCATCAACCAGAATCTTATCAAAATATCCCGTATAAATTTTACTCAGCCATTCACCCTTATAATGAAGTACACCTGCATTTGTAATGTTCATTCTATCAATATTGTAAACAAGCATCTTCACGCGGTTTAAAGAAATTTCATTTGCCACAACGGTTCCTTTGTTCTGCATAAGCTCACATAGCTCTGTAGTTTTAGAACCGGGTGCAGAACATAGATCAAGCACAACATCATGCGGAGCGGGATTTAGCACAAGCGGCGGTATCATTGAAGATAATCCCTGCATATAATAAAGTCCTATTATATGCTCAATAGTTTTACTCACCACATCATTGCCTGAAATAATCTTTAGCGCCGATGGAATTGATCGAACTTCTTTTGTTTCAATTGAGTAATTTGTTTTGAGCAGTTTTGTTAATTCTTCCCTGCTTGTCTTTAATGGATTTACACGTATGTATTGTGTTGGTTCGGCTTTTATAAATTCTAAATATTTTTCAGCCGAGTGTTCACCAAATAATGAGTTGAGGTAGGTAATTATTTTTTCGCTTACTTCTGCCAATCGTCTCTTTCATCAATATCTTATAAGATTCAACGCTCTGAAAATTTCATTAACAACACCGTTAGAATTTTTCATTCCGGGAAAATAAATTTTATAATCCTTTTCAATTATTCTTATTAAACCATCAAGGTAGTTTTCATACTTATTATTTGCTTCTTTAATTTCCGCAGCAGAACCGGGCAGCGAAACGCTCCTTACTTTTTCACGGTTTGCATAAATTATAAATTTTGCTTCATCATGATCTGAAGCCTGATAAACTGCATTGCCGTCTATGGTAAGAATTTCAAATGCACCGAAAAATTGTTCTCCAATAACAAGAGCTTTTCCGGGCAGCTCAATTGTTCTTCCGTTTGATGATGAAATGAAATCAGCGGGAAATTTTTTAAGAGAATCAGACCACAGTTTTGCTGCCCAGTTTGTAATAAATTCTTTTTCGCTCAAAATGCTTTTTCTATTTGGTGGATATTTTTAACTCTCAAGCAAGGAGAGATAATGATCTTCATACATTGGAACTACTTTAGAAATATCAAACTTATCAACTGCTCTAGCGCGGGCATTTTTAGAGAACAATTCATATTTCTTTTCATTTGTTAAAAGATCAATTGCATACTTAGCCATTCTTTCAACATCACCAATCTCGGCAATAAATCCGCATTCATTATGCTGAATTAACTCCGGCAATCCGCCAACGCTTGAACTTACAACAGGAAGTCCGCATGCCATTGCTTCAAGAGCAGCAAGACCAAAACTTTCTGACTGCGATGGTATAAGGAACAAATCAGATGCAGTTAATATTTCAACCAGCCCCTCCTGCTTTCCTAAAAATTTAACATTATCACAAATGCCAAGCTGCCTGCAAAGCCGTTCTGTTTCTGATCTGTCAGGCCCATCTCCAACAAGTACAAGTTTTGATGGAACTTCTTTTTGCACCTGTTCAAAAATCCTGATTGTATCTGCAACACGTTTAACAGCCCTGAAGTTGGAAGTGTGAACGAGAATTTTTTCTCCGTGCGGGGCAATACTTTTTCTAAATGAACAATTCTGATTCGGCTTATATAGATTTGTATCTATAAAATTAGGAATTACTTTAATCTCTTTTTCAATTGAATAGTTTGTTAAAGTTTTTTCCTTTAAGAATCTTGATACAGCAGTTACTCCATCGCTTTCTTCAATACTGAATTTTACAAGCGGAAGAAAGGATGGTTCTAATCCTACCAGCGTAATATCAGTTCCGTGAAGAGTGGTTGCGATTTTTATATCATGTTTTCCTTTAAGCATCTGCTTGGCTAAATAAGCACTTGTTGCATGAGGAATAGCGTAATGAACGTGAAGCAGATCAAGTTTTTCATATTGAATAACCTCAACCATTTTGCTTGCAAGTGCAAGACTGTAGAGGGGAAATTCAAACAGCGGATAACTGCTCATTTCAACTTCATGAAAAACAATATTTTCAACAAATTTGGTTAATCTGAACGGCAGTGCGTAGCTTATAAAATGAATTGTGTGCCCCTTTAAAGCAAGCGCCTTTCCAAGTTCCGTAGCTATCACCCCGCTCCCGCCGTAAGTTGGATAGCACGTTATTCCTATTTTCATACTTCTTCGTTTTCTGTAATCTTATTGTGTAATTAAAGCTGGGCAAATATAAAGCATTTTTTTTGAATATTGAATTGAACAAGCGTTAATATGCGCTGTAATGATTATTAAAAATTTCTCTGCTCATGAAAAACATCTGCTTGCATTGTTATAATAAATCAATGAAAAATAAATATTATTTTAAAGTATAAATTTCCTCTTAATATTTATATGAAACTTCTAATTATCGGACATTCAGTTGAAGATCACCTCCACCGTGAAGGAAAAGATTTTATTCAGCCGGGCGGAATTTATTATACTGCATCTGCAGTAAATGCAGTTAAAAATAAGGAAGATGAAATTTATCTCTGTACATCAATTGAGAAGAATAATTGCAATTTATTTGCGGATGTTTATGATCAATTAAATCAGAGTCTTTTTCAGGAAGTTCAATCAATTCCAAAAGTTCATCTTACAATTCATTCACATAAAGAACGTGATGAGGATTATGAAAATCTTGTTGAAACACTTTTACTTCCTGAAATTGATTTCAATATGTTTGATGGAATATTAATTAATATGATTACAGGATTTGATATCTCTCTTGAGCAGTTGAAGAAGTTAAGAGCAAAATATACCGGCATAATTTATTTTGATGTTCACACTTTATCACGGGGAGTTGGAAAGAGATTACACCGGGAATTCAGAATTATTCCGCAATTTAATGAGTGGGCAGAAAACCTTGATTTCATTCAGGCAAATAATTTTGAAATTTTTTCACTCGGCAATTATAAAAGTGAATTTGAAGCTGCGGCAGATTTACTTAAAAAGGAAAATCAATCATTAATTGTAACAAAGGATGAAGCCGGCGCCAGATTGTATTCAAATCAAAAAGGAGAATTAATTTCAATTTTTAATAATGCTGTAAAGGTAAAAATAAACAACAGAATAGGATGCGGTGATATCTTTGGCGCAGTCTTCTTTTATACTTATATTAAAAACAGAAACTTATATCAATCAATTGCAGAGGCTAACAGAGCGGCTGCGGCTGCTGTCTCTTTTAATGATGTAAATGACTTAAAAAATTTATCAGAACAAATGGAACTACTTGACAAATGATTTTTTCTCATGATATAATAAAGAAACGAATTTTTATAATGGGTGCGAATGGAATGCTTGGCCAAAAAACGGTGGAGTATTTTTCGAAGCTTGAAAATGTTGAACTTCTTGCATGTTCTCAGGAAGACAAACCGCTTTTCTGTGGTAATGAAAATTTACCTTCAAACATTGAATATAAAAGCTGTGATCTGACTAAAAGGGAAAATGTTAAAAACATAATTTTTGATTTTTATCCAGATTTTATAATTAATGCAGCAGCTTATACAAATGTTGATAAAAGTGAAACCGAGCGCGAAACTGCCTGGAAGGTAAATGTTAAGGGAGTTGAATATCTTGCTGAAGCATGCCGCGTACTTGATGCACATATTATCCAGATTTCAACCGATTATATTTTTGATGGACAAAGAGGACCTTATTCAGAAAAATCAAAACCAAATCCGATTGGTTATTATGGCAGAACAAAATTAGCAAGTGAAAATGCGCTTAAAATAAGCGGAGCAATGTATACCATACTGAGAACAAATGTTTTGTACGGCGTTGCAAACAGCCGCCCTGATTTTGTTCGCTGGGTAATTGATTCACTTAAAAACGGAAAACCGATCAGAGTTGTAACTGACCAGATAAATAATCCAACTTTTATAAATGATCTTGTTCAGGCAATCAGTAAGGTTATCGGATTTAAGAAGCAGGGTATATTTCATATTGGCGGAAGAGATTTTCTTTCACGTTATGATTTTGCGGTTATGGCTGCACAATTTTTTAATCTTGATGTAAACCTGATCACTCCGATTAAAACAAGCGAACTGAATCAGCCTGCACCACGCCCGCTTAATTCCGGTTTAATAACAATTAAAGCTGAATCAGAGCTGGGATTCAAACCGCATGAAATAAGGGAATCACTTGCAATAATGAAGAATGAACTTTCACTTTAACCATCTTATGAGAATTAAAATATTAATTCTGTTTTTGAATTTACTTGCAGCTTTTCAATTAAGAGCGCAGGATAATTTTCCTGATTGGGCAAAAGGAATAGTTTGGTACCAGATTTTTCCCGAAAGATTTGCTAATGGTGATGATACAAATAATCCCGAACCGGAAAAGGTCTTCATCAACCGCAGACAAATTCCCGAAGGATGGAAAGTAACTGAGTGGACATCAAACTGGTTTGAAGCTGCTGATTGGGAAAAAGGCAGCGATGGTAAAATAAAAGATATTTATGACAGGCGTTACGGCGGCGATTTACAGGGAATAATTGACAGGCTTGATTATCTGCAGTCACTCGGTGTTAATGCAATTTATTTAAATCCTGTTTTTGAAGCAGTCTCACTTCATAAATATGATGGATCATCTTATCATCACATTGATGTTAATTTTGGTCCTGATCCTGATGGGGACAGGGAAATAATTGAATCAGAAATACCGGATGATCCATCTACATGGAAATGGACGGAAGCAGATAAATTATTTTTAAAATTAATTGATGAAGTTCATCAGCGCGGAATACGCATAATTATTGATGGAGTTTTTAATCATACCGGAATACAATTCTGGGCATTTCAGGATATCATAAAAAACGGCATCAACTCAAAATATAAAGATTGGTACATAATAAATACTTTTGATGATCCTTCAACTGAAACTGATGAATTTGATTACAAAGGATGGTGGAATATAAAATCATTACCTGAAATTAATAGAACAGAAAATGATTTATCACCCGGACCAAAACAATATATTTTCCACGCAACTTCAAGATGGATGGATCCAAACAATGATGGATTAACAGAAGATGGAATTGATGGATGGCGGCTTGATGTTGCACGTGATGTTCCGGCTGGATTTTGGAAAGACTGGAGCAGACTTGTAAAAACAATTAATAATAAGGCAATAATTATTGGTGAGCTTTGGGAACTCTCTCCGGATTTAATTTCCAGCGATGGACCATTTGATGGGCTGATGAACTATAATTTTGCTTATGCTGTTGATGATCTCTTCATACAAAATAATATTTCTGTTGATGAGTTTATCAATCATCTGCAGAAGATTGACAGCACATATCCCGCCAGGCATCTTCACATACTTCAGAATTTGATGGGAAGCCATGATACTGAGAGATTATCATCACGGATTTATAACCCGGGCAGAAAATTTGACCGCGACGCCAATGAAGGAAATCCGGTTTACAATCCCGGTAAACCAACTGATGAAGTTTATGAAATCCAGAAATTAATTGCGGCATTTATGATGACATACAGAGGCGCACCAATGATTTATTACGGTGATGAAATAGGAATGTGGGGAGCAGATGATCCGCATGACAGAAAACCGATGATTTGGAAAGATTTGAATTTTGATGATGAAGTGATTGATGAAACATCAGGTTTTAAAACCGGATTTGGAAAATTTAAAGTTGAACAGAATGAAGAACTTCTTTCCTTCTATAAAGAATTAATTTCAATTAGAAATAAGAGCCGCGCACTTAAAGAAGGTGATTTAAAATTTATTTATTCAGATAATGATACAAGATGTTTTGCATTTCAAAGAAGTATAGATGATGAATTGATTATTGCCGCTTTCAATCTTGCCAAAGAGAAGACTGAATTTGATATTCCTCTTAACAAACAAAAGTTTACATTTACAGAACTGATTGAAGGTGAAGAAGGAAGTGCATCCGGTGAAACTTCCGCAATTCTTAAAGTTGAACTTGATCCTCAATCAGTAAAAATTTTCCGGATTTATTAAGAAAAACTGCATAAACAGCTATCCTGCCGTTCATCAATTACATTAATCAAACTGATTAATATTTAACTAATTTTATACCAACCTTTTACAGTCAATCCTGGTCTAACTGAACAGAAATTGGAAATCTAATGGCGCTTAGCGATACTGATTTAATATATAAAGCCCAGGCCGGTGATTCATCATCGTTTGAAGAACTGGTTTTCCGCTATGATAAACGGGTATTATCTATGGCGCTTAAATATGTTCAGAATAAAGATGATGCAAAAGATATTTACCAGGAAGTTTTTATCCGTGTGTTTAAAGGATTAAAAAACTTCCAATTTAAAAGTGAGTTTTCAACCTGGCTGTTTAGGATTACAACAAATGTTTGTTTAACTCACTACGCTAAGAATAAAAAAAGAATTAACGTTCCTATAAATGAAGAGTTTGATGAAGAAGATAACGGCGGCGTTATTCTTGAAAATGAACACAATTATTCATCGCCGGAAAAACATCTTTCAAGCAATGAAATAAGTGAAAAAATAAATGAAGCAGTTGATAAACTTTCGCCAAAACAAAAAATGATTTTTTTGATGAAGCACTTTGAAGGATATAAATTAAAAGAGATTGCACTAATTATGGATTGCCAGGAAGGAACTGTTAAGAAATACCTGTTCGAAGCAAATCATAAAATGCGGAAATTGTTAAAGAATATTTATTAGAAGAAAATTTCTTATAGAATAAAAAGTATAAGAAGAGATTGGAGTTGAAAATGGAACATCATATTTATAAAGAATGGATACCGCTGGCGGTTGATAATGATTTGAATGACAATGAACAAATTGAATTTGATAAACATCTGAACGAATGTGCAGAATGCCAGGCTGAATATGATGGACAGAAAAAATTAAAATTATTATTGATTGATAATACACTGCCGGAACCGGATGATTATTTATTATTCCAGGCAAGGCAGCAGTTGAGAGACGCATTAAGAAAAGAAAGGTCTGATAAACCTTCATTAAAAAATTTGCTTGGAAGAATCTTTACATTACGAAAATTTCAGTTTGCGTTTGGCGGTGCAGCATTGTTAATAGTAGGATTTTTTGCAGGTTATTTATTTTTTAGAACTAACCCGGTTCAAATAGTAAACGGTACAGATACAAACGGAATGATTGAAACAGCTTCACATGAAAATTCATCCGGATTCGATCTGTCTCAGAATGATGTAAGAATAACCAATATAAGATTTATTGATCAGGATGCTTCTGATGGTGAGATTGAATTTATTTTTGATGCTGTTAAACCGGTAAGAATGAAAGGGAGTGTTAATGATGAAATGATAAAAAATGTTCTTACCTATTCAATGCTTAATGTTGAAAATCCGGGAGTGCGTTTAAATTCAATTAATCTTATCAGTTCAGAATCTAAGGCTGAACCTGACTCAGATATTAAAGATGCTGTAATTACTGTTGCAAAGTTTGATGAGAATCCCGGGGTAAGACTTCAGGCAATAAAACTTCTTTCCAATTTATCCTATGATGAAAAAATTAAAAATACTCTTCTGTACGTATTAATGAATGATGAAATTTCCGGCAACAGGGTTGAAGCAATTAATTGTTTAATGGCTGCTCAGAAAAAAGGAACCGGTTTTACCGAGGATGAACTTTCAATCTTTAAAAAGAAAATGACGGCAGATGAAAACAGGTACATCAGGTACCAGGCGAAAACCGTTCTTGAGGAGAGCAAATAAATGTCTGCTTTAATTCAGTTTAGTTCTCGTAAGATCAAATATTCTATCTGCACTGCAGTATTATTGGCACTGCTGCTGCCGGGAATTGCTTCAGCGCAGAGATCAAAAACCAAAACATTTAACATGAGCAGGAACGGCCACCTGCTTGTGGATATCAAATATGGTGATATAATAATTAATACATGGGATAAAAATGTAGTTGAAGTTAAATATGAATCTGATTTCGATTTTGATTCAGATGATTTTATGATAAAATCTGCCGGCAATCATGTTAGAATCCGTTCATACGTTTCTGAATATTCTGATTTCTGGATTACTGTTCCGCGGCAAATCTACATTGAGATGAAAACACAGGGCGGTGATTTAAGAGTTAACGGAAGTTTCAGCGGCAGCCTTGAAGGAAGTACATCAGGCGGTGATATAATTCTGGAAAATATTAATGGCTTTATAAATCTTGTTACCTACGGCGGAGATATTAAAGCAAATGAAATTAAGGGTGAGATGAAAATCTCTTCACGCGGAGGAGATCTTCAGCTATCAAATATTGAAGGAAATGGTTCCATACAAACTTCAGGCGGAAATATTAAGATAAAAAATATTAGTAAATCTGTTGCTGTATCAACCGGCGGCGGTAATATCTATGTTGAAGAAATAAAAGGAAAAACAAAATTGAATACCGGCGGCGGAAATATTTCAATTGTTAATATTGAAGGAAGCGCAGTTCTGAATTCCGGCGGTGGAAATATAAATGCAAAAAAAGTAAACGGCGATGTAAATGCATCAACTACAAGCGGGAATATTTATCTCTATAAAATGAACGGAACAGCGCAGGCAACTTCCGGCTCAGGTGATATTGTTCTGGAATTGATGAATGATAAATCCGATCAAACACAATTACGCACTGCTAATGGAAAAATAAAATTATTTCTTCCTGCAAATGCAAAAGTTACGGTTGATATCAGAATACGCAGCGTTGGCAGTTATAAATTTGATGAACGGGATTTTATAAAATGTGAATTAATACCATCCAATAAAACAGTTAACAGAAATTCAAATAATATTACTGCAACTTATTCTTTTAACGGCGGCGGTAAAAAAATATATCTCGATACAAGTTACGGCGAAATCGAAATAAAGCGTCTCACCAATTGATTATCATTTATGATTAAGCTGAAAAAATTAATTTTACTTCTTGCTGCTGCAATATCAATTCCAAACTTTGCAAAAAATGATGTGAATGTTACAGCAGTAAAAACCAGCCAGGAAATTATTATTGATGGATTACTTACCGAAGAAATCTGGAGGCATGAATTTCCGGTTACTATTTTTATTCAACGCGAGCCTGATGAAGGAAAAGAACCCAGCCAAAAATCCGAAGTAAGATTGGTTTATGATGATAATTATCTTTATGTAGGCGCAAATTTATTTGATACTTCACCTGATTCAATAATTGCACGCTTATCCCGCAGAGATGTTGAAATAAATACAGATAATTTTCTCGTTTGCATTGATTCATATAATGATAAAAGAAGCGGCGTGTATTTTGGAGTAAGCGCAGCAGGTACTTTGATTGATGGTACAATCTATAATGATAGCTGGACTGATGCTTCATGGGATGGAGTTTGGGAAGGCAAAGCTAATATTGATGAACATGGATGGACTGTTGAAATGAGGATTCCCTTCTCTCAATTAAAATTTCATGAACAGGATGAAATGATATGGGGAATTAATTTTCAGCGTAAAATTGCAAGAAGAAATGAAAAGGACTTCATCACTTTCTGGCCTTTAAATGAAAGCGGACTTGCATCTCATTTTGCAAAGATGAATGGGTTAAAACAAATTAAATCTTCAAAAAGAATTGAGATACTTCCTTATTTAACAACACGCGCTGAATATACTCATCCTTCTGCAGGCAATCCTTTTAATGATGGCTCACAATACATTCCTGATGCAGGCGCTGATATGAAAATGGGTATTGGCTCTAATCTCGTTTTGAATGCAACAATCAATCCTGATTTTGGCCAGGTTGAAATCGATCCTGCAGTAATAAATTTAAGTGATGTTGAAACTTTCTTTTCCGAAAAAAGACCATTCTTTGTAGAAGGTTCTTCCATATTTGAATTTGGTGTTGGCGGAGCAAATAACTACTGGGGATTTAATTGGCCGGGTCCTGATTTTTTTTACAGCAGACGAATCGGCAGATCACCACAGGGCAGTTCACCGGATGCTGATTTTGCTAATTATCCCGATGGTACGCATATACTTGGTGCAGCAAAATTATCCGGCAAGGTTGACGATAACTGCAGCATCGGAACTATTCATGCATTAACAGTAAGCGAACGTGCAGAATACCAGCTTAACGGAAGCCGTGCAAAAAAAGAAGTTGAACCTTTTACTTATTATGGAATTGTAAGAGCTCAAAAAGAATTTGAAGATTCCCGGCAGGGATTAGGGTTTATTTCTACAGTAGCATCAAGAAATTTTTCTGATGATGCATTAAGAAATGAAATTAATAAAAATGCTTATACCGGCGGAATTGACGGCTGGTTTTTTCTTGATTCATCTAAAACATGGGTTGTTACCGGCTGGTTTGGGTTAAGCCATGTTACAGGAACAAAGGAAAGAATTACTTCACTTCAAAGAAATTCTCAGCATTATTTTCAAAGACCCGATTCAAAAATAAACAGACTCGATTCAAACAGAACTTCTTTAACAGGATACGCTGCAAGAGTTTATCTTAACAAACAAAAAGGAAATTTCTTTTTTAATTCTGCTTTTGGTTTGATTTCTCCTCAATTTGATATTAATGATGTTGGCTTTCTATCAAGATCAGATTTAGTTAATATGCACGTTGGAGGTGGATATTCCTGGGATAAACCAAACAACATTACAAGATATACTGAATTGCTTTTGGCTGTTTTCAGGAATTACGATTACGATGGCAATATTATATGGGAAGGAATCTTTCATTCAGGTTTTATAAGATTTCTAAACTACTATACAATTAATTGGAATCTCGCTTACAATCCTGCAACAATAAATAACCGCCTTACACGCGGCGGACCTTTATCAAAAAATCCTCCGGGTTATCAAATAAACTTTTATACAACCACTGATAACAGAAAAGATTTTACTGTTGGTGCAGGATTTTTTACATACGTACAGCCAAATTATGGTTATGAATGGCAGATTGATTCAGAAATTGAATACCGCCCCGCAGCTAATCTTTCTTTCAGTTTAAGTCCTTACTATTCAAGAGTAAATGAATTTGCTCAGTGGGTTAACTGTTTTGATGATCCATTTGCAACTGCAACATTTGGCAAACGTTATGTTTTTGCAAAGATGAATCAGCATACGTTTGGCGCAGGAATAAGAATGAACTGGATTTTTACACCGGAGCTTTCACTTCAGCTTTATGTGCAGCCGCTGATCTCATCGGGTGAATTCACCAACTTTAAAGAATTAAAAAAACCTGCTGCCCATGATTTTATGAATTATGGCGAGGAAGCTTCAACTTTTAATGAGGCTGAACTAATTGCTGATCCTGATGGAAACGGGCCTGCACAGCAAATACAGATTGATAATCCGGATTTTAATTTTAAATCTCTCCGCGGCAATGCAGTATTAAGGTGGGAATATTTCCCGGGCTCTGTTATTTATCTTGTGTGGACTCAAACCCGCTCAGATGTTGAAGATGATGGACGTTTCCAATTTAACCGTTCTGTAAGAAGGTTATGGGATATACAACCTGATAATATTTTTATGCTGAAGTTTACTTACTGGTTTAATATGTAATTACATAAAAATCCTTCCCTTCCTTTTATTCTTCTACGCGCTTTTCTATTTTAAAATCATAACTTCAATAAAAAACTTTGTGTATATAATGAAACGTACTATCCTGCTTTTTGTATTCTTCCTTTCAACATTTGTAAGCGCACAAAACAATAAACTTGAACTGAGAGATATTTTTACAAATGCTGAATTCTATGGTAAATCATTAAAGAATGTTCATTGGTTTGATGATGGAAATAAAATATCCTACACAATCAATGATCCGGAAGAAGGAAATTCTATTTTTCAATTTGATATTAATAAACAGAAAGAATCCCTTCTGATTTCAGGTAAGCAATTAAAAGAAAAACTTCAGGACGATGATTTTACAATAAAAAATTATTTGTGGTCTCCTGAAGAAAACTATATTTTGTTCACATCAACTATTCCGGCTCGTTCACTTAAAACCGGCGGAAATTTTTATTTGTATGATGTTCATTCCAAACAATTCATTTTAAAAGTAGAATCAGATGAAAAGCAGATGAACATCAAATTTTCTCCGGATGAATCTAAAATAGGATTTGTACGCAGCAATAATCTTTTTGTTGTTGATGTGAAAACAGGAAAAGAACAGCAGCTTACTTTTGATGGAAGTGAAACAATCCTTAACGGCGTTTTCGATTGGGCTTACGAAGAAGAATTCAGCATTATTGAAGGATGGAACTGGTCTCCGGACAGCAAGGCAATTGCATTCTGGCAAAGCGATCAATCTAATGTTCCTATCTTCCCTATCGTTCATTATGATTCAATATACAACTCAGTTGAGTACCAGCATTATCCTAAAGTTGGAGCAAATATTGCAGAAGTTAAAATTGGTGTTGCAAATATTGATGATGGAAAAATTAACTGGATGAACACCGGCAATGACAAAAATATTTATCTGCCCCGGATGATGTTCACAAATAATCCTTCAGTAATTGCAATCCAAAAATTAAACAGACTCCAGAATAAACTGGAACTACTGTTTGCAAATATTAATACCGGCAACACAAAATTAATTCTTACAGAAGAAGATGAACATTGGGTTGATGTTTGGGATCATCTTACATTCCTGAAAAATTCAGAAAAATTTATCTGGTCATCAGAAAGGGATGGTTTTCTTCATTTATATTTAATTGATTATGAAGGAAATGTGATTAATCAAATAACAAAAGGAAATTTTGAGATTGATGATTTGGTCACTGTTGATGAAAAGAATAAAACCATTTATTACACATCGAATGAACTTTCACCTCTTTACAAAAATTTGTACTCAATCAAATTTGATGGCTCGGGAAAGAAATTAATAACAGAAGCAACCGGCACACATTCAATTGATATGCCGCAATCTGGAAAATATTTTATTGATAAATACTCAAACTCGCATCAGATCACTTCAACTTATCTTTATTCAACTAATGGTGAATTAATTCATAAATTTTTTGAACCGGATATGTCTTTCATTCAGGAGTATGGATTTACTCCGGTTGAATTTCAGAGTTTTACAACGAGTGATGGCGTTGAATTAAATTCATTCCTTATTAAGCCGCATGATTTTGATAAGAATAAAAAATATCCGGTTATAATTTATAATTACAGCGGTCCTGGTTCAAAAACAGTTACTGATAAATGGATGAGCTATTATTATTTGCTGCATCAGTATTTTGCACAGAATGGTTTTCTTGTTTTTGCAGTTGATAACCGGGGAACTGGCGGCAGAGGCAGGGAGTTTGAACATACTGTTTATAAAAATCTTGGTAAGTGGGAACTTAATGATATTATTGAAGGAATAAATTGGCTGAACAAATCAGGATTTATTGATACATCAAGAATTGCAATTTACGGCACCAGTTACGGCGGTTATATGGCTGCGCTGGCTCTTCTTAAAGCTCCGGAATATTTCAAAGCTGGAATTGCTGCTGCGGGATTATCTCACTGGAAATATTATGATGCAATTTATACAGAGCGTTTCATGCAGGATGAACAACTGAATCCAGCCGGATATTTTGAAAGTGCCCCTGTTAATTATGCCGGTAATCTTTCCGGAAAATTATTAATTATTCACGGCACAGCAGATGATAATGTTCACTTTCATAATTCTGTTGAACTTGTTGAAGAATTAATAACAAAGAATAAGCAGTTTGATTTAATGATTTATCCCGGCAAAAAACATGGCGGTTTTGGGCTGCATTACTATTATTTAATAGCAGACTACATCTTGAAAAATTTATAGTCTTTTATTCACGGCGGAACTTGTTTATTTTAGTTCCGCTAAAAAATTCTTTTTGGTAAACACCCCCGTAGCTCAGTGGATAGAGCAGAAGTTTCCTAAACTTTTGGTCGGAGGTTCGATTCCTCTCGGGGGTACAAGTCCGCTCCTAATATTTAACAGGCTCACATCTAATATTTACAATCCTGAATATTTTTTGTCTGCAATTTTTCACTTTAACAGGTAATATATTTAATGAATAAAATCAGCTTTGAAGAACTACCAATTTCAAAAGAGATACAGAAAGCAATCAACGAACTCGGTTATGAAATGGCAACGCCAATACAATCAGCATCAATTCCGGTTCTGCTAGAAGGAAAAGATATAATAGGGCAGGCACAAACCGGAACGGGTAAAACTGCAGCATTTGGAATTCCCGCAATTGAAATGCTTGACCCTCATCTTAAAACTATTCAGGCAATAATTTTATGCCCAACGCGGGAACTTGCAATACAGGTTGCGGAAGAAATGAACAAACTTGTAAGGTATAAAAAGGAATGTTTTTTTCTTCCAGTGTACGGCGGGCAGCCTATTGAACGCCAGTTAAAAGCGATGCGTAAAGGTGTTCAGATTATTATTGGAACTCCCGGAAGAATAATTGATCACATCAATCGCGGAACGATTGACCTTAAAAATATAAAACTTGTTGTGCTTGATGAAGCTGACGAAATGCTTGATATGGGTTTTATTGATGATATTGAATTTATCCTGAAAGAAACACCGAAAGACAGACAAACAGTAATGTTTTCGGCAACAATGGCAAAGCCGATTTTAAATCTTACAAAAAAATACCAGAGAAATCCCGTTAATATAAAAGTTATTCATGAAGTTTTAACAGTTCCAAACACAGAACAAATCTATTTTGAATTAAAAGAGAAAAATAAATTAGAAGCACTTTCAAGAATAATTGATCTTTACAATCTGAGGCTTTCACTTGTTTTCTGTAACACAAAAAAAGGTGCTGATGAACTTGTTACAGATTTAAGCGCCCGCGGTTACCTTGCTGAAGGCTTACACGGAGATATGCGTCAGTCTGCTCGTGAAAAAGTTCTTGATAAATTCAGGAAAGGAAGTATTGAGATTCTTGTTGCTACAGATGTTGCCGCACGCGGACTTGATGTTGAAAATATTGAAGCCGTTTTTAATTTTGATATGCCGCAGGATGAAGAATCCTACGTTCACAGAATTGGCAGGACAGGCAGAGCAGGTAAAACCGGAAAAGCTTTTTCATTCGTAACAGGAAGAGAAATTTTTAAACTTCGGGTTATTCAGAAATATATTAAAGCAAAAATTAAACTGAATCCTGTTCCCTCTTATGATGATGTTCAGGAAATGAGGACTTCAAATTTTCTTAATGATATACGTGAAGTAATTAATCAGGGTGATCTGAATAAATATATTCACATTGTTGAACGGCTGATTAATGATGAATATACTTCACTTGATATTGCGGCTGCTCTTGTAAAAATGAAAATGAATGAAAATGGTTATAAAGAAACTGAATCTTTCGGCAGCACAGCAGGTTCGGAAGAAGTACGATTATTTTTTAATGTTGGCAAGAAAGATAAAGCACGCCCGCGTGATATTCTCGGTGCTATTACAGGTGAGACCGGAATACCCGGAAAAGTAATAGGCGATATTGACATGTATGATCGTTATACATTTGTTAATGTTCCTTCTGAATATGCCGGGGAGATTATTGATGTTATGAGCGGCGTGAAAATAAAAGGGAGAAAGGTTAATCCGGAAGTAGCAAATAAAAAATAGTTTATTGATTAATTCCGAATGGAGTAAAAGATAATCTCATTTTTTTTACTTCTTGAAAAAGATCAAGATTTTTTTGCGGGCGTTCCTGAAGTTTATGGTACAGATGATATTGCACAGCAATGTTGTTTAATGATTTTATCTGTACTCCCGTAAGCTCAAGTCTGAATTGAATATCAGAATCTTCACCAATTGAAGGAGCTTCGTACCGTTCATCAAAACCGTTGATGTTTAACAAATCTTTTTTATGAATAGAAAAATTGCAGCCAAGAATTCCGCGTTTCTTCATGTTAAAAAATCTTCTTAAAATCCTGTTCCGGAAATAAAATCCTTTCTCAACATCAAATGATTTACCGAAAATTCCATCTTCAATAAGTAAAGCATAATTCTGCAAAAATTTATCTTTTACTTTTTCAACTGTCAGCTGATTTGTAACTCTCTCTGATAAATTAACACGCCTGCCGGTTAAACAAATTCTTTCATCTTTATAATTGAGATGTTCTATTACAAATTCAGAATGCGGCACACAATCACCATCAATAAAAATCAGGTAATCAGCGGCGGCGGCTGCAATTGCTTTATTAAGTACACGGTTTTTGCGGAAGCCTTTATCTTCCTGCCAGATGTGAGTTAAACGATACGGAAATGTTTTCCCAAATTTTTCAATTTCTGCAACTGTATCTTTATTTGATCCGTCATCAGCAATTATCACTTCAAAATTTTTGTGTGATTGGATTTCGAGTCCGGCAAGCACAAGCTGCAGATAATTAATTTTATTATAAATTGAAATTACAATAGATGCATCAGGCATTAAATTATTTATCCCCTTTAATTATCCTGCGGATTTTTTCCTTCTCTTTTTTCCGGTTGTACGTTCGTTTATCATCCTCAACCTTTGGCGGCTTCTTAGGAACGGGCACTCTCTTTTTCTTTTTTTCTATTTTAATTTTATCAGCCATAATTTAGTACGGAATTAAAAAATGGAATAAATAAAAGGCGCTAATGCAGAACCTTGAGTAAGCACGATTAATAAACCAAGCAGAAGCAGCATAATAAAAATAGGAGCAAGCCACCACTTCTTTCTTACTTTAAGAAACTGCCACAGTTCTGATACAACTGATAGTTTACTCATCTTACTTCCTAAAATTCATTTTCATTTTAAAAGATAAATTAAACAGCTCATTGGTTTAAGATTGAATTTCATGCCGGTTGAAAATTCAATTTCAGCTTTTGTTAAAAGATTTACAATATTTTTTGTACCTGAAAAATAATTCTCTGTGTTATTAAGTTGAATTTCTTTTTCTGTTTCATTCCCATTAATTATAACCAGAATTTTTTCATTCTCATATATTTTAAAATAATAATAGATTTCATCAGCCGGAGGGAAATGAATCATCTTTCCTGCTGATAATGATTTAAAATTCTTCCGTAATTCAATCAAAGATTTTACATAATCAAAAATCTGTGTTTCTCTTTCAGTTCTTTCTGATGATATGAATGCATTATGTTCATCTCCCGGAAACCCGCCGGGAAAATCTGAACGAATTCTCCCGTGATCTTTATCTCCGATTATTCCAATTTCAGTTCCATAAAGCAGCTGCGGGATTCCTCTTGTTGTTAAAAGAATTGTGAGAGGGATTTTAAATTTTTCAATATTACCGCCTGCTGTAAAAATTGCACGCTCCCAATCATGATTATCAAGAAATGTAAAAAGATTATCGGGATCAGGATATATAAAATCTTTGGCAAAGTGTTCATAAAAAGCGTTGAGTTTTCTTTCTCCTTTCAAATAAAGAAAAGATGTGAAAGAAAAACCAAAATCCATTACGCTCGGCAGGTTCGTATTAAATTCACGCGGATAAAAATTATTGCGCTGATAATATGAAGTAAAAACCGGATCAAACTCCCATGCTTCTCCAACAATATTCATTCGCGGATATTCATTTAAGATTATTTTGTTCCACTCAGATAAAAATTTCAGATCAGCATATGGGTATGTATCTTCACGTATCCCATCAAGACCTGAATACTCAATCCACCAAATCATATTTTGAATTAAATAATTTGCAACAAATGGATTCCGCTGATTTAAATCAGGCATGTATTCAGTGAACCATCCATCTGTATTCAGTGTTCTGATTTCTGATGACGCATGAGGATCAGATGCAGATAGTTTTTGATGATTGGAAAGTTTATGGCTCTCAACAGTTCCGTTCAGCCAGTCTTTGATCGGCAGATTTTTTACCCACGGATGATTTATTCCAATATGGTTTGCAACATGATCATAAATGATTTTTAGCCCCTGTTCATGAGCCTGATTTACAAGCTCTTTGTACAATTCATTTGTGCCAAGCCGCGGATCAATCTTATACAAATCAGTTGCTGCATAACCGTGATAACTTACCTGCATATTATTTTCAACAACCGGATTTATCCATAATGCCGTTACGCCAAGTTCGTTGAAATAATCAAGATGATTTATTATTCCCTGCAGATCACCGCCATGCCTGCGCGAGGGATGATTTCTGTTTAGTGAATCAATAAAACCTTCATCAGTATCATTTAACGTATCACCATTTGCAAATCGATCTGGCATTATTAAATAAACAATATCTGATGAATTAAATCCGTTGTGCCTGCTGCTGTCTTCATTTCTTTTTAAAATAGGAAAATCAATTTCTGTTTTTACCCCGCTGCCTTCAAAAAATAATTTATAATTACCGGGAATTATACTGCTGCTGATTTCAACATCAACAAACAAGTATGAGGGATTATCTGCCTCATAAACTTTAACAATTTTAAAGTCATCTTCATTAGATTTTACCACAACATCATTTAGATTTTCACCGTAAACCATTAACTGAATTTGATTCACCTTCATTCCTGCCCACCAATTCGGGGGTTCAATTTTTGAAATTTTAATTTCTGCAGGAAAAATATTAGCGGAGATAATGAAGAAAAAAATTATAATTCCGGCTGCGGCTTTTTTCATTCAATGTTCCTTCATTCAAAAAAAAAGATATTGAAATATAAGGCAGTTGTATTAAACCTGAAATCAGTTACCACGTTAGTTTTCTCTTTAATAAATACAAATTATTTATATTTTTTAGCAAACAAAAAAATCAGTTTATGCCTGAGCAAAACAATTCTCAACAAAAGCAAATAAAGAAAACACCATTTTATTTTTACATCATTTTAGTACTTATTCCGGTTATCTTTTTCATTCTTCTGGAAATCTCATTAAGAATTTTTGGATACGGAAGAGAAATTCCGCAGTGGCTTGATGCAAGCCAGGGAAAATCAATTATTAATCCCGATGTTGCATTTCGTTATTTCAACAATGTACAAAACGTTCCAACAACAATTGAAGATGTGTTTGATCAAAAGAAGAAGGAAAATTCTTACAGAGTTTTTGTACTTGGCGGAAGCAGCGCTGCAGGCTTTCCGTACATGCCAATGGGCTCTTTCTCCCGTTACATACGCAAGCGTCTGGAACTGGCTTATCCAACTTTACAAATTGAAGTTGTTAATCTTGGATTATCGGCAGTTAATACTTATACAATCCGTGATCTTCTTCCGGAAGTTTTAAATCAGAATCCGGATTTAATAATAATCTATGCCGGGCATAATGAATATTACGGCGCACTTGGTGTTGGATCAATGGAATCTCTCGGAACTTCAAGAAGTTTTGTTAACCTGATTTTATATCTGAATAAATACAGAACTGTGCAGCTTATCCGGAATATTCTTTCATCAATCTTTTCTGTTTTTATTTCAAATGAATCAGCAAATACCGGAACTCTGATGTCCCGCATGGCAAAGGATCAGTATATAAATTTTAATTCAGAAAAGTTTAATGCAGGTCTTGAACAGTATGAAGGAAACATGAGAGATATTCTTGAGATGATAAAAGAAAAAAATGTTCCTGTTATAATTGGAAGACTTGCAAGCAATTTAAAAGATCAGAAGCCGTTTGTTTCTGCTGATACTCCTGGTTATCCTTCAGCGGGTGAAATATACAAAGATGCAATGGTTGAACTTCAAAATAAAAATTTAAAAGCTGCTGATTCACTTTTCACTTTAGCAAAAGATCTTGATGCATTAAGATTCCGGGCACCGGAAAAAATAAATGAGATAATTGAGAAGCTTGCAGATGAATATAACATAATTTCTGTTGCAATTGATTCAGTGTTAGCTGAGGCTTCTGAAGATGGAATTACAGGAAATGAACTGATGACTGATCATCTTCATCCAAACATAGAAGGATTTCATTTAATGGGGAATGCTTTTTATGAAGCAATGAATAGTAACAATCTTCTTCCGGCAATTGAACCAAAAGTACCTTTTGAATCGCAGGATAGTTTAACTAGAGAACTATTCATGTTCAGCAGACTTGATTCAACTATCGGAAATTACAGAATTACAATGTTAAAAAATGATTGGCCTTTCATTGAACGCGATCAAAAAAAGAATAGAAAAGAAATTCTGCATCCGGCTGATTTTATAGATTCAATTGCAGCGCTTCAGGTTGAAGGTAAAATCACCTGGGAAGTTGCACATTTAAATGCAGCGAAAGTAAATTATGAAAGAGGAAATCTTACGGGATATTTGAAACACATGGATATATTAATTTATCAGTATCCTGTTGTTGTTGAATATTATGATCAGACTGCGCTTGGATGCCTGCAGCTTAATGAATTTGATATTGCATTAAAATATCTTCACAAGCGTTATGAAATGGAACCCGGAGAATTTTGTACAAAGTGGATAGGCATAATTTCTCTATCACGCGGAGAAAGTGAAAAAGCAATTCCTTACCTTGAAAAAAGCATCGAGCTTAAGCCTGATGATGCACAAACATTGTACAATCTTGCCGGAGCTTATTCCCGATTAAAAAAATATGATCTGGCTCTTACTACTGTTAATAGATGTTTGAATATCAATCCTGATTATCCGCAGGCACAAAATTTAAAGCAGCAGTTAACGCAGGCAATTTATCAGCAATCAAGAAAATAATTGCAATTTAATTTTTCTTTAAAAGAATTTTTTCAATCAGGATTTTAAAAAACAAAAGCCGGTCATATTTCAAACCGGCTTTCTAAATTAATCTGTGAGAACAAATTACTTCATCAGAATCATTTTCTTTGAAGCGGTGTAATTAGCAGTTTTTATTGTATAGAAGTAAACTCCGCTGCTAAGATTAGATGCATCAAAAGTATATTCATAGGAACCAGCTTTCATATCTCTGTTCATAACCTCTTCAACTTTTTCTCCAAGCAGATTGTAAACAGAAAGATTTACCATACCTGCTTCCGGAATAGAAAATCTGATTGTGGTTGAAGGGTTAAACGGATTCGGGAAATTTTGTTCAAGTGTAAATTTACCGGGAACAATACCGTTATATTCACGAACAGAAACAGGATAACCCGGAGGATAAGGTTCAATCTGATCAGATTTATCTTCAGCGTTCGTCCATGTATCAACAGGCGCAGAGTAAGGCTGTGTAAAGGTTCTTGCAGCAGTTTGTGCAATATATCTTACACGGCGTACATTATTTGCAAATCCTGTTGGCTCATTAACAATACCATCCTGGTTTACAAACTGATAACTGTAAAGGAATCCGTTAAACGAAGGTGCCTGAATATTCAGAGTTCCTTCATAAATCAAATCTCCATCACCATCAGTAAGTTCAAGTGCGGTATCCTGTCCTTCAACCCAGCCCTGAGTAACAGCAAATGCTGCCTGTCCCGGCTGCCAGAAAACTCTGTCTGTTGCAGGATTAAACGGAACCGGCTGTTTTGCCGGATCGGTTGCAGGTGTCATATTCACTCTGAATGTAATTGAGAGATTCTGATTAATAATTGCAAAATCAGGATGAATATCATTGAAGTAAACTTCAGGAACCTGCTGGGCTGCGCTTCCTTCAAACTGTACCTGCCTGTTTCCGCCGCCTGTAGAGAACGGGCGTTCATAGCCGGCATCACCGGCAAGATCAGAGTTAGGGTCTGAAACCTGCAATCTGAATTTGTATTCAAGAGTAGAATTCACTTCTGTCTGAAGGAAAGGAACATCCAGGAACCATTTATTTGCATCAAGAAAATCCGGATTCATAAATGATTTTTCCGGCTGGCTGTCTCCCCATCCGTTAAATCCGCCGCGTACTCTCATTGAATCAACTGCAGGATCGTACAGCCCGATTTCATCCAATAAACTTGCATCAACCTGGAATAAAATATTTCCGTCTGCAAGAGTAACGTTAGGATCCTGATCATCCCAGAATCTTGAGATTGTCTGATCTCCATCTGTAATCCAGGATTCTCTATCGGCAATAGTTTCCCAGCTTCCCGAAGCAGGATCAGAAAGTGTGTGAATAAATTTATACTTAATTACCTGCCCTGAATTTACCTGGGTTGTAACAGTAAATACGGAATCATTATCTGCATCTGTCATTTCAATTGCAGCATTCTGCCAATCAGTAAAGCTTCCTGCTACATATACTTTACGTGTAGACCAGTCAGCAGGATTTTGCTTTGCAGGTAATTTCATATCCACTTCAAAGGTAACATTAGCCGGATTTCCAGACGGCATCTCTTCATTATTAAAGAATACCGGATCTAATGTTACATCTGCGGTGGGTGTGATATCCCTGTTTGGCTGCCCGGCTAATTCATCTTTACCATCCCATCCAAGTCCGATATTGTATTTATACTCATACCTTTCACCTGAATTCAATGATAAAGTCTTTGTATAGATGGTATCGCCGTCGGCGTCTTCCATCGTTTTTTCAGTATTTGCAGGCGGTTCGTTCAGCCAGTTGTTAAATCCGCCGGGAATTGTAACAACATCTGATGCAGGATTAAAAAATCCTTTCTTAGCCTGCACTCTCATGTCAACCTGAAAAGTGACATTCACTGTTTGTGCGAATGCCGTTGACCCAATGATCAGCAGCATCGTAAGCAGTGTAAGTGCTTTCTTCATATAGCCTCCTTGATTGATTAATTATTGCTCCCGATTTAAGGAGTAATATTTTTTGTTAATTAGAATTTTAAAAGAACTCCGAAACTATGTGTATTATCGAGATACTTTAACTGCTGAAAAGAATAATCAACACCTATTTTGAAAAATTCCAATCCATCATAATGAAGACCGAAGCCAAATGTTAAGCCTTCCTGTGAATCTTCAAGAAACAGAGTTTTGTAACCGCCTCTTAATGAAATCAAATTGTTAAAGAGAGAAAGCTCACCGCCAACATTTACAAACTGCGCATTATCATTTGGATGATTTGCATCCACAGCAATTATAAATTTATGCCCTTCAAACAAATCAAAATCTTTTGAGATACCGATTTGCAAACGGAGCGGCAGTTCAAACTCATCAGTTGAATATCGTGAATCAAGTGTTTCATTATCTCCTGCTTTATTAGGATCAGGATCATGCCGAACCAGCAGATCATCTCCCAGTATCTGCATTTTAGGTCCGTAATTGGTAATGCTGCTCGCAAACTTGATTCCGTAAAAAGGAGTTATAAAAATTGTTCCGATATCAAATGCAAAACCTTCAGCGCTTGAGTTGAAAATATCTTCCCGAATATATTTAACGTTCATTCCGACAGAAAAAGATTCGGTAATATTTCTTGCATAGGTTATTCCGAATGCGTAACTGCCTGCATCAAATTTTTCGCCTGTGCCTTCTGGATAATCTGTTGTTGTTACATCCATTTCACCAATATTTAATGCAGTAACATTAAACCCGAAACTGCCTGCTTCACCAGCCGGCAGAACAATACCAAAATAATTCAGATTAATATCTACAAACATCTTCGTGTAAGTAATAACGCCCTGAAATTCATTTACTGAAGCAATACCGGCAGGATTCCAGTACATTGCAGTTGCATCATTTGCAATTGAACTGAAAGCACCGCCCATTGCATTTGCACGCGGGCCTACACCAATGTTTAAAAATTTTGCAGCAGTTGTTCCGGTTTTTGTTACCTGCTGGCAGTATGAATCATTAAACAGAACTGCCGCCGCAGTCATGACGAATATTATGTATTTCTTAATCAATTTAATCTCCTTGAAAATATTCTTCATGCATTTCGTTATTTAATAACGGCAAATTTGCCGGTCTTTTCACCAATGCCCGGAGCTTCAATGTGATAAACATAAACTCCGTAAGAAATTGCAAGATTATCCCGCGTTAACATATTCCATCGCGCAGTACCATCATTAAATTCAGATTCATGTTCAATCACATCAACAAGTTCTCCGTTAATAGTAAATATTCTTATAGTACATTTATTTGGCAGATGGGTGAAGTGAAGTTCACGCGGACCTCTGCCGCTGTTGTAAGGATTCTTTGGCTCCCACGCAGCATATGCTACATAAGGATTTGGAACAACCTTAATTTTATCCAGATCTTTTTTAGCTTGTTCTAGATCAATCTGTGCTTTCCTTGCAACAAATCTGAACAGATCAGAAGAAAGGAAAGGTTTACGGAGAATTACTGAAGCAGTATCACCTGCCTGCGGAAATCTTTGAGAGCTGTCCGGATCTATAGCAAGATAAAACCACCAGGTAAAAATGTTTGCTCCTTGTGTAGTTTTTTCTACAAAAACTATTCTGTCTTTTTGTGTTCCTTTTGAAGATAATCTTCCTTCACCGCCTGTTTGATCAAGTTCAACAAATCCGAAATCAATAAATTTGTTTTCACTTCTGTTGAACACCTTAAAATTAACCGGCTTAGGCGGAAAGGTATTTGCACCAATAGTTATTTGTATTGAAGTATCTTCGCCAACTTCACCAAAGATTATCTGGTAATCATTTGGCTTTTCCTGCCCTTTTATTCCCGGCGCAACAAGTTTTTCAAATGTGAACCGCGGAACTTCTGTATTATTCCATTTGGAAAGATCCGTATTGATTTCAACACGATTTTCATTTATTAAAGTTAGTCTGAACCCATCTGTTAAGGGCTGCTCAATTCCTTCACCAAATTGTGTGCTTCTATTAATAAGTATCCGGTTATCTGTAGAATCAATCAGCGAGAAATTTTTAGTTTTCAGCGTATCAGGTTTACCCTGAGTACCAACTATCAATGTATCTTCAAAAGTTATATGATAAACATGCCCTTCTTTAAATGTACCCTGATCAACAATATCATAATAAATTTTACCTGTGGTTGAACCCTGAACAAGTTCAATTTCACCGAGGGTTGGTGGAACATAACCAGCAGCAGGAGCTTCCGGAGTAACTCTTACAACATTAGGTCCCAGCTTAACACTTCCATCAGACTGCAGCGAAACTCTTATCGGTGATTCCGATGGAATAATTCCGCCTGCCGGAAATCCAAAATCATAAGCAGTAACAGCATAATAATAAGTATGCCCGTTTTGAACTGATGAATCTGTCCATGAATGCCGCAAACCCGAATCAGTTCCTAAATTATAATGCACACCTTCAAAGCCGATGGAATCAAGCCCCATTATTCCATCTTCCTTATCAAAAATTACAAGCGGCAGTTTGAATGCGATAGTACCGTAAGCATTTGTTATTTGTTCTGCATCCTGAAAAGCAGGATCAGATGCGCGGTAAATTCTGTAACCTTCAAAATCATTACCATTTCCGCCAATGTTATTTATATACTTATCAAAAGATGATTCAGCTATATCATCCCAGTAAAGAGTTACCTTGTTATTGCCTGTTACAGCAGTAACAGTGGGCGTAAGAGGAGCGTTAGCAAACTGATAATCGTTGTTATATGTTTCCTGTGCTCTTACACGTTTTTTAAGAATTTCACTTTTTCTGAATTGACCCCCCGGATCAGGAACGGGGCCGTTTGCAAATAATACTGCCAGAGAAATTGGTTCAGTCTGGCCTGCACGGAGCGGGAAGAATCCGGAAGAAACGAATAAATCATATTCGCCGGCAACAACAACCTGTGGATCATAAAACTTTCCGGGAATCATAAAATCAAACCACATTTGTGCATCACTGTTTATGTTCAATCCGCCTGCAGGAACATATTGTGCATTAGTAATTCCTATCTGATCAGTCTCTGCAACATCTGTAACATCAATGTTCGGTTCGCCGGGTAAACCTGTTCCTGCACCGGATGTTGGAATTCCGTCTCCTTCACCTTCATCACCGGTATCAGCAACTCCGTCAAGTCCAACATCATCTGTAAATACATTCCAGTCATTATCATTATCAATTCCGTCATCCCTTGCTTCATCAATCATTTCATCAATGCCTTCATCGATATCTTCATCAATTGCACCGTCTCCATCATTATCAATTCCATCAGCATATTTTTTACCGAGAGATTCCTGTGTGAGATTATATAGGATTATGTTTGAATTAGGAACTACATATCTGAAGTAAGGTGCATCATTAGCGGCTTGTGCTATCATTTCCTGTGTTATGGTTGGACTGCCATCTTCTCCATTATCGTTGTTATCAATATTATCTGCAAAAGGCAAACCAAGATCATCAGATTCAACCAAAATTAAATGAACACGCCCGTTTTGGATAGGATCATTTTCAGGATTCGCAGGCCATCTTTTCCATCTGTCTCCTGAAGCAGTATTAATCATATCTTCCGTAACAACAGGTGAATTAGCTTCCGCAAAAATTCTCGGGAGATCACCCTGGCTTATTCCATCAGCATAACTTACACCTTCCTGCACACCGAAAGGAATGTGAGTCTGGTTTTCATCGATCAATCCATTGCCGTTATTATCTATTAAATCATCAGGTATTTCACCTTCAAGCATTGCTTCTGTAACTTTCGGTCCACCCGGTTCACCATCACCATCATTATCTATTCTGTCCAAAGCATTGCCGGGAGTTTCAAGAAAACTTACTGCAACAATACCAACAGGATCAGAACCAAAATTTATTGCCCGGTGATCGTTATCTCTCGTCCATGCAATATCTTCAATCAAATCAAATTCAGAAATATCATCCTGCGAGTCCCCATCACCGCCAACAAAATCAGCGTACCAAACTGTAACAGCAACTTTAGGAATATCTTTTGTTCCATCATTTTTAATATTATGCAGAAGATAAAGTGCATCTTCAACCAAGATTTGAGACCATGCAAGAGCGCGGACTTCGAGGAGAATTCCAAGGCCTTTCCTGCTAAGATCAGTTGAATCAGGGAAATAATTTGCATAACGGCTGTAAAGATTATCTGCAGCATGGTAAAACATTTCCTGATCAGCATTAAAAATATTTTTGCCAAAATAACCATTCCAGCTTCCACGCCAGCCGGGATCAACCTGATCCCCAAGTTTATCAGGCCAGAATGCAGGCCAGGTACTTTCATCAACACTTGTAGCTATTTCACGTGGATCTCTGCTCTCATTAAAAAAACCCGGTACCGGTTCAATATTCCATGATTGACCTTCAGGAGATTGCCTGTAATTCATAACATCAACAATTCTCTGGCGCACTCCCTGATTATCAGTAACTTCACCGCCAACAAAAACTCCCTGCAAGGCAAGATAAACTTTACCTGTATTTTTAGGCCATTCATAAGGTGTTTGAACAGTGATAGGAAATTCACCGCCATATCTTCCGCTTTGCCCGTGGTTAAAAATTGTTGTGCGGATTCTGTTTCCTTCCATCTGCCCTTTTGTACGGTACTGCGGATTTCCTCTTTCACTACTTGGTGTGTGGTTATTATTCTGAGGAAAAACTGCCGCGGTAAAAAACAACATCAGAACAATTGCAGATTTAATTTTTGTATTTTTTATAAATATCATTTAAGAAAACCTCCTGGTTGCAATTTTCTTTTCAACTAAAATGAAAATTCAAATCCCAATTGAACAAGTCTTGGTTCACCATAATGCCAAGGATATCTCAGATACTCTTCAATTGTATTCGGGCGGTTCGGATCTTCGCCAACATTTTGTGCCTCGGTTGTATAATCCGGTTTGCCTGTATCACCAAATACATTTACAACTGTTTTTGTATCCAGAATGTTAAATACCTGCAGAAATGTAGTTACATCAATTCCGGCAATGTTAAATATTTTATGAAGTTTTAGATCAATGGTAAACTGATTCGGGCGTCTTCTGCTGTTGCGTTCAAGTCCCGAAGTAATTCCTCTCTCTGCAGTGTATTGTGTAATTGCAGGAGTATAAGGGAGACCGGTTCCGTATCTTCCGATCAATGAAGCGCCCCAATCATCCATACCAACAAACATTGAAACATTCAGAAGATTTCTCTGATCCCAATCCATTGGAAGTAAGAAAAGCGTTGGTTCGGAATTCCCCTGCTGTGCAAAATATTCATCTTCCGGAGATGAATTACTTCCTTCAGCTACCTGGTATGTGTAGTTAATATCAAATGCATAAAAATTGCTGAAGCGTTTATTAACATTTAAGGTAATACCTTTTACGTTTGAGTAATCTTTATTTGTATAAACCGAATAAGTAACAAGATTTCTTGTTGCAGTAAAAGGTCCCGCTGTTATCCAATTACGAACATCCCTGTAGAAACCGGTAATATCAACAGTGAAATCATTAAAGAATTCCTGTTTAAATCCGATTTCATACATAACAGTTTTTTGTGCTTCGAGATCAGGGTTGCCGTAAACACCGTATCCGCTTCCAGTATTTGGTACAAGATATTTTCCACGGTTAAACAAATACTGAAATGAAGGAATCTGCAAAAAATGCCCGTAAGAAAAATGTAGCACACCGGTTGCGCTTATTGGATAAGCAATTCCGAAACGTGGACTAATCTGAGTTTTTGCAGAAGCTTTTTTATAAAAGTATGGTTCACGTTCAGCTACTGATAGTGATTGCAATTCCTGTCTTAACGGCAGATATATATTCGGATCGCTTGGATCAACAAGAACATCACCGCGTGAGTTAAAATAATCATACCTTATTCCGATGTTGATTATTACATCTTCAAATTCAATCTTATCCTGAACATAAGCTGCAACTTCAATTGGTTCATTTTCATAGTTTGTTCTGTTAGGCGTATTTAATGCCGGTATCTGCGGGCGGAAAGGTTCAACCGGAATTCCATCAATTGTTGCGGGTTCAAGTGTGTAATCATCAAAACTTAATTTGTGCAATCTTGCTTCTGCTCCAATTTTAACAAGATGATTCTCATAAAGCTGGCTTGTTAAATCACCTTTAATTGAAATTGTATTTGTCTCTCTGAAAAATCTGTGCAGATTTGTTCCCTTTGTTCTGAATGCATAACTCACACCAATGTTAAGAGAATCGGGATGAAGGTAATTCGGATCGTACGGATCAGCAAAGAGATATTCATTAAAATCTTTAAAGAAGTAAGAACCTCTTAAAGTGTAAAAAGTAGTTGATGAAAGCATGTGATTGAAGGTTAGAGTACTGTTATAGCTGTTAGAGAATTTATGAACATTTCCATCCGGCACCCATCTGTAGCTGTGATCATAATCCTGAAAATTTTCTTTTGAATAAAGAAACTCTGCATTTACCTTAACTGATTGAACAGGATTAAAAGTAATGTTTGCCTGCCCCATCCATCTTTTGCTCCAGTTCATCGGCACAATGGAATGATCAGAAGAATCACCAATAGTTGTATATCTTCTTTCACCGTACAGCCATCCGTCATCGTAATTGTATCTTCCATTTATAAAGAATCTGAGAACGTCTCCTGCAAAAGGAATGGGTCCGCTTAAACTTGCCTGAAGATTATGGTTTGCAAGCGGATCAACTTCATCAATATGCGGGAAGTAAGATGTGAAATCACTAACATAATCACTGCTGTAAACTTTAACATCACCATTAAATTTTGTTCCGCCTTCTTTAGTTACAGTATTGATTATTCCGGACATTGCGTTTCCGTATTCCGCATTAAAAGTTCCGCTGATAACCTGCAGTTCCTGAACGCTGCTGTTATCTATTTCAATTCCGCGGCTGTTATCATAAGCATCGGTTATTGAAACACCGTTAACCCAGTAAGCAATTTCCTGTGATCGCCCGCCGCGAATGTGAAAGCTTCCATCTGCTCCTCTTGTAACGCCGGCTTGCAATTGAAGAACATCTTCAAATTCTGCTACAGGAAGATTTTCAATTTCCTCTGCAGAAATAAGTGCTTGAGAAGAGGTGATATCTTTTTGAATCATATCTCTTCTGCCTTCAACAACAACTGCTTCAAGTTCAACCGCGGTTTCTTTTAATTCAAAATCCCGTGTTGTTGTAAGATCAATTGAGATCGGAACATTTTCCATTTCAACCGGCTGATAGCCAACTGATTGGACTCTCACTGTGTATCTGCCGGGAGGAATATTCAGAATGACATAATTACCATCTATATCTGATGCTGCGCCTAAGTTGGTGCCGAGAATAATTATATTAACAAAAGGAAGTGCTTCACCGGTTGCCGCATCTGTTACCTTGCCGGTTAGCTTGCCTGTTGTACCGGCAGATGAGTAATTATGGCTGATTAAAAATGTAAGAAAAATCAGTAAAATTTTTCTCATAACATCTCCTGTAATTTCTTTAGCATTTTGCAGGCACTGCTAATTAATCTGCAGTGCAGTATCACCTGTAATTGATTTAACGTTTCCTAACATTTCTGTATCAACTTCAACATTAACACGTGCATAAATTTTATCAATATATTCCTTCATTATGCTTTGCTGTTTTTCAACTCTTAATGCTCTCAGCACATTTTCTTTTACTTCACTAAAATCTTTTGGATGCCTGTCCTTCTTTCCTTTTATCTTATAAAAAGCAAAGACACCATTTAAATCAAATGGTCCTGTAACTTCACCGGTCTGTAAACTCCAGAGTGTATCTTTGAAATCACCAAACCTTGATTTGGGAAGAAATCCTGATTCAGATATTTTACAATCTTTAGGAAATCTCTGAACAACTTCATCAAACTGTAATCCGGCAGTAAGCATTTGTTTTAATGTATCAGCAAAAAATTTATATGGAGTTAAAAGCTGTTCAACATTTAATAGAGCTTCGTGGGAATAGTAATCAATATTCTTTTTGTAATAATCTAAAAATTCTGATTCATTAAAATTTTTAGCCTCGCTTATTTCAGCTCGTTTATATTTTATGAAGGAATTATTATTAAGCTTTGCAATTGTTTCAATTACTTCGGAATCAGAATCATACTCTTTTTCTTCTGCTTCTTTTAACAGAAGATCCTGAATTACCAATCCCTGTATTGCGGATTTTAAGGCAGAAATACTTTGAATTTTTGCACGATGATAAACGGGCAGTTTGTTTATTCTATTCAGAATATCACCAGATAAATATTTTTTGTTATCATATTCGGCACAAACGGATGTGGAAAAACTACCTGGATTTTCTGCGGTTGAAGTAATCAGTTCAGAAAAGATTTTTTCTATTTCATCATCATAAAGAACTGCTTTTTCTTTATTAAAGATTTTTGAAAGATACTCTCTTTCAGCAGGAATTTTTTTCCTTATTTTTAAAACTCTTTTAAGATGCCTTTTTTTCTGCTGATATTCATATTCCGTTAACAGCGGATGTTTTACTCTATCTTCTACTTTAATTATGCTGTAGCCGTATTTAGTTTTAACCGGTTTTGAAATTTCTCCAACTTTTAACTGATAGGCTGCTTCTTCAAAAGCAGGATCCATATCTCCCCATGTAAAATAGCCGAGATAACCGCCGTTGTTTTTTAAGATCTCATCAGTAAAAACTTCGCTTGCAAGTTCATCAAAAGTGCTGCCCGAAAGCAGCCTGATGTATAAATTATCTGCTTCCTCTTCAGTTTCAGCAAACAAATGTCTTGCTGCAATTCGTTCATTTACCTTCATAAATGCTTCACGTGTTTCCTGATCATTCACATTTATTTTTGCATAAACTTCACGGTCTTTAAGGAAAGAAATTACAGCCTGTTTTTTATTCCATTCCAGTTCATTCTGGTAAGCGGCCGTGTTAAATATTTTGGTGTTATCGTCATAATAATAAAGCAGGATTTCATTAATCATATTATTAAGAATTGCTCTGCGTGTTACAATATTATCTTTAACTCCGGAGTTAAGAAGATAATCAAAATAGCGGGAGGAAAATTCGGAAAGCGTAATTGTTTTCTCACCAACCCGGGCAAGAATTTCATCATCAAAATCATCAGCCCGGCCTGCACAGGAGAATAATACTAAAATTAAAATTAAACGTTGTAACATTCTATTACATAGGCTGATTTATGAATTTGTTTAACTTCTAACTACACAATTTTAAACCGTAACTCTATCTCAAAAATATTTATTGTACTATCAAAATCAACGCTAAAATGCTCACAACCGATGCTTCAGATTTTTTGTATAAATCCGTCAAAAAATCATACCATCTTTAAATAATCTTGAATAACCTATTCATTTAACCTGCCTCATTCTACTACCCAAATTAGGGTTTTTTTTCTGTTCTTAAAGGATTTTTTGACAAAAACTACCTTAATAGATAGGTTCAGTTTTTATCGTACAATCCTTCTTTTATTGCTTTTACAACCGCTTCTGTTTGTGAGTGAACATGCAGCTTTTTATAAATATTTCTGAAGTGAAATCTAACAGTTTCAATACTGATTGACGAAGCATCTGCAATTGCTTTTGAACTGTATCCCTCAACTAAAAATCCAAGTATTTCTTTTTCTCTTGAAGTAAGTTCATAGTTAGCTTTTTCTTTGCCGGATTGTTTTTTCTCATGAAAGAAATCAATTACCTTTCTTGCAATATGAGAACTCATTGGTGCACCGCCCTGGTATGCCTCATTTATTGCTTCAAGCAATTTTGATGGCGGAGTTTTTTTAACGAGGTAACCGCAGGCTCCCGCACAAAGTGCATCAAATACAAGTTCGTTTTCTTCGTATACTGTTAATACAAGTATAGCTAGCTCTGGAAGAATTGATTTCACCTGTTTTATCCCATCAATACCGTTCATTCCCGGAAGTCCTATATCCATCAATAAAACATCAGGATTGTATCTATTGATTGATGCAATCATACTTTCACAATCAGGGAAAGCGGCTGCACAGGTATAATTTTCTGTTCCGTCAATCAGAATTTTTAGTCCCTCTCGGATATTCTTGTTATCCTCAACTACAACAACTTTAATCATTTCTTTTCTGCAATATCAATAATTTTTAACACAAGAGATTTGGAATGAAAAGTATAATTAATGAGTGAATCATTCTACTACATAAACGGAGAGATTTTAATAGCCTGATGAAATAAATCTACCCAAACAGAGGATATTTTGAATAATCAAATGACAAACCTAAATCCCAAATACCAAAAACAGATTCCGGAGAATTACTAAATCCAATATTTCAATTCGTATCTGCAAATTTGTTAATCTGCCAATTCAAATAATTCCTTCTTTTAGTGCTTTGGCAACTGCTTCTGATTGTGAGTGTACGTGGAGTTTTTTGTAGATATTTCTGAAATGAAACCGCACTGTTTCAATACTGATGAATAATGCATCAGCAATTGATTTAAAACTTTTTCCTTCAACTAATCCTTTTAAAATTTCTTTCTCGCGCGGAGTAAGCATGTATGATGATTTTTCCGGAACAGGCTGCTTTTTCTGCTGAAAGAAATCAATTACTTTACGTGCAATGTGTGAACTCATAGGTGATCCGCCTTCATATGCATCCTGAATTGCTTCGAGCAATTTTGACGGCGGAGTTTTTTTAACCAGATATCCGCACGCTCCGGCACAAATTGCATCGAAGATTAAATCATTTTCATCATAAACAGTAAGTACGAGAATTGTAAGTTCCGGCAAAAGCAGTTTTACTTTTTTTATTCCTTCAATTCCGCTCATGCCCGGAAGCCCAATATCCATCAGCAGAACATCAGGATTTAATTTCTGAATTTCCTTCAGCATCTTTTCAACATCAGGATATGCAGCGGGACAGTTATATCCTTCAGTTCCATTAATTAATAATTTCAATCCTTCACGAATTGCATCATTATCTTCAACTATAATTACATTTATCATTTATAAATCGTATTTAACAATTACAAAATATTGCCTTCAAATTTTATAACAGTTCCTTTACCCGGCTCAGAATTTATATGAACTATTCCGCCTATAAGTTTAGCACGGCTTTTAATATTTTCCAAACCATTGCCATTGGTTAAATTTTCCGGGGAAAAACCTTTTCCGTTATCAGACAAAATCATTTCGAGTTTTTTTCCTTTAACAAAAGCATCAAGAGTTATTTCTGTACAGCCGCTGTGTGTTATGCTGTTGTTTATTGCTTCTTTAAATATAAGATACAAATGCTGCCTGTGCTCAATTGATAAAGAAACTTTTTCAAGTGATTTAATATTTTCTGATTTAAATGATATGCTTGTGTATGATGAAAGTTCCGAATATGTATCACGCAGACGAAGTATCAAATCATAAAGTGAATCACGTTTAGGGTTTACAAGCCATACAATATCGCTCATGTTATCAATAAGGTTGCGTGAATTGTTGCTTATCATCTGCAGACTTTTTTCAACATCTTTATCTGGATTCTTAATCTTCTTGCTGATAATCTCACTCCAAATTGAAATTTCGGTTAAGCTTGAGCCGATATTATCATGCAGATCAGCGGCAAGCCTTGCACGGAATCTTTCTATGTTAAGCAGATATCTAACGCGGTAAACAATTGCAAATGTTATTATTCCGCCGATAAACAAAATTGATAAAGTAATAAACCACCAGGTCTGCCATAACGGAGGAAGAATTTCAATTGTTATTGCAGCGCCTTTTTCATTCCATATTCCATCACTGTTCGATCCTTTCACTCTGAAAATATATTTGCCGGGATTTAAATTTGTATATGTAACAAAACGGCGGTTACCGGAATAAATCCAGTCTTCATCAAATCCTTCCATCATATATGCATACTGATTTTTTTCCGGTGAGGTAAAATCAAGTGAAGCAAATTCAAATGAAAAAACATTCTGGCTGTACGGCAGTTCTATTCGTTCAGTTTCTGAAATTACCTTTGTAAGCGGAGAATTTTCAGCATCAACTTCAACCGGTTTGTTGAAGATTGTAAAATCAGTAATTACGATTTCAGGAACGAGATCATTTATTCTTAGCTCTTCAGGATGAAAAACATTAAAACCATTTGTACCGCCGAAGAAAAGAGTATTATCAATTCCTTTAAATCCCGCACCCCAGTAAAACTGATTTCCCTGCAATCCATCGCTCTCATTAAAGTTGCGGAAAATTTCTCTTTCAGGATCAAACATTGCCAATCCGTTATCTGTTGAAAGCCAGATCATCCCGTTATTATCTGATTGAATACTGTAAATTATATTGCTGGGCAAACCATCTTTAGTAGTAAATCTCTTAAACTTAACACTGCCTGAATCCATTATTCCGGAACTTAATTTATTTAAACCTCCGCCGTATGTACCAAACCAGAGATTGCCTCTTGCATCCTGTAATGCAGAAATAACACGATTATCACTTATACTGAATTTATTTTCAGGAGTGAAGATAAATCTTTCAAATTTTACTGAAGCAGTTGAATTAAATATTTTTTGTATTTCAGATGCGGATAATTTATTCAATCCACCCCATGTGCCGATCCATAAATTCCCCTGGTTATCTTCAAGAATGCATGATTGAATTAAGTTGCTGCTAATGCTGTTTGGATTTGAAGGATCATTTCTAAAACTGATGAACCTGTTATTCTTTTTATCAAATAAATTTAATCCCGCTCCGGATCCAATCCAGAGATTCTGCCGGGAATCTTCAAATATTGCCTGAACAATATAGCTGCTTGGACTAAGATAAGAAGAAACTCCATCTCTGAATCTTGTAAAACTCAGTTCATCATTCTTTAAAGAGTTAATCGGGAATCTGCTTCTGTTAAGACCGCCGTTCCATGTTCCAACCCAAAGAAATCCTTCACTGTCTTTATAAATTGCTGATACAGAATTATCACTTAAGCTGAAAGGATTTGTTTGGTCATTTATATAATGAGTGAATCTATTTTTTGGCAGATTCAATTTATTCAATCCGCCGCCGAGAGTTCCTATCCAAACTATGCCGTTATCTTCCTGGTAAATTGCTCTAACAGTATTATGGCTTAAGCTGTTAGTGTAAGGATCATGTTTGAAGTGAACAAACTTCATCCGTTCTCTATCATATTTTGCAGCACCATCTTCGGCAGTACCAATCCAGATTAATCCGGAACGGTCTTCATAAATTGAGATAATATTTTTGTTGTTAAGCAGTGAAGAATTTGAGTGAGTTATTCGTTGAAATTTTCCGTTTGATCTTTCAAGCTGAAAAAGTCCGCCGCCTGTTCCTATCCATAAAACTCCTTCGCTGTCTTCAAGAATTGAATTGATTCTGTTAGCGCCGGGATAATCAACATTAATATACTTTGAAAATTTTTTCTGCTTCTTATCATATCTTGTTAAACCAAATAAAGTACCAATCCACAAATAGCCTTCTTTATCCTGTTTAATAGAAAGTACAACATCACTGCTTAAACCATTTTTTGATGAATGATTAATAAACCTGTTATTCTCTCTATCAAAAAGATCAAGTCCGCCGTCACTTCCTATCCATAAATCACCATCATTATCTTCATAAACAGCAAGCACAACATTGTTGCTTAAACTAAATTCATTATCCGGATCATGTTTGTGATGAATAAAAATATTTTTTGCTCTATCAAACCTATCTAGCCCGCCGGTTTCTGTGCCAATCCAGAGTGTTCCGTTTCTGTCTTCAAATACTGATCTTACATTATTAAAACTTATGCTTGTACTATCCGCAGGATTATTCTTAAAATTTACAAATATTCCTTTCTCTCTGATAAATTTTGAGAGCCCGCCGTCATTTGTACCAATCCATAAATTACCATTTTTATCTTCACACATCGTCCAGATAAAATTATCAGATATTGAACTACTTCCTGTTAATCCATCAGGATTATTTTTAAATACTGTAAACTTGTTGCCGTCATACATATTCAAACCATCTTCGGTAGCAAACCAGATAAATCCTCTTCTATCCTGAAGTATTGAATGAATTGTATTTTGAGAAAGGCCATCGGCATTTGAGATATGATCTACAGGGATTTGTTTATCCTGCGCAAAAATCAATATTGAAAAATGCAGCATCATTATAATAATTTTTTGCTGCAATTGAAGCTGGATCAGATTCATAGAAAGTTTATTTAATCTGATAAATTAATTTTCTGAAACTTAGGAGCGCAGTGTAACTTATTCCGCCAGATAGGTTCTATCTTTAGTATGAATTATCATCTTGTTATCGCTGAATAATATTGAAGCATTATCGGTTATATCGTTAATCTGAATTGGCTGCTTGCTGATAAGCTGAAGTTTATCATCTAAAGCGGCTATATAATCTGTATCATCTTCTTTTAGCAAAATTTTAATAAGATTCTTATCAGCAGCAAGATCTATCAATCTTGAATTATCAAAACCGTATTCAGCTTTAACTGATAAATTATTATCCATTTTAATAACAGAATTATTGCTCAGCCCGATAAAATCATTCCCCGATCTAATCATCTTATTAAATGAAAAAGAATTTGAATTTACGGTTTGAAGCTGGTTATTAAGTTTAATAGTTTTTCCCTCTACTGCAGAGTTATTGAATTTTACCCCGGAGATAAAAATATCATCATCGTAAATGAACAGTAAATTTGGAAGTGAGAAATCAATCAGAGTTTTTTCAATTAAATTATTATTCAGATTAATTTTATAAAGATTTGTATTTGCATCTGATTCCTCAAGCATCAATGGTCTTATTGATGTAAGCACATAAACTTCGTTCTCATTAACTTCAATAAATGAAGAACGTTCCATTTCAAACGGAACATCTTTTTCAAGCTGAATTTCCTGCTTTTTACCGACATCATAAATTATCAGTTTAAACGAAAGAGGATCAAACGCAAAAATTTTTCCGGCATCATTTACTTTAAATAAAGGATGAGGAAGATCGCTTGATGCATTCAGTTTTAATTCGTTTACAATTTCAGAATTGAGGTTAAAAAAGAATAAACTAATTTCATACTGCGGCTGTGTTTCATCATAAGCCTGATTTGAGATTAAAAAATATTTTCCCTGCGGAGCAGCAAGATAATTTTTATATCCGCTTATTGATGAACTGAATTTCTCAATTCCGTTTTCAGAAATTTTAATTTCACTTTGCGTTAATGTAATGCCAGAATTTCCGTTCAAATAATAACGGGAGTTTATCTCCTTTAAAGATGTTTGGGCATTTACAGTAACAAACAGCGCGAGAAGAAGTAATGTTAGGATCATATCTTTTCTTGATTATTTATTATTGAAAAATTGCAAAAAGATGCCTCTAATATCAAACTTATTTTAAAAACTAAATATAGCATGTTAAAAAAATATACATTATCTAAAAATTTATGGCCTCTTTTGCGTAACTTATTAGTGTAATTTTTCAGAATAAATGCCCGGAGTTTAAATGAAATTTTTTAGCCTTTTGATTTTTTCTTTTTTCTTAACAGTTATTGCATTTCCCCAAAAAAATAATGAAGAATTCAGAGCCACATGGGTAATTACGTGGGAATATATTAGTGCTTCAAGTTCCGTTGAGCAGACTAAGGCAAGAATCAGACAAATTCTTGATGATCATAAAGAAGCAAATATGACATCAGTTTTATGGCAGGTTAGGCAAGCCGGAACAGCTTACTACAATTCATCTTATGAACCTTATGGATCTTACGCCGGCGGGTCTTATCCCGGTTTTGATCCTTTTGCATACGCAGTTGAAGAAGCACATAAACGCGGATTAGAAATTCATGCATGGTTTAATGTTTTTGCATCAGGCAGTACTGCGCCGGGCGCGCCGGCACGTGAACATCCCGAATGGATTTGCAGAGATCAGAGCGGAAACCCGATGACATCTTCAATTGCTCTATCTCCCGGCATGAAAGAAGTACGTGATTATCTTGCAAATGTTGCAATGGAAGTTGTAAGAAATTATGATATTGACGGGCTTCATTATGATTATATCCGCTGGAATGAATATTCAAGTTCAGCTTTGGCTAAGCAGAAGCCCGGGCAAATTAATGAAGGTGATTTGGTTGATGGAATGTTTACCGATGATGATTTTGATGAACCTTCTTTTGCAGGAAGATATTTGTACGATGTTGAGCATCCATATTCTGCCGGTGTTCCACAAGGTTTTAGTTCATGGCCTGATTGGTGGAGATGGTCTGTTACTCAGTTTGTAAAACAGATGCACGATTCAGTGCAGGCTGTAAAACCATGGGTCAGAATTTCTGCTTCGGCACTTGGAAATTATAACTGGAGTTCGTGGCAGGGATACAACTATGTTTACCAGGATGCTGCATTATGGTTTAATGAAGGATATATAGATCAGCTTACTCCAATGCATTATCACTGGCTTACACCTTCAGGTTTTTATGGAATGCTTCAGGGAAACTGCCCTTCATGCTGGGGACAGTATATTCAGCCGGGTGTTGAAGCCGGAAGATTATTCAGCGCCGGTCCTGGTTCATACAGACTTGATGAAGAAAATGTTTGGGGAAATCATCCGGCAATAATTGAAGAAATGAGAAAAGTTGATTGGGTTGACGGCTTTCAGTTTTTCAGTTACGGAACATGGAAAAAATACGATTACTGGGATGAAGCTGCAGAAACATTCTTTAAGAAAAAAACAAAGATTAGAGATTCCAGGGTAATATTAGATACAATTCCGGATGCACCTTCAATTGCAGTTGAAAAGATTGATTCACTAAGTTACAAATTAACGATTAGCCCGCCTGCTTCAATTTCTGAAAATCAATGGTTTGCAGTTTACAGATCAGAAGATGAAATAATTGATGTTGATAATGATGAAATTATTGATATTCATTTCGGAAACAGTGAATTCACCATTCAGGAAAAATATACAGGATATCAGAATTTTAACGGAACTTATACATACGCCGCAACGATGCTCGATAGGTATTGGAATGAATCCAATGAATCAAACATCGTTTCAAGTGATGCAATTCCTTCATTTGCTCCTGCTGTAATTGCTTCAACTCCGGCTGATGGAGATACAGTTGATGTTGATGCACTTGTATCATTCAGTTTTTCAAAATCAATGAATACTGAGAATTTTATTAATCATATTTCGATTGAGCCTGCAGTTGAAATTGCTTCATTAAGCTGGAGCAATGAAAACCGCGGTTTGAGAATTATCTTTTCAAATAATCTTGATTATAAAACAACATATACCATAACAATTGATTCACTGGCAGCAGATGTAAACGGCAGACTGCTTGATGGCAATAATGATGGAGTAGAGGGGGATTCATATTCAATTACTTTTACAACTGCAGAACAGGACATTTACGGACCGGTAGCAACCTTTGTAACGCCTTCAAGTTCAAATTATAATTTTGATGTTGAAGAAGTAATTACAGTACAATTTAATGAATTGATTAAGGCCTCTGATATAACTCACAATAATGTTATTCTTAAAAAAGGTGAAGAACCAATTATAAAAGTAATGCAGTTAACTAATGTAAACGGTAAATCAATACTAAATATTAAAACTTCGCAGGCATTGGAAAATAGCACAGAGTATACTTTAATTCTCAAAAAAGAAATTTCTGATCTTAATGGAAATCAAATGGATTCAGATCAGGAAATTAGTTTTACAACTTCATCACTCGGGTATGATGAAATAAAATTGATTGATGATTTTTCAACTGAAGCAAACTGGGAACAGCCTGCATTCAGCGGATCAACTATAGGAATTATCGGAGCAGATACTCATCTTGGATATGAAACATCAATGTATGTTCCGGCTTCATCACCAATGAAAGCTGTTTACATTCAATATAAATGGGATCCGGCTGCAACTTCACATTTGCTGAGAGATTATTTATCAGGTGGTGCACCACGTGAAGTTGTTTTTGATACATCTTACACCTTGCAGGTTTATATTTACGGAGACGGCACGGGTAACCGTTTCCGTTTTGCAATTGATGAAGGAAGCGGAACTTCATGGCCTAATCATGAAGTTTCTAAATGGTTTAAAATTGATTGGATAGGCTGGAAATTAGTTGAATGGGATTTGGGTGAACCTGAAATGACCGGAGGCTGGATTGGCAACGGCATTCTTGATATGGATTCTTACAGAATAGATAGTTTCCAGTTAACAAATGATGCAGGTTCTTCGGACAGCGGCAAGGTTTATTTTGATAATTTACGCATTGTAAAGAAATCACCTGTTGTTATTGTTTCAACAGAAGATGAAACTGTTACTCCGCAAAAATTTGCTTTGTATCAGAATTATCCTAATCCGTTTAATCCCGCTACAATAATTCCTTTTGATATTGATAAGAAAGGAATGGTTCACCTTGAAATATTTGATCTGCTCGGCAGAAAAGTTCATACACTGATTAATGAGGAATTATCAGCCGGGCATTATGAATTTAATTTTGATGCTTCACAGCTTGCATCAGGTAAATATTTTTACAGGTTAAGATTTGATGGAAAACAGTCAGCAAAAATGATGATATTGTTAAAATAATTTTAGTATAGGATTTTTACTTACGGGCTGTCTGAAACTCTTTTATTTGGGCAGCCCGTTTCTTTTTGATAACAAACACATTTCAAGATAAAAAATTCTATCTCATAGCGCTTAAAGATTCTACAGCCTATATTGAATCTGAAACATTATTAACAACAGGAGGATACGATGAATAGACAGAGGCGTGCAGATGATATCAACCGCGGTGAAGAATCTGATAAGACCAAACGTGATATCAATCGCGAAGAAGATGTAAATGAACAGAGAAACCGGCGCGGTAACAAGGAACGTGACCGCAGGCGGGAAGATATGGAAAGAGAAACAGAATAATTAATCAACATAATTTCTGATTCTTAAAAGCCCGGATTTTTATGCCGGGCTTTTTTTTAATTTTCACCTATCAAAATCAGATTGTTCTGATTCCAATTCCTTTTTATCCGCAGCAGCAATTTTATAAAACAATCTTCCCATTTTATAATGGAAAATTTTTAACAATCCATTTTATAAACTATCAAAATGGTTTTAATTGATAATTGATGCTTAATAACATCATCCGGCGGGATAAACTTTTCCTAAAAATCTATCAACTTTATATTCTTTAATGGAAAGTATAAAAAAAGGAAGAGAGAATTCGTAGTATGACAGATCGAAAAGATCATTAATCATGGCATTATAAAATCCGAATTGGAATATCTTAATTAACATTGATACAAACACAGGAATAAAGAGCAATACTCCGCAGGCAAAAAATACTTCCTGGATATCTGCAATCATCCAGCCAATATAAACGCACAGCAATAGCAGCAGCAGAACGAACCACATCGGCAGGTATGAGAGATATGATTGAATTGCAAAAGGTCCGTTGGATAAGAATGACTGTGTATCCCAAAAATAAAACGGCAGAAGAAGTGAAGTAAAAACAAGAAGAACAATTATTCCAAATAAAATAAGATTGGGAATGCTGCTTCTGAAATAATAAAGAAAAAATATGATGAAGATAATTGCAGCTACTGAACGTGTTGAAAGTGCAAGTCCGGATAAAACAGCAAAAAGAAAATATTTGAAATTCTTTTTCAGCGGATCAGCATATCTTTCCATTAAAATAATTATTCCAGTTATCAGCATCATGTTTGTAAATAATTCACATCTTACAAAAACAAAATAATAAAAAACGGGAGTTGAGATGATCATCAAATATTTAATTAAATTTTCTTTGGCTGAATTTGAGTAGTACAATGCAAGTGCAGCAAAAATTATTACTCCGATAAGTTCGAGATATCCCGCATTACCAATGGCATAAAATGGAAATGAAAAGAAAAACAAAAAGGGAAAAGCTGATGGAGTGTGCGGAGAATTGTAAGGAAACTTCCCTGCAAATAATCTATCAAGCCAATCAACAATTGCCGGGTACCTGCCAATCTCTCCGATTCTTGGAACAAATGTGATTACAATAAAAACAGCAGCAATAAGAACAACCCACAACCAGGTAAACAACTTTTGATTAATATGAAATTTTTTACTGAAATTAATTTTATCAATCAGAATGAATATTGAAATGTAGATTATTAAAAATAAAAGAGAGATAATAACCGGGAAGTCTGAATAGATTGTTGCATATTTGTATGTAAAAAGAAAACCAATCAGTGTTGACAGCAGTAATGAAATCGTATTGATGTAATGATCTTTTGAAAACATTTAAAAATTAAACCCGGGAAAAGAATTGATGATTTACTTCAGAAAATTCTAATTTGAACTAATTTTGATTTTCAATTTCCTTTTTAACTTCAAGCTTTGCTGCTATTATCAGATTGAAATCAAGATTTAACATTCCGCCTATTCTTTTTACAAGCTGATCCTCATACTTATCAAGTTTGTTATCTGTAAAAATCAGCCGCCACATGTTTTTTATTACATCATATTTTTCATCATTGGTAAACTGTTCATTTAGAATTGTTGTAAATTCATACAGGCTGATGCTTTCTTCTGTTCTTTCTTTTGCTGTTTCAATTAATTCGTTAACATATTCATCATCAAGCTCAAATAATGATTTCATTATCGAAATAATTTTTTCTTCTTCTTCATTTGAAAAATTACTGTCAGCTTTTGCCATTTCAATAAACAACGCGCATGTTGAAATCTGTAGTTTTCTTGTACGGTTTATTTCCCGATTCTCAGACGTATCATTACTGAAAATCTTTTTTAAATATTTAAGCATTCTTTTCCTTTTCAATTTTTATTTCTGTTACATCAACTTCATCTTCTTTTGGTTTTGGCGGACGCTCATAAAGCTTTGCAAGCTCTTTGTATTCAGCAGCAAGATGATAAGGCACCTGTTCCCATTTAAAGCGCCATGTCCAGTTTCCGCCAAGCGTGCCCGGAAAATTCATTCTTGCTTCACCGCCCAATCTTAAAATATCCTGCATAGGAATTATAACAAGATCAGCAACTGTTGCATAAGCTGTACGAATAAGTTTTCCGGTTATATCATCACCGTAATAATCCAGATATTTTTGTGCATGGGCGTAAATATCATTATTCTGATTTTTTGCTTTATCAAAATAGCCGCGTGTTGTATCATTATCATGAGAGCCGGTATAAACAGTGCTGTTGCGTTCAATATTATGCGGAAGAAATTTTGTTTCCATATTAGTACCAAAAGCAAATTGAAGTATCTTCATTCCGGGAAAATTAAATTTATCTCTTAATTCAATAACGCTTTTTGTTATTAAACCAAGATCTTCCGCAATAATTGGAAGCTGACCTAAATATTTTTTTATTGTAGAAAAGAATTTCTCACCCGGAGCTTTTACCCACTCACCTGTTTCCGCTGTTTTTGCATCACCTGGAATTTTCCAGAATTTATCAAAGCCTCTGAAGTGATCAATCCTGATAATATCAACAAGCTCAAGCATTTGTGAGATGCGTTTACGCCACCATTCAAAATCATCTTTTTCCATTTCCTCCCAGATGAATAAAGGATTTCCCCAAAGCTGCCCTGTAGCGCTGAAATAATCAGGTGGAACTCCGGCAACAAATTCAAGTTTGCCTTCATCATTAAGTGTAAAAATTTTTTTATTTGCCCAAACATCAGAACTATCATAAGCCACAAAGATCGGCATATCACCAATTATCTTAATCCCTTTTTCATTTGCATAATTTTTAAGTTCATGCCACTGCTTGTAAAAAATATATTGAATAAATTTCTGATATTTAATTCCATCAGCCAGATCATTTTTCCATTTCTTTAATGATGATGGTTTTCTTGTTACAAGATCTCTATCCCACTCAGTCCATAATTTTCCGTTATTAAAATTTTTTGCAGCCATGAACAATGCATAATCGTTAAGCCAATCTTTATTCTTTTCTGAAAATTCCTCAACGGCTTTTTCCATTCCGTTATTATTGTTCTTGTAATTATTAAACGCTTTGGAGAACAGTTCATTTTTATATTGTATGATTAACCCATAATCAACACGTGCGGGATCATGCGGAGGAATATTTTGCAGATCATTATCTGTAAGAAATCCTTCATCACGTAATTTTTCAGGGCTAATTAATAACGGATTGCCTGCAAATGCTGAGAAACATTGATAAGGTGAATCACCGTAACCTGTAGGACCGAGAGGAAAAACCTGCCATAGTTTTTGTCCGGCAGCTTCAAGAAAATTTACAAAGTTGTAAGCTTCATAGCCAAGATCACCAATGCCGAATTTTCCCGGCAGTGAGGTAGGATGCAATAAAATTCCGGCGTTTCTTTCAAATCTCATTTACAGCCTTCAAAATTTTCCGCACAATATATGTAAAGATTAAAAAATTGGAAAACTGAAATAATACATCATTAAAAAAGAAAATATAAAATGATTTGAAAAATTGAGGCAGATTAATAAAAAAATTCCCGCACCGGGCTTAGATGCGGGAATATAGAACGACTGCAAGAGAGAACATGTTATTTAATTATTTCATATCCGGAAATAATTTCATCATTTATTGAAAAGAAAAATTTGCCATCAGGTGAGTGAAAGAATTTTGTTTTTTTAGGTTCTTCAGACTGCCAGATGATTTCACCATCTGATAAATTTCTAAGTACAAGATTTTCATCCATACAGTAGATGAATTTATCACCAACTATTTGTGGAATGAATTGAACATCTGATTGATCATAATCCCATTCCTTAATCCATACAGGTTTACCATCAGAAGCATTTAGCAGGGTTATTGCTTCCGGACCAAATACAAGAATGTTTCTTCCGTTATATAAAACACGCAGACAGCGTTTAGCAGTTACGCCCCAGATATTTCCCCAGCTTGTATAAGTGGTAAATACATCTGCATCCAATGCATCCTCAATATACGCTGCTGTTTTCTCGTCATTAAGTCCGCCTGATGTAGTAGTGGAATTTAAAACCCATCCGCCGCCAAGACTTGTGCTTGTGGTTGTGGTTCTCACCTGTGAACCAATCCATGTTTCTTTTACTGCAAATGTTTTTGCGTATTCCATTTCACCTATATTATTACCATCAAAGTTAAACTGCCATCCAAATTTACCGCCGTCTTTTCCAAGTGTTAAGGCATAAACATTTTGTTCATCAGCATAATACAATCTGTTATCTGCGGGATTATAATAATTCTGAATTGAAAACTGAGGTGTTACCAGCCCGGGATCAGTTTCTGTTTTTACACTCCAGAGTACATTGCCCGATGCAGGATCAATCGCTTTAAATCCAAAAGGATCTTCATCCCAGGTTTCATTCACTTTAACATCATTTTCATTTAATGTTACAGCATATTCCTGTTTGCCATGTTTGATATACAAAACACCATTAATTATTGAAAGATCAGTAATCAACCCGGTTTCATTTATTTCCCAGAGTTTCTTTCCGTTTGCAAGATCAAAAGCAGCAAGTTTATCTTCCCCGGGTGCATAAATTATATTATTATCAATCAGCATTGATGCGAGTGCTATAAACTGATTCTGATCCATTCCTTCCGCAATTTCAAAATATTCTTTATAAAGTATATTTCCCATTTTCGGATCAACAGCAACAAAACCTTCACCCGCGCCATCACGGGTGGAAGGATCCCACATATTTACGGTGGTTCTTTCCGCAATTATTATTTTAGCGTTGTGTTCAAAAACTTCATAATCAAAACCGATATTCTGATAACCCATTAAATTATTCACCATATTCATTGCATCACCGGTTGGAGCGCTGCCCATTGATGCGGCGCCAACAAATGCTGCAAAAGCTCCGGATAGAGTTTTTGCCAATCCTCTTTGAAATCCGGTTAAGGTTGTCTGGGATAAAAGAACAGGAACTTTGTAATTTAATTTTCCTGTCAGTGCATCAATGCTTATAAGATAAACGTATGTGCCGCTTTCAGTGCTTACAAGTTTTGCACGGTTATAAGTAAGTATAATATTGTTTCCTTCTGTAGAAACATATTTATGTGCGTATCCTTCAAATTCAGGATCATCTTCTTTTGTCTGCCATAAAATTTTTCCTTCAGCCAAATCAATTCCAGCCAGCTGATCTTCCAAAGAAATTACAAGAATATCTTTTCCGCCGATATCATATGTCTGCAAAGTTCTGAAATCTTCCACAGGAAAATTCAATTCATCAGTTCTTTGTTTATCAAAATTAAAGTGAACGATTTTTTCCTCACCCAAAACAGCGCAGCCACTTTTGGTTGGAATTATAACGTTCATTTCTCCATCAATTGAAAATTCTTTTCTCATTATCTCTTTATTATTAACTACATCAATTACCGCGGCTCCTTTTTCAAGCACAACAACAATGTATTTTTGTCCCGGTGATTTGTACATCCATAAATTTCCGTTCTCAACAAGCTCCATATTAACATCATAGTCATTCCCTTCAAAAATTTTTCCACCTGTTTGAATATCAAACAATGAGGCTTTTTCATCATCCTCTAAAACAAGCAATTTATTCTGCTGGGATAGAACTGAATAATTGAAGGTTCCTTTTTCTGCGAGTTTACTCCAATAATCTATTTTAGTTCTCCAGAGTTCATTTCCGTTTGATAAATCAATACCAAGATGATCTTCTCCGAATCTTAAGACTGCTGTATTTTTTATAAATTCAAAACTTGTGTAATCCGATTGGCTTATATCATCATATTCCTTTTCCCAGAGTTTTTCTCCGTTTAATGCATTAAAGCATTGAATTAAATCGTCTGAATTGACGAGATATTTTTCACCAACCAATGTTGATATACCTTCTTTATCAAAATCATCAACCTCCATACTCCAGATTTTACTGCCTGTCTGCACATCATAACACCATGCATATTCACCGTTTGTAAAGAATAAATATTTTCCATCATTAATGAATTCATAATTTTTAATTGATTCATCCAGCTCAACGCGCCATTTAGGTGCATCAGCCGGATAAATAAAATTCCAGGCAATTATGATCATGAGTAATAGATTTAACAATCGCATCTTTTTCCTCCATTCAAAAAATACTCTCTGCCTTTGGGGCAGAGAGCAAGAATAATTTTTATAAACCAAAAGTTAAACCGGCAGCAATGTAAGGATAATAACCTGCTCTAACCTGAACTGCCAATCCTTCGCTGAACCAGTAATTGAAGCCAGCCTGTCCGCTGTAAAAAAATCCGCCGGCAGTTGCTGCTGCAGGGCTTGCACCGGTACCGTTAGATTTCCATTCCCATGAAGCAGAACCAATATTATACCCAAGCGCTACTCCAACAAACGGATCGAATGATTCACCTGGTGAAAAATGATAGTTAGCCTGTGCAGCAACTATAATGTAGGTATATGTCCATTCGCCGTTCCAGAAACCAAAGTTATATTCTTCAGAAGATGAAGAATAAGAAGCGAAAATTCCGCCGTGAATTTTTTCTTCAAAATTCAAAAAGTTGTATTCAAGTGAAATTGGAATTGAACCTGTACCTGACAATCCGCCGCCGCCAAATCCGCCAAGAATTCCGGCTGTGTTCTTTCCAACTTTGTATTGCGCAAACGCTGAAGCGGAAAGGAAAAGAACCAGGATAAAAAGAGTGGAAAAGAATTTTTTCATTTTGTTCTCCTGAAATGTTTGATGAAAGTAGTTAATTAATTATTTACCGGACTTAGGGTCATCATTATCCGTGCTGTTAAAACCAAGCAGATGTGCAGGCCCTAGCACGTATAAAAAATTTATATGCCTGCAGAGTTCAATAGCTGTCTCCTTATCTGTTGAGGTTATTATGTTAAATCCCTCCTTAGTAAGTACTTCTCTCAGCTTTCGAAGCTCCTGCAGATCTTCATTAAGAACAAGTATTGGCTTCTTCATAAGTAATTGGATTTATTCTTTTGAAAACAAACGGCGTACCAATTACAAATGATATTTTTTTACATCAATTCAGGATTGATTTATTAAATAGGTGACAATCGAATATAATTATTTGTCGGTGGTATGAGACATCGCCGCCGGAGGGTATTTTTAATTTCGATTTAAATTATTTGATTAAAGATCAATTTCTAACTGGGAAAGAAGTTTATAGAAGTGTGTTCTGTTTATGCCAAGCTGCTGTGCGGCTTCAGCTTTTGATTGGCACTTGCGCAAAGTTTTTATTATGTACATTCTTCTGAATTCAGTTTCAGCATCAAGCAAAGAACGGCCCAATTTAATCTGTGGTTCATCAGAAGTTTTTTCAATTATTTCTGATGGAAGATCCTCCTGCTTTATTACATCTCCTTTTGCAAGCACAACACATCTCAGAATTACATTTTCAAGTTCACGGATATTTCCCGGCCAGGAATATTCCTCAAGCACTTCAATTGCTTCGGAAGAAATCTGCAGTATTTTATCGATCTGTTTATGCTTCTTTAAGAAATAGTTTGTAAGCTCTTCAATATCTTCCCTTCTTTCTCTTAAAGGAGGAACTGTTAACTCAATAACTTTTAATCTGTAGTAAAGATCTTCCCTGAATTTTCCCTGAGCAATCATTTCATTTATATTTCTGTTTGTAGCACAAAGAACACGTATATCAATCTTTTTAGTATTTACCGATCCCAGCCTTTCAATTTCCTTTGTTTGCAGTACTCTTAAAAGTTTTGCCTGAAGATTTACGCTCATCTCTCCAATTTCATCAAGGAATAATGTACCGCCGTCTGCAATCTCAAGCTTACCCGGTTTTGATTTTGTGGCACCTGTAAAAGCACCGCTCTCATAACCAAATAATTCAGACTCAAGCAGATCAGCAGGAATGGCTCCGCAATCAATTGTAACAAAAGGTTTGTTTGCTCTTCTGCTGTTTTCATGAACTGCTCTTGCAAGAAGATCTTTTCCGGTTCCGTTTTCACCAAGTATAACAACTGATGCATCTGTTGAAGAAATCTTTGCTGCTATTTTTAAAACTTCAAACAGTTTCCTGCCCGAGCCGATTATATTATCACATTTAAATTCTTTGCGGAGATCTTCAAATTTTATAATTGCTTCTGTCAATAATTTTTTCTCAAGTGAAGTAATCTCCATTGAAATTTCCAAACCGCGTACAACCTGTTTTGCAAAAGAAAGCAGAAACATCAGATCATTTTGCGTGAAAGGATTTTCTTTGTTTCTTCTATCAATATAAACTGCACCTAATACCTTTGTGCCTGAAACAAGCGGTACACAAAGAACAGATGAAATTCCAAGTCTTGTTATACTGTTAAGCTGTGCAAATTTATCATCCTTTGCAGTATCATTAACATGCACCGGAGCTGAGCCTTCAATTGTATTTTTAATTACTGTTGTGCTCATTTCAAGCGCTTCCGGATTTTCATCCGGTTCCATATTCTTTGCAATTATAAGATCTTCATCTTTATTTTCACCTCTAAGAATAATGAAACCTTCATCAGCTTTCAGTTCATTAATAATCGTTTTGATTGCAAGCTCCATCAGCATTTTCATTTCTGTTTCTGTTGTAAACAGAATTCCCGATGAATACAGTACTTCAAGTTTTCGTTTATCTTCTTTTAGCTGATTGATCTTCTTCTCAAACTTTGTTGTTTCATCAAACAGCTTCATCATTTCTGATGTTAAACCTTGATTTGATTCGAGAAAGATTTTAAAAAGCTTATCTACTTTTTTAGTGATTTCAGGCGGAACAGAATTGTTTTTAAGCTCGGAGTTAAGCTCCATAAATAATGTGGATATCCGGCTTAACACTTCTCCGGATTTTTTCTGGAACATTTGCTGTGTTTCGTTCAAATCGTGCATAAAGGACAGGAATTTAGTTCTTTAAATCTTTTAAAATCAGAATTAGATTAAACTGCAGTTGAAAATCAAACCTTAATAAAAATTTTATTTGCGTACAGAATCCACATTAATCCCAGCCATACAATTACATAACAAATTGCCCAGGCTAATGAAGCATTTATCGGACTAAAGAATGGTGTAAAAAATGTTTGATATAAATAAGTTTTCAGCGCAACTTCCTCACCGCCTGAATTAGTAACCTTTATAATATTCATCAGCCGTGCTGCAATTCCCGAAAGAAAAAAAACTGTGATGGCATTTAATCCGTATACGACAAATGGTTTTGTCCACCATTTATATCCATTTATATCAATAAGCCAATAACAGATTGCAAGAAAGAAAAGAGCCATTCCACCGGTGTATAGAACGTATGATGATGTCCATATACTTTTATTAATCGGAAACCACATATCAATAATAATTCCCCCAAGCATCAAAAACGATCCCCAAACAAACATCCACACAACTTTTTCTGCTTCGTTAATTTTTTTTCTCAGCCAATTGCCTGTAACAACCCCAATTAGTGCGGTTGATATTGCGGGAATTGTACTTAAAATTCCTTCCGGATCCCATACCCTTGTAGATTTCCATAGATGACCGTGAAGCAGAAGATTATCCAGCCATGCACCAAGATTTGTTGCCGGTTCAAAGTTAGGATAACCAACACCGGGAACCGGTACAAGTGCCATCAGCATCCAGTAAATTATAAGAAGTGCTGCTGCAATGTATGTAACGGTTTTTATGCTTCCTTTAAGAAAAATTAATGAAGCAAAAAAATAAACAACTGCAATTCTCTGAAGTACACCAGGAATTCTTATATCCGAAAAATCGTAATTCGGAAACCCGTGAAGAATAATTCCTAACGCAAAAAGTATAACACTTCTTCTGAAAATCTGCAGCAGCAATTTATTTTGGTTATCTCCTCTTTCCTTCCGCTTTGTTAGGGAATATGTAATTGCTACACCCACTATAAAAAGAAAGAAAGGAAAAATTAAATCTGTTGGAGTAACTCCATGCCATTTTGCATGTCCTAATGCAGGATAGATATGTGACCAGCTTCCCGGATTATTTACCAGGATCATTCCCGCAATTGTTATACCTCTGAATACATCAAGGGAAAGCAGACGTGTGGATTTTTGTGTTTCCATAGTTCCTTAAGTTAAATCTGCCCGTGAACATAACTTTTTATTTATTTTAATTCAAATGAATGATGAATAAGATGTTCATAATTATTCTAATTGAGAATCTGATTCCATCTGTTACTCCTGCACTTGAGATTGATGCTGAAAAGAAATTACTTTGTAGTCACACAACAATAAGTAAAATGAAAACGAAGATAATAAAAATAGGAAATTCCAAAGGTATTCGAATTCCAAGGCATATTCTTGAACAAAGCGGTTTAAAATATGAAGTGGAAATTGAATTAAAAGCAGAACTATTGATAAATCAAGATTAATTAAAAAAATTACAACCATTAAAAAGCCCGTGCAAAACAAAATCATGTTAAAACTTATTGAAATGTTCTCGGAATAAATTAATCACAACAACGTAAGGATAAAATGAAATCTTTTCGCTTCCTCCTGTTCACAATAATTCTCTTTCTCTTTTGCGGATTAAACAATGCTCAAAATAGTTCCGGACTTCAGCAGAAGGTTGAACAAACAGCATCATCCAAAGCATTGTACCACGGCCAATGGGGAGTTTATGCAAGGTATGTTGAATCAGGAAAAGAAATAATTTCTCTTAATGAAGAAATGAGTCTTGCTCCTGCATCAGGATTAAAAGTATTTACAACCTCCGCAGCATTGCAGCTTCTTGGAGAAGATTATACCTTCAAAACAAATCTTTATTATGAAGGAAAAATTACGAACGGAATTTTAGATGGTAACATCTTCATTCAGGGCGGCGGTGATCCTACTTTAGGTTCCAATAAAACAAAAGGCTCCCTGCCATTAGATAGTTTGATGATGAGCTGGGCAGACGCAATCAAAAAAGCAGGTATCTCTAAAATAAACGGAGCCGTAATTGCTGATGCTTTCTTTTTTGATGATCAAACAGTGCCGGATTACTGGCCTTGGATTGATATTGGAAATTACTACGGTGCTGGTCCAAACTCACTTACAATAAATGATAACCTCTACTATTTATTTTTTAAACCATCCTCAATTGTTGGCGGCCCGGCAGAAGTTTTAAGAACAGAACCAGTAATTGAAAATCTTACATTTAAAAATTATATGAAAACCGGACCGGAAGGCTCTGGCGATAATGGTTATATTTATGCCGGTCCCGGAGATTATTCCGCAGTGCTTCGTGGTACTATTCCAGCCGGAGTTGATGAGTTTTCAATTAAAGGATCAATGCCAGATCCGCCTTTATTTGCTGCACAGTATTTCACTTCTTATTTAAAGAAAAACGGGATAGATGTTTCACTTCCTGCCGCTAAAACAGACAGCAAAAAAGTTTTCAGCCAGGCATCATTAATTCATACAACTATTTCTCCTCCATTAAAAGATATTGTTTACACAATTAATAAAATTTCATTTAATCTTTATACAGAACATTTGCTTAAAACAATTGCCGTTGAGAAAACCGGAACAGTCAGTACCGAAAACGGAATAAAAACAATTAAATCATTTCTTGATTCTGCAGAAATCTCCACAGAAGGATTTGATCTATATGATGGCTCCGGTTTATCCCGCACAAATATGATAACCGCAAAAATGATGGCTGACCTGCTTGCATTTATGAGCAGACAAAAAACGTTCGATTCATTTTTCAATTCACTTGTTGTTTTCAATCTTAAAGATGGAAAAAAAGCTTGGGTTAAAACCGGATTGATAAACGGCGTCAGAAGCCATTCAGGTTATGTAAAAGATGAAAACGGAAAACTAATTACCTTCAGCTTTATTGCAAATAATTTTCCGGGCAGAATCGCGGAGATAAACGAGATTCACACAAATCTCATGAGCATGTTATCGGCGCTTAAATAGCTTGTGCGGTGAGATTGCGAATTATTCAACTTATATTTAAGTTCATTTCCATTAATGCGTGTTGTACTATGATTAAAGGAGATAAATCCAATGGGCTTATTTAATTCCAGGGAAGTGATTGAATTACGTAAAGAAAATGAAGAGTTAAAAACACAGCTTCATTTTATTGCTGCAAAACAGGATAATATTAAGAAACTTGATGAAGTTTTAAAGAAGATGCGTTCAGAAGCTGCAAAGCTGAATGAAGAACGCAATTCAATTAAAGTTGAAATTGAACAGCTCCAGCTTGAAGCCCAGCAGGCTAAAGATCATATAAGTTCTTTGCAGGAAAGAATTGCAAGCCTGAATGAAATGAAGGATGACCTTCAGAATACAATTCTTTCTTATTCTAACCGGATATCCGATCTCGAAAACTCCGTGGAAAATTCTTCTGTTGATTTTGGTGAAAAGGCAGAAGAACGGCAGGAGTTAATTAATCAGCAGCAGGAGTTTCAATCCAATCTGGATGAGGTGCAGCAGCATCTTGATGAACTGACAAAGAAGAAGCAAAATCTGGAAGAGCTTGAAGATGAAAGATTGGCAAGCCTGAATGAAATTGAACTCCGCGAACGTGAACTGATTGCAAGGCAAAAAGAGCTTGAAGAGGAAATCCGCAGAAATGAAGAAATTATTTCCACGCTGAAGCAGCAGGAAGAAGAACTGCGCAGCAGCATCATCAAACGGGAAAATGAATTAAGCGATTTAAATACACGCATTGCATCATTTGAAACCGAGCACCAGGATTCTCTAAATAAAATTTCCGCATTAAAAGAAGAAGAACATTCCATCAGAAAAAATATTGTGCAGCTTTCTGATGAAGAAAAATTTAAAAAAGAATTACTTACAAATCTTAAAAGCAGTATTGCTGAGAAAGAAGATGCTGTAACAAAGCTTGAACTAAATTCAGTTACACTTGAAAAAGAACTTCAGGAAAAGAATAAAGAATTAGATGAGCTGAATATTCAGTATGAAAAACTTCTGCAGGAAAATAATTCAAAGCAGAAGGAGCTTTTTGCAATTGAGCAGACACTCGGCATTAAAGCAAGAAGATTATCAACTCTCAACATAGAACTGCTTGAATCAGAAAAAAGAATAAACTCAATTAAGGAAGAACTTCTCACCTATGAATCAAGAAAAAATGAAGTTGATAAAAAGATTGCAGCATTAAAAGATGAAGCCGAAAAACTTAAAGCAGAAAATGATAAAATGAGAGATTATGTGAATCTGCTTGAAAAAAGACGCGCAGAAATTGAACAGGGAAATGTTGAACTTGAAGCACGTTTCGGAAAGATGTTCCAGAAATTCAACCAGGAATTAAATGAGATAAACAAGAAAAGAAATATTCTTGAACGCGTTGCACTTAAAAAAGAAAAAGATATTGATGAAAAAGATCAGATGCTGTTTGAAAAAATTACAGCACTTGAGGAAAGTGAACGTGTATTGAACATGCGCCAGGCTGAGCTTGAATCACTTGAGCAGGTTCTCAACAATATGAACAAAGAAAAAGAATTGCTGCGAAACGATATTCAGAAACTTGAAGATGAAACAAGAGACCGTAAAAATTATAACCACGATCTTAAACTTGAAACAGAAATGCTTTACAAGAAAAGATTTGTTCTTGAAAAAAGCATGCAGGAATTATTGAACCTGATGATTGAAAGTTTTAATAAATCACGGGAAAGAAAAACAAAGGTTACAGCAGAAGTAAGAGAACAGGAAGAACAGCTTCAGGCATTCCGTGAAAAAATTTCTGATTCCTTGCGTGAAATGGAACAGGTTGAATCATCTGTTAATTCTTTAAAAATAGAATATGAAGAATACCGCGGACAGGTTGCAAAATTCAAAACAATGAAAAGAAAACTGCAGGATGAAATTCTAAAACATCAGTCAATTCTTCAGCGGTACCAAAAACTTAGAGACAAACTGCGTTTTGAGACACCTGCATATACCGAAGAAGAAGCTGAAAATAAAAAAGCACCGGTTAAAGGATTAAAAGAAAAACAGGCTAATCCGCAGATTTATAAATTATAATTTGCTGCGGGATTTATAGCTGAGAATTTTCTTTTCAATCTTATAAATTAATTTTTAAATTCCTGATTTTATTTCAGCAGTTCCCGCAAGTTATTAACACAAATTCCCAGAGGATTTAAATGAAAAAAATTCTACTTCTTTTCTCCGTTCTCCTTTGTTCAATTTCAGTTTATTCCCAGCTTGATTATGAATGGAAAACACTTCCCAATTCTCCTAATGCCGGCAGCAGAATAAATGATGCATACTTTATTGATCCGCAGACAGGCTGGATTGTAAACGGCAGAGGACAAATTTATAAAACATCAGATGGCGGTGAAAGCTGGGTAAAACAATTAGATAGAAATAGTCTTACACATTTTCGTTCAGTTGGATTTATTGATGCAATGAACGGCTTTGCCGGTGCAGTTGGCGCAGGTGAATTTAATACGGAAGACACAACTGTTATTTACAAAACCACAGACGGCGGAACAACATGGTATCCATGGAGCGCATTTACGGGACCGAAACCTGCCGGTTTGTGCGGTATGCATGTATTGAATGATTCTATTATTCACGCAGTTGGCAGAGTAAGAGGTCCCGCTTTTTTTGTTAGATCTACCGATGGCGGTAAAACATGGGTTTCTAAATCTATGCAGGATTATGCCGCGGGTTTAATTGATGTTTATTTCTTCTCCCCTGATTCAGGTGTTGCAGTTGGACTTTCAAATTCTAATCATTCTTTATCAAGAGGAGTTGTTCTGTTTACTTCAGACGGCGGTGAAACTTGGGAGAAAAAATACACTACTTCAAAAAATGGTGAGTGGATCTGGAAGGTTAATTTTCCAACAAGACAGGTTGGCTATGCCTCACTTCAGAGAAATTCCGGTGCACCTGTAAACATTCTTAAAACCACAGACGGCGGAAATACGTGGGTTGAAAAACAGTTCTTCTCAACAAATTATTTTGTTCAGGGAATTGGATTTTATAATGAAAAATTAGGATGGATAGGCGGAAACAGTTCATTTACTTCTTACGAAACTACTGACGGCGGAAATACGTGGCATCCCGCAAATTTTGGTTCACGGTTAAACAGGGTTAGAATGATAAACGATACAGTTGGATACGGAGTTGGTGACCGCGTTTATAAATTTACTGTTGATTCAAAATCACTTCCCGTTGAACTTGTTTCTTTTTTGGGTGAACAATCCGGCGGTAAAGTTAATCTTATCTGGAAAACTGCATCAGAAAAAAATAATCACGGGTTTGAAGTACAGCGTAAAATTCATTCTTCTGCTTCAGATGATTTTGTTACAATCGGATTTGTAAACGGTGCCGGCACAACTACAGAGCCGCAAAATTATTCTTACTCTGATGATATTCGTGATCTTAACTCAACTTCCCTTTCTTACAGATTAAAGCAGATTGATTTTGATGGAACATTTACCTTCAGCGATGAATTACTAATCAATAGTGTTAATCCTAAGGAGTTTGTACTAAATCAGAATTACCCTAATCCGTTTAACCCTGCTACAACTATTTCATTTGAATTAAATACTCCGGGAATTGTTGATTTGAAAATCTATGACATGCTTGGCAACCAGATTGCTGTTCTTCTTCATGAGGAAAAGGAAGCCGGCAGGTATGAAATAAGCTTTGATGCATCAAATCTGCCTGACGGCGGAAAAGCTTTATCAAGCGGAGTTTACTTTTACAAATTAACTTCCGGAAATCAATCAGCAGTAAAAAAATTAACTGTGTTAAAATAATCTTAACAAAAAAAAATTTATGAGACTGACTTCTGAATTGTTTTTCATCTTTGTGTTGATTTTCACTTCTTTAAATTTCTCACAGGAAAAAATTAACACGAAAGAACATCCTGACTGGAGTTACAATCAAACAATTTATGAAGTTAATGTAAGACAGTTTTCACCTGAGGGAACTTTTGCTGCAGTTGAAAAAGAACTTCCGCGTTTGAAGGAATTGGGTATAGGCATCATCTGGCTTATGCCCATTCACCCTATTGGAGAGAAAAACCGGAAAGGCAGTCTCGGCAGTTATTACTCGGTTAAAGATTACTTCGGCATAAATCCTGAATTCGGCACACTTGATGATTTCAAATCCCTCGTAAACAAAACTCACCAGCTAGGAATGTATCTTATAATTGATTGGGTTGCTAATCATACTGCATGGGATAATAAAATGATTGAAGAACATCCCGATTGGTACACAAAGGATTCATCCGGAAATTTTGTTCCTCCCGTAGCAGATTGGGCTGATGTTGTTGATTTAAATTATGATAATAATGAACTGCGCAGGTACATGATTAGCGCGATGCAATACTGGGTTGAAGAATGTAATATTGACGGCTTCAGGTGTGATGTTGCGGGAATGGTTCCGCTTGATTTCTGGAAAGAGGCTTCTGCAGAACTTCAGAAAATTAAAAACGTTTTTATGCTTGCAGAAGATGAAAATCCCGGAATTCATTCGGCGTTTGATATGACATATTCCTGGGAACTTTTTAAAACGATGAACGCCATTGCTGCCGGAGAAAAAAATGCAAATGATCTTGTTAATCTTTTAAATGAAGAGAGAAAAAAATTTCCCGCTGATGCTTTCCGTATGCGCTTTACTTCCAACCATGATGAGAATACATGGAACGGAACCGTTTACGAGAGGCTTGGTAATGCTGCAGAAACTTTTGCTGCATTAACCGTTATCATTCCCGGTATGCCTTTAATTTATAACGGGCAGGAAGCCGGATTGGATAAACGTCTTAAATTTTTTGAAAAAGATACAATCCAGTGGCGTGATCATAAATTTCAAAATATCTACTCAACTCTTTTCAATCTGAAAAAGCAAAATGAAGTACTGCACAATGGTACGCGCGGAGGCAGTCTCCAATTCCTGCCATCTTCTGAAAATGTTCTCTGCATCTTAAGAGAAAAAAATGAAAATAGAATTCTTTCAATCTTTAATTTATCAGATAAATCAGAAAAGATTGAATTAAGCAGCAATTCTGTTAACGGGAGTTATAAAGATCTTTTCAGCGGTAAAAAGATTGAATTAACGGGTAAATCTAAATTAGAACTCAAACCGTGGGAATATTTGATATTGGTTAAAGAGTAATATTAAATCCTTATCCAATCATTTTTCTTTAAGAATTCAAAATCCTAAAAAGGAAAAATCTGTCCTTCAAAATCACCATTCATTTAAATAAAACGATGTTCAACTAAAGGCGTTTGGCGGACAAAAATTTATTCTCAATATTTGAAGCCGAAATTTGTTTTATTTTTAAACCGGCTTAGGAGGTTCTATTTAATGCGTTTAAAACTATTTGCTTTTACTTCTTTCGCTGTAATTTTATTTAGCACATTCAATTATGCACAATCCGCCGGCGGAAGTTTAACTCTCGGTTTTCCGATGGGCGAGTTCAAAGAAAATGTTGATCGTTTGGGCTGGGGTTTCAGCGGACATTTTTTATTTCTGCCGCAGACTCCGCAGAATCCTTTTTCAATCGGTTTGAACGTTGGCTTCATTAACTACGGCAATGAATCAAGAAGAGAACCATATTACAATGTGCCTGAAGTTACCATTGATGTTGACCGATCAAATAATATTGTAAATTTTCATGTACTCTTTCAATTAGCGCTGCCAACCGGAATTATGCGCCCGTACATTGAAGGCTTGTTCGGCGGTTCATATCTTTTTACAGAAACAACTGTAAAGAATAACAGGAACGATGTAGAAATTGCAGGCTCAACCAACTTTGATGATTTTGCGTGGAGCTACGGCGGCGGCGGCGGATTTCTCATTCAGCTTAGTTCAAGTGATGATCCGGATGATGAAGTATCTGGTGTGTTTCTTGATTTGAAAGCAAGATACATCTTTGGCTCTGAAGCTGAATATCTGAAAGAAGGATCTATAATTTTAAGTGAGGATAAAAGATCATACACCACCGTTCCTTCAAAATCTAAAACTGATCTGCTTACAGTTCACGCTGGTGTTGTTGTACAATTTAATTCTCTGTTTGCAAGATAATATTTCCTTTTAAACCTCCGGAGTTTCCTGCTTTAACTTCGGAGGTTAATTCACTCCGCAAATTTTATATGGCGCTGGCAAGCCGCAAATTCGTCAATCTCCTCAAATTTATCTTCCATTTCTTTTCAGTATATTTAAGAAAAGAATTCATTTTACTTTCAGTAATTAGGAGAGAATTGAATGCCCGGGACAAAGAATAAAACAGACGAACTTGCGATAAATACAATAAGATTTTTAGCAGTTGATGGAGTACAAAAAGCTAAATCCGGTCATCCGGGAATGCCGATGGCCTGCGCACCTATTGGTTATCTTTTATACTCAAAAATAATGAGGCATAATCCTTCCAATCCTAAATGGACAAACAGGGATAGGTTTGTTCTTTCAGCTGGACACGGAAGTATGCTTCTCTACTCCCTGCTTCATTTGTCAGGTTACGATCTTCCTCTTGAACAGCTTAAACAATTCAGGCAATGGGGAAGCATTACACCGGGACACCCGGAATATGGCTTGACTCCCGGAGTGGAGACCACAACCGGACCTTTGGGACAGGGGTTTGCAAATGCTGTTGGGATGGCTATTGCACAGGCTTATCTCTCCGCTCGTTTTAATAAAGATGACATAAAAATTATTGATCATTTTATTTACGGGATTTGCAGTGATGGTGATTTAATGGAAGGTGTATCTCATGAAGCGGCATCACTTGCAGGGCATCTTAAACTCCGCAACCTTATTTTCTTTTATGATAATAACAGCATAACAATTGACGGCTCAACATCACTCGCATTCTCAGAAGATGTTGGAAAAAGATTTGAAGCATATCACTGGCATGTTCAATACCTTGAAGATGTTAATGATCTTGATGCAATTGAAACAGCGATTAAAAATGCGCAGGAAGCTGATGCACCATCAATAATTGTAACAACAACTCATATCGGTTACGGAAGCCCCAACAAACAGGATACAGCAGAAGCGCATGGTTCACCGCTTGGTGAGGATGAAGTTAAACTCACAAAGAAAAATCTCGGCTGGCCTGAGGATTCATCATTCTTAATTCCTGTTGAAGTTGCTGATCTTTTTGCTTCGGTAAAAGAAAAAGGCGCACAGCTTGAAAATGAGTGGAAGAATAAACTTGAAGAATACACAAAGAAATATCCCGAAGATGCAAAATTATTTACGGCAATGATAAACAATGAATTGGGAGATGGATGGAAAACAAAACTTCCTGTTTTTCCGGATGATGGAAAGAAAATGGCAACACGCGCAGCTTCCGGAAAAGTTTTAAATGCTATTGCTGCATCACTCCCCGGTTTAATAGGCGGCTCGGCCGATCTCGCTCCATCAAACAATACAATGCTGAAAGATTATCCGGCTTTCTCTGCTGAAAATCATGCAGGCAGAAATTTCCACTTTGGCGTACGCGAACATGGAATGGCAAGCATTCTTAACGGCATGGCTCTTTACGGCGGTGTAATTCCTTACGGCGGCACATTCCTCATCTTTTCTGATTACCTCCGCCCCGCCTTGCGCCTGGGCTCTTTAACAGGTGTAAGACCGATTTATGTTTTTACACATGACAGTATCGGACTTGGAGAAGATGGTCCTACTCATCAGCCGGTTGAACATCTGTCATCATTGAGAGCAATACCGCATCTCGTGGTTATCCGTCCCGCAGATGCAAATGAAACAGCTTACGCATGGCGCGCAGCTATTGAGCATAAAGGAAGTCCCGTTGCGCTCGCATTAACCCGGCAAGGTCTGCCTGTACTCGATCAAAATAAATATCCTTCTGCACAGGGATTGCTGAAAGGCGCATACATTTTAAAAGACAGCAGTGAAAAACCTGAACTGATTCTTTTGGCTTCCGGCTCTGAAGTTTCTGTTACAATCAGCGCTGCCGAACTGCTGGAAAGTGAAGGCATAAAGGTTAGAGTTGTAAGCTTCCCGAGCTGGGAATTATTTGAAGCACAGGATGATCATTATAAAGAAACAGTGCTTCCATCAGATGTTTGGGCGCGTGTAGCAGTTGAAGCAGGAGTTAAACAAGGCTGGGAAAAATATGTCGGCTCTCTCGGCGCTTACGTTACAATAGAATCATTCGGCCATTCGGCACCGGAAAAAATTGTGATGGAAAAATTCGGCTTTACACCGCAGAACATTGCAGAAACAGCAAAACAGGTTTTAAAAAATCTAAAATGATTTTTTAAGATTAATTTAATTCTTATCAAACCTCCAAAGCAGCTTTGGAGGTTTTTATTTTTCATTTTATATGGGATTAAATTATGAACAAAAAAATGAGACCGGTACATCCGGGAGAAGTACTTCTTGAAGAATTTTTAAAACCGATGGAAATCAGCCAATATAGATTAGCACAAGATATTAATGAACCTGCATGAAGAATAAATGAAATAGTTTTAGGCAAAAGATCAATAACAGCAGATACTGCATTAAGATTATCTGTATATTTTGGCTTTTCTGAAAAATTTTGGTTAAACCTGCAAATGAGATACAATTTGGAAATTGAAAAAGACAGGCCGAAAGATAGACTGAAAAAAGAAGTAAAGAGATTGCAGAAAGCCAATTGATCAACAGAAAACAAGATTTCCAAAGCACAAGCCAGATAGATGCTGTAGATAAGCAGATAGACAAACTCGTTTACCAGCTTTACGGCTTAACTGAAGAGGAAATAAAAATTGTAGAGGGAGAATGATATTGAATCCCTTCACAGCCAGCAAAAACGGAATCTTCCAATCTCCAAATCCTGCAATTTTGCAACCTGCAATCATGTAATACAGATAGAAAATCAAATTTCCGAACTAAAGAATCCCATTTCCCAAATATCTTTCCCCATTTCTTAATTATCGTGCGTCATTTCTGAAATATCATATAACATTTCCTGATTCTCGTGAATCATTTCCAAAGTTTTGTGTCTCATTTCCAAACTGCAAGGTAGATTTCTGAAATACAAAATGCTATTTCTGAATTGCAGAATATGATTTCTAAAATGTATAATATGATTTCCGAAGTATCGCAGCTTATTTCTGATTTGCAGAGTGATTTTCCATATTAACTAATCTCATTTCCCAAGTGTAAAACTCTGTTTCCGAAATACAAAACATGATTCCCGGAATGTAATACATGATTACCGAAGCGCCAAAGACGATTTCCGAAAAAGAAAACCGGAATCATTCATTGTTAATTCTAAATTGTTCATTATTAACTATGCATAGTTAATTATTAAATGTTATTTTTGATTCAAAAAAAAAGATCAAAAAATGATTAAGACAATTATTTATATCATCCTCTTCTCAGCGGTGTTATGCAATGCGCAAAACACAGGTTTAAAATTGATTCCCGTTGACGGCACCGGCATCAGAGTTTACGGTTTATATTTTTTTGATTACTCCAATCCCCTGTTTCAGCGTCTGGATGATTCAACAAAATACCGTGAGAAAATATGGGAGTTGAGCAAACTTCCTGCAGGCGCACGTGTAAGATTTAAAACCAATTCAACAAAATTATTCTTCCCCCTTAAAAATCTTACTTCATACGCATGGAAAAATACTTCACTAATTGGCTGGGGCGGATGCGATGTTTATATAAACAACAAATACTTTATTTCAATTACTTATGATAATGTTGATACGCTTGATCTGAAAGAACTGGCTGACGGCAGTAAAATAAATTCTGTGGATCTTTATCTCCCCAACTATGGCACAGCAGCAATTACTCAGGTGGGAATTGATTCCTCCGCACAGATACTTCCGCCGGATGATTATGATGATGTAATTCTTTTTTACGGCACAAGCATAACGCAGGGCGCTTCTGCTGATCGTGCATCCAATTCATTTCCCGCACTTATCTCAAGAGAGCTTAACGCCGATTTTTACAACTTCGGATTTTCAGGTAATGGTAAAGGTGAGGAAGAAATTCAAAATACTTTATCATCAATTGAAGCTGATCTTTATGTGCTGAAATATTCACTCCAGGCTGATAACGGAAATACAACAAAACAAAATCTTATTGATTTTGTTACAAAGATAAAAACCAAACATCCTGATGCGGCAGTATTAATTATTTCAGCTTTTCACCATACACCGGAAGAATACAATCCTTCAGTCAGAGAGAACACAAAACAGCGCCGTGATGATTTTTTTACCGCCTATAATGAACTGAAGAATACTTACAGCAGAATTTATTTTGAAGATGGTTTAAATCTTATTGGTCCGGATGATGATGATACACTTGCAGATGGAGTTCATCCGAACACATACGGATTTAAACTGGCAGCGCAGCGCATCCTTCCGCTGATAAGAAATATCTTACAAAAGTAAGCAGCAGTTAATCAGTGTATTTTTTTCTGCATGATAGAAATTTCTATCACATTACTTTTTCGGGAACGGCATTTCCTCCATCCATTACAAATTTCCAGTTTCCATCTTCCTGCCGTTTCCATATTGTAAAATATACTCCTTGAACTTCCGGCTGCTCACCATTTTTACTTTTTAAAATCCATGTGCCAAAAGTATAACCAAGATCACCTGATTCAGAGACATCTGCTTTCAACGGTTCCCATGTTAAAACCGGGGCATCTTCTGCGGGAAAATTTTTGAAATCCTCCTCAAGTTCTTTTTTACTCATTACCGGTATCTGGTTATTCCTGAGTTTTATTACGCTGTCTGCCGCATAATACAGAAACGCAGCAGGCATTCCCTTTTCTTCAGACATTTTTGAAAAAGCTTTTTCAACTTCAATTATTTGCTCATGGTACTCATCCTTATTTACGATTGATGACCCGCATGATGAAAACAAAAATGCTGTCAGGCAAAACATTGCCGGGAGAAATAATTTCATTTTTACCTCTGTAATTTGCTGCGTTAAAATTACATCAGCCAATCAACCAAATCACCTCAATTTTTCATTTTAGTTTTATTAAATCTGTTAACAGCTTTGTGAGTAAAGAAATATGGATACGAAAAGAAATTCTTTACCTTACTAAAAGGAGGCAGCAGATTGAAAACAGATTTAAATAACAGATTGTTTGAGTACGAAAAATACACGGGTCCTGAAGCTATTGAACGCATACTTTTAAAATCAAAAAGTCTGCAGGACTTTCATCTCGTTTGTGTTAATTCAACTTATTACGGAGGCGGTGTGGCTGAGCTGCTTTCATCGCTCGTAATACTTTTTAATAATGCCGGAATAACAGCAGGCTGGCGTGTTATTCAGGGCTCACCTGATTTTTTTAACATCACAAAAAAAATGCACAACGCACTTCAGGGAGCGGAGATAAATTTATCAAGGCTAAAGAAAGATATATATGAAGCAGTAATCGAAGAAAATGTTTTGCGGAATCATATTGATCATGATTTTGTAATTATTCATGATCCCCAGCCGCTGCCGATGATAAATTATTACCGCAAACGCGGGCCGTGGGTTTGGCGCTGTCATGTCGATCTTACTTCTCCAAACAAGGAGTTGTGGAATTATCTCCGCTCTTACATTGAAAAATATGATGCTGCAGTTTTTACTTTAAAAGAATATAAACAGGATTTATCAATACCCCAGTTATTTTTTGAACCATGCATTGATCCTTTCAGCATTAAAAACCGGGAATTAAATGAATCAGAAATTAATGACCGCCTTTCACATTATGACATTCCAACCGATCTGCCGATAGTTGTGCAGATATCAAGATTTGACAAATGGAAAGATCCCGAAGGCGTAATAAAAGCATTTAAACTTGCGCGCAAAGAAGTTGATGCAACTCTCGTTCTGCTTGGCAACGTTGCAACTGATGATCCGGAAGGTGAAGAGGTTTACAGCAATCTTATTGATGAACGGGATGAAAGAATTATTATTCTGAGTAAACAGGATTCATCACTCGTTAACGCACTTCAAAGAAAGGCTGCTGTTGTTCTGCAGAAATCGATCAGGGAAGGATTTGGTTTAACAGTTACGGAAGCAATGTGGAAAGGCGCTGCAGTTGTTGGCGGAAATGCCGGCGGAATAAAACATCAGATAGTTAACGGAGAAAATGGATTTCTTGTTTCCTCAATTGAAGAAACTGCAGAACGAATAGTGCAGTTAATAAAAGATAAAAAGTTAAGAGAGAAACTCGGTATAAATGCAAAGGAATCTGTTAAGAAAAAATATCTGCTCTCTTCCTACCTGGAAAAATATCTCGACCTGATTAATTCTTTCAGTGCAAGTTTCAGATTAAAACTTTTTTAGATACAAAATTTTATGGAAAGTTAAATCCACAAAATGTTCATCTGTTAACTTGCATCACTTAATGATTTTCCTCAATGGAGATTAAATCCAAAAAATTTATATAGAATGTTAAAGATAAGTGAACTATCCTTCTGAAAGACCGTGTGAAAAAAGTGTTCAGAGCCGGCTGGTATTTTTATTTAAATATAAAGGAGTTGTTATGTTGAGAAGTGCAAAGGAAATAGAGGGTTATAAAATTTCAGCAAAGGATGATGAAATCGGCAAAGTTTATGATTTCTTTTTTGATGATAAAACCTGGACGATCCGTTACATAGCCGTAGATACCGGAACATGGCTGCCCGGCAGAAGAGTAATTATCTCACCAGACTCATTTGGTAAAGCGGATTGGAATGCTGAAATTCTTCCTGTTGATCTTACAAAAAAACAGGTTGAAGATAGTCCTGAAATTGATGAACATCAGCCGCTTGAAAGACAAAAAGAACTTGAACTTACGCAGTATTACGGCTGGCCAAATTACTGGACGGGAATTGGCGGTCCCGCTGTTGGCGCAATTCCGCCGGCCGCTGCAATTCCCGAAAGAAATGTTGATGCTGAAATTACCCGTGATGATAATGAAAAACAGGACAGTAATCTTCATAGCATCAAATCAATAATTAATTATAATATTGAAGCTGCAGATGACAGCATAGGGCATGTAGAAGATTTTATACTTGATGATTCAAACTGGACTATTCACTATATTGTAGTTGATACAAGAAACTGGCTGCCGGGCGGAAAGAAAGTAATTCTTTCCCCGCATTGGATTAAAAAAATGGATTGGGCTGATTCAAGAATGTATGTTGATCTTACAAAAGAACAAATTAAAAACAGCCCGGAATGGAATCCTGATAATCCTCTTGAACGGGATTATGAAACAAAACTGCACGAGCATTACGGCAAAAAAATCTACTGGTAAATAAATGGAAAACAGGGAATCGTATTACGGGCGGATGAAAAAAGCTCTTGATGAACTGAATGAAAAAATCAGCGCGCTTGAAAGCAAAATTAAAGAAGCGGCAGCGGATTTATCTGTAAAGTATAAACCCGAGCTTGATGAATTAAAAAAATTACGCCGGCAGGTTGAGGAAAAACTGCAGGAATTTCGCGATCCTGCAAAAACTGCGTTTAAAGATATTATTGCAGGGTTTGATAAAGCAGCATCTGAATTAAATTCCGCTTTACGGAAGGCTTATTCTAGATTTAATGAAGATAAATCAAACGGAACGTGATTTGCAGCTATGAATTTATTAATTATTTGTTCAATTTTGATATATATATAAGCAATAATGCAGGATCAGATAAACTTTTTTTTAAATGCATTAAAAAAATTAAATTTTCCGTTGAAAATTATCGTTTAATGATATTATATTAAAACCTGAATTTAATAATTCCTCTCAACCATAATTAAGTACTACGATGCCCAAAGTAAACCTGACTAATAAGCCTATTGAAGAGCAGATCAGAATAGTAAAGGATTACCTGATCCGCCGATCGCAGCACAAGAATCAGCCGGAAATTTCTGTTACTCATCTCGTCAACAGGTTCAAACACAATCGGCTTATAAGCGATAAAGCTAAAGCCAATCATTTCACAAAACTGCTTAAGCAGGCACAGCAGCAGTTCAAAAAAAGAAATCCTGATTCAAAAGTGCAGGAATAATTCCGGCAATTTGAAAGAGAGCAAATTCATCAGAACTCTACTTTAACAGTACGATTTTGCGTATCTTCGTCGAGTTTCCTGCTTTTAAAACAATAAAATAAATTCCGCTCGATAAGCTGAATTCCGCTTCATTAGCGTCCAGGCGGTAATCATAATAACCTGCTGTTTTAAATTCATCCACAAGTGAAGCTACCTTTGAACCGAGCGAATTGTAAAGTATCATTGATACCATTCCATCCTGCGGCAGGGCATATTTTATAGTGGTTGATGGATTGAATGGATTCGGGAAATTCTGCAGCAGATTAAATTCATCCGGAACAGCGTTAGAAATAAAACTGCCTGCGGATGTTTTTCCAAGATGCAGATTAGGATTGTAGAATGGGTCATCTGTTATAAGGATTTGATCAACCCACAACGTTAATCCCGGCTCCCTTCCTGAAATTGAAAATGTTACAGCTCCCGCGTTAATTGATCCAAGGTTTATTCCTGTAGCTGAGTAACCATCCCAATGCCATATATCATATTTGCTGTCATCATCTCCAAGAATGAATTGATTCCCGTTAAAATTAAAGAAGAAGGAATTCAATCCGCCGGAACTGTAGTAAAACATTCTTGCCCATGCATAATAAACAGTTGTTTTCGGCAGATCAACAGTGAATGAAACACCGCCGTTTGTTCCGGAAAAATAAACTGCGCGGGAATTTTTCATTCCACTTTTACTTCCGAGTTTTGCATCGCCTGTTCGTGTTCCGTTAATTGCATTTATCAAAACCAGAACAGGAGGATCATCTGAATTGCCGGTTGTAAATTTATTGTAATTACTCCACCCGCTTTCCGCTGAAAGATTTACTCCCCTTACTCTCCACCAATATTCAGTGCTGTATTGAAGGCTGCTGATTGTTATTGTTGTATCGGTTAATGCTGAATCAGCAATTAAAATTGTATTGAACAAACTATCACCTGATAATTGAAATATATATTTTTGCGCACCGATTGATTTGCCCCATTTAAATGTAATTTCCGTTAGCGTATTCATTTGATTATTTATTGGAGATAATTTTTCCGGTGCAGATGGCGCATCAGCAATTGCATCTTCATCACTTTTTAAGATAAATCCTTCCGGGAGAAAATTCCTGTCATTCGTTACAAGCAGTTGATCAACCCAGAGAGTTAATCCCGGTTCACGTGCCGTTATTACTAATGTGTTCTGCCCTTTATTTAATACACCAAGATTTATCCTGCTGCCGTTGCTGCCATCCCAATGCCATACATTATATTTGCCGTCATCATCTCCAAGTACAAACTTGTTTCCATTTCCGTTTATGTAAAATGAATTTTTCTCACCTGTACTGTAATAAAACATCCTTGCCCAAACATAGTACGTTCCTGTTTTTGGAATGTTAATATTATATGAAGCGCTGCCAGCCATTCCCTGGAAGTAAAGCGGCTTTGCACTTAGTGATCCTGTTTTGTTACCAAGTTTTGCATCACCAGCAAATATTCCATCCATTGCGCTGATTAAAATCCGGTACTTTACTTCATCTTCACTGCTTACCGTTGTAAAACTTCTTGCCACGCTCCAATCACTTTCAACACCGGATTTTCTTACCTTAATTCTCCAGCTATATTTTGTATTGAAAGAAAGTGAATCAATTGTTTTTACCGTATCGGTTAAAAGTGAATCCCGGGCAATGATGTTATTAAATAAACTATCCGTGCTTAACTGGAAAATAAAATTTTGAGCGCCAGGAACTTTTTCCCATTTAAATGAAACTGCAAGAGGTAAATCCAGTTGATTATCTGCAGGTAAAACCAGAACAGGCGGAGATGGTGGTTCAGGCAGGGCATCTTCATCACTTTTTAAGATAAATCCTTCCGGAAGAAAATTCCTGTCATTTGTTACAAGCAGTTGATCAACCCAGAGAGTTAATCCCGGTTCACGTGCCGTTATTACTAATGTGTTCTGCCCTTTATTTAATACACCAAGATTTATCCTGCTGCCGTTGCTGCCATCCCAATGCCATACATTATATTTGCCGTCATCATCTCCAAGTACAAACTTGTTTCCATTTCCGTTTATGTAAAATGAATTTTTCTCACCTGTACTGTAATAAAACATCCTTGCCCAAACATAGTACGTTCCTGTTTTTGGAATGTTAATATTATATGAAGCGCTGCCAGCCATTCCCTGGAAGTAAAGCGGCTTTGCACTTAGTGATCCTGTTTTGTTACCAAGTTTTGCATCACCAGCAAATATTCCATCCATTGCGCTGATTAAAATCCGGTACTTTACTTCATCTTCACTGCTTACCGTTGTAAAACTTCTTGCTACGCTCCAATCACTTTCAAATCCTGAATTTCTCGATTTCAATCTCCACCAGTATTTTGTGTTGAATGAAAGTGAAGCAGCCGTTATTACAGTATCAGTAATACTTGAATCTGCTGAGAAAATATTTTCAAAAGAACTATCCGCACTTAATTGAAAAGCATAAGACTGCACACCAATTAATTTTCCCCATTTGAATGTAACTTCCAGAGGCATATCAACCTGATTATTTTCCGGCATTAAAAGAACCGGTGGAGATGGAGGTTCAGGCAATGCATCTTCACTGCTTTTTAGTATAAATCCTTCCGGAAGAAAATTCCTGTCATTTGTTACAAGCAGTTGATCAACCCAGAGAGTCAATCCGGGTTCCCGTGCTGTTATTATTATTGTATGCTGTCCTTCATCCAAAACTCCGAGATTTATTTTCCTGCCGTTGCTGCCATCCCAATGCCATACATTATATTTGCCGTCATCGTCCCCAAGTATGAATTTGTTTCCGCTGCCGTTTATAAAGAATGAATTCTTTCCGCCGGAGCTGTAGTAAAACAATCTTGCCCAAAGATAATATGTTCCTGTTTCGGGAATGTTTATTGTGTAATAAGCGCCGCCGTTCATTCCTTCAAAGTATAAAGGTCTTGCGCTTATTGAGCCGGTTTTATTGCCGAGCTTTGCATCACCGGTTAATGTTCCGTTCATTGTGCTGATGAGAAATTGAGTAACGGTAGTAAAACTCCAAACCTCGCTCCAATCACTTTCCCCATCATTATTTATTGATTTTATTCTCCAGTAATATTTTGTATTTGAATTTAATTGAGGGAAGAAGTAAAAATTTTCCGTCAGCTGATCATTCCTGAAAAATAGATTTGTGAATGAACTATCTTCTGATATTTCAAAAATGTAACGGCTTGCTCTTGATACATTAGACCATTCAAATGTAAAAGCGAGTGAGATATCAATTGAAGTATTCTGCGGAGAAATAAGCTCAGCCGGCTGCGGAGCTTCAGGCAGTGCACCTGTATTCAGCACCTGCCAGTTTATTTCTGATGTATCTTTTGAATTGAAAACAAGTGCGGTAATAATGTAGTTTCGTTCATCGGGATTATTATTATTGAAAACAAGGAATGAATCATTTCCTGCGGGAATATCATTTACAAGCCATTGATAATTTTTTTGTTCACCGTAAGGATCTTCTGCATAAACTGAAAATGTAAAAGTAGCATTTATGCTCAGCTCAATATAACGTTCATTTACCTGCATCGGCTGATTGTTGATTGTAACATTCTTAACAAAAGACGGAGACCATGAAACTATTTCCGGAGGAAATCTATCCGCTAAAAATTTACTAATAACATTTGTTGTAATTTTTGTTACAGCCGGATCGAGTCCTAAACCTTCAACCCAATCAACAGTTGAAGCATTAAATAAAGCTCCTCCATTTTTGGTATGATAAATTCCCATCGTGGCAAATCTCATTGCGCCGTCATTTGTAGCAGGAGAAATTCCAAGTATTCTGAAATTTTTTGGAGTCATATCTGTTCCTGTAACAACAGGAACGCCGCTTACCCAGTTAAACAGAGCGCCGTCTGTTTCATATCCAACAATCGTTGTTGAATATCCGAACTCCTTTCCTTCTTTTAAATTTGTTCCGCGGTAAACCCAGTGATGAGTGTTGTATGCAGCATAATCGCCATATCCTTCTGATGCCATCAGCAAACCGTTAACATTTACATATCCGGCATTTCGGTAACTTACTCCGGTAAGAATATTTTCCGGATAATTTAAGGGCGGTGAACTCCAGCTTACAGTTACAAGAGAATCAGCAACTCCATTTAATGGATCTGCAAACTGATCTTTATAGCACACCATTGTATTGCCATTATCTTCATATCGCACCTGCCACCAGCAGGTGTTGCCGGAAAGTATCATCACCTTTCCGCCGTTTGAAATATAATTTTCAAATTGAAGCCGTTCCGGGCGTGACCAGTATTCACTATGCCCTGCCGTAATTACAAGGTCATAATTACTTAGCAAATCCGGATTTGCATAAACATCATAATTAACAGCAAACTCCATATTTATATTATTTGAATATGCCCAGCTAATGAGTTTGTCTTCCAGAAAATTATAATCCGGAAAACCATCTGCAGCGGCTGAAGGGCGGAGAAATGAAACTTTATATGAACGTACATTATTGCTCGAACGGTTATCGTAAATACTTTTGCCGCCAAAGTTATTATAGGCATTCCATGTATTTTGATTAATTACCATAAGAATATTTGAATGAGTTCCCGGAACCGGTTCCCTTACAAAAAACAGAATTTCTCTTGTACCATTTGAAACCGGAAATCTCGCTTTGTAAACTCCTGGCTGCCATGATTCGGGAATTATAAACCGGTATGTCTCATTCCACTGGCAGCCATACCAGTATGAACTGTCTCCGATTCCCTGTGCAGCACCTTCTATTCCATCAATAATTTGTATGAGATGAAGCTGCTGATCACGCTTATAAATTGATAGTGAAAACGGATTAACTTTTGTTGAGATGTAAAAGATTATCTCCTCACCTTTTGTAACAGTCATTTTATTTGAGTATCCGCTTTCCACTATCTGAAGCGGTGCAGCAGAAGTTGTAAAATTCCAGATATCAGACCATGAACTTTGATTGCCTTCATTTGAACTTTTTACCCGCCAGTAATATTTTGTATTCCGGGAAAAGTTTGAAATTATTTTAAATGTATCAGCAGTAATTTCATCACTAAATAGTGAATTGAAAGAAACATCTGTTGATATTTGCAGATTGTAATTATCCGCCGATGCCGCAGAGAACCATTTGAAGGTTAGAACTGTATCTAAATTGGCTGCATTGTTTGCAGGATTTGAAAGAACAGGTGCTGTAATCTCAGGAAGTATAGTTGTGAAATTCCAAACTTCAGACCAATCACTTTCACCATCTGAATTTTTTGCTCTTACTCTCCAATAATATTTTGTGGAATACTGAAGCGATGAAATCGATAATGTTGTATCTCCTTCTGTTGAATCTGAAATTACAATTGATGTGAATAATGAATCTTCTGATAATTCAATGTAATATGTTTCTGCTGTTTCTGAATTTAGCCAGACAAGAACAACATTCGGTTGATTGATTGAATTATTTGCTGGTGAAAATAATTCAGGTGCTGCTGGCGGAACCGGAATAACAGGTTCTTCTTCTGTTTGAAAATTCCAAACTTCAGACCAATCACCTTCACCATCTGAATTTTTTGCTCTTACTCTCCAATAATATTTTGTGGAATACTGA
>JBIQJD010000004.1:0-11526 GCA_044507695.1 Ignavibacteriales bacterium | reverse complement strand
GATTGAATTATTTGCTGGTGAAAATAATTCAGGTGCTGCTGGCGGAACCGGAATAGCAGGATTAGCTTCTGTTTTAAAACTCCACACTTCTGAATATTTATTCCTGTCCTTTATTCTCCAATAATATTGTGTTTCAAATTCAAGTCCGCTTACCCTAAAGGTTGTATCTGCAACAGAAGTACTTACAATTGTAACAGCAAACTGCGGATCAGTTGAAAGCTGTACATTATACCTGTTCCGGTTTGGTGTATTGTACCAGATTAAATCAACAACTAACGGATTTCCAACTGAATTGTTCTGCGGTGAGAATAGAACCGGCTCTCCGGCAGGGAAAAATGAATCATCCAGATTTAACGCAGCGGAGCCTGATATTCCCTCTGAAAAAGAATTGTAAAAAAACATGATACAAATCAGCGAAGCTATCCTGCCTACCCTGTGCACCATACGCCCTCCATTTTTTTACATTCAACTTGCCCATTATCATATTATTTCTAAGTACTGGTGGAAATATAATGCTCTGCAGCATCATTAAAGCAAATGTGATTTTCACAACCTGAATTGTTTTATCTTAAATCACAAATCCTTTTTTTGGAATTGATTTTTGTAAACAAGTTAAGCTGGAGAATATTTGATGTAAGGCTGGAAACAAAATAAAAACAGCCGGCATTTAAAAACACCGGCTGTTTATTTATGATTCTTGTGAGGAAAGGAAGAACACAAGAAAATTATTTTAACAAGATCATTTTTCTTGTCTGAATAAATTCACCGGCTTCAATTCTGTAGATATATGTGCCGCTGGATAAGCCCTGCCTGCCTGAAGACAGATTGGATTCATCAAAATTAATTTCATAACTACCGGGTGCTTTTTCACCATTAATTAATTCTGCAACTTCATTGCCAAGAATATCAAACACCTTTAATGATACAAATGATTTTTCTGCTATAGAAAATCTTATTGTTGTTGCAGGATTAAAAGGATTAGGATAATTCTGGCTTAATTCAAACTGCTGCGGCACATTAGAAATATTTTCATCCTGATTGCCTTCAGTAGTTTTACCAAGCGCAGTATTCGGATTATAATCCGGATCATCTGTAAGAATTATCTGATCAACCCACAAAGTTAAGCCGGGTTCTCTTGCAGATATTCTCAAATAATATTTTAGCGCTTCAAGCCTGCCAAGATCAATTTTAGATCCTTTGCTTCCATCCCAGTGCCATTGATCATATTTTGAATCATCATCACCAAGCACTTGCTGTATTCCATTTACAGTAATGTAGAATGAATTTTTCTGTCCTGAACTATAATAAAACATTCTTGCCCACGCATACCAGTTTCCGGCGCGTGGAATATCAACAGTGAATAAAACACTTCCATTGCTTTCCCTGAAATAAACCGCACGTTCGCAGTTCATTCCGTTTTTTGTGCCAAGACCAGCGCCGCCGGATAAAGTACCTTCCATTGCATTTAAAAGAATTGGTTTTGATGATGGTACAGGTTGAAGTGTTGATACTTCACCATCCGGAGAATAATTTGGATCATCAGTTAATACAATCTGATCAACCCACAAAGTTAAACCGGGCTCTCTTGCAGATATACGTAAATCATATTTTGCCGCTTTAAGTTTGCCGAGATTTATTTTCGTTCCTTTGTAACCATCCCAGTGCCATTTATCATACTTGGAATCATCATCTCCAAGAACCTGCTGATTACCATTCAGGGTCATGAAGAATGAATTTTTCTGTCCCGAACTGTAATAGAACATTCTTGCAAATGCATACCATGTTCCTTCACGCGGAATATCAACTGAATATAACGCACTTCCGTCAATGGATTTGAAATAAAGTGCGCGTTCATTATTCATTCCTGTTTTGCTTCCAAGTCCTGCACCGCCGGATAATTTTCCATCCATTGCATTAATTAAGATTGGCTGTGAAGGAACAGAAGGTGTTTCAATTTTATCTTCAGCCTTGTTATCTGTTGGAACATAATCCGGATTATTTGTAAGCACAACCTGATCAACCCAAAGAGTTAAGCCGGGTTCTCTTGCTGAAACAATTAAGGTCTGATTGCCCGATTCAAGATAGCCAAGATTTATCTTGCTGCCCTTGTAACCATCCCAATGCCATTGATTATATTTTGTATCATCATCGCCAAGTATTTGTTTATTTCCTTTTATTGAGATATAAAAAGAATTTTTCTCCCCGGAGCTGTAATAAAACATTCTTGCGTAAGCACACCATGTTCCGGCTTTTGGAATATTTACATTGAATGTTGCAGCACCGTTATCAGATTTAAAGTAAACGGCTCTTTCATTTAACATACCGTTTTTACTTCCCAATCCGGCACCGCCTGATAAAGTTCCGGTTAATGCGTTTATAAGAATAACATCATTTCCCGGCTCTTCAGTTTTTGATGTTGGAATAAACTCAAATGCTCCGATATCCGGAACACCATTTAATAATCTTCCAAGAAGATCATTCACCACACCAATAACAGCGCCGCCGTCTATTGCAGGTGATGTTGGTTTCAAGGTGAAATCTCCTGATGATGGATTGTTAAACTGCGGATCAGCATTTTTTGAATATTTATCAAACTCAGGATGTGCTTTTCTCCACTGATCAAATGTCATTTGCCCGTTGTAGCTATCGTTAGCAACAATTGATCTTTCAGAATAAATAATGTTGTTATCAAGCTGGTGCCCCCAGGTATTAGTTTTATTATTATAAACTAATGCATATCCTTCCCTGGCAGAAAAGATGATATTGTTTTTAATGATATTATTATGTCCGTTCATTCCGAAATAAATTTCAGCATGGATATTGGCGCCTTTATCATTGCCATTATAATTTTTATAATAAGTATTGTTAAATACCTGGTTATTATCAGCCGATTCAACCCCGCCGTTTAATGCTGTAATTGTTGTTCCGGCATCATTCCCGTATATAAGATTGTAGTATATCTTACAGTTGTTTGCATTCCATATATAAATACCTTTACTGTAATTGTTGTACACTATATTCCTGTACACTTCAACCCTGTTTGCATTATAATCCATTGAAATACCGCTTGCATCAGGACTGTTCGGTACTTTAAGGGCGCGGTTGCTGTGAACAATATTCTCATAGCAGTACCATTTCATATATGGTTTTTTAGGATCGGTCCCGGCGCGCACACCATCATTAAAATGAATACCGCTTGCCTGTGTTCCGTTTCCGCCAACATCTCCGCCAAGCCTGTTTGCATAGCATACAGTGTTTTTGTAAACATAGCCTTTGCCGCCTATTCCATCCTCACCTCTTGTTTTGTAAGCTGAAATTCCGGCTTGTCCGGGATATTCAATTGTGTTCTCGTAAATATAAATTTCATCTCCCGAGCGAGTATTAGAAACAACTGCTATTCCGTGGCTGCCGGGATGATAAATGTAATTTTTATAAACTTTTGTTTTTCCGCTTACATCAACAAGACGAATAGCATATGCATACGCACCTGTATTGTTTTCATTTTCTGTTGATGAATGATAAATCTTGTTATCATGAATTTCTGAGTTTGAGCCAGAAACAAGTATTGCAACAAAACCAGCCCAGTTCTGATCAGCAAGATCATTACCTGTATTTTTTCCGAAAGTACAATTCTTAACTACATTATTGGTTCCGTCCATTACAACACCCGCACGTGCACTATTTTCAGCATCAGTCCACTGAAGGAAATCAATATTATCTATTGTAACTCCGGATGCATTTGATGTAAAGTGAACAGCATTGTGAGCAGTTTTTTCAACCTGCAAATCTTTTACAACAATATTCTTTGCATTTATATAAACTGCATTATATCTGATTGCGGCTTCAATTCCGGGTGATTTATAATTTGATGGATTATTTACTGAATATATATAAAGTTTTTTTCCTGAAGAATCATAATACCAATCGCGTTCTGATTTTAAGGAAGAAAGGGAGGATTTTTCATTTCCTCTTATATTATTAAAAAATATTTGTTCAGGGTAATTGCTTAACGATACTTTCCAGATATAACCTGAGTGAACCACAAATCCGGTTTGAAGATTTGAACCGCTTATTACCGGTTTGCTGCCTGTACCGTATGAACCAAAAGTTACCGGAACACCGGCTAAACCTGAAGAAAGAACATTAAGCTGTTCTCTCCAGACGCTTCCGGACTTAAATAAAATATTATCACCCGGCAAAAATTTTGCTGAATTGACTTTTGCAATTGTCTTCCAGGCTGAAGATGCACTGAGACCTGAATTAGAATCATTTCCGTTTTGGCTGTCAACATAATAAACAGCCGCATCAAGGTTTGAAAAAAGAAAAACAACCAGGAGTGTTAGGAGATACAAATGTTTCATCGAAGAACTGACCCTTTCTATAATTAATTTCAGTTCCCAAATTAGTTACCATAAAAAACGGAGTGTATAGGGAAATACCCTAAATACACCTGGTAAATACCTTAGAAAACCTTAATTACCCTGGAGAAATCAGTATGAAAAAGACTCACGCATTTTAACCGGAACAGCAAATAATTTTTACTGGAAGAGGAAGTGTAATTTACAATTGTATTTTCCTGAATAATCCTGAATCAATTCCCCGATTCGCGGAGAGCTGCCCGGGGATAAATAATCATTCACAAAATTGAAGAGCAAAATGCCCGTTAAACACGGGCACTTTATAAAAAGAACATGAACTTACTTTAACAAATTCATTTTTTTGGTTTGAACAAAATCATTAGTTCGCAGTTGATAGATGTAAATTCCGCTTGCAAGTTCAGCCGCATTAAAATTCACCTCGTAATAACCTGGTGATTTTATTTCATCTACAAGCGTGGCTACTTCTGCACCAAGAATATCAAACACCTTTAATGAGACTCTTGCTGCTTCAGGTACTGCATATTTAATTGTTGTGGACGGATTAAACGGATTCGGATAATTCTGGCTTACCTCAAATTCCGTTGGTAAAATTTCCGCCTGGTTTGTTTCGTTATTATCATTTCCGGAAGATTGTTTAGCCAGGGCTGATGGGCTGTAATTCGGATCATCCGTTAAAATAATCTGATCAATCCACAACGTTGTGCCGGGTTCTCTTGCAGAAATTCTGAGATAATATTGTGCAGCCTTAAGTGTTCCAAGAACAACCTTCGAACCTCTGTAACCATCCCAATGCCATTCATCATAACGATTATCATCATCACCCAGAACCTGCCTGTTACCATTGATAGTGATATAGAAAGAGTTTTTCTTACCTGAACTGTAATAGAACATCCTTGCAATTGCGTACCATGTTCCCTCCTTCGGTATATCCACTTTAAAGAGAACACTTCCATCACTCTGGCTGAAATAAACTGCACGCTGATTAATCATTCCGGTTTTACTGCCAAGCCCCGCACCGCCGGATCTTTCACCATCCATTGCATTAATAAGAATTGCAGTAGATGAAGATGATGAACCTGATTTTGAAGGTGAACCATCATCAGACGGATAGTAATTAGGATTATTTGTGAGAATAATTTCATCTACCCATAAAGTTAATCCCGGTTCTCTTGCAGATATTCTTAAATAATATTGTGAAGCTTTAAGATTACCAAGATAAACTTTTGATCCTTTTGAGCCATCCCAATGCCACTTATCATACCTGCTGTCATCATCACCCAAAACCTGCCTGTTTCCATCCAAAGTGATGTAGAATGAATTTTTCTTTCCGGAGCTGTAATAGAACATTCTTGCAATTGCATACCAGTTGCCGGCTTTTGGAATGTTAACCTTGTACAATGCACTTCCATTACTTGAAGAAAAATAAAGTGCGCGGTTATTAAGCATTCCGGTTTTACTGCCGAGCCCTGCACCGCCGGATAAACTTCCATCCATAGCTTTAATAACAATAACATCGCCATCACTGCTGCTGCCGCCGTTATCATTACTTGTTGCGGATGAACCATATTCAAAAGCGCCAATATCCGGGAGCCCGCTTAATACTCTTCCAAGCAAATCAGAAGTAAGATTAAGCAAGGTTCCGGCATTTATTGCAGGTGAATTTGATTTCAAACTAAAATTGCCTGAGGAAGGATCACCAAATTGCGGATCAGCATTTTTTGAATTTCTATCCCACGTACTGTGAGTTGACCTCCACTGGCTGAATGTTAACTGCCCTTTGTATGTATCATTGGCAACAATGCTTCTTTCAGAATAGATAATATTATTATCAAGAACATGCCCGCCGGTATTGGTGCGGTTATATATGTATGCATAACCTTCTTTAGCAGCGTAAAGAATATTATTCTTGAATGTGTTATTTTTTCCATTCATCCCAAAATAAATTTCAGCATGAATGTTCTGCCCTTTACCGTTTCCATTGTAATTCTTGTAATAAGTATTATTGTAAATCTGATTGTTATCTGCAGATTCAACTCCGCCTGCTAATGCAGTAACTGTTGTACCGGCATCATTACCGTAAATTAAATTATAATAGATTTTACAGTTATTGGCATTCCATATATAAATACCTTTGCTGTAATTATTATAAACTATGTTTCTGAATACCTCCACATTATTTGCATTATAATCCATCGAGATACCGCTTGCATCTGGACTATTAGGCAGTTTAAGTGAACGGTTATCGTGAACTTTATTTTCATAGCAGTACCATTTCATGTAAGGTTTGTTAGGATCTGTTCCTGATCTTACGCCATTATTAAAATGAATACCGCTTGCCTGAGTGCCATTGCTTCCAACATCACCGCCAAGACGGTTTGCAAAACTTACTTCATTCCTGTAAACATAACCCCTGCCGCCAACGCCATCATCTCCTCTTGTTTTATATAAGGAAATACCTGCCTGGCCGGGATATTCAATTTCATTATCAAAAATGTGAATCTCATCTCCGGAGCGGGTATTTGTAGTAACCTGTATTGCGTGGCTTCCGGTGTGGTAAATATAGTTTTTAGAAATTTTTGTATTTCCGCCTGTTGAAATAACTTTTATTCCAACTGCGTAATATCCGTTGCTGTTTTCGTTTTCTGTAGAAGTATGATATATTTTATTATTTGTAACTGAATTTGATTTGCCGTTAATAATTATACCGGCAAAACCAGCCCAGCCCTGGTCTGCAATATCATTCCCGGTTTTCTTGCCGAGTGTTGAATTTTTAACTTCGCTGTAGCTGCCATCAATTGTTACCGCACCCTGAACAGCGTTTGGAAGATCAGACCATTGATAAAATGTACAGTTATCTACAACTACACCAATTGAGCCGGAAGAAATTTCAATTCCGCTGTCTTCCACTTTTTCAACCTGAATATCCTCGATGGTTATATAATCTCCGGTTATGAAGATTCCCCATCTTCTTTCAGATGTTTGAATTGCACCTGAAGGATTTTCATGTGAATAAACGTAGAGATAATTGGAACTCCAATACCATTTTTTATCAGAATCAACGCGCGATAAATAATGTTCACGCGTTCCTCGTGCGCCGTTAAAGAAAACCTGCTGCGGCAATGAAACATATTTTTTCCAAATATTACCGCTGTGCCATACAAAACCGCTTTGTATATCTGCACCGCTTATTATTGGTTTATTACCACTTCCATAAGATCCAAAAATTATTCTTGATGAGCTTGTACCTGATGCGGAAATGTTTAACTGTTCTCTCCATACATCACCCTTTTTAAGATAAATTCTATCTCCGGCTCTTAATGAAACAGAATTTAGTTTAGAAAGAGTCTTCCACGGGGAAGATGAAGAAGTTCCTGAATTATTATTATTTCCGCCTGAAGAAGAAACATAATATGTTGTTTGAGCAATAAGTGAAAAAGTTAATAATAACGTTAGTACTATCGAATAAAAAAGTCTCTGCATTTCGTGCCCTTAAAAGTTAGTCAAATCAATTAGAGTTAGTTGAGTTAATTGGTTTTGCTGAAGGAATTCAGAAAAAAGGGTGATAGATTAAGAGTTTTATTATTCGTTCAGAGGAAAAATTTTTTGTGGTCTGAGGGATTATTCGTGTCTTCATAAGCCTCCATTCCTGCTTTACTTAAATATCGTGTCAAATTAAGAGTGATTTATAACACTCTCAAAGTAGTGAATGAGATCAAGTAGTGCAATAGGTTAAGAATGGATTTAAAGAGCTAAAAATTTTATACCGAATAATTTTTACGAAGCGCAAAATATTCGCGATTTTTTTCGGGGATTTTTTCGTCTCTTTCAGCTCATAACTTTATGTAATTTATAGAAGTTAAAAAATGCCAGCGAAATTTATTCGCCCGCTTTTAATCTGTTATTTGTGATGCTTTATACAGGTTGAAAAAGGACTTCTGAAAATCAAATATATCTATTTTTTGATTCATATCAAGATCAGCATTGTGGTATCCGTTAAGGAAAAATTTTTCCCCGGTTGAAATGAAATCATTTAAATTTACAACACCATCTGCATTTGAATCTCCGGCAATCATTCCATACAAACCTGGTGAAAGCTGAATAAGTGAATTATTTCCATACGCAGATGATTGTAAGGAAAAATCTACAAGTACCGGATTTGAATTTAAACTTACTGCTGATGAACTAATCACTGAAAGATGATTTCTATGTCTTATCAGAACATAATAATTGCCTGCAGCAATTCCTTCAAATGTAATAACATCAGAACCGTTTTGATCTTTAATTGTTCCATCGCTGTATAAAAGAAGCGCTTTACGCGCAACCGCTGTGGAAACCGATAATCCTCTTCTTATCTCAACTAAAACCCAATCTACCAAATCAGAAGCTGTTGAGGATATTGATTCATTTCCGGAATAATTCCAAGGATTTTGATTATAAGGATTTTGCATAGGAAAAACTCCGCTTGATGCATACATTGTTTTCATTTTGCCTGATGAAAATGCACCTTGCAGAAAAACTTTTAGCCTCAGATTCAAATTCTTTTCAGGAGTTTCAAATGCACCTAAATCAGATTTGCCGCTGATTATGTTTCCGTAAATATCAAAGCCTAATCCCAAATCAGTTCCTGCATCAACTGCAGGTGAACCATCTCTTAAACTAAAATCAGCAGGAGCATTATTGAATAACGGATCTTTTCCCCAGATTGAATTTTGATCAAATCCAGTTGCTGATTTATATATTTCCCAGTTTGTATAATTTGTTGAACCAATTCTTGCAATGTACTGGCTGTGCTGTGAATCCTGGTACCAGAGATTGTTATTAATAAATTTATTAGTGGTTTCTTCCATACGAAGAACGCGACCAACAGCATTCATTCCAATATTATTCATAACAATAACAGATGCCGGTCCGTTCATCATATAAACGCATGCACTGTTAACGCCGCGCGGTTTATAAATTGTATTATTATAAACCTGCGTTCCTTCTGTATAAACACTTACCTGTACTCCGCTTGCAGTTGGATTAAAAATAAGATTATAACATACAAGTGAGTTAACAACCTTGCTTCCATCGTTATTTCCCTGTAGAAAAACTCCGTTAACGGATTCTCTTGTAAAATCATCCGTGCAGAAAATTGTATTATATCTTACTACAAGATTATGAACGAAATAAGTTTCATTACTTTTTATATCAATGTTATTGTGATAATTATTGTAAACAACATTTGATTCAATTATGTTATCATAACATGATAAGCCATAGCCAAGTACTGCAAAACCCGAGTGTGAATTTTCGTAGGAAGTGTTATTTCTTATGATGTTATTACTGCCGTAAATCATAACACCATCTCCCCATTTTTCGGTATCATTTTCACCTGAGTAAGAAAATGTATTGCCGCTTATTATCCAGTTATTTCCGCGTTCAATTTTAATTCCTGCTTTATAAAGAAATCTGAAATTCAGATTCTCAACATTTATATAATTTCTTGCGGTACCTATTATTCCGTATTCTCTTACAGATCCTTCAATATGATATTTAGGTAATGGATTTCCGTTTGAGTAAACATACACAGCCTTAGATGCTGTAAAAAAATCAAATTCATTTTGTAAATAGCCGAGAGAAGAAACTTTATTTCCCCAGTTAATATTTCCATCAGAAATGAACCAAAGCCAGTTAACTGAAGCAGCCAGGTCAGCTTTCCAGATATCTGGAGAAACTTCCGTCCATCCTGCAATAGATTCTGAGCCAAGAATTTCAGGAGCGTTTCCTGATCCGTATGCACCGAATGTAATTGGTAAGCCTTCAACTCCGCTGCCTCTGATGTTTAATTGCTCGCGCCAGGTTCCGCCGCGCTTAAGAAGTACAATATCTCCCGGAGATAATGTTACACTGCTTACCTTTGCCAGAGTTTTCCATGCATTAATTTCAGTAGTGCCGTTATTTAGATCAGAGCCGTTTTCCGAATCAACAAAGTAAGTTGCGGCGGAGGCGGAGTTAATTATCAGAATTAAAGAAAGAAAAAGATAAATGTATCTTTTCTGCAGCATTTTTCCCTCAGATATCTTAAAAAATTTTACTGCAGAAAAATAGATTTTGTTAAAGGGGATTGTTATCGGGAAATTCCCTAATTCACCTGGTAAAAATTCTGGTTTTTATAAGATTTTTGAATGAATTGTACTTCCGAAAAACCTTAGATGAATTATTTCATCAGTATCATTTTACGAACTTCATTAAAATCACCAGCCTGCAGAATATAAAAATAAATTCCGCTTGAAAGATCATCCGCATGGAAATCAATATTATAAACGCCGGCACTTTTTTCATCATCTATTACATCTGAAACATGCTTTCCCAGCATATCATAAATTTTTAACTGCACTTTTGATTTTTCAGGCAATGAAAAATTAATTCTTGTAACCGGATTAAAAGGATTCGGGTAATTCTGTGAAAGTGAAAATGTTAAAGGCGGAGTAATATTCACCGTAATCTCATCTGAATACTTAAAAGTTCCATCAAGATTTATCTGCTTTAACCTGTATTTAATTTCCCCGTTCCCCGGATTTTCATCAAGAAATTTATAATACTGTGTATCTATGCTGTTAAGCTTTCCTTTTACAAACCCTACATTACTCCATGTTTCTCCGGATGGATCTGAATTGTTTTCGTTCTGTCTCTCAATTTCAAAACCAGAATTATTTGTTTCGGTGGAGGTAGTCCAATTCAACTCAACAGAACTATTACTAATTACATCGGCAGTGAATATGCCAAAATCAACCGGTACTGTGCTGCTTATATAAACGTATTCAACAGAATTTTTAAGATTTGAAATAGGAGCACCGGTAACATCAAGTAAATTTTGAACTGTAATTGTGTATGATGAATTTGCCGCATGTTCTGTTGTTTTAAGAATTACTACATCCGGATCTTCAGATAAAAATCCTTCAACAACAAATACACCGCCGGTAATAATATAATTCAACGGGTTTTCTGCACTTTCGGATTTAACTTCATTTGAAAAGAAAAGACGGAGAGTTCTTTTATCATCAACTTTCACAGAAATTAATGATAAAGAATCAACCGGATCAAGATTTTCAAACTCCACGGCGCCAATATCAGGAAATTCATTTATTGGTTTATCAAAGAAGTC
>JBIQJD010000026.1:0-27140 GCA_044507695.1 Ignavibacteriales bacterium | reverse complement strand
TAATAATAATCAGAGAGTTGCTTATCTTGGTGTCTAATTTACGGGGTACAGTTCACAATTTAGAAATAGATAATTAAAATGGAAAAGAAGTCTAAGATAAAATTAAAATATATAATAATGTTACTTTTTGCTTTAGCTATTTTTAGCTGCAATACCACCGAGCCGCCAGGTGACAGTATAGAGCTGATGCTTAAGCTTGAAGATGTAAGTTGCACAGAAACCTGGCTTACCTTGAGCACTACTAACCTTCACCTGCCCGCTGAGGTAAATATCAAAAGAACTGATGCAGATGGGAATTCCGTATCTCAAATCTCAATACTCAATACTCAAGACACACTACTCTACATTGATTCACTTCTACCAAACACAACATATACCTTCTATGCACAAACAAGCAGCCGGATACCTGTAACCAGCAACAAGATACAAGCAGCCACAATGGATACCACCAGCCATAACTTTACTTTTGAAACTTATACTTTTGGCGGAGGCGGCGAAGCCAGTTTTATAAATGATGTAACTATTATAGATGAAAACAATATTTGGGCTTGCGGCGAAATTTATTTACCTGATTCACTTGGCAACCCTGATACTGATATTTACAATGCTATTCATTGGGATGGCGAGAAGTGGGAACCGAAAAGAATAAAAGTATATGTAAACAAGAATTTGGTTACTCTCCCCTTATTTGGTGCATTTGCATTTTCAGCCGAAGATATTTGGTTTTCAGCAGGTGTTCCCATACATGGAGATGGAAGAAATTGGACTCAATATCATTTATTTGATATGGATATTTTAACGCAAGATGACGGAAGTGTATATAAAATATGGGGGAAAAATTCCGCTGATTTATATTTTGTAGGCAATAGAGGTACAATTGCACACCATACTGGACAATCACCTGAGATAGGCTGGCAAAAAATCGAGAGCGGAACCAGAACCATAATAAATGATGCATGGGGGATTACAAATGAAAATAATGAAGCAACTGTTTACTGCCCTGTCTCATCGTTCTTTACGCCTGGAGATAAGAAAATATTAAGAATAAAAAATAACAAGGTTGATTCTGTTTCATGGAGTATTAATAGGCGTCCCCATTCAGTATGGACAAACAGTGATTTCATACTATACGTATGTGGAGAAGGAATTTTTGAAAATAAAAACAATAACTGGAAGGAAATAAATATAACTTCAGTGGCTTCAAATAAGATTAGAGGGAATGATTTAAACGATATTTTCGTTATAGGTGATTTTGGATTTGCAGCACACTATAACGGTATTAGCTGGAAAACTTATGATAACCTTTTCAATTTTAATAGCGGTTTTAGAAGCATTTCAGTTAAAGAAAATATAGTGGCTATTGTGGGAAGAAATAATGGCTATGGAATTGTAACGATCGGCAGAAGGAATTAATGTAAAATTATTTTAGGAGGTTTAGCCAAGAACAAGAAATCCGCATGGTGATGCACCACCATGCGGTTAATTTGCAAACTTTAGCAGACATGGTATCTGGGCTGCAGCCTGGCAGGCTGCACTATTCCGCTTTTTGTTTGCGGGTTAAAGATAGTAAATATTTTTTTTATTTCTTTAATTCATTGAAAGGGTTTTTTATGAAAAAGATTCTGTTACTTTGTTTTGTTGTGTTAAGTAATACTTTTATTAAACCGCAGCAAATTACAAATTATGAGTGTTTATTGAAGGACAAAGGTATTAATTCCTTTACTAAAGTTAGCGCTCCTTCTATTTACCTAGAACGCACTGCACTAAGCAAACCACAAACTGCTACCTTTTCAGTTACATTTACTGGAACCGGATGGACCACGCAAAAACAGGATGCCTTTAATTACGCTGTTGATATTTGGGAATATCTAATTAATTCATCCCAGCAAATTAAAATTAATGCCGAGAGAAAAGCATTGGGGGCTAACTCCGGCATACTTGCAGGTACAAGACCTTTAAGCTATTACAAAGATTTTACTAATGCACCTATGGCAGATGTGAACTATCCCGTAGCATTAGCCGAAGCGCTCAGCGGAACACAATTAAACGGAAGTGATTATGAAATTAAAATTGAAGTTAATAGTGATCTTGACAGTATATATTACTATGGTACAGACGGAAATACTCCTTCAGGAAAAACCGATTTTGTATCAACCATTCTGCATGAGATAGGGCATGGTCTTGGAATATCGCATTCTATGAAGGTTGAAAACAATATAGGTAGCTGGGGCCAAAACTATGATACTACAATATATAAAGGATATGCACAAGCATATGACAAATTCACTGTTGTTGGTCCATACTCCTCTTTGCAAAATAGACTTACTAATACTACTGTTTATGCAAACCCTTCATCAACTCTCGGTGATGTTATTACAGGCGGCAACATTCATTTTGACGGTATCAATGCTAAACTTATGAATGGAAATTCTCTTCCAAAGCTATATGCTCCTAATCCATTTCAGGGAGGTAGTAGTATTGCACATTTTGACGAGGATGCTTTTCCGGCAGGAAACAGTAATTCTCTTTTTTCACCAACATTAGGAAGAGCAGAGTCTATTCATTCGCCGGGAGAAGTTGGCTTAGCAGTGCTGCAGGATTTGGGGTGGACAATTAATAGAATTATAACAATTTCATCACCCGAACCGGGATTGGCTTATATGCCGGGCCAGAGTAAAACTATTACCTGGACAGATAATATTGGCGGCACAATTGCAATTGATTTAATGAAAAAGAGCATAACCGGTACCTATGATTATGTATCTACTATTGCCTCTCATACAAGTCCTAAAGGTGTAATTAATTCTGTAAACTGGACAATACCAAATAATGAAGGAACTTTTAAGATACAAATGATAAACGGTAGTGAAGGCTATGGTGTAAGCTATCCGTTTATTATTTCAAATCAGGCACAGGTTGCAACTCCTGTTTTCAATCCGCCCGGTGGCTACTATACAACCGCGCAAAGTGTTACAATAAGCTGTAGTACACCTGGTGATGTGGACATATATTATACACTTGATAGATCAGAGCCTGATCAAACTAAATCGTTATATTCAACACCTATTCAGGTTGATGAAAATAAAGAAATAAGAGCTAAAGCATATAAGGATGGTTTTCCGGAAAGTAAGACCGCAATAGCAGCATATTATATAGGAGGAGAAATTCCGCCTCCAACGGTTGAACCAGTCAGTGGGACTTACCCCGCAGGGATGAAATATATTGTTAGCTGGCCTGCTGGTTTTGAATGCTGGCAAACCGAAAGGATTGATGGAACAGTCCCGCCTGATCCTGAATCAATATCTGGTGGTACAGTACTGATAAATAATCCGTGGATATATCCCCTATCATATGCTGGCTATATTCATAAAATGAAATTTCAATTATATAAAGATGGTAAATGGGGACCGGTAATATATGTTGAATATGATATAAAACCTGCATTAAGAATTGCCCAGGTTGACGATGAAGTCGATAGTTCATTCGGGTTTTGGAGTAAATGGGAAAACAACATGTGGATAAAACATCCCGATGAAACAACCCTACGACCTTCTGCTACTGATTTCTTTCTTTTAGCAGATCAGGAGTATAAAGACCAAACTACAAGAAAATATAATGTCTGGCAAACTGATCTAAATGAAAACTTTTATGTAAACCATGGGCAAATTCCTGTTGGACCTAATACAGGTAGTGTTCTTGCACATTTTAAAGAGGCATACAACGCTACAATAAAAAATAATATAGATGGTTTTTCTCTAAACAGCGGTCACTTCTATCTTAAGGACCCCTGGTTAATTGATGATAATTCTGATCCCAAAGGCCCAAGAAACAGAGGAATTAATCCCGAATGGAGTTGGATTGATTTTAAGACGACTCCCAATATTACAACAAGCTCAATTAATAAAGGAGTATTATTGAATCAAAATCCTAACCATTTACAAGATGTTCCAACATACAAACTTTGGGCAGGGGATCAGGAGATGGATATCCCGGGCGTAGGAAATAGAATGTGCTATCTTCAGGGATGGAGCGCCGTTAGTGGAGCCAATCTTGCTGATTATGGAGAGGAGTCCTGGCCTGTGTTTACAAGCGGAGATGTAATAGTTCAGGCAAAATATAAAGGACAGGGATTATCCGATAACATTAATGCCTACACAAACTCAAGCCAGCGAAAATTTGTAAACAATGCAGGTTTTTTGTTTTCAATTTATGAAAGCATGGGAAGGATATGGTGCGAGAGAAGCACAGATAACGGTTCCACATGGACAATAGTAAATGACGGCAAGCCTTTGGATGACGGCGAAGGTAAATCGCCTTCAATTGATATTTTTGATCCTTACAATATTGGAGTTGTATTTCAGGAAAATTACGGCGGTGATTCTAAAATAAAACTCGTAATACTTGGTTCTTTAGATGGTCAGATAACATCAACTTCTACAGTTGATTTGATATCCGCGGATTATAGTTCAAATGACTTAACGCCTGTAATAAGCTATGCTTCTTATCAGGGTGCAAAGATAATGATCCTCTGGAGAATAGATAATTACTATCCTTCCGGTGGGTTATACTACAGGTATGCAACTCTTGGCGCAAATAATTCTGTCAGTTATTATAATTCTTCAACATATATTTCAGGTACAGACGGCTCAAGCATCAATCCTTCAATTGCGGTTGATAAGAACAACACATCTAATCCCCCGGTTTTCCATATTGCCTGGGAAGATAACCTTAGCTCTTCGCAGTCAAAAATATTTTACAATACACTTATATCTAATTCAGGCAACAATATCAGTTTTGGAACCGAGGTTGAAGTTTCATCCGGAAGCGGTTATGCAAAAAATTACAAGCCATCATTAATTGAGATAAACAACGGTGTAAGAATAACATGGATGGCATGGAATGTAAACGAGGGAGAAAAATACAAAGCCGCTATGATGAAAGATCCCGGCTACTATGTTTACTGGTCATTTGATGAAGGCAGTTATGTAAGCTCAGCTAATATAAACAGAACATCAGACGGTAATTATATCATTGGGTGGACAGCAAACAGCGGCATGAATAATAAGTATGTAACAAATTCAAGCTTTACAAATATTAAGAACTTCGGCATTGCAGGAAAAGATTTACAGATAAGTAACGGTTCTAATTTTAACAGCATGTACGGAATGGTATTAAATACTGTTTCATCACCTTACTTCTTTAACCAGTCCGCCTCTGTTGGCAGCATTGGCAAACAGAACGCATTCGATGAAATATACTCAGGCAGAGGCGTAGCGCTTAAGAAAAATAATGCAGAAATATATTTTTCACTTAATGATGTAACAGTGAATGATAAACCCATAAGCTTTACGGAAACCGAAGATACGCTAAAGATAACCAACATAAACAAGCTGAATGAATATCTTTTAACAGAACCATTCATGCTTGATGATAATTCAGTATTCAGCTACGGGTTAAAGTATGGCGTAACAGATTCTGTCTCCGCAAAAAATATATTTGGCAATAATTCATCTATAAATTTCAGAATAGACATTGTTGATGAACAGAGCCATGAGAAAATAAGCACGCTTGAAGAAGTTAAATTTACTTCTGCAAATTTTGCAAAGAATGAAAATATAACCTCAAGAGTAACTGCTAAAGGAACAGGCGGAAAGAAGGTAAGATTAAGATACACTGTTGAAGATAAAACAGGAGCAAGTTACTCGCTCATAAACAGAGTATCGTCCGGAAGTATGATACCTAAAACAAACACAAAAGAAATTATATACAATGGAACAGCAGTAATTACAGATTATGAATTATCTCAAAACTTTCCAAATCCTTTTAATCCAGCCACAACAATAAATTACCAGTTACCGCAGGATGGATTTGTAACGTTAAAGATATATGATGTTTTAGGAAATGAAGTAACAACTCTCGTTAATGAGTATAAAAATATGGGCAGTTATAATATTAATTATAATGCCTCATCGCTTTCAAGCGGAGTTTATTTATACTCAATAAGAGTAAATGATTTTTCAGCAACAAAAAAGCTTGTGCTGATGAAGTAGGAATTTGCTTATTAACCAACCTCCGGGGTTTCCGCAGTATCCAAACTAGCGAACCTCGGAGGTTTTTATTTTGAAAGTTTCAACAATTCCACCGGTTAATGTTTAATCATCTTACAGAAGTTTAAAATTTATACAGCACATAAAAAAAACTTTGCAGTAATCAACTCTATAAAGCCCCCGGCAGTCAATTTAACAGGTCATTCATTTTTATTCTTGCTAAATTTGAAAGATAAATTTAATTGATTTATCTGTTAAAAAATAAATTCTCAATTAAGGATAAATAATGAAGCGTATTCTCTTCTTATTCACAACACTATTATTATTTATAACAAACGTTCCGGCACAAAACAAAGACAGTGTAATTGTTGTTGATTTATGGGTTCCGGCTGCGCAGATTGGTTTAAACCTGAGTCAGATTTCATTAAATAACTGGACGCAGGGAGGAGATAATTCTTTAACATGGACTATTATTCTTTCAGGCGGAATAAAACATCTCGGTTCTGATTGGAACTTCAGGAATAATTTAAAAGCTGCATACGGCAGAACAAAACTTGGCAGTCAGGATTTTAGAACAAACGATAATGAGCTATTCTTTGAAACAGTTTTATCAAAAAATATTAAGTGGGCGGTTGATCCATATTTCAGCAACAGTATTCGTACATCAATAACTACTGGTTATAATTATAAAAAAACTCCACCAGAAAAAATTGCTGATTTCTTTGATCCCGGTTATGTTACACAAGGTGTGGGATTTACATACGATAAACTGAGCGGTTTTATTGCAAGAGTTGGTTTTGCTGTTAAGGAAACTTTTACTAACAGGTTCCGCCAATATTCTGATGATACATCAACAACAAAATTAGAAGCATTTAAAGTTGAAACAGGTTTGGAGTCTGCGTTGAACGGTGATTTTCAAATAATGGAAAATGTTCAGTTTAAATCAAGTTTAAGATTGTTTACCCGCTATGAAAGGCTTGATATTTGGGATGTTCGCTGGGATAATATAGTAACTGCCAAAGTTAATAAACTAATCAATGTAAACTTTGCAGTGCTTTTAATTTACGAGAAAAAACAATCGGTTTATACACAGTTGAAACAATCACTTCAGCTTGGAATTACTTACAGTTTTTTTGAAGTACTTAATTGAGATAAATCATCAATAGAGATTTCAGATAATCACTGCAAGTAGTTGCAGTTATAGCTATATTTTGTTTGATGAAAAATGAACAACTCAAAATAGCTTTCATCTCATCTGAAGTTGAGCCTTTTGCAAAAACCGGAGGACTTGCCGATGTTGCCGGATCACTCCCGAAAGCACTTGAAAAACTCGGCTGTGAAGTTAAAGTGTTTATGCCAAAATATTTTTCAGTTGATGAGGCTAAATATGGACTTCATTACTGCTGGGATATTGGCGAAATGCCTGTTCGTATTAATGGTACCATCCGTTCTGTTCATCTTCATCAGGCAAAACTTCCCGGAACAAAGGTTGAAATTTATTTTATTGATTGCCCGCATTACTTTCACCGGGGACAGGTTTACACTAATGATCCCGATGAACATGAAAGATTTATTCTTTTTTGTAAAGGAGTAGTTGAATCATTACAAAGATTAAAATGGGCACCGGATGTTATTCACTGCAATGATTGGCAAACTGGTTTAATGCCTCTTTTCATTAAAGATAATTACAACTGGGACAAACTTTTTGAACACACGGCACTGCTTTATACAATTCATAATATCGGATACCAGGGTAGATTTTCAACCGAAGCATTATACAGTGCAGAGATAAGAGATGAATTTTATTATCCCGGTGGCCCTGTAGAATATCATGATTCAGTTAGTTTTATGAAAGCAGGAATTTATTTTTCTGATATTATTAATACGGTTAGTAATACTTATGCTCATGAAATTCTTACTCCGGAATACGGTGCGGGAATGGAAAATATTCTAAGCCAGAGGAAAAATGATCTTTATGGAATTTTAAACGGGATTGACTACTCAACATGGAATCCGGAAAAAGATACACACATTCCTTTCAATTATAATTTTCAAATTATTGAGAGAAAAACTGGGAATAAAAAATTTCTGCTCGAACATCTGAATCTTGCATTCGATGAAAATAATCCGCTAATCGGAATTGTATCACGAATGGTTTCACAAAAAGGATATGATATTTTTACTGCCGCTGTTGGTGAACTGATGAACCTTCCTGCACAATGGGTTATACTCGGCAGCGGAGAAGATGAATATGAAAAATTCTGCCGTTCACTGGCAAATTCGCTTCCTCATAAAGTTGCATCTTATATTGGATTTAACAATGAGCTTTCACATTTGATTGAAGCAGGTGCAGATATTTTTCTCATGCCATCACTTTATGAGCCATGCGGGTTGAATCAAATGTACAGCCTGCGTTATGGTACTGTTCCTGTTGTGCGCAAAACCGGTGGGCTTGCTGATACTGTTATTGATTGGTATGAAAGCAAATTGAATGGTTCATATAATGGTAATGGATTTTCTTTTTATGAATATTCAGGCAAAGCACTGGCAAATACAGTTAAAAAAGCCGTTGAGTTATTTGCTGATAAATCTGTTTGGCGTAAATTGCAGCAGAACGGAATGAACATTGATTTTTCATGGGAACATTCTGCAAAACAATATATTGAATTGTATCGTAAGGCAATTGAAAAAGTCTCATAAAATTTTATAATTGCATTAAATTTTTCCAGCCGCAAAAAAAAAATTGATATGAACATTAAAGATTTGGTTCCGGTTAAAGATATTTCCAAACAGGAAATTGAAGTAATCTTCCGGACCTCCAATTCACCGGATGAATTGTTTGATGCATTCAGAATTGCAATTTCAGGTAAGATAAGAGATTCAGAATTTTATAAAACTCTTCTGTGGAATAAAGCTTTATCTACAGATGAAATAATGATGTTTGCAGAAAAAATCTGCAAAGAATTTCCCAATCTTTCTTACCAGGTATATTTTGCTGTTGGTCAGATATTCAGTTCAATATCATTTTACGGAAGGCATCTTGAAAAAGCATTTGTGTTTTTTAAGAAAGCTGCAGCAGCAAAACCTGAATCAGTTGATCCATATCTTTCGATAATAAAAATGTATAATAAGGAATTGAACATTCCCAGGATTGAAGACATTATTCACACAGCACAGCAGGGAATAGAATTGGTTGAAAAGAAAAGCCGGCTGTGTTTTGAATTATCAAACTTGTTTAAGAGGCTTGGTAACAAAGAAAAAGAACGAGCTTACCGGAAATTGGGTGAGAAATATCAGAAGGAATCCTTAGAATAAAAAATGATTTTCTTCGGGGAAATAATTCAACTCATCTTAATAATAATATCCTATTGAAAAATAATATTGTGTTTCACCCAGACTGATGGGATTTCCCGGAAGATTCTTTGTAAACAAAAAACTTCTGCCGATTGAAAAATCTGCTGGCCCTAATGGTGTATCAAATGATAGTGATGCGCCGACTCCATGTCTCAGATCTTTAAACCTTATTTGTTCCTGCACATCCCATGTTGAACCAAGATCGTACCTAACTTTTAAATATGTAGTAAAGAAAATTTTTACCGGAAGCCTGTATCTGTATTCAAATGATGTAAGGAAAATTTGCCTGCCGCGGAATTCATCTTCACGATAACCGAAGAAAGAATTCTGCCCGCCGAATGAATACTGCTGGCTGAGCGGAAGTGTTTTATCACCAAACCCCATTGTAACACGCGGTGAAAACGTATGCTGGTTATTGATAGTAAAATAATTTTTGTATTCAAATCCTATATTTGAAAATCCAATATCACCGCCAAAAATTGTTTGTGCCGTTTCATAAGAACCATAAAAATAAATTCCGTTTTCGGGATAGGGATATTTATCCTGTGTATCAATTGTTGTGCTTATTTTTAGGCTTACAATTTTCATTTTGTAAGGGTCAACAGGATTTAATGAAAGATTTTTAACTTCATCAAATTCATATTTTCCCTGGAAAATAAGATTGCCGAATCTTTCAACCTGCGTACCGATTCCTATTGCTGCGCCGTAAAAACTTTGCCTGTATTCTCCGGCTTCTTCCCGCGCAAATGTTTTACTTGAATTTGTTTGAACATCTCTATAATAAAACACATCATCAAAACGGTAAAATGCGTTAATCTTATATGTAAGATATGTATCAAAAATTCTGTTTGATTTATGTTCCAGTTCTATTGAACCATTGCGCGTGCCGCCGAATAAAATTAAACCAAGTTCTGTTGCACTGCCGAAGAGATTTTCATCCCGGATATCAAGGCTTAACTGTGCCTTATCTTCATTATCAACCCTAAAGCCAAACCTGACCAAACTTGAAACCTTTTCAAGAACTTTAAGCACAACAATATTTTTCCCATCCTCCCGCTGAACAAGAAGAACAACATCTTCAAAAAGATTTGTACTCCGCAAATTTCTTAATCCCTGCTCAACTTCCTGAAACATAAAATAATGCCCGGGAGAAAGAGGAAATTCTCTTGTGATGATTGTAGAGTTTGTATAATAATTACCTTCAATAATTACAGAATCAATTATCCCTTCATCAAATTTCAGTGCAAGTGTTCCGGAGTTTTTAAAGAATTTCAAATCACGCAGCTCTGCAAGAGATAAACCAGCTTTACGGTAAAGTTTTAGAACATTAATAATTTGATCTGCAATTAATTCATGATCATAATAATTATTTTTTAGCATGTTTAAGATTGAAGCAGCCTGCGCGGAATCAATTTGCGTTACACCTGTGAAACTTACATTTTCAATCAGCGGCTTTGCTTTAAATTCAAAATCCAGTGTTGAGTAGCTGGGATATTTTTCAACAATTACTTTTATATCTTCATATCTGCCTGTTTCAAAGAGATCATAAATATCAGATAGTATTTCATAACTGGAAACAGAATCCATTGAAGCATATCTTTTTTTAAGGCTTCTATCAATTTCTCCGGATTCATTTCCCATAAGAATATTTCTTATATAATATTCTTTATGTTTCAAATTTAAAGTCTGGATGCTGTCAATCTGGCTGCGTATTTTTTTAATGTAAGGAAGTGCGCTCTCATATCCTGCTTGTATTAGTGAATCAATGTTTGTAAAGTCTGTTGAAGGTTTATTTGTTAATTCAGGATTTATAACTACATCAGCACCCTGTAGCTGTGCCTGGTTAAGCAGCAGCATCGGTATGCTCACAATCTGATCTGCAACTATCCAGGGGAACTGCAAATCTTCAACATCATGAAGACTGCTTGTAGTATTTATTGCAATAACATATTCGCCGCCAATTTCTTCAGCAATTTTTACCGGAATATTTGCAACAAGTCCGCCGTCAACAAGAATTAACGAATCCATCTTTACAGGTGAAAGAAAGAATGATACACTTGAGCTTGCACGCATTGCCTGGCTTAATGAACCTTTGCTGATAATGACAGGGCTTCCGCTTACAAGATCGGTACACACGGCTCTGAATTGTGTTCTTAGTTCATCAAAATTATCATTAACATGGATAGGCGCCTGAAGTGTAAGCAAGTTTAAGAAGTTGGAAAGTTTCTGCCCATCATTAATTGAAGTTGGAAGCACTGGTGTAAGGCCTTTCAGTCTTAATGCAAAAATTGCTCTGTCTTCAGTAATTTTCTGATCAACAAAAAGTTCTCTTCTGTTGCTTTCTCTGTCAAGTGTAAGAAGGGAATTCCAATCAATTTCACGCGCAATAGAATCAATTTCATCAAAGCTGAAGCCGGCAGAATATAATCCGCCGATAACACTTCCCATACTTGTACCAACAATTATATCAATCGGAATATCAGCTTCTTTCAATGCTTTAAGAACACCAATCTGTGCAAGCCCTCTTGCACCGCCGCCGCTTAATGCAACGGCAACTACAGGGCGGGGAGTTGGAATTTTTTCGGATAAACCGAACGGCAATTTTTTTTCAATATACTTAACTGTAAGAGTGTCTTTTGTTTGTGCAAAAGAAGGCTGGATGAATAGAAGTGCGAGAAGTAAGATTTGAAATTTCTTTTTAATCATATCAAATGTGAAGCGGCAAGATTTTGAAGCAGACTAAAAAGCAATTATCAAGGGCAATAAAATTTTTCCTTTTTAAGAAAGGAAATGAGTGCTTTTTAGTCAGCTTCCAATTAATAGCACCGTTATCTTTTTTTACGCTGCTGTTGTTTAGCATTTTGCTCTGCCTGTTCCATCAAGCGCTGCATAAATCCTTTTGATTTTTTAGGATTCTTTACAGGTTCAAGAACCATTCCATCATGTTTATGATTAATATAATACTGCTGTGCAATAGAAAAAACGTTAAACATAAAGTAATAAAGGTTTAACCCGGAAGGAAAACTCATAAACATTATAGTTAACATTACCGGCATAACATAAACAAGCGCCTGCTGTTTTGGATCTTTAACACTCATCTTTTGCTGAAAGAAAGTTGTTATACCCATCAGCAATGCAAGCCCGCTTACCTGATCAATTCCAAAAAGCGGAAGTTTAAACGGCAGGTTTGCAATTATATCAGGCCGTGAAAGATCATTTATCCAGAATATAAACGGCTGCTGTCTCAAATCAATTGCAACCTGGAATAATCCCCAAAGCGCAACAAAGATTGGCATTTGAAGTATTAGCGGAAGACATCCGCCGGCCGGGTTAACTCCGTATGTTGAATAAAGCTTCATCGTTTCCTTATTCATCTTCTGCGGATCTTCTTTATACTTCTCCTTTATTTCCTGAATCTTAGGCTGAAGAAGCTGCATCTTCTTCATTGATTGGAAACTTTGTTTTGTAAGCGGGTAAAGAACAATCTTTATAATTAATGAAAATACAATAATTACAAATCCGTAATTGGGAATAAACAAATGCAAAAAGTTAAACAATGGCAGTAGAATATATTCTGCAATTGGACGAACAATAAATTTCAATCCAAGAAAACTTCCGAAATCAACAATTGCTTCAAGCTTGCGCCCGTATGTTTTAAGAATATCATAATCAACAGGCCCGATATACAGCAGGAAAGAATTTTTTTCATAATCAGAATTGCGGAAGGGAAGGGTTAAGCGGACGCTGTAACTTTCCTTTATTCCCTGGTTTTGAAAAAGTTTTCTGAAACCTTCAACGTAAGCACCTTCAACACCGGCTGGATTATCCGGTGAAATTATTGCGGCAAAATATTTGTTCCTTACACCAATCCAATCTACCCTTCCATTAAAATCTTTTTCAACTTTTTCTTCAGCATCATCGGCATCAATTATAACCTGTTCGTCTCCGTAATATAAACTTGCGTTTGAGTAATTAGCTTCATCAACAGAATTTTCTTCAACAAATCTTATTCCGCTGTTCCATAAAACATCATATGAGTTATTGCTGATCAGATTGTTCATTCCTTCCAGAACAATATCACTCTTAATATGGTAGGAATTTCCGGAGAACGAATAAACTTTTTGAATAGATTCTTTTTGACCTGAGCTCAGTTTGTATGTTATAGTTAATGAATCACTTCCGCTTAAATTGTAATAATTCTCTTTTGCATCAGAAATGAAGTTTAATTCACCCGTATTTATTGCTTTTCCTTCTGATGTAACAAATGCGAGATCGTAAGCATTCCCGGCGGTATAATTAATCAGCTGAACTTTTGATTTGTATGAATTATCATTCTCATCATCAGCAGAATACCAGTTGTTGAATTTTTTGAGAAAGTATTTACGGATATTCCCGCCTTTGCTTGATAATTCAATAATAACAAGATCATTTTCAATTGTAATTATATCTTCTGTTCCGGTTGAAGAAGAATAGAATCTTCCGTACTGAAGCGAATCCTGTTTCTCCGTTATTTCAGGAAGAATATTTTTTAGTGTATCAATTTCCTGCTTTGATGTAGTATCAACAGAAGTTGTATCTGCAGGCTTTTGAACAGGAGGCGGTGGAGTTGGAGTGTTCAGGTAAAGCCATAAAATTATTATTGCACCAATTAAAATGAAAGCGAAGGTAGTTTGTTTATCCATTAAAAAATTTCCATGTTAAAATTAAGCAGGATCATAACCGCCTTTATTAAAAGGGTTACACCTTAAAATTCTCCAGATTGTTTTTCCCCCGGCTTTAATAATATTGTATTTGCTAAACGCCTGAATTGCATACTCAGAGCAAGTTGGATTAAACCGGCAGGAGGGCGGAAAAAGCGGTGAAATAAATTTTTGATAACCTCTTATAAGAAAAATAAAAATCTTTCCGGCTCTTAAATTTCCATTCATTTCAATGCGCTTTTTATTTTTAACAAAATCTCAACCACACCGGGCTCAACCTGAGCCAGCTTAATACTTTTATTAACTTTTTCATTAAGAAAATTAGGCGATAGGATTATCTTAATCAAAAAATTTTTCTGAATACTTATTCCGGTGAGAATTTCTTTGTTCAGCCTGAAAGCTTCTCTTAAAAGCCTTTTCATTCTATTCCGCCAAACAGCCTTTCCGGCTTTTTTTGAAACAGCCGGAGCGAACTGAACTCCGGTTTTATCTGTTTCTGCAAAGATTAAGTAAACAGCTTTTAATTTTTTATCGGATGAATATATCGATTTGCCGGTGGAATATAATAACTCAAAATCTTTTCTGCTTTTAATCTTTTCATCTGCAGAAAGACCATATCTTTTCAAGACAAATTATTTCTCGTCACTAACAGTTAATTTTTTTCTGCCCTTTGCTCTTCTTCTTGCAAGCACTTTTCTGCCGTTCTTTGAGCTCATTCTTTCCCTGAAACCATGTTTATTTTTACGTTTTCTGTTGCTTGGCTGAAATGTTCTTTTCATATCATTCTCCTTTTATCAAAAAGACTTCAAAAATAAAGAATGGCTTAAAGAAATACAAGATAAAACCTTCCTCTATTTTGGTGATTTATGCACTTTTAAAAAATCTTCAATCTTTTTTTAAGAATTAATTTGCTCGGCTACTTTTAACATGCTATATTTTCCTATCGGCAGTGCTCTTCTAAACTGTTTACAAATTGTTGATAACTTTGAATCGTGAAAATGTTTCACAACCACGTTTAGGTCATCAAAAATCCCCCATTGGATTAAAAATCGTGTGGATATTATAAAAAGAGCACGTTAAATTATTACAAATCAACATCTTAGAAGCCTTGCTTAATGTTGATAACCTGTGGAAAAGTTTAGAAAGATTTTCAAAAATATTTAAGAAACTTCAATTTTTATTATTAAATAACTTTTTTCTTGTGTGGATAAATAAATATGTTTAATGCTCTACCTGTTGATCAACACCCCTTAAAAAATTCAAATTTAGTATGGAAGGAATGCCTCAAAACGATAAAAGAAAATGTTACATTAATGACTTATAACACATGGTTCCTTCCTATAAAACCTCTGGAACTTGAAGATAATACATTAAAGGTGCAGCTTCCGAGCCAATTTTTTTGGGAGTGGATAGATGAACATTACAATACATTAATCAATCGTACAATTCATGAAGTTCTGGGTCCATCTGCAAAATTAACCTATGTTATTGCTGAAGAAAAACATAGTTCGGTTCCGGATGATTCTCCCAAAGCTATAACACTTCAACCAAAGGAAACTCCACCGGCTCCAAAACCCAAACCTGTTTTTGAATCATTTTTAAACCCGCGTTATACTTTTGAAAATTTTATCAAAGGAGAAGGTAATCAGCTTGCGCATGCAGCGGCTGGAGCTATAAGTGATAATCCGGGCGGAACTTCTTTTAATCCGTTGTTTGTTTACGGCGGAGTTGGTTTGGGAAAAACTCATCTCATTCAGGCAGTTGGAAATAAAATCTTATCAAGCTTTCCTGATAAAAAAGTAATCTATCTTTCTTCTGATAGTTTTACTGTTGAATTTGTTGAAGCCATTCAATCAAACAAGGTAAATGAATTTTCAAATTTTTACAGAGGAATGGATGTTCTTATAATTGATGATATTCAGTTTTTAATTGGTAAGGAAAAAACACAGGATCTTTTCTTTCATATTTTTAACACACTTCATCAATCAAGAAAACAAATTATTTTATCAAGTGATAAAGCGCCAAAAGATTTGAAAGGTCTTGATGATCGTTTGATTTCCAGATTCCAATGGGGATTGACTGCCGATATTCAGCCGCCGGAACTTGAAACAAGAATTGCAATTCTTAAAAGAAAATCTGAAGATTACGGAATGACAATTTCTCCGGATATCCTTGAATATATTGCAAATAATATTACTTCAAACATACGCGAGCTTGAAGGCTGTTTGATTAAACTTCTTGCAAATGCTTCACTTAATTCCAAAGAAATTAATATTGAACTTGCAAGAAAAACAGTAAAGGAAATTGCAACTGACAGAAAAGTTAATGTAACGATTGATTCAATTACAAAGGCTGTGTGTAACTACCTGAAGGTTGATGAAAATAAATTGCGCGATAAAACCAGGAAAAAAGAAATTGTTCTTGCTCGGCAGGTTGCAATGTATCTTTCAAAAGAATTAACCAAATCTTCTTTAAAAACAATAGGATTGCATTTCGGCGGGCGCGATCATTCAACCGTTATTCATGCGTGCACTTCTGTTGAAAAAGATAGATTAACCGATCCGAATCTTAATGAAATTATAAATGATTTAAAGAGCCAGATTGAAATAAATTCATGAGCGTAAATGCAAGTGCATTTAATAAGATTTTATTTTCTGCCCCTATAATTTTTTTTATATGTTTTTTTTCTGTTCACAGGCTTTTGCTGATTTTCTTTTTCCGGTACTCTAACCGCAGGCGGCGGCGGAGTTAATAATTCATCCGGCGGATGTGTGAACACAAGTTTTTTATCAAGATATTTTTCTATTGCCGGAATCTGAAATGAATCATCTTCACATGCAAAACTAATTGATACTCCTTCGGCTCCTGCTCTTCCTGTTCTGCCAATTCTGTGAACATAATCTTCCGGATCTTCCGGCAGATTAAAATTAATTACATGTGTTACACCTTCAATATGTATTCCTCTTCCGGCAATATCTGTTGCAACAAGTATATTTATCTTACCTTCTTTAAAAGCATTCAGTGTTGATAATCTTTTCCGCTGATCAACATCTCCTGAAAGAACAGCAGTATTTAAACCGTGAACGAATAAAAGATCCTTTAATTTTTTTGCTTCATCTCTCCGGTTTGTAAACACAATTACACGATTTAAATTATTCTGAACAATCATATTATACAGCAGCGGATATTTTTCTTCGGATGAAACTATATAACAGATTTGTTCAACATTTTTGCTGGCTGTATGCTCGGGTTCAATATCCACAAACACAGCATCCTTCGTCCAGCTTGAAGCAAGATATCTTATCTCCGGCGGCAGTGTTGCACTAAAAAGCAGTGTTTGTCTGTTATCTTTATGCGGAGTTGCACGGATAATTTTTTTCATATCAGGAATAAAACCCATATCAAGCATTCTGTCAGCTTCATCAATAACAAGAATTTCTACATGCCGCAAGTCAATATCTTTCTTGCTGTAAAAATCCAGCAGTCTGCCGGGAGTGGCGGCAACAACATCAATTTTTTGTGTGTTTAATTGTCTTTTTTGTTTTTGATAATCAATCCCGCCGAATATTGTAAGGATTTTAAAATCAGAATATTTAGATAGTGCAGCAGCATCATTTGCAATTTGAAGAACAAGCTCTCTGGTTGGCGCCATAATTAAAGCACGCGGGGTTCCGCTGCTTTGTTTGGTACGAGGATTATTTAATAATCTTGTAAAGATTGTAATTAAAAACGCCGCAGTTTTTCCGGTGCCTGTTTGTGCTTTGCCGGTTGTGTCTTTTCCTTCAAGAGTTTTGCTTAATATTTCTGCCTGGATTGGCGTGCAGTATTTAAATCCAAGATCATATATTGCGTGCATTATTTCATCCGGCAGATTAAAATCATGAAATCGTGTTTTGCCTTCTTCGGGTTTTACATCAAACTCAGCCGCGTTCCATTCATTTCTATTTTTTAATTGGGATTTTACTTCAGCGGTTTTTTTAATCGCATCATGTTTTTGATTTTCTTTTTTACGCGGTGAACCCGGTTTTTTTCTTCTTGCAATTTTACTGCGCTGATGATCTTCTTTTTTAGCTTCTGATACTTTTTTCTTTTCAGCCCGTGCAGATCCTTTTCCTTTTGACCTTACATTATTTAGTAATTCCTTTTTTCTTTCCTCCCATGATTGCTCATTTTTAACTTCCTTTTCATTCGAAGCTGAAATTACTTTGCTGAATTTATCTCGTATCTTCTTAATTAATTTTCGTACCAATTATTTTTAAAATTCCTTTTCTTAGTTAATTAAAAGTTGATGAATTATTTTCAATATGTTATATCTTCTTCAGATGTATTAAATTCAGGTTCCAAATATATAAAAATCACAGCGTAATCATTTTACTTTGATTTACTTCTGCCATTTTAATTTAAATTTTCATTACCTAAATAATTATGATTAAAAATACCATCTCCCGTTTTTCTAAAACAGCCGCAGTTTTTTCTGCTCTTTTTTTATTCTTATTTATAAAAGAAAATTACTGCCAGCAGAAAAACTTCTCAGAAGAAATATTTAAAGCTGATTCAATTCTTAATTCCATTGTTGATAAAAATTCACCAGGTTATGCGTTGATGATTATAAAAAACAACGTGGTTCTGCTCAGCAAAGGATATGGATTAAGCAATATTGAGAAGCAGGAGAAAATCAATCCAAACTCTTCGTTTTATCTTGCGTCTCTTTCAAAACAATTTACAGGAATGGCATACGGAATTCTTTATGAAAAAGGATTAATTGATTTTGATGATTATGCTGCCGATTATCTTCCTGGATTTCCATCTTACGGAAAAGAAATAAAAATCAAACATCTTCTTACTCATACATCAGGATTGCCGGATTATTACGCCTTCATTGGTGAAGACATTACTGAGTTTTCAAATAAAGATGTGTGGAATATTCTTGTTGAACGTGATTCACTCCTTTTCACTCCGGGAGAAAAATATTCTTACAGCAACTCGGGATATGTATTGCTTTCCATTCTGCTTGAAAAAATAACCGGTGAAAAGTTTGCAAATTTTATGAAGGAAAATATTTTTACTCCGCTTGGAATGGAAAACACATTGGTACATGATGAATCAAAACCGGAAATAAAAAACAAGGCAGTTGGTTATTCCCGTAACTCTTCAGGCAGTTTTGTATTGAATGATTATAATTTATCTACAACTGGTGCAGGCGGAATTTTTTCTACGTTGAATGATCTTTTAAAATGGGATGAGGCTTTGTACACCGAAAAGCTTGTTAAAAAATCAACAATGGAAAAAATTCTCACGCCGTTTATCCTGAACAATGGTGAATCTGCGAATTACGGTTTTGGCTGGATGGTTAAAAAATTTGAAGAAGGAAAGAACAAAGGCAAGATATATTATCTTCATACAGGATCATTAAAAGGATACAGAAATATAATAATCCGCTATCCCGAAGAATCACTTACATTAATCTGTCTTTCAAATTCAGGTAAACCGCTTGATAACGCTTTGGATATTTTTAAAATGTTTTTGAATGATTGATGAAAAAGTTATTACTGTTATTAATTCCGGTTCTTTTGCTTGCCGTTTTTTTCTTCCTTACAGATAAAAAAAAGAAAGAAATTTCTCCGGCATCATCAGCCGCGGTTGATAACGGTATTACATATTTAAATTCCGCAGATGGAATTAAATATGTTGGTTCTGATAACTGTCTTCCGTGTCATAAAAGTACCCACAACACTTTTTCACATTCGGAGATGGGCAGATCAATGGAGCTGCTAACAGAAGAAAATATTATTGAAGATTATTCCGGCTTAACAGCTGTTTATGATTCTGAGTTAAATTTTTATTATGAAATGTTAAAAACAGACAGCGGATTTTATCAGCGTGAGTTCAGGCTTAATCCGCAGGGAAAAGTATATCATGAAAGAAAAATGAAAGCTGATTTTACGATTGGGTCGGGAAGCAATCTGCGCATGTACTTTCATGATGAGGAAGGAATGTTTTATCAGCTTCCTTTAACATGGTACACAAATAAAAAGAAATGGGATCTTTCACCGGGATACAGAAATCATAAAAATCTACGTTTCTCAAGATTTGCTACAAGAAAATGTATTACCTGCCATAACGCGTATTTAACAGAACTTAAATCAGCGGTTGATAGGTACGCGAAACCATACAGATTTGGCGTTGATTGTGAAAGATGTCATGGTCCGGGAGAACTTCATATAAAAGAAATGAATGATGAGTTTAAACCGGCTGCAAATCAAAGGACAATTGTAAATCCCGCAAAGCTTTCAACTGAGCGGCAGCTTTCAATTTGTATGCAATGCCATGCGCAGGGCAAAGCATGGGCAATGCAGGATGAAGAAGGCTGGTTTGATTTTAAACCGGCAAGACTCCTTTCATCAAACAGATCAATTTATTATCCTGAAAGAACAAACAAAAATGCAATTGAAGTTGGTGAAAGTCCTTACAGATTAAAACTCAGCAGATGCTTTACAGAAAGCGGCGGAGAACTAACATGCATTACATGCCACAACCCGCACCGCTCAATAAAAACATTTTCTGTTTCTCATTATTATAATGAAAAATGTTTGAATTGCCATAAAGCAGAAAATCTTCCTTTAAAAGAAAATGGTGAAAAGCATTTTGCAGTTGATAATTGCATTTCATGCCACATGAATAAAACCGGAACTGAAAATACACTTCACGGAGTTCCGCTTACAGATCACTGGATAAGAAAAGATGCATATAAGGATGAAATAGATTGGAGTTCTCTTCTTGCTGATCCGCAGACATTGCCGGCTGTTCAGTTAATTGCGGATGTTGATGCCGATGATGATAAAAAAGATATCCGCAAAGGTATTGCTTACATTGAATTTTATAACGAGTATGATAATAAACCTGTTTACCTTGATTCAGCGTTGTTTTATCTGAACAGCAAAAAAGAAAAAGATGCACAAACTTATTTTTATACAGCAGAAGTTTTTCTTCTTAAGAATAAAATTGAAGAAGCTCTTTCAGCCTATAAACACGCGGCTGAACTGAATAAAAATTATTATCAGGCTTTTTATAAAATTGCAGAGATATATAGGATGAAGAATGAAAATTCCACCGCAATAGATTATTACAACAAAGCTCTTGCATTAAAACCTCAGGAGCCTTCATATATTGAAGGAATTGCATATGTATACACGAACCTTGGTGATTACACAAAAGCAGTGGAATTATTTGAAAAGGCATTAAAGATTGATGGGCAGAATGCTTACAGTTTGTTTACGCTGGGAACAATTTATGCTGTTTATTTTAATCAGCCTGAAAATTCAATAAAATATTTTAAACAAGCTTCTGTAATTGATCCCGATCTTGAAAATGTTTTCTTAAATTTGGGCAACGCTTATACTCTTACAGGAGATTTTGAATCTGCCGAACTTGCATACAAAAAAGAATTATACTCAAATCCTAATTCAGTAAATGCAAAGATAAATCTTGCAAGGCTTTATAAATCTCTCGGCAGAAATAAAGAAGCAGATAAACTGCTCGGCAGCATTAATTCAGATAAATGAATGAAATGGTTAATTCAACGGATATAAATATTACTCACTATTATGGGAAGTACGATGAAAAAAATGTCACTCTTTTCCATGCTTATTCTCTTTTCAGATTTTTCCTTTTCACAGAACTGGAAAAAGATTGACTCTGTTTTTGCACCATACGGTGTATCAGTTCAAAGTTTTACATGTCCATTCTTTGCTGATATAGATAATGATGGAGATAAAGATCTTTTCTTAGGAACGCTTGATGATAAAGCAGAATATTTTGAAAATATTTCAAACTCCGTTCCGCCAAAATATATGCCCGATACATCCATGCTTTCTTCTATTTATGCAAACGGATTGCAGTTCACCAACGCAGATTATATTTCACTTCATGATATAGATAATGACGGCGATCTTGATTTATTCATAAGCGGATATAACGGAATACTTTTTTATCGAAATACTGGAAACGCTGAAAATCCGGTATGGGAAAAAGATAATACGTTATTTACACAAATAAATTCTGAAATTGGTGCTGATGCAAAACCTGCTTTCGTAGATCTTGATGCTGATGGTGATCTTGATTTAATGATCGGGATAGGAGAATCACTCTTGGGCGGCGGTCCAACCGCGGGAATAGTTCTTGGTTACAGAAACACAGGTGATGCATCAAATCCTGTATTCCAAAAAGAAAATTCATTTGTGCTCGGCATTGGAGATGTTGGTCTTAACGCATATCCTACCTTTGCTGATCTTGATAATGACGGCGATTACGATATGCTGATGGGACGTGATGCTGCAGGTTTATATTACTTCAAAAATACCGGAACTGCTCAGGCTCCGGTTTGGACGAGAGATAATCAAACCTTCATTTCAATTGAAACTACAAACTACTGGAAGCAGCCAGTGTTTATTGATCTGGATAATGACAACGATCTTGATCTTGTTTATGGAACTGCCGGCGGAACACTATATTATTATGAAAATACAGGTAATGCGGTTACACCACAATTTCAGTACAGACCGGAATACTTCAGAGTAATAAAATCCGAAGGCTATTCAACTGCATCATTGGGTGATGTTGATGGTGATGGAGATTTGGATCTTATCAGTGGATCATCACTTGGTACCCTGGCTTACTTCAGAAATGATGGTTCAGTTTCCGTTCCTTATTTTCAACCATCTTCTGTTTTTCAGGCAATAAATCCCGGCTCATATTCGCATCCTGTTTTTGTTGATATTGATAAAGATAATGATCCTGATCTTGTTTCAGGCGCGATTAATGGCTTGTTGTATCTCTATATGAATAATGGCACAAATTTTACATACAACAGCAGTGTCTTTGGCGGCATTGATGCAGGCTGGTTTTCTGCTCCTGCATTTGTTGATATTGATGCTGATGGTGATATTGATTTTCTGCTTGCGGAAGAATTACCTGAGAATTTTAAGTTCTATGTGAATGACGGTAATAATAATTTTACTCAAGATAATTCCTTCATTAGCGGGGTAACTTTTGCAAGAGATAATAAACCCGCATTTGCTGATGTAGATAATGACGGCGATTATGATTTGTTTCTTGGTAACTGGAATGGTTTGATTTTTTGTTATGAAAATGTTGGTACACCAACTCAGCCGCAGTGGCAAAGAAATGATGCAATAACTTCAGGTGTAAAAGTAAGAGCAAGAGCAACAGTTGGTTTTGCTGATCTTGATAATGATAATATGATTGATATGATTGTGGGTGAACAGAACGGAAATTTATCCTTCTATAAAAACTTAATGCATGTTGTTCCTGTTGAACTTACATCATTCTATGCTGAAGTGAATGGAAATACTGTTACTTTAAAATGGAATACTGCAACAGAAAAAAATAATCTTGGATTTGAGATTCAAAGAAAAGCTGGAAATGACTGGATTGTTTTTGCTTTTGTTGAAGGCAGCGGAACTACTACAGAATCAAGAGATTATTCATATTCATTTAAAGCTGATGGTGCTGCATCATACAGATTAAAGCAGATTGATTTTGACGGCTCATTCAGCTATTCACAAGAAATTGAAGTGAATAATGTTAGCCCGGGTAAATATTCACTCGAGCAGAATTATCCTAACCCGTTTAATCCTTCAACAAAAATTTCTTTCGGCATTAAGGAAGAAGGAAATGTTTCATTAAAGATTTATGATGTACTTGGCAATGAAGTTGCAGTGCTGATAAATAAAGTAATGCAGGCTGGCATTCATAATGTAGATTTCAATTCAAATGAATTTAACCTTCCCAGCGGTATTTATTACTACAAACTGGAATCATCTTCATTTAAAGAAACAAAGAAGATGATACTTTTGAAGTAGGAATTTGCAATTTGAAACTACCTCCGAGGTTTGCATCGCAATGCACACTGGGCAAACCTCGGAGGTTTAAGAGGTTGAGGTTTTAAACTATTATTTTGATAATTACTTATCTTAACCTTTGTAAATAAATTTTACAGAAGTAACATTTACATAAAATTATCCTGTAAATATTACCCGCAGGAAAGTCTATTGATAAAAATCAGTTGTGAATTCCTGATTTCTGTTTAAGGTATATTATTTGCTCTTATTTCTTAAAGAGTATTTCCGGGGAGAAACAGCAAATCTGATAAAAGCTCCGCAATTTATTCTTAAAATATTATATTGTTAATGAATTAGAAATGGTGAAAAACTATGAGAGCAGTCCTGAATTCTCAAAGGAAAATTATTATTGTTATTGATTTGCATACTACCTGCCAATAGCTGCAGCCCTACCGGGCCTGCTGACAATAGTAATATAACATTAACTCTTGAAGACGTCTCCTGCACCGAAGTGTGGATAAAATTAACAACCCAAAATTTACAATTGCCCGCAGAAATAAATCTTATTAGAACTGATCCGGATGGAGATTCAGTATCGAAAATCTCAATACTCAAGACTCCCTACTCTACATTGATTCACTACTGCCGAATAAAACATACTCCTTTCAGGCAAGCCTGCAATCATCCGGATTAATAGCCAGTAATAAAGCAACTGCAACAACACTGGATACAACCAGCCACAACTTTACCTGGCAGACGTTTACATTTGGCGGAGATGCCGGAAGCAGCGCTTTGTATGATGTTGCTATTATTGATGAAAATAATATTTGGGCAGTGGGAGAGATTTACATGAAGGATTCTTTGGGAAATCCCGATCCGCATCCTTATGGTTTAATAAATTGGAACGGACATGAATGGAAAGTCAAAAAAATTATTGCAAAAAATCCATCAGGAGGAAATTCATACATCATACCCACTGGAATAGTTGCAATTGATCAACTAAACATATGGCTGGTGAGAGGTGGAGTTTTCTTATTCAATGGCGATTCTATAAAGAATACATATTGGTTATTAAACTACTCTGGTTATAACGGAGGGATTTTTAACAATGGAGAGATACCTAAAAGAATTTGGGGTGATTCATCTAAAAATCTATTTGTTTGCAGGGATAAAGGCGCTTTAGCATTTTATAATGGTTCAAGCTGGCAAAGGATAAACACTGGTACTGATTTGGATATAAATGATATATGGGGACAAAAGAATAATTCAGGAGAATATGAAATCCTTTGTATAGCTTCTGATAAATTTACTAATAAGGGTAGAAGAATCTTCAGGATACAGAACAAAGAAGTTACATCATTGAATGAAGATGGGTTATCAAATTCATTGAATACAATTTGGTTCATACATGATAAAAAATATTATATTGGTGGAGACGGCTTGTTCTCAAATTATAGCTTACATACAAACTGGATAAGAAATAATGATTTACCAGCTTATTATAAAACCTGCATCCGTGGAAATGATATTAATGATATTATAGTTTCCGGTGCATTCGGATTATTACTTCATTATAACGGGGAAAGCTGGATAAATTTTCAAAATATAACTTATATAAACGGCGCTTTCAGCAAGGTAGATTTCAAAGGGAACCTGTTATGTGCCGTTGGAAGCAATGATAATCAGGCGATTATTGTGATGGGAAAAAGATGAGTGATTTTGATAATCGAAGGCGAGCTGCCAAATAACTTCACTAACAACAGAATTAATAAATGAGATTTATTGATTTAAACAATTATAAAACAAAGGTGTAAAAATGAATTTAAGAACTTCACTATTTTATATTGTTGCTCATCTTTTCTTGGAATTTAATTTTTTCTCAACAAAATACATTATCAAGAAGCCTAAAGAAATATAATTTATCATCAGGAAGTTATGATGGCTCAGGCTTAAAAAATCCAACAGAAGTTTTCAAGAAAACCATTTCATTTCCTGAGGCGAGCTGGATAAGAATAAAATTTAGGTCAGTTAATCTTGGTAAAAACAGCTATATAGTAATTGAAGCAGTAGAGGATAGCAGTAAACAGATATTAAATTCTTCCGAAATTGAACAATGGAATTATACCAGTGCATATTTTAATGGTGATTCACTTATGATTTCATTGTTTGCGGGTCCTGGCGATCAAAATACATTTTTCATAATTGATGAACTTTTTATTGGTAAAACAGTATCTCAGACATTAAGTAAAGGATCAAGCACACCTAATGGAATTTTGGATGTTTGCGGAAGTGATGATAGAGTATTATCCAACGATAAAGCTGTTGGAAGAATAATTACAGAACCATCCGGTACATATGGGACTGGTTTTATTCTCTTTAATGGCAGGATTGCAACTGCCGGTCATGTATTAGAACCTGCTATATCTGAAAGCGAATTATCTATCATTGAGTTTAATGTTCCAACTTCAGGTCCGGATGGCAGTATTAAACATGCTGATGCAATCGATCAATATACTTTTAAGAGAAGTTATATAATTGATAAGCATACTAATGGTGAAGGAGATGATTGGGCTATTTTTTATACTAATACTAATAATGGATTAGGTGCAAAAGAAAGACAAAATTGTTTTTTTTATGTTGAACAGAATAATTCTTTTCAAACAATCCAGGTTACTGGCTATGGTCAGGCTAATGGAAATTATAATCACGCACAGAAAACTTCAAGCGGTCAGAATCAGAACTCTTCGGATAAATACATATGCTGACATCATTATAGAAACTGAATTGTTAAATAAAACCAATTTGCAGGAAATATCATATACCGGAAAAGCGGTAATTACTGAATATGCATTAGCCCAAAACTATCCCAATCCGTTTAACCCAACTACAACAATTACATATCAACTACCGCAGGATGGATTTGTAACATTAAAAATTTACGATGTATTGGGAAATGAAATTGCAACACTTGTAAATGAATATAAAAAAACCGGAAGCTATGATATTAATTATGATGCATCATCGCTTTCAAGCGGGGTTTACTTGTATTCAATAAAAATTAATGATTACTCTGCAACAAAGAAACTTGTTTTGATGAAGTGAGGAATTAGCGGACCTGCCTGCCGAGTCTGTTGCATAACTCAAGAAATTGGCAATAAAATTGCGGTATAAAATGAAAA
>JBIQJD010000003.1:0-314240 GCA_044507695.1 Ignavibacteriales bacterium | reverse complement strand
AATTTTTTTCTGAATTAATATTTTTTATTCTCTTGTTCTGTTGTGGTGCGATAGCACGACAACATTCACTAACATCCATAACCTACTAAATTAGCCAATTGTGCTTGTAAAATATTTCTATTTTGTAAAATGAATTGCACAGTTGGCGGCATTTTATTATAAACTAAAATTACTTTTCCCTTTGCTCTTCTTTTCTTAATGTCTTTAATTTCTTTGTGTCTTCGAATGTTTTCTAAAAATGTTTTTACATTAATTCCATTTTAACATTTATCCATTCATCCATTCCAGGTTTGCGTTTTAAAAAAGGGAAGTGGATGAAGATGTTGCGTTATGATTTTTAATGAGCAGTATAACGCCGTTGCGGTTAAGCTGCTGCCCAGAACAAGAAACTTATGAGAAGCAACAAAGCCGATGATTTATAAAAATTTTTCATAGTGCAACTACTTTGAACAAGACTACCGAAACGGAACGACTAACTTGAAAATCTCTAAAATGCCGAGTGCGAAAGCGCAGTCAGCTTGAACCGCTTGTTATACCGTTTTTACAACTGTATTATGACCAAACTTTATATTGTATTTTTTTATTATTTCAAAATATGGTAAACGTAAAAGAGTTCCGAAAATTTCGTGAGTAATATCAGCGGGAAGTTTATCAAATAATGTTTTTGCGCCACCATAATCAATAGGCATATAATAATCTCGTAATGAATCAATAATTCTATAACCTCTTTCTCTACTAACACGCATTAATTCTATCATTCTTTGGTGTAGTTCTATTTCCCAATTAAATAATTCTCTAACTTTTTCAGCTTCTTCAATTCGTGTAATTAAAAATATATAAGAATGGTTAAATAGAAAATCGAAATTGCTTCGAGCTTTTGAACTTAACAAATGTAACCAAATATCACGAGCTATTCTTTTTTGAACAATTATTGAAAAAGAAGTGCTATAAAAAGAACCACTTATATTTTTGATTTCATCTATGTATGAGTCAAATAATTCATTAAAAATTTCATCTGTCCAATTTCTAAAATGCTTTCGTGCATATTCAAACATCATATCACGGAATTTTGCCAAAGCTTTACTTTTTTCTACTTGTTGGAAATATACCTTTATAGGCCTTGGAATCTCTGTGGACTTATATTCATTCTCAATTACAGCATTCCTCAATACATTAAGAAAATATAAAAGCCTTTGATTTCGGGAATCACTGTTTGTATTAATAATCGTTGAAGATTCTATTTTTTCTACTCGTAATTCACATTCTTGATTATAAGATTTATCCCTTTCATAATGAGATAAATAATTAATAATATCATTTTCATTTTCGCGGACAACTTTAAATACAGGTTCTTTACAAGAGGGGCATACTATCTGAAAATTTTTACAGTCATTATAATCAATGTCCTTTGATTCAAGAAATTCACCAAGCAAATTACTATATCCAATTTTCATAAGTTATTCTCTTACTTAAACGGTATAACTATTACTTATACTGCACTAATTATTAATTTCCGGAATATATTTGTGCGTGCAGCTGCATATATATATTCCATTTGTTAGAATTCTTCTTGAATTTCAATCCTATAAAAATTTTCCCCGCATATCTATATTCTTTGATTAATTCTCATCTAACGGACTCCTGACACCATATCCCTGATTTAAAACATGAGTATAAATCATTGTTGTCTTCACGGATTGATGCCCTAAAAGTTCTTGTATAGTACGAATATCATACCTGTTCTCCAATAAATGTGTAGCGAAGGAATGACGAAAAGTATGTGGACTGCCCTGCTTTAGTATACCAGCTTTTTTGATAGCTATTTTCACCGCTCTTTGTATTGTACTTTCATGGATATGACATCTGTAAAAAACACCGGCTGCCATATCTTTGGTAAATTTATCAGCAGGAAACGCATATTGCCATCTGAATTCCTTTGCAGCATTTGGATATTTTTTCTGTAAGGCATAGGGCAGTATAGTATCCCCTTTTCCGGAGTGCAAATCCTTTTTATGCTGAAGATATACTTTATTTAAATGATTTTTTAAATCAGAAATTATTGAAACAGGCAGAAGAGTATGTCTCCCTTTTTCACCTTTTCCATCTCTCACTATAATTTGAAGATAATCAAAATCAATATCTTTAATCCTTAATCGTAACGCTTCAGAAAGCCTTAATCCGCCACCATAAAGCAGTGATACAATTATTTTTGGTGTTCCGTTTAAATGTTCAAATATCCTTTTTACTTCATTTTTTGAAAACACAACGGGTAAATTTTTTACACGCTGTAATTTTTTAATGTCATCAATCCATTCAATATCTTTCAATAGTACATTTTTGTATAAAAATAATATTGCCTGTAATGCTTGATTTTGGGTTGATGCTGAAACATGCCGGTTTAGTATCAAATGATTTAAAAATCTGCGGATTTCTTCCTTCCCCATTTCTGCAGGATGTCTTTTTTGATGAAAGATTATATATCTAACAATCCAGTTCACATAGCACTTTTCAGTTCGTGGACTATAATGAAGTAATTTTAATTCTTGTCTTACAAGTTCAAGAAGTTTTGGTTTGCTGGCTCCCATCCCCGCATTTCTCTTATTTTACTATATAACCTAAAAAATCAGATTTCAATAAGCAACAAAAATCTTGTTTTAAGGGAATGTCTCAGGCAATTTATTCATCTTATTTTTTCCCCGGCGCTCTGCAAATTCCGGTTTGGTGTGATCTTAATAAAAGTACATTCATTTATTTAAATCTTTCTTAAAAATAATTGCCTTTTAAAACAGGTTTTTTACTATATTTTGACCAAGGTTCCCTGCCGATTCGGTGATGATGTTGGGCTTCTGTATGATTACGTAATGATTGGGCTTTTTTTTCAACCTGAAAATAAATCATAATTAATAAGGAGTATATTCAGCCATGAAACATTGTCACATCCTCTTTGTTGTACTCTTTTCGTTCATAGTACTGCAGACAAAGCCTGTACATGCGCAATTCAAAGACTATGGTACCAAAATAGGAATACAGGGCAACTACCTGCTTCCTGCAAATGAGTACACCGAGGAGAATTTTAACCCTTCCCTGCTGTTCAGAGGAAATGTTGGCTTTCAGCTTTCCCGCTATTTCGATCTTGGCATAGGTCTTGGCTATGGCTGGATGCAGGGCGAAGATTACGGAAATGATAAATACAAAACCAGTTTCATCCCGCTCGATGTAAGACTCATTTTCTCCCCGGTTAATTCGGATGCTGTTAATCCGTATTTATATATTGGCGCCGGCGGTTCATACTGGAGCCTTGATGATGCACCTGCTAACCCGGTAAACGCTCCCGCAGATAAAAGCGGAATTACAGGATTGCTTGAGGGCGGTCTCGGAATTGAATTCGCTTTAAGTAAAAAAGTTACTCTTGATATTTCTGCCGGTTACAATTCTTTCTTAACAGATGATGTAAACGGAGATGCTACAAAAATCCAGGATAAATTTCTTCACGGGTATGATCGTTATATCAATTTCGGTCTTGGTTTAAATTTTGTTCTTGAAGGCTGCGATACTGATGAAGATGGTGATGGAATAAACAAATGCGATGAAGATAAACTCGGTACCGATCCAACCAATCCTGATTCTGATAATGATGGTTTAACAGATGGTGAAGAAGTTAATACTTACAGAACCAATCCGCTTAATGCTGATACAGACGGCGATGGCTTAAGAGACGGACAGGAAGTTAAAACATATAAGACTGATCCTCTCAAAGCTGATACAGACGGTGATGGTTTGAATGATGGTGCTGAAGTTAATCAGCATAAGACTGATCCGTTAAAGGCAGATACAGATGGTGATGGCTTGAATGACGGTGATGAAGTAAATACTCACAAAACAAATCCTCTTAATAAAGATACGGATGATGATGGTTTAACAGATAAAGAGGAAATAATTGATCATAAGACTAATCCGCTTAACAAGGATACAGATGATGACGGCTTAACAGACGGCGAAGAAGTTAACAAGTACAAGACTTCACCAATCAATAAAGATACAGACGGCGGAAGTATTGCAGATGGTGTAGAAGTTAACCGCGGAACCGATCCTCTTGATCCGTTTGATGATGTTGAAAAGATAGAAGAAGGTGTACCGCTTGAAATATTGTTTGAAGTGAATAAATCAGAAATCCGCAATGAATACCAGGATGATCTTAAGAAGGCTCTCAAGTATATCAATGCTCATCCTGAAAGATCATTTGAGATTCACGGGTACACTTCAACAGATGGTGCAACCGAATTTAACCAGAAACTTTCTGAAGCACGTGCTCAGGCAGTTGTTAACTGGTTAACTTCACGCGGTGTTCCTGCTTCCAAACTGAAATCAGTTGGACACGGCGAAAGTCAGCCTGTGATTGTTAACGGGGTTGAAGACAGAGTGAAGAGCCGCAGGATAATGTTGATATTTGGAAAGTAAGATGTAGTATAATCTAACTTAACTTTCACTTTCTCCCCTGGAGATTATTCTTCAGGGGATTTTTTTTGTAATTTATGGAACTGCTTGCCGCAGACAGGTTTGTGATTTGATATTTTGGATTTGAAATTTATTTGTTGTTTGGAACTTGTTTTTTGGAATTTATGTTCTCAATATTTTAATATTCATACTACATTCCTTCTATCTCAATACTCAAATCTCCCTACTCAATACTAACCAAAGGTTGTTCATGTGTAAGACAATGTATAGTTCCTAATCCCCATACAAGATCCACAGCATGAATGCCGACTACGGGACGGTCAGTTATTAACTCAGATAAAATACCAAGCGCTGTTCTGTCTTTTTCATCATTAAATGTTGGCACAAGAACAAATGCATTGCAGATATAAAAATTTGCATAGCTGGCAGGAAGCCTCTCCCCTTTAAAATATAACGGCGCCGGCATCGGCAGATCAACTACAGTAATTTTTTCCCCGTTCTCAAGCTTTGCATCTTTCAGTCGTTCCTTATTTTCTTTTAATGCCCTGTAATTGGCATCGGTTGATTTATCTTCCTGTACAAGAACAACTGTATCTTCATTAACAAACCTGCAGAGATCATCAACATGGCCGTGAGTATCATCTCCCGCAATTCCCTTCCCCAGCCAGATTGTATTTGTTATTCCAAGATACTTTTTAAAAACTGCCTCATAATCTTTTTTAGTAAAACCCGGGTTTCTTACCTGAACTTTAGAATTTAATAAACACTCCTCGGTTGTAAGAAGCGTGCCTTTGCCGTTCACATCAATACTGCCGCCTTCAAGAGTTACGTTTTTGTTTTTATGAACTGCTTCAAATTTTCTTATTGATAATTTTTTAGAAATGAATGAAGGAAGCTTTCTGTCTCTTTTATAGTTCGGATATTTTGCCCAGGCATTAAAATGAAAATCAACAAGTGCTGTTTCTTTATTGTTAACAACAAATGCAGGACCCGAATCACGCGTCCAACCGCGGTTGGTTTTCATTTGATAAAATTCAACGTCATCCAGATCCGCATCAGCTGCTTTAAGTACTTTTAATGCGCTCTTATGGTGCTCCTCATTCTCTACAACAATTCTTACTTTTTCTCCCACAGAAATTTTTCTAACCATCTCACCATATACCCACGGGATTGGAAAAATCTTTCCGGGCCAATCACTAAAATTATGAGGCCAGCCAATCCACGTTGCTTCATGCTGTTCCCATTCCGCAGGCATTCTGAAATTTTCATCAGCAGGAACAATATTATTAACTATCTTTCCTTTTTTTGGAAGAGATAAAAGTTTAGGCGGAGATTTTTTCTTGCTCATAATTTTTTGCCGGAAAAATTTAGGATAAATTAATCTTCAATAAATCTTTTATCAATCCCGATATAGGAATCTATTCTGCGGTCCCGCAGGAAAGGCCAGTTACGGCGGATATACTCAATTCTTTTCAAATCAACATCTGCAATAAGAAGTTCTTCTTTATCATGAGATGCCTGCGCAATTATTACTCCCTGCGGATCGGCAATAAATGATGAACCCCAGAATTCAATTCCGGCTGAATCATCAGATGGTTTCTCAAGTCCAACACGATTAACAGCGGCAACATAAACTCCGTTTGCAACTGCGTGTCCTCTTTGAATTGTCTGCCAGCTTTCAAACTGTGCCTTGCCGTGTTCATCTTTTTCATGCGGGTGCCAGCCAATAGCAGTTGGATAAAATAAAATGCTCGCGCCTCTTAATGCCGTAAGTCTTGCTCCTTCGGGATACCATTGATCCCAGCAGATAAGTGTACCAATATTGCCATACTCTGTTTGAAAAGATTTGTAGCCGAGATCCCCGGGAGTAAAATAAAATTTTTCATAATATGATGGATCATCAGGAATGTGCATCTTGCGGTAAAGTCCTGCAATCTTTCCATCAGCATCAATTACTGCCGCACTGTTGTGGTAAATGCCTGCTGCTCTCTTTTCAAAAACCGGAACAACAACTACAACTTTGTGTTTCTGTGCTGCCCTGCTTATTGCTTCAGTAGAGGGTCCGGGAACTGTTTCTGCAAGATCAAAAAAATCAATGTCTTCTTTCTGGCAGAAATATTGTGAACGGAATAATTCAGGCAGACAGATTACTTCCGCTCCCTCCTTTGCAGCCTTCTCAATCCAGTCAACAGCCTTCTTTAAATTGTTATCGGGATTTTTTTCCAAAGCAATCTGAATTGCCCCGACTGTAAATTTACTTTTTTCTTTTCCGGTTGTATTCATTTTAATGATTCAAGTTATTGAGTGATATGGAATCAAATGTATAGGAAGTTAAAAAGAATTTCAACAAATGCTGAATGCAGAGCACTTGCCCAAAAAATCTAATAACCAAATGTTGAAACAAGCATTCCCTTTGCATCATATTCTTTTCTGCTCTGAAGTATGCCCGCTTTGTAATATTCTTCACGCTTTAAAGTTTTATCGGGATAATATTCTTTTACGTAACCCTCAAGCTTTCCGTCAATATAAAATTCATCTCTTTTAACGGCAGTGTTTTTATGATATATAATTTTTCTGCCTGTCAGAACTCCGTTTACATATTCCCCTTTCGATTCAACAATTCCGTTATCGTAATACGTAATAAATTTTCCTGTAAGATCGCCGTTCCTGTAATTTACTGATGATTTTAAATTTCCGTTTTCATAATAAGTTAAACCGCGTCCGCTGCGTTTATTATTTTCATAATAATATTCTGATTCAATCTGCCCGTTGGGATAAAAGTATTTTGTTAATCCTTTCATCTCACCGTTTATATATCCCATCTCTGATTTTATTATTCCGCCCTCATAATAAGTATATGAATTGCCGTCAAGCACGCCGTCTTTGTAATTCCATTCTTCTTTAAGATAGCCTGATTCATAGAATATTTTGGCGGGACCTTCTCTCTTTCCGTTAAGGAGATTTATTTCTTCCTTTGCTGTTCCTTCGGGAAAGTATGTCTTATCAACTTTTTCTTCTGATTCAAACTTTCCCATATAATCATACTTAACCCTGTTAATTAATTCCCCCAGTTTGTATGTATCAAGTACGCGAAGGTTGTTTGCCATATCGTACAGTTTAACTTCACCTTCAATTTTATCATTCAGGAACATTGCTTCGAGAGCAACAATTCCGTTCTCATGATACACACGTGTTATTCCGTTTTGCACACCGTTCAGGAATCTTCTTTCAACTTCAACCTTTCCTGATTTATAAAAAGTTCTGCTTATTCCCTGCAGCACTCCATCAACATAATTCCATTCACCCTGGAGTTCACCGCTCTTGTAGTATGTGTAAGTTAGGCCGTCAAGTTTTCCATTAACAAAATACTGCTCCGCCCAGAGTTCTCCTGTTTCATAATACCATTTTGAAATTCCCTGTCTTATACCAAAACTGTAATTCCATTCAATGCTTTTTATTCCATCATGAAAATACCAGGTTGATATTCCTTCTTCCTTTCCGTTAACAAAGTTCCACTCTTTCCATAATTTTCCATCGGGATAATATTCCTTATAAACACCGTGAAGTTTATCGCTTCGGTATTCTCCTTCGGTTTTTATTACTCCGTTTGGATAATAAGTTCTTTTAATTTCTATTCCGGAAGAATTTTGAGGAAGAGATGTTACCGCTGCCAGTAGTATACCGCAGATTAATAATTTCAATTTTGTCATCAGAATCTGAATTACAACTCCGTTTTTAATTCCTTAAAATCAATTGCAAAGTTAAAATTATTTTTGTTTAACAGAAACTTAATGAAAGGTAAAAAAGACAGCGGTTAGATTATATCTTATTATGTAATCAGATCATTTAATTAATGTCAGAAGGCAGAAAGCACATTTTCTTTTTATGGAAATTGATTGAAATACTAGAAGATTAAATCATTGTTTATATTCATTTTGATTGAAGCACTCCGCTGACAATTAAGAAATAAAAAGAATGCTTAATAATGAATAAACTGTGTATGATCAACTTTTTCAGGCAGTGAATGCCGGTAACTTAAAATGAAGTGCCTTGCTTTTCTTAACTTTCTCAGAAAATCTCACGCATTATTCAGATTATTCTTCAGATAATTTATGTTGTCAATTTCCGTTGGATCATATCCTCTCATAACAGCAAGATAGTATGAAATCCAGTCACCGAGATAAACAAGATCCATAATTCTTAATTTAAGTTCATCTTCATCACTGGTTAGATTTATTATCTCAAGCTTCTTAGCCGCTACTAATTCTGAAACAATCTTAAACCTTTTGCTTACCTGCGGATGATAATCTTTATCCAGAATATTAATCAGCTTTGCCTGGAATTGTGAATCATTGAACGATTCCCATCCAACAATTTCATTATGATTTTGCTCGGGAATTATATTGTGAAAAGCATGAAGTTTTGAATTCTCGTTAAACTGGCTTTTCAGTCTGTACCCAACTGCGGATGTCATATCAGCCGCTGAGTAAATTACAGGAACATAACCAATCAGGGATTCAGCAGTGTTAATCGCTGAATTATTTTCTGCTGAAAATTCCACTCCTTTCTTTTTCCACAATGAAATTATTTTGTTAACAATTTCATTCTGATCAGGAATAAGATTCAACTCCTGGAAAATTTTAAGAAGGGAGAAGAATCCCAAACCAAGTGCATATCTTGGCTGAAAACCTTTCTGTACTTTTACGAGCGGAATATTTTTTTCATTTGAAATTGCTTCAACTTTTCCTCCTGTAGAAATGCAGACGATATTACAGTTCTTATCAATCCCCTGCTGAAAAACTGAAATTGTTTCTTCAGTATTCCCGGAGTATGATGAAACAATTAATAAAGTTTCTGCACCTGCAAATGCCGGAAGCGAATAGTTGCGGTTAACAATAAACGGAAGTTTAAGTTCGTCACGCAAAAAATTCTGAAGTAAATCTCCGCTTATAGCAGAGCCGCCCAAACCTGTTACCAAAACATTTGTAAATTTTTTATTCTTTAAGGGTGAAAGATCAAATTTGTTATTCCATGCAAACTCAACTTGTTTGTATGTGTTTATTAAAACTTCAAATTGGTTTTGAGTATCATACTTCCTAACCAGTTCTGTAATTTTTTGCTGCATGTTAAATAATGTTTCTTGTTCTTGTTATTAAGTTATCTTTAAAGAATTTTTCAATCTCTGCAATTACTTCTTTTTCAGAAGTAAAACTCAGGCAGTGCTGCGCAAGCTCATGTGATTTATGGAATGATAATTTCCTGATAATTCTTTTTGCATACGGAATTGTTACAGGAGACATACTAAGTGCATTCATTCCCAGCCCAACCAGCAGCGGAATTGCAAGTGTATCGGCTGCCATTTCTCCGCAGATGCTTACAGGTGTTTTTGTTTTTGCCGCTTCCTTCACAATATGATGCAGTGTATAAATTACTGCCGGGTGAAATTCCTGGTAAAGATCAGAAACAAGATCATTGCCGCGGTCAACTGCCATCAAATATTGAATGAGATCGTTCGTGCCGATGCTGAGGAAATCAACTTCTTTGGCAAAATCATTCACCTTTATTGCGGCTGCCGGAACTTCAATCATTATCCCGATTTTTATATCCTTATCAAACTTCTTTTTTTCCTTTCTTAATTCACTTTTACAATCTTCAATAATTGCTTTTGCTTTTTTGATTTCATATAGTGTTGAAATCATCGGCAGCATGAACTGAATATTTTTATTTACACTTGATCTTAGTACAGCACGAATCTGAGTTTTAAATAAATAAGGATTTTCAAGAAGAAGGCGGATGCCTCTTAATCCTAAAAAAGGATTACCTTCCCTGAAATCAAGAAATTTAAATTTGTCTCCGCCTATATCAAACGCTCTTATTGTCAGCACTTCAGGATAAATTCTTGTTGCAAGGTTTGAATAGATATTAACCTGCTCTTCTTCGGTGGGGAATTCATTCAGTTCTTCAAGAATCTGCTCGGTCCGGTATAAACCAATTCCTTCTGCACCGCTGCTGAATACAACATCTATTTCTCCTGTAACATCAACATTTGCCATTAACCTGATTTTCTTTCCATCGTTTGTAACCGCAGGCTGATCTTTTAACTCCTCAAGTCCTCTCTGCAGTTCTGCAAGGCGCCCAGCTTTTGTACGGAAAAAATTTAACTGCTCTTCATCGGGATTAATAATTATGTAACCATGAAAACCATCAACAATAACCGTATCGCCATCTTTAATTAATTGAGTTGCATTATGAGTTCCAACTACGGCGGGAATGTTTAATGATCTTGAAATAATTGCAGCGTGTGAAGTTAATCCCCCATGATCTGTAATGAATCCCCTAACATTGCATCTTGAAAATAAAATCGTATCAGCGGGAGTTAATGAATCACTTACTACAATTACATCATTTTTAATTTTTGAGATCCATCTTTTCTTCTGAAGATTTCTGATTATCCTGTTTTTAATATCTTCAATATCATGAGCGCGTTCCGTCATGTAAGGTTCGTTAGCACTTTTCATCAATTCCTGGTATCTGGAAATTTCATCATTAACAATAAACTCAGGCTGCCTTTTTTCTTTTTTTATTCTGCTTATTATGTTCTCAATTAAAACGGGGTCATCAAGAATCATCATTTGAGCTTCAAATATTACCGCGCGCTCATCCTCCATTTTTTCTTTTGCAATGCTGAAAATTTTTGTTAATTCTTTTTTAGATTTTTTTAATGCTTCTTCAAAATTCTGAATTGCTTCTTCAACATTTATTACAGTGCCGTCATTTACCTCAAGCGTTTCCTTTGTAAATAAATAAACTTCCGCAATAACAATTCCCGGTGCAGCAGCAAGCCCGGAGATTTTATTTTGCGCTTCACTAAATATTTGTTTGAACGTTTTCAAATTTCGTCAAATCCTCTGTTGAAGTAATCTGTTATTTCGGCAGCAGCCTGCTCTTCATCCGGACCTTCAAAACTCAAAGTTACTTCAGAACCCATTTCTGCAGCAAGAGTCATCACCCCGATTATACTTTTACCGTTTATGTTCAATCCATCTTTTGAGATATAAAAATCACATTTATATTTTGAAGCCAGTTTAACAATAGTAGCCGCAGGACGTGTGTGCATTCCTGCCTTGTTAATTATTTTAACTGTACGTTCTATCATTTATTTATTACGTTTAATTAGCGAATCAACCAGTTCTGAAAATAACTTACGGTCTTCTTTCTTTTTTATTTTTTTAATTGATGAAAGAGCCTTATCTGAATAAAATTTAATTTCTTTTTTTGATTCTTCAATCACTCCGAGTTTCTCATAAAGTGTTTTGTACTGCGGTACTTCACTTTTGCTGATTCCTTTTTGAACAATTAATTTCTGAAGCATCTTCTTATCATTTCCTCTTGCAATTTTCATTGCTTTAAGAAAAAGAAAAGTTTTTTTGCCTTCAACAAGATCACCGCCGACCACTTTGCCGAATTTTTTTTCATTCGCTGAAATATCCAGCAGATCATCCTGAATCTGGAAAGCCATGCCTATATTTTTTCCATACTCTGCAAGCGCTTTAATTTCACTCTTGCCGCCGCCGCCGAGTATAGCTCCAATTGTACAGCACATCTCTGCCATAGCGGCGGTTTTTTTGTTTATCATTAAAAGATATTCATCAATCGAAACATTTTTTCTTGTTTCAAATTCTTTATCAAGGCTCTGTCCTTCGCAAACTTCAACAAGTCCCTTTGTAAATGAAGATAAAACCTGTTTAGCATTGCCGTTGCAGTCTTTAAGCAAATATTCGTATGCAACCGAAAGAAGGCTGTCTCCGGCTAAAATTGCAGTACTCAAATCATATTTTTTATGGAGCGTATCTCTGCCTCTTCTTTTGCCGGCGTTGTCCATTATATCATCATGCACAAGCGTAAAATTATGAAGAAGTTCAACTGCTGCAGCCGCGTTATAAACTGCGGAGAATTTTCCGCCGGCGGCTTTTGCCGAAAATAAAACGAGTAATGGTCTTAATCTTTTGCCGCCGCTTTGTAAAATATATGCAGCGGGTTTATATAAAGAAAATGGTTTCCTGTCCGCTAAAGCTGAATGTAATTTTTTTTCAATTTTTTTTCTTTCTCTTTCATAAAGAGAAACAAATTCTGATTTCTCCCCAGTCAATAAAGTTCTTCCTTTTTAATTAGTTTATGCTTCCTTAACTCGTTCAGATTGTTTGACCCGGTAAGGAACATTATTTTTTTTATCGTATCAAACCATTTTGTAATCAGATTGATTACTCCTTCAGTTCCCGATTTTTCAAGTTCCTGCAAAATAATTCTTGCCGAAGCTGTTATATCTGCACCAAGTGCATATGCTTTAGCAGCCTGTAATGCATCATTAATTCCCCCGGAGCCGATTAGTAAAAAGTTATGATTTTTTTTCAGTTCATAAACTGTGCGGATGCAGTATGAAGCAGGCAGTCCCCAATCCCAGAATTCCATATCTTCATTATTTTTATTACGCAGAATTTCAACTGCGGACCAGCTTGTACCGCCTGCGCCTGCAACATCAATTCCGGAAACACCAGTTTCTATTAATTTTTGTGCTGCTTGTTTTGAAATTCCCGCACCAACTTCTTTAACAATAACAGGAGTTTTTATCTCACGGTTAAGTTCATCTAATTTTTTTAAGAGCCCTGTAAAATATGGTTCACCTTTTTTCTGAATCAGCTCCTGCGCGGGATTAAGATGAATAACCATTGCATCAGCTTCAATAAGATCAATCAGAAATTTAATCTGATTAAACGAATTCATCTTAACAATTTGTGAACCGCCAATATTTCCAAGCACAGGAATTTTTCCCGCTTTCCGGCGGATGATTTTGTAAGAATTATGATGCTGCTGATCTTCAAGCGCCTGTCTCTGGCTTCCCACACCCAAAGGAATATTTAGTTCAGCGGCAGCTTCTGCCAGACGTGCATTAATATTTTCAGCTTCGGAAGTTCCTCCCGTCATGCAGGAAATAAGGAAAGGATAATTTATTTTCTTATCAAAAAAAATATAATCAAAACTGATTGCTGAAATATCAACTTCTGTTACGGCGCAATGAACAAAATCATACTTTTCAAAACCGCTGGTTTTTGATTTAAAAGCCGGTTCATCAGTTAAACAAATTTCAATGTGTTCTTTTTTTCGTGATGATGTGGAATTCGTTTCAGGCATATTGTATGATTTTGAAATTCTTTGGCTAAGATATTAAAATTTTTAAAATATTCCTTAAAAGCATTGTTAATTGAAGCATTTATTTTTAATCATTTGAATGAGATGAAATCATTTTCATTAAAAAAAAGTTTATCTACATGTATAAGTTTTCTCAATGAATTTGTAAGTATAATTTCATCAGCAAATCGTAAATCATCTTTATGAATAATTTTTTCTTTAATTGCCGGATTTTCTCTCAGCCAATAATCTCTGAATACTCCGGGTAATAAACCACAGCTTACCGGGGGAGTTAACCATTCATCTTTTTTACGGATAAAAATATTTGTAATTGCTCCTTCAGTTACCTGTTTTTTTTCATTCATAAATAGGATATCAAAAAATCCATTTTTACTTGCGGCAGATAATTCACCATCAGGCAATTTCCTGTTTGTGGTTTTGAAGTAACGGAATTTATCTTCTGATGAAATTCTTTTTTCTGAAAGTTTGATTTTTATTTCTGCAGGATTATCCGGAAAATTTGATATTTCTAATCTAACCCTTCCCTGCTTATTTAAAAGTAATTTCATTCTGTATTTTTTTGCCGGATCAATACCACTCAATTTTCCGTTGATTAATGAAATCAAATTATCATAATCAAATTTGAAGAGAAAATAATCCGCCGCAGTTTTTAATCTTTTGAGATGCTCATCCAATAAAAAAATATTTCCGTTTTCAATAAGCATTGTCTCAAATAACTCAAAGTAAGGCAGTGGATTCAGCAGGAAACTGCTTTTAAGAAGCGTCTCTTCGTATTCTTTTTCGGGATCGCTGTCCCAAACAATTCCGCTTCCCAAACCAATTTCACCTTCATCGTTTTTTTTATCTATAATAAGTGTTCTGATTGGAACATTAAAAACAATTTCATTTTTGTTGAACAACCCGATTGCGCCAGTATAAACTCCGCGGTTTTCAATCTCAAGTTCTTTTATAATTTCCATCGTTCTTATTTTTGGTGCGCCGGTTACAGAGCCGCAGGGAAAAATATTTTTAATAACCTGTGAAAAGTTTATGGGTATCTTTAATTCTGCTTTCACTTCAGAGATCATCTGGTAAAGTGATTCATATTTTTCAATCAAAAAAAGTTTATCAGCTTTTACGCTTCCAAAATTTGATATCCTTCCTATATCATTTCTCAGCAAATCAACAATCATAAGATTCTCAGCACGATTTTTTTCACTATGCCAAAGTTCATCCATGCGCTGCAAATCTGTTTCATTATTACAGCCTCTTTTTAAAGTACCCTTCATCGGCAGTGAAGTAATATGCGCACCGTTTATTTTAAAAAATAATTCCGGTGAAAGTGAGATTATTATTTCATCACCGGTATTAATAAAAGCAGTGTATCTCGCGGATTGATTAAAAACAAGCTGTTTAAAAAGTGAAACGTAGCTGCCGGAAAAATTAAATTTGCCTTTAACTGTGTAATTAACCTGGTATGTATCCCCTTCTGCAATAAATTTCCTGATGGAGTTTACGTCATTAGTGAATTTTTCTTTTTCAGTATTAATTCTGAAATTTTTTATCTCAAAATCATTCCTCCATTCCGGCATAATTAATTTTTCAGAATCAACCATCCGAACATCTTTTTCATTAAAGAAAAAAAATTCCAGGTATGGTAAATTATTTCCCGGAGAATACTTGTTTAATTTTTTTTCAAAAAGATACCCGCACTCGTAAGCGATTGATCCAAATCCCCATAATCCTTTCCTGATATTTTCATCAATCTGCAGTAAGGTTTGTTCAACACTTTCCGGATCAGATGCGGAAATAACATCAACCGGGAAATTGAAAAAATATGATTTACTATTCTTATAGATTGCGGGAGTATAGAAGAATGCAGAGCCGGGTTCTTCAATAACGGATTTTAATATCGCATCAATATTCATGAATAAAAGATATGCAAAGAATTAATCATGATAAATCAATCGTCAGCCTTTAACGCTTCCCAGTGTTAATCCCGATACAAGCCACTTGCTTAAAATTATGAATAATATAACAACAGGAATGCTGACGATTAGTGCTGCTGCTGCATACAATCCCCATTCAGTAGTTAAATTGGATTGAAATGATTTTAAACCGAGCGGAAGTGTATAAAGTTCTGTATCCTGCAGTATTTGGTTTGCAACAATGTATTCGGACCAAGCTGTCATGAAAGAAAACAATGCAGTAATAACAAGTGCAGGAGCTGCAAGCGGAAAAATAATTTTATAGAACGCCTGCCATCTTGTACATCCGTCAATCCGCGCACTCTCTTCAAGGCTGAATGGAATTGTGTCGTAGTATCCTTTCATTTGCCAGACACAAAACGGAAGCGCAGTTGCAGAATAAATTATTATAATGCCGAGATAGCTGTTTATTAATTGCAATTTAATCAGCATGATGTACATTGGCAGGAGAAGCATTGTTGCGGGAAACATTTGTGTTGTCAGCAGACCAAACATGCTTGATTTTTTTCCAACGAAGTTATACCGGCTCAAAGCATAACCTGCTGTTGAAGCAAGTGCAACTCCTGTAACAGTTACAACAAATGAGATTAATGTTGAATTCCAAACCCACAACATGAACGGACGGTTTGTAAAAAGATCAACATATGTATTGAAATTTGCACCTTCAGGAATTATTTCTAATGAAGTAGAGAGAAGTTTATCATCAGGGCGGATTGAAATTGTGAACACATTTATAATCGGATAAACTGCAATTGCCGTGAAGATTATCAATACAAAATAAATTACAGCATTTATTAAAAATTTTTTCTTCTTCATAAACTTCCTTTAATATACCGATTCCGTTGCGCGGGTTTTTCTAAGGAATGTAAATCCAAATGCAGCCAGCACAATAAATATTACCATGCTGAATGCAGCAGCGTATCCATACCTGTACAGATTGAAAGCGGCTTTATAAACATATGAAACAAGTATGTGCGTCTGATCTGATGGTTCCCCGGCATTGCTTACAAGCCAAACAACGTTCAAATTATTGAATGTCCAGATTACACCAAGCGTGATTGCGGGAATCATAACAGGTTTAATTAATGGAATTGTTATGTTCCTTAATTTATGATACCACTTAGCTCCATCAATATCGGCTGCTTCATATAATTCCTGCGGAATGCTCTGCAACGCACCCAATGCAATTATCATCATGAACGGAAAGCCGAGCCAGATGTTTGTAATTATAATTGCAATGAAAGCTTCAACAGGAGATTTCAGCCATTCAACAGGAGATAAAGTCAAAAACTTTACAATCATCAGATTGATTGAACCGTATTCAAAGTTAAACATACCGCGCCAGGTTAATGCAGTAATGTATTGCGGAATTGCCCATGGCAATATCAGCAGCGTTCTGAAAATTCCTTTACCCGGTAAATCTCTGTTTAATAAAAGTGCTAACGTAACTCCAAGTACAACATGAAAAAATAAATTTACGGCAGTCCATATAATTGTTTTCAGAAATACATTATAAAACTGAGGTTCAGAAAAAACCTGTATGTACTGGAACGGCCCGACAATGCTCCAATCATTTATGTGATTGAGGTTCATATTGGAAAATGATAATACAAAATTATAAAGGAAGGGATACAGAATAACCAAAATCATTATTGCAATTGCAGGCATTGCAAGTATATAAGCGAAAGAATCTTTCTTTAGTGAATGGAAAAAGTTCACCATACTTTTTCTCATTAAGAAAAGAAGAATGAGAACTGCAATTATCAGTAAGAGTTGAATTAAAATTCCCCACGTTTTGCTTCCAACATCCTGTTTAAGCTCATTAATTTTTATCAATGCGTTTTTCTGCATCTGTTCTGCGCCGCGCTCGGGAGAAATTGTTCCGCTTAACACTGCCTGGTAAACCGGGCGGATCGCATCCCACATTGCACGCATTTCCGTAATAATCGGCATTGGAGTGCCAAGCTCAATCTGCCGTTTTGAATTAACAAGTATAGGATCAGTTAAAAGTTCTTCCCTATCGTATAATTCTTTTCTTGTAGGAAACGTTTTTATTTCACGTGAAGTTTCAAGCTGCTGTTCGGGAGCGAGAAGAAATTCAAGCAGAAGTTTAATGTTTTTTAACTGTTCATCAGAAACATTTGCATTGATTGAAAATCCTTTTGGTGAAGTTAAGGGTGAAGCATACCTGCCGGTTTCTGTCATCAGCGGCAGAGGAGCTATTCCGTAATTCAAACCTGCTTTGCCGTAGCTTGCCCAGCTCCAATCACCATTTATCATCATTGCTGCTCTTCCTTCTTTGAAGAGAACATCAGCTATTTCATAATCTGCTTCACGCGGAATTATCCTGTACTTGTCTCTCAGGTCTGCAAGAAATTTCAATGCATTCACCATTGCGGGAGTGTTTAAATCCGGCTCAGCAGTTGAATCCTTAAAGAACCATCCTCCGTATCCTGTTAAAAAATGAATGAAGAAAAATGGTTCTGTGTAATTCCAAACCAATCCATATTGATCAACTACTCCATCACCATTTAAATCCCTGGTTAATGATTTTCCAATCTCAATTAATTCTTTATCTGTTGCTGGCGGAACCGGAACAAGATCTTTATTATAAACAAGCGTCAAATGATTCCCGATTTTATCGGCTATCATCCATAAATTTCCATTTGAGTAAACAAGTCCCTGCCTATTGAATTTATTAAGGTAAGAAGAATCAAAAACATCCTGTAGCGGTTTTATAATCCGCATTGTTTCAAAAGGTCCAACCTGATCTGAAGGACCATAAACAAGTTCGGGGCCCTGGCCTCCTATTGCAGCAACAATATAATTTGATCTGAGTTCCTCTGTTTCTTTATATAGCTGTGTAACTTTTATGCGGGGATGGAGTTTTTCAAATTCAGCAATTTGCTTTTCCAAAATTTCACGTTCATCCACGCGCATTTGATGCCATATCACAATCTCATTTTCATCTGCTTTGCCTGAGCAGCCGGTAAAGATCAGGACGGTTATTAAGGATAAAAGCAGAATTGTTTTTTTAAGCATTCAATTTCCAATAAACGAAAATCAGGTATGAAAAATTTTCAAATAAAAATAGATAATGATTTCAAAATTCAAAAGTGAAAATAAGCTTTAATAACTTCTTCTTTAAGAAATTTTTATGGGGCAAAAAAATCTGCTGAAATCTGAATCAACATATTTTTTATTTGATTTAATTAATTTTATTAACGGATTATTGATTTTATATACCAATAAAAATAACTTTAACTTCACTTTTTGAAAAAATATGATCAAAGCTGAGCAGGAAGAAAAAGACATTACTGTAAATCGAAAAGCAAGGCATGAATATACTATATTGCAGACTTTTGAGGCAGGAATAGTTTTACAGGGAACCGAGGTAAAATCGTTAAGGCAGGGGAAGGCAAACCTGGTTGACAGTTATGCAAATCTTAAAAATGGCGAAGTTTGGTTGTACAGTGCCCATATTAGTGAGTACTCTCAGGGGAATATAAATAATCACGAACCCACTCGGCCGCGCAAACTCCTTCTGAACAGCAGTGAGATTAAAAAGTTAATCGGCAAAGTGAAAGAGAAAGGTCTTACTTTAATTCCGTTAAGACTTTATTTCAAACGTGGCAAGGTTAAAATTGAACTGGCGCTTGCCAAAGGCAAAAAAATATATGATAAGCGTGAATCTATTGCCAAACGGGATTTGAAGAGAAATGAAGAAAGAAATTTTAAGATTTAAAAAATGAAGGGGGATGTAATTAAAGCTGAAACACTCAGCAGAACAGGTAATTAATTTTTAGGATAAATAATCAGCTAATGGGTAAATTAAATTTTCCTCCTATTAACGAACAGATGGATCTTATCAGAAGAGGAACTTCTGAAATAATTCCCGAAGATGAATTAGTAAAGAAATTAGAAAAATCACTTAAAGAAGGTAAACCTTTAAACATAAAATTGGGCTGCGATCCAAGCCGGCCTGATCTTCACATCGGACATTCGGTTGTACTGAGGAAGCTTGCAAACTTTCAATCACTCGGACATCTTGCAATTTTAATAATCGGTGATTTTACCGGAATGATCGGCGATCCATCCGGCAGAAACAAAACCCGCCCTGCCCTTTCTCTTGAAGAAACAAGAGAAAACGGCCAATCATATTTTGAGCAGGCTTCGAAAATTCTTGATAAAGAAAAAACAAAAATAGTTTATAATTCAGAATGGCTCGGCAAGATGAGTTTTGAAGATGTTATTAAATTATCTTCAAAATATACAATTGCAAGAATGCTTGAGCGCGATGATTTTACAAAAAGATATAAAAGCGGTGAACCTATTAGTATGCATGAAGTTCTTTATCCGCTTGCTCAGGCAATGGATTCTGTTGCAATAGCAAGTGATGTTGAACTCGGCGGAACAGATCAGAAATTTAATCTTCTGGTTGGAAGAGATATACAAAGAGAATTCGGTCTTGAACCGCAGGTAATCATCACAATGCCTCTGCTTGTTGGAACAGACGGCGTTGAGAAGATGAGTAAATCGTATAATAATTATATAGGAATTTCTGATTCACCGCAGGAAATTTTTGGCAGAACTTTATCAATTCCTGATTCAATCATCTACAATTATTTTGAACTAGCTACCGATGTGCCCAATGATGAATTGAAGGAGATTAAAAAACAGCTTGAAAATAATTCAACCAATCCGCGTGATTTAAAAAGAAAACTTGGCAGAACACTTGTCAGAATGTATTATGATGAACAATCTGCTTTGCAGGCTCAGGAAGAGTTTGATAAACTTTTCATCAAGAAAGAAATTCCGGATGATATTCCTGAACAGATAATTAATACAGAACAAATTAATATTCTTGATTTCTTAAGCTCTATCAAATACGTTAATTCAAAAGGTGAAGCCCGCGATTTAATAAAAGGCGGCGGCATTAAAGTCAACGGAGAAAAGCTTGTTGATTTTAATCTAAGTTTTCAGCCGGGCGAAGAAAAAGTTATCCAGGTTGGGAAACGTAAATTTGTTAAAGCTGTAAGAAGCAGTTAAAGCTGTGAAATCAGGAAGAACAGTGTAATCGATCGAAAACAAATAATACCAATAAACAAATAAAAGTATCTCAGAAAGGAGATGACAGATTGTATGTACCAACTAAAATATTTTTTACCAAAGGGGTAGGTCGTCATAAAGAATATTTAACTTCATTTGAACTTGCATTACGCAGCGCACGGATTGAGATATGCAATCTTGTAACGGTAAGCAGTATCTTTCCTACCGGCTGTAAAAGAATTTCTCAGGAAGAAGGTTTGAAAGAACTAAAACCCGGGCAGATAACTTTTGCGGTTATGGCGCGTAATTCAACCAATGAACCAAACAGATTAATTGCAGCTTCAATTGGTGCTGCATTACCGGCAGATAACACTGCATATGGCTATCTTTCTGAACATCATCCATTTGGTGAAACAGAAAAAGTTGCCGGTGAATATGCAGAAGATCTTGCAGCTACAATGCTTGCAACAACACTCGGTGTTGAATTTGATGCAGATAAAGATTGGAGCGAAAGAGAAAATATTTATAAAATGTCAGGTAAGATCGTAAGATCATTCAACATAACACAATCTGCCGAAGGTGACAAAAACGGCTTATGGACCACGGTTCTGGCAGCAGGAATTTTACTTCCATAATTTAGAATGAAAGAAGCTGTGCATCTTGTTAAGCGAAAATGTATTCTGGATAATCTTTTGGGTTGTAGTTGCAATCCTTTTTTACATTGATCTGTATGTTACAGATCACCGCCATGGCAAGATATCTTTAAAAGCAAGCTTAACCTGGAGCGGTGTGTGGATTGCCACCGCTCTTATTTTTAATGCATTCCTTTACTTCTATCTTGAAGACGGACACACAAAAGCGATTGAATTTCTGACAGGCTATCTGATAGAAAAATCTCTCTCGGTTGATAATCTTTTTGTCTTCCTGATGATCTTTAGCGTAATGGGTGTACCTGCAGAACATCAGCCGCATGTGCTTAAATGGGGAATAATAAGTGCAATCTTTTTCAGGATAATTTTCATTCTTGCCGGTGTTAGTCTCATAAAACTGTTTCATCCAATAATATATGTGTTTGCGCTGATATTATTGTTTGCGGCATATAAAATGGCTTTTGGCGGAGAAGCAAAAATTGATTACGAAAATAACTGGTTAATTAAACTTGCAGTAAAGTATTTTAAATTTTCTCCCGAGTATAACGGCAATCATTTTTTTGTAAAGAAGAATAATAAGATTTATATAACCAGCCTGTTCCTCACCTTCCTGTTGATTGAATCATCAGATATAGTTTTTGCCGTTGATTCAATTCCAGCAATAATTGCTATCACCCATGACGAGTTTATTATTATTTCATCCAATATTTTTGCAATACTCGGTTTGCGTGCGTTATACTTTGCACTTGCAGGCGTTGTGGATTTGTTTATCTACCTGAAGTACGGCGTAGCCATAGTGTTATTTTATGTTGGCATTAAAATGCTTGTTTCAGATTTCTATAAAATTCCTACCGAGATTTCTTTAGCTTTTATAATCATCTGCCTGGGCGGTTCGGTTGTATTATCACTAATGAAAAAACGTAAAGAACCCTATGAAATTGAAAATAAAGGTGAATAGAAGCTGCCGTAGAGAAAAGTTTTTAAAAATTATTTTTTACTTCTTCATCAATCCAATAAAATGAATTATTACTGCAGTAACAATTCCAACTATCATCGGTTCAACCTGGTATAATATTTCATCTTCAGCAAAATTGCTGCGGAGAAAATTCCACACAACACTTAAGAAAACTGAAAATATCATTTCCGCAAAAATTATCCTTTTATCGATCTTAATTTTTGGATAATAGGAACTTATTACAGGAATTATTATCCCCGGTATGCAGAAAGATCCGATAGTGTACCAGATTTCTATGACGGAAGGAATAGACAATGCGAGAATAATTGCAAGCATTCCGGTAATCAATAATCCATAAATTGTAAACTGTTTTAGTTTTTTTTCATCTTTCTCCCCTTTTAATCTGAAAATAAAATCACGGCTTATGGTTGTGGCACTTAAAAAGAGAAAGCTGTTGAGAGTTGACATTATTGTTGCAAACATCGCGGCATAAAAAACTCCCTTCAATCCGGGTGATAAAATTTTTTCCGCAAGCAATGGAAATGAAAGTACAGGCTGCTTTAAATCAGGCAGCAATGCCCTTGCATATAAGCCTGTTGTTGTTGTAAGAAAATCAAACAGCGCCCAAAATAAAATTGAGATTAAAATTCCCGCCGTTGCAATTTTGCCACTCCTTGCAGCATAACATCTTTGATGGAAGCCGGGATCTGCAAAAGTCCATAGCGCAATTAAAAACCATATTGAGATATAAACAGGTGAAGCTCCCCCCGTTAACTGCAGATGTTCTTCAGGTAGTTTTTCAATCAGGAATTCGGTTCCGCCAAGATTCATATATGCAAGAAGTACAATCAGAATGAATCCGCCAAACATTACAAAGAATTGAAATACATCCGTGTACAGATCAGATTTATACCCACCTTTTATTAAATACGCCACAGAAATGATTAATGCAATTAATAGACTTGCAAATACGGGAATGTTAAAAATTAATGAAATCAATCCCGCAGCCATTAATAGATACGGCGCAGGCGATACAAGAACAAAAACAAGAATAGCAGACAGCAACCCTGCTTTTCTTCCATAAACTTCTGTCAGCTTATCAGGAATAGTAAAGAGTGATGCTTCACGGATTTTCTTTGCAAAAAATAATGCAAACAAAAAAGCAAAAATGTAATAGGGAAATCCCTGTGTAAACCAGCTTGCAATTCCGTAATGGTATGTAAACTCACCAACGCCAAGAATGCCCCCGTACCATGTTGAAACGTTTGTTAGAACAAATAGAAAGAGTCCAACTTTTCTGCCTGATAAAAGATAATCGTCTGCTCCTTCTCCACTCTTTCTGCTGGCAAAAAATCCAACTAATAAAAGAATAAGAAAGAAGAGTATAATGATTATAATATCTAAATTGTTGAAGGAGACCAAAAATGTTCCAATTAAAATTCAGTCAATAAATTATTGTTATAACAGATTTTCAAAAAGTTGATGCTTCCTGATTACATTAAAGTTACGAATCACGAAAATTATTCCCCCTTGAATTTTCAAATGAATTTTATCCGCAACTGCCCGGTTGCTTGTACTTTCTTTCCTTCCAAAAGGCAATGCTGTGTTTCGTAAAGGATATTTTAATCCTGATGAAAATATTTTTGTCTGCAAATCAAATCCGTAAAGTGATATAGTTTCACCGGGAATTGTTTTCAGTTCAATATTCCCGGTGTAAGGAGTTAATAAAGAATTTTCAGCCGCAATTTGAAGTTTTATCTTTTTAAAAAACTTAATCACTATTCCAAGATTGCACAATGTATGATCGAGCCTGTCTCCTGTTACTCCAAGTAAAAGCGCGCTTTTAAAATTATTTTCAATTGCATGCTTCAAACATTTTTCAACATCTGTATCATCCTGCCTTTTCAAATGAATTATTTCAGATTTCTTTTTGAAATAACTCAGCGTTTCAGAAGAAATTGAATCCAAATCTCCGATTATTTTATCCGGAATCAGATTTAATTTTCTTGCGTAATTAGCGCCGCCATCGGCGCAGATTAATGTGTTGTAATTTCGTTTCTTTAAGAAAGTAATCACATTTTTTTTAGGCGGTCTTCCGTTTGCAAGAATGATACATTTATTGATCATGCTTTTCTTTCTAATTCAATTTTTCAACAAAGAAAACTTATAAACTTACCTGAATTCCAACCAGAAAATTTCTTTCTGCTGCGGGAAAAAATTCCTGCCCGATTGCATAAGCTGAATACAATTCATCAAAAATATTATTTATCTGGAAAAATACTTTTGAAGGCGTTAAAGAATTGAAAAAATTCATTTCATAACTGCCGTAGAAATCAATGGTAAAATATGCATCATTTGCATTATCGGAATAAGAAACAAATGCCGGATTCTGCAAAAGGTATTCATTTAACCTTTCATCGTAATTATCTGAATAAAACTTACCAACATATTTCGCTGTTAGCTGCATATGTAATCCGGCTTTCCGGAAGGTAATTCCGGCATTTGCAAGAAAATCCGGAAAACCTGCAATCCTGTTTCCGCTTAAATCAATTGGCGTATTTCCATCAATATATTCTAAACCACTGCTGATAGTATTTTTACTGTATGTTGCGTTGGCAAATATTTCAAATGAATCGGGAAATTTTACTAATCCCGAAATTTCAATTCCCGAGTGAATTGTTCTATCAACGTTTCCGGTAACCGGCTGACCAAAGCGGTCAAGTTGTCCGTTCTTCACAATCTCATCATTAAAAAGCATGTAAAACAAATTTAAACTCACGGAATAATTTTCATCAGCCAGTAAAGTGCCGAATTCAAAATCATTCATGGTTTCAGGTTTAACCAGTGGATTATCAAAATCAAATCTGCCATTAACAACTTCAAACTGCGGTATTTCACCGGCACTTGATTCAGCAGCATCATAGTAATTTTTTAAGCGCGGTTCTCTTGTAACCCGTGCAAATGAAAAGTATAAATTTTGTTTGTTTGAAATTTTATAATTTATTCCTATACGTGGATTAAGGAAAAACCCGCTTACTTCAAATTCATTTGCTTCATATCGTTCATTCATAAATTTATATTTATGATAAGCAGCCTGAAGTTCACCAAGCAGATTTAAATTATCAGATACTCTGTACGATTCATGAATAAATCCATTTATAATATTTTTACTCCCGTTATAAAAATAATACCTGTAATCTTTTGGAAGATTCGGAGGAAGATTTTCAGCGTAATTTATACTCCCCCAATGTTCCGAATTATGTTTGCGGAACTCACCGCCAATAATTAATTCACCATTTGTATGTTTAATTCTTACTCTTGGAATCCAGCCGAATTGTTTATTTTCAACCTGTGCACGGATTAACGCATTTACAGGTATATAATTTGAATCATATCCATTCTGAAGCAGGCGGAAATAATCATCATAAAATATTGACCACGAACCATCGTAATCAAAAAAGCCGCTTCCGATTACAAGAAAAAGCGCGGAGTTAATTGTTACATCATCATTAAGTTTAAGTTCGTTCAGCATTTCATAATGGGGCTGGGAAAAATTCTCTAATTCTTCCGGGCGCCTCTGCACTGTATAAGTTAATTCATTTCCTTCCGTTTCCCAGTATGAATAGTTTGCTTTTCTCAACTCTTTATTTTTAACAGCAAATTTAGGAAGTCCGGTGTAGGCAAGCCCATCTTCAATCGGTCCGCCAAATAAATTGATTTGTGTTGTCAGGTTGTCATCATATCTTACCGCAGAAAGATGATATGAATTGAATTTAGCCCAGCCAAGATTTCTGTAGCCGCCTGTTCTGATTTGTGAAAGCTTTGCATAAATAGAATACTTGTTATTAATTAAACCGCTGGAAAATGATGCAGAATATTTTTTTGTGTTGTAGCTTCCTGCAGATGCTGAAACATTTACAGATGGTTTATTTGAAAATGCAGAAGTAATGATATTAATTGAACCGCCGATCGCCGGATATCCAAATACACCGGAGCCTGCACCACGCTGAACCTGAATCAATTCTGTGCTTGCAAGTAAATCAGGAAAATCAAGCCAATAGACATTATGATCTTCCGGATCATTCTGCGGAATTCCATTAATTGAGACTGAGATTCTCCGCTGATCAAATCCGCGGATGCTTATATAATTGTAACCAACGCCGTTTCCGTTCTCAGAATAAAATGTAGTTGATGGAAGTGAACCAAGAAACTGCGGAATATCCTGAACTGTGTAATTCTCTTCAATATCCTTTCTGTCAACCTTATCAAAAGCAAGCGGCGTTATTCCTTTTGTTCCAAGACTTCCTTTAACCAAAACTGTTTGAGATGGAATAATTCCCGGCTGAAGATAAATTGTAATTGAATTTAAATCATCTAAATTTATTAAAGGAATTATTTGAGAATCAAAACCAATGTAGCTTACTTTTAATGTATCTTCATTTCCGGAAGCATTTAAAGAGAAATATCCGTTTACATCTGAAGCTGTGCCTGTTGAAGTTTGGGTTGTAGTCAGATTTGCAGAAGACAGCGGCTGTTTTGTTTGAGCATCAAATACGTAACCACTTATTTTTATTTGCGCAGAAATTTGAGCTGCAGCAATTAACAAAAGAATAATTAAGTTTTTCATGATCTCCTCTTTAAAATTAAAAAGCCGTTATATCCGATTTAATCGGTGAAACGGCTAAACTCAATTATTCTTTTAGCCCGTTTCCCTACGCTGGCATTATCCAGATCAGGTTTAAGGATATAATCTCAGGGGCTTTAGCCCCACTCCTAACGGCTTCGGATGAATTAAATAAGAACTATTTAAAATTTACAATGTTAAAATTACTAAATATTAATCTACTTTCAATTTTTGTCCGGCAAGAATTTTATTTCCTGTAAGATTGTTCAATGTTTTTAACCGTTGAACAGTCATTCCGTAAGCTCTCGCAATTGTGTAAAGTGATTCACCTCTTCCAACACGATGAATTTTTGTTTTGCTGTTTGATGAAGATGTTTCAGGAATATCATTTACTCCCGCATCAGAATAAATCTTTAGAGTCGAACCGGCAATAATTTTATTGCTTCTTAATCCGTTCCATTGTCTTATTGATGAAACAGAAACATTAAACTTCTCGGCAATCAAACCAATTGCATCACCGCGCTGAACTTTATAGTAAGTAATATTAGAATTTGTTTTTGTGGTTTTGTCTCCAAGCGATGAAGTGTTGTTATCATCTGCATAGATTTTAAGAGTTTTGCCTGCAATTAATTTATCACCACTCAGATTATTCCATGATCTGATTTTAGAAACACTTACACCAAATTTTTCAGCAAGCTCACTTATTGTATCGCCTCTTTTAATTTTGTATCTGAATGGAGATGATTTTGTAACAGATGTGTTATCGTTTGAAGCAGTATAACTTGCTGTTTTATCTGTATAGATTTTTAATTTCTTACCTGCATAAATTCTGCTTCCGGAAATATTGTTCCAGTCTCTCAGTGAATTAATATTTACGCCGTAACGTGCAGCTATTGAATTGAGATTTTCTCCTCTTCTTATAGTATGATAAATCCATGAGTTGTTATTTTTAGCTGCTGTTGTACTGCTTGTTACAGTTTTTTCAATCCGGGTTTGATTATCAAGACTTGCGTAAAATTCTTTTTGAGCTTCTTCTACATAAATAGTAAGCTTTTGTCCTATACTGATTGTTTGTGTGTAAGGAATATTATTCCAGTTTCTTATATCGCTTACTCTTGTGTTGAAGAGATCAGCGATGCCCAAAAGGCTGTCATCTTTTTTAACTGTGTAAGTTACAGGAGCTTTGCCTTCAGGAATAATTTGCTGTGTGGATGCTAAAGTTTCTGTTGAAGTTTCATTTGCTTCTCTAACTTCTGCTATCTCACTGCTCTCATCAATCGTTTCTGTTTCTGCTTCTTCATTTGATTGAAGATTTTTATTCAATGCTAAATACGGAGATACATATTCATCCGATTCTTCAGCAACTTCAGTATTAGTGTTATATGCATAATCTCTTTCAGAAATATTTCCTGAAACAGGTATTCTTAATTTTACACCAATTGATAATTTTGTACGGGTGGAAATGTTATTTGCATCAGCAAGATCATTAACTGTTACGCCGTATTTATTTGCAACCTTTGATAATGATTCTCCTTTTCTTACAGTATGAACAAGATAGGTACGTTTTGCAGTTTCAGGAATGTTCTGCAGATTAGCCGCAAATATTTCAGATTTTCCCTTCGGAATTTTTAATTCATAAGCATGATTTGGAGTACTGTTCTGGGTGAGCTCCGGGTTCATATCCTGCAGTGTTTCAAGAGAAACTCCGGCGCAGCTTGCAAGAAAACTCAAATCAATTGCTTCATTAACAGTAAAGGTATCATACTGGTGTGGAGTTTCAAAAACAATTTCGGTGAATCCATATTTTTCAGGATTCATTCCGATCAAACACACAGCAATATATTGTGGTACATAGCTTCTTGTTTCTTTTGGAAGATATTTATAAGCGGCCCAATAATCTCTGGCGCCGGCTCTTCTGATTGCACGCTGAACTCTTCCCTCACCGCAATTATAAGCTGCTAAAGCAAGATACCAATCATCCAGACTTCTGTATAAATCACGTAAATGCTTTGCAGCGGCGCGTGTTGATTTTTCAGGATCTCTCCGTTCATCAATATAAAAATCTGATTCAAGTCCGTACATTTTTCCTGTAGTTTTAATGAACTGCCACAAACCAACTGCGCTTGCCCATGAACGCGCTGTTGGATTTAATGCGCTTTCTACCATACTCAAATAAGCTAACTGGCGCGGCACACCTTCTTCATCAAAAATTCTGGTCATCATCGGAAAATATTTTCCTGATCTTGAAAGCCAGAGATTCATGTGTTTCCTTCCGCGCCCTGTAAAGAATTCTATCCACTGCTCAACAGTTGAATTAACTTCAAGCGGAATTTCTGCAGGAATAACTAATGGAGATTGCCCCGGAATAATTTCTCCGGCGGTAATGGAAGGTTCAGGCATTGTCTTTCCCATCCATTCTTCAAGTGCAGCAAATGAAACATCAACCGGAAGTTCAGCTAAACCATCAACGTATTTTTTGTAATCATCAATAATTGAATTTTCCAGCTCAAGATATGCAGCATTATCTTCAATTCCGGGATAATAACTCAAATTATTAATTATTCGAAGTGCAGCTTCATAGTTGGTAATTGTTTCGGTGGTGCTGTTAACCTCCTGTTTGGCAAGTGCTGAAACATAATATTGTCTTGCCTGTTCCAACATTTCAGAAACTATTCCACTTTTATGAGTTGTTTGAGGTTTGTTTTCCCCTGTTTCATCGCTTTTGGTTATCTCTTTATTTCCGCCGCATGATACAAAGAGCAGAGAAAATAAAGAGATAACTACAAACGGTAGAATTCTTTTAATCATTCAGTATCTCCATATTTTTATATTTTAAGAGTTGAATATAACTTATCGATTCTCCTTTATCAAGTAGAAAATGAATTAGTCAGCATAAAGTTCTTTATTATAATAACTTAAATTTTAAGGAAAGTTAAAGAGGAATGTTTCCGTGTTTCTTTTTAGGATTGCTGTCCACCTTCGTCTTCAACATATCAAAAGCTTTTACCAGTATAATTCTTGTATCTTTCGGCTCAATAACATCATCAATATATCCTCTTTCGGCGGCAATGTAAGGATTGGCAAATTTTTCAATGTATTCAGCAAGTTTCTTTTCAATTTCTGCTTCTTTATTCTCTGCCTTTGTTATTTCCTTTTTGAAGATTATCTCAACAGCACCTTTCGGACCCATAACCGCAATTTCTGCAGATGGCCATGCGTAATTAAAATCACCACGAATGTGTTTTGAGTTCATCACATCATAAGCTCCGCCGTATGCTTTTCTTGTAATAACAGTAACTTTCGGTACTGTTGCTTCACAAAACGCAAATAATAATTTTGCGCCGTGCCGTATGATACCATTCCACTCCTGTTCTGTTCCGGGTAAAAATCCGGGTACATCTACAAGAACCAAAAGCGGAATTCCGAAAGCATCACAAAAACGGACAAACCGTGCACCTTTAACTGATGAATTAATATCAAGTACTCCGGCTAAAACTTCCGGCTGATTTGCAACTATTCCAACTGTTGATCCGCCTATGCGTGCAAATCCAACAATAATATTTTCAGCCCAGTTTGAATGAACTTCAAAAAAATCATTATCATCCACAAGAAGATGAATTATCTCCTTCATATTGTATGGTTTATTTGGATTATCAGGAATTATACTGTTCAATCTTTCATCAGGTACAAGTGCTTCGGGATCAAAATTTTTCTCAATCGGTTTATCCAGGTAATTTAACGGAAGAAAACTGAGCAATTTTTTAACCTGCAGCAGCGTTTCAACTTCATTATCAAAAGTGAAATGTGCAACTCCGCTTTTTGAAGCATGTGTTTCAGCTCCGCCGAGATCTTCAAATGTTACATCTTCGTGAGTTACAGTTTTAACCACATTTGGACCAGTAACAAACATGTAGCTTGTATTTTTAACCATGAAGATAAAATCAGTAATTGCCGGTGAGTAAACTGCGCCGCCAGCACAAGGACCCATAATAACCGAAATCTGCGGTACAACTCCGGATGCTAAAGTGTTCAGTAAAAAAATATCTGCATAACCGCCAAGGCTCACAACACCTTCCTGAATTCTCGCTCCACCTGAATCATTCAGACCAATTACAGGAACACCAATTTTCATTGCCGTCTTCATAATCTTAACAATCTTTTCTGCATGAGATTCTGAAAGTGAGCCGCCGAAGACGGTAAAATCCTGGCTGAAAACCGCAACCGGTCTTCCATCAATTTTTGCAAAACCTGTTACAACTCCATCACCGGGATAATGTTGTTTATCAAGGCCAAAATCTTTTGCCCTGTGTTTAACGAACATATCAATTTCATCGAAACTTCCCTCATCAACCAGGAGCTCAATTCTTTCTCTTGCAGAAAGTTTTCCCTTATCATGCTGGCTCTTTATTTTTTCTGCACCGCCGCCAAGCTTTGCTTGTTCTTTCTTTTCTTTCAGATATTTTATTTTATCATCCATAATTCATATTGAAAAATTTGTTGTTTCGATATTCCCTTCTTTTCTGAAATAAGACTCAATTTCATTTCTGAATGAAATCACTTCATTAGTTACAACAAATTCCGTAGAATGAAATTTTTCATTAACAGAAATTTGCCTGAAGATATAACCGGGATCTTTCTTCATTAAAAAAATTTCATCTGAAAGGAAAATTGCTTCATGAATATTTGTTGTTGCAATTAAAAAATTAATGTTCAGTTCTTTATTTATTCTGTTAAGGAGAAGATAAATTTCATTACGTGTTTCAGCATCCATAATTTTAAATGAATCATCAATCAAAATTAATTTTGGATTCACAACCAGCGCACGTGCAAGTGTAACACGGAATCTGAAACCATAACTTGAATTGTGCGGGAAATGATCTTCATATCCTGATAAACCAACAAGTGATATTAAATTTTTTACACTGTTGGGATTTTTTACTTCAGCAGCTTTTAAAGGAAATTCAATATTTCTTCTTACATCATACCATGGAAATGAAGCTGGCTTTTCAGGAACATAAATAATGTTTCCATCTGCTGATATAATTTCCTCTTCACCTAAAATAATTTTTCCTTCATCAGGTGATTCCAACCCTGATATTAGCCTGAGCAATGTTGATTTACCCGCACCAAACGGCGCAAGTATCGAAATCATTTTTGCTTTTTCTTCATTGGTGTTAAAAGAAAAATTAATATTCTTTAAGATGACTAACTTCAAACCGGAAATTGAAATAAAAGACTTGTATAAATTCTGTACAGTTAAAAGATTTTTACTCACACTGCTCTCCAGGAAAAGAATTTATTTTTCAAATACCTGATTACAAGTCCGCCGATATAAATTGTTAAACCAATAATTACAAAAGTTGAGAACAATGCTGAAAGATCACGATAAGCCAGTGCATCTCTTAAAACTGATCCCAAACCGTACCCGCCTTTGATAAATTCAAATGCGATTATCATTGACCATAAATAGAAGTGAAGTGTAAAAATATGTTTTATTAATTGCGGCTGAACTGCTTTCCATTTAACGTACCTGCTTATCATATTATCGTTGATTCCAAGAGAAGCGGCAGAATAAATATATTCTTTAGGAACTGTTAAAACTTCATTCTGCATTTTGATCATCATGGATGCAAATGCGGTGATGAACGCAAAAATAAATTCAATGTATTCTGAATCCGGGAACCAGTATATAAGAAGCATTCCAATCACAATTCCGGGAATAAATTCAGAAAACCACTCAAGTGAAAAAATGAAATCAGGAAGTCTGCTTCCCGATTTGATTAAATATATCACCAGCATACGAATCAGAAAGTAAGCGGCAAGAAGCGAAACATAAATTGAAGTAATAGTTGATAAATAATTTACCGGCAGTTCATAATCTTTCCTCAAATCACCGAATGAAAGCAGCACAATTGAAGGCTTTGGAAGTACATTGTTTGGGGGAAGTAAAAACTCAAATAAGATTATCCAAAGAAGAAAATAAGTAAGTAAGTAAATTTTATAATTCTTCACCGGCGCTGCTTTTAAGTTGAATGAAGACGAATGATATTTTTATTGCAATATATTCAAGTGAAAATTTATATCAAACATTATGAAGATGAAGAAATGATTTATCAGAATTTCAGAAAAGGATTTTCAGATTTCTCAATTCCAATTTTTGAATTATCACCATGCCCCGGATAAATAATAACTTCATCGGGCAGGCTGAATAATTTATTCCTTATAGAATCAATTAATGTTTGATAATCTCCTCCCCATAAATCAGTTCTGCCAATGCTGTTTTGAAAAAGTACGTCTCCTGAAAGACAGAATTTTTCCTTTTCAAAATAAAGACTGTGTTCACCGGGAGAATGGCCGGGAGTAAAAATCACTTTAATGTCAGATGAACCAAGATTTAATTTTGTTTGTTCGGAAAGATAATCATCAGGCATAGGAGGAAGTTCATATTCAATTCCAAAAGCGGCTGCTTGTTTATCGGAATTTTCAAGCAAAGGCATATCAAGTTCCGGTGCAACATAGAGAGGATTGTATCTGGTTTTGATGAAGTTTATTCCAAATATATGATCAATGTGGCAGTGAGTTATAATTAAATATTTTACTGTGAGATTATTCCGGCTGATAATTTCAATCAATTTGTTTTCTTCATAAGGATCAACACATCCCGGATCAACTATCATTGCTTCGGATGTTTCCTCATCCCAGATTATGTAGGTGTTTTCAGAGAAAGGGTTAAACACAAATTTTTTAATAACAATCATCTCAACCTTTTCATATTTAAACGAAGCATCAGCAGTTCTTAAATTTAACCAAAACTCTTTACAGCTTCATCAATAGAGATGTATTGTTCAAATACTTTTGCGGTTCCTGTTATTTCAAGAATAGCCTGAGCATCGGAATGAGCAGCAGCAATTTTAAGATCACCGCCTCTTCTAAAAACTTCTTTCAAGGCAATAACTAATGTTCCCAGGAAAGTTGAATCCATAAACTCACAACCATTCAAATCAATAACGAGATTAGTATAGCCGTTATTAATATCTTCCATCAAAATTTTTTTGAACTCCTCGGACTCTTTCATTGTAGCCCTTGGCAGATTAACACTTTCTATTACAACATCCCCCCGAACCTCCCTGGAGAAATTACTCATTTAAGCCTCATATATTTGAAAGTAGTTTCGCAAATATAGTATTAAACATATAAAAGAGGAACTAATTTTCTGAATTGCTCAAGCGATTCGGGATTAGCAAGTGCATCTCTGTTTTCAACAGGCTCATTGTTAATTATTTTTTTTACAGCAAGCTCAACTTTTTTTCCGCTTATTGTTCGCGGTACTTCTTTTATTTGCAGAATTTTTTGAGGCACATGGCGCGGAGTAGCCTGGGCTCTTATTTCAGTTTTAATTTGATTGATAATTTCATCCGATAAATTTATTCCTTCCTTTAAAACAACAAACAAAATTATTCTAACATCATTATTCTGGTTTTGCCCGATTACCAAACTATCAACTATATCATCCATTGCTTCAACAATATTATAGATTTCTGCTGTGCCAATTCGTACTCCGCCGGGATTTAATGTTGCATCCGATCTTCCATAAACAATCACTCCACCATGTTCAGAAATTTCAATAAAATCACCATGTCTCCAAACACCGGAATAAAAATCAAAGTACGCTGATTTATATTTTTCATTATCCGGATCATTCCAAAAATAAATGGGCATTGAAGGAAAAGGTTCTATGCAAACCAATTCACCTTTTTTTCCTGTAACAGAATTTCCTTTCTCATCAAAAGCTGCCACCTTCATTCCAAGACCACGGCATTGAATCTCTCCAGGATAAACAGGCAGATTGGGACATCCAAGCATGAAACATGAAATTATATCTGTTCCGCCTGAAATTGAAGAGAGTTGAAGATGAGATTTAACATTATTATAAACCCAATTGAAATTTTCTTCAGATAATGGTGAACCTGTTGAAAGGATTATTCTTAGTGAATCAAGATTATAATTTGCGGGCTGTACTTTTTCCTTTTCACACAAAGAAAGGAATTTCGGACTTGTTCCAAAAATTGAAATTTTTTCAATTTCAATTAATTTCCATAAAATACTCGGATCAGGATAGACCGGACTTCCATTATAAAGCAGAATACTTGCTCCGATACTTAAAGAGCTTATCAGCCAGTTCCACATCATCCATCCGCAAGTTGTGAAATATGTAATTACATCCTGTCTTTTCAAATCGGAATGGAGTGAAAGTTCTTTGTAATGCTGAAGCAACGTCCCGCCTGCTCCGTGAACAATACACTTTGGTTTACCGGTTGTGCCTGATGAATACATTATATAAACCGGATGATCAAACGGCAGTTGTTCAAACTCTAAATTCTGCGCACTATTATCTGTAAGTTCATTAAAATATATAGTGTTAGGAATTTGCTCTGAAGTTAAATTGATTTCAAATTTTTCTTTACGGATTAATACAATTTTTTCAATCTGCGGAATTTGTTCTGCTATGTTTTTAATCTTCTCAGCGCAGTTAGTAATTTTACCATTGTAGGAATATTCTTCAACCGCAAATAAAATTTTGGGCTGAATTTGCCCGAATCTGTCCAAAACTCCCTTAATACCAAAATCCGGGGAGCACGAACTCCATATTGCGCCCAAACTGGCAGCAGCAAGCATAGCTATAATTGCTTCAGGAATGTTTGTAACAAATCCTGCTACTCTATCACCTGCTTTGACGCCAAGCTGCTTTAAACCTTCTGCACATCTTGCAGTAAGATTATAAAGTTCTTTATAACTGATTCGTTCAGGTTCATGATTTTCGCTGTAACTGATTAATGCAGTCTGATCATCACGGAAGCGTAAAAGATTCTCTGCAAAATTTAATTCTGCACCGCTAAACCATTTTGCACCGGGCATTCTTCTCTCTGTTAAAACACTTTCATATTCTTTTGAATGAATTATACCCGAAAGAATCCAGATTGATTTCCAGAACTCTTCAATATTCTCAACAGACCAATTATATAATTCATCATATGTGCCGATTCTTTTACCTGTTAGTTTTTCAACATAACGCATGAAAGAAGTAATATTGGAATTACTCACCTGTTCTGCAGATGGAATCCAAAGCGGTTTTTTCATAATTAAAAGTGGTTTGTGTTTCTTATAGATAAAAAATAAAATGGATAAATCAAATGAGTTTAGATTTTGCCGGCATGTAATGCGGTTTTCCACGCAAAGAGAATATCATTTTCCTCCAAAGCACATTTTGCTGTTTGTTCTAAAAATTTTTTTTGTTTTTCAATATTCAGTTCAAGAGCGGCCTTCAGCATATATTTGTAATTTCTCTTCCTTAAATATCTATGAAAGGCTTCTTCACCTGGTTCATAATTATCTAATTTGATATTGAGATATTCATCAATAAAATTTTTCACTTCAGGCCCGGAAGGAATTGATTCAATATTTCCGAATTTACCTAAATTGTTTGCTGAATAGATATCTGAGTCCTTAATATGCTGCGGGAGATTATCGTATCCTATTCCCTTCTTATTAACCGGTTTTTCAACTTCAAAAATTGCATTACCATTTGCTCTGCAGTAATAATTCGCAGACATTCTTGCAACAAGATCAATCAGATCTGGCTGAATGATTCCATTTCTAAAAATATCTTCTGCAACATGAAATTTCAGAACTTCACAAATAGCAATATTTGCAGAAGCACCGCCATCACCAAAACTATGCATTTGCAAGAGTCTGCATTCCATCTGAAAAGGTGATTCCTTTACCCGTTTAGGTTTAACAATATCTGAGTCAATTGGAGTTAATCCGCTTTTAATGAACTCATCAACCTCTGGCGGATATTCTGTTGATGCAAGACTGATCTGCTCAACCATTGAATAAGTAACAGATTGAACAACACATTCTTTTGTTCCAATTAGGTTGTGGTATGTATCTTTTAATGTTGCATCTCTTCCTCTTCTTGATGGTGAGAAGGCAATTACGGGTGGATTAGATCCAAATGCGTTAAAAAAGGAAAACGGTGTAAGGTTTGGTATTCCATCAACGGAAAGAGTTGAAACTAATGCGATGGGGCGCGGTGCAACTCCACCTAAAATAATTCTGTGCACCTCAGATTGTGAAAGATCTTTTGGTTCAAAATGCAGCATGAACTGATTTTCTCTTTGATAAAATAGAATATGATTCTTTGGACTTTACAATTTTATTTTTTAACCGTCCGAGTCCGCTAATTTCAAGTTCAATACTATCACCTTCTTCAAGCCAAACAGGAGTAAACTCTTCATCACGTTCCTTTGCCTCAAGAGCCCATGTGCCGTTTAATTCAAGATAACATCCTGTACCTACAGTTCCGGAACCAATCACATCACCCGGCTGCAATTCAACTCCATAAGATGCACGTTCAATTATCTCAGCAAACGTCCAGTTCATATCTTTTAAATTTCCTTCAGATATAAGTTTATCATTATGAAATGCTCTCATTTGCAAATCATATTTTAAACCAAACGGAGTTAATATTTTATAATCATCTAGTTCATCAGGAGTTACTAGCCAGGGACCAATTACTGTTGCAAAATCTTTTCCCTTTGCCGGGCCAAGATTTAATTTCATCTCTTCACTCTGAAGCAGGCGTGCAGAAAAATCATTCATTATTGTGTAGCCGGCAATATGATTATCAGCTTCAGATGCTGGAATATTTTTTCCTGCTTTACCAATTACTATTGCAGCTTCAAGTTCAAAATCAAGTTTAAGCAAATGGTCTTCTTCAACAACAATTTCACCCGGTCCATAAATTGCGTTATGATTTGTAAAATAAAATACGGGAAACTGATCAAACTCGGGAATCATTTCAACACCACGGTTTCTTCTTGCCGTTGCAACATGCTGACGAAATGCATATCCATCCCTGCATGATGAAGGTTTTGGAACAGGAGCCAAAATTTTTACAGGTTTATCAGATTCAGGTTTTGCTTTTCCTTCCAACACTAAATTGTAAACTCTTCGTACTACCTGCATCATTGCGGTTTCGCCTTTTAAAATTAATTCCATTGAAGAAGGGCAAACTTCTTTTATTAATTCAGCATTTTTCTGAATATCATAAACATCATCTTCATAAAATATTCCGGCCCGCTGTTCAGTATTTCGTTCATACGATACAAGTTTCATTTACTTTCCTCAAAGTTAAAGTTCAAGATTCATTTTGAATTTTTCGTGAATGAGTGAGTGTACTTCTTTAATTACATTAATTGCAAACTCAGTTTCTTCATCAGTGCCTGAATTAATTCTTATCCCGTTGGGAATTCCAAATGATTTCACATGCCTCAAAATTAATCCTCTGTTCAAACACTGAATATTAAATTCAGCAGCAATTTCTTCTGATGGAAAAATCATTAAATAAAAATTAGAAGCAGTTGGTATATATTCAATTCCAAGTTCATCAAATTTATTTTTAAAGACTGATAAAGATTTTTTATTCTGTGCAACTGTTCTTCTTATAAATTCATCGTCATCAAGAGCAGAAATTGCGGCTTCCTGTGCAAGCAGGTTTGGTTCAAACGGAAGTTTTACCTTGTACAATTCTCTGATTAAATAAGGCTGCGCAGCTGCAAATCCAATTCTCAATCCTGCAAGTCCGTAAGCTTTTGATAAAGTTCTTAACACAATAAGATTTTCCAGATCATAGTCTAATCCGTTGGGATAATCTGAAATCTCTTCTGCATATACAGTATAAGCTTCATCAAGTACAATTAAAATATCATCGGGAATTAATTTTAGGAAATGATCAAATTCATTTCTGGTAAACATTGTTCCGGTAGGATTATTAGGATTTGCAAGATAGATAATCTTTGTCCTGTTATTTATTCTTTCAGCAATTTCATCAAGATCAAAATGATAATTTCTCAGCGGAACCTTTTGTGATTTTCTTCCATATTTATCAGCATTTACATACCAGCCGATAAATGTTCCTTCGGAAGTTAATATCTCATCATCTTCATCACTAAACGCTGTAATAATATATTGAAGAATTGAATCAGAGCCACTGCCTGTAACAATTTGTTCAGGATTTTTATTGAACTTATTTGCAATTGCATTTACAAGCTTGTATGCACAAGGATTTGTATAACGGTGGAGCTTACCCAAATTACGGATGATTGCCTGCAAAGCTTTTGGAGAAGGTCCCAAAGGATTTTCATTTGAAGCAAGTTTAACAATTTTATTCAGTTGTTTTTCACGTGCAAGCTCATCAATTGGTTTGCCGGCTTTGTACGGTTTTAATTCAACAATATGATTTGGAATTCGTATCATAAAATCTTTCGTTAATCATTTTTTCTCAAGCCATGAATGTTCATAATCTTCTACCATTGTTGTCTTAACATTTTCTGTAAGCTTCAACGGATCAAATGTATCAATCATTATTGCGTACTCATCTGTTTCTTTTTTGCCGATAGATGCTTCTGTTTTCCCTGGCTGGGGTCCGTGCGGAATTCCCATTGGATGAAGTGTAATTGAACCTTCTTCAACTCCGGTGCGGGACATAAAATCGCCATACACATAATACAAAACCTCATCGCTGTCTACATTTGAATGATAATACGGAGCCGGAATTGACTGCGGATGAAAATCGAACAAACGCGGTACAAAATTACAAACAACAAAATGCTGCGTTGTAAATAATAAATGAATCGGCGGCGGAAGATGAATTTTCCCAACCTTTGGCGCGTACTCTTTTATGTTAAATGTGTAAGGATATAAAAAACCATCCCAGCCAACAACATCAAACGGATGATGCGGCAGTTCGTATTCAAAATATCTTCCTCTAACTTTAAGAATTAATTTGAAGCTTCCGTGCTGATCAATTGGTTCGGTTAATTGCGGCACTTTAAAATCACGTTCATAATATGGAGCATCTTCTTTCAACTGTCCGTATTCATTTCTGAAATGCGCGGGAATATCAAACGGAGTATCAGATTCAATAATAAATAATTTCAGTATTTCACCGGAATTAAATTTGAATTGATATGTTGTTCCCTTTGGTACAACAATGTAATCCCATTGATCGAATTTTAAAATGCCGTACTCCGATAAAAATTCTCCGCTTCCGTGATGAACAAAAATCAATTCATGCATAAAGCTGTTACGGAAGAACATATCAGTTTCTTCAGTAATATTTGCAGTTGAAACAACGCAGTGATTATTCTTAAGAAATTCTCTTCGTGCAGTTAAGAAATTTCCCCCGGAATCTACTTTATCAGTTTTAAAATGATAATATTGAAGCGGCGCATCCTCCCATAACAGAGCATCAAAACCGGAATGCTCTTTTATACTATCAACTTGCGGAGGCATGTAAAGATGATACTTGTTTGAATATATCCCCGAAAATCCTTTAGTACTGAAAAGCTCTTCACGGTAAAGAGATTTTCCATCATCTTTATAAAAAGTAATATGTCTCTTCGGCGGAAGTTTTCCTGCTCTCACATAGTACGGCATCTCTAACCTCCTTAATAATTTTTTAAGAATTTATTGATTACTCAATCGTTCTCAACTCTTTCAAAATTTCCACGCAATTGCTGATCGCGTTCAATTGATTCAAATAATGATTGGAAATTTCCCTGTCCGAAGCCTTCCGCTCCTTCCCTTCTTTGAATAATTTCATAAAAAAATGTTGGGCGGTCGCTCACTGGTTTTGTAAACAACTGGAGCAAATATCCCTTCCCTTCAGTATCACAAAGAATTCCGTGCTTCTTTAAGTCATCAATATTTTCAGTTACTTTAAATCCTCTTTCTCTTAGGATATCATAATAAGCATCAGGAACCGATAAAAACTCCATGCCGTTTTCACGAAGCCGCGCAATCGTATCAATTATATTGTTTGTAGTTAATGCAATATGCTGAATACCAGAACCAAAATATTCGTCAATGTATTCTTCAATTTGTGATTTCTTTAATCCCTCGTACGGCTCATTAATTGGATTTTTAATTGGCGCTCCTTCTTTTGATCTGACCACTTTTGAAAGCAATGCGGAATATTGTGTTGAAATATCTCCGGCACCAAATTCAATGAAGGTTTCAAAGTTTAAACTCTTATTAAGATAATTTTCCCATAAATTCATTTCATTAATACGAACGTTGCCAACAATATGATCAACTTCCTGCAGACCTGTATCTTCAGTTTTAAGATTCATCTTTTGATATGGTTTTTGAAATCCCGGACGGAATACACCTTTGTAATTATTCCTGTTTATAAAAACAATTTCCGCATCATCATATAATTTGATTGCAGCTTCCTCAACAAATCCGTTTTCATCCTGAAACTTTTTAGGACTCTTAACAGGAATTGCACCATTTTTAACGGCAGTATCAAATGCATGTTTTACATCAGGCACCTGGAGTGACCAGCGCTTTACTCCATCTCCATGCTTCTGAATGAATGAATTAATTTCATAGTTGGAAGGTTTGGTTGCAGAAGTAATAATGAATTTGATTTTATTTTTTGTCATCAGGTAAGAAACTCTGTCCTTCACGCCTGTTTCTGGGCCGGCATATCCGGTAAATTCAAGTCCCATTGCTTTAGCATGCCAGTAAGCCCACATTTTTGCAGAGCCAACATAGAATTCAACAAAATCATAACCAATGATTCCCAATTGATTTTCCATTTCAAACTCCTTCATATTTAATTTAATAGTAACGGATAAAAATCATTTAGTCTGAAATCACCATTCCCGATTCTTCCTTAACTGTTTCCAGCACAATCGTTGTACTTGTTGAACGAATTGATTTTATAGTTGCAATCTTAGTTCTTAACAGACGGGAAAGATCTTCAGGATTTTTTGCTCTTATTTTTATAAGGAAACAATCTTCTCCCGCAACAATGTGAACTTCCTGCACTTCGGGAACTTTAGCCAGTTCTTTTGCAGTTTTCTGATCCACAACCGGGCCGCTTGCACGCACATGTACAAATGCAAGCAAATCTTTTTCAACGGCATTCGGATTTATCCGAATTGTATACTTCTGAATAATTTTTTTGCTTTCCAGTTTTCTGATTCTTTCAAGAACTGCAGATGGAGCCATATTAATTTGCCTTGCTATTTCTGCATTTGTGATTCTGGAATTTTTTTGAAGAATGTCTAAGATTTTCCTGTCTTTTTCGTTAATCATTCTGTATTTAATATTAATATTAGAATTTTATTCGGTAAGATAATAAATGAAATTAATCTATTGCAACACCTTTTATGATTCAGCAGAGATTAAAATGCTGCAAGGCACTTATTGCCTTGATTAAAGAACATGAAGTTGGGTGGAATGAATAGTTTATGAATTTTTAATCTTCAATCTTCCAGCTCCAGCAATTTTGAACAAATCCCAAAGGGTTTATATCAGCATTGCTCAATCGTGAATTATAACAAACGATATCGGAAATCCAGTACAAAAATGTAATTGGCTGGTCTTCGTAAATAATTTTCTGTATCTCTTTGAACAGATTTTCTCGATCTGTTTGAGGAATATTTGTCTTTAATTTTTCTATAATAAAATCTACGTGCGGATTGTTGTAACTAATCAGGTTAAACGGTGCCGTACTATGCCAAACAGGTTCAAGATCAAGCGGAACCGGCATGTAATTACTCGCGATCCATGCATCCATTTCTTTATTAAATAATTTTTCAATAAAAACACCAAATTCAAGTTTTTCAACTTCTGCGTCTAATCCTATCTCTTTTAAATTATTTTTAATAAGCGTTGCAGCAAATTCTCTTCTTGGTTTGCCTGCAGGAATTGATAATTTAAATTTGGAATCCTTTCCGTTCTTATCAAGAATTCCATCCCTGTTAGAATCAGTCCATCCTTCAGCAGCTAAGATATTTTTTGCCTGTTGAATATTGTATGAGTAATGTTCCGGTAAATCTGCGTTAACATAATTTTTAAAGATAGGAGATACAGGAACAGATGCAGGCATTCCAAAATTGTACAGATACTCATTTAATATTTCTCCGGCGTTTATAGCATGAGAAAGTGCCGTTCTGACTTTATTGCTGCCAAATAATTTGTGGGGAACTGTTTTTCCGTTTCTAAATAATTCAGGATCAATATTATTCCATGCAACATACTCAACTTCCCTCCCCTCTACATTCTGAATTTTTATTTCTGAAATATTTTTTAACTCAACAGCATCTTTCGGATTAATTTCATTCAGCAGATCGATCTCACCATTTTTTAATTGGGTTAAACGGGAATTATAATCCGGAACAACTTTAAAAATAATTTCACTAACTGCTTCATCATCATACAGAAAACTTTTCTTATTTGCAGTAAGTGAAATGAATTCATTTCTTTCCCATTTATTTAATTTGAATGGACCATTTGTAACGGGAGAAAAATTAAAATCAGCGGCGGGATATTCCTTTCTGTCAATATCTTTAAAAATATGTTTTGGAATAACAGAAAGATCGAGATCAAACAATGACGGCGCATAACCCGGTAAAAAATTTATAGTGAGTCTGTATGGATTTTCAATCTTAAATACTGAATCAATTATAATATGATTATTTTCATCAGTTAAAAATTTTGTAAATAAACCATACATTCTGCTTTGAACATCAGGATGTGAATACGCATCAAAAGAAAAAACAACATCTTCAGCGGTTACCTGAATTGAATCACTCCAGTAAACATCATCTCTCAAATTAAGGGTAATTGAAGTTGAATCATCATTCCATTGCCATGATTCAGCAAGCATGGGATGAGTATCAATATCCCCGCGTTCGTTGTTCCATGTATGATGAACTAATGATAAGAATAATAACCCGGTTATATTTCCTTCATTAGGGCTGAATGCATATAATGGATTTAAAGTTTCAACATCTGCATACATTCCTATTATAATTCTTGAATTATCATCAGAATTATTTGAACAACCCGAATACAACAGGATGGTTAAAGAAAGAAACAAAACAAAAACCGCTTGTAACTGCTTCATTTATCACCCAAAAGTAGTTAGAATGATTTTTAATTTATTATCTTTTAACGTAAATACAAATAGGAATTCCCCGCTGAAATGAAAAGTAAAAGTATTATTTGAAGAGAGATTTGCTACAAGATTATTTCCACATCGTCTTAAATTTTACGGTAAAGATTGTCCCTTTACCCGTCTTGCTTTGAACTTTTATTTTTCCATTATTCAATTGAAGGTATTTATTAACAACCGCAAGACCTAATCCGCTTCCATCATAACGGCGTGAGAAACCATGATCTTCCTGTGTAAAAGGTTCATAAAGTTTTGCAAGGAAATCATCAGAAATACCGCGGCCTGTATCTTCGATATCAATACAAATATGATCACTGTCATTATAGGTTCTAACCTTTATATAACCGTGTTCTGTAAATTTTAAAGCGTTGGAAATCAGATGAATGAAAACCTGCTGAACCGCATATCTGTCAGCAGAAACTAATTTGTTTGCAGCTTCCTGTTCAAAGAGCAAATCTAAGTTTTTATCCCGCGCTTCCAATCTGAAATCTGATAACACCGATGAAAGCACACATTCAACATCAAAATTTTCCTGTGTTGATTTGTAATTTCCGTTATTAAGCGTAGACATGTTCAGCATAAGATCAATTGTTCTGATCAGCCGTTTACTGTCAACTTCAATTGCATTAAAGAATAATTCTGTTTCCTCGTTAATATGTTCGCTTAATTCATCTCTTATTAAATCTGTATAATTTATTATGATGTTCAACGGTGTTCTAATTTCATGGGAGATTTGTGCAAGGAACTCATTTTTAATTGATTCACATTTCTCTGCTTTTAAAGTTTCTTTATTTAATTCATCTCTGGATTCTTTTAAAGATTTCTGCAGATTATGTATACCTTCCTTCAACTGCTGATTTTCTTTTTTGAGCTGTGCGTTTGCCTTCAACAAAAACGGAATTATCTCTGCGTAATGATTCATCAACAAAGAATTATTTTCATCAAATGCCGGATTAAAATGCTGAATCATGATAATACCTGTTTTTATTTAAAGTTTTTTAAGCTGTTGATTTTTTCAATCTCATCCATCGCACCAATTTTATTGTAGTAAGTTACAGCTTCCATAAAACACATTTCTGCTTCATGCTTTTTATCCATTTCGTTATACAGGATGCCCTCCTCAACTAATGTTTCAGCAATATTAAGTTCATTCCCCAATTCCCTGTTTAATCTTATACTTTTTTGAAAATGCTGTTCAGCGGTTTTATAGTTTCCGTTCTTTCGTTCAATAATCCCGAAAATTTTATAAATCTCAGCGATGGAAAGTTTATCATTCAGATTAGTACTTATCTTTAAAGCTGAATCTGCAAAAGTTTTAGCCAACTGCAGTTGATCCTGATGGGCATAAATTGAAGCTTTACCCAGCAATGCAATTCCCTGTGTAAGCATATAATTTGCACTTACAGAAATTTTAAGGCAGAGATCATATTCTGAAAGAGCAAGATCATATTGTTTTTTCTGAGCGTGCAGCATTCCAAGATTGTAACGCACCTCAGCTATTCTGATAAGTTTTCCTGTTTCTTCAAACTTCAATAAAGCTCTTCTGAAATAAGTATAGGCAGAATCATAATCTCCCTGCATTCCTTTAAGTATACCGAGATTTGTTTCTATTTGGGCCAGAATAGATTTATCTCTTTTATGTGAGAGCAGGGAAATTCCTTCATCAAAATGTTTGCTGCTTAAATTAATTTTTCCCTGTCCAAGGTAAATAACGCCAATAAGGTTTTTACATTTAGCCAAACCCTTAACATCTTTCTGTTCCTGGAATAACTTTACTGCCTTTTTAATATGTTCAAGGCTTCTATCCCAGCGTGCTTCACGGTTATAAATATCACCAAGCATATAATATGAGTATGCAGAAATATTTTCATACTTCTCATCTTTGTTAGCAAGCTTTAATGATTTAAGAAAGATATGTTTGGCAAGTGTAAATTCGCCGAGTTCGATTGTGAGTTTACCAAGGCTGTTAAACAGCAGCAGTTGTTTTTCTAATGATAAATTTTTCTCTCCATGGGTTATTGCGGTATCAACCTGCCTGCAAATAATTTCTTTAGCCTGAACCGAGTTTTCCAGAATATCATTTATTCCTTTCAGTGAAAAATCAGGCTTCTCAGTAACGGCTTTGATTTCATTTGTAAAGCTTAACATGGCAGCTCCATCAAAGTATTTATCAATAATTTCTGCCAAACCCGGTACAACGCCATTATTCATTTTTTTTGCTTTCATCTTTTTTAATGAACAAAGCACCAGCGGGAAAAATGTTTAACTTTTGCATTCTTAACTTCAAGTGTGCCTGACGAAATATCAACAAATATCCCATCGCACTCGGCTAACTCAAATAAGCCGTCTTCACCGAGATAACCAAATTCAATTTCACCAGGATTCAGATTTCTTAAATCGAGTCCCGTAATCTTAAAGTTAATTATCAGTGGCTTCTTAAAAGTCATGTGCGGAAAGAAATCAGCGCCTGCAAAACTTGTCACTGTTTGAGTAATGATTGCAAGACCATCGAAAGCACCGGCAGGAATTTCCGTAGTCGAGCTGAAGTTCAATGTACGTGTTAAACTACCGGATAGTGAAAGGCTGCCGCCCTTGCTTCCATTAATTAATTTCACAGTGACAAAACTTCCTTCTGCAGAAAGAGTTTGATTTTCAGGTAATGAAATTAATTGCTTGGAGACTCTTTCAGGTGCAGGTGCAGTTGATTCAACAATCGATTCCGAACAGCCTATCAGTCCCGCGATTGTAACTGCAAAAAGGAGGATAAATAATTTTTTCATATAGCCCTCAGGATTATAGTAAAGTAGTTGATTTAAGAATAACATTTTTTATACCAATTGAAAAAACTTTCCTTAATTCAAAAAACATTAAATGGAATTGAAAAACCTGTAATTCGATTTGTAATCAGATTTTACAAACGTAAAATAATTTTACAACTTTAAATTGATCAGAATTTTAAGCACTAATTGAGAAGGTTATCCAGCTTCGGTCTGGAAATTCCAAGCATTTTTGCAGTACGGGATTTGTTGTTATTGTACTTCCTTAAAATTTCCCTTGCGTATAATTTGCTTACTTCCTGGAGATTGGTATTCTCATAATCCACTGAAATACAAATTTCGTTTTCTGAAGGAATAGAATTTTGTTTGCCGTTGGAAGGAATTCGCTGAATGAAATTTTTAAAATAATTTAATGAAAGCTTGGAATCATCAAGCATGATAATGCACATCTCAAGAGTGTTTTTAAATTCGCGCCAGTTGCCTGGCCAGGAGTATTCATTAATAAATTTATATACGGCGGGATCAACTTTTATAACATCTTTATTATATAATTTGCAGAGTTGTTGAATATAACTCTTTGCAATTGGTATAACTTCCTGCCTTCTATCACGCAGAGGATTCAATACAATTGAAACAACACTCAGCCGGTAGTACAAATCCAGCCGGAACTGTCCGGCATCAATCATCTCTGTTAAATTTCTGTTGGTAGCAGAAATAATTCTGGCTCTTAACGGAATATCTTCAACTCCGCCAAGCCGGCGGAAAACTTTTTTTTCAATTACGCTTAAAAGTTTTGCCTGAAGTCCAAGATTAAGATCACCAATTTCATCTAAAAATATTGTTCCGTTTTCTGCAAGCTCAAACAAACCAACCTTTCTGCTTTTTGCATCTGTAAAGGCACCTTTTTCATAGCCAAAAAGTTCTGATTCCAGCAGCGTATCCGGAATAGCGGTACAAATAACTTCAACAAATGAGCCCTGGCTTTTCTGATCATAATTATGAATGGCATTAGCCAGCAAACCTTTGCCAGTGCCTGATTCTCCATAAATTAAAAGATTGATTGCAGGATTTTGTGCTGCTTTTTTTGCAATTGAAATTTTCTCGGCTGAATTCTCACCTTTCCCAATTATGGTATCGATTGAATATGCGGTGAAATCCTGGTTAACAGAAGCGGCAATTTCATCAAGCCTTTCCCCAAGATTAGAAGAGAATTGCATTAGTTCATCAGGGAAAAGATAAAGTTCTGTAAACCCTAATTTTGCTATGGTTGATATAAGGAGATTATTCCCTTCTTCAAATACAAAGATTGTGTTTTTCCCTAAATGATCCCGCTGCTTAATTAATTGTTCAAGAATATTTGATGAGCGGCTTTTGATTACTGCAATAACAAGATCATAACTTTTATCAGATATTTCAGAAGAGATTGAAATTTCGGTTTTGCAATTCTTCGGCAAAACCTCGTTCAACGCGGCAGTAATCAGCGTGTTATCTTTTTCTTCAGAATAAATTATGATATTTATTTTTACAGAATCCATTTAAATGTTTTCTTTTAAGAAGCCAGTGAATTACTTAAAGAAAATAATTTAAGAGGGTAATTAAATATTGAATATTTATTCTCAATATTAAATTCTGGTAATAAGATAGGTTATAGATTCAATATTTTCAATATGTTACAGAGTTATATTTAAAGAATATTAAATGCTGTCTAACAATAGAAATTTATTCTCTTTATAAGCGGGAACTGCATCCAGGTTCTTATATTCATATTCACAAATTTTAAGCAGCGGGCAAATTGAACAAAGAGGTACAGCAGGTTTACAAATTTCCCTGCCCAGCCTTATCAGATTTGTATGGAAAGAATGTGCCGTATCATCCGGCATATTTTCTTTCAAAATATAAAATGTTTTATCCGGTGTTTTTGTCCTTACAATACCAATCCTGTTTGTTGTTCTGTGAACATGCGTATCAACCGGGCAAATATTTCTTCTGAAAGAAAACTGCAGCACACAGCTTGCAGTTTTAACTCCAACCCCGGTAAACCCTGTCAGCTCATTTAATACTTCGTCATTAGTTTTTCTCCGGAGATAATCAAGAGTTATTTTCCCTTTCTTTTCAAGAAGAGAGTTTAGAAAAGATTTTATTGCTTTGGATTTTTGTTTTCCCAGTCCTGCCACTTTTATCTGGTCCTCAATAACTTCCTCATCCAATCCGGCTACATCTTTCCAGCTTCTGTAATTTTCTTTAAGATTATTGAATGCGCGGTATGAATTTTTATCATTTGTGTTCTGGGAAAGAATAGTAGCCACCAGCATATCCACCGGATCAGCGGGGATTGCAGACCTTTGAGGAATGCCGTATTTTTTTATCAGCAGCAGGTTTACTTTTTTAATTTTGGATTTGATATTCTGCATAAAAAATAAGGGCTGGCAAAAATGTATTTAGCCAGCCCCAAATAAATTTATTATTGCAAAGTATTAAAACTTCAATCCTACATCTATGAACTGAACATTTTTCAGTCTTCCATAATCAGCCCAGGCATAATTAACAAATACTAAAAGATTATCTGCAAATCTGTAATTCAATCCGGCGCCTAATGTTAAACCTTGTTCACTATCTCTGAGGAAAAGAGATTTGTAACCGGCACGAACGAAGAACATTTCATCGTACGCAATTTCCAATCCACTGTTAACATATTCGGTATTATCATTCGGATGTGTAGCATCAACCGCACCTGTAACCCTGATGTATCTGGAGCGGATAAGATCCATTGCCAACCCAAGCCTGAACATTAGCGGCATATCAAAAGAACCCATATCATATTTAGCAGGAATATTGTTCGGACCTGTATCAAGATTTCCATCAGGGTCATGATTAAATAATATATCCCGTCCATCGAGCTGCATCTTGGTGCCAAAGTTTGTAATGCTTGCACCGATTACAAGATCATTAAACGGAGTTATGTAATAGGTACCAACATCAAAAGCAAAGCCGCTTGCACTTACATTCCAGATTCCTTCACGTATATACTTTGCCTGAAAACCAATTCCAAAATTTTCCGTTAATTGCTTTGCGTAACCCAAGCCTATTGATAATGAAGATGCATCCCAGACTCTTCCATCGCCGTTTGGATTTTCAAAAGTTCTTACTTTTTCTTCAGGAATTGAAAGAGAAGTTAAACTTAAGAAAACAACACCCAGCCCCGGTACATTTAATGATGCCGCAGCAAAATCATAATTGATATCTGCAAGCCACTCAGCATGATTAAACGTAACCTGTCCGTTTTCAAGTGTGTTTGCCAGTCCTGCCGGGTTATAATAGACGGCATAGATATCGTTACTTAAAGCAGTGTATGCACCACCCATACTTAAAGCTCTTGCACCTGCTCCAATTTTAAGGAATGGAGCTGCAGTTGTGCCAACTTTAGATGTGCTTCTATCAAACTGCGCATTGGCAGAAGAGAAAAAGATTAGGATGGTTATAAGTCCTGTTATTAAATTTTTTTTCATAACAATTTCATTCCTATAGTTTGATTATTTCAAACATCCCGAACTTTGGGACAGCATTATTTTATAACTGCAAATCTTCCGATCTTCTCCCCTACTCCAGGTGCATCCACATGATAAATGTACACACCGTAGGCAATTCTCTGGCCTTCATAACTCAGCAGATCCCACGATGCCTGGCTTGAATTATCATCCTTGTAAATTGTTTGCACCAGTTCACCCGCAATTGTGTAAATGCGGATTGTACAAGCTGGAGGAAGATTTCTGAATTGAATTTCTCTTTCACCGCGCTGGTTTGATGTTGTAGCCGGATTTTCAGAAAGCGAATAAGCAACGTAAGGATTAGGTACAACATAAATATCGTTCAAACCAGCAGAAGCGGATTCTTTTTCAAACCCAACTTCTTTAGTTTCAAATATATAGGTGTCTCCTGCCTGGAATGGTTTAAGAGTTTTAACGAAATAAATATCACCGCTCTTTGGATAGACAGGATTATCTTCTGTGTCAGCAGGTCTTCTGAACACTACTTCATAACTTACTGAAAATCCCGCAGCGCCTGTTGGGCGCAGAATAATCGGCTCACCCCAATCCCATTTTCCATTATTTCTTGTTGCCGGAATTGAATCATAAATTATATAGGTTGCCGGTTGATTGGAAACCACATCAAAAATTTTGAATGGTGTTACAACAGATTGTCCTAAGTGATTCTGTACAGTATCACCCGGATTTACCCATTGTCCCGCTGCTGTTGTATCAAGATCATTCCACCTTATTTCCCAATCCGAACGATATTTAGTTAATGATCCGATACTTGGAGGCCAGAAAGCAACTGACCTTACGTTTATTGCAGGATCATTAAACCTGGTATTAGCCTGATCGAGTGTAAGAGTATCATTCTGTACGTAAACTCTTACGCCATCAAAATGATCATTTGCATCTTCTCCATTAATTAAATGGCTGTTGTAAACAGGATAATAGCGGTATACAGCTTTATAAACCTGGCCTGCGGGCAAACTTCCAATTGCTGATCCGCGTATTTTGCCAGACATTGTATTAATTAAGTAGGCAGACGGATCAACTAAATTTCCGCTTGCATCATAAACCTGTACACTTCCTTCCTGGATATTCGGATGATCTAAATCAACAAACACAGTATCTTTTGATACGAACTCATCTTCAACTCCGGTTGAATCAAGGATATGGTATGTATCAGGTTCAATAAAATTGATTTTATAAAGTTTATTCTTTACATCCAGATCATTCAATACTTTAACAGAAATTGCACCGGTAGAATTTCCCGTTATTCTCTGGGGAACACCACCATTGCCAGTCTGTGCAGATGTAATTCCGGGTGCTAATCTGCCCGGCGTAACCTGGACTGTATTCACATCAAAAATTAATTCACCGGTAATTGGATCTTTTGAAATTACTGCCTGAGTTTCGGAAGGCGGAACTCCAAATTTAATTGAACCGCCATCGTATGCAACAACAGCATAATAATATGTTATACCATCCATTACAGTTGAATCAACATACTCATGAACCAGGCCGGTGTTGTTGCCGAGATAATATTTTACTGCCCTTCCGAGATATTCTATCGGATGAAAACCGGACAAGGAATCAACAAGATCAAATTGTGCTCTTCTGCCTGTGTTCTGATCGAACAACGGCTGACCCAGGAAAGGAACACCGTTAGCATCAGTAATTGTGTAAACATCCGCAAACGTGTAATCGCGGCTCCGGTAAATTTTATACCCCTGGAAATCATTTGCACGAATGAAGGGATCAAAAGATTGTTCTGCAAAAGTATCCCAATACAAATAAACTTTACCACTATCCGCAACTGCCTTTACAGTTGGTTTTTCCGGCGGCTTTGAGAAGCGGTAATCTGATTCAAGTATCCTGGTTGCTGTTTCAGCATTAAGTACCAGATCGTTCAGATTATCACCAAAAAGAATTGACATTGAAAATCTTTGTGTTTCTTTTTGATTTAATCTCAACGGACCTGTTCCAAAATTAAATATATTATCACCCGGCTGATTTAATAATTCCTGTGCCGGATCAATTGAGTCAGAAGATAACCATTCCCACATCAGCGGATCATTTTTGGGAACGTTTGGCAGACTTGCAGTATAACCGGCAGCGTGGAAACTTGTTAATCCGAGCTGATCGGATTCAGAAATATCTCTCAATCCAAAATTTGGTTCCGAACCTGCCCATAAATATCCTGGTAATCTATCATCAGATATTGGCTCACCAACATCGTATTTAAGATTATCGTTCATGTCCAGATAAAAAGCCTGGGATGGTTTTCCATCACCCTCACCGTAATCAGGTCCGGGATAGTTTTCTGATTCAGGACCGATACCATCAATTCCCACATCATCAAATTCTATATTCCAGTCTCCGTCTTCATCACCTGACCATCTTGGTCTTGGCTGTCCGTATACTTCAATATATTGAGATAAATTAGATATACCTTGATTAACATTATTCTCATCAAGAAAAGTACCTGCACCATTGTATGGTGATTCATCCGTTATACCGTCATCATCATCATCTTCTCCATTGATCGAGTTGGTTGGTGATTCAAGAAATTGCCAGCCGAAGTAGCCTGTAATTCTTCCACCATCACCTGAATTATCGGGATCCCATGCATAAACCATGCTTCTTGCACGCTGCGGATATGGATCAGCAAGAGGACCGGAAGGCGGAATAAAAAAACCTCTGTCATCAGAATAATTACTGAATCCTCCAACGTGAGGATCACCCTGCATTCCAAAATAAACTCTTGAAAGATCTTTATCACTTGCGTTTGTAATTGAGTAAATAACAAACATTATATCTTCTGCAAGAGGATTATTATACTGTAGAACTCTAACTTCAGCATCAAGCCCCAAGCCTCGTTTAGATGAATCATTATCAAACGGATAGTAAGGAAATTCTGCATTTGTATAATCATCCATCACGTAATAAACTTCTTCATCAGGTGCAGTGGATTGATCACCGAGGAATGCAGGCCACAAGTATTTTCCTGCGCCGGGAGAATACCATCTTTCAGGCCAGGAATCCGGCTTGCCGTCTCCATCTTTATCACCTGCATTAAGAGTAGCAACTTCTTTAGAATTTGGATCAGCAAATCCCGGTTTTGGCAGCCATCCCCATTTTAAAGAACCATCAGGTGAATAATCACCCTGAGATTCAAGTACAAATGAATCATCCACAATTTCCACAGTATCAATTGTGCCATCAGAAAGAGTGACTACAACCTGTGCTGCTGCAAGCGGGCCGAATTCATAACCATAACCTAATCCCTGCCAGACGAGATCAGCAACATACGGGAGATAATTTGGTTTGGTTATTGAACCGTAATTAAAAATAACAGTAGTAATTTTATTTCCGCTGATTATTACTTCTCTTATTTCCCTTGGATCACCGGCAGTTTTAAAAACTTTACCCGGTTTATAAAGATCTCCGAAAATTCTAACCATATCTTCCTGGCTCAATCCTTTCGGATCAATAACTTCTTTTTGCTGGGAAATAACAGACGTAGTTGAAATCAAAAAACTTATCAGAAACAGAATAATTTTTTTATTCATCCTTAATTCCTTTTTATAAACTTTTTGTAAGCATCAACTTTGAATTGATACTAATATTATTTGCTGTGAATAATCTCATTACTCTTGACATTAAATCAATTGAACAGTAATGAGAAACCCAAACGAATTTCACGGGGCCTGTTAACTCTTTCAGGTCTGTTTGAGTAGTAATTATTCACCTGTGAAATATCAAATAATCCCGGGTCTCCCTTTGTTATTCTTCTGCGGAGATCACTGAACTCTATCGGAATCCTGGTCTCTTCAATATTTGTTAATGCCCGTCCCGAACTCTCATATACTGCTAATTCATTTTCGGTATCGAATAAGTTTTCAACCTGCAGGAAGATTGAATATCTGAGCGGACCAAGAGTAAAGAATTTTTCAAGCTTCAGGTTAACACCCCACTGAACAAGCTGGTTTGCAGAGTTTTGCTCATAGCGAACATCTACATAATCAGACGGCAGGTTTGGTGTGTAAGGTGATCCGCTCTGGAAATTCAGAACAATGCCTGCACTCCAATCATCCGGCTGATTTAAACCAATTGTTGCATTGATAACATGTGTTCTGTCAAAACTTAGCGGAACTAAGAATGTTTCAGTCTGCTTTCCTGACTGCTCACTAAAAAACAGTTCCTCGGAAGGTTCTGTCCTGTTTCCTTCAGCAACTGAGAATGTATAATCAAGACTTGCGGAGAACAAGCTTCCCGGTGAACGTCTTTTAAGAAATGAAAGCGTTATTCCTCTTACGTTTGAATAAGCAAGATTTGTAAGAACACTATACTGTCTTCCGCTGTTTGTATAAACGGTTTGCGTGTAGATATAATTGCTCACATCTTTATAAAATCCGGTAAGATCAAATTTGAAATCATCCGTTAACTGCTGCTGCAAACCAATTTCATACTGAATTGATTTTTGAGGATCAACGTTTGGATTTCCAAATGTTGGAGTAGAACCAAAGTTTACAACGTAATAATCAAGATTTCTGTATAAAGATGATAACGAACCATTCTGATAAAAATGACCGTATGAAAATCTGATAATACCTCTATCTGTTATTGGATATGAAACGCTGATTCTCGGAGAAAATGTATGTTTAATTTCTGCCGGTGTGTTGTAAGCATTTATAAATCCAAATAATGAATCAACAAGATTCCTGGAAAGATTTGGATTGTAGCTTGCTGCCGGATCAAACATTTCATAACGCAAACCAACGTTTAAAATTAATGTCTGTGCCAGTTCAACTTTATCCTGAACATACGCAGAAAGCTGAAGCGGTTTTGTTTGATATTGTGTGTATAAATTTGGATTTACCTGTCCGTTATCAAGCATTGGTATTCTGCGGATGATTGTAGGATTGCCGTACAGCAAATCATCATTTGTAAGATTAGCAAATCTTCCGTTATCATCCAGCTTGCCGATTTCAACAGAGTATCCTTCAAACTGAACATCATGCTGTCTTATTTCAAATCCGGCTTTCACTTCATGATTTGTAAACAACTGAGCAACAGCATCTCCCTTTATTCCCAATGTTTGGGTTTTTCTGAACTGCCTGTAATTATCTGTTCCGCCCGAAAGGAAGGTTGTATTACCGATATTACGTGCATAAATCTCACGCGGCAGGTAACCGGGATTAGTTAAATCTTCAAATAAATAATAATTTGCCTGATTATAACCATAAGATAATTTTAATGTATAAAAAATATTGCTGCTGATTGTATGAGTTAAATCCAAAGATTGTACTAAACCATCCGAGTAATTTGTACCAATTCCATCAGGGTTATACTTGTAAGAATTACTGTAACTTTTTGATTCGCCTTTATCGTAAACAGCTTCATACTTCACTTTGAATAATGAACCAAGATTAAAACTCAGGTTACCCTGAAGATTAAAATTAACAGATGGATTCATTGGTACCAATGCGCCATCACCCGTTGGTAATCCGCTTGTATCGCTTGAATAAGGATTAAAGAAATATGGATCAGTAGATCTTGTGTACAATCCGTATCTTGTACGCAAACTGTCTGTTGATCTGAAATTATCAGGAGTTAAGTATGAATCAGTTGGATTGTATAATCTAATTCCATAAAAAGAACCATCAAAATCTTCAAACACACTTGAGATATAGAAACGCGCATTTCCTATCTGCAATGGCCCGCCTACTGTACCTTCAATTCTTTTTCTTGTAAGAGCGATATTTTTAATTCCAAGCTGTTCTGTAAAAAGTTCGGTTCTGTCTGTTAAATATTCTCCGCCGTATGCACGCAGGCTGAATGTATATTTATCACCGCCTTCCTTCGTTACATAATTAACAACACCGCTGAGTGCATTGCCGTATTGCGCACTGAATGTACCGGTGGAAACGGAAACTTCCTGTATAGCATTTGTTGCAACTCCTATTGATCGCTGGTTTGCATACGGATCATTAACAGAAATTCCATTTAAAGTAAAAGCAATTTCATTGCCGTAACCACCACGTATATGCAGTGAACCGTCATCACCTTCAACAACTCCAGCCTGAAGCTTTATTACATCCGATATCTGATCAACCGGCAGAGCTTCAATTGTTTCTGCCGTAATTGCTACAGTGGGATTTGTGAGATCCTGCCTGATCAGCGGATTTCTATCTCCCTGTACAACAACTGCCGGTAAATCAATCGCTCCTGTTGAAAGTTCAAAATCTAACTGTGTGGTAAAATCCACATTCACCCTTACGTTCTCCACAGTCATTTTTTGAAATCCAACAACTGATGCTGTAACCGTATATAACCCGGGAGCTAAATTTAGAATGGCATAATTTCCGTCAAGATCAGTAGCCGCGCCCTGCTGTGTTCCTTCAACAAAAACGTTAGCAAATGGAATTGGTTCACCGGTTTCTTTTTCAAGTACTCTACCGGAGATTTTTCCTGAGGCCTGGGCAAAAACTGATCCCGCAGCGGAAATCAGAACTACAAAAGTGTATAATAGTAAGCGAACCTTACTCATCAACTACCTCTTTTTATAATTTTTTTATAGGATTGAAAATACTTTCTACTTTGAAAGTATTTTAAGTGCCGAATATAACACACCTTTGTTTATATGTCAATAAAATCAGATCACCTTAAATTTGAATAAAATGGAATTCTAAACCCTAATGGCATGTTGTATATAATCTTTTAAGACGGCAGCAATTTAATAATGGCATAAATATTTATATTTTTAATATACATCTTTTCAATTAAAGGAGGATTAATGCCAACGTTAATGGTAAGCGTTTCAGGCATACGCGGTATTGTGGGTGATGGTTTGGATCCGGATGTGCTTGTAAAATACACTTCTGCTTATGCTGATTTTATTAAAGAAGGAAAAATTATTTTAGGAAGTGATGCACGGATTTCCGGTGAGATGGTTAAATCAATTGCGGCCGGTACATTAATGGCAAAGGGATTAGATGTAATTGATATCGGTATCTGCCCAACGCCTACCGTTCAGTATACAGTAAAGAAAACCGGCGCCGCTGGTGGAATTGCAATTTCTGCAAGCCATAATCCTAACGAGTGGAACGCATTAAAATTACTTAACGGCACCGGACAATTTATGACTCCCGAAGAAAATGTTGAAATGCTTGCACTGCTGAACAAATCAGAGAATAAATTTAAAAACTGGCAAAACCTTGGAAAGCTTACTTCTTATGAAGAAGGTTTAAAAATCCACATGCAGGATGTGCTTAATCTTAAATACATAAACAGAGAAGAAATCAGAAAACGTAAATTTAAAGTGCTGGTAGACTGCGTGAACGGTGCGGGAGTATATGTAATACCGCAGCTTCTTAAAGAATTTGGATGTGAAGTAATAGAAATAAATTGTGAAACTACAGGTATTTTTCCCCGCCTGCCTGAACCGCTACCTGAAAATTTAACAGAAACAATGAATGCTGTAGTTAAGCATAAAGCGGATCTCGGGGTTGTAGTTGATCCGGATGTTGACAGACTTGTTCTTATTACAAATGAAGGTGAGCCTTTTAGTGAAGAAAATACAATTACAAACGCTGTTAAATTTATTACTTCAAAAGAAAAAGGAAATGTTGTTGTAAACCTTTCAACGACAAGAGCAGTTGATGATGTTGCCGCATCAAATGGTTCAGCAGTTTTCCGTTCACCGGTTGGAGAAGCAAACGTTGTAAAGAAAATGAAGGATGTAAATGCAATTATTGGCGGTGAAGGAAGCGGCGGAGTTATTTATCCCGAACTTCATTACGGCAGGGATGCTTTGGTTGGAATTGCAATTACCTTACAGCATCTGCTTGAGTTTGGCGGAACTTTGGCTGAACTAAAAAAATCATTACCTGAGTATTTTATTTCCAAAAAGAAAATAGAATTAACAGGAATAAATCCTGATGTAATTCTTAAAAGATTATCCGAAAAGTACGGCAATGAAAAAATAAATCTGGAAGATGGTTTGCGTATTGATTTTACAGATCACTGGGTTCATTTCAGAAAATCAAATACAGAACCGATAATCCGAATTATTACGGAAGCAAAGGATAAATCATCAGCGGAGAGTTTATCTTCAAATTACCTGGAAGAGATTAATAAATTAGCCGGTTAAGAATCTTTTAGTAAAAGATTTTAATAAAGCATTTTTCTTTTTTGAATGTATGTATACAATGCTTTATCAAAAGGTGTGGAAGTTTCAATCAGATTATATTCAATATTTGAATTAAGACATTCTTTTTTAATGCTTGAAAGAAACTGGTTCATCGCTTCCTTATATGCCTTCTGAATCTGGTACGGCTGTGTTGTTATTTCCTCTTCTGTCTCCATATCTTTAAACACAGCATCAGCACCAAACGCAAAACTTTTTTCCATTGGATCGAGAATCTGGAATACAATCACTTCATTTTTATTATACCTGAAGTGCTTTAACGCGGAAAGAATTGAATTAACATCATCAAAAAAATCAGAAATTATAATTACCAATCCCCTTCTCTTAATCTTCTCCGCAATTGAATTTAAACATGAAGCTGTGTTCGTTTTATCAGATGCTGAAACCGAAGCCAGATTTTTTAATATCTCCTGCAGATAACCTCTTGTTGCTTTGGGCGGAAAATATTTTTGAATCTTTTCAGAGTATTGTGTAAATCCAACTGCATCCTGTTGTTTTATCATCAGGTAACTTAACGCAGCCACAATAGTTGAAGCATAATCAAGTTTAGAAACATTTCCTTCGGAGTGGTAATCCATTGATTTACTTGTATCAAGCAGTATGTAGCTTTTCAGATTTGTTTCTTCTTCATATTGTTTGATTACATACCGCTCGGTTTTTCCGTAAACCTTCCAGTCAACATCGCGCAGATTATCTCCCTGCATGTACGGTCTGTGTTCTGTAAACTCAACGCTGAAGCCATGGTAGGGGCTCCGGTGTAGTCCTACCATAAAACCTTCAACAACAAACCGTGCTCTTAATTCAAGAGAATTAATTCTTGATATAATCGAAGGATCTAAAAATCTTCTGTAATCAGATGTTTGTGAACTCATCAGCTTCCGGCAGCTTCTTTCTTTCTTAAAATCTCTTCAGGTGATAATCCCATATTCTCCAGTTCTTCCCGCGCGGAGGATGTTAATTCATGGTTTGGATATTTTGCAAGAAAAAGATTATATGTTTTTGTTGCTTCATCAAACTGCTTCAGTTCATTTGCCTGGATGAACGCTGACATGAATAAAGCCATAGGAGCTTCCTTACTTTCGGGATACTTTTCATAGACCAATTTGAAAGTCTCAGCGGCTTTACGAAGCGATTCTTTATCAGATAAATTTTTGACCAGCTTATTCTGATAAATAGTAGCAATCTTATACTGCGCTTCCGGTGCCAGTTTACTTTCGGGAAATTCTTTCATTAGATCTTCATAAGCAGTGATTGCCTCAGGTACGTTCCCTTTTTGAAGATGATCTTCAGCGGCGGTTTTATAGTCCGTATCTTTTTTTGTACTGCAGGAATTTAAAACTAAACCCAACAAAAGAAAGTAAAATATTTTTTTCATTTTTGAATGTTCATTTGTTAAACTCACCCAAACTTATCAAAATAGCTTTGAAGTAACAATCAATTAAGTTTTACATTACAAAATAACCTTGCGGTGTGGCAGTGCAGGGAATTCACATGCGAATTCCCTGTATCTGCGGAATTTCATTCTCAATTTTCTACTGCCGGTGGAAAGTATTAGTGTGTGCAAATTAAGAGACGGGGAAGCGCCTCTTGCCTATGAAAAAGAATTCTAGCATGTCTCTGAATTATACTTCTATAAATATATCACCTCTATCGAAGCTTGAATTATTTCATTTAGCAAAGCCATTCTAAAATACCGTTAGGGATGAAATATTTATAGCCCCCGAAAACAAAATCCCTTTAGGGATGATATGATACGGCATGATATGGCATTCCTGTTTAACGATGTTTAATTCTGCTTTAAAATTAAAAAGGCGGCAAAAGCCGCCTTAAATAAAATCCCGTCAAATCAAAATTTACTTTAGCAATGTCATTTTCTTTACTGAAAAAAAATTGCTTCCATCATTTCCTGCGGCATCAAGCTGATAGAAATAGATTCCGCTTGAAACATTTGAAAGCATTACATTATAAACATAATTTCCGGCAGAGAGATTATCATCAACCACCTGCTGAATTTCATTTCCGATTGCATCAAATATCCTCAATGTAACCTTTGCATCAACCGGAAGATTAAAATTAATTGTTGTGGCCGGGTTAAACGGATTTGGATAATTCTGCTCTAGTGTGAAATTTACAGGTGAAGTAACATCAACATAAATCACAGTTGAATATTCAAATGTTCCGTCAAAATCAATCTGTTTCAGCCTGTAAAAATATTTACCTCCGGCATTCACCAGGTCATCTGTAAAACTGTAGATGCTTTCTTCTGTAGTAGTTCCTTTACCTGGTACAAAACTTATTGTTGTAAATTCTGCTGCATCTGAACTTCTCTGAACTTCAAAACCGGAATTATTAACTTCTGTTGCGGTTTTCCAGTTCAGATTAACTTTGTTCCCAATTACACTTGCAGTAAATGAAGTTAATTCAACCGGAACTGTTGCAGACTGCCAGTTGGGAGCTACCCGAATACCATCTAATTGAAGTGAATAAGCATTTCCACCCTGCCTGATTAACACTGCACCAATCGGGAAATCACTTCCATCAGCATTTGATACAGTTGGAGCTGGTTCTCCGTTTGTTAAATCAGGATTAATAAATAAATGAGCAATATCATCTGCGGCAGAATCTCCAACAAATTCATATTTCATTACTAAAAGATAGGTTGTGTTGTATGAATAAGTTGTTGGAGCAAATTCAATTGAAGCACCTGATTTACTGATACCGAATTGCAATCCGCCTGCGCCGTCATCTTTTACATAAATTCTGCCTCTGAAAGATGTACCGCTTGCTGTTGATTGAGAAACGTGAAGGAAGTAATCCTGTGCTGTTCCGGCAGAGGCAACATTTACCAGTGCTGATAAGTAAACTGCGCCATCAAACCTGTCCGTAAAAGTTCTGTGCACATCTTCTCTTGATCCGCTGCCGCCGGCAATATTAATTGAATTACCAATATTTGAAGATGCATAGTTCGGATATTCAAGACTTCCTGCACTTACCACGATCTGAGAACCGGTTCCGCTGTGGTTTGTCCATCCGTGATTTACAAGGCTGTCACCTTCAGCGTAATCAAACTCTTCTACTAATATAGCACCACTGGAAGAAACACTTCCGGCATTATAGATTGTGGTGGCGAAAGGCGTACCTGCATTATTTGCAATTTCATTCTCCCCATTAACAAAACTAAGCGGGGAATATCCATCGCTGAAACTAAAATTCATTTTAAGAAGAAGACCATCCCCGATGTTTAAAGGATTTGTGCTTGTTGCATCAAACCAGCCGATAATAACAGCTCCATTTAATGCATTATAAGTAAAATTAACTCCTGCCGGAGCATCTGAGATATCAACAAAAGTAAGTATGTTGGTATCATAATGGATTTTTAAAGAGATAGCTCCAACGTTGTTAAAATCTTCAACGTTAACCTCAACACTTACATTAGATCCGGGCGAAGCCTGCACATGCTCAACAGTTATGGTTGGTTGTGCCAGCGCAGTAACAGCAAACAGCAGCAAGGCAAAAAACGTAAACAATCTTTCCATAAATCATTCCTTTTTATTATGTGTTAGTTAATAAAAGCCTGTAAGCTTTAAGTAATTAAATTCCCTTCTTTATAAAATATAAAGTAGAATAGAAAATTCTTTTAAAATTATTTGAGTGATTTTCAGGATCTAACAGCATATCTAAAGTAGATTTTTTTATTAATGAAATCAATATTGGTTTTTTAAAAAACAAAAGCCGGAGGTTAATCCGGCTTTTAATTAAGAAAATTTCCAAAAAAATTATTTGTTCAGGATCATCTTCATCATAGATGTGAAGCTGCTTCCATCTGCACCGCTTGCTTCAAGTCTGTAGAAATAAACCCCGCTTGCTTCTGCGGCAAAGTTCACATCAAAAGAATAATTTCCTGCAGCTAAATTATTATCAACAACGTTGTGAATTTCTTCTCCGAGGATATCATAGATTCTGAGTTTTACCTTGGCATCAACCGGAAGATTAAAATTAATAGTTGTGGCGGGGTTAAAGGGATTTGGATAATTCTGTTCCAGAGAATATTGTGCAGGTACGGCTGCATCCACTTCAACTTCATGTGAATATGTGAATGATCCATCAAAATCAACCTGCTTCAACCTGTAAAAATATTTTCCTGATTTAATATCAGTATCAATGTATGAATAAACACGGCTCTCAGTTGTTGTACCGTTTCCTGCAACAAAAGCTATCTTCTCATAATTACCGCCGGCTGCTTTTCTTTCAACTTCAAATCCGCTGTTGTTCTTTTCAGTTGCAGTTGCCCAATTTAATGTAACTTTATTTCCGGAAATATCTGCCTTGAAGGATGTCAGTTCTACAGGAACTATTTCAGACCATGTAAGGGCAAGCTTTATTCCGTCTACCTTTCCGGTAGGTGTGTTACCTCCCTGCCTGATAGCAACACTTCCAATATCTGTAGGGTCACCGGAAGTTCCGGTGCCGAGCGGACCCAATGTTATAAGAGGACTGCCGGGTTCTGTTGAAGGAGTTTCATTCTCATAAAGATAAAGTGTAACAACATCATCATTATTTGCTGCATCACTAAAAGTATATTTTGCTATTATAAGATATGTTTTAGAATAAGAAAGTACTTCATCACTGTATTGTGCGGCTTCACTGGATTTTGATAATCCGATTTTCCAGCCGCCTGAAACTGTATCTTTAGCAAATACTCTTAATCTGAAAGTTGTTCCAATAGTTTTTGGTCCTACATGAATAAAATAATCTCCCGTTCTGGCAGATGCTAAATTTACTAGGAAGGATAAGTATATGTCTCCGTTCGCACTAACTGAGTCAGCCCCTGAACGATTAACATCACCATCATTATTGCCTGATGCACCATTAGTAAAACTAACAGCACCGCCAACGCCGGAATGGCTGTATCCGGAGAAGCTTAAACCATCAGCACTGTAGGAAGGACCCTGAGTACCTGAATGACGAATCCAATCTGAATTGACAACTGTAATATCAGAATTATCTACAGCTCCGTTATCAAAATTTTCTTCAAACAGAACCTGAGAAAACGAGGGTAAGATTATCAGGAAAGACAAGATGAAACTTAAAGTAAAAATTCTCTTCATGAATTCTCCCAAAAATGTAATTAGTTAATGGATTTAAAGTTTGTTGATATAAAATTAATAATTCAGGGCAGTTAAAAATACACTATCCAAAGTATTAGAATTTATTTTTGAAATCAAGCAATTCAGAATTAATTAATATTAGCAAATTCTAAAAAGAATCAGTTCAGATTTTATCATTTTTTTTCATTGATTCAGTCTCAAGATTTTTTTTATACTCAATTAGTTTTAAGAGAATATTTTTATCTGAAGCTGCTAAAATTTGTGCTGCAAGAATTCCGGCATTCTTTGCCTGGTTAATTCCAACTGTTGCAACCGGAACGCCGCCGGGCATTTGAACAATTGATAATAATGAATCCAAACCGTCAAGAGATTTTGATTTAACAGGAACACCAATAACAGGAAGCGGTGAATGAGATGCTGTCATTCCGGGTAAATGAGCTGCCCCTCCAGCTCCGGCAATAATTACTTTTATTCCCCTTTCATGTGCAGTGCTGCCGTATTCAGCCATATACCTGGGCGTGCGGTGTGCTGATACAATTTTAATTTCATACCTGATACCAAATTGATCAAGTATTGCTGCAGCTTCTTTCATTACGGGAAGATCAGAATCGCTTCCCATGATTATTCCAACTAAAACATTTTCTTCAGCCATTTAATTTCCTCAGATAATTATTTTTTCTTCAATTGTTTTTGCTCTTTCAAGAATTGAATTAAGGCTGTCTCCAAGCATGGTAATGTGTCCCATTTTTCTTCCGGCACGGGATTTTCTTTTGCCGTAAATATGGAGATGAATTTCTTCATCAGCTAAGGCATCATTATAATTTTCAACTATGCCCTCACCTTCTCTTTTACCGAGAAGATTTATCATCACTGCAAATTTTTTGTACATCTCTGTTGAGCCTAACGGTAAGCCGGATACTGCTCTTATGTGATTTTCAAACTGTGAAGTGACACATGCTTCAATTGTGTAATGACCTGAATTATGAGGACGAGGAGCCATTTCATTTATGAGGATTGACTCAACTGTTTGAAACATTTCTATTCCAAATATTCCAAAACCATCAACGGCTTTTACTGCTTCAACAGCAAGTTCTTCAGCATCCTTATATAATTTTTTGGAGATTAGAGCAGGTGCAATTACTGTATGGCAAATATGATTTTTCTGAATAGTTTCAACAACAGGATAAACTTTTATTTCCTTTTCAGTTCTTGCAGCCATTACTGCAAGTTCTTTTCGGAATGAGATGAATTCTTCGGCTAAGAGTGAATTGTGCCGCTGTGTAAGTTTTTCAAATCCTACCATATAGTCATTTTCATTTTCAACTTTAAAATTTCCGTAACCATCATACCCCATCTTTCTTGATTTCAAAATAAACTTCTCACCTAAGTATGCTTTAAGATCTGCATACGTAGTATCATTTTTTACTTCAATAAATCCGGGAACAGGCAGATTAAATTTCTGAAGCGATCGCTTCTGTATTAGTTTATCTTGAATGAGCGAGATTGTTATTGAAGAAGGCAAAACTATTTTGCCTGAATTTTCAATCAATTCCAACCGGCGGTAATCCACAAATTCATTTTCAAGAGTTACAATATCACAGTTTTGAGAAAATTCTAAAAGCAATGCATCATCATCAATGCTGCCAACGTATTCATGTTTGGTTAATTGTCCTGCGGGAGAATTTTTTTCTTTTTCAAGAATGGAAATTTCAAATCCTAATTTATAAGCCTGGTAAGCAGACATACGCGCAAGCTGGCCGCCGCCTAATATTCCAATATTCATTTTTTCACTATTAAAATTTTGTCATTCAATCTGCCAAAAATATAACATGAATGCTGTAATTAAAAATTATGGTTTTAATAACTTCTCCAGTCAACAGAATAAATTGAATCTCCGTTTGATCTGTAAAGTACCGCTCCCTGCTTATCAGTTCTGAATATTTTTGAACCTGCAGCATTCAGCCGGTTCAGAATTATATCAGAAGGATGATTAAATTTATTTTGTATGCCCGCGCTTATCAAACTGATTTTGGGTTTTACATAATTAATCATTCCCGGTGTTGAGCTTGTTGTACTTCCGTGATGCCCGACTTTTAAAACATCCGAAGAAAGAAAATCTTTATATACAGCGGAATAAAAATCTTCTGCTTTCTTTTCAATATCCCCGGTAAATAAAAAACCTGTTCTGCCGTAAACAATTTTTAATAACCCGCTTTTATCATTTGTTGATAACGAATTATAAACGGGATTTTCAACATCATTTAAAGTATAAATTTGAACACCGCCAATATTTATAGTTCCTTTCTTATAATATTCAATTGGTACATTCATCTTTCTTACAAAGCTCTCAAACTTCACATCCTTTGTTAATGAAGTATCAAGCGGCGGCTTAATGATTTTTTTAATTATCCCATTATGAACAAGCGAAACAAATCCGCTGTAATGATCTGCATCCATATGTGAGATAAATCCATAATCAATTTTATCTATGCCCAGATAGTTTAACAGCGGAAGAATTACCCGTTCACCATTATCAAAAAATGAACTTGCTTCTCCGGCATCAATCAATGCTGTTCGTGAATCAGGAAATTTTAATAGTATTGCATCTCCCTGTCCCACATCAATCATCATTAAGTTGAATTCATTTTCAATTAACAACTCATTATCATCCAGTGAACAAAGGAAGAATATGTTAAGGAAAATCAGGATAATAAAAATTAATCTGGCACCAATAAATTTTATTTTGGAATAAAACAGCAATCCGACTATCAAAAACAAATAAAATATTATTGAATCAATCAGTGAAAAATTTCTAACCGGGATGAATGCAAAAGATGAAGAGCCTGCAAAGTTCACTATTTCAAAAAGTAAGTAAGAAAGGAAATCATTCACCAATGCCGCAGATGCTGCAAGTGAAAATGAAAATACATTCAGCGCAAGTGTGAAAAATGCCGTACCGAGAATTAATCCGATTAATGGGATTACAATCAGGTTGGCTGCAAGTGCAGCTACAGAAAGCTTTCCAAAATATGCAAGCGTGAACGGCAGAGTGCCGATTTGTGCACTTAATGAAACACCGGAAAAGAGTAAAACTATTTTCAATTGTTCAGATTTAATTTTTAATTCAGCAATTTCTTTTTGAACCAGCGGATAAATTGCAGCTATACTCCAGACTGCAGAAAATGATAATTGAAAACCGGGAGAAAATAATTCATTGGGATTGAACAGAAGAATTACTAATGCAGCGAATGCAAGTGAATTAAATATTTTGGTTGTTCTGTTTGTGAGAAATCCAATAATAATTACCAACGCCATAACTACAGCACGGAAAACGGATGGCGGAACACCTGTAATAAACATGAAAATTATTAATCCAATAATTATCAGAACTGATCTGAGGTATGGATTTGCTCTTCCGAAAAGGAAAAGAAAAATCAGTGCAATATATCCAACATGCAAACCGGAAACAGCAAGTACATGAATTACTCCTGAGTTTACAAAGTTAGTTTTAGTTTCGTAATCAATTCCCGAACGATCTGCTAATATTAATCCTTTTAACAGCGCAGCAGTCTGTGGTTCATGTAATTTGGTAATTTGTTCATCAAGATAATTTCTGCATTTGAATAAAACAGTTTCAAAAAATGAAATATCTTTTTTTAAGATTTTTAAATCCGATGCAAAATATACATTCAGAGTTCCGCTTATACCCTGTTCATTAAGATATTTGTTATAATCAAACTCACCGGGATTTCTCCTTTCCCTTCCCTTTACATACGTTCCGCTTGCCAAAATTATATTTCCCGGAAGCAGTGAATTATAAATTGAATCAATCCGCTTTTTTGAATCATTTTTAATTTTTGTGAGAAGTAAAAAATTTCCTGCAAAGGAATTATTATTTATTCTTACCGAATCAGTTTTGAGTAAAAAACTGATCTCCCGTTCACGTTTAAGATTTATTTCAACAATTCTTCCGTATGCAGTAAAATTTTTTTGTTTATAAAGATTCTGCGGAAGAAGCGGAGCGTCTTCACTTTGCACACAGTAAATAATTGCGGCGGAAATGAAAGCAAGAAGAAAAACTGAAATTGACGCAGAAAAGTTTTTTGATGTTAGTTTATAAAGAAGAAAGGATGAGATTAATAAAATTCCCGCCGTTATAAACAGGTACACTTCATCAACATGAATAAATGCTGCGGCAGTAATTCCTGAAATAAAAAGCAGTGTAAATTTTATTAAAGGAAATTCTTTCACTTAAATATATTTTGTAATTGCTTTTTTGAAATGAGAAATATCTTTTACAATTGAGAAAATTTGTTCAGCATATTTTCCTGCTGTTATAGTAAGAGCGGGATTTAAAGTATGTGTTTTGATCGATAAATCCTCAAAGTTGCCATGATCGGAACAAATAATTATTGTCAATTTATTTTTATCAAACTCAGTTAAAATTGTGAGAAGAAAATCATCAAGATTTTTCATTGCCGGAATCATTTCATCACTAATTCTTCCATGCCCGAAATGATCTGTAAGAAAATATTCATAAAGAGTGAACTTATTTTTCTCTGCTATCCTCAATAGTCTGCGTGCCGCTGTTGCTGGTTTTATAACCGGAAGATTATATCCCAGTTTTTTATTCCATCTTTCATTAGTTATTTCTGCAGTTAATGCTTTTCCTTTACGTACATCTGAAACCTTGTTTAATCTTAATCCGGCAGACCTTGCGCTTAATGAAGTTGTACTTAATCTTGATTTGCCTGTTGAGAGATAATCAAAAAAAACTTTGGGATATGCATTTGCAAATACAACCGGCTGATCTTTATTCAGATAATAAAGAAGAATATTTTTTTCTTTAATTACCGGAATTAAAGTTGAGTAGGGATAAGGTCCAAAATGTTTGCCAACAATTTTTGCAGCATTTACACCGCAGAAAATTGATGTTTGTCCCGTTCCGCTTTGCGGTAAACCTTCAACATCAAGCCGCGCATCTGAAGGAAACAAAATGAAATTATCTTTTTTAAGAAAAGGATTTTCCCGTGAAGGAATTGAGCCGAAAATTTCTGAAAAAGTTTTGAAGCCATATTTGAAGAAAGGATTGAATTCATAATCCCGTCTTCCGATACCAACACCATCAATAAAAATCATTAGAGCTGAAGAGGAACTAGTATCTGCGCGATTTGAGTTCATTTAAATATAAATGATAGGGAAAGAATAATTATCATTTCCATATTAAATAAATTTAACTTCTGTTTAAATGATATTTTAAAAAATAAATGGAGCGGAACTGTGTTTAAAAATGTAAACTTTTGTTAATTCCATCAGCCTGTTTTAAAATTTATTAAGTTAAATTTAAAATAACAGAATTTCTCTCACAGAAATTTTTCTTAAGCATTTTGAAAATAGATGAGATTCCTGTTAAATTTGTTTTCATTCACTTACACATAAAAAGTTCGCAGCCAATGAAATCTGTTTACCAAAAATTCCTTTCAGCAAAAATTTCAATTGTATTATTACTTTTAATTGCGTCTGCGGAATTTCCTGCACAATCTTATCCGGACCAGCATTACTTTTGGGAGGATGAAGATCTTGCTGCAAATATTGAGAGTATGAGCGGAATTGAAATTTCTGAGGATGGTAAAACAATTCAGCTTCAGGATGGCGTAAATTTGGGAACCATTATCTTCAAACCTGATTCTTCCGAACAGCCGTTTAACCGCGGACTCCCTTCCTGGAACGGACACGCACCAAATGATAAAAGTGGTTTCAAAGTGCTGATGAGATTTTATAATAACGGCTGGTCTCCATGGCTTACAGTTGGATTCTGGAAGGCAAACATCTGGTCAGGTTACGGACAAACATCTTACAGCGGCGGTAAAATTGATATTGATTACGCTGTTTTGAATTCTTATCACAATAAATGGCAGTTCCAGGTTATAATGAAACGAAATTCCGGTGAACAATCTCCTACATTAAATAAATTAAGTTTTTTTGTAAGTGATCAGCGGACAACTGATAATGTAAATATTTCTCAAATAGTTGCGGATAAACCAGCGTCAATCTTTATTCCAACACAGCACTTTTATCAATATGCATTGGATCCCGGAATTGGAGGAAATATTTGTTCGCCAACTTCTGTAGCAATGGTTTTAAGAAGTTATGATATTCAGGTTGATCCGCTGCAGTTTGCAAGGGATAACCATGATCCATATTGGGGAATTTTTGGAGTATGGCCAAGAAGTGTTCAGAACGGAGTTGAGTTCGGCTTGAAAGGTTCTGTAACAAGATACCGCTCATGGAGCGATGCACGAAAAACTCTTGAAGCCGGTGGAAGAGTTGTAATGTCTGTCGGCGCTCCGCTCTATCCCGTAGGTCATCTAATGATGCTTGCAGGTTTTGATGCATCAGGAAATCCAATCGTTCATGATCCGGCAAGATCAAACGGCTACAGTTATAAATGGAATAAAACTTCACTTTCAAGCTCCTGGTTTTTGAAAGGCGGAGTTGCTTATACATTTTTCCCGCCGGATACTGCAGGAGTTACTTCTGTTGAATCTGATCAGAACGTTCCCGATCAATTTATGCTTTACAGTAATTATCCCAACCCGTTTAATTCAACTACAAGAATAAAATTCTCGGTACCAACCCGGCAGAACGTTACACTTAAAATTTATGATGTTCTGGGAAATGAAGTTTCCACCTTAGTGAATGAAGAGAAAAATCCCGGAACTTACACCGTGGATTTTAATTCAGATAACCTGCCCGGCGGTAAGCAAGGTTTGGCATCAGGATTTTATTTCTATACACTTCAAACCCCGGAATTTTCTGCAACAGGAAAAATGGTTCTCTTAAAGTAATAGTATTTTCCTTAAACCTTAATATTACCGGAACTCTATCAAATAAAGCCTGTATAAAAGGTTTGGCGTAAGGAGTGCATGCCTTTTCACTAAATTTTTCTCAAAAAATTTAATATATTTCTGCACTAAAATTTACCATTTGAATAAAATGTTAAACGAAGAATTAAACGAACGGGAAAAAAATATACTCAGGTATATTATTCAGCAGTTTATATTAACTGCTGCGCCGGTTGGCTCACGCAATATCACAAAAAAATATGATATTGGGGTTTCACCAGCTACCGTAAGAAATATTATGTCTGATCTTGAAGATTCCGGCTATATAGATCATCCGCATACATCTGCGGGAAGAGTGCCAACAGATAAAGGTTACCGCTTTTATGTTGATACGCTCATGGATGTACAGCATCTTAAAAATCCCGAAAAAGGAATGATTAATAAAAGTCTTGAGAATTATTCCGAGCATGATGAGTTGCTTAAACTTACATCTAATCTGCTCAGCAAAATTACACATCAGCTTGCCTGTGTAACCTATCCCAAACTTGATTCGGGAGTGCTGGAAAAAATTCAGATAGTTAGTTTAACTTCGGTTAAAATTCTTATAGTAATAAGCATAAAATCAGGATTAGTAAAAACAATTACTCTTGAAATTACTTCTGATATTAAACCATCTCAGATTGCTTCTGTTCAAAATCTTTTAAATGAAAGATTATCCGGGCTTACTTTCATTGAGATAAGATCAACCTTTAAAGAAAGATTTAAAGATGTTGTTGATGAACAGAAACCAATGATAAGAGTATTTGTAGATTCACTTGATAAAATTTTTAAAGATGTACGCCAGACAGATAATATCTATATAGCCGGGGCAAAAAATGTTTTAAGGCAGCCGGAGTTTGAAAACCCGGAGAAGTTTCAAAGTGTAATCGAACTGATTGAAGATAAAGACATAATAATTCACATTTTAGAAAAAACAACTGAATCGCAGCAAGGCCAGGTACTCATTTCCATCGGCAGTGAAAATCAGGATCAGAAACTAAACGAATACAGTTTTGTAACCAAGGAATATAAATTAGGTGATGTTTCAGGCACACTGGGGATCATCGGACCGAAAAGAATGGAATATTCTAAAGTAGTTGCAACCGTTGATTACATTGCCAAAATGTTAACGGAAGTTTTCAGGAATGAACCCGGTCTTAATGGATTGTAAGGAGAAAATATGAAGAATAAAGAGAAAGAAAATAACCAGACAGAAAATAGTGTTAATCCTGAATCAGCAGAAAACCAGGCTGAGGTTAATGAAAGTAATTTAAATCAGCAGGCAGAACAGGATGAAAAAGATATTCTCATTCAACAGCTTCAAACAGAACTTGGTGATTACAAAGACAGGCTGTTAAGAAAAGCTGCAGAGTTTGAAAACTATAAACGCAGAAATGAAAATGATCAATTGAATCTTTTGAAATATGCGGCAGAAGGTTTCATTACAAAACTTCTTCCTGTTGTTGATGATTTTGAAAGATCACTACAGCACATGAATAACAATTCAGTAAATGATATTACTGCAGTTAAAGAAGGCGTACAATTGATTTATGATAAATTAATGAAACTGCTTAATGACCAGGGCGTTTCAAAAATTGAAGCCGTAGGTAAACCCTTTGATGTTAATTTTCATGAAGCGATAATGCAGAGAAAAGTTGATGGTGTTGAACCTCATACAGTTTTAGATGAGATTGAAACCGGTTATATGTATAAAGATCGTGTCATCAGGCATTCAAAAGTAATTGTTAGTGAAGAAACTGCTGATGAAATTTCAGCAGCAGATGATTCCGTAAATAATTCTAATAATGAGGGTCAGCAATAAGCATGACAAAAAGAGATTATTACGAGATACTTGGCGTAGATAGAAATGCATCAAAAGATGATCTGAAAAAAGCTTACCGCAAATTAGCAATGCAGTATCATCCGGATCGTAATCCGGATAATAAAGAAGCAGAAGAAAAATTTAAAGAAGCTGCAGAAGCTTACGAAATTCTCAGCGACGAAAATAAAAGAGCACGCTATGATCGATACGGACATGAAGGCGTTAAAGGGAATGGATTCGGCTCGCAAGGATTCTCCGATATTAATGATATTTTCTCTCATTTCTCGGATATTTTTGGGGGCTCATCAATATTTGATGATTTCTTCGGCGGTACTCAACGCAGCCGTGGAAGAAGACGTTCATCAGGCACACCCGGTTCCGATCTGAGAGTTAACCTGAAATTAACTCTTGAAGAAATAGCCGAAGGCGTTTCAAAGAAAATAAAAATTAAAAAATATGTTACCTGTAATGTCTGTTCAGGATCCGGAGCAGATGCAGGAACATCAACTAAAACATGCCCGGTATGCCAGGGAACCGGAGAAGTTAAAACTGTATCAAGATCAGTATTCGGACAGTTTGTAAACATAAGCGCTTGCAGCAATTGCAATGGTGAAGGTACTGTTATAGATACTCCCTGTAAAAGATGTCTGGGTGATGGAAGAGTTCACGATGAAGTAACATTAAAAATAAATGTGCCCGCAGGAGTTCAGGAAGGAAGTTATATGACGCTGCGCGGCGAAGGTAATGCAGGCAAAAGAGGCGGACCGGCCGGCGATGTAATTGTTGTGTTTCAGGAAATTGAACATGAATATTTTACACGTGAGGGAGATGATATTCTTTATGACTTGTATATCACCTATCCCGAAGCTGTACTTGGCGCTGACGTTGAAGTTCCAACACTTACCGGAAGAGCAAAATTAAAAATTGATGGCGGCACACAACCCGGTAAATTACTGAAGATGCGTGATAAAGGTATACGGCATTTAAATTCCAGCGGGCGTGGTGATCAGATTGTAAGAATCAATATAGCTGTGCCTAAAAAAATTAATTCTAAAGAAAAAGAATTACTGAAGGAGCTTTCAACCTTACCCAATTTCAAATCATCACCTGATGCAGATGAAAAGAATTTCTTTAAGAAATTCGGACTTTAGAATTTCATTTTGAAAGCAGAACAATGAATATTTTAAATACAATTTCAAAAGCGCTTTCACTTACCAAAACTGAAGTGAAAGTGTTCTTATTTCTTGCTTCTGTTCTGCTTTTAGGCTCTGCATACAAATTCATTTTTAAACCTCAGAAATCATCAGGCTTAAAACAATTTGATTACTCTTTATCTGACAGCGTCTTTAATGCAGCGGGAATTTTGCCTGAAGTCACTGAAATATCAGATAAAAGCCAAAAAGATAAAGTTGACTATAAGGAAGAAGTTTTAGATTTTAACAAAACTAATTTTAATGAGAGCGAGCCGGAAGCTCTGCCGGCTGAGAACAGTATCAACCTGAATACTGCAGAATTAAATCAGCTTTCAAAATTGCCCGGTATTGGAATTAAAACTGCACAGAATATTCTGGATTACAGAAAAAAATCAGGCAGATTCAAAAGCATCAACGAATTGCGTGAGGTAAAAGGAATCGGGCAATCCAAGCTAAATAAAATTAAAAAGTATCTCTATATTGATTAATAATAATTCTACAATTTTAATGTTCCGGAGGAAAAATGAATTCTAAGCAAGATGCCTGGTATATTCATGCCGCATTATATGCTATTATTGCAATTCTTATTTATGTACTAATTAAAGTGGCAGTACTTGATCCAAATGAAATAGTGGCACAGGAAAAGTATAACAAACAGGAATCGCGCTTAAGGATGAAAAATCTGAAAGAAGCTGAAATCCTTTGGTACAATAAGCATGGAAAATTTACAGCGAATCTTGACAGCCTGATAGAATTCATTAAAAATGATCCTTATGTTGATAGTGTAAGAAATGCTTTTGATTCACTTTCCCGCCGACCTGCTGATCCGTTTGTTAAACTTTCTTCCGGTGAATTTATTCCCGATAGTTTATACAGAACACCAAAATCCCAGCAAAGATATATTCTTCAGATTGATTCATCTGTAAATGTAGATACAGTAGTAAACCGGTCAGGCAAAGTAATTCGTGTAGATTCTACTGCTGTAACAGGAACATTATATTATCTTGAAGATCCTGATGGATATGGTACTGTGGGAAGTACTGATAATCCTGCATTAAAAAATACATCATCGTGGGAGTAAGAGTATAGCAGATGTCCCAATTTTGGAAATCAACTTCTACCGCTGAAAATCATGCTGGTTTTACAATTACCGGATCAAAACTTCAGGTGGTAGAAGTTGTAAACAAAGACGATCAGTTTGTTTTAGAAAATGTTGATGAAGCTTATTTTAATGAGCCAATAAATTTTGAAAATGATAAAGAAACAAAAATAAGTGCCCTTCTGCAGGGCGCTTTTAATGAACTGATTATCAGGCACCCGCTTAAAAGCTCTTCAGCCTCATTTACCCTGCCCTTCGAATTATTTTATACAATGCAGATACCTTTTGATAATTCTCTTCTTCACCAGGATTTGGTTGAAGAGTTTAAATGGGAACTTTCTGTTCTTTATCCTTTTGCTGCTCCTCAGGATTTGGTAATCCAATATGTTGAAGTTGATAAAAACAATTTAACAGATTTTAATACTGCAATTGTGGCAGCAATGCCGCGTAAAATTCTGCAACTGGTTGATTCATTCTGCAAAGAGAATAATCTCAAATTAAAGTTTGTAGATAATATTCATATTGCTTCTGAACGTGCACTTGCTGCGAGCAGCCCGATAATGGATAAAGGACTTGCTCTCAGCATTTACCTTGGTAATAAATACTTATCAATAATTTTTTCTCTGAATGGCAAGCCGGTAAGATTAAAAATTATTCCCCTTAATTATGCTGGTGAAATTCCTGCTTTAATTCAAAAAGAAATTTCTCCTTCTGAAACTTTCAGGATTAATAAAAACATGATTGATGCTTGTTTTATTACAGGTGAAGGACTTTCTTCTTCACTGGTAGATACGCTACGAAAGAATACAAAACTCGAGTTCATTTATTTCAATCCTTTTGAAAAAATAAAACCCGCACCGAAGCTGTTTGATAATAAAAACATTTCTGATAAAGCCAATTCATTTTCTTCCGCAGCAGGAATAGCTTTCAGGCTGGCATAAGTTAATCACTTTTCATTATCTTCACTTACCAAATTTTGCAGATTCATAAATGAGAATGAGAATTATTTCCGGAGAATTTAAAGGCAGATTAATAAACGTTCCCGCATCAGATAAGATAAGACCAACAACCGATAGAGTGAGGGAAACATTATTTAATCTTCTTAATAACAGAATTAATTTTGATGGAATAAAAGTGCTGGATATTTACGCCGGCTCAGGTTCACTCGGTTTGGAATGCCTGAGCCGCGGTGCATCTGAAATTCATTTTGTTGAACGGGATTATGTAATCTATAATAATCTTTTGCGTAATATACAATCACTCGGCGCTGAAAGCTCATGTAAAATTTTTAAAATGGAAGCAGTAAAATTTTCTTCAATACATGAACATGATAAATATGATCTCGTACTTGCCGATCCCCCGTTTTTTAAAGATGATGTGTATGCCGTAACAGAAAACCTGTTCAGCAATAAATACTTTAATGATGACGGTTTTATGGTGATTGAAAGATCAATTCAGACAAAAGAAAAAGATATATTAAACTTCAAATCAGAACCATTTAAAATAATCGGCGATACTTGTTTATACGAAATTTATCCATAAATAAATTGAATTTTCTTTTTGTACTTGCAGTTTGCATGTTATTGCCGGCAAAACTTTCTGCACAAAATTTTCAACGCGAACTTCAATCAATCTCCTTCTCAGATGAATCAGGTGGAATACCAAATGTATTTTCCGGCGGCACAAACAATCTTGATTTTCAGTTTGTTGATATCGACGCTGATGGTGATTATGATTTTTTCTACCTTGACAGCGACGGCACATTTGGCTGGTATGAAAATACAGGAAACAAAACTTCTCCAAACTTTACTCTCGCATTAACTGAAATTCCCGGTCTAAATTTTTCTGATTGGTTTTACCTGGTTGATATTGATGCAGATGATGATTATGATTTTTTTACAGGCGGCGCAGCAACACAAATAAGATATTTTGAAAATGTGGGAAGTAAATTCTTTCCTTCATTCATTTTAAAAGAAGATACATTGAAAGATGCTGATGGAAATCAATTACTGAGTGAGTTCGGCAGTAATCCGGTTTTTGCAGATATTGACGGTGATGGTGATTATGATTTTTTCTCCGGGAATTCAATCGGCACACTTAATTTTTTTGAAAATATCGGTAGTGCAGAAAACTTTAATTTTAAATTTATTACACAAAAATGGCAGGATATATTAATTATTTCCGGTGGGTTAGCACCGTTGCAAAATCCTGAAAACGAAGAAAGACATGGTGCAAGCTCAATAGAATTTGCAGATGTTGATAACGATTCTGATCCCGATTTAATCTGGGGAGATTTTTTCAGCCGCAGTTTATATTATATTGAAAACCAGGGCACAGCTTCCGAACCTGATATGAAAGTTATTCATGAATTTTATCCCGATAATTCAGATAGTCTTCTCACAAGCGGATTTAACATGCCGCGTCTGATTGATATTGATGATGATGGGGATCTCGATTTGTTTGTATCAGTTCTTTATGATCCCACTGTTCTGCAGTCATTAATTTTTTATAGAAATGAAGGGAATGCTTTCAATCCAAATTTCAGAAAAGTAACTGACCATTTCTTAAAAACACTTGATACAGGAATTCAATCAATTCCTTATCTGGTTGATATTGATAATGATGATGATCTTGATTTGTTCATCGGTTCAGCAAAAAATCCAAACGGTTCTATTTTTTATTTTGAAAATACAGGAAGCAAATCAAATCCGGATTTTATTTTAAGAGATTCAACATTTGCAAGAATAACCGGAGAATTATCTCTCTCCCCTGCATTTGGTGATCTTAACGGGGATGGAAAAACGGATTTAATTGTTGGAAATTTTAACGGCACAATTTCATATTACTTAAACACCGGAACATCAACTCAGCCGCAATTTTCTTTTCAGGATATTTTAAAAGATGCAGCCGGAAATTTTATTGATGTTGGATTATATGCACGCCCGCTTTTGTTTGATGTTGATGGCGATAATGATCCTGATTTAATCAGCGGAAAATTTAATGGACGATTTTCTTTTTACAGAAATATTGGCAATGCAATTGATTTTTCTTTTGAAGAGGATACTTCCTATTTCAGTACGATTGATGTTGGTGATAACAGTGCACCGTTTTTAATTGATTACGATTCCGATGGTGATGTTGATTTATTTTCAGGCAGCCGCACCGGCAGAATTTTTTATTTCAAAAATGATGGAAATAATTCTTCTCCCGTTTGGAAGCTGGATCCACAAAATTTTATTGATATTAATTTTGGCGGAGATACATCCCCATTTTTTGCTGATATAGATGATGATTCAGATTATGATTTATTTATCGGTAATCTGAAAGGTGGTTTATATTTTTTCCGCAATCAAACTATTACTTCTATTTCTGAAAAAGAGAATGCTCAGCCTGATAATTTTGATCTGCAGATCTACCCCAATCCATTTAATGCTGAAACAAACCTGTATTTAAAAATACCGTCAGCGGGAAACTACACAATAATAATTTATAATATACTTGGAGAAAAAATCACCCAGCTGTTTTCCGGTTTTTTAAGTGCAGGAATTAAAAATTTAAATTGGAAAGCAGATTCAGATTTACCATCAGGATTATATTTCATTTCAGTAATCAAAGAAGATCATTCAATTACCAAAAAGATTTTTTATTTAAAATAGTTTGAACGAGTATTTATAATTTGCTTATCATCATAGCTTCATCCATTCTTATTCCTTAGCTTTCAAACAAAAACATGAAACAATTTACCCCAAATTTTGATACTGATTTCAGCGTACTTGACAGCACTGCAAAATCCCAGTCCGCAGTAATGGTTTTAAAGCCAGGCGAAAAAACAGGAGGAGCAAATAATAAGCATGAAAACAGTGATCAGTGGATGTACATTGTTTCAGGTGAAGGAATTGCAAAAATAAATAATGAAGAGATTGAACTTATTTCCGGAATGCTGATTTTGATTGAAGCAGGTGAAACTCACGAAATACAAAATAACAGTGTAAAAAATCTTGAAACACTAAATTTCTATTCTCCACCGGAATATTAATTGATATTTTTTTTTGATAATATATAATTTATTTCCAATCTTCATTCTTTTTTTGCAGAGATAATACTTAATTTAGCACACCATAATTTAATCAGTTCCATAAAAATCATGAGGAATAATGCGGATAGCAACCCTTATCCTGATAATCTGCTTTTATCTGGTTGAAATATCGGCACAGGAAAATGTATCACTGCTTTCTCATTTAAATAAATACCCTGATAAAAGTTATACAGACTGCTGGGGTTATGCTGCACCAGATGGGCGTGAATATGCTATAATCGGAGTGAGTGACAGAACATCATTCGTAGATATTACAAATCCATCCCAACCAGTTGAAGTTGGTTATATCCTGGGTCCTACAGCAGAACCATATCATTGGCGGGATATAAAGGTTCATGATCATTATGCTTACATAACCTGTGAAGGAGCCGGTGCGGGAAAAGGATTGCAGATTGTTGATCTTTCTGATCTGCCAAATTCTGTTAAACTTGTAAATACCTATACCGCCACATTTACAACTGCTCATAATTTATTTATTGCTGATGGGTATGCTTATGTAGTTGGTACAAGTGCCGGCGGAATGCACATTCTTGATTTAAGCGATCCGGTTAATCCTGTTGAAGCTGCATACTATTCAGAGAGCGGGTATGTACACGATGTTTATGTATGGAATGATACCGCCTATGTTTCATCAAAAGATACTTATGATCTTGTTGATCTAAGTGAAAAATCAAATCCCAGGCTGATTTCAATGAGTGCGGCGCTTCCCGGTATTTATGCACACAGCGGATGGTTAACCGAAGACAAACGATATTTTATTGCAGCAGAAGAGTATAATGTTAGAGATTTAATTGTTTGGGATTTGCAGGATAGAACTTCATGGAATCTTGCTGTAAGTAACTGGCAGCTTCCGGGCAACTCACGCATACATAATGTTTTTGTTAAAGGAAAATATCTTCACGTTTCATATTATAAAGAAGGTTATGTAGTTCTTGATATTTCAAATCCTGAAAATCCCGTTAAAGCCGGGCAGTATGATACATATCCTTCTTCTTCGGGAACGTTTGATGGCGCATGGGGCGTTTATCCTTATCTTCCATCAGGAAATATAATTGTTTCAGATGTAAGCACAGGTTTATATGTGTTTGATTTTTTACTTGATTCTCCCCTTCCGGTTGAACTTATTTCATTCAATGCTTCTGTTGAAGACGGAAAGATTAATCTGAAATGGGAAACAGCTTCAGAGCTAAATAATCTTGGATTTGAAATTCAGAGATCACTGGATAAGAAAACCTGGAATGCATTCGCTTTTGTTGAAGGAAAAGGAAATTCCTCATCTGTTACAAAATATTCTTTTGTTGATAAAAATCCTCCTGCCTGGAAAATCTATTACAGATTAGTACAGAATGATTTTGATGGAACAAAAAAAATTTATGATGCTGTTGAGGTAAACCCGGGTGTACCAAATGAATTTTCACTGCAGCAGAATTTTCCCAATCCATTTAACCCGGAAACAACAATAAGATATAATATTCTGCAGGATAATTATGTATCATTAAAAATCTTAAATAATCTTGGTGAAGAAATAACCACCTTAGTTGATGAATATCAATCTGAAGGCGGTTATGAAATAACATTCAGGGGAAACAATCTTCCCTCAGGATTGTATATAGCTTTGCTTAAAGCTGGCAGCCATATTAACTCAATCAAAATGGTTTTATTAAAATAAGTTTAGTTTGTTATTGAGATTTATTATTAAGAATTAAAAGAGGAATTAATGTTCAGGAAAATTTTTACTGTTTTTATGCTTTTTACATGTATCGTATCGGCTCAGGAATATGTTAAACTGTTAAGCAATTTTAATAAATATTCTTCTGTTGGATATAGTGATATTTGGGGATATGCTTCAGAGGATGGAAGAGAATACGCCTTACTTTGTGTTAATACGGGAACATCAATTATAGATGTTACAAATCCAGATAATCCCGTTGAAGTTGATTTTATTCCCGGACCATATTCGGCATGGAGGGATATCAAAACACACAGCCATTATGCTTATGTAATTACGGAAGGAACCGGCTCCGGAAAAGGTTTACAGATAATTGATCTTTCAAATCTTCCGCAAAGCGCTCAACTTGTAAATACAATTGATAGTTACTTTATAAGCGCTCATAATATTTTTATAGATGATGGTTTCGCTTATGTAATCGGAACTAACAACGGAGGCGGAATGCATATTCTTGATTTAGCTGATCCTGTTAATCCTGTTAGAACAGATTATTATACAGGCAGCGGATATATTCATGATGTTTATGTTTGGAATGATACTGTAATTGCCTGTGCCGGACCATCTCAAAGTTATCATCTTCTTGATGTTACAAATAAAAGTAATCCGATAAAAATTTCTGAAAGCGCTCCGCTTCCCGGTATCTATGCCCACAGCGGATGGATGACTGAAGATAAAAAATATTTTATAGCAGCAGAAGAATTTAACATCCGCGATCTTACTGTTTGGGATTTATCAGACAAATCAAGCTGGGATTTGAAAGTAAGCTCATGGCAGATGCCAACAAATTCTACCATACATAATATTTTTGTAAAAAATAATTTTGCACACATCTCTTATTATGGTGATGGTTATGTTGTACTTGATGTTACAAATCCTGAATACCCCCAGTTGATTGCTCAATATGATTTAAGTTCATTTGAAAGCGGATATCACGGAGCCTGGGGCTGTTATCCATTTTTGCCCTCGGGAAATATTTTAATGTCTTCAATTGAAGGTGGATTATTCGTTCTGGAGTTTACACCGCCGGCACATATTCCGGATCCCTCTCCTGTAATTTCACATCAAAAATTAGAAGGAGATTACCTGTCAAATGATCCTGTTAATCTCACCGCTACAGTTAATGATAACAATGCAGTAACAGATGTGTATTTGTATTTTCGAACCATAATTGAAAATGATACTTCATCATGGATACAGTTAAGTGATGCTCAGGGAAATAATGATTCACAATATCAGTTTACAATTCCGGGACAGCAGCATCTTACAGAAGTACAATATTATATTGCTGCATCAGATGACAGCAGCAATGTTGTTACATTTCCTGCCGGAGGTAGCGGAACAAATCCCACCGGCAGTGTGCCGCCTGATAAATTGATTTCCTACCGCATCATAATTGCCGGTACTCCCGTACTAGTTGATATCACTCCGGAACCTGGCGATGTTTTTATTACCAAAAACGGAACTGTTACTATGCAGTTAGAAGCAAAAGATACAAGTGGTTTGGAATTATCTTATGAGTGGAGAAAAAATTCTGATTTACTTTTTACTAAAGACGCAGTATATAATTATAATTCAATCCCTTTTCTGCCTGTTCCAAGAACAGATACGGTTTCCGTTAAGATAACTAATGGATACAAAAGTGTTTCTAAAAAATGGATAATTCATATCGATGAATTATCTGATGTAAAAGAAAATTCTCCTTTATCTTATAATTTAAAACAGAATTATCCCAATCCATTTAATCCATCAACTGAAATCAGTTTTAGTATTCCTGAAACTGGATTTGTTAATCTTACCATTTACAATTTAATTGGTGAAAAAGCCTCAGTGCTGGTAAATGAAATATTACCGGCAGGGAATTATAAAACGCATTTTGATGCAACAGGTTTTACTTCCGGAATTTACATTGCAAAACTTACTGCAGGTAATTTTCAGCAATTGATTAAAATGACATTATTAAAATAGGACATCATGAAAACTGTAATTTCTCTTTTTATTTTTTTTGCATTTACATTAACATTTTTTAGCGGTTGTACAGATGAAAACACTCAATCTCCCCCGCCTCTTGTTGATGAGAATAATAATGGATTTGAGACTTTTGAAGTAGCAAAAATATTTGCAGAAAATTGTGCAGAAGCAGGATGTCATTCCGGCCCATCACCGCAGCATGGTTTAAACCTTACATCATATTCTGAGATGATCAAGGGATCAAATGGAAGAGATTTAGACAGCAGCGGACATACTCATTCAAAAATATATCACACTGCTGTTTATGGCGGTGAAGCTGTAATTCCTTTTGATGCTGAACATAGTTTGATGTACAATTTAATCACCGGCAATGTTGAAGATCAATCATTAAGAATGCCTTATGAACGCGAGCCTTTATCAAATGAACAAATAGAAATTATCAAGAACTGGATAAATAACGGCGCAAGGGATAATGACGGCAACGTTCCTTTCTCTTCCGCTAATGATAAGGTTTATGTTTGCTGCCAGGGTTCAGATCAGATTTATGAAATTGATAAAAACTATCAGCTTGTTTCAAGAATTATAAATGTAGATTATAATTCAACTCCTGATGCACCGCATAACATCCAGATTTATGGAGATTATGTTTACGTTTCTTTAATCTCCACAGGAAGATTTCTTAAAATAAACAGGAATACAAATTCCGTTATTGGTTTTGCCGAAGGAATTGAAAGAGCGGGAATGATAAACATTTCCCCCGATGGAAAAACTGCCTACGTTTCCAGATCATCAACTTCACCGGGAATTTACAACAGTATATACGCGGTTAATACTGAAACAATGCAGATCATCGGTGAACTCACTATTCCTGTAACAGGAGTTCCGCACGCAATAGCTTTAACTTCTGACGGAAGTAAAATTTATGTTGCTAACATGAATAAAGACAGGATTTCCGTTATTGATGCACTTTCGTTTGATTTAATTGGAGATGATATAGTTCTTTCAAATACAGGTTCTTTAGTGCATGAGCCAATGCATATTTATCTCTCACCTGATGATAAATATTTGTACGTAAATTGCAGAACATCAAGTAAGATGCTTGTAATAGATACAGAATCAAGAACAATTGTTAAAGAAATTGATATTGAAGATCATCCAATGCAATCCGCAGTTTCATCTGATGGGAATAAAATTTATACAGTTTCACATCACGAGCCGGTTATCACTGAAATTACAAAAACGGGAGACGATTGGATAATCACTAATAAATACAGGAGTGATATTTTTCATCATCTTTACGGCGCTGCTTTAAGTAAGGATAACAAATATCTTTATGTAACCTGTTCAAATTCTGAAGGTGATTTCAAACCGCACTTTAATATTCCGGGAAAAGACAGGCCTGCCCAGCTTTGCATTTATGATACTGCATCAAAAGAGATTATTAAAATTGTGGATATAGGAAGTTATGCTACAGGATTAATAGCTGATTAGGGAATTACATCAATCTTTTTTTTATTAAATACACTTTGTAAGTTGATAAAAACAATTTGAAGTTTTTATGAGAAGAGTATTATATCCCGGTACTTTTGATCCTGTAACTTTCGGACATATTGATATTATTAAACGAGCAAAAGAATTGTTTGATGAAGTAATTGTAACAATTGCAATAAATCCTGCCAAAACTCCTCTGTTTACTATTGAAGAAAGATTGTTTCTTTTAAAAGAAAGTTTAAAAGATTTTCATAATATCCAGGTAAATTCATTTGATGGATTGGTTGTTGATCATGCAAAAAATGTTGGCGCAATTGGTATTATAAGGGGTTTGCGTGCAGTAAGTGATTTTGAATATGAATTTCAGATGGCGTTAATGAACAGAAAATTAGCGAGTGATATTGCAACTATATTTTTAATGCCGCATGAAAAATATACTTATCTCAACTCATCTATCATTCGAAATCTGGCGAGTCTTAACAGTGATGTAAGTGATTTTGTTCCTGGTATTGTTCAGGATGCTTTACGTAAAAAATTTGCCGGGGAAAAATTATAATGCGAAATCAGTTTATCGGTGTAATCTAACTCACTTGAAAAAACTTATTAAGGGGAATAACTAATTATTTAAAAAATTCCTTCTATCTTTCCGGCACCTGAAAAAGATATCCCCATGTTTATGATTTTGATAATTATTGTGCTTGCATCTGCGCTGAATTTTGGGCAGCAAAAGTCCATTCATTTTAATCATCCCTATACTCATACACTTGTGCTTTCTATGTCAGGCGGAGTTTCAGTAGGCATTACTGATTTTAATGATTCAAAACCCGGATTTTCAGGCGGCGGAATGGTTGAATATTTTTTGCCTGCTTTTGAACATGGAATTTTTGGACTGCGGGGACAGCTTACAGGAAGTAATGTTCACATTTCACAAGCAGGAACGGATACCGCATTTAAATCAGATGTTTATATTTTAGGTGCGGGAATTTCTTTTCTTTACCCTGCAGGTGAATCAGTGCTGCCTTATGTTTATGGTGGTATATCTTACCTGGAATTTTATCCGAATCTAATGAATGGTAATCCTGCCCCTAACCGCCGTGCAAAAATCTATACTCCGTCTTCTTTTTCCTATCATTTTGAATTTGGTTCGCGGTTCGTTCTTTCATCTAATCTTTCCCTCTTCCTGAATATGAATTATACATTTATGCAATCAGATTATCTTGATGATAATAATCTCAATGGAAACAATGATAAGTTCATGACATTTAATGCAGGAATTTCATTTTCATTTTTTGGGATAAAAAATTCCGATGATGACATTCTGCCTGATGATGAGGATCAATGCCCGGAACTTTCCGAAGATTACGATGGATTTATGGATGAAGATGGCTGCCCTGATTTAGATAATGATCTTGATGGAATTCCGGACGCAGATGATAAATGTCCGAACATCCCGGAAGATAAAGACGGTTTTGATGATTTTGACGGCTGCCCGGATATTGATAATGATAAAGATAATATTTTTGATCAGGATGATTTATGTCCAAATCTGCCGGAGGATTTTGATGGATTTGAAGATGAAGACGGCTGCCCGGATCTTGATAATGATAGAGACGGCATACTTGATGTAAATGATATGTGTAAAAATGAGGCTGAAGATTATGACGGATTTATGGATGAAGATGGATGTCCTGATCCGGATAATGATCATGATTTAATTCCTGATGAAGATGACCGCTGTCCGGATGATCCTGAAACAATAAACGGATTTGAGGACGATGATGGATGTCCTGATGTTCTTCCGGATGAGAATCCAAATCAGAAGAAAAAAGAAGAACAAAGTACAAGCAATCCTCCTCCTCAGCCAATTAAAATTAATACTATAAATTCTAAACCCGTTGTTCCATCGAAAATTATTCTTGATGATGTAATTACTTTTGAAGATGACCGGGCTGATCTAAAAAATAATGCCTATAAAGAATTAAATGAAATTGCAGAGTGGATGAAAAAAAATCCCGGTACAAAATGGCGGATTGAAGGCCATGCAGATAAATCTGATAAGTTAAACGGTTTTGGAAATCTCTCCGGAAGAAGAGCAAGAGAAGTTATGATTTATCTTGTTAAAAAAGGTGTACCGTACTCCCAGCTTGAAGTTGTTGATCAAAAAGATAAAATTCCCCGTGCTACTAATCAAAGACCTTCCAGCCGTGCATTAAACAGGCGTGTTGAAATCATAAAGATCAAATAAGTGCCGTAATTCAAATAAACAGAGCTTGTAATTTATTATTATTCTTCTGAACATTTTTTAACAAAACGGACAGCAGAGTAATAAAAAATTTTATCAAGAAAATATCAGCATGGTTAGGAATTAATGAATCGTTATCAATTATAATTACTGCTGCTGCTCTTGTTTTAGTAGTTTTAATGCTGTTAAATCTCATCATAAATCCTCTTCTTAATAATTTAATAAAATCAAAAATTCTTAATGAACTTAGAACAGATAGCTATTCTGAGGCATCAATAGATGAATTGAATTACTCCATCATCACCAATCAAATTGAGCTTAATAATTTTATATACACTTCTGCAGATTCTTCTGAAACTAATTCATTATTTATTAAGGCTAAGAGCGCAGTTGCCGGAATGAACGTTTTAGATTACCTGTTAAAGGGAGAGTACAATTTTTCATCAATAAATATTAAAGGATTAGAAATTAAGCGATTCTCTGAAAACCATTCTTCAAATAAAGATGGGAAAAAGAATTTCTCCTTCTCAGGAATAAAAGGAATCCATGCAGATGAAATAACAATTGAAAATGGCATTTACATTCATAAACATCTTTCATCAAATCTTACTGATTCAATTAAAAATTTTTCTATTAGCGTGAAAGATTTGGTTATTGATTCATCATCAAATGTTAATGGAATATTATCATCATTAGCAAATACAGAATTGGATGCTGAGTATGTACAAATTTATTTTACAGATATTCTTTACAAACTAAGTTTAAATGATCTTAAAATTTCATCAAATCAAATGGAGGCATCTGCAAAAGAAGTAAGCTTAAGACCATATCTCAATGATGCTGATTTTTTTGCCGGTAAAAGATTCAGAGCCGATCGTTTCATTACAGACGTAAAAGCATTTCACTGTGAAGAAATTGATATCAATAAACTTCTGGCTGATAAAATTTTCTCTGTTGGCAAACTAACACTTGATGGATTTCTATTTGACGCACTTACAAATATGAGATTTCCGGAAAATCTTTACGCTGCACCGCCTGTAATGCCGAATGAAGCTGTTAATTCACTCCCATTCTTTTTAAATATTAAGAAAGCGGATTTACTGAACGGGAAAATTTATGTTAAAGAACTTTACCCATATGCTGAAAATCCCGCAGTCCTGCTTTTTCAAAACGTGAATGCAAATGCATCAAATATTGTTACAGGTGAAACAGCACAAATAAATATCGGCGCTTTGTTAATGGGGAAAGGTAAACTAGATGTAATATTTAACATTGATTTAAATCCGGAAGAATTTAAATTCAGCTATAATGGAACATTGGACAGCATGAATGCAGTTGAGCTGAACAGCTTTATTAAAATTGCAAATCGGGTTGAAGTTTCGTCCGGACAAATTCATCACATTGATTATAATGTTACTGCACAAAGCGATTCTGCCTATGCTGAATCAACACCTGTTTATTCCGGGTTGAAGATAAAAAATCTTAATGAGGAAACCGGCAGCAGTTCCGGTATTGCGGAATTGGTTAGCAGTGCAATTGCAAATATTTTCGTTATCAAGGGTGATAATGGAATTGGTGAAAAACCCGAATCATCCGGAATTCTTTATGTGAAAAAAAATGATGATGCATTTATGGAATATGTTTGGATATCGCTGCGTAAATCATTGGGAAAAATTGTTGGCTTCAATTAAATTTTATCTCTCCGGCCTTTGACTTTTCAAGTTTCAACTCATAGTTTTTAATAAAACTTTTTAATTACTCGCACATGAAAATTGATTCCATTGAGTTAAGAAAAATTTTCCTTCCATATATTTCTCCATTTAAAACAAGCGGATGGGTTGAAGACGGGAACTACGGAATTATTACAAAAATTAATGCCGAAGGATTTATTGGCTGGGGCGAAGCTCCAGCCGGACTTGAACCATGGTACAATGAAGAAACAACTTCAACTGCATGGGCAGTTATGCAGGAAATTCTTGTTCCAATCCTTTTAAATAATGAAATTAAATCTCCTGCTGATGTTGATAAATTATTTGAACCCGTCCGCGGTAATAAAATTGCCCGTGCAGGTCTGGAATTTGCTGTATGGGATTTATTTGGAAAAATAAATAATCTCAGCTTATCAAAAATGCTTGGCGGTGTGCGAAAGCAAATTCCAATCGGTGTAAGCATCGGAATTCAAGATTCTATTTCCGTTTTGTTGAAGTTAATTGAAACTTATCTTCAAAGCGGATACAGGAGAATTAAAATAAAAATTAAACCTGGCTGGGATGTTGAACCTGTTGAAGCAATCCGCAAAAAATTTTCTGATATTCTTCTTCAGGTTGATGCAAACAGTATTTATTCAATGAACGATGCAAACCATTTACAAAAACTTGACGATTATGATTTATTATTAATTGAACAGCCTCTTGCTCATGATGATATATTTGATCATGCAAAACTTCAGAAGAAATTGCAGACTCCGATTTGTTTGGATGAAAGTATTGTATCACCGCAGCACGCCCGCTGGGCAATTGAATTGCAGGCATGTAGAGTTATAAATATTAAACCAGTTAGAGTTGGCGGATTGACCGCAGCAAAAATAATTCATGATATGGCTGCTAATGCAACAATACCTGTGTGGTGCGGCGGCATGCTTGAAACAGGCATTGGGCGGGCTGTAAACGCAGCACTTGCAAGTCTTGATAATTTTAAATTGCCCGGAGATATTAGTGAAAACAGAAGATATTTTAAAAAAGATATTGTGAAAAATCCCTTTATGATGAATAATGATGGAACGATAACAGTTCCGGATGCACCGGGCCACGGCGCAATTGTTGATGAAGATTTCCTGGATGAAGTTACCCTGGAAAAATTGATAATTAAAACTTCTGTATGAAGTAATTGCATTTTCCTTAAACTAATTCAATTTATTAACCGGAGTAAAGATGAAAAATTTTCTCAGTTTAATTTTTTTGCTTTTGGCTGCTTCAATTATATCAGCTCAAGTTGATGAACAGATTGATGAACCGCTGTATGAAAAAGCTGTACAGCTTTCAGATAAATTTATTTTAATTGATACACATGTTGATGCGCCTCTTCATCTGTACAGAAGATGGAGAGACCTTACAAAGTTGAACGAGAACCTGGACTTTGATTATGTGCGCGCAAAGAAAGGCGGGCTTGATGTACCGTTTATGTCTATCTACACTTCCCCGTCACTTGAGTTTAACGGTTCTTTTGAACGTGCCGATTCATTGATTGATCTGGTTGAAAAAATGGCTGAAGTATGGCCCGATAAATTTGCTTTAGTAGCTTCAACAAATGATGTATTAAAAAATGCAGACTCCGGAAAAATTTTATTAGCAATGGGAATGGAAAACGGTTCTCCGATTGAAGGAAAAATTGAAAACGTAAAATATTTTTATGATAGAGGAATCAGGTATATAACTCCTGCTCATGGAAAATGGAATCATATTTCGGATTCATCATACGATGAAGATAAACATTGGAACGGATTATCTCCGTTTGGAGAAGAAGTAATTAATGAAATGAACAAACTCGGAATTATGATTGATGTTTCACACATCAGCGATTCCGCATTTTATGATATTATGAGAATTTCCAAAGCGCCGGTAATTGCATCACATTCAGCATGCAGATATTTTGTACCAGGATTTGAAAGAAACATGGATGATGAGATGATAAAACTTCTCGCGGAAAAAGGCGGAGTAATAATGATCAATTTCGGCTCTTCATTCATTGATAGTCTTTTTGATAAACAGGATCAGGAACGTGATGATCTTCTGAAAAAATTAAAAGAAGAAAAAAATATAGAGAAGGATTCTGATGAAGAGAAAGAATTTGAAGCTGAATTTAATAAAGAACATCCAAAGCGCTACGCCACTGTTGCCGATGTTGCAGATCATATTGATCACGTAGTAAAATTAGTTGGTATAGATTATGTCGGCATCGGTTCTGATTTTGATGGTGTTGGTGATTCACTTCCGGTTGGATTAAAAAATGCTGGCGATTATCCAAATCTGATTTATGAATTATTAAAGCGCGGTTACAGCGATGATGATATTCAAAAAATATGCGGTGGAAATTTACTCCGCGTTTGGAAACAGGTTGAGGATTATGCAGCCAGCCAGAATTAATAATAATTGAATGTTAATTTGTTGTTTTGAATTAAAATGCAATAAATGCAAAAATATTTATGCGTTAAAGATTTAATTAAACCGCAGACATAAATTTTATCTCTACACCTGCTTGCTAAAATTCTTTATTGAATTTAAGTTTGCAGGTGTAACTTATCAATTTGAGGGGATCATATCCATGAGCTTGAGTCAGATAGCCAGATCAATAAGCGCCTCACCTACGCTTAAACTTAACGAGAAAGCGGCATTATTAAGGGAAAAAGGTGATCCTGTAATTCATCTTGGCGGCGGTGAACCAAAGTCTAAAATTCCGATGGATGCAATTCTGCAAACAGCTGCACATCTAAATACCGGAGAAGTAAGATACACTCCGGCAGATGGAATTCCTGCACTTAAAAAAGCAATTATCAGATATACAGAAGAATTTTATAACCGTTCATTTGCACCTGAAAATATTATCGTTTCAGGAGGAGCCAAGCAGGCAATAATGGTTGCGCTTCAGGCAATCTTAAACCCGCAGGAAGAAGTAATTTATCCCGCACCATACTGGGTGAGTTATCCTGAAATGGCAAAACTTTGTGGTGCAGTTGGTGTTCCTGCTTTACCGGAAGACGGTAGTTTTTATCCTAAGATAACTGATATAGAAAACCGGGTTGGACCATACACGAGAGCAGTTATAATTAACTCCCCGAACAATCCAACCGGAGTTGTGTATTCTGAAGAATTCATATCAGATATTGTTATGTTTTGTGAGAAGAAAGATCTCTGGCTGATAATGGATGATATCTATCATCGATTAATATTTGATGGAAAGAAACCGCATAACTGTTTTGATTATGTAAAAAATCTCTCAGAAAATTCTAAAATCATTTTAGTCAATGGAGTTTCAAAGCAGTACGCAATGACGGGGTTCAGAATTGGCTGGGCTGTTGGAAATAAAAAAGTAATAGAAGCAATGTCAAACATTCAAGGACATCAAACCTCCGGTCCATCTGTATTACTTCAGAAAGCCGCTGCCGGCGCATTAAATGGTGTTCAATCAGGCGTTGAGAGTTTAAGAGTTACTCTTGAAAATAATCGTAACGTAATGATTGATATGTTAAATTCATTTGATGGCGTTAAAATAACGAAACCCGATGGTACTTTTTACTGCTTTGCTGATTTTTCTGCATACGAAAAAAATTCAAACAAACTTTCTTCATTCTTAATCGATAAAGTTATGGTGCTTACTGTTCCAGGCGCTGAATTTGGTCTTGATGGACATCTAAGATTAAGTTATTGCGGAACAATCAAAGAAATTACAGAAGGAATTGAAAGAATGAAATGGGCACTTGATCCAAATTCACCCAACGAACTATACATTGGTGATAGAAAATTAGTGAGGGATTGGGCATGAGCAAATATCTGGAATTTAATACTCCTGCTTCAAAAGAAGCTAAAGAATTAGCTTCTGATTTTAAATTAGAAAATCATGGGTTAACAGATCCCGCCAAGGTTTACTGGAATCTTCCCGATTCAGCTTTGTATGAAGAAATTATTTTCCGCAATGAAGCTCATCTTGCAAAAGACGGACCTATAATCGTAAAAACCGGTAAACACACTGCGCGTGCTGCTGCGGATAAATACATAGTTAAAGAAGAATCAACTGAGAATAAAATCTGGTGGGGAGTTTATAACCGTCCATACAGCCTTGAAAAATTTAATTCCCTTATGGGCAGAATTCAGGCGTATACGCAGGGAGAAGAATTTTTTGTCCAGGATTGTTATGCCGGTGCTGATCCGGATTACCGGATGCCTGTCCGGATAATAACAGAAAAAGCATGGCATAGTTTGTTTGCAAGGAATATGTTTCTTACAATTAAAGATAGAAACTCACTAAAAAATTTCATCCCTGAATTTACAATCATTGCTGTTCCAGGTTTTAAAGTGGATCCTAAAATTGATGGCACCAGAACTGAAACGGCAATCATTCTAAACTTTGCAAATCGTACTGCTGTTATTGCAAATACTCTTTACGGTGGTGAGATTAAAAAATCAGTTTTCACCGTTTTAAACTTTCTTTTAACTTTCCAGGATGTTCTGCCAATGCACTGCTCCGCTAACGTAGGAAAAGATGGAGATGCTGCATTGTTTTTTGGTTTAAGCGGAACTGGAAAAACTACTTTGTCTGCGGATCCCAAAAGAAAATTAATTGGTGATGATGAACATGGCTGGAGCAGCAACGGCATTTTTAATTTTGAAGGAGGATGCTATGCAAAAGTTATTCGTTTATCAGCCGAAAGTGAACCGGAAATTTATGCTGCCACAAAAAAATTCGGTACCATACTTGAGAATGTGGTGTACGATCCGGTAACAAGAATAGTTGATTTAAATGATGATAGTATAACTGAAAATACACGCGCATCCTATCCGTTATACTTTATTCCTAATACAATAAGTGATGGCTTTGTTCATTCGCATCCTAAAAATATCATATTTCTTACCTGTGATGCATCAGGAGTTTTGCCGCCGATTGCAAAATTAAATCCTGAACAGGCTCAATATCATTTTATATCAGGCTATACATCTAAAATTGCGGGAACAGAAATCGGATTAGGCACAGAACCCCAAATCACGTTCAGCGCATGTTTTGGTGCGCCGTTTATGGTTCGTCATCCTTTTGAATATGCATCAATGCTGAAGCAAAGAATAATTAAACATAATGCAAATGTCTGGTTAGTAAATACCGGCTGGGTCGGCGGCAGATTCGGTGTTGGAAAAAGAATAAGCATTAAGCATACAAGAAATTTATTGAATGCTGCTTTGGATGGAAAACTGGATAATGTTGAATTCAGAACAGATAAATTATTTGGATTTAAAGTTCCACTCTCCTGTCCGGATGTTCCGCAGGATGTTTTGGAGCCTTCAAATTCATGGGGTAACAAAGATGAATACTGGCAAAAGTATGATGCACTTGCTGCAAGATTCATAGAAAATTCCAAGTTGTTCAAAAAAGGTTGCCCCCAGGAAGTTATTGATGCGGGTCCGAAAAGATTAATTTAACAAGAATAAAATTTCGTAATATTTATTCCTGCAAAAGCAGGAATAAATATTACTTGTTATTTAAAATCCTTTATCTAGCATCACACCAAATTTAATTTTTATTAAAGATTAACTTTCTCTTTTACTCATCCGTTAGTATATTTCAGCCCAGCTTTACCATAAGTAAATTTAACACGAGTATCCCACAAAGAACTCATCTTTAAAATTTCTTATTAATACTGTTAATATTTTAAATACGGAGATTGAGTTGATTTCTGAAAGAGTACATAAAATTGAAGTTTCGCCCACAATGAAGGTTGCAGCCGAAGCAAAAAAAATGAAGGCGGAAGGAATTAATGTAATTGATTTGAGTGTTGGAGAACCCGATTTCCCCACTCCGGATAATATAAACGAAGCAGCAATAAAAGCCATACATGATCATCAGACACGCTATACAATAAACTCAGGTACTGTTGAATTAAGAAAAGCAATTGCAAAAAAATTAAAAGAAGATAATAACCTTGAATATGGCATCAATGAGATTATCGTATCATCCGGTGCAAAGCAAAGTATATTTAATGCAATTCATACGATTGTCTATAATGATGATGAAGTAATAATACCTGCACCCTACTGGGTTTCATATCCTGAAATGGTAAAACTCGCTCATGGTACTTCGGTTGTTGTTCAAACAGAAGAAAAGAATGGATTTAAGTTAACACAAAAACAACTGGAAGAAAGCATTACTCCCAAAACCAGGGTTGTTATTCTTTGCAACCCTTCTAATCCTACCGGTGCGGCTTATACAGAAAAAGAACTGCGTGGATTGGCTGAAGTTCTTGAAGATAAAAATCTCTGGATACTTTCCGATGAGATTTATGAGAAGCTTGTGTACGATGATTTTAAGTTTTTCAGTTTTGCTTCTATCAGTGAAAAGATAAAACAAAAAACAATTGTTGTTAACGGCGTTTCAAAATCATATGCAATGACGGGATGGAGAATTGGTTATACTGCTGCCCCGGAATCGGTAATTAAAGGGATTGATAAAATTCAAAGCCACAGCACTTCAAATGCATCATCCATTTCACAATTTGCAACATTGGAAGCTTTAACCGGCCCTCAGGATACTGTTGAAATGATGAGAAAAGAATTTGAGAAAAGAAGAAATTATTTTCATGAGGAATTAAGCTCAATCAATGGAATTTCCTGCAATAAGCCGGAAGGAGCATTTTATCTTTTTCCAAATGTATCATCATTTTTTGGAAAAAGTTTCGGAGATACCACAATAAACAACTCACTTGATTTTTCAATGTATCTTCTGCAGCAAGCAAAAATTGCAGCAGTTCCGGGAAGTGCTTTTGGCTCAGAAGGATTCATAAGATTCTCTTACGCTACTTCAATGGAAAATCTGCAGGAAGCAGCGGTAAGAATAAAAGCAGCACTTGCAAAATTATCGTGAGCCAGTACTTTTTTACTTATTTGGAAGGGCGATTTCAATTCGCCCTTTTTTTATTAATCCTTAAGATAAAGCTGAAGTGATTTCTGAACCTGTTCAACAGGCATCTGTTCACCGGTCCATAATTCAAATGATTTTGCTGCCTGGTGTACAAGCATTTTTAAACCATCAAGTGTAACAGCGCCTTCTTTTGCTGCCAGTTCTAGTAATCTTGTTTTGGGAGGATTATAAACCAGATCAAACACGATCTGACCTTTTACAAAAGAATTACCCAATGTAGTTATAACATCATCAGTTTCCGGAAACATTCCTACAGAAGTTGCATTAACAATTAATTTTGAATTTCTGAAAATATCAACCAGATCGGGCGGGAACAATTCTCTTGTTTTAAACGAATCAAATTTCATTTTATCAATGAAATAATTCTTTAAAGCTTCAGCGCGCTGTTCTGTTCTATTAATTAAAAATATTTTTTTTGGTTTGAACTGGCGGATCAGAGCAAATATTACTGCACGTGCAGCCCCGCCCGCACCAACAACAGAAAAATTATTTCCGTATAGTTCTTCTTTATAAGGCATCAGTGTTTCAAGAATTCCGCTTACATCTGTATTATAACCGTTCAGTTTGCCAAGATCATTTACAATTGTATTTACTGAACCAATAATTGATGCTTCTTCAGAAACATTATTCAAATGCTGAATAATATTTTCTTTATGAGGTATTGTTACATTAAATCCTTTTATACCTAAAGCAATCATTCCCTTCAAAGCATTTTTCAGATTTGATGCCGGAACATCAAACGGAAGGTAAATGTAATCAAGCTTTTTTAATTCGATAGTTACATTATGAATAAAAGGAGAATATGTATGTTTAATCGGATGCCCGATTAAACCCAGTAATTGCGTATTAAGATGGATCGAATCTTTCATTATCTGATTTTTAATAGTGATGAAAGGAAAATAACATAGAAAAAAAATAATAGTATCAGTGTGATTATAAAATCACTGCTCCCCCAACAACTTCTTAAATAATTTTGAGGATTTTATCTCGGGATAATCCTCAGCAAATTCACTTTTAATTTCCGGATCTAATTTAAAAGCTTCTTTCAAACAATTAACTGCTTCCTGCGTTCTGCTGAGAATAAAATTAATTTTTGCTTTGCTGTAAAATGAGGATGCATCAGACGGATTTAACTTTATGCATTCATCAAATGCTTCTTCCGCTTTCAGCCATTCACCAAGTTCATAATAAGTTTCTGCAAGGTTTAACCAAACCTTATAGTTATCAGGTTCAATTTTTAAAGCTGAAGTGTAACTTCTTACGGCTTCCTGTAATTTACCGAGAGAATATTCAAGATCAGCTTTTGCAAACCATGCATCTGCATTATCCTGTGATAATGAAATTGCCCTGTTAAAATCTCTTAAAGCAAGCTGGTACTTTCCTGCTTTATCATAACAATAACCGCGGGCAAGATATGCCTCGTAATAACCTTCATTTACTTTAATAGCTTCCGTGTAATATTTTATTGCATTTGCACTGTCCCCTAAATCCTCATAAATATTAGCAATGTTATAACAAGAAGCCTCATCCAGAACATCATATTCATATGCTTTTTTGAAACATTCAATTGCCTGACGGAAACGGCCGAGATCAGCAAGTGCATTTGCTTTATTAAACCAGGCGCTTGCAAAATTTTCTTTTACTGCAATGGCAAGATCATAACTTTCTATCGCTGATTCGAGACGATTCATCTTCCCGAGGACAATTCCCCTGTTGTACCAGCCATTAGCATTGTAAGGTTCAAGATCAAGAAATTTATCATAAGCCTGCAATGCCTCGGAAAGTCTGTTAAGATTTTCCAGACAGTAGCCAAGTTCATAATATACTTCTGCGAATGAACTATCAATCTCCAGCGCTTTTTGAAAATAATGTATTGCCTCAGCAAATTTTTCCTGTTTTTGTGCAAGTAATCCAAGATTGTAAAAAGCTTCTTCATTGTTAGGTTCTGCAAGTAGAACCGTTTCCAATGATTCCTTTGCCTGAACATAAAGACCGAGATTCTCTTCTGCGGTAGATTTATCAATTAAAATTTCAGTATCACCAGGATTTAATGAAAGCGCTTTATTAAACGATTCAAGCGCTTCTTCAAAGTGATAAATTCCGGTAAGCAGCAATCCTTTTTTTAACCAATATTCTGAATTGTATGGTGCAACATCAAGCAAACAGCTTACGAGAAATAATCCATCTTCATATCTTTCATTATCAATACAAAGCTGAATTACATCTTCAACGGCTTCCATGCAGGTATAAATACTGCCTTTTTCAATCAAATCTTTAATGCGGGAAATTTCATCATTAATGCTTGATTCAGAATCAAAAAAATCATCATCGTAGCCGTATTCCGGTTCAAAAAAGGACATCAGATTGTTCTCCACTCGTTGAAATGATTGCAAAAAAGGTATTACTAATATAGAATAAAATCAAGTTGAATTTAGTTTGACATTTTGGTATAAACGGGAAAAATCTTAAGTAAAATAACTCCCGTTTCTTAAAAAAGAAACCGGGAAAAAGTGATCTTTTCTGCTAAAAACTTTATTTTTTCAGAACAGAGGTTACTTTTTCGGCAGCATCTTTAAGACTGTCCGCAACTTCAAAATTCAGCCCCGATTCTTTTAATAAAATACCAGCTTCCTTAGCGTTAGTGCCTTCCAATCTTACAACAATCGGAACATGAATATCAATCTCGCGGGCTGCATCAATAACACCCTGAGCAACACGATCACAGCGAACAATTCCGCCAAATATATTAATTAGTATTGCCTTTACATTCGGATCCGAAAGAATAATTTTGAAACCGTTTGCCACAGTTGTTTTATTCGCTCCGCCGCCAACATCAAGAAAGTTTGCAGGTTCACCACCAGCAAGTTTGATGATATCCATTGTGCCCATTGCAAGACCGGCACCGTTAACCATACAGCCAACATTTCCATCAAGTTTTATATAATTCAGATTATATTTGGAAGCTTCAACTTCAAGCGGATCTTCTTCATCAAGATCTCTGTAAGCAGCAATATCAGGATGGCGGAATAATGCATTATCATCAATGTTTACTTTCGCATCAAGTGCAACAATCTGCTGATCATCTGTAATTACCAGTGGATTTATTTCCAAAAGAGAAGCATCTGTTTCAAGATAAGCTTTATAAAGTTTTGAGATGAACTTTACGAAGTTTTTATAGGCATCACCCTCAAGTCCTAATGCAAAAGCAATTTTTCTCGCCTGATAGGTCTGTAATCCAACGGCAGGATCAACCCATTCTTTAATTATTTTCTCAGGTGTTTCTTCAGCAACTTTTTCTATTTCCACTCCGCCTTCCGTAGATGCCATAATAACGTTTCTAGAAACAGCACGATCAAGCAGTATAGATAAGTAAAGTTCTTTTGAATAATCCAATCCTTCAGTAATAAAAAGTGTTTTTACAATTTTTCCATCTGCACCTGTTTGATGAGTAACCAAAAGATTTCCGAGCATTTTTTGAGCATAATCCCTTGCTTTTTCTACAGAAGTAGTGAATTTAACACCGCCTTCAAGAATCAGTTCATCATGATTCTGCGGATTGAATAATTTTCCCTTTCCTCTTCCGCCGGCATGAATTTGAGATTTAACTACAAACTGGTTTATTCCCTTCTCCTGTAAAGTCTGTATTGCAGAATCAAACTCTGAAAGTGCTTTAATTGCAATTCCATCCTGCACAGGAACTCCGTATTTTTTTAATAATTCTTTACCCTGGTATTCATGAATTTTCATATTTAATCCTATTAAAATTCGTTGTGAATAATTAATTATTGTATTCTGACCTAAAATTTTCCTGAAATAAATTCATGCACAAGTTCTGCACCTATTCTTCACTCATAAACGGATAACGCCAGTCTTTCGGCGGATCAAAAGTTTCTTTAATTGTTCTGGCAGTCATCCACCTCATCAGATTCATTCCGCTGCCGGCTTTATCATTTGTTCCTGAAGCTCTGCCTCCGCCAAACGGCTGCTGACCAACAACTGCAGCAGTTGGTTTATCATTAATATAAAAATTACCCGCTGTGTTTTTTAATCTATCAGACATCTTTTGAATTACAGTTCTATCCTTTGCCCAGACTGCTCCGGTTAATGCATAGGGAGAAGTTTCATCACACAAGGTTAATGACTCATCAAATTTTTCATCTTCATAAACATAAATTGTAAGAACCGGACCGAAAATTTCTTCTTCCATTGTTTTAAATTTCGGATTTGTTGTTACAATAGTTGTTGGCTCAATAAAGTAACCGGATGAATCATCAAAGTTTCCGCCAGTAATAATTTCAGCTTCATTTGATTTTTTTGCAAAGTTGATATAATCAGTAATTGATTTGAATGCATTTGCATCAATTACAGCACCCATAAAATTTGAAAAGTCTTCAACATCACCCATTTTAATCTTGCTGATTTCAGCAACATACTTTTCTTTAAATTCATTCCAGATTGATTTCGGAATATACATCCTTGAAGCGGCTGAACATTTTTGTCCCTGGTATTCAAATGCACCTCTTAAAGCCGCAACAACCAATGCATCAACATCTGCGGAATTGTGTGCAAATATAAAATCTTTACCGCCGGTTTCACCAACAATACGCGGATAATATTTCATTCCTTTTAAATTATCCGCAACAGTCTTCCACATATTCTGAAATACTCCGGTTGATCCGGTAAAATGTATCCCGGCTAAATGAGGATTACTCATTGCAGGTGTACCAACTTCTCCTCCTGACCCCGGGACAAAATTTATTACACCTTTTGGAAGTCCGGCTTCTTCAAACAACTTCATTAGAAAATATGCGGAATAAACTGCGCTTGATGCAGGCTTCCATAAACAAACATTTCCAACAATTGCCGGTGCAGTTGGAAGATTGCCGGCAATAGAAGTAAAGTTAAACGGAGTTACTGCAAAAATAAAACCTTCAAGCGGCCGGTATTCTGAACGGTTCCACATTCCGTAAGGTGAGTATGGTTGTTCTTCAATTAATTTTGTAAAGAAGTATGAATTGAAGCGCCAGAAATCAATCAGTTCACATGCTGAATCAATCTCAGCCTGGTGGGCTGTTTTTGATTGACCGAGCATTGTTGCTGCATTTAAAGTTGATCTCCACGAACCTGCAAGCAGATCAGCCATTTTTAAAAATATTGAAACCCTTTGTTCCCACGGCATATCTGACCACTCTTTCCATGCGGACAAAGCGGCTTCAACAGCCATCTCAACTTCTTTTTTCCCTGCTTTATGAAAATAACCAAGTACATGTCCGTGATTATGCGGAATAACCATCTTTTCTGTATTACCTGTTTTTACTTCTTCTCCGCCAATAATCAGTGGAACTTCAATTTCCTTTGATTTTAATTCCTGAAGTTTTGTTTTTAATTCTTTTCTTTCATTACTACCCGGCTGATATGTTTTAACCGGTTCATTTAAGGGTTGTGGAACCCTGAAAAATGCATTAGACATAATTCCTCTGTAAGAAATTTGTGTGAAAAATTATCTTCAAAATTAAAGGATTATGCGGGGATAAGCAATTTAAAGTGATGATTGTACATAATATCTGAATTGTAAAAATTAAATCAGTTTAATGTTAACGATCTAATAAGGGAATTTCTTATTCTTTATTAAATTTGCAGAGATATCCTTCATCTAGCCAAAAAGAATAGTCTGGTTATAGTTTCTAAAATGTATTAATGGAGTTTCCTGAATTTGAAATTAGAATTTAATTTTAATCAATCTGCAGTAATACCTTACCGGAAGAATAACGGTGAAATTGAAGTTTTATTAATTACTACAAAAAAGAAAAAAAAATGGATTGTGCCAAAAGGATTTATTGAGTTTAACCTGTCTGCGTTTGAATCAGCAAAGAAAGAAGCATATGAAGAAGCCGGAGTAATCGGTTCAACCGAAACAATTGAACTGGGTTCTTACAAAATTAAAAAAGGAATTGGACTCTGCCACATGAAAATCTATTCACTTGAAGTAATTAAAATAGAGGATGATTATCCGGAGAAAAAGGAGAGAAAAAGAAAATGGTTCTCATTAAAAGATGCTGCCGATGCTGTTTCAGTTCCTGAACTTGCACCGCTTATTCTTTCGTTAAAAGAAAAAATAAAAACCTGATTAATCACTTACTCCCTTTAAGAAAACTTTCCGCAGCATTCCTGCTTGTTTCATAATCATAACCTTTTGAATAAAGATAAGCCAGAATTTTTTCCTTCAGTTTTTTGTTCTCATAATTTTTTGATTTTAACCGGCGCACTTTCTTTTCAACAAGTTTTAATGCGCTTTCAAAATCATTACCTTCAGGGAGTTTCGAGTCTAAAACTTCATTTATAATTTGAGATTTTACTCCCCTCTTTGCAAGTTCAGCGTGTAATTTTTTTTTACCCCATAATTTATTTCTGGATTTTTCTTCAACATACATAACAGCAAATGAGTGATCATCAATTATTTGTTTTTGCTCAAGATCGGAAATTACTTCATCAATAAGTGCAGCATCGTATCCCTTTGCTTTTAATTTCAACCTGAGTTCACTGGAAGAATGCAAACGGCGGGCAAGATATCTGAATGATCTTTGCTTAATAAAATGAAGCTGATTTTCTCTAACCAAAAAAGAAAAACGGCTTTCAGAAATTTCATCATTTTTCTTTAAGCCGTTCTTTAGCAGGACTTCGTATGCTAAAAAAAGATTTTCCCCGTTATCAAAATGAACTACAACATTTGTTCTATCTTTTTTTGCAATATTTATAATTTTCATCAGAAGCAGAAAATTAAATGGCGGTTAATCCCGGCATTATTTCTTCTTATCCTTTGAATTTTTCTCTTCTTTCTTTTCTTCATTTCCGTTCGATGATTCTGCTGCAATTCCAAGTTTGGCTTTAACATCTTTTGATATTTTTTGAAAGAATTGAGAATCCTCTGCAAGTTTCTGGCGGAACTGTTCCCGTCCCTGGTATCTTTCTTCTTCATAAGTAAACCATGCCCCGCTCTTTTTAATTATCCCGAGATTAACTGCAAGATCAAGAAGATCACCGGTTTTGCTTATTCCTTCATTGTAAAGAATATCAAACTCAACTTCTTTAAATGGAGGTGCAACCTTGCTTTTAACAATTTTTACTTTTGTACGATTACCTACAACATCATTTCCATCTTTAATTGCGGCAACTCTTCTAATATCCAAACGAAGTGAAGCATAAAACTTAAGCGCGTTACCGCCTGTTGTTGTTTCAGGATTTCCGAACATAATCCCGATTTTGCTTCTCAATTGGTTAATAAATATTACAGCAGTTTTTGATTTTGAAATTGCACCCGTTAGTTTTCTTAATGCCTGGGACATTAGCCTTGCCTGAACTGCCATTGTTGCATCACCCATTTCGCCTTCAATTTCAGAGCGTGGAACGAGAGCTGCAACTGAATCAATTACTATTACATCAAGAGCATTGCTGCGGACAAGTGTATCTGTAATTTCCAGCGCCTGCTCACCAAAATCAGGCTGTGATAGAAGAAGATTTGCTGTATCAACTCCAAGTCTTTTAGCATAATTAACATCAAGCGCATGCTCAGCATCAATAAAGGCTGCAAGTCCGCCGTTTTTTTGTGCTTCAGCAATTATGTGAAGACAAAGTGTTGTTTTACCGGATGATTCCGGTCCGTAAATTTCTGTTACTCTTCCTCTTGGAACACCGCCTATGCCAAGCGCATAATCAAGTGAAAGCGCTCCGGTTGGAATTGATTCTACCGGTGAGATAACGCCATCACCCAATTTCATTATTGAGCCTTTGCCGTATGTTTTTTCTATACTGGCAATAGCATCATCAATAATTTTTAATTTTTGTTCTTTATCAGAACTCATGTAAACCTCCTGTTATTAAAATATTTTATGATTCCGCAGCAAAAAGAAATTAAACCAGCTTGAACGTTCTGAGCGGTGTATAAACAGAACCGGACTGCAGAAGATCGCTTTTAAAGAGAGTAACTTCATCTGCAAAGAACGGAATCTCATTCATCTTGAATTTTTCAAAACCATTAATTAAATCCTTATCCAGACCATTTTTAATGCGGAGCAAGGTGATATGAGCTTTAAATTTTCTGTGTTCAGGCTGAATTGAAAATTTAATAAAATTCTTGTTCAATTGATTGACAAGCTCAAATAATTTTTTATTAACATTAAATCCTGCCCAAAGAATTTTTGGCTCATTATTTCTAAAGAATAATCCAAATCCGCTGAATGCGCAATGTATTGGTTTGTAATTCTGAATAAAACCAATAGACCCGATAATTTTATCTAATAATTCTTCTTTTACTTCACCAATAAATTTTAAAGTTAAATGAAGTTTTTCTTCGGGTTCCCATTTTAGCGGAGTAAATATTTTATTTTCTGAATTCTCTAAAACTGAACTAATAATCTGATCTCTGCGGCGAATAATTTCATTTTTAATTTCCGCAGGAATATTTAACGCAATAAAAAGTCTAATCATCAGCAGTAATTCCAAGCAGATATCTTCGGACCATTTCAAGTGCTGCTTGAGTTGCGCGGTCTTTATTAAGCAGCCGGTCATCGCCAAATAAAAATTTTTTGGCAGTACAAACCTTTTCATCGCATAAGCCAATATATACAAGTCCCACTGGTTTTGATTCAGATGCACCTGTTGGGCCCATAATTCCTGTAATTGCTAATCCAATATCAGTTCCGCTGATTGCTCTTATTCCTTCGGCCATTTGCCTAGCAACTTCCAAACTCACTGCGCCATGTTTTGCAATTACATCTTCATTCACGCGTAAGATTTCAACTTTTGCGGCATTGCTGTATGATACAATTCCTCTTTCAAAATAAGCGCTGCTGCCCGCAACATTTGTAAAGCGGTTACAAATGTTTCCGCCAGTACATGATTCTGCGATTGCAATAGTTAATCCTCTTTCTTTCAAAAGCCTGCCAATTACTTCTTCGATGAGTTCTTCACCGATTGCGTAGATATATCTTCCTGCTTTTGCTCTTATCTTCTGCTCTACTTCATTTAATTTATTTATTGCTGCCTCTTCGGAATCTTCAATGGCTGTAATTCTTAACTTCACTCCAAACTGGCTCGGAAGAAATGCAAGTTTGGCACCGTTCAGCAGTTCATCAATATTTCCTAATTTTTCATACAAAGCTGATTCCGGGATTCCGGTTGATTGAAGAGTCTGCATTTTTACAATCTGCTTAATATCTTGTAATCTCTTCTTCAAATTTGGAATAACAAAATTTTCCATCATCGCTTTCATCTCATATGGCACACCGGGCAGTGCGGCGAATATTTTTTTATCTTTTTCAATCCAGATACCCGGAGCAGTTCCGAGTTGATTTCTTATAGGCTTGCCAATCTTTGGAATAAGTGCCTGTTCTTCATTTACTTTAGTAAGCTGCCTGCCGCGTTTCTGAAAAAGTGTTTTAATATCTTCCAGCACATTTTCATTCATTACTAATTCTGTTTTGAAAAAATCAACAATGCATGAAAGAGTTAAATCATCATGCGTTGGGCCAAGTCCGCCGGTTACTAATAGAAGATCATTCCGGCTGAAGCATTCATTAAATTCATTAAGAATATCTTCTTTATTATCACCAACTACCGAAGTTTTTGTAACCCGGATTTGGTTTTTGGTTAATTCACCCCCAATATAAGCAGCGTTTGTGTTAGGAGTTTGGCCGATAATTATTTCATCACCAATTGTAATTATATGTGCATTCATTTTGTTGAGTGTTTAGTATTGAATTATTATTAAAAAAAGATGAACAAGAATTAAAGAATACACAGAAGCCATAACATCATCCATCATCACTCCCCAGCCGCCTTTAAGGCTTTCAAATCTGCGTGCCGGAGCCGGCTTAATAATATCCATTCCGCGCCATACAAAAAAAGCTAACAATGATACAAAAATAGTTTTAGGAAGAAACAGGAGCGAAATCCACATGCCAACAACTTCATCTATGGTGCATTCAGCGGGATCTTTTCCAAATTGTGATTCGAATTTTCCGCTGACATAAACTCCATAGAAACTAAAGATAATTATTGCCGGAATCAATACATACGGTTTTTCGAATCCCGGGATGCTATAAATTAAAAGAGCGGCAAGACTTCCAAACGTACCGGATGCAAATGGTATATACCCGGTATAAAATCCGGAACCAATCATATTTTCAAAAAAATTAATTTTCATTGTTTATCAGGTTAGCAATTAGTTTTCGGTTCTTATATAGATAAGTTATTCCGGAATGAAATGTAATTATTGTAATGAACAACATCGTATAAAAAACAAAATTCTTATCAAGCAGAACTGAAAATAAATTTTCATTTCCTGTATAAATAGAAGGAGAAACACTTCCTATATAAACTAGAAGAAGATAATAAAGAAAAGTCATCTGAATGAAGGTTTTCCATTTGGCGTATTTACTTGTTGCAAATGATTTTCCTTTATAATCAGCATAAGCTCGCAAACCTGTAATAAGAAAATCTCTTAACAAAATTATGATTACCATCCAGAGATCAATAATTCCTATCAATACAAATCCAACAAATGCTGATGAAGTGAGAATTTTATCTGCAAGCGGATCCCAGAATTTTCCCCACGAAGTAATGTAATTAAATTTTCTTGCAAGCCACCCGTCATACCAATCAGTAAGTGCGGCAATAATAAAAACCAGCAGGGATAATTGTTTATAAATTGAATTATCCAGGATGAAAAGAATAAAAAATACCGGAGTTAAAATTATTCGAAGTATAGTAAGCTGATTGGGCAGTACCATTTTTAATTGGTCTCCATCCCAAATAAAATTTTATTCATCTGCTAAGTTCTTAAGAAATGAATACTCATAAATGCCCGTGCTGTGCCCGTCTTTCCATATAATTGAAAGAGCATAACTTCCAACCACATTAATTGATTTTACATTTACCTGTGCATCATTATAAATAGGAATATATGTTTTACTTTGTTTTTCCCTGAAAGCATTACAAGTTGCGCATGGGCACCGGGCTCTTAATCTTGTAAGCGGAATAACTGATTCAGTATTATCATTCCATTTAATGAACAAATTTTTCTTATCCCTAACTTCAACTCTAAGGGGAACCATTAAATAAGTTTTTCTCCGGTTAGTTTCTCATAAATATCCAGATACTTTTCACTTGTTTTCTTAATTACATCATCGGGAAGTTTTGGCGGCGGCGGCTGTTTGTTAAAATTTATTGATAGAAGATAATCCCGCACATATTGTTTATCATAACTATTTTGTGATTGTCCAACTTTGTAAGATTCCAGAGGCCAGAATCTTGATGAATCGGGCGTAAGCACTTCATCGACAAGTATAACTTCATTTTTAAAAATGCCGAATTCCATCTTGGTATCTGCAATTATAATTCCTCGTTTCAAGGCATATTCTGCTGCTGCATTATAAACAGCAAGAGAAGCATTATTCATCGTCATCAATGTTTCTGTATCTGTAATTGTTTCTGCTTCTTTTAAAGAAATATTTTCATCATGCAAACCAATTTCAGCCTTGGTGGATGGTGTGAATAATGGAGTTTCAAATTTTTGTGATTCCTGCATTCCTTCCGGTAATTTAATTCCGGATATTGTTCCGTTTTTCTGATAATCACTCCATCCCGAACCGGAAATATACCCTCTAACAATGCATTCAATCGGAACTACTTCTGCTTTTTTAACAAGCATTGATCTTGATTCCAGTTCCGCAGCATACGGTTTGCAGATTGCCGGATATTCATTTACATCCGTACTAACAAGATGATTTGGAATTATATTTTCAGTAAATCTGAACCAGAATTCAGAAATCTTGGTTAAGATCATTCCTTTGTAAGGAATTCCCTGATCCATTATTACATCAAAAGCTGAAAGACGATCCGTTGAGACGATAAGATAGTACTCGCCAACATCATAAACATCGCGTACTTTGCCGCGTTTTATGAGATTTAATCCGCTGAAATTGGTCTGTAAAATTATGTTTGTGTTCATTTTCTCTGTTCGTTTTGATAAGCAAATATAAAAATGAAGCTGTCATTATACAAAAATAGGCGTTCTTCCCTCTTCCTATAAAAAGGAATAATTGAATCACCGGTTCTTAATTCTAACAAAACTTTCTTTTATAAAGTAAAAATTGAAAGAAATACCGGCTATTAACTCAATGGTACATAAGTTGATGAACTATTCTTTAAAAATGAAAGGGGTTAACATGAATCGTGCTAAACTTCTTACTTTTATAAAGGATTATAATCTTCTCCTTTTTTTGCTTGGTATTGGATTTGGCTGGCTGGTAATGTGGCTGCTTGTAATTACATTTGCTGTAATTTCATTGTAGCTATAGTTTCCAACAACAGAATACTTTCAGTTAATTATTAAAAAAATTTACCTCTTATTATTTATATTTTTTATCAAAAAACAATAGAGGTAAGAAATGAAAAGAATTACCAGGTATTTTTTTGAAGGATTGATTGTTGTTCTGCCGCTTGCCGCAACTATATATCTTATCTACTTTTCTTTTATAACAATTGATAATATCTTCAAATTTAAAATTCCGGGTCTGGGATTAATTATTACGCTTGCAGGAATTTTACTAATCGGAATTATTGCATCAAACATCCTAACAAAAGGTGCAATTGGGTTAATTCATGATTTATTCAGCCGGCTGCCACTGGTTAAAATAATTTATAATTCAATTAAAGATTTGATTGAGGCTTTTGTTGGAGATAAGAAAAAATTCAATCAGCCAGTTTCCGTTCAACTTTCATCAGATGGAGCGGTAGAAACACTTGGATTTATTACTGAGGAAAATCTTGAAATCATTGGTTTAAAAGGCAAAGTGGCTGTTTACATTCCGCAGAGTTATAATTTTGCCGGCAACCTGATAATTGTTCCCGCAAATAAAATTACATTGCTTAACGCCGCCGCAAAAGAAGTAATGACTTTTATTGTTTCAGGTGGATTAACAACAACTAAGGATGCAAAATGATGCATCCAGGTTTTTTATTTATATTTTTTTTCTAAATCAAGCAAGTATTTTTTTCTCCACAATCCGCCGCCGTAACCGCAAAGTTCACCATTCTTTCCAACAACTCTGTGGCAAGGAATTAAAATTGAAATCCGGTTGTTTCCATTTGCAGATGCAACTGCTCTTACCGCGGTTGGATTTCCAATTAATTCTGCCTGTTTCTCATAACTTCTTGTTTCTCCGTACGGAAGATCAAGAAGTACATTCCAGACTCTCTTTTGGAACTCAGTTCCGGGATATGAAACCGGAACTGAAAAAGTTTTCAGCCTGCCTTCAAAATATGCGTTCATTTCTTCCTGTAATTTTTCAATAACAGGAACAGAACCTGGTAAAAAAGTACAATTAAAATATTTTGTAATTCTTTTTAACTGCGTTTCAAGCATCTTACGATCGACAAACTCCAGAAGACAAATTTTATTATTGATGGCGCCAGCCAGCATTGGCCCGAGCGGCGTAAGAATTCTGTTCAGATAAACTACCTCAACATTTTTAGATTCAGCTGGAGTTGTGCCGGTAATTTTTTTAAAGGCGTCACGGAAACCGCTCAATGATTCGAATCCAATTTCAAAAGCTGTTTGAGTTATATTATCACCCTGTTTTATGCTGCCAATTGCAAGTGCCAATCTTCTTGAACGCAGATAACTTTGAAATGTTATTCTATGATGTTTTTGAAACCATCTTCTGACTGCTGCCGGATCAAATCCATTTTTTCTTAATTCATAATCCTTCCATTTTTTAGATGGATCAGATTCAACAAGTTTTAAAAGCTCATTTATATTCTTCGGTGTGCTGCCAGCAGGTTCCATGGGATTGCAGCGTCTGCACGGTCTGTAACCAGCGTTTAGTGCTTCACTTGTATTTTTAAAATATTCAACATTTGATTGCTGGGGTTTTTTTGCCGTACATGTTGGGCGGCAGAAAATTCCCGTGGTTTTAACTCCAACAAAAAATATCCCTTCATAAGAAATATCTTTTTGAACGAGTGCACGGTACATTTCTTTTTCAGATGGAAGCGTGTTCATATCAAACCTTTTTTAGGTGCAATTATAATTTCATCAACAGGATTTCTCCACCGGAAAATTAACAAGTAATTTTTTTATGAATATATTTTTTGCTCGGTAGTAAAATAAGTTTTTCTTCCGCCAATGCTTATCTTTTTTATTAAAGAACCAGAAGGTGATTTTTTCAGTTTTGAATTATGGATTTTTAAAAAATCCCTCACTTCTCCTCCAATAATTCCGGGTGAATGTTTTTCAATTTTCTTTTCAGCTTCTCTTAACACTTTCTTCATTGATTTATATATAAGATCAATTTGTTTATCGGGAATTTTATTTGCCTTTGATGCAGGATGAACTTTAGCTTTCCACAAAATTTCATCAGCATAAGCATTTCCAATTCCTCTAAAAAAATCCTGATCTGTAATAAGATCTTTTATTTTCTTTGAACTTCTTTTCAATCCTTCTTTAAAATACTTTAATGTGAATTGTTTTGAAAGAGCATCTGGTGCGGAATGCATTTCCGGTTTAAAAGTGCATATTGCCATTGCCCGCGGATCTGTAAAAGCAAGGTAGGAATTATCATCAAATATTATTTCAAGTATTTTATACTTTATTTCTTTATCATCAGTATCCGCAATAAAACTGCCGCGCAGCATTAAATGAAAGCCAAGAGTGTGATTATCAAAATGAAAAAATAATTCTTTGCCGCTGCGTTCAATTGAGGTGAGAGTTTTTCCTTTAAGTTTTTTAGTCAGTTCTGCCGCAGTAAAATTTATTCTTTTATGCTTATAGATTTCAACCTTCTTAAACTTTTTTCCTTTAAATAATTTTTCAAGATTTTTTCTGAACACCTGGAGGTCGGGAAGTTCCGGCATAGCATACCTCACAACTACATTTAATTAAATCAGTAACGGTCGAGTTTAAACTTTTCTCCGAGATATAATTTTCGAACCTCTTCATCCTCAGCAAGTTCATGTGCTTTGCCTTGTTTGAAAATTACGCCGTTAATAAGGATGTAAGCATTATCCACAATGCTTAAAGTTTCATGAACATTATGATCAGTGATCAGAACGCCGATGCCGCGGTTTTTGAGGTTTGCAACAATGCTCATAATATCTTCCACCGCAATCGGATCAACGCCTGCAAATGGTTCATCGAGCAGAATGAAACTTGGATCAGTAGCAAGTGAACGTGCAATTTCCGTTCTTCTTCTTTCACCGCCGCTTAATTGATAACCAAGATTTTTTCTTATATGCGTAATGTTAAGATCTTCAAGAAGCTGCTCACACTTTTTGTTGCGTTCTTCTTTGGTAAGATTTGTCATCTCCAAAATTGCCATAAGATTTTGTTCAACAGTAAGGCGGCGGAAAATTGATGCTTCCTGCGGAAGATAACCAATTCCCATTCTTGCACGTTTGTACATAGGAATTTTTGTAATCTCCAGATCATCAAGAAAAACTTTCCCTTTATCGGGTTTAATCATTCCGGTAATCATGTAAAATGTTGTAGTTTTTCCGGCACCGTTTGGTCCAAGTAATCCAACAATTTCACCTTTGGAAACTTTAACGGAAGCTTTATTAACAACAGTTCTTTTCTTATAAATCTTTATAAGATTTTCGCTTCTGAGTGTTGTGTTATGTTTCTGTTCCTGGTTTTCCATATACAATTTTATACAATTTTTAATTTGCAGATGAATCAGATATTTCCACGGTATTCTCCTTTTCTGTAATGAAGCCGGAATATCCTGATAATAATTTTTCTTTAACAGGTCTGCTGCTGATTATTTTAAATCCCGGCAATGTATAAGAAAATTCATTTCCTTTTACCTGCGGTTCCGGATAATATTCACTTTTTGGTGAACCATAAAGACGAACTTCATTAACCTTATCATCTTCTAATTTTATCACTGCGGTGCCCGATGTTGCTTTAATTAATCCGTTTGGAAGTTCATCTTCGTAAAGATAATAAATGCTGTAAACTGATCCTTCAACTTCTGTGGAATTAATACCAGCTTCATCAAAATTAATTTTTATTCTTTCCCCTGCAATCTGATCATAACGATCATGATAAATTTCATTCTGTGAATGGATGAAAGCATTTTGATCCAACTCCAAAAGCTGTATGCGGTTATTCAGCAGATGAATTGTAACTGAATCACCTGTCAACTGGGAATTTTCAAACCAAAGAACCGGCTGCGCTGATTCAGCTGTAGGTTTTTCAGTTATTATTTTATCATCATTTTTTCTGTAAAGAGTAAAATCATTTTTTGATGCAAACATTCCACGAATGATTTGGACGGAATCTTTTGCAACAAAAATATTCAGCGTATCACGGTATGCTTCCATCAAATTGGATATGATGATTAATGAATCGATCCGGAGTGAGCGGACTGTATCAGAAACAACTCCTTCAGCATTAAACACAAGACTGTTAATGTATGTAGAATCAACCTGCATTAAAAGCGGATTTCTATTTATCGATGTATAATATTCCTCCGCATAATCCTCAAGATGATCACCAAATATCATCACATTATTTTCAAGGCTTGTAATTTTAACATTGATATCTGCAAAAGTTATTCGTGAATCTCTGAAATGCTGCAGGCTGTCTGCTTCAATTGTATTTTCCTGATCAACAATTTTAACATTGCCAACAGCAATTATTCTGTTTTCGTTTTGAAAATAAGTAAGTGAATCAGAAGTTAATGTTGTGGTTGTATCAAAAAGTTTAACACTATCTGTAAAAAATGCACGTGATTCATTAAAGTAATATACTCCTGATTTAGCAGTTAAAATCACTTTTTGATCATCAAGCATTACACCGCTGCTGCTGTTGGCGGTTCGTTCATCACCGTAATAAAATCCGCGCGGAGTAGTAATTGTGATGCTGTCCTGCTTCACGACAACATTACCAATTAATTCAGCATCATTTCTTGAAATAAATTGAACTGCCTGATCACAATTGATAACAACATTGCCCTGCGTTAAAACAACATTTCCATAAACTTCTCTTATTGATTCACCATCAATAAATTTTCCAACAAGGCTGTCACCAACCACTGTAATAATCTCTTCCTGCTGTGCTAATAGAGGAAAAGTTGTAAGTAATATTATTAATAAATATTTAATCATTTCTTAACGGAATCTTTCACAGATTCATTCCTTGTAACATACGTAATATTATAAATAACATAATTTTTCAATCCCTGATCTGATTCAAAACCATACCCTTGAATTTTTTCTTTTGGTGTTATGATTGTTACAAACTTATCCGAGACAATTTTTCTATCGCTGTTTCTCCACATCAACTCATCGGTTGTTAAAGTTAAACCGCTGTCATTCACTGCAACCACGCTGTCTATTGCATAAAGATCTCTTGTTGCATCATCCACCCTTCCGCGGAGAGCAGTTAATGTTGTAGTTTTAATTTCATCTTCATTATAAAAATCAACACGAATATTACTATCAAGCAATGTTTCTCGTGATTGTTCAAAAACACGGAGATGCCCTGTTTCCAAAATTGCTTTTGTTTTTCCTGAATCAGTAAAGAATACGGTGGAGTTCCAGCTTTCCTGCGCGGGAAGTTCCTGTACATTCAAACTTTTATCAACCGCTGGTTTAACGCGTTCACTTTCACAAGAAGAAAAAAGAACAGAAAGAAGCATCAGCAGAAAAAGGTTTTTCATCTTTGCCTTAATCCGAGATTTATTAAATCATGCAGATGAACAATTCCAACCGGTTTATTATCATCATCAATAATAACAAGAACCATAATTTTATAATTCTCCATCTGCTGAAGCGCAAATGAGGCAAGAAAATTTGCTTTAGATACTTTTGGATTTCTTGTCATTATATCTTTTGCTTTTAAATCTTTTATATCAAGAGTTTTTTCAAGAAGTCTTCTCAAATCACCATCTGTAATTATTCCGGTTAACATTCCATTCTCATTTACAACACAGGTTGTACCAAGGCGTTTAGATGTAATTTCAATTATAACATCTTTTAAAAAAGTATTTTCATCAACAATTGGAATTTTATCACCTTTTATCATCACTTCTTTAATCTCAAGTGAAAGCCTTTTACCAAGGCTTCCGCCGGGATGCAGATATGCAAAATCCTCAGCAGTGAAATTTCTTTTCTGAAGAAGAGCAACAGATAAAGCATCGCCCATTGCAAGTGTGGCGGTTGTGGAAGCAGTTGGTGCAAGATCATGCGGACAGGCTTCTTCTTTAACAGAAATGTTCAGAAATATATCACACTCCTCTGCCAATCTTGAACGGCTGTCTCCGCACATTGCAATCAATGCTACCTTCATTCGTTTTAGCATTGGAAGAAGATTCAACACTTCTTCAGTATTACCGCTTTTTGAAATCATAATTACAACATCTTCACCACGCACCATTCCAAGATCTCCGTGAAGTGCATCTGTGGGATGTAGATATATTGCAGCAGTACCAGTTGAGTTTAAAGTGGCTACAATCTTTTTTGCAATTAAACCGGATTTCCCCATTCCTGTTAACACAACCCTGCCGCGGCAATTGTACATTGTATCAACTGCCCGTACAAATTCATCATTAATGCTGTTCTTAAGATTTGCAACAGCTTCTGATTCAATACGAATTACTTCTTTGCCTTTTGATATAATTTCACTGTTATTCATTTATCCTCTTTTAAAAAGATCAAATAATTTTTTTGATTTTTTCTTATGTGTGTTTTGTGCTGGTTCATCAAAATTCAAATTAACATGCCTGAAATATTTATTGTAAGCAGTAAATGCTTTTATCAATTCATCATCTTTAAAAGAATTTAATTCTGAAAAAAGACGATCCGGTTTAAATACAATTTCCGCAGAACGGATATTTTTTACAAGCATCAGATAATTATAAAAATTAGTTACGGGAAGAAGAAGGTTTATTCCGTTTTTATAAGAATGAAGCCAAAGTTTTTTATGGCCGGGAGCAATTGCAAGTAAAAACTCATTCTTAATTATTTCAACTTCACGAACGCTGCTATTATCACCCGGCGCATTATATCCGGGAATCCATTCAGAATAACTCCATCTTTTTATTTCACGCAGATTTTCATTTAAAGCATTGCTGAAGAAAATATCAAATTCAATCTCATCATCAATCTGCTCGTTGATAATAATATCGGCTTTGTTATTTTCATAGTATACAAAACCAATTGCAAATACAGGTGGAGATGGGATTGTAAAATCAGGTACATTTCCTTCTTTACCAAGAATCAGATTTGTTTCACCAAATCTTCCTTTTCCAATTACAAAAAGATTTTCAATTTTTTTCCGGTAAGCATTATATCCCGATTTGTTTTCAGGGAGAATTGAAAACAATAAATTCTTTTCTAACTCAGTTAATTTACGCGGGAAAATATTTTCCAAAATTCTAATAATTTTTTATAAGCTTATCTATCTTTTGAAGTTTAACAAGAAGATCCTTCAGTTTGTTTAATGGAAACTGGCTTGATGCATCGCTTAATGCATTCGGCGGATCGGGATGAACTTCAAGAAACAGTGCATCAATTCCAACCGCTGCGGCAGCACATGCAAGCGGCTCAATAAATTTTGGCTGGCCGCCTGTTACATCACCTTTACCGGGAAGCTGCACAGAGTGCGTTGCATCCATCACAACCGGATAACCAATTTCACGCATGATGAAAAGCGAGCGCATATCAACTACAAGATTGTGATAACCAAAGGTGGTTCCGCGTTCAGTAAGTAAAATATTTTTATTTCCTGTTGATGCAACTTTTTCGGCTGCATGTTTCATATCTTCCGGTGCAAGGAACTGTCCTTTTTTAATATTTACAAATTTTCCGGTTTCACCCGCGGCAATAAGCAAATCTGTCTGCCTGCAAAGAAATGCAGGAATCTGAAGGACATCAACATATTGTGAAGCCGTTTTCGCATCTTCAACACTGTGAATATCCGTTAGTATATGTAGATTAAATTTCTTTTTTACTTCTGATAGTAATTTCAATCCTTCTAAATCACCCAATCCTGTAAAAGATTTCAGGCTTGTCCGGTTGGCTTTTCTGTAACTCGATTTGAATATGAAAGGAATGTTTAACTCAGTTGTAATTTGATGAATGGCTTGTGCAGTTGAGAAAATTAAACTTTCACTCTCAACAACACATGGCCCGGCAATTAATACAAAGGGATTATTGCCGCCAATTTTAATATCGTTTAGTTTAAGCATTTTTCCAATGAGTCTCAGTTGTGCGGATGAAATATAAGAATTTTTATGATTATGGGTTTTAATATATTTCCCTACTATTCTTTATAGGATTGGAGCCGAAATTCGGGACATCATTAAAAGCGGAATTTGTTGATTTGCAAGTATGAAAGAAATTAGATTTTATATTTATAATATCAACTTTAAATAAAGATACTCGCTCAATAAAATCACTTGTTAAATTTTAATTCAAGGTGCTACTTCCCATGAAATATAACCGTCTTCTGCGGAAAACCGCCTGTGGTTATTCCGGCTATAAACGCTTCATCTTCCGTTGCCCAGGCGCAGGTGTAAATTATATCCGGATTATTTAACGCATCTATTTCTTTCCAGTTAACGCCATCATAATAGAATACTTTCCCGCCGCCTATCATTACGAACATTTCACCATTTTCTTTAACAAAGATATTCCAGATATCATCATATCTGAATATTCTTTCCCATGAATTCCCGTCCCAGGTAAAGACACCGCCCATTCCATAAGAATATACTTTGCCGCTTTGTGTTATATAGAGATTAGGTCCCCATTTTATTTCATCATCAAATCTATACTTATATATAAAACTGTCAGCAACTACCCAATTATCATATTTCCTAAAGAAGTAATAAATTCTTTGCGGTATATTTTCATTGTAGTAAGTACCTAAAGCAAGAGTGTTTATGCCGTCTGTTCCAACTCCGTGAATTACAAAATTCTTTCGATCTTTTATGGACATTGTATCATTATTAAAACCTACGGAATCTCTCTCCCAGATGGTCCCATTAAAGTGAAACATTGTCACTCCATCACCACCCGCCCATAAGTTATTATTAACACCAGCTACATTAATAAGCCGATCGCCGTTTTGATGTTCAATCGTGTTCCACTGTGCGCCATCAAAGTGAATAATAAGACTTGAACCCAATATATCAGGCGGCGGATTGGGATTGTCTCTTAAAGTTGCACCAACTGCCCAAATATTGGTAGAAGAAAATCCAATTATTTGATACAAATCGAAGGGACCTTTTATCGGTCCCCCTTCGACAAAATTTAATTTAACATTTAGCCATTTAAGTCCATCGTAGTGCCACATTACACCCTTTGACGAGGCTGAGGATCCTACTATGTATAAGTCCTTATCTGAACTGCCCCACAAAGATGTTAATACTATTTGAAGACTTCCTTCGAGATATAATGTATCTGATGTCCATGTATACTCAAAAAGAGATTTTATTGGCTTTACGTCAACGGTGTTATCATTACAGCTATTTAATAATAATATTATCAACAAGAAATTACAAAAAATTATTTTTTTGATATTTAGAAAATGTAAAGAATAATTAATCATTTCTTCTGTAGTGAGGAATATTATTATTGAAGAGAAGATCAGCCCCTGTTCCCTTTAATCCTTTTTGTTTGTTTTAAACTATCCTTAAAAAAATAGAATAGCAATAAAAATATTCTGATAAATTGAAATTAAATGTCTTTTAAATAACGAGTTGACTAAAAATTTTGAATGGTCGCCATTCCTACGAAAGCGAGGTTAAAACGGAACTTTAAAACTTCATAAAAAGAAATATTAAGATGCGAATATTATGGCATAAAATTATTTAGTGGAACTTAATACAATTATTTATTTAACTTTATTTTATTCAAACGAAAAAAATCAATACGAGAACAATAACTTTTCTACTGAGGAACAAATAGAAGAGAAACCGCCGCTCTTCAAAACATGGAACGGCTGGTACTTACTTGTTCTGGGGAATCTGATCTTCCTAATTATTCTATTTTACATTTTCACAAAAGTTTTTGAATGAGAACACTTGACTGGGTTGTATTAGCCGGAACACTGATCTCAATAGTTATTTACGGCGTTTGGAAAGGACGGGGCAGCAAGGATATGAAAGGCTACATCCTTTCCAACTATGATATGAAGTGGTACACAATTGCTCTTTCTATCATGGCAACTCAGGCAAGTGCAATTACTTTTATCTCCACACCTGGTCAGGCATACGTTGATGGAATGAGATTCGTTCAATTTTACCTTGGCCTTCCGCTTGCAATGATAATCATTTCCATAACTGCTGTTCCGCTTTATCATAAATTAAAAGTTTACACTGCGTATGAATTTCTTGAATCAAGGTTTGATTTGAAAACGAGAGCACTTGCTGCAATCTTATTTTTAATTCAGCGAGGGTTGGCTGCGGGCTTAACAATCTACGCTCCTTCAATAATTCTTTCAGTTCTTCTGGGATGGAATCTTTACATAACAAATTTTATCATGGGCGGCCTTGTAATCATCTACACAGCCTACGGCGGTTCACGTGCTGTTAACTGGACTCAATTCCATCAAATGATAATTATTTTTGTTGGAATGGCTGCGGCATTTGCTGTTATGATTCTCCTTCTCCCTGAAAATATTTCATTCATGGATTCAGTTAAGATTGCCGGCAAGCTCGGTAAACTTAATGCAATAGATTTTTCTTTCGACCTGGATAACCGTTACAGTTTCTGGTCCGGAATTCTTGGTGGATTATTTCTGCAGTTATCTTACTTCGGAACGGACCAATCTCAGGTGCAGAGATATTTAACAGGAGAATCTGTTGCACAGAGCAGAATTGCTTTGCTGGTTAATGGAATTGTAAAAATACCAATGCAGTTTTGTATCCTGTTTATTGGCGCAATATTGTTTGTGTTTTATCAATTTGTTGCGCCGCCATTATTTTTTAATCCCGTTGAAGCAGAGAAAATTAAAAGCAGTGAATACTCCGCAGAATATAGAATCCTGGAAGAAGAATACTACTCAACTTTTGAAAAAAGGAAAAAACATCTATTTAAATTATCTGAAGAATTAAATTCCGGTTCACCGCAAACTGCAGAAGCTTTGCAGAATGAAATTGATATTTCAGGAAATAAGATTTCGGATTTAAGAACTGAAGCCGTTGAGCTGATTCAACAGAATGATCCATCTGCAAATACAAATGATACGAATTATATTTTCTTAACATTTGTATTAAATTTTCTGCCGGCGGGATTGGTTGGACTTGTGCTGGCAGCAATTTTTTCAGCGTCCATGTCATCAACTTCATCTGAAATTAATTCTTTAGCTTCAACTACAATTGTTGATGTATACAAACGAATATTTAAATCAGATGCAAGTGAAAGACATTATCTTTTCGTATCAAAAAGTGCAACAGTGCTGTGGGGACTACTGGCAATAATTTTTGCTGAGTTCGCAAATCATCTTGGGTCATTAATTGAAGCAGTAAATATCCTGGGTTCTTTATTTTATGGAACAATTCTCGGAATTTTTTTACTGGCATTTTATTTTAAATGGATTAAGGGAACATCGGCATTTTATGCAGCTATAATTGCTGAAGCTTGTGTAATCTATTGTTTTGTTTATACAGATATTTCTTTCCTCTGGTATAATGTAGTTGGATGTGCAGCAGTAATTCTCATTGCAATTGCCCTCAATCCTATCTTTAACGGGAAAAAATCAACCGCACAATAAATTTTCAATTTTTAAGTAAATTGATTTCACAAATAAGAGGAACAAATGTTATTTCCAATTGGCGATGACAACAGAGACAGGAGAATCACACCGGTTATTAATTATTTATTTGTTGCGCTAAATATTCTGGTGTTCGTTTATTTTCAAGGATGCGGAAGGAATGAAAAATTCACCTACGCATATTCAGCAGTTCCGGCAGAGATTGTATCCGGTGAAGATATAGTAACTGATGACAGAACGTTTGAAGATCCGTTGACCGGAGATAGGTTTTCAATTCCTGGTTTGCAGCCTACACCAATTCCGGTTTATCTAACATTGCTCACTTCAATTTTTATGCATGGAGGAATTGCGCACATTTTTGGGAATATGATTTTCCTGCTGATCTTTGGAGATAACATTGAAAACCGGATAGGACATTTCAGATATTTTATTTTTTATCTTCTTTGTGGATTGATCGCTTCACTGGCTCATGTTTATACAACAATTACTTTTAATGAAAACACAATAGTACCAACACTGGGCGCATCCGGCGCAATATCAGGTGTGCTTGGTGGATACATACTTCTTTTTCCCAAAAGAAGAGTCAGGGTAATAATGTTTTATTTCCTCACAGAAGTTCCGGCTATTGTTGCGCTGGGTCTTTGGTTTGCATTTCAGTTATTCAGCGGGATTGGTGCACTTGGTGCAGGCACACAGGAAGGCGGCGTTGCTTATGCTGCACACATTGGCGGATTTATTGCCGGATTAATCCTCATAAAATTTTTTGATATAGGAACAAAACGAAGAATTGCTTTGTGATAGCACCGTTTGCGTCTTATTATTGATATCGTATTTTATTCTTAGAATTTTATGTTACTACACCGATAATATTTGGAGGATAAAAATGACAAGAAGCAATGGATTTCTTTCCGGAATTTTGATTGGCGGATTAATTGGTGGCGCATTGGGAATTTTATACGCACCGGTTGCCGGGAAAAAAATGAGAAAGAAAATAGCAGATAAAACAGAAGATGTAATTGATGATATAAATGATTTTATTGAAACCAAAAAAGAAAAAGCTGAGGAACTTATTAAAGAAGGCAGTCATTTAATTAAAGAAGGTAGAGCAAAGGCTAAAACAATAATGCAAGATGCTAAAAAATTGGTTTCATAGAATATTACTATTCACACTGCCTTAATAATTTTTAAGGCAGTGTATTTCCTTCCGCCGCTTACTTTCCGGGTTTTAATTTTTAATTTTTTAATTCTTATTTTCAGAGAAACAATTTATACTCATCTGTTTATTTTGAAAGAACGAAAACTACAGATAATAAAAGCAGCCGATAAAAGATTTTCAAAACACGGTTTGGGAAAAACCACTCTTGATGAAATTGCGAGAGATTTGAGAATCGGCAAAGCAACAATTTACCATTACTTTGATACGAAGGAAGATTTATTTTTCGAAACAATTTCCTGGGAAACTGATCAGATAATTGAAGAAATTAAATCTATCTTTAACAATGAAGAAGTAGAATTAAGAGAACGATTTCTTAATTACTTCAATTTTAAAACAGAACTTCACACAAAGTACCAGCTTGTATATGAAATTTTATTATTGCTGTTAAAAGACAGCAGTCTTGAAAGAGAATCTTTAATTATTAATCAATTAATTAAAAGAGAGGAAGAAATAATTAACCTTGCATTAAATTATGTTTATGCAAAGAAGATCGAATCCATGCCTGCATCATTGCCAATGTATTTTGTAATGCAAAGTTGGGGAAGATTATTTGGAAATAAACTAACAGATTTTATAACGCAGGAAACTCAGCCATTCGTAAAAGAATTATTTTTTAATTCCATAGAAAATATTCTTAAGTAGTATTTGGTTTGAATTATTAATAAATCGCTTCCCTTATTTTCGCACTAATGTAATCCATCACCCAAACAACAAACGCAATCATCAGAACTATAAGCCCCACCTCATGCCATCTTCCCAAACCCTGATACTGCATTAGCATTGTGCCTATTCCACCGCCGCCAACCAAACCGATGATTGTTGCCATTCTAACATTTATATCCCAGCGGTAAATTGTAAATGAAAGAAAAGGAAGAACAATTTGCGGCACGATTGCATACCATACCACCTGAATTTTATTTGCTCCCGTTGCTGAAATTGCTTCAACCGGACCTTCTTCAATATTCTCAATTGCTTCGGAATATAATTTTGCATTTGAGGCAATTGTGTGAACAAGCAGAGCAATCATTCCTGCATATGGCCCTATTCCTACCCAAACAGAAAAAATAATAGCCCAGATTAAGGGTTCAATAGATCTAATGAAATTCAGGATAACTCTAAGTATATAATAAATTGTAAAGGATAGTTTATTATCCTTCATTAAGTTTCTTGCTGTAAAAAAACTAAGCAGTAATGTTGGTGGAATTGATATGATTGTTGCCAGGAGTGCAATGTAGATAGTTTCAATAATTGCAAATAAAGAGTCATCAAAAATTCCCATTTCAGGCTGGAACAACGCACCAAATATTCTTTGTGCTCCCATAATCCCTTCACTGCTGAACAAATCAACTATTGACAATTTAGTAACAATCCAGCCGGCAATGAAGGTTATATTAAAAAGAAACCAGCCGAAAATTTCCGTAGTCCACCGGGATACATTATTATCTTTGGCGATTCCAAACAATCGGCACGATAACGAAGTTTTTGTTGATGTCCAGAAAATACCTATGAGAATACTAATTGCAAAAATTACAAAAATGGTTGACCAGGAGAATGGAAGTTCCCTCAGCTCTATAATGAATTTGTAATAAATTGCCCGCTGAACAACTATAATGCTGTAGAATACGAGGAATATATCAAGCAATGCTGCTTTAAGAAAATTGTATTTAGCTTTTTTCTTTTTGTCCTGTTCAATCATCTGAACAGGATGCAGTTGAATTTCCGGCGGCGCATTATTCATCTGATTTCAACCTCCTCGGCTTCTTCCCCGTAAATTGTTCTAAACCAATTTTCATCAATATCAGATGGCAATCCCTGGTAAATTATTTCACCAGCTTTTAATGCAATCACCCTGGTAGCATATCTTCTTACCAGACTTAAAAAATGAAGATTACAAATTACTGTTGTGCCTAATTCCTTATTAATCTTTTCAAAATACTGCATTACCGAGTTTGATGTAGCGGGATCAAGGGAAGCGACCGGTTCATCTGCAAGGAGCAGCTTTGGATGCTGCATTAAACTTCTTGCAATTGCTACACGCTGCTGCTGCCCGCCGCTTAATGAATCCGCTCTCACCCTGGCTTTATCAGCAATTCCAACAGTTTCTAAACTTGTATATGCTTCTTTGTATACATCTTCAGAAAATTTTTCAAAGATAGAGTCTAATGTCTTTAATGAACCCAACTTACCGGCAATTACATTAGTTAATACCGAACGTCTTTTAATCAAGTTAAACTGCTGAAAAACCATCCCAATTTTTGATTTGACTTTTCTTAATTCCTCACCTGAAATATGAGTAATATCTTTTCCGAGAAAATTTATTGTACCGGAAGTTGGCTCAATTAATCTGTTTATGCACCGGAGCAAGGTGGATTTTCCTGATCCGCTTAATCCAATTATAACAAGGAATTCACCTTCTTTTACATCAAGGCTCACGCCCTTTAATGCATGTGTTCCATTTTTATAAATTTTATGAAGATTTTTTATCTGGAGAATCATTCTTTTACCAGCTTCTCAAATGAAATATTTTGATCTTTTAACATATTACGTAAAATATCGTAATCACTGTCTTCTGTTGGTATTAGTCCGATTATATCATAAATCTCATACATTGCTTGTTTCCCCTTTTCAGTAGAGACGAATTTCAATAATCCATCAATTATTTTAGTTTTCATCTCTTCATCCATATCTTTTCTGAATACAAACGGATCATTAGGAATATCTTCTGTAAATCCGATAATCTTTATTTTCTCAGCAACATCGGGAAATTGTTTAAGCACACGCATTCGTGCATCAAGTATTTCGCCAGTTTCAGGATGTGGCGGAGCATAATATGTTGCTCCTGCCTGTACCTGCTTCTGATAAACCATTGTAACTACATTATCATGGCGCATTGCAAAAACTGTTTCACTGGGTTTTATTCCGCGTTTATCAAGCATTGCTTTCGGAAGTATATAGCCTGATGTTGAGGAAGGATCAACATACGCCATACTTCTATTATCTATATCTGCAATGCTGTCAATTCCTGAATCTACCCTTGTAATGAAACAGCCTTTGTACGTAGTTTCATCTCCATCACGAACAACACGCAGCCTGGCTTCAGCGCCATATTTTTCATTTGCCATCAGATATGAAAAAGTATTTATTCCGGCAATGTCAGCTTTCTTTGTTCCGAAAGCTTCAACCACAGCAATAAAACTTGCGGGTACAGCAGTTGTATAAAAATAACCCGTCTCCTTTTCGAGAAAATCAACAAGTTCTTTCGCGTTTGTACTGATTCTTTTTGCATCAACTGATGGTGTGAAATAAATTTTTATAGGATTAGAAATTGTGCCGAGAGCGCCTTCGTTAAGTTCTCTTGCAGAAAAGACAATTATAAAAATTATTATTGGTAAAAGATAAAGGATGAATTTCAAGAATTTCATAGGAAATCAATTTTGGGTTACTAATATGCTAATAACTTTTCACTCATTCAAATTAGGTATCGGCAGGATTTAATAAAGGCAGGATAAGTGAGGCTGACTAAAAAGTAAGATTTTGTCATTTCGGTTGAGAAATCTTTTTAAACCAGGAATTCCCATTTAGTTGAAGTAACAAAATTCTTTTTAGCCACCTCTTTAAATTTTTACATTCTGTTGATTGAATCTATTATCTCTTCTCTTGTCCTCCCCGTTCTTTCCTGAATTCTACCGATTAATTCATCTTCCTTTCCCTCTTCATATTGAAGATCATCATCAGTTAGATCTCCCCATTGCTGTTTCAGTTTGCCTTTGATTTGATTCCAGTTGCCTTTAATTCTCAAACTGTCCATCGTATCCTCCAAATATTTTTGTTAATAGTTTCAGTTGTAAAAATGAGAATTAAGAGAAAAATATTAAATGAAAAAAATCACAAAGAATTTTTAAGATAAGCTGAGTATGCTTTTTTCAGAAGTGATTGAAAATGATATACTCCTTTTTCACATTCAACAGAAAATCTTCCCTTATCATACGCCATTGATTCCAATCCTCTCTGAACATACTCACAAATTTCAATATCTTCCTGCTGAATTTTATCGCTGTATTCTAAATCTTCTGCCACAATTTTTCTTGATTCTTCTGAAATTACATCATCATAGAAATAATCAAATATAACCTTGCATTTGTTATGTGCAATTGGAATAACGAGGTTGGTTTGCAGACGACCGGGAAGAATATTCAACATCAAATTTGGAAAAATAAAATAATAAAAAGCAGATTCATTTTCCCCTCCGTAAAAGTTGGAATCATCTTGTAACGGACTATATTGAAGGGAATAATAATCGTGTACTTCTGTGATATAATTTTTATAATCAAGTAACTTGCTTAATTCAGGATGGACGTAAGGAAGATGGTAGCCTTCCAAGTAATTATCGATATAAACTTTCCAGTTACAGTTAATTTCGTAATTAACTCTTTTTATAAATTTTTTTGTATGAAGTTTTATCGGAGAAATTCGTTCTGCAATTTCTTTAAGAATAATATCCGGAGAAACATTTGATTTTTTCAATCTGATAAAAATTAATCCTTCAGTAATTTTTATTTCAACCGGAATTAAACCAAAATCTTTTTTATCAAATAAATCCACACGATTAAATCTTGGCACTCCCCGAAGCGAGCCGTCAAGTTTATAGGTCCATCCATGGTATTTGCATTGAAATATTTTGATGTTCCCACATCTACCACCTTCTTCACAATCAAGTGCTAATGGTCCGCCTCTGTGGCGGCAAACATTATAGAATGCACGAACTACATCACCATCTTTTATAACAATTATGGGATTACCTGCGGCTTCACCCAAAATATAATCACCTTGATTTTGTAACTGATTTATATGTCCAACAAAAGTCCAATTTCGAGAGAAAATCACCTCTCTATCAAACTGGTGAAAATCCGGATGTGTGTACCAGCTTGATGGTATTGTCTCAGACCGCTCAATCGGTTCGATTTTTAATGATGATTCATTGATATCTGGAAGATTGGCTATGAACATATTTTCACCATCAATCAAATAAAGAAGTCTTCTCATCAAATTTTGTTTTGCCAAAACGCTTATAAGCTAACTGAGTTGCCTCCCTGCCGCGTGGAGTGCGGTGAATAAATCCCTGCTGTATTAAAAAAGGTTCGTATACTTCCTCAATCGTTCCGGGATCTTCATTTACAGCAACTGCCAGAGTTCCTAATCCAACCGGGCCGCCTTTAAATTTCTCAATGATAGTTAGAATTATATCTTTATCCATTTCATCCAAACCGTACTCATCAACTTCCAACGCAGAGAGAGCTTTCCTGGAGATTTCAATATCAATTAATTTTTTATCAGCATAATCTGCAAAATCACGGGTGCGGCGTAAGAGCCTGTTTGCAATTCTTGGTGTTCCGCGTGAACGTTTTGCAATTTCCAAAGAAGCATCTTCTTTCAAATTGATGTTTAAAATCTTTGCAGATCGCACAACAATTTGTTGAAGCGTTTCTGCTTCATAATAATCAAGCCGGAATTTTATTCCGAAGCGATCACGCAGCGGTGAAGTTAACATTCCGGCACGAGTTGTTGCGCCAACCAATGTGTATTTCGGCAGACTTATTTGAACCGATCTTGCATTAGGACCACTGTCAATCATTATATCCAATTTGTAATCTTCCATAGCGGAATAAAGATATTCCTCAACAACCGGGCTCAGACGATGAATTTCATCGATAAAAAGTACAGAGTGTTCTTCAAGATTAGTAAGTATACCTGCAAGATCTCCTGGTTTTTCAAGCACAGGTCCGGAAGTAATTTTCAGTTTTACACCAAGTTCATTTGCAATTATATGAGCAAGCGTGGTTTTGCCAAGCCCGGGCGGTCCTGTTAACAAAACATGATCGAGAGCTTCACCTCTTTTTTGAGCCGCTGAAATAAATACGTTCAGATTCTCGGTTATCTTGGGCTGTCCTGCAAAATCTGAAATTCTAACCGGGCGTAAAGATTGCTCAATAAGTTTATCATCATCTTTCAACACAGGATTTGTTGCGTTCGATTTTCGCATTAACTTCTCTTTAAACCTTTTTAAGTTACAAGCTGCTTGGTTTTAATTTTTAATTTATGCAAAAGCAGAACCATTCCCGCCATTGATAACAACATTGCCAATGCAGTAAGTGTTGTTTTCCAAACATCAAAACTTTTTTCAAACAAATATGCTAAGCCGGGATTCCAGGCGCTGCCGTATAAAATCATTAAATGAACAACATAAATTATCAAAGTATTTCTTCCAATAAGAATAAGAAATTTTGGAATTGATTCTATACTTAATGAAATAAAAGATACAAGAGAATTAAGCATCAATACAAAACCTAATCTGAAAAATGATATGCTGAGAGAATTCTCTTCACTGAATGATGAGCCATAAATAATTGAATGCAAAGGCTGCAGAATGTACGATGAAATAATTAATACTGCCCCTGCGCCTGCAAGATATAAACTGAATTTAGTTGATTTAAATATATCTGGATTTTTTGCAAGGAAGCTTCCGAGAATTGCACCGGCAACAACGTATCCTGCCCATGGGAAGAGCGGAAAGAGTGAACCGGTACCGCGGTAAAAATATCCGGCAACCGGAGCCGGGAAATAATCAATCCAATTAATCTGAGAAAAAACCGGATGTAGAACGAAAAAGAATAATGCAAAAAATGGGTATACAATAAAATCACTCAATTTAAATTTTTCCGCAGCCCAGGAAATTAGAATTATAAATAACAAACCAAACCCAATCAGTTGGAGCACATCAACAGCAAAAAATATTCTCCATTGATTTGTACTAACGTTTGAAAAATCAACAATGGTTGGAGTAGGATAGCGTAATAAATATCCCAGTGAAACTAAAAGTAAAAATCTTTTAAATCCTTTTTTTACTCTTGGATTGGAAGAGAAAGGTTCACGATGAAGCCGGAGTAAATAGGTAAAAACGGTACCAGCAGTAAACAGGAATATTGGTGCGGTCATTCCGCGCATAAAAAACCAAAGAGCAAATACAGGTGATTCCAGGTTCCTGAAATCATTGGATAGAAGCACATCTACCGTATGACCTTGCACCATTTGCAGTACGGCAAATGCTCTGATCAAATCAATAAAGATTATTCTGTTTTTTTTTGAACTGTGTGTCATTCGGAAAAGAGTTATTCAAAAACTTTAAGGAAAAGATAATCATTCAATTGTAATAATAAAACATAAGGTTTATCATTCATATTTAAAAATAAAAAAGCCCGCTTAATGCGGGCTAAATGTAAAAGTGTAATTTATTTTATATTTATCGTTCTGGGTTTTACTCTTTCATGCTTTGGAAGTTTTACAGTAAGTTGTCCGTTTTCATAAGATGCTTCAATCTTCGATTCGTCAATTGAATCGGATAATTTGAATTTTCTGTAATAGTTTCCAATTTCTGTCTCTTTTAGAAGATATTTTCTTTTGAGCAAGTTCTCAAAATCAACCTTGCCAAAAATTGATAAAGAACCTTCTTCAAATTTAAGCTTAACATTTTCTTTTGAAATACCGGGCATGTTTGCAACAAGTACAAATTCATCCTTTGTTTCATAAATATCAACGAACGGTGCAAAGTTTCTTCCGTTTTCAAAAGCACATTCCCAGTTTTGGTTTTCTTCTGTTTTTACATTTTGTTCAGTTTGTACATTAACATCATTTTGATTATCTGTCATTTTTATCCTCCAATTACATTATAAAACTTTTAATGAGGAGATGGAAAGTCCATCTCCCTAAAATTATTTCTTATCGTCTTTATCTTTATCCTTGTCTTCATCAACAACTTCATAAGAAGCGTCCTGAACATCCTTTTCATCGGATTTTGCTTCCTGCTGCGGACCGGCATTTTGCGGACCCTGCTGTGCGCCTGCCTGAGCGTATAGTTCTGAAGCAATTTCATTCCATACTTTATTAAGTGAATCGGTTGCTGATTTAATTTGTTCAGTATTATTTGATGCAACCGCATCTTCTACTTTTTTGATTTCTGCTTCAAGTTTGTTTTTAGATGTATCACTCAATTTGTCTTTCATTTCTTCCATTTGCTTTTTAGTCTGGAAGATCAAACTATCAGCTTGATTTTTTGCATCAACTGCTTCACGTTTCTTTTTATCTTCTGCGGCATGTTCAGCAGCATCTCTCTTCATCTTTTCTATCTCTTCCTGGGATAATCCGCTCGAAGATGTAATTCTGATGCTCTGCTCTTTATTTGTTGCTTTATCCTTTGCAGATACATGAAGAATACCATTAGCATCAATATCAAAAGTAACTTCAATCTGTGGTACGCCGCGTGGTGCCGGTGGAATTCCGTCAAGATGAAATCTTCCCAATGTTTTATTATCCACTGCCATTGATCTTTCACCCTGCAGAACATGAATTTCCACTGAAGGCTGATTATCAGAAGCAGTAGAAAATATTTCACTCTTCCTTGTAGGAATAGTTGTGTTTGCTTCAATCAACTTAGTAAACACACCACCCATTGTTTCAATTCCGAGTGAGAGCGGTGTAACATCAAGCAGAAGCACATCTTTAACATCACCTGTTAATACTCCGCCCTGAATTGCTGCGCCAACCGCAACAACTTCATCAGGATTAACGCCTTTATGTGGTTCTTTTCCAAAGATTTTTTTAACAAGCTCCTGAACAAGCGGAATTCTTGTAGAACCGCCAACAAGTATTACTTCATCAATTTCTGAGGCTGTATGTCCTGCATCCTTCAATGCCTGTTCGCAGGGGATTTTAGTCCTTTGTACAAGATCATCAATCAACTGCTCAAATTTTGCACGTGATAAAGTTATGTTAAGATGTTTTGGACCTTCCTGTGTAGCTGTAACAAACGGAAGATTTACATCTGTTGATGATGAAGATGATAATTCAATTTTAGCTTTTTCAGCAGCTTCTTTTAATCTTTGCAAAGCCATTGGGTCTTTACGCAGATCAATGCCTTCTGTTTTTTTAAATTCATCTGCAAGGTAATCAATAATCCTTTGATCAAAATCATCACCACCAAGATGTCCATCACCATTAGTTGATTTAACTTCAAACACACCATCACCAAGCTGCAGAATTGAAATATCAAATGTACCGCCGCCCAAATCATAAACAGCAATTGTGTGATCTTTTCCTTTCTTATCTAAACCATAAGCAAGAGCTGCAGCGGTAGGTTCATTTATTATTCGCCTAACTTTTAGCCCGGCAATTTCACCGGCATCTTTTGTTGCCTGACGCTGTGAATCATTAAAGTAAGCGGGCACAGTAATAACTGCTTCTGTAACTTCATGCCCGAGGTATTCTTCAGCAGTTTTTTTCATTTTCTGAAGAATCATAGCGCTTATTTCCGGTGGAGAATAAACTCTATCTCCAATTTTTACACGCGCTGTGTTATTATCTCCTGCGGCAATTTCGTAAGGAACTTTTGATTTCTCATCCGGCACTTCATCAATCTTACGCCCCATAAATCTTTTAATAGAAAAGATTGTGTTTTTGGGATTTGTAATTGATTGTCTCTTTGCCGGCTGTCCTACTAATCTTTCACCTGTCTTTGTAAAAGCAACAACAGATGGAGTTGTTCGTCCTCCCTCTGAATTAGGAATTACAACCGGATCATTGCCTTCCATTACTGCAACACACGAGTTTGTTGTTCCTAAATCTATTCCAATTATTTTAGCCATTATTCTCTCCTTGTTTGGTTGATTACAAAATTGCCGCCTGCCTTACTTCATTGCTGTAGACAGGTTTTATACTTTAACTAATTAAAAATTTTATTCTCGTTAATTTTATTCTACTTCAATCTTTCTTTAATTTCTAAGCTGTCTCAATCACCGTGCCACTCATAATTCTTTGTTTTAATCATAAAAAGGCAAATATTAAAATTATAAGATTTTTGATGATGTCAGAATTATCTGACTTTGTGTCAGCCTTCTAATAACAATGACATTTAATCTGACAAGTTGAATGGAAAATATTTATCTTTGTGAGTTCAAAACTAAGAGGCAATTTTGTTCAACCTGGAAAACTTTGATATAAAACTCAGCACAGAATTTATTGGCAGAAATTTTATTTATACAGAAGAGATTGAATCAACTAATAGTTTTTTACTGGGTAAATCTGTAAAAGGGATTAATGGAACAGTTCTTCTTGCGGAAAAACAAACCAGAGGAAGAGGAAGAAAAGACAGAGTTTGGTACAGTGCTAAAGGTCAGAATTTAACTTTTTCAATTTTGATTACTGAAAAAAAATATCTTACCGAAAAAATAAACATGCTCAATTTCATAAGTTCACTTTCTGTTGCACAGGCAATCGAAAATTTATTCCAGCTGAGAACTGAATTGAAATGGCCGAATGATATTTTAATCAACGGGAAAAAAACTGCCGGAATTCTGCTTGAGTCTTCTTCTCAGGGAAGTAAAATTGAGAAGCTTGTAATAGGAATCGGAATTAATGTTAATCAGGGATTATTCCAGGGAAATTTTAATAGTGAGCCAACTTCGTTAAAACTTGAACTGAATCATTCAATTGATAGAGAAAGATTGCTTGCAGAAGTTTTAAATATTTTTGAAGAGAATTACCTGGAGATTCCGAACAATTCAAAGCAGCTGCTGGATGATTGGCGCGAACGATGCAGAATGATTGGTGAAAAAATATCTGTTACTGATAGTGAAACTACAAGGTATGGAATCTTTGATGATATTGATGAAAATGGTTTCCTGCTTCTGAAGAATAAAAATACAATTGAAAAAATTCATTTTGGCGATGTAAGTATAAGCTAATAATTTCTGATGAGTTATGAAACTTCTAACCTGTGATATCGGAAATTCTAAAATTAAATCAGGCTTATTTAGTAATTCTGAATTAATTGAATTGAATAACTTTGGCAGCGCAGAAGAATTTATTGTGTATGCAAAAAAGTTGAACATCACCGATATTGCAATTTCATCAGTTGTTCCTTCATCAGTACAGAAAATTAAATCAGCTTTAGAAGATCATTTTAAAATATTTGTAATAGATAAAAACTCTTCTTTCAATTTAAAATTAAATTATGATTCATTAGATACCTTAGGAATAGACCGGATTTGTTCCTGCGAAGGAGCATTTTATCTTTTCAGAAATTCATCCGAATTTCAAAATTATGATGAAGGAACGTTTTTACTAACTATAGATTTTGGAACGGCAACAACTATTAATTTTATAAAATATCCGGGAGAATTTATAGGCGGAATTATTTTCCCCGGGATTAAACTCATGTCTTCTGCGCTCAATTCTAATACAGCCCAGCTTCCTCTTGTTGAAATTTCAGATTATAAAAATCTTATTGGCAGAACAACCAGGCAATCAATTGCAAGCGGAATTCTCCACTCAACCTTAAGCTTGATAAATGAAACAATCGTTTATTTAAGAAAAGAATTAAATGCGGAAAAAATATTTGTCTTTATAACCGGCGGAAATGCTGATTCGATAAAACCTTTCCTTCAATTTGATTTCATAAATGAAAAAGGATTGGTTTTGTATGGAATTAAAGCAGTTTATGAGAAAAATATGAAGAATTAATAATTCATAAATCCAGGCTTAAAACAGATTTAAATTTTTATTAATACATTATCAATCAACCTTGTTTTACCAACACGCGCAGCAATAAGAATATAATATTCATTTCCTTCTTTAAGAAAGTCAGGTTCTTTAAAATTGCCGGCATTTACTATTCCAACATAATCCAACTGAATATTTTTATATGCTTCAAAATTATTTTTTAAAGAACTAATAATTTTTGATGAATTCTTTTCACCATCTTCAATTATTTTTTTACCATGCATAAGTGAGCTGTATAATGCAAGCGCATCACCTCTCTCTTCTTTTGATAAATACACATTACGTGAACTCATTGCAAGTCCATCAGGCTCACGTATTATCGGGCAGACATTTATCTGAACATCAAATTTTAGATCATTTATCATTTGCTTAATTATTGCAGCTTGCTGTGCATCTTTCTGCCCAAAGAACGTAACATGAGGCTTTACAATATTAAAAAGAATTGCAACAATTGTTGTTACTCCTTTAAAATGAACCGGACGAAATTCGCCTTCAAATTTTTTTGAGATTTCCTGAACTTCTATAAATGTCTGAAATCCCGACGGATAAATTTCTCCTGCTTCAGGAATAAAAACATAATCAACTCCGTTATCTTCAAGTATCTTTTTATCCTTTTCAATATCACGCGGATATTTATTGAAATCTTCATTCGGTGCAAACTGGGTTGGATTAACAAAGATTGAAACAACGGTTACATCCGATTCAGCTTTTGATTGCCGGATTAATGAAATATGCCCTTCGTGAAGAAATCCCATGGTGGGAACGAATCCGATTTTCTTCCCCTCTGCCCGCAGCGAATCTGAAAGCCGCTGCATCTCTCCTGAATAAATAAAAGTTTCGATCTCTCCCTCAGCTAACGAGACTTAAAATATTGTAAATAGTATCACGAAGATCCTTTCGCGAAACAACCATATCAATGAAACCATGTTCAAGAAGAAACTCTGATCTTTGAAATCCCGGCGGCAAATCTTTTCCAATAGTTTGTTTGATTACGCGCGGTCCTGCAAAACCAATTAGCGCGGTTGGTTCAGCAATATGAAAATCACCAAGCATAGCATAACTTGCTGTTGTTCCGCCTGTTGTAGGATCAGTTAAAACTGAAATGTATGGAATTTTTGCTTCAGCAAGTCTTGCAAGCCGAGAACTTGTTTTAGCCATCTGCATTAATGAGAATGCGCCTTCCATCATTCTTGCGCCGCCGCTTGCAGAAATGATTATGAGCGGAATTTTACTTTTATAAGCCCGGTCAGTTAACCGTGCAATTTTTTCACCTACAACTGATCCCATACTTCCGCCGATGAATTTAAAATCCATACAGCCGAATGCGATATCCATGTTATTAATTTTTCCGATGCCTGTCCGTACAGCATCATTTAATCCGGTTTTTTTTATTGTTTCGGGAATTCGTGCGGAATATTTTTTTGTATCCTCAAATTCCAGAGGATCGGCTGATCTCATCTTTTTATCAAGCTCTTTAAAACTGCCTTTATCAAGAATGATATCAATATACTCCTTGCTGCCAATACGAAAATGATAATTACACTTTATGCACGTCCACAAGTTAGTTTCAAGCTGCTTTTTATGAATTATTTCTCCGCAGGAAGGGCACTTCTCCCACAATCCATCCGGTAATTCTTTTTTTTGTGTATCCGGAGAAATGTTTTCTTTTGATCTTTTAAACCAGGGCATCTAGTTGGCCTCTTTTAAAACTTCGGCTGATACGGTAAGAGTTTTATTTGGTTCATCCGGATCATTTGAAGTGATTGTAATATTTCTCGTCATTTTGCCGGATCTGTTTGAAGTATCAAGCTCAACGCGGAGCGTTCCTTCATTGCCGGGTTCAATTTTTTTAGAACTTACTAATGCAGCAGTGCAGCCGCATGAAGTACGAACATCTTTTATCTCAAGAGTTGATTTTCCCTTATTCACAAATTTAAATGTGTAATTAAGAATTTTTCCTTCTTTTACTTTTCCAAAATCATGAGATGTTTCTTCAAATGTAAGTTGCGGACCCTTTGCACTATTTTCTTCATTAACAACATTTCCTGTAAATGAAATCTTAAATGTAGTATTCTCAGGATCATTACTATTTATATATACAATCTTATTCTGCTTGCCAATTCTGCCTTCTGAATTAAACTCAACGTTTAACTCTGTTGATTCACCAGGCTGAAGTTCTGTCTTTCCGGGCTTTACTGCAGTGCAGCCGCATGAAGCTCTTACCTGAGTAATTTGCAAAACGTCCGTTCCATCATTCATAATTGTAAAAGTTTTCTTTGCAATCGTTCCCTGCTTTATATCTCCAAAATCATATTCGGTTGGCTGTACAATAATTTTGGGTGAGGATTGTGCAAGCACAATTCCTGTTGTTAATACAAGAAGATAAAAAATTCTTTTAATCATTTTTTCATTTCCTTTATGATAAAATTCTTAAGATAATCAGGTTCCAGATAATCGTATTCAAATGTAATTTTTTCTTTATTCTTTTCAGCCCATCTTGCTGCAAATTCCGGTGCGGGTGCTGATGGTTTATCACCTGCAGCATTGCCAAAAACTATAGAATCTTTAACTTTCTCACTCAAATTTTTTGAATGCACAATCTGCAGTTCATCCACAAATATAAAATTATTAGACTTAATTTGAAACTTAGCGTAATATATCTCATCGGCGTTTACTTTGTTTGCAATTGAGAATACTGAATTTTCAGGCAGAACGGAGCTTATCTGAAGTGCAAGTGCATCAAAAGTTGGAACAGCAATTATTGGCAGCCCCGCACCAAAGGCAAATCCTTTTGCAGCAGACATTCCAATCCTCAAACCGGTGAATGATCCCGGTCCGGAAGAAACAGCAACTGCGGACAGTTCATCCGGTTTAATGCCCGCAGATTTTAAAACAAAATCAATTGAATTAAATATCTGTTCAGCATGAATATTCTTTAATTGAATGTTTACAGAAAAAAATTTTTGTGGTGTGAAATAAACTGCAGTTCCACAAATACTGCCGGAAGTTTCAATTGCAAGAATTGGTTTTGCTAAATCAGCTTGTAAATATTTTTTCATTCTTTTCTGATTTCTTTAATAGAAAATTCACGTGAAGAATCTTCCTTCATTTTGATATTGATTTCAATTCTTCTGTGCGGAAGTATTTCCTCAAACAATTCTCCCCATTCAATAAATGTTACTGCTTCATTATCATTTATATAATCATTGAATCCTATATCAAGCAATTCCTGCAGCTTGTTAATTCTGTAAAAATCAAAGTGATAATATTTCATTCCATTTGTGTATTCATTAACAATTGCAAAGGTTGGGCTGCTTACAGAATTGATGCCGCTTACTTCAAGTGCTCTTTTAATAAAGAATGTTTTGCCCGTTCCTAGATTTCCATTTAAAACAATTATATCTCCCGGTAAAACATGCTGTATAAAATCATGAGCCAGTTTTGCAGTCTCTGCTTCAGATGCAACTATTTTTTGAAAAGGTAAATTCAATTACTTCGGTTCCATTGTTATTACAGGCAGAATCATTTCTTCCATAGAAATACCGCCATGCTGAAAAGTATCTTTATAGTATGAAAGATATTTGTGATAATCAGTGGGATAAACAAAATAATAATCTTCTTTTGCAATAATATAATTCACTGTAACACTTCGTTTAGGCAGTTTATAATCAGCAGGATTTTTTATGAAGATAGCATTCTTCTCATCAGCTTTAAGATTTCTTCCGTGTTTAAATCTAAGATTTGTTGAAGCCTGCCTGTCTCCCAATACATTTGCACCGCGCATAGCTCTAATGCTTCCGTGATCTGTTGTAACAACTATTTTCACGTTTTTCATTCTGGCAATAGATTTAAATGTTCCAAGCAATGATGAATGCATAAACCAACTATTTGTTAATGAACGGTAGGCTGCTTCATCAGGGGCAATTTCTTTTAAGATATCCGAATCTGATCTGCCATGTGCAATCATATCAAGAAAATTTACAACCACTGCAATCAGTTGTGTGTTCTGGTATGATAAAATATTCTGCTCAAATGTTCTTCCAACTTCGGGATCAATAATTTTAATATACTTCAAATCATTTTTTAGTTTGATTTTTTTTCTATCAAGCAAAAGCTGAAGCAATTCTTTTTCATACTTGTTCATGCTTTTTTCATCATCATCTCCGGATGACCAAAGCTCCGGATAATATTTTTCTATTTCAGATGGAAATAATCCGCTGAACAAAGAATTTCTTGCATAAGGCGTTGCTGTTGGAAGAATTGCATAATAATAATCTTTCTGAATTTTAAAATAATCAATAAGATGTTTCTCCATTAACAGCCATTGATCAAGACGGAGACAATCAATTACAAAGAAAAACACATTTGATGAATCCTCCTTTAAATGATTAAGAACATACTTATCTGCTATTTGCGTTGTTAATGGAGGCGTGTATGGATCTGAAGGTGAGTTGATCCAGTTTCGGTAATTTTTTTCAACAAATTTTGAAAATTCTTTATTCCCTTCCCTTTTCTGATCGAAAAGTGTCTGCTTCAAATCAATTTCAGGATGTGTATCAAGTTCAATATCCCAGTTCACAAGTTTTAAATAAATATCAATCCATTCCTGGTAATCCATATTGTTAAGCAAGGATTGAGAGATCTCATTAAAATCCTGCAGGTAATCTTTTGCAGCATACTGCCCTGAGATTTTTTTTCCTTCAAGAATTTTTTTGCACACAAGCAAAACCTGGCTTGGGTTAACAGGCTTTGTAAGATAATCATCGATCTTTGCACCGATTGCTTCTTCCATAATTGATTCTTCTTCCGTTTTTGTAACCATAACAACAGGAAGATTAGGCTCATAATCTTTAATCAAACCGAGTGTTTCAAGGCCGCCCATTCCAGCCATCATCTCATCGAGGAAAACGAGATCGTAATTGTTTTCTTTTACGCAATTAACAGCATCTTCACCATTTGTAACTGTATCTACTTCAAATCCTTTTTCAGAAAGAAAGATGATGTGCGATCTGAGAAGTTCAATTTCATCATCAACCCATAATATTTTTTTTGATTTCATAATTCAGCTTTCTGTTTCAATCATAAATTTACATAATTTAAAATTAGCTGCATACAAATCAAATCAACCAGGATGCTGAATCAGAATTCAGCATCATTGAATTGAAATATGTACATCAAGGCCGGCTTCATTTGTTGTTGTGGGAGGAATTCTTGCAGCACCTTCAGGTTCCACAGTTGATCTTCTGTAGAAAATTGATAGCGTAACTTTTGAACTTATTGTGTACTTAACTCTCGGCTCCATTGTAACACGTGTAGTTCCATCCTGCGGTTTGCCTTCTTCTGTAAAATTAACCATATCAAAAATTACGGTTGAGTTCTTTGCATTTGTGTATGAGAAGCTGAACTCAATATCATTTTTAAGTGAGATACCGAAAAGAGGAATTTCAAATCCGGACTTAGAGTAACCGGCAGTAATGCCAATATCACGTGAAAATACTTCTGTAACTTTATCTGTAGAAATTCCGAGATCATAGCTTGTTTTGGTGCCGTATTTTAAACTGGCTATCAGATTTCCACCCCAAAGTTCATTGAATGTAAAATTAATTCCTGCCAGCGGTGAAAAACCATATTCAACTCTTTGCGTTTGAACTTCCTGCGTACCGTCAGGAGTTGTTTTCCACCCTTCAGAATAAGTTGAAGTGTATGCGTGATCTAATGAAACACGTTTTGCAAAGGATTGAAAGATAAAATATTTCTCAAGTCCATCCCAGCTAATTCTCCAGTTAGGTCTTGGCAAATATTTCATAACCTCATTCAAGCCCGGGATTTTGCCGAGAATTGGAAATTGTTCAAATCCTTCTGCAAATGCGTTTGATAAATTTTCTTTCGGGTTTGGTGCATTCGGATTGTACAATTCATGCACCCGTTTTATTCCACTTTCTATAAAGAAAAATCCCGGCAGAGCAAGAAATGATCTGTTCAGCGAACCGGTAGAAGTTGGCGGACGAATAGAATACAAACCAAGTGTATCAGGACTTGTTTGAATTGATGTAGTTTTATTTATTGACCATCCAACTTTCCAGTTAAGATCAATTTTAGCACCCTCCCAAAGCGGGCGTGATGTTTTAAAATCAAAATTATTTTTTTGTGAAAAGACATCCGATAAATTTCCGCCCGGTGCTCTTAGTCCTACATCCTGGCTTAAACCAAGCATAAAACCGCGTGATGGACCATCATTCTGATTGTAACCAATTCCCCAGAAATTATTAAACCCCGTTCCTCTTCCGTAAATACCTGATTTTGATAATTGATTATCACTTGAAAAATTGAATGTAATATTATCATAATCAAAGAAGATATAGCGGACAGCATTTTTAAGCAGAAGCAATGCGCTTTGAATTGATGATCGTCCGCTTCCTTCAACAGTAATGGAATCAGTTGAAGCTAATGAATCTGATACAACATTAATTGAATCACCGCTGATTAATTCAGTTTCTTCTTTCCTCGGCTGGCGCTGCCTGATATCACCTGAATTTCTGTTACGAACTCCCTGCTGCTGTACATTTCCGGTTTTCTGATCGGTAGCATCTTCAAACAAAGGAGCAGCTAATGCTTTAAGCCTTAGTGTCAATCCAACAGAAGCTTTACTTGAATAACCGGCACCTCTTCCCAGTGTATCCTGTTTTAAATCATGCTGCCACTGGTAGCCAACTGAATATCCGGCGGTAATTGTCAGATGGCGGTTCAAATCCCAAATACTTGGCAGTCTTGGAGCAGTTCTGAAATCAATATTCTGCTGGTACTGATAATCTTTTCCGAAGAATGCATTTGTAAAAATATCATTCCAAATTTCACTTTCAGATCTTTGAATCTGCTGCCTTATGCCATTCTTATCAATTATATCGTAAGTTTCAAGATGTGCCAGGGATGAATTGATATTAAGTGAATAAGTTGTACTTAAATTAAGAAGCCCGCCTTCCGTAATTTTCCATGAGAAATTAAAACCACGCTGAGTTGTAAAATCTCTTGATATTATTGTAAGTGATGGAGAATTTTTTCTTTCTCTTGAAGTGTTAATTGTTCTGTTCCGCTTTGCATTCATATTGAATGAAAAATTTTGCGGAGTATAGTAAACCTTAGCATTTCTATAATCAGTAAAGAAAGAAAGAATGGTTCCAAGAATTGGAATATCTGCCGGATAGAAATAATAATCCGGACTAAGATTAATTCCGTAATTCATACTTGCATTCCAAACCCAACTGCTGTTTGATAAAACAGTGGGCGATCTGCTGAATGATTTATTATAATTAAATGCAAATGATAGTGCATTGAATGAATCCCTGATTAGCCAGAAATCTGTAGGAATTCTCAGCTTAATATTTGATGCAGTCCAGGTATCAGAGATATTGATATTTTCTGTTTCAGAAATTATCTGATCGGGAGTTTTTAATGAATCTCTCTGTGCAGCCTGAGAAACAAGAACATCTGTTCCGGGGAAATATAAAGGTCTTCCCACATTTTCAGTGTGTGAATATGTAATCTTTAAATTACTATCGTGCAAAGTAAACGGCAGGAGTTTCAATACATCCAGATCGGCTGAAACGCCCCATCTTTTTGCTTCCTCTCTTGATCCGAAACGATCAGATAGTTTATGGAAGTAAGGATTTGTTTCACTCCTGTTAAAACTTACAGAAAGAATATCAGCCATCTTTAAGGAACCAGATAAACTATAAGCCCAGCCCGGTGTATCATCTGCTCCAACTACACGCAATTCGTTTATCCAAACCTGTCCTGAAAGATCTCTGAATCTCGGTTTGTTTGGATCATCAATATTTTGAATACCTACTGAAAGGAATTTTATTTGAGTTAAACTTGGATTTCCTTTTACGCGGTAAAAATGTCCGGGCTTACCCGGAATTGGAAATTCTTTATAAGTTATTATCTGAAGTGAATCACGACCTTCTTTAATTGCTGTAAGCTCTTCAAATTTTATTGCAATTTCTCCCCAATCCGGCACAACCGGCTGGCGGTATTCATAGTAATTATTTGTGTCCGCACCAAATCTAAAATAAACCTGTGAACGATATCCGCCGGTTGTATCTGAAAGTGAATTCGGGAATTGTTCTGTATCTCCGTGAACGAATAATTTCATTTCTTTGTAATTGAAAATATCCAGCGGACGGTAAAGGTATTTTACAACCTCTCTTGCATCACCGGGTTCTAATCCATTAATAATTAAGTTCATTGATTGTTCATTCCGGTAAATTTCTTCATCCGGTTTTGTACGGTCTCTTTCTCTTCCAACTCCCGGCGGTATACTGTAGTTTGGATTTTCTTCAACGTTAATTACCGAGACAGAAAGAATTGAATCATCAGGAAGTGTTTTTCTCCACTGGCTTCCAACAAGATTGAACTCCGCGATACGCACATGCATTGTATCAGAATATCCTGTTACAAAAAACCTGATAAATTCCACTGTTGAGAAATTAGGATCACCAACCTTATAACTGAAATCTTTTAAGGGAATTCTGTAAAGATACCAGCGGTCATTATCTCCGCCACCGGCAATAAATAAATTTGATGAAGCATTTGTATCCAGAGGAATTTCGTACCGGAAATAACTGTTCGCCTGATCGAGCGAACCGTTATGATTTATATCTTCTGTATCAGGTGTACGGCTTGCATCAATAGATATAAAATTTCCTTCAGTATTATTCACATTTTGATAATCAAATAACGATCGGCCTGTACCGGTTGGAAGAAAATAATTATCCGCGCTTGGATCATTTCCTAAATCAGGATATCGTGATCTTTCTTCACCATCCTTAATTCCATCAAGTCCTGTATCCTCTTCTCCGTTTGTATCCATTGCATCATTGTTATCTGCATCCTCTGTATCAAGTCTTCTGTTTGGAATTACATCTTCAGATATTCTGCCAAGATCAACATAAATTTTAGCATCTTTTATATCGGTTCCGGGGCTGAGATCAGGCTGCAGCCAGATTTCAATAAATTCAATATTCTCTTCAACAAGATTGCTTGCAGTTGAAGATAACACCTTCATCATTCCACCCCAATTTTTGGTAAGATCTTCATCTATACGGGGATTGTAATTGTACGGCCCGCGTACATTCGGCAAATAAACAAAATCCATTACAGTTACATTCTGATCAGTTTTGCTTACAGATCTGTTAGGCCAGATATTTTTTGCAGGAACTGTTGCAGGAGTTTCAGTAAACCAGAAACTTTTTGCTTTATAATCTATACGCTCGTTTGCGGCTAAACCGGAAAGTCTTGGGAGAGAATCCGGCGGACTTAAATCTTTCCATGCTGAATAAGAAACGCCAACCGGAATAATTCTTTTTGTTCCTTCAAAATCATCTATGTAAGCAATGCTCTGTCCTCTATCAGAAGCGATTGTACTTTTCTTTGTGTTTGGATCCGGATCGATGTAAGCGTACTCACCGGCAAGTGAAATACTTGACATTGTTTTTGTAGAAAAAATATTATCCAATCCTTTTGTTAAGAATGGAAGATCGTGAGAAGTTGTAAAATCAATTCCCATTATGGTGTTGCTCAGCGGCTCTTCACCAATTCTTACTTTATCACTTAATGTCTGTTGATTTAAATTCAGAATAGAAAATCCTAATTTGGTTTTCTCTGAGAAATCAAAAATACCTCTTGCACCAAGCAGTGTTTTAGATGCAAGCTGGAAAAGATCATTTTGTTCATACGTGATTTTCAAATCTGCACCTGGAACCAACGCTGCATCATTTCTTATTGTTAATTGGCCAAGATTGTAATCAACAGTATAATCAACTCCCGGAGTTAGTGCGCCCCCATTTAAAGTAACACGAACAGAATTCTCAACAACATTGAAGCCTAATTGATATACCGCGCTTGCCTCACCAGAATATTTACCCGTCATTATCCATTTATCTTTTATCTTAACATTTTGAGCTAACGAAGGCAGTTCTTCATAGATCTCATTGTATGCATATGAGGTATCAAGCCCTTCGGGTAATTGAGATCCAAACGGCTGAAGTTTTGGAAAAATAACTTCTCCGGTTTCAGGAATGATAGTTATCGGCGGATCAAAATCAAAAATGTTATCAGGGTTGCTGTTATTTGCTGCATCGTAAAGATCAAGCCCGAATGCCTGTAGTAGTCTTATATTGCCTATATCTATCGCAGGTTCCTGTCCTTCAATTTCATACTTAATATTAAATTCAAACCCTTCCTCTTTAATATTTCTTCCGCCAACAGGATAGATATTTCTCAACTGAAGACTCCAGGCTTCAGTAAAGCTTGGCTGAAGATTACTTGGTTTGATTAATTTTAAGACAAGTTTTTGCGTATCGGATTTTGCATTCGTTACAAACTCGCCATAAAATTCATCATCATTTTTATTAGCAGGATCTCCCTGCACACGGTAAGCCACAGCAATTACATCAGATTCCTGTATCGAAGTTTTAAAAGTTATAAATCCCGTTTCTTCATGAAGAATATAATCAGTATCCTTTGTAAGTTTGAGGAATCTTCCGGTTTCACTTTGTCCCGGAATTGCTTCAATTTGCCCGCGTAGATCATCACTATATTGCTCCCCTGCTGCCAGCGGATTGAGATTTATATAGGCATTCGCTTCACGTTCACGCGCAGGATCTTTTCCAACAGTTTTTATTGATTTCCAAACTTCAATATCTGTAATCCTGTACTCTTCAATAATTTCAGGAGTTGGACGAGTATAATATTTTTCAAACAGATTTAAATCCGGACTTGTATCAGCATATAATTTATCAACAAAGTAATGATTTCTAGAGTAGTTGTAAGCTCGTATGGTAAATTCAGTGTTCTGTGAACCGCCTGATACAGCAACTTCTTTTACTTCACCTTTTTTCTGACTTGCAATTGTAGTTAAGCTGAAAGGCCCCATTTTGAAGTTTGCCTTAACACCAAATAAAGCTTCACTTCCTCCAACAAGCGGTGATGTTTGCAGAGATACGTTTCCTGCTTCTATACTTTGGATAATTTCATCCTCATATCCGGTGTATTTGAGTTTAAGCTGGTTCTCATATTCAAACGTTCTCTCTGTATTCCAATCAGCATTGATGTTCAGTTTATCCCCAATTGTACCGCTTACATTTATCTGCACTGTCTGCTTGAAATCAGGTTCATTCCTTGTATTTCCGAGAAGCGAAGCCGTAACACCTTCCGTAGTTTCACTGCGCCATGCACCATGAATATCCACCGCACCGCCAATTCGTAGACTTATTTTTGGCTCACCAAAAATTGAAAGTACTCCAACACTCGGAAGTGGAATCTCAAAATCAGTTATGTCTTTAATTAATTCTGCTAAACCTTTTTGCGATTCTTTCAATTCATATTTATATCCACGTTCCTCCCACAACTCACGTTCACGAAGAGCAAGGCGTAATTCTATATATTCCTCAATCGGCATCCGTAAAATAATTTTGGTTTGCTGCCCGCCAACCTTCTCCACAATTTCTACATACTTTCCTGTTGAATCTATTTGAATTGTGCGTGTTTTTTGTGAAGGCTGTGCAAAAAATTTAGAAGTTTTCTTTCTTTCTAATTTAACATAAGGAACATCTTCCCTCTGATAATGGAAATATTTTATTCGCGCTGTTGAATCAAGAGCGGCTGAATCTACTTTTACAGTATCAGCAAATAAAGAATCTGAAACATTAAAAGTTGAATCATCAGGATTAACAAAGGTTGAATCATTAAACCCATTAAAAGTATTTTCAGCTTCAGGAATTGAATCAACTAGGGTTTGATTGAATGTTAAAGAGCTGCTTGCAAATTCGTTCGCTGGCGGAGTGATCTTACCTGAACTAAATTCATTGCCGGATAAATTTGAATAGGTAGTAGTTTTGGAAATGTATTGAAAACAAGCATCAATCCAAATTGCACTATTGAATTGAGATTCAGCAGGAGAAGTAAGCCCGAGACTTATTGCTGCATAAAATAACAGCACACCGGCAGAAGCTGCGCGGAAAATCTCCCAACTAATTTTTGTTATTTTCTTTCTGATGTATGAACCCTAAAGAGATTAAAATTATAAAGCAGTATATATTTTTTCGATATACCTCCTTTTTATTTTTTAGGCGGAAAAAATTATCGAAAATACTTTTGAATATCAATAATCGTTTACCCTTCCCCGGCAAAAATAACCGCTTCAACTTATTAGTTTAAGCAATATAAATTAAGGTAATTTTTTATCACTGCCTTTTAAGTGCCTTTTTTACTTTAAGTTGCAATCTGTCATCCTATTTTGATGTTAGGCGGGATATCAAATTAGAATGAGTAGGAAAGAGTGAAATTAATTTTTCTCTTTCTGCTAATTCAAAATCAGCAAACTCAAATCCAGGCGCAACGGTACAGCCAATTAAGGCGAAAGAATTTTTATCAATCAACTCTGCGGCAAACCAATGATCATGCGGAATAACTATTTGAAACACTTCACCGCTCTCAATTTTCCTGCCTAAAATTTTTGGAATCAGATTTCCCTGCGGATTTATAATGTAAATTTTAATGGATGAACCGTCATAAAAATGCCAAAGCTCATCCGATTTCAATTTATGGAAGGATGAGAACTGATTTCCTTCAAGTAGAAAATAAATTGAAGTTGAAAAAGCCCGATCACCCAGATATCGTTCCGGCAGATGATTGGTTTTCTCTTCAGCTCTGTATACTTCCTTAAAAAATCCTCCTTCCGGATGAGAAGAAAGGTTGAGTTTTTCAATATATTGTTTGGCTTTATTATTCAAAATATGTTCAGAATTTTTTAATAAGATGTTGTTTAAAATAATAAAGCGCGTTTCTCAAAACCAATTTGATTTTGCAAGAATATGAAATCTGAAAAAAAAGTTATTCCTGACAGAGAGTAATTCAAACAGTTTTTTTAAAATTCACCATTTTTCTGGAATATCAATTCATACATATTTATTTTTCAAAAAATTGATTGGAGATAAATTGAAACTTTCAGCACGATTATTCTGCACAGTTACATTTCTTATATTAATTAACATAAACCTTTCCGCACAGGATTTGCAAAAATATTTTCCAATCGCAGATTCAATTGTTGCTTCTTCAGTGCTGAATCGTACAGGATATAAATGGCTGAAGGAATTGTGTGAAATTGGACCACGAAACATCGGCTCACAAAATCTTGAAAGGGCGATTGAATGGGCAAAGCAAAAAATTGACAGCCTTGGATTTAAACTTACACTGCAGCCGGTAATGGTTGATCACTGGAAACGCGGCAATTTTGAGACAGCAGTTATCTCACAATCAACAAAATTTTCAGGGAAAAAATTAAACATCTCCGCAATAGGCGGAAGTGTGGGTACACCGGAAAACGGAATTACTGCAGAAGTTCTTGAAGTTAAAAATTTTGAAGAGTTGAGAAACAGAAAGAATGAAGCAAATGGTAAAATTATATTCTTCAGCCGGCCGCTCGATCCGGCTGAGTTAAATACTTTTGCTGCATACGGCAATGCAGTTGATCAGCGGACGCGTGGTGCATTGGTAGCAGCTGAGTACGGCGGTGTTGCATCGATCATTCGCTCCGTTACAACAAAATATGATACAGTTCCTCATGTTGGCGCAATGAGAAATTATGTTGATTCGCTGCCTAAAGTTCCTGCCGCAGTTTTAGGTTATGCCGATGCTGATTTTCTAAGTAATGCATTAAAGGAAGAACCATCGTTAAAACTCACAATTAAACTTGATTGTGAGATTCTGCCTGATGTACAATCATACAATATTATTGCCGATTTAACAGGAACAGAAAAATCTGATGAGTATGTGATTGTTTCAGGACATTTTGATAGCTGGGACAAAGGCGATGGTGCGCATGATGATGGCGGCGGATGCATGCAAGCGCTTGAAGTTTTAGATTTATTGAAAAGATTGGATTTAAAACCCAAACGTACAATCAGGTGTATCTTATATATAAATGAAGAACATGGATTGGATGGCGGTTATGCTTACGCTTCATTGTCTGATTCACTAAAATTAATAAATTATGCTGCAATTGAATCAGACCGCGGAGTATTTACACCGCGCGGTTTTACAGCAGATATCGATTCAGCAAATTTATCTGTTGTGTTGAACAAAATGCAAAGCTGGGTTTCGATCTTAAATAAAGCAAAGATTGAATGGATAAAGAAAGGCGGCAGCGGAGCAGATATTAGCAGAATAAAAAATTCCAAAGCATTGATTGGTTATGTTCCTGATGATGCACGGTATTTTGATTTGCATCATTCAGATAATGATGTTTTTGAGGAAGTAAATCCGAGAGAAATGCAGTTGGGAGCCGCTGCAATGGCAATTCTTGCTTATTTAATTAGCGAGGTAGGACTTGAATAATTTATGATTGCTGAACATATTCGGCAGCAATTCTTCCGCTTTTAACTGCGCTTTCAATTGTTGATGGAAGCCCGGTGTTTACCCAATCACCGGCAAAGAATAAATTAGTGATAGATGTTTTCGTCTGCGGTCTAGAAATTTCTGCTTCTGGTGTTGGAACAAACGTTGCGCGTTTTTCTTTTATCACTTTAAAATGATTGATTTCATTTCTTTCTATTCCAACATATTTTTTTAATTCGGCAGTGCACAGTTCCATAATTTCTTCTTTTGATTTTTCAGATAAATAATCAGCATCACTTATTACAAGTGTTAAGTGTGTTCCGTGATTGAAAATCCAGTGAACCGGTGAATTTATTAGCCCATAAAATGTTTTTTCTAATCTATTTTCATTAAGCCAGATATGAATTGAAACAATTGCTGAATTTTTTAACGGAAGATCAGAATCAATTCCTGAGTTATGAATATTTTTTAATGAAAAATATGGAACTGCAGAAATAACAAAATCAAAATCTTTAATAATACCGCGGGAAGTTTTTAGTCCAACAACCATACTGTTTTCAATAATGAATTCTTCGGCAGATTCCAGAAATTTTATTTTTCCTCCCCTGCTTTCCACGAAATACTTTGCCTGTTTGCAGTAAATTTCACTTAATCCTTCACCAGGCAGAACAATTGCCGCAGCTTTATTCCCTTTGAAAAAAATTTCTTTTAAAATAACTGAAAAAACTTTTGCGGATGCCTGGTTTATATTTGCGTTCAATGCGGCTATTGCCAGTATTTCCCAGAATGATTTTTTAATTTCTTCATTTTGATTTTCTTTATTCAGCCATTCCTCAACACTAATTTTATTTAACTCTGAATTTATACTGAACGGAATTTTAAGAAAGAATTTTGATAGTTTCAGTCTATCAGCAAATGAAATTGCTTTGTAGTTTAATAATCCTTTTAAAAGATTAAACGGATAAGGAAAGCTATCTGCTATTAACGGAAAACAGTTAAAATTTTCTTTTAAAAAATTCACTCTGAGTGATTTTTGAAACACAACTTTATCAAGTGCGTTTATCATTTTTAAAAAATTAAGTGTCTCATTGTAGCAGCCCATCAAAATATGCTGGCCGTTATCTATAATTGTACCTGTTTCCTTTTCAACAAATGAATATGCTCTGCCGCCGGGTTTTGAAGATGCTTCAATCACTTCAACAATATAATCTGCATTAGATAGATACGCCGCTGCGGAAAGACCGGCAAAGCCTGCACCAATTACAATTACTTTTTTGCGTGAGGTTGGGATCGGTTGAGAGTTCATTAATAAACTAAACTGTATTTTGCCCAAACGCCAAGAGAGATCCCCACTTTTTCAATCTTTGTAACCTTAACATTTTTTTGGTAAACGTTATAATTTGCCTCTCTTATTTTAACAAGAAGTTTTGAATAGATATGCTGCATTGCTCTTGCCGCAAACATTGAGGCTTTATCATCAAGGTGAAGATTAGAAGTTGCTTCATCAAAAAACTGCTGCGCTCTTGATGCTTCATAACTCATGAGGTTTATAAATTCAGGGCTGTACTTATGATTCAAAATATCCGCTTCAGAATAATTAAACCTCAACAAATCTTCCTGCGGAAGATAAATTCTTCCTTTCAGTGAATCCTTCTTAACATCTCTAAGAATATTTGTAAGCTGAAGTGCAATTCCAAGATTAACGGCAAAATCTTTCGCTGATTTATGGCGGTATCCAAAAATTTCAATACACATTAATCCAACTGTTGAAGCAACCCTGTAGCAGTAAAGTTTAAGATCATCAAATGATAAATATCTTTTTTTCTGAAGATCCATTTCCATTCCCTTTATCAACTCAAAAAACGGTTCAACGGGAATGTTAAAATGGCTGATTGTTCTGGCAAGTTTATTCAGCAATGTAAAATCAGAATGCCCGCTGAATGCTTTTTCTAACTCAATTCTCCACTTGTGCAGTTTTTCATATTTAAGATCATCTGGTTCATTTCCTTCATCAACAATGTCATCAGTTTCACGGCAGAAAGCATAAACGGTATTCATTGCATCCCGCTTTTGTGCTGGCAGCAGATTGAATGCATAATAAAAACTGCTGTTGCTTTTTTGCGCTATATCTTTTGCTGATTCAATCATAGTAATGATTTAAATAATAATGAAATCATGCTTCTTTTTGATAAGACCGGGCGGGCAGCAAAAATGTTGTAATTATTTTTCCTGATCTTTTCAAGAATAGCTTCTCCACCGTAGATTGTCCATTTAATTTCAAATTTTAATCTTCCCTTAAGAAAATGTAAAATATTTTTGCCTTCATCAAAAAATGATTGTGCCCTGTTAACATTATGTTCAACCATTTTCATCAAGTTAGAATAATTTTCATTTAATACAACTAAATTTTGATCAACATCAAACTGCTTTATTTCTTCTAATGGAAAATACACACGCCCGCGCTGAAAATCTAATTGAGCATCCTGATAAAAATTTGTTAACTGCAGCGCTGTACAGATTTTATCAGAATAAAAAAAAGCTTCTTCATCCCGTATTTTAAATAATTCAAGGATTAATCTTCCAACAGGATTTGCAGAATGTTTGCAGTAAAATAAAATGTCATTAAATGTTTCAAAGTTTGTTTTAGCTGCATCCTGTTTGAAAGCAGAGAGAAGATCATAAAATAAATCTGATGTTAATTTATTATTGTGTATTGTTTCAGCCAGGGCATATTCCAGGGCATTTGCCGGAAAGCCATTAAGCAGTTCTGTTAACCTCTGTTCAAAGTGATTAAGTTTTTGGAGCCTCTCTTCAATGCCGGCATTTCCTTCATCCGCAATATCATCAGCAGTGCGTGCAAACCAGTAAATAACAGCAACATCTTTCTTCAGCTTACGTGGAAGCAAAAAAGAAACTACAGGAAAATTTTCATAATGGCTTGAAGCAAATGCAATTGCTTCACGGTACGCAGCATCAGTTGAAAATTTTGTTGATGGGGTTTCCGTATGAGTTTGAAAGGGCATTAGATTTTCTTCCGTGCATTTGCTGTTTGCAGCTATAATTTCATAATAAAATTAGTTATTTTTGTCCATCAAAAAAACCGGCATTCTTTCAGATGAAAAAATATATTTACTTTAATACCTCATTACAACTTTCGGGAATCGAATTTTTCTATTAGCCGCACATCCTTGCCCGCTGCCTTTTAATTATTTATCCACAAGAATTTAAAAATTATTATGAGTTTATTAAAAGAAATTAATAAAAGAAGAACCTTTGCAATTATCTCTCACCCTGATGCAGGTAAAACAACCTTAACTGAAAAATTCCTGCTTTACGGCGGCGCTGTTCAGCTTGCCGGATCTGTAACAGCCAGGAAAAATCAGCGCAAATCTACTTCTGATTGGATGGAACTGGAACGCAAACGCGGGATTTCTATCAGTTCAACCGTTCTGCAGTTTGATTATAAAGGTTACAAAATAAATCTGCTCGATACTCCGGGGCATGAGGATTTTTCAGAAGATACATACAGAGTTTTAACCGCTGTTGATGCGGTTGTAATGGTTATTGATGCAGCAAAAGGTATTGAAGCACAAACCAAAAAACTGTTTGAAGTCTGCCGAAAAAGAGAAATTCCTATTTTCACTTTTATAAATAAATTAGATCGTCCAACGAAAGAACCACTTGAGTTAATTGATGAACTTGAAAAGATTCTCGGGATTGGCGCTTTTCCGATGAATTATCCATTGGGAACAGGAATTGATTTCAAGGGAGTTTTTGACCGTATGAATAAACAGCTTCACCTCTTTGAAAAAACTACCGGCGGAGTTTATAAAGCTCCGGTTTCTATTCTCGATATAACAGATCCGTTTGTACAGGAAAAATTGAGCAAAACAATATTTGAAAAAACCGTTGAAGAATTAGAGATGCTTGATTCAGCTGGAGAGGAATTTGATAAGACGGCTGTTCATGCCGGTAAATTAACTCCTGTATTTTTCGGAAGCGCAATGAATAATTTTGGCGTTCAGCTTTTACTTGATGGTTTTCTTGAATATGCAGTTCCGCCTGCGCCAAGGAAAAGCAGTGCCGGTGAAATCAAACCGGAGAAAGAAATTTTTTCCGGATTTGTTTTTAAGATTCAGGCAAATATGGATCCAAAGCACAGAGACAGAATTGCCTTCATGAGAATTTGTTCAGGAAAGTTTGAGCGGGATATGCAGGCATTCCACGGAAGTTCAGGAAAGAAAATCCGTTTATCAAATTCACAAAAACTTTTTGGGCAGGATAGAGAAACAATTGATGAAGCATATGCAGGAGATATAATTGGATTTGTGGGCAACAGTAATTTCGGAATCGGAGATACAATTACAGAAGATCTTTCAATACTTTATTCAGAAATTCCAAAATTTGCTCCTGAGTATTTTGTGTTCCTGCATAATCCAAATCCATCTAATTATAAAAAATTCAGAGATGGTTTGGATCAACTTTTACAGGAAGGAGTTATTCAGGCTTTCTACCTGAAAAATCATCATCAGAAAATTCCTCTGCTTGGTGCTGTTGGCCCGCTTCAGTTTGAAGTAGTGCAGTACAGATTGCAGGATGAATATGGTGCTGAATCAAGAATGGAGCAAACAAACTGGAAAGTTCTGCGGTGGATTTCTCCTGAAACTGATGATGCTGTTCTTTCCCAATTAATTTTACCCGCGGGTGCAGCACTTGCCTCTGATTCAGAAGAAAGAACAGTACTTTTGCTTACGAGTGAATGGTCATTAAATTATTTCAATGAGAAATATCCTAAAATTGAATTAAGTGATATTCCATTTGATGATATGATGGAATTAAAAAAAGTTGGTTCTTAATCTTTTTGTGATCAGTAAAGGGAAATTAATTCGAATTACTTTTTCATATATTTCCAGTTTCTCGATTTCCCTTCTGAAATCCATTCAACAGCAGTTTGAATACGTTTATTCCGGGTTGCTTCTGTTTTAGCTTCAGTTATCCATTCAACATACTCTTTTTTATGGCTGTAGCTGAAGTTTTCAAAAGCAGGTAAAGCATTTTTATTTTTCTTGAGTGCTTTTATTAAATCTTCCGGCACAATCAATTCTTTCTTCTCTTTTGAGCCAGATTTTCTGACTACCTTCTTTCCTTCTTCATTTAACTTCACTGCTTCTTTTAAATATTTAAGCAGCACTTTTTTTGGCGGAAGATCTTTTATACTTGTAATTCTTCCTAAATGCCCCATTGCATTTCCACTTGAAGCAGAAAATATTTTATCCGGATCAGACATCAGTGATGCTTTCCAAAAACTGAAAGCACAATGTTGTTTGAACGCTGCCATTGAGCATAACGGACCCTTGTAATCAAAATTTGGAAAACTCCATTTAATTGTTTCAGTTACTTCCGGGCATGCTTGATGAATTATTTCTCTAAGATATTTTAAGATAGGCTGTGCAAATTCAGCGGATTTATCAATGTATCGGTCCACTCTTGCATCTGTGTTTTTCATATTTCTACCATGGTTATGATTAAATTTTTAATTGATATTAAAATAATCCTATTGCAATCAGGTAAGGAATAATTATATATAAAATTGAATCACGAACAATGTAATATGAAATAATAATCAGTAGAAATTTCCAGCCTCTTTTTTTAAGTAGTTCTTTAAATCCGGATTCTTTAACAATCTTTATGCTATCTATAAAATAATATTTATAAAATTGCTTTATGAATTTCATAATTCATTCTTAAACAAAAAATAAATCTAATAGCTTAAATTTTCATACCAAATTACAAAAATTTTTGTTCATGTATTCTTTCTGAAAACTGCTCCTTCACCTAGTGCTATGTCATAGCAAATATTCATTTTAATTTTGAACACATTTTCTGATTTAATGATTTCTTAAAATTACTGAGCTATAATTTTAATAAGGAGAAACGATGCTTTGGACAATAGCAGTGATATTGTTAGCAATCTGGCTGTTGGGATTAATCCTCAATTTTGCCGGCGGAATAATCCATGTACTTCTGGTGATTGCTTTAATAGTGATAGTTATTAATTTCATTAAAGGCAGGAGAACATTGTAGCTTTAGTGATTATTAAGAGCTGGCAAAAATGTATTTGAATTTTTTGTCAGCTCTTTTAATAATTATTTTGCAGGTGAAAATCTTATTGCCTGCCCTCCTCCCGGTGCAAGTTTCAATTCCATTTCAGTATTGCTGTCAACTATCTGAGAAGTGATTTCAATTTCAAGCGGATTAGTTTTCCAATCAGCGTTTGCTCCATCTTTATATATCTCGGCAGTGTATTTTTTCCCCGGCGTTAAAAAATCTAATTTAACTTTTAAATTCCTTGCATTCTCATCTGTTATACTTCCCAAATACCAGTCTTCGCTGCTTCTATCTTTTCTAACAATTGTTATATAATCCCCAATCTTTGCATTGGGTACCCTTGTAAATTCCCAATCAACCGGAACATCTTTAATAAATTTAAATGCACCAAGATTAGCTTCATAATTTTCAGGAAGATCAGCAGCCATTTGAAGCGGGCTGTAAAGTACTACATAATGAGCAAGCTGTTTTGCGAGAGTTGTGTTCACACGGTTATCAACCGGAGGATCGTCTTCAAACAATATATCAAAAATTCCCGGTGTAAAGTCCATCGGCCCGGAAAGCAATCTTGTAAAAGGGATGATTGTAGTATGATCAGGAGGGTTTCCGCCGTCATCACTCCATGCATCATATTCCTGTCCGCGTGCACCTTCACGAGTCATAAAGTTAGGCCAGGTTCTTCGCAGTCCGGTATCTTTAATTGGTTCATGAGCATCAATCATAATATGATATTTTGCTGCAGTCTCAACAACTTTTTGATAATGCCTCACCATAAATTGTCCATGATGCCATTCCTTCTGAATATTTCCCTCCTCATCAACCCGTTTGATATTTTGTCCCCATCCAACATAACCGGTTTTTACAGTATTCACCCCATGCTTATGATAAAGTGCAAATGCATCTTCCATTTGTTTTTCATAATTCAAAACAGCAGCACCTGTTTCATGGTGCCCAATCAGTTTAACTCCTTTTGATGCGGCATAATCTGTTACATCATCAAGATTAAAATCAGGATAGGATTTTGTAAAACTGAAAATTTCACCGTTTGCAGTCCAATCACCATCCCAGCCTTCATTCCAGCCTTCAACAAGTACACCATCAAAACCATGTTTGGCCGCAAAATCAATGTAGCGTTTTGTATTTTCTGTAGTAGCGCCATGCTTTTCACCGGAAGCCCATGTTGATTTATTGATGTGCATTTCCCACCAGATTCCAATATACTTTTGCGGCTTAATCCATGAAATATAATCAAGTTTATTTGGCTCATTCAGATTTAAAATCAGATAAGAAGTAATTAATCCACCGGGAGTTTCAGAGATCTGAACTGTGCGCCATGGCGATTTCATTGGGGCAGAAGCTTTAACCTTTGTTCCATCACTCCAGGGAACAAGATTAGCTTTTAAAACATGATTGCCCATATTTTCAAGTGTTAAACTTGAATAATCAACAAGTGCAGCTTCATGAAAACTCAAATATAAACTATCATTAACTTCAACAGTAAAAGGTGTATGAACCGTATCAATTCCATCTAATGGAGAATTTTGATAAAGATATTCATATCGGTTCCATTGATATGCTTTAATCCACCATGAACTGTAATTGCCGGTTAAAACAAACTCTGTTAGTTCATCCATTATTTCAAAATTGTTGAATGACTCCTGTTCAGGAATTTCATATCTGAAAGCTATTCCATCATCATAGGCTCTGAAAAAAATATTCAGTTCTCTTTTGGGAGATGAATCATCTGTGAGTGAAACTTTAAGCTGATTAAAATGATTACGGATATTTTTTTCTTCTCCCCAAACCTGCGTCCATGTTTCATCAAAAGAATTGATCTCATGAGATTCTATTTTGAAATTACCATCCAATGGTTTTTGATCTTTTATTATAAAACCAAGTTTTGATTTTTTGATTATCTCTGTTCCGTTGCGAGATACGTTATATAATGGAACACCTTCATCAAGCTGAAAAGAGATTGCAATTTTTTCATCCGGTGAAGTGATTTGCAGATTTTGCGCCTGTAGAAATTGAAATGCTATAACAAATACAACAGAAATTAATTTGCGCATCATATTATTCCTCCCTTTTCATTCTGAACCTCATATAGAAGTATCAATCTTAAATGAACAAAACACTTGATAGTATAAACTGCTAAATTTAATCTAAAAAGATTATTCAATAGCTATTCATCCTTCTGTAAAAGTTTTATTTTGATTTAAAGTTACCCTGTTTCTATCAATCCAGTAACCCCATGCTACCAGCAGCCATTGAGATAAACCAACGAAGCCAATTGTTTGTTCATCAGGCGGCGGCGGACCTGCAATGTTTGAAATGTAAATTACTACAAGAAATATCAGAAGGCTCCAGTATGCATATATTCCGGTTTTATTTTTTGATTTAGCTGCAGAAGAATAAAGTATCACACCAAGCAAAAAGAAAATTCCTTCAACAATAATTGTAAGCGGAATTGAATTCCATAATCCCAAACCAACTTTAATATCTGACCAGGGAAATATGGGCAAATCAGGAATATGTGTGATAAAATCAAGAATCCAATGGCTTAACACAAGAATGCCAAGCAAAAGAGATGCTTTAAAATTTCTTTTAAGAAAAAAATAAAAGAGAGCAAATAAAACTCCCCAAATTAAGACGGCAAACAAGCTGTGTGAAAAAGGATAATAAACAAAATTGAGCGGAGTAAATTCAGTTACGCCGGGTTGAACAACAACATGTTCAATTCCAAGCAAAAGAAAAACAGGCCACAGCAAATCAATAAATTGTGCAGCTAAAAAGTAAGTACCAAGTGATGGTGATGATTCAATTTTTTTTGCAGCCATCCCTGCACCTAAGTGACCGATAAACATATATCCTCCTTTTAAAATTATTTTAAAATGAGCGCAGCAACAGCAAAAATATCTATTACAATCAACATCCAGCTAACTTCTTCTTTTTTTCCCGTAAGCAGTTTGATAACTGTCCAGGAAATAAATCCCCATATTATTCCCTGAGTTATAGAATACGTTAGGGGAATAAGAATCATTCCTAAAAATGCAGGAAAGGCATCATCATATTTTCCCCAATTGATTTTTAAAACAGGTTTCATCATAAAAGCGCCAACAATAATTAATGCAGGTGCAGTTGCAATTGCAGGAACGATTGATAATAAAGGTGAGAAGAACATAAAAGGAAGAAATAAAATTCCCGCAGCAACCGCTGTTAAACCTGTTCTTCCTCCTTCCTCTACACCTGTTGCTGATTCAATATATGCAGTTCCGGAGCTTGTACCAAAAATTCCGGAAAACAATGTTGAACATGCATCAACGATTAGCGATTCTTTAATATTGCGTGGTTCACCATTTTCATCCATTAAATCTGCAGCTTCTGCTACTCCAATAAACGTTGATAGTGAATCGAACATATCTGTAAAAAGAAAAGCGAATATAACAGGCAACAGTGAAAACTGAAGCGAGTTAATTAAATCCAATTTAAATAATAAACTGAAATCCGGAGGTGCAATAATTCCTTTCCATGTAACAAGAGTTGCAACTCCGTTATTTATCTGAGAAGCATCTCCGTACAATCTGCCGATTGGAATTGATAAAAGTGTTGTAAAAATAACTCCTATTATCAGAGCGCCTTTAATTCTTTTAATAACCAATACTGATGTAAATAATAAACCGATTAGAAATGTCAGAACTATAGTATCGATATTATTTATGCTGATTAAAGTAGCTGGATTATCAATAATAAAATTAGCATTGATGAATCCAATAAATGTAATGAATAAGCCAATCCCCGCTGCTACTGCATATCTTAATTGTTTGGGTATTGATTTTACTATTTGAGTCCGGATGTTAAAAACAGACAGAATAATAAAAACCACTCCGGACCAGAAAACCGTTCCCAGTGCAATCTCCCATGATACTCCCATTCCAATTACTACAGAATAAGTAAAGAATGCATTGATCCCCATTCCCGGTGCAACAAGAATCGGGTTGCGCGCATAAATTCCCATAGCAATACTGCTGAACGCGCTGATAATAACTGTTGCGGTTAATACTCCGCTGAAAGGCAAACCTGCAGCAGAAAGGATTGAAGGATTAACAATTATGATGTACATCGCTGCGAGAAAGGTAGTTATTCCCGCGAGAATTTCTGTTTTAATATCGGAGTTGTATTTCTTTAGTTGAAAGTAATCTTGTAGCATTTCCAGATTTATTTTTAATTGAATAATCTTATGCGAGTTGAATATTTTCTCATTATTTCTTTTGTATCTTCAAAAGCCTGCATCATGTTTAATTTATCTTGAGATGTTAAGAATTCATAATCAATATTTTCTTTGTAAGGAAGAATTATATATTCCCTGCCATTCTTTGTATTCCCTTTAAATACCCAAGTGGGAAGAAAAGATACATCCGAAATATAGATTGAATCAGAATTAAAATTTTTACTTATGCTAAGATTTAAAATCACTCCGGCATCTGAATAACGCCAGCGCTGGTTTGAAATAAAATTGCCGAGCGAGTATGCAGCGAAAACTGAATCCAGTTTTGAATTATTAGAAGCAAAAAATTCAGCAGGCTGAATAACATGAGGATGACCGCCAATTATTATATCCGCACCCGCAAGAACGGCAGCATTTACAACTTTTTTCTGTGAAGCAACAGGTTCGCGTTTGTATTCTTCACCAAAATGAAAATGTACAAGAACCAATTCAGCACCGGCTTTTCTTGCAGAATTAATATCCGCAGTTATCTGGTTTTCATCAATTAAATTAATGAGATATGTTTTACCTTTTGGTATCGGAACTCCATTAGTTCCGTAAGTGTAAGCAAGAAAGGCAATCTTAATTCCTTTAATATTAAAAATTCTTAGTGAATCTCTATCTTCTTTTGATACGAAAGTTCCGTTATAATTAATATTGTATTTGTTAAGAACTTCAAGTGTTCTTCTTAATCCGAATTCCCCCTGATCTAAAGAATGATTGTTTGAAGTTGTGAGAAGATCAAATCCGGCATTTTTAAGTGCGGGAATAAAATCATCAGGAGTATTAAAGAAAGGATAACCAGAATATCCTTTTGATTTTCCTGCCATAACTGTTTCTAAATTTCCGAATGTAAAATCAGGTTGAGAAAGATAGTCTTTTACTTCACGGTAGACGGGATTAAAATCGAATGAATCCGGATTAACCATAGCATATTGATACTGAACTGAATGGCACATCAAATCGCCGGCAGCGGCAATTGTAATTGTAACTATTGAATCAGGAGTTTGGGAAGTATCCTGTTGAGATGGTGAATCAAACCTGATCTGAAGAATAAATGGAAATGAAATTAACAGAAGCAGGATATTTTTTTTCATTAATATTTTTCAAATAGTTTAGCTGAGAATGTACATATAAAAAAAGGCTGATTCCATTTCAGAAATCAGCCTGTATTAGTAAATAGTAAAAAACTTATGCTGATTTCTCTGCTTTTCTCTGAGCTTTGACATCCTGAATATCCTTACGAACATCCTGGGCGAGTTTTCTTAACTCACTTAAACCTTTACGCAGACGGGTTCCGGCTGCAGCCTGTCCCTTCTCATAGAATTTCTGGAAATCAGTCTCCAGATTTTTTACTGCTTGTACTAATTCCTCGTATTTATTCATAGAACCTCCTGATAATTAGTTGATGGAAAAAATTTATTTAGAGTTCTCCAACACAAGTTCGGCAATATCTTTAACTGCCACCTCATCTGTTTTTTCAAAATGTTTAACGCCGTCAGACATCATTGTCATGCAGAACGGGCAGGCAGAAGCAATTGTATCAGCCTGAGTTTCCAGAGCTTCGCGAGTTCGTTCTTCGTTAATCCTTCCGCCTTCTTCATCTTCAAGGAACATTCTGCCGCCGCCAGCACCACAGCAAAAGCCTTTGCTGCGGTTTCTTTTCATTTCAACAAGTTCAAAATTTTCTATATGTTTTAAGGCATTCCGCGGTTCATCGTAAACATCGTTGTATCTTCCAAGATAACAAGAATCATGATATGTAATTGTTCTTTTATCGGAATCTTCTTTTAACTGAATTTTACCTGATTCAACCAACTCCTGAATCAACTGTGTGTGATGAATGACTTCATAATTCCCCCCGAACTGTTTGTACTCTCTGCCTAATGAATGAAAGCAATGCGGACATGCAGTAACGATTTTTTTAACTCCGTAATTGTTCAGCGTTTGGATATTTTCCTGCATCATCATTTGTGCAAGATATTCATTACCGAGTCTTCGGGCAGTATCGCCGTTGCATTTTTCTTCAGTGCCCAAAATTCTAAAATCAATTTTAGCTTTTTGCATGAGTTTTGCAAGTGCCTGCGTAACTTTTTTATATCTGTTATCAAATGAGCCGGCACAACCAACCCAGAAGAGAATTTCGCCATCTGGATCTTCAGCCATGGTTTTTATGTTCATACCTTCAGCCCAATTTGCCCTGTCTGCCGCATTAAAAGCCCATGGAGTAAAATTAGTTTCAATACTTTTAAACACATTATTCAGGTTCGGTGGAAATTCTGATTCAGTTAAGACCAGATTTCTTCTCATATCTACAATTGAATCAACATGTTCAATCATAACCGGGCATTCCTGAACACAGGCATTGCAGGTTGTGCACTGCCATAATTCAGTATCAGTTATGTAATCGCGCACCAGAGTTTTTTCAAAAACTTCCCCTTCTGTCTTTCCTTCTCTTAAAAGTTTTGCTTTATCTTCAGTTCGTCTTCTAATATCAACAATAATTTTTCTCGGGGAAAGTCTTTTACCAACAGTATTTGCAGGACATGCAGCTGTACATCTTCCACACTCAGTACAGGTGTAACCATCAAGAAGCTGCTTCCATGAAAGATGTTCAATATCTGCTGCGCCGTAAACTTCGATACTTTCATCTTCAAGATTTATGGGCTGGAGCGTATTTCTTTCAGGAAATAATCTTGCTAAATATGTATTTGGAATTGAAGTGATTACATGAAAATGTTTTGAGTACGGAAGCAGATTTAAAAATCCTAAAACAACAGTAATATGCAGCCACCAAAAAATCTCATAAACAGTATTTGCATTTTCTCCGGTACTATAAAAAACCGGTGCAAGTGCAGAAGAAAATGGTCTTATCTCAAAAGAATGAGTTTGAAAATTCTGAATTGCAACCAGTGAGATATTCTGACCAAACATTGAAATACAAACAAACATTATTAACAGAAGAATAACAGCCGCATCAATCTTTCCGTGTTTATCAACTTCCAGTCTTGGAATGTGAATAACAAATCTTCTGTACAATGCATAAAGTACCGCAAGTATTACCAGCAAACCAAAAACATCTTGTATAATTGTAATGGCTGAAAAAAGTGGTCCTAAAAATGAAAGGGAGAATGGAGAGTAAAACCCCTGTATTATTGCTTCAACAACTGCAAAAATGAAAAGGATAAATCCCCAAAAAATAACGAGGTGAAGAATTCCGGCTTTTGGATCTCTCAAAAGTTTTGTCTGTGCAAAAGCTATTGTCCAAACTCTTTTTAGCCGTTCTCCAACCCGGTCAAATCTATCATCTTTCTTCTGTCCAACACGAATGTTTTTGATTTTATCGTTCAGGCTCCAGAAAAACAAAGCCATTGCAGCTATAAAAAAAATAATGAAGATGATATTTTTTAATTCCATATACAGAGGATAGATTACTGAATCAGTTTTTAATAAAGTAAATAGTCAGTTATTGCTTTTTAGAAATACCAAAGAAAATAGCTGCAGCGGCAATCACTTTTATCACAGTCCAGAGCGAAAAGATTACAGCGCCGGCTTTTAGTGATTCGGAGATATTATGGATAAAGAAAATATCAAGATATAATGCACCAACAAATATTATCAGAACATTGCCGAGAAACATTGAAACAACAACACTTAAATAACTTTTCTTCTTCTCAATAATATAACCTGTTATAAAAGCGGCAAGTGGGAAAGCTAAAAGATAACCGCCGGTTGGACCAAACAATCTTGCAAAACCAACTGCACCATCTGGAACCTGCGCAAATACTGGTAAACCGGCACAGCCGAGAGCAAGATATAATACCTGGCTGTAAGCGCCATTCCTAGAGCCTAAAAAAGCACCGGCTAAAACCACCATCATGGTTTGCAATGTAAATGGAACGGGTTTAACGGGTATGGTAATCTGTGCGCCTACTGCAGTTAAGATTGAGAAAGACAGTATCCAGAGAAAACTTTTCACCCTGGTGTTTGAAAGTATAGAAGGGAAAGCTGATGTTTTAATATTCTGATTAACCGGCATAAAAAATCCTTAATATTTTTTTAATAACTCTGTTTTCTTTTATAAGAATTTGAACATAAGGCCTATTTCCTAAGCATCAATTCATAGTGAAAGTTAAATTGAATGCCGCAAATTTTAAAGGCTGGTTTTAAGAAAATTTATTGCTCATTGCGGTGAAATATGGTTATTATACCAAGGAAAGTCAAGAATTCTATCGAATTTCAAAACTTTTAGTGATATTGCTTTGTTTTTGTAAATTTTCTAATCTTTTTAGAATCAGCATAGTACGTGTATTATTAAGCATGTTTGTTTTGAGATGGCATTTCACTATTTTTTATCAAAAGAAAAGATGATAAAAAAAGCGATTATAATTTGGAGTTGATGTGAGATATATATTAGTAATTCCTTCAATTGATATTAAAGACGGAAAAACTGTGCGGGTTGTTCAGGGGATACCCGAACTTGATTGCAAGGAGTATGGGAGCGATCCGGTTGAGATGGCAAGAATCTGGCGCGCAGAAAATGCAAAGATTATTCATATCGTGGATTTTGACGGTGCAGTTGAACATTCACGCAAAAACTATAAAATAATTGAGGAAATCTGTTCTTCAGTAATTATTCCTGTTCAATTTGCAGGCGGAATACGCACAATTGAAGACGCAAAAGCTATAATGGAAACAGGAATTCTGCGTTTGGTTTTAACAACAATGGCAATTGAAAATAAAAAAGATTTTCTTAAACTGTTTGAATTATACGGCCCGAGCAAGGTTGTTGTATCGCTTGAAGTTTTAAACGGAGAAATTATGATCCGGGGAAGAAAATCAAATACTGGAATTGCATATCAGCAGTTTGCAAAAGAAATGGCTGAAGTTGGATTGGAAAGATTTATAGTTACGGATATTAAAAAGAATGGCGTACTTGGCGGTCCAAATCTTGAACTGGCAAAAGAAATTTCTGAAATTACAGGCGGCAAGATCACTCTTTCCGGCGGAATAAGAAATAAAGATGAATTGCTTGATGTTCAGAACCTAATGCCTGCAGGTGTTGATTCAGTAATTGTTGGCCGTGCGCTTTATGAGAACAGATTCCCCTGCCAGAAATTATGGCGTGTGGCTGAATCCGGAATTTTTCAATAAAGGAAATTCTAATGAACGGAAATAATGGCAATGTAATACACAGTAGTTTTTGGGCTAATGTTTTTAAAACGCCAACCGATAAATCCGATCTTGAAAAAGCATTATTATCTATTCCGCTGTTTGAAGAATTTTCATCCCGCGATATTGCATTGCTCTATTCAATTATTCATAACAGAAGCTACATTGCCGGAGAATATATTTTTTACCAGGGAGATCCGGGAATTGGATTGTATATTATAAGAGAAGGTGAAGTCATTATCCAAAGAAATGTCGATGGAGATATTATTTCACTGGCAACATGCAGAAAAGATGACTTTTTTGGTGAACTTGCTCTGGTAGATGGAGAAAAACGTTCCGCATCCGCAATAGCACAAACTGATACAAGACTTGCAGTTATATTCAAACCTGATCTGGATGAGTTTATTGAAAAATATCCTAAAAAAGGAATTAAAATTTTGCAGGGAATTTCTAAAATAATTGCAGTACGCTTAAGAAAAGTAAATGAAGATTATATTGATCTTCAATCAAAACTAAAAATAAAACGGGAGGGGAACTATGGAACCTGACATTAAAAAAATTCTTGTTCCTATTGATTTTTCCGATTACTCAAAAAGCGCATTAAAATATGCGATCAACTTTTCAAAAAACTTTAACTCGGAAATCATTCTTGTTTATGTAATTGAACCTGCAATTTATCCGCCCGATTTCAGCATGGGGCAAATAGCAATTCCAAGTGTTGATACAGAAATGGACAAACGTGCGGCGGAAGAACTTGAAACACTATCTAAAAAAGAACTTCCTCCGGATATGAAGCATAAAACGATAATCAAATCAGGAAAACCGTTTATTGAGATAATTGATACAGCGGTTGAGGAGGATGTGGATTTGATTGTAATGGCAACTCACGGGCACACCGGAGTTGAACATATTCTTTTTGGCAGCACAGCAGAAAAAGTTGTAAGAAAAGCTCCCTGCCCTGTTTTAACTATCAGAGATCCTATAAAAGGATTTTCTTATAAAGAAGAGTTGAAGAAAAGTTAGATATTATATTTGCGCAATTAATTTTTCCTATCAATAACAAAATCAACAAGTGCTTCAAGCGCAATTTTACTTTGTGAATCAGGAAAGACTTTAAGTGCTTCTTTTGCTTTTTGTGAGTATGAATGTGCGGTTTGAAGTGCATAATCAATTCCGCCGTTTGTTCTTACAAAATCAATTATTTCTTTAACTTTTTGTTTATCACTTCCATCACGTATAAATTTTCTTATTTCACCCGCTTTACTTTTTGGAACCTTGCTGAGAGAATAAATTAATGGGAGTGTGATTTTCTTTTCTTTTATATCACCACCAACCGGCTTTCCAATCATACTAAAACTTCCTTCGTAATCCAGAATATCATCACGAATCTGAAAAGCAATTCCGATTGATTCACCGAAGGATTTTAAGCCCTCATGATATTCTTTATTTTCTGAAGCACTCATTGCGCCAATCAGGCAGCATGTTTCAAGCAGCGATGCTGTTTTATCTTTTATTACTCTGAAATAAGTTTCTTCATCAATATCAAGCTTCCTGGTTTTTTGAATTTGAAGAAGTTCACCTTCAGACATTCTTTTTACAGTATTGGTAATCACTTCAAGAAAATCAAAATCTTTTCCTTCAACTGCAATCATTAATCCTTTGGCAAGAAGATAATCTCCCATCAAAACAGCCGCTTTATTTTTAAATACTGCATTGATTGACCAGAAGCCTCTGCGCTTATCGGCATTATCAACAACATCATCATGAACCAGTGTAGCCGTGTGAAGAAGTTCAACTAATGCTGCACCACGATAAGTTCTTTCATTTACTCCGCCAGCCAGCTTGGCTGAAAGAAGTACAAGCAGCGGCCTGATCTTCTTTCCTTTCTGCCTAAGAATATAGCGGGCAATCAAATCAACTAATCCAATATTTGATTTGAGTGATTGGCTGAAGGTCTTGTTAAATTCAGAAAGTTCTGTTTTAATCGGCTGGCTTATTTCTGCTAGATCTCGTTTTATCAATTTTTCCTGATTGAAATTTTCGAAATAAAAATACTTATTTCATAAAGTAAAACCAATGGAATAGCAAGTATCAATTGTGATACAGGATCAGTTCCGGGAGTTAAAAATGCTGCAAGTATCATAATAATAACTATTGAGTGTTTTCTGTATTTACGCATAAATGCTGGTGTTAAAATTCCCAGCTTTGAAAGGAAGAATGAAACCATCGGCAGTTCAAAAACAACACCTGCTGCAAGCATTACGCTAATTATAATTGATAGATATTCATCAATCGCAAATTCATTTGCTATTTGATCCGAACCAAATTGTGCTGCAAATTTTAAAGTTAAAGGAAGCATTACAAAGTAAGCAAATACGATTCCTGCCAGAAAGCAAACTGTAGTAAAAATTACGATAAGCAGAATGTATCTTCGTTCGTTTCTTCTTAATGCCGGAGCAATGAATTTCCAGAACTGATAGAAAATATTTGGAATGCTTATTATTATACCGCCGATAATTGCAACCTGCATGTAAACAAATAGCTGCCCAAATGGTTTTAAATTCTGAAGCTGCGCACCGGAATCACGCGCAGGTTTTAATAACACAACATCAATTATAAAATCAATAAATATCCAGCAAAGTACGGCGCCAGCCACTAATCCAATTAATGCGTAAATTAAACGCCACCTGAGTTCTTCGAGATGCTCAAGAAAAGTCATCTCTGTTTCAAACTCGTCTGTTAATTCTTCCTGCTTTAATAATTCCTGATCAGCCACGGATTTTATGCTTCAATAAATTCAGGATATAAAGGAAAATTCTTACAGAGTTCCTTTACATCATTTTTAATTTCATTAAGAACGGATTCTTTATCATAATTATTAATTGCAGAGTTGATGAATGAAGCAATTATCTTCATATCTTTTTCTTTCATTCCCCTGGTAGTAACTGCAGGAGTCCCAACTCTGATTCCACTTGTTACAAACGGGCTGCGCTGATCAAAAGGAACCATATTTTTGTTAACGGTTATTCCTGCTTTCTCCAAAGAAATCTCCGCCTGTTTTCCTGTTATGTTTTTATTGGTAAGATCAATCAACATAAGATGATTATCTGTTCCGCCTGAAACAATATTAAAACCAAAAGCAACAAGCTCTGCTGCTAATGTTTTAGCATTTGTTCTTACCTGCTCAACATAATCTTTAAATGAATCCTGAAGTGCTTCACCAAATGCAACTGCTTTTGCCATAATGATGTGCATTAAAGGTCCGCCCTGAATTCCTGGCATTACGGTGCTGTCAAAAATTTCAGACATTAATTTTGTGCGGTCACCTTTTGGGGTTTTAATTCCTATGGTATTTTCTTTATCCTTCCCCATCAGAATAATTCCACCTCTTGGTCCGCGTAAAGTTTTGTGTGTAGTTGAAGTAACAACATCACAATACTCAAGCGGATTATTTAATAAACCTTTTGCAATTAGTCCCGCCGGATGCGCCATATCGCACATCAAAAAAGCACCAACTGAATCAGCTATCTCTCTGAATTTTTTATAATCCCATTCTCTTGAATAAGCGCTTGCACCTGTTATGATAAGTTTTGGTTTTTCTTTTTTTGCAAGATCAGCAATTAAATCATAATCAAGTAATCCGGTTTCCTTGTTTAATGTATAACCAACAGCCTGATATAGCTGCCCAGAAAAATTTACAGGTGAACCATGAGTTAAATGTCCGCCATGAGCAAGACTTAGTCCAAGAAATTTATCACCCGGCTTTAGTAAGGACATGAATACAGCCATATTAGCTTGTGAACCGCTGTGCGGCTGAACGTTAACATATTCTGCATTAAATAATTTTTTCAAACGCCCGCGGGCAATGTCTTCAGCCATATCAACAAATTCACAGCCGCCATAATATCTCCTGCCGGGATATCCTTCAGCATATTTATTTGTTAAAACTGTCCCTGCTGCTTCAAGCACTGCAGCACTAACAAAATTTTCAGATGCAATAAGTTCAAGTTTATTTTGCTGGCGGGTGGTTTCTAATTGAAGTACATTAAAAATATTCTGATCATTACGAAGATTATTATACATGTTGTAAATTCTTTTTAGTGATTAATTATGAAATCAAATATATAAAGATTCTTTCAATTTTTTGTTGAAGTTAGATCCTCTTTAAGAATGAAAAATTTCTTTTAGTGATTTCTTTAAAACAAAAAAGGCTCCACTTTTTAGTGAAGCCTTAGAGAAAATTTAATTTGTTATGGAACAGTTATGCTTCTGCCAATCCAGCCAAAACAACTACCGGTAATAGGCAGAACTTGTCCCGATTTATAACCTTTAAAGAAATAATCTTCCTGTGTTGGAACTGAACCAGATAATGCATTTATTCTATCCTGTGCCTGGGATGCAATACTTGGATCCATATTCTTTGCTTTTCTGTATGTATCAACTGCAAGCTGATAAACCATTTTTGTTTCAAGGTTGAATTCACATCCTCTTGCGGCTAATTCATACAAAAGACCTTCATAGTAAATTGGTAATCCCCAATTTCCACCAACATCACTTGCTTTTTGATACTGTGTTCTTGCAGCGGATAATTGTCCTTTATCTTTGTAAACAATCCCTAAGTTCAAATAATGATTTTTGTTATCCGGCTCAAGCTGTATTAATTTTTTGTAAGCAGATTCAGCTTTATCAAGCTGATCAGTTTTCTGATATGCTTCAGCTAATCTTACCCAATAATTAATTGTTTCCGGAGATTTCTCAACAAGAAATTCCAATGCAACAATTGCTTCCTGGAATGAACTTGCCTTCAATGCCATTGAAGCATATTTCCATGCTTTTTGCAGATTATCTTTATCAAGATCCCATGCCTTCTTTGCCAATTGAACGAGTTCATCAATATTATCAACTAATGATTCCAGTTCTTCATTCCACAATGGATTATCCGGTTCTGCTTCTGCAAGCGCGGAATAAAGATCGAGGGCTTTTTCTTTGTACTCAGGATTTGAATCCATATTGGCTTTATAAAGCTGTCCCAATCTATGTTTATAATAATTTAAAATAGTGCTGTCTGCTTCAATTGCCGTTTCGTAAGCTGCAATTGCGGTATCGGGACTAACTTGTTTCCAATTCTCAAGCACATAAGCTTTGCGTGCAAGGTAATATCCTTTAAGTTCAGAATGATACTGAACCGCCAAATCATATAAGCTTATCACGCTGTCTTCAGCAGCTAATTTTTGTTCCGGGGAAACATCAGCCGAATCATGAATGTACCATAATGTTTGTTCCATTTTATCGTAGATCCATTTATTAAATTTTACAGGATCCATCTGAATAACTTCCCAGCCGTATGGTAATGCGCTTAGATAATCTCTGTTTTTATGATATTCAGAAAAGAGACTGTATTTCTCAATAATCTTTAGTGAATCTTGTGCATTTACTTTTGCTGTAAATACTGCTGCAGCCAAAAAGATGAAAAGTAAAGCGGATAATTTAATTGATCTTTTCAAGTTCTAACCCTCGAAATATTTTATTATTATTTTTCCTGTCTAATGAACCAAATTTCTCCGAGACTTACACCAACATTCAACCTGAAAATATTTTCACTGAAAAGGTTTGAATCTGTTGTTCCTCTCATCGAATACTGAATTCCAATATCAAATGTATTTTCCGGACTGAGAGGTAAAGATAAGCCACCTGATATTGAATATTGATTAATTCCTACATTGTTTATTATATACTGAGACTGTTCAAAACTTAAACCAGCACGCCAGATTATTTGTTCCCAGAAAGTAGAGCCCGGTTCTCTTGTTGGTTTGTATTCAATTCCGCCGGAAACCATTATTGCATCTCTTAAATAAGGATTATTCCGGTTATTAAATTCAAACTTGCTCCACGGCTGATATATATAATCTACTGTAACAAGATAATTAGTGTTGAACAACAAACTTAATCCTGCATTCAATCTCATCGGCAGTTTCATGTTTGTCAGACCAATTCCAATTGTATCTGTTCCAAGATTTGATGTAGAAGTTAAGAGCGTATCAGTATCAAATTCTGTAACTAAACTTGCAGAAATGCCAAATCTGAAATTTGTAATTTTTTCAGAATTAAATGTACCTGATAAATCCGGCGTGATTACACCTATTGTTGTTCCTGTACCTTTTGGTGAGTATGTACGTTCATAATCCGCTTCAAGATTTCTTGTATCAACAAACTTTGCTCTTGAGATATATTTAAGATTTCCAAAATAATAATCCAATGAAGCACCGAGAGTTAAATCAAAAGGCAAGGTATAAGATGCTGCTATAAACAGCTTTGAAAGCCCGCCTCTGCCTTCATAATAAATTTTGTATTCCTGCCCCTGCAAAATTGTAGAAGTAACATCTTCAACAACTTCGTAGCTTACGTTTGAATAAGGAATAATTCCTAATGCTAAACCAACTCCATTATCTTTGCTTATCGGTAAAGCGATAGATACACCATTAAATTCTGCTTCAGCATTATAACTGCTTTGTGTATTTCCTTTGATGAACAATGCATTAACTGCAATTCCGGTTTCAAGGCGTGTTCTGTTTAATTTACTTAAACTTGCCGGATTAGCAACACTAATAAAATCAGGATCTGATAAAGCAATTCCGGCACCCATTACCATTTTTCTTGCTGAGTAAGAATGAACTATGTCTCCAATTCCAATCCTTGAATAACTTGAACTGCTTTGTGCAATAACAAATCCTGAATTGATTAAAAGAAATACTAAGCAGAAAAATATTTTTAAAGATTTAATCATTGCTTGTTTGTATAAATAATTTTTAATTGAGGCCTTAATCTTCTATCCGCAGCCGAACTTCCTTTTAACACAAATAATTCAAGGCCTTCTGTTTCTACTCCCGCTCTCAGCATAATGCCCTGATTGTCTTTTCTGTTTTTTATTGTTTGAATTATAGATGTAACATTCCCGGTAAACGATTTAGACGAATCATTCTTATCTCCGGCAAGAGATATGCCGCGTGATAATGAATCCATTCGTGACGAATCAAGTATTGCATATGCGGTTAATGAATTACTATAAACTGAACCAGTTACAGTTTCAAGAGTATCAAGAAATAATGTAAGCTCAGCATAATTGATTACAGAGTTATCCGGAATTCCTGAAAGATCAAACCAAAGTTTTGAATTAACAGCAAGACCGGACTGAATGGCAATATTTTCATTACTTATATTTGGCAGATCACCCGTTACAATACTAAGATCAGCTTCAGGAATGAATATCAATGTATCACGGTAAACACCCGGTTTTTCATATATCACTTCAAGCTGTGGAATTTGTGCACTGCTTGTTGCTCCCGATAAGGCCTGATATCCGACAATTTTTTGAGATGATGGAGCAGCCTTCAGAAAAATTCCAAAATCAACATGTTTTGCTGAATCCTCACCATCCTTCATCCATTCCAGCACCAAACTGTTGTCAATCTTAAATGTAACTGCAGAATCAGAAAAATTTCTTTCGGTACTAATATCATTCTGATCATACTGGATAAGACTAAGACTGTCGGCAGTATAAGTAGCTGAACTCCAGCGGCTGTTTACTCTATGAACAGTAAAATCTAAAACTGCGTTGCTGTCTCCAAACGTGTAAGTTTTAGTAAGTTCAACTGAAGCACTGATTATCTGCAGTTTATCTTCCCGCACATCTGAGAGAATTGAATCATCAAGAAAAACAAAAAAGTTAAGAAGAGTGGAAGCCTCAACATTATTTGATTTGCCAATTAATAATTTTTCTGATCCACCGAGCTGAATTACTCTTTTTGAATATGAGGAAGTTTGAGCTAGTGAATCATTGAAGGAATCTAACTGGTTTACACCTATATAATCATCTCTCAATAAATCTGTGCCTGTTGATGTTGGAGACTCGCTGCAGGAAATAATAAATAATGAGATTGTAATTACCGGAAGGAATAATATCTTTTTTATGAACAATTAATTGTCTCCAGAAATATCTTTTTTAATAAAGTAACAAGCTTCTCTAATATTTTCGGCAACAAAAGTGGGAAATTTATTTTGCTTTTGCAAGATGGAAAATGAATCCACTCCGTATCCTGTTTTAACTAAAATAGTCTTTAATCCTGCATTCATTCCACATTCAATATCTGCTGCGGTATCACCAATAAAGAACGAACTGCCCAAATTAATATTAAAATCTTTTTGTGCATCAAAGATTAATTTTGGAGAAGGTTTTCTGCACAAACATTCTTCCTCTGAACTAAAATCAGGATGAAACGGGCAATAGTAAAAAGCATCAATCTCTGCATTATACACCGAGAGAAGTTCATTTATCTTTGCGTTAACAGAATTAACTTTCTCCTTTGTTAAAATTCCTCTTGCTATGCCCGATTGATTGGATATAACGATGAGTTTGAACTTTAATTCGTTCTTTAAGATTGACAGCGCCTCACCAGTGCCGGGAAATAATTTAACAAGTTCCGGCTCCCCTAAATAACCTGGATCTTCGTTAATCGTGCCATCACGATCAAGGAATACTGCATGATTTGTTTTGCCCGCATTTGGATTGATGTTTATGCCAGGCATTTATCCGTTTGCTAAAATTGTTCTGTACAATTCAATATATTTCTTTGCGGATACATTCCAGCTAAAATCAGATTTCATTCCATTTTTCATTATCTTTTCCCAAACCTTTTTATCTTCAAACAATTTTAATGCTCTTTTTAATTCTTTCATCATTGCTGAAGCATCATACTGCTTGAATACAAAGCCGTTGCCTTCATCAGTTTTTTCATTATATCTAATAACGGTATCAGCCAAACCTCCGGTTTCACGCACCAGCGGAACAGTACCGTAAACAAGGCTGTACATCTGATTCAATCCGCATGGTTCATATTTAGAAGGCATCAAATATATATCAGCGCCGGCTTCAATGAGATGAGCAAGATCATCATTAAATCCCAAATAGCAGGCAAATTTATCAGAATGCTTTTTGCTCATCTTATCAAAAAAGTTGTGATATTTCCTTTCTCCCGTTCCAAGCAATATCACCTGGATGTTCATCTTCATCATTTCAGGAAATGCTTCCATAATAAGATCAAATCCTTTTGCATCAAGCAGCCTAGATATTAATCCGATTATGGGAATATCAGGATTATACTGGAATCCGAATTTCTCGGCAAGTTCTCTTTTATTTTCTTTTTTCAATTCAAGATTTTTTGGAGAATATTTTTTAGGAATCAATTTATCTTTTTCCGGATGCCAAACGCGCGTATCAATTCCGTTTATTATACCGTAAAGATCATTTTTTCTTTTTGCAAGAACCTGCTTCAATCCTGCGCCAAGATTTTCATCCGATCGAATTTCATTTGCATATGTTTCACTAACCGTACTTATTACATCAGAGAACATCAAACCGCTTTTCATAAAATTCAGTTTGTTATAGATCTCAATTCCTTTTTCAGAATTTAACTCTTCTGGTAATCCTGTTTTATTAAAGCTTGATTTGGGAAAAACTCCCTGGTAAGCAAGGTTATGAATTGTGAACAAAGTTTTAAATTTTGAAAAAGTCTCATCATCTTTATAAATCGTCTTCAGATATGCGGGAATAAGTCCGGTCTGCCAATCATTACAATGAATGATATCCGGAATCCAGCCAAGTTTTGATATCAATTCAAAAACTGATTTGGATAAAAGGATGAATCGCTCATCATTATCCGGATAATCTTCTCCAGTCATCGGATCAGTATAAAGACTGTTTCTGCTGCCAAAATATTCCTGGTTATCGAGGAAATAAATTTGCACTCTCACTTTCTGTCCCGGAAGGAAGCATGATTTAAGTGAGAAAGTAACTTCCTTATCACCAATCTTAATCTGAAGATCTTTTAATCTGACGACTTCATGAATTTTATATTTTCTGTCATCAACGGCGCCATATTTAGGCACAACAATGCGGACTTCATGCCCCATTTCAGCAAGCATTTGCGGCAACGCGGCTGATACATCGGCTAACCCGCCGGTTTTTACAAACGGTACTACTTCAGATGTAACGAAGAGAATTTTGTATTTTTTTGCGGCCATTTGTTATTGAGATAAGTTATAGATGTGCAAATTTACTAATATTAAAGCACTTTCTCAAAGTTATTAATCTTGTAGTACATTGTTTTATCTACAAATAATAAGATCAATTGATTATTCCTATTAACAGGGTTCTATTATCTTATCTTTTTAAAATGATTTTTAAACTGTATATTTACCCCGTATTTGTTCAATTAAATCAAGCCTTCTCAATGTTAAAAAATGTTCTCATTCTATTTCTGTTAATCATTTTTTCCATAATTCTAATATCATGCAGCGCATCAACCGGAAGCAGGTATGATAGGAAGGAAGATAAATCAAAAGCGCCGGAAGTGAAATCAGAACCGGTTGAAAATTTTGATATGGCTCCTTACCACGCAAAAATTGAAATTGAAAAAGAAAATAAAGGAAAAATTCTTCCTGAAGAAGAACTTGATATCTGGTATGAATATCCCCATTTTCCTGATGATACTATTGCGAATGATAGAAAAATAGTTATTGATAAAACAGATGGCTACCGCGTTCAGGTATTTTCAACGGATAACCTTGAGGAAGCAGATAGTTTGAGAAGTGAATTGTACTTTAGAGTTAATGAAAAAAATGTTTATCTCATTTTTGATCCTCCATTTTACAAGGTTAAAGTTGGTGATTTGAGAAACCTTTCCGATGCAAATCAATTAAGATTTAAACTATCACAAATGGGATATCCCGAAGCGAGAGTAGTAAAAGATTCAATTAATATTTTTGGGGATAGTCTCAACAATGATTAAAGTTCTTAGGAATCCCTCCCAAATTATTACGGTAAATACAAATGCGAAAAATGTTAAGCGAGGCAAAGAACTTTCTCAGATTGATGTTTTATATGATCATTCAATAATAATTGAAAATGAATTAATAAAGGATGTACTTCCCTCTTCATCAGTAAAAAATAATTCTGATTTTCAGGAAATTGATTTAAAAGATAAAATAGTTTTACCAGGAATTGTTGAATGCCATACACATACAGCTTTTGCTGGTTCCCGCGCAGATGAGTTCAGAAAAAAAATTAGCGGCGTTTCATATGAAGAAATTGCGCGTGAAGGCGGCGGAATAAATACTACTGTTCAGGCTGTTAGAAGTACTTCGTTTGAAGATCTTATAAAAATTATATCACCAAGAATTCACAATTTTATTTCTCAGGGAGTTACAACTTTAGAAATTAAGAGCGGCTACGGACTTGATTTTGAGAATGAGATAAAGCTTTTGAATGTAATAAATTTTCTCAACAAAAATTTTCCGATTGACATTGTTCCAACATTTCTCGGCGCGCATACTTATCCATCGAACTATATCAACAATCATAACGGATATATAAATGAGATTGTTGGGAAGATGATTCCTTACATCTCACAAAATAACCTTGCTGAATTTTGTGATGGCTTTTGTGAATCAACTGCGTTTTCCCCTGATGAAATAGATTACATTTTTACTCAAGCAAAAAGCGCAGGTTTAAAAATCAAACTGCACACAGAACAATTTAATAATATTGGCGGATTGGATATCGCTTTAAAACATAATGCAATTAGTGTTGATCATCTTGAAGTAGTTAGAGATATTGATTTGGAAAAAATATCTAACTCAGACACAGTTGCAGTTCTGCTTCCGGGCGTTTCATTTTTTCTGGATTATAATTACGCCCCGGCAGTAGAACTTATTAAAAACAATGCTGCGGTAGCACTTGCAACGGATTATAATCCCGGTTCATCAAATATTTCAAACATTGGATTAATAATGAGCTCAGCTTCAATTAAAATGAAAATGAAAATTGAAGAAGTAATTTCTGCTTATACAATAAATGCAGCAAAGGCCTTGAATTTACAGAATGACAGAGGAAGTATCGAACAAAATAAAAAAGCAGATTTAGCTGTATTCAATACGGATGATTATGCAGATTTAATTTACAACGTTGCTGAAAATAAAAATTGGATGACAATTAAAAATGGAAATGTAATTTATTCAGCAAAAGAAATTAACTGAGTTTTAAAGGTATTATTATGAAGATAATTGAATGCGTGCCGAATTTTAGTGAAGGCAGAAACACTGAAACATTTAATGCAATTTCAGATGCGATCAAATTAACAGATGGCGTAAAGTTACTTAATGTTGAACCTGATACAGATTATAACAGAGTTGTTGTAACTTTTGCCGGAGATGAAAAAGGAATTGTTGAAGGTGCAGTAAATGCCTGTAAAGCCGCTGCTGAAAAAATAGATATGCGTAATCATAAAGGTGAACATCCGCGTATCGGCGCGGTTGATGTTGTTCCATTTGTTCCTGTGAAAAATATTTCAATGGAAGAATGTGTAAACCTTTCTGAAATTTTTGGCAAAAGAATCGCGGAAGAATTAAATGTTCCGGTTTATTTATACGAAAATGCGGCACGTATTCATGAAAGAAAAAATTTATCCTCAATACGCAAAGGTGAATATGAAGGACTTGAAAAAAAGTTATCAGAACCGGAATGGGAACCTGATTTTGGGAAAGCCGAATTCAATCCAAAACTTGGTGCAATTGTAACAGGTGCAAGATTTTTTCTTATTGCTTACAATGTAAATATCAATTCAAGTGATGTTTCATATGCAAAAAAAATTGCTGAAACTCTGCGTGAATCAGGTACCAACCAAAAAGATGATCAGGGAAATGTAATTAAAGTGAATGGCAAACCTGTAAAAATTCCGGGCAGATTAAAGAGTGTGAAAGGTATGGGAGTAATGCTCGAGAAATACAATATCACCCAGGTTTCAATGAACTTAACTAACTATAACATCACAGCAATTCATACTGCTTTTGAAGAAGTAAAAAAAGAAGCTGCAAAACTCGGAGTGGAAGTTAATGGCAGTGAGATAGTTGGTCTTGTTCCGCTCGAAGCACTTCTGCTTGCCGGCAGGTTTTATACTAAAAATGAAACTACTGATGAATCAGCACTTGTTGATGCAGCAATTGAAGGATTAGGTTTGAATTCGCTTAATCCATTCATTAAAGAAGAAAAAATTATTGATTACATGATTTAAATTTCTTTTAAGGAATTTTTATGAACCTTGAAAACTCAATTAAAAATTATCTTGAACAGATTGAATCAAGTTCCCCAACTCCGGGCGGCGGAAATGTTTCAGCATTTACTGCGGCAATGGCATGCAGTCTTGGAATAATGGTTTGCAACCTAACCGCAGGCAAAAAAAAATATGCAGATGTGGAAGGAGAAATATTAGAACTTAAAAATATTTTAACAGAACAGCGTGAGGAATTTCTTTTACTTGCACAGAAAGATAATGAAGCATTTAATGAAGTAATGAATGCAATAAAACTTCCTAAATCAACTGATAAAGAAATTTCGTTCCGGAAATCAGAAATAGATAGAGCAACAGTTGGTGCAGCTATGATTCCGGCAAAAGTTATTGTACTTATTAGAAGTGCATTATCTGTGCTGGAAAAGATAGCAAGAAAAGGAAATCAGAATTCAGTTTCAGATGCCGGTGTTGCTATTTCTCTGCTTAACTCTGCCGCGCAAGGTGCATTTTTAAATGTGCTGATTAATTATACTTCAATGAATGATAAATCAATCTTAACAGATACATTTAATTCATCTGAAAATCTTTTAAAAGAAATAAATTCAATTTGTTCAAATAATCTTAATTCAATAACTAACAATCTTAAAAAATGAAAAAACTAACTACACTATTTTTGTTCTTCTTTTTAACTGCAATAATAACTGCTCAGCCTGTTGTTAAAACAGGAATTGAAGTCTTGCGTGAAAATAATTTTGATATACTGAAAGGAAAACGTGTGGGATTGATTACTAATCCCACCGGTGTTGATTCAAAATTAAAATCAACAATTGATATTTTGTTTGAAGCAGAAGATGTGAATCTGACTGCACTATACGGGCCTGAACACGGCGTACGCGGGGATTATGCCGCAGGTGACCATGTTGAATCTTACATTGATGAAACAACAAAACTCCCGGTTTATTCATTATACGGAAGCACGCGTAAACCCACACCGGAAATGCTGAGTAATGTTGATGTCCTTGTTTATGATATTCAGGATATCGGCTGCCGATCATACACATATATAAGTACGATGGGTGTTGCAATGGAAGCAGCAGCCGAAAATAATATTGAGTTTGTTGTACTTGATCGCCCTAATCCGCTTGGAGGAGAAAAAGTTGAAGGAAACATTGTTGAAGATGGATTTATCTCATTCGTAAGCCAATTTAAAATTCCATACGTGTATGGATTAACCTGTGGTGAACTTGCTAAATTGCTGAATGAAGAAGGAATGCTTGCGAACGGTGTTAGGTGTAAACTTACAGTTGTGCCAATGAAAGGCTGGAAACGCAGTATGAATTTTACACAGACAAAACTTGAATGGGTACCGGCATCACCTCATGTGCCGCACAGTGATTCGCCTGAATATTATGTAAGCACTGGCATACTTGGAGAACTTGGTGTAATTTCTGAAGGTGTTGGATACACGATTCCCTTCCATATTTTTGCTGCTGAATGGATTGATGGTGAAAAATTAGCAGACAGATTAAATAATCTGAAACTTGATGGCGTTTTGTTCAGACCGATGGCATTAAAACCCTTTTACGGCAGAGATGCAAAAAAACAACTTGAAGGTGTTCAAATTTATATAACTGATTACTCAAAAATAAATTTAATGAGCTTGCAATTCTTATTCATGCAGGAACATAATATTCTTTATCCAGATAAAAATCCTTTCACATTAGCGGATCCTTCAAGACTGAAAATGTTTGATAAGGTAACCGGTACTTCCAAAGTTAGAGAGATGTTCACCAAAACTATGAAGTACAGCGATATTAAAAATTTTTTAGAGAAAGATGTTGATGAGTTTAAAAAATTGTCTCAGAAATATTATTTGTATTAGTATTTTGTTTTCCGCATCTGTTGATGCACAAATATTATTTACTCCGTTTAAAAACAATGCTGATTATAAAGGCAAATGGGATTTATCCATTGAAGTACCAAATTATATAGCTGCATACTTCCGTGAATTTCATTCGCAGCAAGTTTTATCTTCAACAACATATAGCTCACTTGCTGAAAAATATGGACCTGCTTTAACCGATATTGAATTCATTTCAGAGATCGGTAAAGAAAAAGGATTTAAGTACGCTGTTCTCGGAACAATAAACGAATTTAAAATCGCCCGCTTCACTGCGGGCGATCCCTTGCTTGCAGGATATGAAGCATACACATGTGAGATTGAAGCATCGTTCAAAATTTATAATCTGCAAACTAACGGGCTTGAATATACAGGCACAATAAAATCTGATCTTGGTGATAAAGGTGTTGGGTTAAATCTGCTGGGCAAACCAAGTGATGAAAAAAAACAATTTTATTCTTTAGATAATATGAAGTTCGGCGGTGAGGAATTCAGCAAGACAATTGTTGGTGAAACTATGATGAATTTCTGTGAGAATCTTTCAGAAGATATTCTGAAAACTTCTAAAACAATCCTTAAACCAAACAGAAATATCATCACGGAAATTGCCGATAAAAGTTTGGATGATATTACGTTAAATGCTGAAGTTATGAAAGGCACAATCCTGGTTTATGATTCCTCAACAGGTGAGGCATTTTTAAATTTAGGAAGTTTAAACAAATTAAAAATCGGTGAAGAATTATCTGTATACTCACCGGCAGATTCCCTCTTTGATCCAACTACAAATGAATTTCTGGGAGTAAGTGATAAAAAAATTTCAACTCTTGAAATAATTGAAATTCGTGGTGAAAAACTTTCTTTAGCAATTGTTAAAGAAAACAGAGACGATGTTCAGAAAGGAATGGAAGTAAGAAAGACTGTAATAAAACGGGAAGAGTAACTGTTAAAATTTTTTGTCATTTTATCTGAAATTAAACTTCAAATCTGTCTGCGTCCATCGTGCACGTAAGTTCAATGTATCCGGATAAAAAGAAAATTCTTCCGCTGATTTAAAAGGATAAGGCCAGCCATAATTATACGTACCACTTGAATCAGAATCTTCAAATGCCCATAATCTGTATTTGCCGGGCAGAACTCTCTGAAAACTAAATGACCCATCAGCCGCAGCTTTCTGCTGGTATTTATTTTCATTCTCAACTGATTCAAGTATAGCTACATAATTTTTGTCTTCATTAATTTTAAGAATTATTCCGCTTACTCCGGTAAATTCTAATCCAGTGATTGTTCTGAATTTATACTGATAAACTGAATCAAGTTTATTACCGGCAGCATCTTCAAATTTTGAAAAATCAATTTCAATTATATAATCCTTCGCTGCATCAAGTTTTTTTGTTGAAATTATCTCAAAAGATGCATCATCAATAAAATTTATTGTGTAAGGAATTTTGAAATCGAATGTATCCTTAAACGTAATTCCATCCTTTACTGCACTTGAATCAAATGCATCATTAAATAAGAAATAAAATTTTTGATTTTGAAAATCGGCCTGATTTGTATTTGCAGCCGGAAATGTTTTTATAATTGATGGTGCAGTTGTATCAGGCCTCTCTGTTACGGTGATTAATACATAATCATTCAAATAAATATTCCCCATCTTATCTTTTAATGAATCTGCAATTAAGTAAATAGAATTTTCTGCAGATAAACCAGAATCAATCACCAACACAAATTCCGCTGCTTTTGAATTTCCTTTGTATGCATATTTTACATTATGCTTTAATGAAGCAGTTGAATCATAAAGATGAAAATTAATTGATTTTAGAATTGTGGAATCAAACTCTTCCGTTAGATTAACAAGGATATGATTTGCATCAGTCATTACCGCGTTGATTAGCCTCGGTGCAGTTGTATCAGCTTTTGATAAAAAGAAGTTCAAGTTGCTGTACAATGAATCTGTTTCTGAAAGCGCAATATCTTTAAATGGATTTCCAATCAAGTCCTGTCCTGATTGAAAAAGCAAATCTCGAAACTGATCTTTTACAGCAAAAATTCTGTAAGTACCGGCAGCCAATCCACCAAGTTTAAATGAACCATCAACTCCGCTTTGAGAAATGTAATCAGGTTTTACTTCGGCAGGATTTATATCGCCGCTTAACTTGTACGCAAAAATTAACACGCCTTCCGGTTCATCCGCAAAAACTCTCCCTGTAATAGTTCTGTTATCAATTACATTTCCTGTTGAAAACGCGAAAGTATAAGCCTGCGCCATCCGGTTACGGTTGTTATAATCAACAACATCTGTTCCGATTGTAACAACATAGGTTGTACTATCCTTTAATTTATAGGGGAAATAAACACGCACATATTTTCCGCTCCAATCAAGCTCGGGAGACCCTTCAATTGCGGGTGAAATGAAAATTGCATCTTTCACAGAACGTTTATCAACATATTCAGAGAAGCCTAGTTCAAAGTATTCATCATCAAAATTTATTGTTCCATTTGCAGGATATAGTTCAATTATTTCCGGTGGAATATTATCAACTTCTCCCCCGCCCGGCGGAAGCTGGTTAGCACAATTTGAAAAGAGAATGCCTGTTAAAAATAACAGGATATATTTTATTTTTTCTTTTGATTCTTTAGCCATTCTCTGTATTCTTTTACAAGAGCTAAATGTTTTGTGTAGGTTTCAGAAAACTTGTGTCCGCCTGTTCCATCGGCAACAAAGAATAAATATTTATGTTCTTCAGGATAAAACGCAGCGAGTATTGCATCTTTACCGGGATTATTAATCGGTCCCGGCGGAAGCCCCGCATATCTATAAGTATTGTACGGATGATCAACCTTAAGATCGGAATATAATAAGCGCTTCCATCCATTAGGTTGAAAATATTGAATAGTGGGATCGGCCTGCAAGCGCATACCAATTTTTAACCGATTGTAATAAACTCCTGCAATAGTTTTCATCTCTTCAACCTTGTTTGTTTCACCTTCAACAATTGATGCTAAAGTTAAAACCTGATGAAGATTGTATCCCATTTCTTTTGCATGTGCAATCATTGAATCAGTTATGAATTCTTCTAAACCAGAATAAAGAATTCTTACAACTTCTTTAGCCGGACTTCTTTCATAAATATCATATTGCTTAGGCAAAAGGTATCCTTCCAATGATTCTGCTTTAATGCCGAGTGAATCAATAAGAGCACTGTCTTTTGCGGCCGAAATGAATGCTGCAGAATCAATTGCTGCCTGATTTTTTAATCTTGATGCAAGCCATCTCAAAGAAGCGCCATCATGAATTACTACTGTTCTTAAAAATTCAGCATCATTGGAATTAAAGAATTCAACAAGCTCAAGGTAACTTAATCCGTTTGGAATGGAATACCTTGCAGCACGTATTTTTTTTTCAGCGCCGTATAAATAAACAGCTATCTTAAAATTAGTTTTATTCGGAATGATTTTCTGATCGTAAAGATTTTCAATAACCTGGTCTAAAGTTTCACCCTTGCTTACCTGGAATCGTCTTGGTGATTCTCCTTCAAAATAATTTGGAGTAAAAAAAGTATAGTAGAGTAAAATCAGAATAACTAAAAAAAAACCTATAACAATAAGCCACTGCTTTTTTGATAACAAACTCTTCAATCCTGTTTTCATCTTTTCGGTGGATACTTTAAAAATATTTCCCTTATTAGCTTCTTCTCTTTGTATTGCACGCGATTCATCCAGTATTCGTTCATAAATTCTCAGCAGAGCCTGCTTGCTTAACGGCTCTTCAACATAAGAAGTAATTTTAGCAGCAACATCTTTTTCACGCTGGGGTGCATATGTTGGCAGCCCCATTGATCTTTTAATTCTTCCTATTAAAACTGAATGAAGCGTGCGCTTGCTGAGAAGATGCACTAATTCTTTATCAATTACATCAACTTCATTCCTCAGTTTTAATAATATATCATTTCTTTCTTCAACAGAAAGTGAGTGAAGTTCTGTGCTTATCTTTTTGTAAATATTTTCCATTGGTGTAAAGATAAATAAAATCTTAATTAATCACGGGTAAGAAAGGTTTATAAGAAGAAAATATTAATCCTGTTTAATAATAAATTCTGATTTAAACCCAGGGTAAGGACTGTAGGAAAGATCATAACTTTTGCCGGACTCATAAATAGTTTTACCGCGGAAAGCTATCATTGCCGCGTTATCACCACAGAATTGAAAATCAGGTATTACAATTTTTTTATTGTAAGTATTTGCAAGTTCTGTGAGTGAATTCCTGAGAGATTTATTTGCAGCAACTCCGCCAACTAAGGAAACAGAATTTACTTTGAATTTTTTAAGTGCTTTTTCGGTATTACGAGTAAGTGCAGTAATTACTGCTTTTTGAAATGAAGCTGCAATATCATTTAAATCATCAGCGGGAATATTTTTTAAATCGTCATAATTTCTTTGTATATGATAAAGTACGGAAGTTTTCAATCCGCTGAATGAAAAATCAAATTCATTTTTTAAATCGGCAACGGGAAAATTAATTTTATTCTCATCACCTTTATTTGCCGCCGCTTGAATTTTCGGTCCGCCTGGATAACCCAGCCCAAGCATCTTTGCAACTTTATCAAAAGCTTCACCGGCAGCATCATCAACAGTTGAACCTAATTTCATTATCTCCGTAAAACTCTTAACAAGAAGCAGCAGTGTATGACCGCCGGAAACAACAAGCGCAAGAAATGGGAAATCCGGTTTATCGTCCATTAAAAACCCGGAGAAGATATGACCTTCAATATGATTAACAGGAATAAATGGTTTATTCAATGAATAAGCCAATCCTTTACCAAAAGTTAAGCCAACAAGCAAAGCACCAATTAATCCCGGTCCGGCCGTTGCACAAATAACATCAATTTCGTTTAAGGTAAGATTTGATTTAGTAAGAGCTTCTTTAATTAAAGGAGTAATAATTTGAAGATGAGCGCGGCTTGATAATTCCGGAACAACTCCGCCGTAATTTTTATGGAAATCCTGTGAAGAAATTAAATTGGCAGTTAGTATATCATTCGTGATTACCGCAGCAGAAGTTTCATCACACGAGCTTTCAATTCCTAATACATTCATAATTTCAATATAAAAATAAAAACCTATTACACTCTTATTTAATTCCAAAAATATTTTTAATAATACTTTTCAACATTTCCGGATTTTCCTTCAGCCTGCGGGTTGAATAAGCAAACCAGTCCTTGCCGAAAGGAACGTAAATCCTGATTTTGTTTCCATTGGAATTAATTTTATCACGCAAATCTTCTCTAACACCAAGCAGCATCTGAAATTCATATTTATCTTTTGGAACATTTAACTCTTTTATCATTTTGATTGCGGCATTTATCAGGTATTCATCGTGCGTTGCTATTCCAACATAATTATTATTCTTAAACATCAGTTCAAGAGCGTTCAGATAGTTATCTCTTATTTCCTGTTTGTCTTTATAAGCAATTGAAGCGGGTTCAACATAAATGCCTTTGCAAAGTCTGTAATTCGTTCCAAGTTTATTTAATTCTTTAACATCATTTAAAGTTCTTTTAAGATAAGCCTGGAGTACAATTCCTACACAATCATATTTTTCATGCAAACGTGTAAACAAACGAATTGTCTTTTCAGTGTAAGGAGAATCCTCCATATCAATGCGGACAAAATTATTTATCTTTTTTGCTTTCTCAACAAGTTCAAGAACATTTGCATAAGCAAATTCTTCATCAATGCTCAATCCCATTTGTGTAGGTTTGATTGAAAGATTTGCCATCAAATTATTTTGAACTATTGCATCAAGCACTGAAAGCGCTTCATCTTTTGCAGCAACAGCTTCCTCTTTATTTGTAACAGATTCACCAAGTACATCTATGGTTGCATAGATACCTTTTGCGTTTAATGTTTTAACATAATCAACGGCTTCCTGCAGGGTTTTACCGGCTATGTATCTTTTGGAAAAAATCCAGACTAATGATTTTGGCATCATCCGGATTACAGCGATCATTGCGTTGTGTATGAATGACACTATTTCACCTTCATGTTTTGTTATTCCCCTTCAGCAGAATTAATCTGACGATATAGCACAGGCTGAAGTCTGAGTTATTGATCAGGATTTATGGGTTTCACCTGATTGATATGTCCCGAATTTTCTAATTGTAACAGAAATTTCTAATAAATTTTTCAGTGCCTGAACGATTCTTTCATCTTTATCGCTGCCCTGTAAATCAACATAAAACAAATACTGAAATGGTTTATGCGGAATAGGACGCGATTCAATTTTTACCAAATTTATATCACGCAGTGCAAACACACTTAATGCTTTATAAAGCGCGCCGGGCATACTTTTTAATTCAAAACACAGTGATGTTTTGGGAGATGTGAATTCTCTCTTCTCTTTCTTTTTGCTTATGATTAAAAAGCGTGTGTAATTTTTTTTATTGTTTTGAATTTCACTTTTAAGAATTTTCATTCCATAAATTTCTGCGGCTTCCCTGCTGGCAACGGCTGCAGTCGGTTCATCATTATTCTGTAAAAGAATTAAAACTGATCCGGCAGTATCATAAGCGGGAGTTATTTGTGCGTTTTTTAATGTGCTTAAAAATTTTGAGCATTGTCCTAATGCCTGAGGATGAGAATAAACTTTTTTTATCTCGGAAAGTTTATAATTTTTTTTAGCAATAAGATGATGATTTATCTGCAAATTCAATTCACCAATTATTGTTAGTGAATAATTCAGCAGCAAATCATACGTTTCAAATACACTTCCGTAAAGAGAATTCTCAATCGGTACAACTCCATATTTAACTTCTCCTTTTTTAACTTTTGAAAATACATCATCAAAAGTAAATGATGGTGAAAGCTTAACATCCTCTCCAAAATATTTTTTTGCGGCAATTTCACTAAAGGCACCTCTTTCACCCTGGAATGCAACTTTAATCATTTGGTTTTTAATAATCCTTTCAAGGTTAGTATAAGCAGATTTGCTTTCTGTTCAAGTTCAGCAAGAGAGTCATTGTTTGTAAAAACAAAATCAGCACGATTTATTTTTTGTTCATCCGGGATTTGATTAGCGTTGCGTGAGATGAAATCAACTTCGGTCATTTTCATCTGCAACTTTCTTTCTTTTCTTATTTTTTCATCTGCAGTAATCAGAACCACATAATCAAACAATGATTCCATATCAGCCTCATAAATCAGAGCTGCTTCAACAAATGCTATTTCGTTCGTCTTCAATAAGTCCAAAAGCAGTTGATCTACTTTTTCAATAACGTAGGGATGAAGAATGGAATTTACTTTAACAACATTTAAAGGATTAGAAAAAATCTTTTCTGCAAGATATTTTTTATTTATCTCTTCTCCTTTAAAAGAATCTTCTCCAAAAATCAGGATAATTTCTGATCTTACCTTTTTATTATTAGCAAGAATAATTTTTGATTCATCATCAGCGCTTATAACCGGAAAACCGCTCTCTTTTAAAATATTGCAGAAGGAAGATTTTCCGCTGCCAATGCTGCCTGTTATTGCTACTCTCAATTTCACTCAATTAATTCAATAAAATTTATCGGATCAAATTTAAGATTAGAACCAGATAAATGAAAATATCTTTTACTGTTTGTTAAGATCATCTGAAAGACGGATGAATATAAACCGGCAAAACTTTTGAAGCCTTAACATTGCCGTCAGAATCAGAAACTTCAACTTTTATTGTATGATGGCCTTCCGGCACATTGAACCATGACCAGTTAAAAGGGAAATTTACATCGTAGCCGATTGAAATATCGTCAGCGAAAAATTCAGCTTTAGCTGCGGATTGAATATCAGTATCAATTATTATACTTGAGCCTTCAATAAGAATTTCATCCGGAGCGGGATGAGTAATATTAAAACTTGCTGAAACTTCATCATCATTTACTTTTTTTTCCTGATGCATACTGCGTGTAAAGATCGTATTTACTAACGTTCCAATTGAATCATCACCGCTGATTTCCCAGAACATTAAGCCGCGTAAATCATATGCATCAACATATCTTGATTTTAAAGCGATGGATTGTTCATCATCATGAGATAAGAAGATGCTGTCCTGATGATTGAATAAATACGGAGCCATTGATTTAACATCCCAATAAGAACGGAAACCATTAGCTTTAAGTTTGGTGATGTTATAAAATCTTCCATTTATTCCTCGGGCGGGAGAACCCTCTTCACGCAATCCAAAATTTGATAAATTATTTACCTTCCAGATTCTGCTGTAAAAAGCAGCGCCGGGAATAATTTTATCTTTACTCACACCAAAAACATGAAGGAATTTCCTGACAGTTCTATCCAGTGAAGGTTCAATTCCATCGGAATAAAAATTAATATTTGAGGAAAATAAATTTGTATGATGCCCGGTTTTCTTATCCCATCCTCCGCGCAGATCGTAAGTCATCAACTGGAAATAATCCAAATACTTTTGATCGTTGTAGAAATTAAATCTTTCTTCACCGCCAACCGGAACCGCCGCGGAAAGAATGTATCCGGGTTTTATCTCATCAAGCCTATTACGGAAGAGTGCAAAAAGTTCACTTAAATTTTCTCTATCATTCTCATTGTGTTTTATGTTATCATCTCCGCCGGAGAGAGGATATTCCCAATCGATATCTATTCCATCAAAAATTCCTGCAGCGCTTCCAATTCCACCTGCATTATTTTCAACAGGCAGATTACCTTTTATAAAAAGATCAATACAACTGTTAACAAAAATTTCCCGGGATTGAGGAGTGCGGGCAGCATCGGAAAAATAAGTTGAACCGCTCCATCCGCCGAATGATATAACCAGTTTTAAATGTGGATGTCTTTCTTTTAATTTTTTAAATTGATTTAAAAGTCCGCGCAGCGGCTGCAATGAATCATCAGCAGTTCCATCAACAGAAAGCTCTGCCGGATAAACCTGCTGATAAGCTGTGAACGGATCATTTATTGATGCAATGATATTTCCTGCAGAATCAGGAACTGGTAATGCAAATGCATAATTTATCACTGAAAGTTTTTCTGCTGATCCGGTAGTTTCAAGATTTTTAACATAATAAGTCCCGCTTCTTGCACCCCACTCTGGAAAATACGCAATGATTTCTTTCCTTTGGGCAAATATAATTTCTGAAAAACAGAGAAGAATAAAAATTGAGATACAGAAAATGTTTAAAGAGATTTTTTTTGCGGAGAGATGATTCGCTTTCATAAATAGAGATGTTAAATGGATAAAAAAAAGACGCACAAAGCGTCTTTTCAATTTTGAATTATCTGGCGTAACCGATTTTTCTTACTTCCCTTATTACGGTTACTTTTATCTGCCCGGGGTATTCCATCTCATTTTCAATTTTTGATGCAATATCGTGAGCGAGTTTTTCGGCAACAACATCATCAATTTTATCATGCTCAACTACAACCCTAACTTCGCGTCCAGCCTGAATTGCGTAAGTCTTAGCAACACCTTCAAAAGATTTTGCAAGTGACTCAAGAGTTTCGAGGCGTTTCACATATCCTTCAAGCGGTTCCCTTCTTGCACCGGGTCTTGCACCGCTGATAGCATCTGCAGCCTGAACAAGCGGAGCAATAGGATGTTCCATCTCAATATCTTCGTGATGTGAACCAACTGCATTAACAACAATCGGATGTTCTTTATATTTTTTGGTAAGATCATAACCAATGAGTGCGTGCGGGCCTTCAACAGATTTATCAACTGTTTTACCAACATCATGAAGAAGTCCTGCACGTTTAGCCATTGAAACATCAAGGCCAACTTCGGCAGCCATAATACCCGTAAGATAAGCCACCTCAATACTATGCTGAAGCAGATTCTGTCCGTAACTTGAGCGGTAGCGCATCTTACCAATATGCTTTATTAATTCATTGTGCATGTTATGAAGCCCGAGCTGAAGAATTGTATTCTCACCTTCTTTAAACATTTCCTCTTCAAGCTCAATGCGGACTTTTTCAACTACTTCTTCAATCCGTGCCGGATGAATTCTACCATCAGCAATAAGGCGTTCAAGTGAAACTCGTGCAACTTCCCTTCTGAATTGATCAAAAGAAGAAAGGATAACTGCTTCAGGTGTGTCATCAACAATTACATCAACGCCGGTAGCTGCTTCAAACGCACGGATGTTACGGCCTTCTTTGCCGATTATTCTGCCTTTCATTTCATCATTCTGAATCTGAACAACAGAAACCGTTGTTTCAATTGAATGATCGGCAGCAGTTCTTTGAATAGCCTGAACTATAATTTTTTGTGCGTCTTTTTTCGCTTCGGCTTTTGCCTGATCGTGAATTTCTTTTACAAGATGGGAAACATCGGCTTTTGCCTGGTTAACCATGTTTTCCATCAGCATTTTTTTTGCGTCTTCGGAAGTTAATCCTGAAATTTTTTCAAGCTTCAGGTTTTGCTCTGCTTCTAATTTTTGAATTTCTATAACTCTTTGATCTAAACTCTTTTTTAATTCCAGTAGCTCTTTTTCAAATTGTTTATTTTCCCTTTCTTTTTTAATAACCTGATCAAACTTCTTTTCAATATTTTCTTCACGAATTGTAAGTTGTTTTTCAGTATTAGCTAATTTTTGTCTTTTCTGATTAACTTCGTTATCGAATTCAATTTTCTTTTTGTACCATTCATCTTTTACCTCAAGTAATTTTTCCCTCTTAATATTGTTAGATTCTTTTTGTGCATCGGCAATAATTTGTTTTGCCCGATCTTCAGCCGATACTATACTCTTTTTACCGATTTTTGAGTTAAACATCCAGCCGAGATAAAAGAACACAACAACGAGGATGATCACCATTGGTATTAGCAATAATGGATCCATTTTTCCTCCAATGTGGATTAATAAGAACCGACCCTGCCAGCCACTATAAATAGGAAAAACCCTATTTATGACAGTGTGGGAATCTGCCCGAACGCTTTTTGCTTCCTCCGTTAAATTCTGCCGAAGCGGAATTTTATTTCCGGTTGCCGGCAAGCCGAAACCGGATGAGGCCTGCAATAGACGCCGAAAGTCAAACTCCCTTTTGAATGAAAGTTAGTTTTTCATTTTATTCGGACTGACAGAGCGGTATTAATTTTTTAGGATGGATTTGGCATTCCGCCGCTGATGGCAGATTGTTCGCTAAGAAGAAGCTTTAAACGTTTTACTTTATCCGCGGCCTGAATGAGAAATTCCCGGTTTTTGTTTTTTTCCAGAAATAAATCATAAGCTATATTCAAACAAGCAATTATTGCTATTGTTTGTGCGGGCTGATCAGGAAGTTCATCTTTGGTTTCCTCCATGACCTTATTTACATAAATAGCAAGCTCTTTTGCTATTTCTTCATTTTCTACTAATAAAGAATATTCTTTATCAAATATTTTTATTTTCAGCTTCTTTTTTTCGGACATTATGCTTTTTCCATCATACGTTCAATAAGTTTAAGAACTTAAGACTGTCTTTCTGATGATAGATGATAATCTATCCTTGATATCATACTTTGTAATTTATCTTTTAAAGATTCCCTCTCCTTCGGATTTAATGAATTAAATAAGTTTCCCTCATACTCGTTTTTCAGAACTCTAAGCTCTTCAAGCTCTTTTTCAAGTCCGGTAATTCTGCTTTGAAGTTCCTGGTTTTCTCTTACAGTTTTGCTGAATTGTTCTTCAAGCTCAGAGTTACGTCTGTTAACTTCTTTTAAATTATCTGTAAGTGAATGAACCTGTGTTTCCATAGAGGTTAATTCACTTAAAAGAATTTCATATTTAGAAATTTCTGCCAAATTATTTGCCTCTTAAAGTGGCGTTGAATTTTTTGGTTACAGAAGCAATTGTCATCATAAAATCTTTTTCAACTTCCTCATCAGTTAAGGTTCTCTCTTTAGAAAAATATTCTAAAGTGAATGCCATACTCTTTTTATTTTTACCGAGCGATCCGCTTTCAAAAAGATCAAATATTTTAACTGATTGAAGCAGATTTGAACTGACTGATTTTATATAATCAATTACTTCCTTATAAGAAATTCCGGAATCAAAGATAAAAGCAAAATCACGGATAATCTTTGGAAATTTAGGCGGTTCTATATATTTCTTTTCCGGCCTTCTTATTTTTTTAAGTTCATCAAGATCAAATTCAAACGAATAAACCGGCTGATCAATATCAAATTTTTTAAGAACTTCTTTGCTGATTTTTCCACCTTTTCCAACGGAAGTATTGCCGAATTTTTTAACGAAATAGTATTCGTAAATACTTTCAGCGCCGAAATAATAGGAATCATTCAAAACATTGTCAAGCGAAATCTTTTTTGTCAGACTGTTGATAAGTCCTTTAAGCCTGTAAAAATCAAATGGTGTTTCATCGGTAAACCATTCTTTTTCGGAATCATTTCCTGTAATAATAAATAGTGCCTGAGCTTTTTCAGTAAAGTCGTCAAATGTGTTAATTCCATCATCTGAAATTTTATTAAACACATTTCCTGCTTCAAATAATGCCAGGTTTTTTTCACCATAATTGATATTTCTGGCAATTACTTCTAAAGCTCCCGGAACCAGCGATGTTCTAAGGTAAGCCATATCGAGGCTTTTCGGATTCAGCAGCGGAATTTTATTCCCGATTAAAGATGCATTTTTTTCACTTACAAGCGGATTATTAATCATCTCATAAAAACCCAGTGCATTGGCTGTGGTTTTTATTTGATCAATAAATTCTGAATCATCAAATCTATGATCTAAAGAGATAGAAATTTTTTCAATTGTAGGAATGTTATCGTATCCATAAATCCGGGCTATCTCTTCAATCAGATCGATTTCTCTTTCTAAATCTGAACGGAAAGTTGGAACGGAAACTTTTATTTCTTCAGAAGTTTCATCCGTAACTTCAAGACCGAGATTAGTTAATATCTGAGTAATATCTGAAGCAGAAATTTCATAACCTAAAACCTGCTTAATCCTCTTTAATCTTAAAGTAAGCTGTCTCTTTTCAACCTCTACCGGATAAACATCAATTACGCCCTTTGGAATTTTTCCGCCGCTTAAATCCGCTATCAATTGTGCAGCACGTTCGGCAGCATAAACTGTATTGCCGGGATCTGTTCCGCGCTCAAATCTATATGAAGCATCTGTACTTAAAGATAATTGTTTAGAAGTTCTTCTTATTGAAACAGGATTAAAAAACGCACTCTCAATTAAAATGTTTTTAGTGGAATAAGTTACTTCTGAATTTTCTCCTCCCATTACACCTGCAATTGCCACACTTCCGGCTTCATCACAAATCATTAAAGTTCCCTGCGGCAGCTTGCGTGCTTTTGAATCAAGTGTGGTGAAAGATTCTTCAGTATCAGTACTTTTAACGATTATTTTTGAACCGTTTAATTTATCAAGATCAAACGCATGGAGCGGCTGTCCTGTTTCATACATAACATAATTTGTAACATCAACTATGTTATTGATTGGACGAAGCCCGACCTTTGTTAACCTGTTTTTAAGCCACTCAGGTGATTCTTTAATCTCAACATTTCTTACAACTCTACCAGAATACCGCGGACAATTTTTTGTATCCACAATTTCAATAGATGCAAATTTGTTTACATCATCTTCTGATTCAGCAAATTTTAACTGAGGAATCTTAAATGATTTGTTAAACAATGCCGCCAGATCACGTGCCACACCAAAATGTGAAAGTGCATCAGGCCTGTTTGGTGTAACAGCAATCTCCATTATTACATCATTAAGATTGAGGGCATCAGTAAGAGGTGTACCTTCTTTTATACCGGAAACTAAAACCATTATACCGGAATGATTATCGCTCAATTCAAGTTCAGCTTCTGAGCAGATCATACCGAATGATTCAACGCCGCGAATTTTTGCTTTACCGATTTTAAAATTGCCTTTGGGAATTGTTGCCCCAATCGGAGCGAAAACTATTTTCTGTCCTGCTTCAACATTCGGTGCTCCGCATATAACCTGGTATTCATCATTCCCGGTAGAAACTTTACAAATAGAAAGTTTATCAGCATTTGGATGTTTTTCTTTTTTCGATACTAAGCCGACTACAAAATCTTTATATATCTCCAGTTCATTAAAAACCTCTTCAACTTCTAATCCCGCCATTGATAATTTATGAACAATATCTTCAACTGAAATACCGCTGAGATCAACATATTCTTTAAGCCAGTTTAAGGAAACTTTCAATTCTTACAACTCCTGTTTGCAGTGCGTTTACACAGATACTGCATCAAAAAAAATTAAAATTGTTTTAGGAAACGAAAATCATTCTCAAAATATTTGCGGATATCATCAATCCCGTACTTCAGCAAGCCAATTCTTTCAATCCCCATTCCAAAAGCGTATCCTGTGTATTTTTCAGAATCATACTTAACATATTTAAATACATTTGGATCAACCATTCCGCAGCCGAGAATTTCAAGCCAGCCGGATTGTTTACAGATTTTGCATCCTGATCCACGGCAGAGGAAGCAGGTAATATCCATTTCGGCGCTTGGTTCAGTAAATGGAAAGAAGCTTGCTCTGAATCTGTATTTCAAATCATTTCCATAAAATTGTTTTGCAAATGAAACGAGTGTTCCTTTCAATTCAGCAAAAGTTACACCGGTATCAACATACAATCCTTCAATCTGATGAAACATGCAATAGCTTCTGGAACTAACAGCTTCATTCCTGTAAACACGCCCCGGCATAATTGCACGCACAGGCGGCTGCAGTTTTTCCATCACTCTTATTTGTACGGGTGAAGTGTGTGTACGCAGAAGAAAATCTTTATTTATAAAAAATGTATCCTGCATATCTCTTGCTGGATGATCAGCAGGAAAATTTAATGCTTCAAAATTATAATAATCAGATTCCAGTTCCGGTCCTTCAAACACGGAGAAACCCATTCCTTTAAAGATGTTTTTTATTTCATCAAGAGTCTGGGTTAAAACATGTTTACTGCCAATCTGTCTTTCTATTCCGGGTAATGTTAAATCAATTCTATTTTCTGATGATGATTCGGAAGATTCAAGGCTGTTTTTAAGATTATTAAATTTTTCGGTAAGATCATTTCTGAGTGCGTTGAGTGATTTCCCGAGTAAAGGTTTTTTCTCTTTCGGCGCATCCTTAAGTGAATCAAATAATTCAGCGAGCAAGCCGTTACGGCTTAAATATTTTATACGTACATCTTCCAGCTGCTTTAAGTTTTCAACTGAAGCGAGTTCGGAATCAAAATCAGTTTTTAACTTATCAAGATTTTCTGCTATCATTGAGATTGTCTTTTGGTTTATTTAAAGAAATACCCTCTTTAAAATAAGAATAATAATCCTATATAAAGAGGGTAAATTTTATTAGTTCAGAGAAAAGTTAACAATCTCTGTAAAAGCAGCGGGGTTTTCAACTGCAAGACTTGCAAGAATTTTTCTGTTTATGTTCACTCCTTTTACATCAAGTGAGTGAATAAGTTTTGAGTAAGTTGTACCGTTAGCTCTTGCTGCGGCATTAATTCTCACAATCCACAATTGTCTGAAAACTCTCTTTTTAAGTTTTCTATCTCTGTAAGCATGAAGCCAGCCTTTTTCAACATGGTTTTTTGCAACTGTATAAACCTTACTTCTTGCACCCCAGTAGCCTTTGGCATGCTTTAATATTTTTTTTCTTCTGTGGTGAGAAGCAACTTTATTTTTTGAACGTGGCATAACAATTATCCTTTTTTCTTATTCTTATTGAAGCATTATTTTCACACGCTTTTCTTCAGCACCCGAAACCAATGTAGCGTGTCTTAAATTTCTTTTACGTTTTCTGCTTTTTGATGTAAGAATGTGGCTTTTGTAAGCCTTTCTTCTTTTGTAACTGCCGGAACCGGTTTTTCTGAAAGTTTTCCGGGCTCCGCTGTTGCTTTTCATTTTTGGCATTTCAGTTTATCCTTAGCTATTATTTTTTTGATTTCGATTTCTGCGGTACCAGAATTATGCTCATATTTCTTCCTTCCATTTTGGGAGGAGTTTCAACCTTTGCAATATCTTCTGTACGTTCAATAAATCTGTTTAATAGTTCTTCACCCTGTTCTGTATAAGCCATTTCCCTGCCTTTGAACATAACAACTACTTTAACTTTGTTGCCCTCTTCCAGAAAATTAATTCCATGTTTTACTTTGAAATCAAAATCATGAACATCTGTATTTGGATGAAGACGAATCTCTTTTAATGTTGTAACCTGTTGATTTTTGCGCTGCATTTTCTCCCGTTTTTGGGCTTCATATTTGAACTTCCCAAAATCAATAATTTTACAAACCGGGGGTTGTGCCTGCGGGGCAATTTCAACTAAATCCAGTTTTCTTTCACCTGCAAGTTTTAGTGCATCTCTTACTGTAAATATTCCTAATTGTGTCCCGTCAAAATCAATAACTCTAATTTTCGGGGCTTTAATTTCCTCATTAACTCTTACTTCTTTTTGGGCGATATAGAACCTCTTTATGCTGTTGTTAAATCTTTTGTTTTAATTTCTTCTTTAATTTTAGTAATAAAATCTGATAAAGACAAAGAGCCGAGATCGCCTTTTTTATGGCGGCGAACAGAGATATTGCCAGCCGTTTGTTCCTTTTCACCGAGAATAATCATATATGGAACTTTCTGTAATTCCCATTCACGAATCCGGTATCCTATCTTCTCATTACGATCATCAAACTCAGTTCTTATCCCTGCATCTTTTAACTCAGCCAAAACTTTTGCTGAGTATTCTACAAACTTTTCACTAACTGGCAGCACAACTGCCTGAACAGGTGCAAGCCAAACAGGAAATTCACCTGCAAAATGTTCAATTAAAACACCTATAAATCTTTCCAGTGAACCAAATGGTGCTCTGTGAATAACCACAGGGCGATGTTTCTGTCCATCACTGCCAATATATTCAAGGTTAAATCTTTCCGGCATCACATAATCTATCTGAACAGTTCCAAGCTGCCATTTTCTTCCTAAAGCATCTTTAACCATAAAATCTATTTTAGGACCATAAAAAGCTGCTTCACCTTCGGCAATTGTATAATTCAATTTCATAATATCAGCAGCTTCTTTAATCTCACTTTGTGCTCTTTCCCAAAGCGCAATATCACCGCCATATTTTTCAGCATTATCATCTCTGAATGAAAGCTGGGTGGTGAAATCCCTGAATCCCATTGTACTGAATACAAACTGTATTAAATCAATAACTGCGCAAAGTTCATCCTTAAGCTGATCCTGTCTCACAAACATGTGTGAATCATCAACGGCAAAACATCTAACACGTGTTAATCCGTTTAACTCACCGGATTGTTCATAGCGGTAAACTGTTCCAAACTCAGCATATCTTATCGGAAGATCCCTGTAGCTTCTTGGTTTTGAAGCATAAATCTGGAAATGATGAGGACAGTTCATCGGCTTAAGGAGATACTCCTCTTCACTATCTTCAAATTGAAGCGGCGGAAACTGACTGTCTTTATAGTAAGGATAATGCCCGCTGGTTTTATATAAATTTATATTCCCTATATGCGGTGTAATAACAGGATCGTATCCTCTTTTTCTTTGCTCTTCACGGAGAAAAGATTCAAGCGTCTCTCTTAAAACTGTTCCTTTGGGCAGCCAAACCGGAAGTCCTGTTCCAATTTTAGGAGATATAAAAAAGAGGTCTAATTCTTTCCCAAGTTTTCTATGATCACGTTTCTTTGCTTCTTCAAGTGCAAGCAAATAATCATCAAGCATTTTTTTCTTTGGAAAAGAAACGCCGTAAATTCTCTGAAGCTGTTTATTTTTTTCATCTCCGCGCCAGTATGAACCGGAAATATTAAGCAGCTTTACATATTTTATTTTTCCGGTTGAAGGAAGATGCGGGCCGGTGCATAGATCTGTAAAATCACCTTCTTTATAAATTGAAATTGTTTCATCATTCTCATCAATCTCAGAAAGTATCTCAACTTTATAAACATCATTCCGTTCTTTAAAGAAATTAAGTGCCTGGTCTTTCGATAATTCTTCCCTCACAAAAGAATTATTTTCTTTTGAGAGCTGCACCATGCGTTCTTCAATCTTTTTTAAATCATCTTCCGTAAGATTTGTGTTTATATCAATATCATAATAAAAGCCTGATTCAATGGCAGGACCAACACCAAATTTTGCTTCAGGATAAATTGATTTAACTGCGTGAGCCATCAGGTGTGAGGTTGAATGCCAGTAAACTTCCCTTCCCTTTTCATCATCGAAGGATAAAAATTTTACAACTGCATTATTATAGATTGGCGCAGCCATATCTTTAACAACGCCGTTCACTTCAACTGCTAATGCTTCATCAGCCAGGCGCTGAGAAATAGATTGTGCAATTTGATACGCACTAATGCCTTTATCAAATTCCTTCGAGTTTCCATCAGGGAATGTTATTTTGATCTTCTGATCCATAAATATTTTATCGCGATAAAAAAAATCGGAGCTGGCTCCGATTATATAAAAACATTTTCTGCTATACGTGGGCTCTATAGGATTCGAACCTATGACCTTCTGCACGTCAAGCAGACGCTCTAACCAACTGAGCTAAGAACCCGGATGTTAATTAAGGCTTAATTAACATAATCAATCTTTAGTACCGAGAGCCGGAGTCGAACCGGCACGGGAATAAATTCCCACAGGATTTTAAGTCCTGTGCGTCTACCAATTCCGCCATCCCGGCAGAAGTCATTCAAAATTCGTTGTAAAACAGAATATATTTTTACAAATGAGCCTGTAAATATAGGTAATGGTTTATTTTTCTGCAAGAAATAAACCCACTTTCCCTGCACAATAAACATAAATTTCCAAAGCAGAACGTAAAATTCTCTTTTGATGAACATCAATATTTTAGAATTGATGAATTTGTATAATTTAAAAAGTTACTACAACATATGAATGATCAGGAGGATGATATGGATGCAAGAGAAAGAGAACAGCGGCGTGCAGAAGGTTTTAATGAAAAGGGTGAAATTCTTTATGATGCCGGTGAAAGAGATGAAAGAAATAATTTTCAGCAAGAAAAAATTCGCAGAAGAAAAGAAAAAGATATCAGTGAAGCAGTAAATACACAAGGTGTCAGAAAGATCGGGCAGGTAAATGAATATGGTTTAGATGATGAAGAATATGAAGATATTGATGAATTACCTGATGAAGAAGAGATAGTAGAAGAAGAAGAGGGTGACAACCGAGGTTAAAAATTGGAAGGAGATTTTATGGAAGAAAAACCAAAGAATAGAAGAGAACAAAAGGACTCAGCACGGAAGGATAAGAATAAGGGATTTCCTCCCGGTGCTGATGATCCGAACAGAAAAGAAGAGCAGATAAGGGAAGAAAAAAGAAAGGAGTAACATTCCATTCTAAAAATCTCATTCATCGAACATATTAAATAGATTAAAGGGGCGGTTCTGTTGAGCCGCCTATCATTTATTTTTCCAGCCTTTATTCAATTTCTATTTTCATTATTCAAAACATACAATTATTTTTATCCTTACTTCAAATCTTGCTAACCAATAGAGGATAAAATGTATGCCTTAGAAATCAGAAATCTTACCAAAACATTTAATGGCTTCCGTGCTGTTGATAATGCTTCTTTCACCGTACCGGAAGGTTCCATCTTTGGGCTAATTGGAAGAAATGGCGCGGGTAAAACTACAATCATCAGAATGCTGATGAACATCTATCTGCCTGATTCAGGGGAAGTAATTTTAAGAGGAACAAAAACCGAACAGGATTTTAAAGAAATTGTTGGCTATCTTCCCGAAGAACGCGGCTTATACAAAAAGATGAAGGTGTGGGATACACTTCTTTATTTTGCAGAGCTGAAGGGAAAATCTGGTAAGGATATTGAAAAGAAGGCTGACGAATATCTTGAACGATTTGAATTAACAGAAAGAAAAAATGCAAAGCTGGAAGATTTATCAAAAGGCAATCAACAGAAAGTTCAGTTCATTACTACTATTCTTCACGACCCTGAATTCATTATTCTTGATGAACCTTTCTCCGGGCTTGATCCAATAAATACAAATCTGTTAAAAGAAATAATTCTTGAATTTAAAGAGAAAGGAAAGGTAATTCTTTTCTCAACTCACTTAATGGATTTTGCAGAAAAGATGTGTGATCATCTTGCAATGATTGATAAAGGAAAAATAATTTTATCAGGATCATTAAAAGATATTAAAACAAGATACGCACAAAGAAATGTTAGTCTGAATTTCAATGGTAATATTTCATTCCTTAAGAGCCATCCGATTGTAGAAAAGATTGAAGATTTTGGAAACACAACAGGAATAAGAGTGAAGGATGCTTCACAAATTCAGGATCTGCTAAAACTTCTGATTGAAAATAATATTACAGTTAATCAATTCAGTGCAAATGAAATTTCCCTGCATGAAATTTTTCTTGAACTTGCCGGAAGGGAGGTTGTAAATGTTTAGCAGAAGAACAATCAGTGTAATTAAAAGAGAACTGCGCACTCACCTGCTGAGTAAATCATTTATTATAATGACTCTTCTCATTCCCGTTTTTCTTTTTGGAATCATGGGTATTCAAACATTTATGATGAAAACAGAAGGCGATGAAGGAACGAAGCTGATAATTGCGGCTGAATCCGAACAGTTAATTAATAATCTCCGAAATGAATTTGACAAGCAGCAATTTATTCAAAATGGCTACTATCAAATTAATTATGAATTAATAGGTGAAGATGAAATAGAAAGTTTCATCCATAAGAATAAAAGTGAATTGATAAATGAAAATCTTACAGGCATTATTTTTATTTCTTCATCTGCAGAACAGAGTAAAGAGATTGCCTTCTATTCTAAAAATCCAAAGAACAATACTCTCTTTAGAAAAATAGATGATTTTATCAACAAGGTTTTGATTGACAATTATTTTAAAGAAAGAAAACTTTCCAATGATGATATAGCATTTGCAACAAACGGAATTGATTTTAAAGAATACAAAATTTCTGAAACAGCAGACACTGGAGACGGATCATCAATTGCAATAAAGGAAGAAGGCTACGGCAATTTAGTTTTATCATTCCTGTTCACATTTCTTTTATACATCAGTTTAATTGTATTCGGATCAGCAATGCTGCAGGCAGTGATAGAAGAAAAGAATAACAGGATTATTGAAGTGTTGCTTTCTTCATTGAACAGTACAGAATTGCTGAGCGGAAAAATTTTGGGCACTTCTATTACAGGTGTTATTCAAATGGCAATATGGATGCTGCCTGTGTTTGTATTAATTACAACTACAGTTTTTGTCCTTCCTGCTGATTTTTCTCTCTCAATAAATGCCGGCCAATTGTTATATTTTCTTCTAAATTATTTTGTTGCACTTCTAACCTTTCTGGGGTTGTACGCAGCAGTTGGTTCAATCTTTACAAATGCGCAGGATGCACAAAGTGGTATGTGGCCTGTTATGCTGTTGATTATGATTCCTTTCTTTATTGCGATAGGCATGCAATCAAATCCAAATAACACAACTGCAAAAATTGCCTCAATGGTTCCTTTTGCCTCACTCATTATTATGCCGGCAAGAATTACAATAATGGATGTACCGGTCTGGCAATTTGTACTTGCTGCTGCAGTCAATATCGCTACGTTATTTTTAATCTTCCCAGTTGCAGGTAAGATTTATCGTGTTGGAATTCTTTCAACAGGTAAAAAACCAAAATGGTCAGAAGTAGTTAAGTGGCTGAAATACAAATATTAATTTTCCCCTGCCCGGAATTTTATTAACTCCGGGCAGAATTTTGGTCAATCTCCCTTTCCATCATCAAACAATACTTTTAAATTGAAAACAAAAAATTCAGGATTGCTTTATGAAGATTCACTTGAAAGTTGCAGCCATAATAATTTTATTTTCGCTTCCGTTAACTGCACAGCAAAAAACATTATCATTAGCAGATATAATGAAATTCAAACAAATAAAAGAATATGCTGTTTCTGATAACGGAAATTGGATTGCCTACACTGCAAATCCCGATAGGGGCAATGGAGAATTAATAGTTAAAAATACTGCAAATGAAGTTGAATTAAAGTTTGCGGTCGGAAGCAAACCTGTATTTTCTAAAAATGATTTATGGCTTTCCGGGATTATCGTTCCTGATTTTTTAGAAGCAGAAGAAAAGAAAGATGATAAACCAGTGAATGATTTGCTGCTGCTGAATTTATCAAACAATGATTCACTGATTTTTAAGAATGTTAAATCATCTGCTTTCTCAGCAAACTCAAAATGGATTGTTTATCAACATGGTGAGGAAAAATTACCTGACAGTTTAAATTCAGATAGTAAAAAAAAGAAGGCGGAAAAACCAAATGGCACAACCCTGGTTTTACGTAATCTTAATTCAAAAGATGAAATGATTATACCAAATGCAATTGATTTTGCATTTGATAGTCTTTCAAATTATCTGTCCGTTACTGTTGGAGATACAACGGGCAAATCAAACGGAATTTTTCTTTACAGGCTGAATGAAACATCTGTAGAAAAAATAATAGTTGATACTCTTTATAACGGCATTTACACAAGCATAAGCTGGAGCCGCAGTGGTAAACTTGCTTTCATCAGATCAGTTTTTAGTAAAGATAAAAAACAAAGAGAAGCTGATTTATTCATCTGGGATGGTGATTTAAAACTTGCAGCCGCTTCATCCAAAGCGCCGGAAGGATGGTTTATCCCTGAAAAAAATAAGCTTGAATGGAGCAGGGATGAGGAAAGATTATTCTTTGGATATAAACCAAAAAATTCAGAAGAAGTAAAAGATACAACGAAAAAAGATCCATACGATATTGATAATATTATTTCACGAAAAGAATTAATTGTATGGCATTGGAATGATCCGATTATTAAAACTCATGCTAAAACAAAATGGGAGGTGGTTAAAGACCAAACATATACTGCAGTTTATTTTTTAGATAATAAAAAGATAATCCAGCTTGCGGATCTTGATATGCCTTATGTTAAGGTAACGGATAATAATAAATATATGCTCGGCTATTCTGATGTTCCATACCTAAAGTATATAACATGGGAAGGAAGTTTTTATGATTTTTATATAGTTGATCTTCCAACAGGTAAAAGAAAAAAGTTTGTTGAGCGTATTGAAAATACAGCACAGCTTTCACCTGATGCACAATATGCAGTGTATTACAGATTTAAAAATTATTATCTGTATAATTTTGAAAATAATTCAACAAAAAATTTAACAGAGGATTTTGATGTATCATTTTCAAATGAAGATTTTGATGAACCTGCTGATCCACCGGGATACGGATTTGGCGGCTGGATAAATAACGGCGAAGCATTTTATCTTTATGATAAATATGATGTCTGGAAATTTGAATCTGCTTCCGGTGAAGGGGAAAATATTACAAAAAGTTTTGGCAGAAATAACAATCTGCAATTCCGCATAAAAAATTTTGATGCTGATATAAAATATTTCTCATCAGATGAAGATCTTTTCTTAACTGCATTTCATGATCAGAAAAAATATACGGCATTATATAAACTAAATGGTAAGGATTATTCTCTGACAAAACTTGTTGATGGAAATTTTAAATATGTGTACAAAGCAAAAGCCAAAAATGCTGATAAATTTTTGTTCACAAGAGAAAATTATACAGAGTATCCTGATCTCTGGTTAGCTGATAAAAATTTTTTAAACACAAGGAGATTATCAAATCTTACAAATCAAACTAAGGGATTTGCGTGGGGTACATCTGAATTGATTGAGTGGACAAGTCTTGATGGAATTCCGTTGCAGGGAGTTTTGATTAAACCTGGCAATTATGATCCAACAAAAAAATATCCGGTTATTGTTTACTTTTATGAAATTTCATCATACCGGTTATTTGAATTTAATGATATGGTTGTAAATCATCGTCCTAATTTTCCTTTTTACGCAAGCAATGGCTACGCTGTATTTCTTCCTGATGTTAAATTTGAAGTTGGCAGACCCGGTTTATCAGCTACAAAATGTGTTGTGCCGGGAGTTCAAAAGCTTGTTGAACTTGGAATTGCAGATGAGAAAAGAATAGGTTTGCATGGCCATAGCTGGGGCGGATATGAGACAGCAATTATGGTAACACAAACGAATTATTTTGCTTGCGCAGTTGCCGGTGCACCAGTTGCAAATATGATTAGCGCATATAGCGGTATCAGGTTGGAATCCGGAATGGCAAGACAATTTCAATATGAAAAATACCAAAGCAGAATAGGCGGAAGTTTGTGGGAATATCCTGAAAGATTCATTGAGAATTCACCGGTATTTTTTGCTGATAAAATAAACACTCCCCTCTTAATAGAACATGGTGATATTGATGAAGCTGTTCCGTGGTTTCAAAGTATTGAATTATATCTTGCGATGCGTAGATTAGGAAAGGAAGCTATTTTTCTTCAGTATGAAGGAGAGCCTCATCATCTTAAAAAGTATCCAAATAAAGTTGATTATACAATTAAGATGAAGCAATTTTTTGATCACTATTTGAAGGATGAACCAGCACCTGATTGGCTGCTGAAAGGTGAAATTTACAGTAGGTAAATTTACTATTTTTTACTGGAAGTGATCGATACATCCTGCACGTGAAATCTGTACCACTTATCGAATATTTGCAACCTTTAAGCGAAAAGAAGCTTACTACCCGCAATCTATTCCTTAAGTTCGGTACAGTTTTTAGACCATCATTATGCTTAAAACTATTTTCACAAAATTTTTTGGGAGGGCCAAAAAATGACTTTATCTACTTTGTCAATAACTGCGGTTGTAATTTTTGTGGGGACCCTGTTGCTTGTTATTGGCTGCAGCTATTTAGCTTACAGACTAAAAAGGAAATCCACTCTGGATTATTAATCCAATTTCAATTAAGTACTATTTACAGTACTTAACGAGGTAAAAATGGAAATTTATTCCAAGCTTTTTCTATTATTAGCTGCCGGTTTTATGGGGATTTTTATTTTAGCAGCTATATCATATTTTGCGTACAGGATAAGAAAAAAATCTACGTTATAATTTTTCTGTATTGTAAAATATGCACGTAATTAATTTAAGGGTTAACTACGTGCATTTTTATTTTTTTACTTCTTCTCTTTAAGATAATTTCTTGTCTCTGCAGCAACAACGCCTCCTAATCCAAGTAAAGCAATTAAATTAGGTACTGCCATCAATCCGTTCATCACATCAGCAAAAGACCAAACAACATCAAGCTTTGCAACTGCACCTAAAAACACAGCAATAACAAAAAGCATCCTATAAGGTACAACAGATTTTGAGCCTAAAAGAAATTCAAGTGATTTTTCACCGTAATAACACCAGCCCAAAATTGTTGAATATGCAAAGAGAATTATTCCAAGTGAAACTATGTAACCGCCCCACTCGCCAGGCAAAGCAGTAGAAAATGCATTTGAAGTAAGAGGCACACCGGTTAAACCTGAATCCCAAACTCCGCTTACAAGAATTGCAAAACCTGTAAATGAACAAATAACGATTGTATCAATAAATGTTTGTGTCATGGAAACAAGTGCCTGAGTTACTGGATGCTTCGTTTGTGCGGCAGCAGCAGCAATGGGCGCACTGCCCAATCCGGATTCGTTTGAAAATACTCCGCGGGCTACTCCCATTCTTATTGATAACATTACTGTTGCACCTAAAAATCCTCCGCTTGCTGCAGTGGGAGTGAATGCTTCAGTAATGATTAATTTGAATATATAAGGTATTGATTCAATGTGAATTACCACCACAAACAAGGAAGCAAGTACATAAAAGACTATCATAATCGGAACAAAGATACCGGTAACCCTCCCGATGCTCTTAATTCCGCCAAGAACAACAAGCGCAGTTAATACTGCAAGTATGATCCCGGTTATTTCAACAGGAATATTAAAAGAATGCTGAACTGCATCCGCAACGGAATTTGATTGAACCATGTTTCCGATTCCGAAAGCAGCAACAGAAGCAAAGATAGCAAAAATTACTCCAAGCCATTTTTGTTTTAAGCCTTTTGTAATGTAATACATGGGTCCGCCGCTCATTGTACCCAAATCATCAACTTCCCTGTATTTAACTGCAAGCACTGCCTCTGCATATTTTGTAGCCATACCAAACAAACCTGTAATCCACATCCAGAATAATGCACCAGGCCCGCCAACAGCAATTGCGGCAGCAACGCCGGCAATATTTCCTGTTCCAACTGTTGCAGCAAGCGCAGTCATCAGCGCCTGGAAATGTGTTATATCTCCTGGTTCATCTGATTCTTCTTTCCGTTTAACTAATGCAAGCCAGAGTGAATGAAAAAGCTTTGTGAACTGGAGTCCTCTTAAAAGAAAAGTAAGATATACTCCGGTGCCAACTAATAAAATTAGTAATGGCGGCCCCCAAACAAATGCACTAATTTCATTTAGAATTTCCTGTAGTTGCTGCTGCATGTGAATTCCTTTATTATTTATAATGAATGGAAATCAATTCTTCAGAGGGTGAATTGAAACTGGATGTAAAAAATTTTCTCAAAACAGGATTGAATATTAAAAAACATTCCAAAAAATTCCACAATCTGTAACTATTTTTTTAGCCTGGATTTCAGAATCTTCAAAACGGATAATTCTTCTCTGCTTAATTTATCCGGTGAATTTTTGCTGTTTGATTTTTTACTTTTCATTAGTTTGAACAATGAAGCATCGCGGTAGGCTTCAAATATATGCGGATGGATATAATAACTTCGGCAGATTGCAACTGTGTTATTCAGTAGTGATGCAACATTTTTAACAGCAAGATTAATTTTTTTCTTCTCATCTTTTTCTGATTCTGCTTTGCCTGCATTAAATAAAGCAATTGCAGCGTAAACAGTTCCTCCCCACGTTCTGAAATCTTTTGCAGTAAAATTTTCCCCGATTATCTCACACAAGTAATTGTTTACATCTGTTGATGAAACATTACACTGTCTGCCTTTATCATCAATGTATTGGAATAAATCCTGGCCTGGCAGTTCCTGGCATTGCTTAACAATTTTTGCTATTCGTTTGTTAAGAATATCAACCTTCCATTTCTTTCTGCTTTTTCCTACAAACTGAAGCTGAAAGCTGCCTCCGTTTGAAACAAGATGTTTATCCTTCAATGTTGTTAAACCGAATGAACCATTCGAAATGTATTCTTTATTTCCAATTCTGATCAAAGATTCTTCCAGCAAATGTGTAATAACGGCAAGAACTTTTTCACGCGGTAACCCGTGTTTGCGCAAATCAGCATTAACTCTGCGCCGTATTTCAGTGAGTGATTCAGCAAATTTAATTAGCCTGAAAAATTTTGTTTGATTTCTTATTTCATCCCATTTTGTATGATAAATGTATTGCTTTCTTCCTTTTGCATCTCTGCCGGTTGCCTGAATATGCCCGTTTGAATATTTGCAAATCCAAACGTTAGACCATGCGGGAGGAATAACAAGTGAGTTAATTCTCTCAATTATTTTTTTATCGGTGGTAATTTTGTTTGTTGAATCAACAATCACAAATCCTTTTCCTCTCCTCTTTCTTGTATAACCTGGATCAGTATCACACACATATCGGAGTTCTGCTGATTCAGCAGCATCGGCAGGATCAACGGGAAGCTGATTGAATATTTTGTCTAATTTGTTCACTGTTATTTCCAATAAAATTTTATTTAAGATTTTATGAGTAGATAATTAAACCACAAGTTCTTCACTGTGTTTACAATCATTATATTTGAATTATGTTGAACCAAAAAATTTCAGATATCAAAAATTTCAAGCTGGAAGATGCACCGCTTCAAAAAATTGATGATCCATTAATACTGAGTTCAGGTATAAATCTTTATATAAAAAGAGAGGATCTAATTCACCCCGCATTATCAGGAAATAAGTGGTACAAACTGAAATATAATTTGATAGATGCGGCAGAAAAAAATTTCAATTCTCTACTTTCATTTGGCGGAGCTTTTTCAAATCATATTTATGCACTTGCTTCAGCAGGTAAAATTTTTGGATTCAAAACAACCGGAATCATCCGTGGAGAAGAACATCTCCCGCTAAATCCTACTTTAAAGTTTGCAGTTAACAATGGAATGGAACTCCACTACATAAGCAGAAGCGAATACAGAAAGAAAAATGATTCTGAGTTTCTGAAAAAGATTAACGAGAAATTTGGAGATGTATATGTTCTTCCCGAGGGAGGGTCAAACACTCTTGCAGTAAAAGGAACTGCAGAAATATTATCCGGCATCACCGTTCCATTTGATTATATCTGTCTTCCATGCGGCACCGGTGGAACAATTGCAGGAATTATTTCCGCCTTAAATGAAATTCAGTTTGCACTGGGTTTTTCCGTTTTAAAAGGAGGTACTTTTTTAAAGGATAATGTATCACATTTTTTATCAGAAGCTGAAGTTAAAAGAAAAATTAATTGGGATATTAATTTGGATTATCATTTCGGCGGTTATGCAAAGTACAATTCTCAATTACTTGATTTCATTAGAAGATTTGAATCAACAAATAATATTCAGATTGAACCAATTTATACCGCAAAAATGTTTTATGGGATTTATGATTTAATTCATAAAAAATACTTTAAACCGGGATCAACAATCATTGCAATTCATACCGGTGGATTGCAAGGATTTAACAGTTCAATTCTGCTTAAGCCAAATCGTTTCCGCTGGTGATGCAAAACAATTCTCATGATAAATTTCTCCGATAAATTATCATCTGAAATTCTGCTTATTCAATTTTAAAATTGAATTTCACTAAAGAAATAAGACAGGATGTAAGGAAAACTTGAGGGAAAAATGAAGATTACAGGTGTAAAAGAATATGGTTCAGGAGTTGCAGCTTACTGGTTGTTCTCAATACTTTTCATAATAATTTATATGCTTGTTGAATTAGCTTAAAAGAGAAATTTGAATTTTAAATCCGGTTTAGGTTAATCATACATCTCAAAACTTCAGCAACGCTCCATGCCTGTGCAATACAGCCCCGCGGAGTGAATGGAGTTTCCGCATCAAACACTTCACTGATAGATCCGATACAAGCTTCAGATAAATGAAGATCAAATCCGGAAAGCAAATTTTTTGCTTCTTCTTTTTTATTGGGATAAACTTTCAGCCATGCATCAATAAAAGGGCCGATAAGCCATGCCCACACAGTTCCCTGATGATATGCAGCATCACGCGCCCGCAGATCACCAAAATATTTTTCTTTATAATCAGGATGACCGGGTGCAAGTGAACGTAAACCAACCGGCGTTAAAAGTTTTTCCTGAACAATATTTAAGACTCTTGCCCATTTTTCCGCACCTAGAATTGGATTGGGTAATGAAATGGCAAAAATCTGATTTGGTCTGCAAGCGTTATCATACGTTATTCCTTCTCCATCAATAACATCATACAAATAACCGCCTTCATTATACCAAAACTTTTTGTTGAACGATTCACGTGCTTTAAAAATTAAATAATCATAAGGCTCTGCAGCTTTATCTCCATTCAATTGTCTGATCCAATTAACAAATAAACAAAGAGCATTATACCACAGAGCATTTATCTCAACAGCTTTTCCTCTTCTTGGAGTTACAACCCAATCCTCCACTTTCGCATCCATCCATGTTAATTGAAAATGTTCTTTCCCCTGGTAAAGTAATCCATCATCAGAATCAACATGAATATTAAAATCAGTTCCTCTAATATGATAATCAATTATTTCTTTCAATTTTGGAAAAATTTCTATGAGAGTTTCATCATCCTTTGTATAAGATAAATATCTATCCACTGCATGAAAGTACCACAAGCTTGCATCGGCTGTGTGATATAATCCCTCCTGTTCACCTTCCGGAAATAAATTTGGCAGCAAACCATTTCTCACATAATGTGCAAATGTTCTTAGGATCCATTTTGCATGATTCAATCTACCTGTTGAAAGAGTTAAACCCTCCAAACTTATCATTGTATCTCTTCCCCAATCTGTAAACCAATGATAGCCTGCAATTATTGTTCTTACTTCTTCATCAGCAGATTTCTTTACATCCCCTTCATCAACTCTTCCAACCGGAGTTATTAAAAACTGTTCTGCGGCAATAACAAGTTCTGCTGCTGAAGTATTTTCTTTTAAGTCAGGTACTTTTAAGATCAATTCTCTTCTTCGTTGAATTTCTTCCTGAAGAATAATGTGGGGGTTATAATTTAAAATGCTTCCCCATTCTTCTGTTGAGGCTGTAAAGATAACTTCGTTTTCTTTTTTTAATATCATATTAAATTCACCCGGACTCCAAAGCTCTCCAACTTCTTCATAACCTCTGCTTGCTTCAAGCCGGTAATAAATTTCCCGTGTTTGATTCTGAAGTATATCCAATGAAACATTATCATCAGAAATATGAAATTTTAAATGCGGCAGAAGCGGATCACCGGCAATTTCAAATTTTTCCCCTTTAATTATAATCCTGTAATCATCAGATAATTCTATATTCACTCGATCTTCATGCCTGCGGAAATGAACTGAAGGACGGATTGAGAATTCAACATGAGAGGAACCCTCAATTAATCTGTATGAAATTAAAACCGTATTATGTTTGTGCGGAAGAAGAATTCTTTTTTCAATAATAAATCCATCAACATTATAAACCCAAACCGGAAGCCCGAATTCAAGCCTGAATTCTTTAAGATAATCAATGCCGTGAATTGCAAAAGCGTTTAAACTTGTTTCCTCTCCACCAATATCAATTCTTCTTTTATCCGGCAGAATAATTTTTTCTGAGATATGATTAAGCATTACTGTTCTGCCATGCGGGTTAGGCAGCGCCGCAATAAGCAAGCCGTGATATCTTCTTGTAACAACTCCTGAGATTGTACCCGATGCATAACCGCCCAATCCGTTTGTTACAAGCCATTCACGGGTTAAAAAAGATTCGGAATTTTTTGGTGAATCATCCTCCCATTTTATTCTTCTTACAAGTTCCTCCAATTAATCCTCCTTAACCACTATCACCGGTTTTAAAAGTACAGCCGCGTTTCCGGGAATTTTCCAGTTGTCTTTTGTTTCTAATTCTGCTGTACCTATTCCGCCATATTTAAAATCTTCTGTTGAAAATAAAATTTCCCAACTATGTTGATATGGCGGAGCTAACAAAGGTTCAGGTGCGGGATTAAAATTTAAATCTACTCCAAGGTTGATTATAAGAAGTCTGTCCTTCAATCCATTATCAGAAAAAAATCTGATGACGAATGCACTTCCATCAAGCACTGCGCCGTCAATTCCCCCAACGCCCTGAAGTTTAATTGTTTCATCTGTTTTTCTCAAATGAATTAAATCTTTATACATATTATAAATTTCAGAATTTTTTTCCCGTTCACTGAGATCAATCTTGGAATGAAAAAATGTTAGTTCATCTGATGGATCAGGAATCTTAGCCTGAGTTTCCGGCAATGCAAGACTTCTGAATTGTGCAAGAAATTCAGTTCTTCCTCTATGAACCAGTTCAGCTAAATCTTTTTTATGATCAGCGAAATAAAAAAATGAATTTGACGCAGCAAACTCCTGCCCCTGGAAAATCATTGGCGTTTGCGGGCCAAGCAATGTAAGCGAAGATAATGCTTTAAACTTACCCGGTGAAGTTTGTTTATGAATGTAATATCCTCTCCCTGAGTTTGCTACCTGATCATGATTTTGAATGAAGTGGACGAACTTTTCCTGCTTAATTCCTCTTGTTGAAGTGCCCCGTCTTTTCTTCTGCCAGAGATAATGCTGCCCTTGAAACAGAAAACTATATTTGGCTGCTGAAACAAACTCCTGCGGTTTGCCCGAATAATCAGTGTAATAAGCTTCTTTTCTTCCTGTTAATGCTACCGTTGCACTATGATGAAAATCATCGTTCCATATTCCGTTTAAACCAATTCCTCCTTTTTCATTTGGTAAGATTAAATTAATCTGCTGTGGTTCATTCTCTGCAATTGTGATTATTGATCTTCCATGTGCAGCTTTTAATGCCGCTTCATTTATTTCAGATAGAATATGAACTGACGATTCATCATATATATCCTGAGTTGCATCAAACCTGAATCCATCAAAATGAAATTCATCTATCCAATAAACAGCATTTGAGATGTAAAACTCACGTACCATTTTTGAAAAATCACCATCAAAGTTTACAGCCTCCCCCCAATCCGTTCTATGCTTTTTAGTAAGGTAATGATCTGAAAAAGCAGTTAAATAATTTCCATCGGGACCAAGATGATTATAAACAACATCAAGGATTACGCCGATGCCGTTGAGATGAGCTTCGTTTATAAAATTCCTTGCATCATCGGGGGAGCCGTACAACCTTGTTGGTGCAAAAAGATTTACGCCATCATAACCCCAGCCGAATTTTCCGGAGAAATCTGCTATTGGCATAATCTCAATCACTGTGATGCCAAGTTCAGCAAGTTTATTCAACTGCGCTGCTGCTGATTTCCATGTTCCTTCATGAGTAAAAGTGCCGATGTGAAGCTCATAAATAATTTGTCCACGAATTGATATGCCTTTCCATTCAGAATCTCTCCATTCAAATTTGTCTGGATTTACAATCTGAGATGGTCCGTGCGGGCCAAATGGCTGAAATCTTGAAGCGGGATCAGGATAGAATTTTTCATCATCATCCAAACGAAAGTAATAATTCATTCCTTCTGAAGCTTCTGAAATAAATGCTGAATGATAGCCGTTGTCTTCAGATACTAGATCAAATTCTCTTCGATCTGAATTTTCTTCAATTACTACTTTTACATTTTTTATTTTATCTGCCCAAACGCGAAAATGTACACCGCCGTTTAGTACTTCTGCTCCAACGGGAAGTTTTCTTTTAATATTTTTTTCTATTGTTTCAATCATATGTAATTATCCATTTAAGATATTGGCAGCACAGTTAGTTTAATTTTTTGGGGATTGCTGTTATGAATTTACTAACAGTTGCTTTTCAGATGCAGATTAAGTTTTACGCAAATTTAAACCAGAAGGATTGCTGCCTTTCTTACCATCTTCAAAAATATCTCCGGGATTATTTTTATTTCTTCCCTGCTGATTTAAATCATTCTGCGGATAATTAAATCGTGGAATTGTAAAACCATTGTTAATATCATTCCACCAGTTTGCACTGTAAGTAATAAAATCTTTTAACTGATCTTCTTTCAAAACCGCTTCAATTCTTTTATTAAATGTAGAATTGAATTCATTAACCTGATCATTACTTAAATCATCACCCAGAGCAGCCCGCTGCCTTTGGTAATCAATCATAATCGCTTTAACACTATCCGATTGAGAAGAATTAAGATTCAACTTTTCACTCAATCTTGCAGACCATTGTTCAGCGTTTGAATTGAATTGCGCATCTTCTTCCTGGATTATCCGCAAATCCTGCTGATCGTTTTTTATTGTTTTATCTTCCTGAGATTGTACTTGTTGAGCGGCAGGTTCAATTGTAAGAAGCAAAGAGAAAGAAGAAATTACCAGATACTTATTTATCAAAAAATTTTTCATCATTATCTCCAATTATGAACATCGAATCACTAGGCGAAACTATAAATAAATTTCATACTAACAAGATGATAAGCAATAGCTGTGAGATTAATTATGCTGAATTTGATTTTTTAACTTGCATTAACTCACACCGCATTAAAATCATTTTACTTTATTAAGAAATTGAAAAACGAAAGGGATAATTTATGAGAGAAAATGAAATAATAACCCACATAAAAAACCTGGTTGATGAAGAACAGCGGCTGTACGGCAAGGGTGATCTTTCTGATACTGAAAGAAATGAACTTGATTCAATTCAAATTCAGCTTGATCAATATTGGGATTTGCTCAGACAGCGCAGGGCAAGAAAAGAATTTGGCGATAATCCTGATAAGGCAAAATTACGCGGTGGAGATACAGTAGAAAATTATGAGCAATGAAATTATATATGTTCCTGCTGCTGCGCCCAGATAGAAATGTACTTATTAAATATATTTGATTTTGAAATGAAGCCCAGGTACTTTCCATTTTTTGTAACGGCAAGATTCCAAATCTGTTTTTGTTCAAAAATTTCAAGCACTTTGTTCACATCTGTGTTTATATCAACAGTATCAAAATGCATTTTCATTATTTCATAAACAAGAATTATATCCTGCACTTCAAGATCAAACATGTACTCACGTACATCATCTAATGTAACGATGCCGACAAGTTTTTGATTATCATCTACAACGGGAAATAAATTTCTTCTTGTATGAGCAAACTTTTGAACAAGCTGCCGCAAAGTTGCGTTTGGTTTTATCTGAACAAAATTAGTTTCAACTATATCACTTAAGTTAAGCTGATGCAAAAAATATTTTTCACGTTCTGATCTGAAACGAATTCCACTTTTAAATAATGGAGTTGTATAGATTGAGTGCGGATGAAAATATCTTGATATAAAGAATGAAAGAGCGGTTACAATCATTAACGGTACGATCAGGATATACCCGCCGGTTACTTCAGCAATCAAAAATATTCCTGTTAAAGGAGAATGAAGTACACCGCTTAAAATTCCTGCCATTCCTACCACAATAAAATTTGAATGATTTAAATCTGCCACACCAAAGTAACCGGCAAGGTGAGCGAGAAAAAATCCCGTAATTGCTCCGGTAAAAAGTGAAGGTGCTATTACTCCACCATTTCCGCCTGAGACGAGAGTTAGCGATGTTGCAACAACTTTAAAGATGATAATAAGAAGCGCTGCAACAATAAGTGCAAGTTCTTTGTCAGAGATGAAGCTTAAAAGATTTCTATCGAGCAGAGCACCAAAGTTTCCGGCAAGAAGTTCAATTACAGAAGAATAACCCTCACCATACAGTGGCGGGAAAAGAAATATTATAACACAAAGCACAATTCCGCCAAGAATGGCTTTTTTGTATGGTTGTGAAATCTTCTCAGCAGCTTCATCAAAATATAGAGAAACTTTTATTATATAATAAGAAATTGCACCGCACAAAATTCCAAGTAAAGCATAGAATGGAACAGATTCAACTTCCCAGCCTTCTGTAACAAGAAAAAAAATCTGCCCGCTGTAAAGTAATTTTGAAAGCACAGCAGAAGATGCAGAGGCAATAAGCAAAGGAATAAATGAAGGAATTGAGAACTCGGGAAGTAAGACTTCAAAAGCAAAAATTACTCCTGCAATTGGACTATTGAATATTGCCGAAATTCCGGCTGCAGAACCGCAAGCCAATAGAAGTGTTCTAACCTGGTGATTGAACTTTAATTTTTTAGCAATGTTTGAACCAATAGCGGCGCCAGTTACAACACTTGGTGCTTCTAATCCCGCTGATCCTCCTAATCCAACAGTAACTCCGCTTGTAATCATATGTGAAAACATTTTCCGCGGAGGTACATCAGAACCTTTTCTTACAATTAAATAAATGATATGCTGCAGGCCTTTTTTAATTTTTCCTCCAAGAACTAATTTTACAAAAAGAACAGCAAGTAAAATTCCCATCAGTGGAGTAAACGGCTGAAGCCATTCAATCCCGTATTTTTCAAAAAGATAGGTTGGCTGGGTTTGAAAAAAATGTACAAAATGTTTCAGAAGAACTGCAGCGAGCCCTGAAACAAGTCCAACTATCAGGCTTGATAAAATGATTAAAGTTTTAGGTTCAACTTTTTCTTTTAGGAGAGTAACAAATCTGCGTAAGATTATTTTCAGATTTACCCGGATGAACTTAATTTCACTTTTCACAATAAATTTTTATCGTTTTTCCGCTAAAGATAAACAGAAATGAATAAAATATTCGAATTGAATATTAAATAAAAATTGAGAGGTGAAATTTTTAGAAACAAAATCTGAATTTCAATTCAATTAACTTCATGATCAGCAAAATCACCAAGATTGATGCTGTTTTCTTTGAATTGGTTGATATATTCAATCAATTTTTTGCCGGCGCTTTTTAACATGTGCCTTTGCCTGGCAAGCAAAGGATAAACTTCCCAAAGCAAATCCTGGTTTAGTGCATCGGAATAAAGGTCTATTAATTTTTCTTCAACTACAAGGCATTCGTAAGCAGCATCTGTTAAGCTGAACGGCTGAAAAATGTAGGTTCTGTTTTCATTTAAAAGATATTCTTTTCCTGATAATCTTTTATACTCATTAAGGATTTTATTCAGGAAATATTCTTTCTGCTTGAACAAATTTAGCAGCAATTCTTCATATTCAGGAGATGTTTTTAAAATTTTTCCGTAGAGCTCCCTGCTTAAATTCAAATGATCAATTATATTTGAAAGTGTACTAAGTGTAAGGGAAAGTTTGTTCATTAGTTCCTCCTAATTAGTATACAATATACTCCCTTAACTTCAATCACACTGTGATAATTCTCATCAAACATAAATTAAAATACTGCTCTTGCCTGCATATCTGCACGATATGAGCTTCTTACCAGAGGTGATGATTCAATAATTTTAAATCCTTTTTTAAGCCCTTCTTCTTTGTACATTCTGAATTCTTCCGGAGTTACATAACGATCAACCGGTAAATGATCTTTCGTCGGCTGAAGATATTGGCCGATTGTCATTATATCGCAGCCATGCGCAACAAGATCATCCTGAAGAGCTAGAACTTCTTCAGGTGTTTCACCAATCCCAACCATTATTCCGCTTTTGGTTTTTAATCCGCGGTTCTTAAACCATCTTATAACATCAAGACTTCTTTGGTATTTTGCCTGAGGCCTTACAGCATGATACAATCTTGGTACTGTTTCAAGATTATGATTCAGGATATCAGGAGGATTTTTCATTATGATTTCAAAAGCTTCTTCAACTCCACGGAAATCCGGGATTAAAAGTTCAATTGTTGTTTCAGGCATTTCACGGCGTATAATATTCACACACATACGAAATATTTCTGCACCGCCGTCTTTAAGTTCATCTCTGTTAACAGAAGTAATTACAACATGGCGCAGATTTAATTCTTTAACTGAATCAGCAACTCTGCGCGGTTCGCCGAAATCAAGTTCTGTAGGCATTCCTACCTTTATATTGCAGAAGCCGCAGCTTCTTGTACAGGTATCACCCAGAATCATAAATGTTGCTGTTCTGTGTCCCCAGCATTCACCAATATTCGGGCAGCGTGCTTCTTCACAAACTGTGTGAAGTTGCTGCCTCCGCATTAAATTTTTAACTTCGTTAAAATTCTCCCCAATAGGAAGTTTTACTTTAAGCCAATCGGGACGTTTGCCTAATTCGCCTCTTTCTTTTACTGCAGTTTCTGCATATTCTTTTTGATGTTGATTTATTTTTCTCATTTTATTTTTCTTTTCTATATGGAAGCAGGATCAAAATTTTCTAATGTATCTTTTATGAATTTCAGGAATCGTCCGCCGAGCATTCCATCAATCAAACGATGATCATGAGTTAGTACAAGTGTCATTACCGGCTTTATAGCAATCGTATCAACTCCGTTCGCTTCAATTACCACGGGACGCTTAACTACTGTTCCCACACCAAGAATTGCTACTTCAGGCTGATTTATTATCGGCGTTCCAAGCACTGTTCCAAATACACCATAATTTGTAATTGTAAATGTGCCGTTTGTAATATCATCAGGTGAGATTTTTTTAGCCCTGGTTCTTGAAGCGAGATCATTTATTGCTTTTGCAAGACCAATAATATTTTTTTCATCAGCGTTTTTAATGTTTGGAACAATCAATCCTGTTGGTTCAATAGCAACTGCAATTCCCAGATTTATAAATTTCTTTTTCAGAATTGTTGATCCTTCAATCGTTGAATTAACCAACGGATATTCCTTCAATGCTTTAACTACTGCGTTAGCAATAAAAGGCATGTAAGTTAATTTCAGATTTTCCTTTTTAAGATATTCATCTTTCTTTGCCTGAATGAAGTTATATATTTTGCCCATATCTACTTCAAGCATTGCACTAACATGAACAGAAGTATCACGGCTGTTTATCATGTGCTGCATAATCTTCTGCCTGATGTTGTCCATCGGAATCTTTTCAACATCGCCAGATGAATAAGATGGCTGCTGCTGCGCCGGAATTTGAAATGCAGGCTGATCTTTAACAGGAGTTTCCTTCCTTGTTTCTTTGACAGGTTCTGATTTTTGTTTGCCTCTGTTTTCAATGAATGAAAGGATATCTTTCTTTGTTATTCTTCCTTCAAGTCCTGTTCCTTTTATTGTTCTCAACTCATCCAGACTTACATTTTCTTTTTGCGCAATGTTTAATACGAGCGGAGATAAAAATCCTGTTCCCTCACTTTTAACTTCCTGCTTCAAATTTGAAGCTGAAGCGTTTGAAAAATTATCATGCATAGAAGCAGTTATTTCCTGTGGTTCTGATGGCGGAGCTGGTTTCTCTTCTGCAGCCTGCTGATTAATTTCTTTTTCTGCTTGTGTTGGAGCAGCTGCTTCACCTGAAGAAATTTTTGCTACAATTGTTCCAACTTCTACTGTTTCCTGTTCGGCCACAAGTATCTCTGCTAAAACTCCGGATGCAGGAGAGGGAACTTCTGTATCAACTTTATCTGTACTAATTTCAAAAATTGTCTCATCTTTTTTAACAGGTTCACCTACTTTTTTATGCCACTTGATGATTGTACCTTCCATAACAGATTCACCCATCTTTGGCATTGCAATTTCAATTAAATTACCTTCGGAAGTATCCGGTTTAGCAGCAGGTGCAGTTTCAGATTTGAATGTTTCTTGCTCAACTTTTTCTTCAGGAATCTTTTCTTCTTTTTTCTGAATTGAAGAAGGAACTTCTGCAGCTTTAGATTCCTTCTGTACCGGTGCGTCTCCACTGCTTATTACTGCAACAACAGTTCCTACTTCAACAGTATCACCTTCATTAACTTTTATTTCACTTAATATTCCATCAGCCGGAGAAGGAATTTCCGTATCAACTTTATCTGTACTGATCTCAAAAATTATTTCATCTCGTTTAACCAGATCACCCGGCTTTTTATGCCATTTTATTATAGTGCCTTCGCTAACGCTCTCGCCCATTTTTGGCATTACAACATCCATTTTATTCTCCTTTAATGAACTGCTTTTTTATTTTTTTTGAATTTAGTACTCAATTAATTCTTTTATGCCTTTGTAGATTTGTTCCCTGCCGGGAAGAACTGCATTCTCAAGTACCGGTGCATACGGAATGTGTGAATCTTTTGCAGCAATTCTTCTAACCGGTCCATCCAAATATTGGAAACAAGCCTCTGAAACTCTTGCGGCTATTTCTGCGCCAAATCCGGCTGTGTATGTATCCTCATGAATTACAATTGCTTTGTTTGTTTTCTTAACTGAATTGTATATTGTTTCTTCATCAAGTGGATTGATAGTTCTGATATCTATTACCTCAACGGAATAACCTTCATCCGATAATTTTCTTGAAGCAATAACTGAATCCCACAAAGAAACGCCGTAAGAAATTACAGAAACATCTGATCCTTCTCTTACAACTTTTGCTTTGCCAAATGGAATAAGATAATTCTCATCTGGTTCAGGTGATGTAGCAAAGCTTTGCCTGTATAAACCTTTATGTTCACAGAATAAAACCGGATCGTTCAATCTGCATGCAGTTTTAAGCAGGCCTTTTGCATCCGCAGCATTTGATGGATATGCAATAAGAATTCCCGGTATATGAGCAAAGATAGATTCAATATTCTGGCTGTGGTATAATCCGCCGTGAATATATCCTCCAACTGCAACACGTGTAACTACAGGAGCAGGCCAGGCATTATTTGAACGATAACGGAATGTTGCAACTTCATCTTTATACTGCATGAAAGCGGGCCAGATATAATCACCGAATTGAATTTCAATTACGGGTTTCAATCCTGTTAAAGACATTCCGGCGGCAACACCAACAATACTTGCTTCTGCAAGCGGCGAGTTAAATACACGATCATTTCCGAACTTAGTTGATAAACCTTTTGTTGCTGTAAAAACTCCGCCTTTCTTATCAGCAATATCTTCACCAAAAACATACATCTTATCGTTTCTCTCCATCTCTTCATGAAGCGCATGATTAATTGCATCAACCATTACAATTGGTTTTCCGGATGGCTGCGATGATTCATATTCAAGATTATCAGCAGTTCCGCTTTCATCAAGAATATATTTAATTGCATTTTCCGGTTTTGGATCAGCAGATTTGAATGCTTCATCTGCGGCTTTATCAACTTCTGCAGCTATTTCTTTTTTAAGATTTTCAAATTCCTCTTTTGTTAAATGCCCTTCACTGATTAATCTCTTTGCGGTTGTTTCAACCGGGCATTTAGCAGCTTCAGCATCAAGTTCTTCCTTCGCTCTGTATTTTTTCTGATCATCAGATGATGAATGAGATTGAAGTCTTACTACATCGGCTTCAATTAAAGCAGGTCCGTTTCCTGATCTAATATATTCAATCGCTTCACTTATTTTGTTAAAAGATTGATAAAAATCTGTTCCATCAATTCTTGCTCTGAAAAGATTTTCATAACCAGCCATCATTTCAGCAATTGAATTATTCTTTCCCCCACTTTGTTCTGAAACATGAACAGAGATCGCGTATTTATTATTTTCAATTACAAAAAGGACAGGAAGTTTCTCCCGGCTTGCCCAATTAATGGCCTCATGAAATTCACCCTGGCTGGTAGTTCCTTCACCGCTGCTTACATAAGTAATAGAATCCTTTTTCTGTTTAACTGAAGCAAGCGCCGCGCCGACTGCATTAAGAAATTGGGTGCCTGTCGGGCTTGATTGAGAAGGCAGATTTATTCTTCCATCAGAACCCCAGTGGCAAGGCAATTGTCTTCCTCCGCTTGATGGATCATCAGCTTTGGCATAACATTGAAGAAAAAATTCATAAGGTGTTACACCAGCACAAAGTGTAACAGCAAGATCTCTGTAGTATGGAAAAAGCCAATCTTTCTTAGAATTAAGATTTATGCCAACAGCAACTTGAACGGCTTCATGACCGGCACCGGCAATATGGAAAAAAGTTTTCCCCTGTCTTAAAAGATTCATTGCCTTTGTATCAATTGCACGGGCAAGAACCATGTATCGGAGTGATTTTAAAAGAAAACCCTTATCCAAAGCTTTGTAATAATCAGTTGCAGATTGTTGTCCGTTAGTATTTTTCTGTTTAGATGATTCGGTTTGTTTCTTTGCTTTTTCCAAAACTTCATTCTTATTTTTTTTAGCCATGCCTGCCTTTCTGATTAATCATGGTTAATATATCATTTGATAGTTCCGCTTTCGGCAGATTTACTACTTCGGAATATTCAAACAGGTTTTTAAAATTATTAACGAGTTTTTCTTTTACTTCTTCAAGCGGAATTTCCCGGTTCAATTCCCGCTGCAGCGATGTAACATCTTTATCAGTAATTCCGCAGGGAATAATTCCGTTAAACAACGCAAGATCAGTATTTATATTGAATGCGAACCCATGCATAGTTATCCATCTGCTAACTTTAATGCCAATTGCAGCAATCTTTCTGTCATCGATCCAAACTCCGGTATATGCGGGATTTCTGCCAGCGTTTAATCCATACTCAGCACACGTTTGAATAATCACTTCTTCCAGAGCACGAAGATATTTGTGTGTATCCTGTTTCCACTCAACAAGATTAATTATCGGGTATCCGACTATTTGTCCCGGTCCATGATAAGTAATATCTCCGCCGCGGTCAATTTCAAAAACAGAAATTTTGTTTTCTGTAAGATAAGCCTCAGAGCCAATCAGATTCTTTTTCTCGGCAACTTTACCCAATGTATAAGTATGAGGATGTTCAAGCAATAACAAAACATCTGAAATTTGTCCGGCGTGTCTTAACTCAAATATTTTTTTCTGAAAATCCCAGGCTTCTTTGTAATCTATAATTTCAAAATCACTATATGTTAATTTCTTATTCATCTCATCTTTTTCAATTTCAAATCAAATATGAATTGCCTCTCCATATGCCATTGCGGCAGCTTCCATTAATGATTCAGATAATGTTGGATGTGCATGAACAGTTTTGATAATTGAATGACCGGTTGCTTCAAGTGATTTAGCGAGTGAATATTCAGCAATCAATTCTGTTGCTTCCGGACCAATTATATGTGCACCGAGAAGTTCTCCATATTTGGCATCAAAAATTACTTTGACAAACCCTTCTCTTTCTCCAACTGCAAATGCTTTGCCGCTTGCCATAAAAGGAAATTTACCAATCTTTAATTCGTATCCGGCTTCACGCGCTTTTTGTTCCGTTAATCCAACACTTGCAACCTGTGGTATGCAGTAGGTACAACCGGGAATATTTTCATAATTTATTGCGGGAGGATTTAATCCCTTAATCTTTTCTATGCAATGAATTCCTTCTGCAGATGCAACATGTGCCAGCCACGGCGGACCGATTACATCACCGATTGCGTATATACCTTTAACGTTTGTTTCATAGGTTTCTTTATTTACTTTTATATGATCTTTAAATAACTCTACTCCGAGTTCTTCAAGTCCGAATCCTGAAACATTTCCTTTAACACCAATTGCGCTTAAAACTTTATCTGCAGATAATTCTTTCTTCTCCCCATTTACGGTAACAGTAACTTTTACTTTTTTTCCTTTAACTTCTGCTTTTTCAACAACTGCGCTTGTAAGAATTTCAATGCCTCTCTTCTTGAAATTTTTTGCAAGTGCATCTGAAATTTCATTATCTTCAACCGGAAGAATTCTATCAAGCATTTCAAGAACAGTAACCTTTGTACCAAGAACTGAATAGAAATACGCAAATTCAATTCCAATTGCTCCTGCACCAACTACAATAAGTTCTTTCGGCTGTTCAGGCAGATTCATTGCTTCAGTACTGGTAATTATCATTTTATTATCAACAGGAATTGAAGGAACAACGCGAGGACTTGCGCCGGTTGCAATAATAATATTATCCGCAGTTATGGAATCAGTTTTCTTTCCCTTATCATCGTACAAATCAATCTGATTATTTGAACTTAATTTTCCGTATACTCTGATTCTATCAACTTTATTTTTCTTAACTAACATCTCAACATTTTTAGTGATGCGGTCTGATATATCCCTGCTTCTCTTAATTATTCTGGAAAAATCAAATTCCAATCCCTGGACTTTGATACCAAAATCATCAGAATGATTTTTAATTGTATCAAAAACTTCTGCATTTTTTAGGAGAGATTTGGTAGGAATACAGCCCCAATTAAGGCAAATACCGCCAAGGTTTTGATGATCAATTACAACCGTTTTGAAGCCTAACTGTCCTGCACGAATTGCAGCTACATAACCGCCCGGACCACCTCCTAATATTGCAATTTCGTATTTATTTGCCATAAAATAACAACCTAAATTAGTTATGGGATGATCAAATATAAGTAAGGACTGCCAAAAATGAAAATTGAAGCTGGTATTTCACATCAGAATATGACTTATGAGTCATTTTATTCTTAAAAAAATAATGGTAAAATATTAGAATGAAATTTGTTCTATGTTTTTGAAATATGCTGGAGTGAATTTTCAGATTATTTAATCATGCTTTCCGGCATTTGAACAGCAATTAACTTTCCCCGGGCTGTTATTTCTCCATCAGCCTCAACGGTTATTTCTGAAATAACCTTTCGTTGTTTCTGCTCAATTATTTTACCGTGCAGAATTAATTCGACACCGATTGGTGTTGGCTTCAGATAATCAATCTGAAGTGAGGCGGTTACAAATCTGATTGGCGGGAATGAATTATAATCTCTGCCTTCAGATTTATAGGCAATAAGTGCGGCAGTTCCGGTTCCGTGGCAGTCAATCAGTGAGGCGATCAATCCTCCATAAACAAAACCGGGAAAAGCAGTATGAAAATTTTCCGGTTTAAATCTGGTAATAGTTTCACCATTATTCCAATAAGTTTTTATTTGATGGCCGTGTTTATTTAACCTGCCGCATCTAAAACAATGAGCAGCATCATCTGGATAAAAATCCTGAATAGCTTTTTCTTCCATAATTTAAAACATCTTTGATGTTCATTATTTACTGAAATTCTTTTTAACTCTGCCTGGAAGTTTCTTCAGATAGGTTTTATAATTATCCAATGTTTCTTCAATTGAATCACCGCCAAATTTTTGAACAAAGAATTTTGCAAGGCTCCAAGCAAGCATCGATTCTCCAATTACAGCACAAGCAGGAACGGCAACAAAATCACTTCTCTCCCTCCTTGCCTCGATTGATTTCATTGTTTTTAAATCAATAGTTTCTATCGGGCTCATTAAGGTAGCGATTGGTTTCATTGCTGCACGGACAATTATCGGCAATCCTGTTGAAGTTCCGCCTTCGATTCCTCCGGCACGGTTTGTTTTACGTGAGATTGTATCACCGCGTTTAATAATTTCATCGTGAGATTCGGAACCAAATTTTTCTGCTGCTTCAAAACCTGTACCTATTGATACAGCCTTAACTGCATTGATTGACATTATTGAGTGAGCGATTTCAGCATCGAGTTTGGTATCGTAATGAACAAAACTACCTAATCCAAGCGGAACTCCGGTTGCCACAATAAAAAATGTTCCGCCTAAGGTATCACCTCTTTTTTTTGCAAGTTTAATTTTGTTTATAATTTTTGTTTCCTGTTCTTTATCAAAAACTTTTACTTCACTTTTATCTGATTGCTCTGATAAATTCCATCCTTTAAAATTATTTGGCAGATTATTATTAAAAAGTTTATCAGCAAAATTTTCTTTTGGATAAACCCCGCCGATGCTTTCTACAAAACTGCCAATTGAAATTCCGAAAACCTCAAGATATTTCCTTGCGATGCTTCCTGCAGCAACACGTGCGGCAGTTTCTCTCGCGCTTGAACGTTCGATAGAATTTCGTATATCATTAAAATTATATTTTGATACTCCAACAAGATCAGCATGACCAGGGCGCGGGATTGTAATTTTTTCAATCTTTGAAGTTTGTTTATCGGAGGTCATCTTCTCAACCCAGTTTTCCCAATCTCTGTTTTTAATAAGAAGAGAAATTGGTGAACCGAGAGTTTTTTGAAAACGGATACCGGAAAGAATTTCGGCAGTATCAGTTTCTATTTTCATGCGTAATCCCCTGCCGTAGCCCATTTGTCTGCGTTTGAGATGAAAGTTTATATATTCATTTTCAATTTTAAGATTGGAAGGAAAACCCTCAATAATAGTTGTTAAAGCTTTACCGTGTGATTCACCAGCAGTAAGAAATCTGATCATTAATTCTCCGGAAATAAATTAGTTGAGCAAATATAAAAAAAACGCCCGAATAAATCGGGCGTGAAAATTAATTCAATTTTTTAAATGAGCTATTCAGGAATTTCAATTCCAACAAACCTATGGTTTCCTTCACGATCCTGAACTTTCAACAAGACGGCAGAACCTTTTTTACTATTAAAAATTTGTTTCAGTTCATTTACATTTTTTACCTTCTTACGGTCTGCCTCAACAATTACAATTCCTCTGCCGAGATTTTGATCAAATGCTTTGCTGAAAGATTCCACGTCTGTAATGAGCACACCGGAATCAACCTTATAAAGTGATTTATCTTCCGAAGTCATATTCCTTACAGTTAAACCAAGAGCATCAAATGTTGCACTTGCAGTGGAACTGCTTTCGCTTTCATCTTCATCATCTCCGGTTTCAACTACAGGTGCTGCGTTTCCATCTTCATCACGGGCTTTCAAGGTAACCGATCGTTCAATTTCTTTTCCATCTCTGAACAAAGTAAGATTAACCTTTGTGCCGGCAGATTTAGATGCAATATAACTCTGCAATTCATTTGGCTGATTAATTTCTTTTCCATCCGCTTTAAGAATTACATCACCTTCTTTTATATCTTCTTTAGAAGCAGCACCGCCTTCAACAATTCCCTGTATAATAATTCCGCGTGGTCTGTCCAATCCTAAAGATTTTGCCATTGCATAATCAATCTCACCAATATTAATTCCTATATAACCCCTGCTTACTTTGCCGTGAGCAATAAGATCTTTTGCAACAGATTTTGCAAGATTTATTGGAATAGCAAAACCATATCCAATGTATGTTCCTGTTCTGCTAGCAGCAATGGCCGAATTAACTCCGATTACAGCACCGGATAAATCAACAAGAGCACCGCCGCTGTTGCCGGGATTAATAGCAGCATCTGTTTGAATAAAATTTTCAACTCCATAACTATCTCTGATTAATCCTAGTTTACCTCTTCCGATTGCACTTACGATTCCCGCAGTAACAGTAGAAGAAAGCGAGAGAGGATTGCCAATTGCCATAACCCATTGTCCAACTTTCAAATTATCAGAATCCCCGAGATAAGCAGTAGGCAAATTATCTGCATCTATTTTAATTACCGCAAGATCAGTTAACGGATCAGTGCCGATTACTTTAGCACTCAGTCTTCTTTTATCGTATAAACCAACTTCCACGCTTGTTGCGTTTTCAACAACATGATTATTAGTAACAATATATCCATCTTCAGAAATTATAATTCCGCTGCCTGAGCCTTTTTGAGCTTCTGGTAAATCTTTGAAGAATGGGAAGAAGAAAAAATCACCATGAGGATTGTTTGAAGTTTTAGATACGACACTAATTTGAACTATTGCGGGTGTTACCTTTTCGGCAACTTCAATAAATGCTTTGCTGAACGATGTTGCATCGGCATCAAGATTAACAGGCGGAGCGGATGCGCCAAGATTTATATCCGCCATGCTTGGTCTTACAAGCCCGAACCCGGAGACAAGCAAGGCACCAAACAAAATTCCTACAACAACCAATGAAACTGCCCCGAACATTTTTCTGGACTTCATTTAAATCTCCTCCATAAAAATTAGTTTTATCTGCATTACGCAGCAGTAAAAATATTCTATAAAAATTCCTTATTTAAATAATTGAAAAGCTTGAATGCCTTTAAATTCAGAGAAATGATACATTAAAAATTTCTCCATAAAAATAACGGCTCTGTCCATTGTTTCTTTACTAACATGATTTGTGGTTTTATTGGCTTTTAGACAGAGCAGATAACGAAAAAGTTCCGCACTAATGCTGTACGATGCAATGTAATCTTTCCTGCAATTATTACATAAAATACCCAATTCGTTATTATAGGACAACTCCATATTTTCTAACGTTGTTTTTCCGCAACCGGCACATTTTTCGAATTGAGGTTCAATTCCCGTTTCTTTTAAAAAGAATAAAAAAAATCTGCCGAATAAAACTTCATCCGGTTCCTTTGATGCATCAATCAATTCGAGAATTCTGATTATACCCCGGAAAATTTTTTCATTCGCTTCATGTTCAACTGTACATTTTTTTACAAGTTCAAGAATTGCGTATGCATATTTTAGCTTATCAAAATCATTTTTAATTCTGCTGAAATGAGTAACAAGATCAGCGCTTGAAATAAGCTGAAGTTCACGTGATTCCTTGTTATATATTATTAACTGAAGATGATTTAAAGGATCAACCAACAATCCCATTTTTGATTTTGGACTTCTTCCGCCTTTAATAATAGCAGAGAGTTTTCCATATTCTTTTGTATACAAACTTGCAATGCATGATGTATCACCATAATTCAATTTGCTGAGTACGACAGCTTCTGTTTTAATTATTTCGCTCATTTTAAAATCATTTTTAGAACAGCTTTATAAAAATAATTACTTCTCAAGTGTAAAGTTATTTAAAAAGAATAAGGAAAGTAGTGGACTTTTTCTTCAGTAATTATTCCGGTGATAAGTTCGGCAGGAGTTACATCAAATGCCGGGGTGAATGCGCTGTAATTTTCTCTTGAAATTTTCACATCCTTAATTGAAATCAATTCTGCTTTATTGCGGAATTCAATTTTAATTTCTTTACCTGAAGTAATGCTTTTATCAATTGTAGTTGTTGGTGCTGCAATGTAGAAAGGAATGTTATGATATTTACAAAGTACAGCAAGATTGTATGTTCCTATTTTGTTTGCACTATCTCCGTTTGAAGCAATACGATCAGCACCTGTAATTACAAGATCGATTTTTCCTTCAGCCATTAACACTGCTGCTGATGAATCAGATTGTATTGCAAACGGAATTCCGTTTTTATCAAGTTCGTATGCGGTTAATCTCGAGCCTTGAAGAAGCGGGCGTGTTTCATCAGCATAAACAAAACTTACAAGCTCATTTTGAAATCCCCTTTTTATTACATTAAATGCTGTACCATCACCGCCGGTTGCAAGTTTGCCTGTATTGCAGTGGGTTAAAACAGTTGATTTCTTTTTGAAGATCACCAGTCCGTTTTCACCAATCCTTCTGCACTTTTCTATATCATCTTCATGAATTTTAATTGCTGCATTTTTTAGTAATGAATAAAGTTTTTCAGCATTCTCATTGGCTTCAAATACTTTTTTTATTTCATCAAGAGCATAAAACAAATTAACGGCAGTTGGTCTTGTACGAGCCAGTCTGTTATATGCAGTTTGGAAAGCATCCCGTTTTATTTGTAAAGAATTCTCTGAAAGATTTTTAATTGAAAGTGATAATGCATAGGCTGCAGCAACACCAATTGCTGGCGCCCCCCTTATTTCAAGTCTTTCAATTGCTTCGGCAATCCGGTTATAGTCTTCAGTTATTATATAATTTTCTTCATTTGGGAGTCTGGTCTGATCCAAAAAAATAAATTGATCATCCCTGAAGATTAGTGCAAAATATTCTTCCCCTTTTAATTTATCTGAATTCATTCTGCTTCATTAAATCTTGAAAGATTTAAAAATTCTCTGAACCTGTCATGCACGCGCAAGTGTTCAACTTCTTCCAAACCTTTTGTACTAAATTTTTCAACGCAAAACGAAGCCATTGCACTTCCATAAACAACCGCGCATTTCATATTTTCAGGACTCAAATCCTGTGTCTTATGAAGATAGCCAATAAAGCCACCGGCAAAAGAATCACCGGCACCAGTTGGATCATAAATCATTTCCATTGGATAAGCAGGAGCAGAAAAAATTATATCTTCAGTAAACAGAAGAGCTCCGTGTTCACCTTTTTTAATTATCAAAATTTCCGGGCCCATTTCACGAATTATTTTTGCAGACTTAACAAGGTTTGGTTCTTTAGCAAGCAGCCGTGCTTCAGAATCATTTATTATCAGTACGTTTACTCTTTTAAGCAGCGATAATAATTCTTCTTTCTTTCCTTCAATCCAGTAGTTCATTGTATCGCAGACAACAAAATGCGGGTGCTCCATTTGATCAAGAACTCTTAGCTGCAATGTGGGATCGATGTTACCGAGACAAACAAATCTTGATTTTCTTAATTTATCAGGAATAACCGGGTTGAAAGTTTCGAACACATTAAGTTCTGTTAATAATGTATCACGAACATTCAAATCATAATGATATTTACCTGACCACCGGAAAGTTTTTCCGTTTGGTACAATTTGCAATCCCTCAAGATCAATATTGCGTGATTCAAGCAGATCTAAATATTTTTTTGGAAAATCATCACCAACCACACCAACAATGTGAGTTGGCCCGCTGAAATAACTTGCAGCGAGAGAAATATAAACAGCAGATCCGCCTAAAGCGTTTTCTACTTTATCAAATGGTGTTGATACTGTATCGAGGCCGAGGGAGCCTACTACTAATAAGCCCAAATTAGTACTCCTGATATATTAAATTGTGCTTTTCAAAAATAGCTAAATGAATTTTTAAAGCATAATATTTTTATATGATAATATCCGCTATTAAAATTTTATCTCCACAAAATTAAGATGCTCAATATGATTTATATAATATTCGGTAATAATACTTACAGATTTTATTTGTCCTTCCCATGTTAAAAGTTTTTTGGCTTCTTCCGGCTTAACCCATTTATATTCACAATGTTCATCACATAAAATCACATCAGTGGCTGAAGAAATTTTTGCAGCAAAAACAGGAAGCACTGAAATAAAATCATGTTCATGTGAGTAAAAATGATTTACGTTAGGAGCAACCCACAATTTTTCTGGTACGAGTCCGGTTTCTTCCTTTATCTCCCGGAGTGCTGCTTCATAAGCTTTTTCACCTTCTTCAATTTTGCCGCTTACCATCTGCCATAATCCGGCATAAATTTCATTCTCTGATCTTTTCAATAAAAGAAATTCTATTCCAGCTTCAGTTTCTCTGAAAACATGAACTTCAACCATGTTGCTGATTATCTTCACAAATTTCCTTTCTTATAAATTTAGAAATATGCTCTTGCCTCTGCGCGCAATGTGTTAATTACCTTCCCTTTTCCCTGCAGTCTTCCTTCATATCCCAAAGTGGATTGCAGATTGTCTGATATGCGGTAATCAAAATTGAGTCTCCAAAAATAATTTTTCCCGGGAAGATTTCCTTTTGTTAGTTCGAATGGCAGGAAATTTTCTGTGTTGTTAACAAGAAGTTCATTGCGTTCAACTTCTGCTCTAAGTCTGCCGCGTCCTTCAAAGGAAATGTTCAATCTTAACAGCAAAGAATTCACATCAATTAAAGTTGGTGATGAAGGGAAACTGTCTTTTCGTCTTTCAACACGAATTCTGAATCCCGCTTCAATATAATTTTCAGGCCGGTATGAAAAATCAGTGCTTATGCTGCTGCCTTCAATTTCTCTTCTTCTGTTGGAAGAAACTGCGGCACGCACATTATCAGTTTCGTTTACAATATCAGTTTGATTACCAATTTCTTTTATCATTTTGAATTTAATTCTCAAACTTCTTTCTCTTAAATATGATCGTTCAACTCCGCCGCTGAACTGATTTAAACTTTTTCTTTGCGCAAATCTTAAACGGAAAGATAGTTCGGGAGAATTTTCCCACAAGAAAAAATCCTGCTGAATATAATCCGATCCGCGGATTGTTTTATCCTCATTTTGAAAAGACGAAAATTGAAGCAGATAAATTTTCTTGTAATCTTCCTCCCTGCTGTTTTCTTCAAGCCTGAAAAAAGTTTCAGATGATAAAGGTGAGAAAATATTTTTCAATAATGATTTATCAGAAAAAAATTCACCAAATTTTATCTTCCAGCGTGTACTTGCTTTAAGATCAATCGCAGGAAATAATTCATCAGTGGGAACCGTAACAAGAATGTAATCGCCTTCAAATAATGTTGGTTCAAATTCAGCTTCATCCTGTATGCCATTATTGTTTTGATCACCGAGATAAATATAATTTCCGTTTCCCCGATCAACAGGTATAAACACACGCTGAAGCCGGGCGGAACGCTGGGTAGATACCTCATAATAAAGATCACCTTCAGCAGGCTGAAATATTTTAAATCTTGATTGCGATCTTACGAGAATTGTCTGTCCATCAAGATTTCCTAAATTTTTAAATTCCTGTGTGTATTTTTTATCCCTAATCGTGATGTTCAGATTTGAATTAATATTTCTGCCTGCTGAATATCCTATTTGATAATATTGAGTAGTTGAGCGCGATTCTTTCATTATTATTCCTTCAACCGGAAAATAATCTTCACGAATTGAAAATTTTGTTTGAAGATTAAATCCGCTCAGATTTTCTATTTCAATGAAAGGATTTATTTCATGATATTTCAGGCTTCCGCTGAGTAAAGAATCATTTACAAAATTTTTATCCTTCCTGTCTTCTGCAAGAAATTCAACACCTGGTTTAAAGCTGCCAATTAGGTAAGAGCCTGTTCCTCTTTGTCTAAGCCAGTAACTTTTCAAGAAATTATTTTGAGACTCCACATAATCAAAATTGTAATCAATGCTATAATTTTTTTTATCAGTGAATAAGAGAAAATTATTATATCTGTTTGATTTGAATGAATCTCCCTTCCTCAATAATCCCAATGAAGAATTAATGTTTAAATTTTCTGTTGGAATTAATGCTAAACTAATTTCGCGAAGTTGCTCATCTTCCTGAATTTCAGTGTTAACATTGTAATGCCTGTTAAACTCAATTTCATTAATTCTATCAAGCGTAATAAAACTTTTTTGAATGAAGCGGTCCCGGTAAGAAACGCCAGCCTTTCCAAAATTAAGATCGCCGAATTTTATTTCTGATGGATCAACTTTAATCAGAATATTTCTTGCATAGCCGCCGTTATCTGTATCATCCAAATCAGATAATCTGTTTTTATCCCATAAGCTTCCGCTGAGATCAAGATTTACCTGAACATTTTTTAATGGATTGAAATTCACCACAAGGTTCCCCGTTTGTCTAAGTTCAGGCAGAGGCAAGTAAACCAGCGGCAGGTAGGCTCCGGCTCCTCTTCCAACAAACAAAAAGTTTCCGATACTTTCTCTTGTGTAATCACCTTTCCTTTCCCCAACATAGCTGAAGGAGAGATTGTATAAAGCACCAGGATTTCCCGGATTATACCTGTAAAAAGCAAAAGCTTCACCATTTAGTGTAGTATCTATTTTTTCGTAAGCACCTCTAACGTTTCCAGCTGAATCCGGCTGCGCAAATGAAATTCCTGATTTGACTGCAAGCTCCCTGTTATCACCGGCTGCATACAAAATATTTTTATCTTCATCAGATAGTGAAATATCAATCGGTGCATCCTGATCATCACCTTCTCTTAAATATTGAAATTGAACTGCCAGTTGATCATCAAAAAATTTTCCTTCAGATCCGGCGCCGAAAAAATTTCTTGTAAATCTTCTGTCTGTATATTCAAAATCAACAGTAATGCGGCTGGCAGAAGTGATAAGCCTGTTTGGTGTAAATGTAATTTCAGCATTTGCATATTCAATTACGTAATCGTTTCCTTCACCCCGGCGCATCTCAACTCCATCAAGAAAAACTTTTTCTGTGCCCGCAATAACTATGATGTCTCTTTCATTATTTATTCCTGATAAACGATACGGCCCCTGAACGCCTTCAATTCCTGTTATATAATTTGTATTAAACTTTCCTCTTGAACCAGCAAGTGAAACATACCCGTTAAAATCATCAACATTAAATTCACCAAGCAGTCCCTGCAATTTTCTATCAACAAATCCAAATTCACCATATTTTTTTTGAAGCTGATAATCACCAAAAGTTCCTTCTGCTAATGGATGTTTTATCTGGATAAAAACTTTATCAAGTTCCTCGAGTTTTTCTGTATTTCCTTCAGGCTGAATCGGAGTATTTTCATCAGTAAGTGCTGCAACAATCTCAATCTCTTCTGATAATCTTCCGGAAAGCTGCAGACGCAATCCGCTTTGAAGTGTAAAATCTCTTGTTGTTCCAACTGTAAACCCTCTAACAAGCGTCCCGCTTTTTTCAATATCATTTCCAAAAATAGAATTTACTGATAACGGATTACTTTGTGTTTGCACTGTTAAAACAGTGTCCTGAGAAACTTCATCATATCTTATTACAAGACTACGTTTTTTGTATTCTTTCTTAAGTCCGGTATTGTAGGAAAGATATGTAACGATTAAAGTATCAAATACTGAATAAGCAAGAGAATCAGAAAGAGTGAAACTTCCGGTTTGATAGTGAAAATTGTAATCATCACTCTTTAAAATTGATCCGCGGAGCTTTATGGTTTCTGTAAATGGAATGATTGATACATCAGAAATGGTGTAATAGTTTTCAAAATTTATTTTAATAGTGTCAACAACAATTTTCTTATTAAAATCATTTTGTGCAGAAAGCTTTATGCACAATACCGGGAAAAGAATTAATATGCTTATAAATTTCAAACTATAATTCAAAAGTCCGCCTCCGGCGGATTGTTTAGTGAATGGTAAAATTATATTTCATCCCCTCTTTTATCAAGTGATATAATCTGTACACACCGCTGAAGAAAATATTTTTTGTGATTTGAAGCGTTAAGCTATTCTGAGAAAAATCATTATTTAAACAAATAATATATGCAGGCTGCTGTACAAATCATTTTTAACCCAAATAAAATTAATGGGGCTGGTAATATTTTCTAAATCCATCCGCATGTACAAAGAGTAATAATTCTTCTCCGGAAAATAATTAAAGTTTTACAGGATACTTGATCAATCTTATTCAGGAATTGCATTTCATAGCGGAGTGATAAAATCATTAAAGAAATTTCACGATGAGATTGAATCATCAAAAAAATCTTTACCGGATAAAAGTAAAATTAATCTGCCTGCAGCAGTTAAGAGAATTTAAATCATTCCAGATAAAATAGAGTTCTGACGCGGTTCAAATTATTATATAATTCCGGAACGTGAACTATTCCGTTTAGACAGAACTGGCTGGATAAAAGAAATACTGATTCCTTAAAAACTATTCATACCTTAGTGCTTCAATTGGATCCAGATTAGCTGCTTTGTAAGCCGGATAAGTTCCAAAAACAACGCCAACAAACAAACACAAAGCCAAACCAATAAGCACCCAATCAACCGGAACTGCAGCAGTTGCATTAAGGAGTGAACCTGCAAGATTTCCGATTCCAACACCCAGCACTATACCAATTACGCCGCCAACCAAACAAAGCACAACAGCTTCAATTAAAAATTGAAGCAGTATATTCTTCTTTCTGGCACCAATTGCTTTCCTGATGCCGATTTCTCTTGTACGTTCTGTAACTGAAACAAGCATGATGTTCATTATTCCAACTCCGGCAGCAAGCAACGCAATAATTGAAATTACAATTGCGCCAATTTTAACTCCGCTTGTAATATCATTTATCTGTCCGATTAAAGATTCATTACTGTAAATATCAAAATCATTTTCTTCACCGGGCGGCACCTTTCTTATTGTTCTCATGTATCCAATTGCTGCTTCAATCGTTTCATCATAATCTTCTTTTGAATGAGACATAACGGTTATATTTATGCTTCTGCTTCTCTTGCCGTAAATAGATTGAAATGTTGTAATGGGCATTATGATATAACTATCCCGGCTTTCGCCGAAAAGCTGCGGCTGTTGTTCAACCACACCAATAACCTGCAATGGTTTTGAATCAACCCTGATTATCTGCCCGATTGGATTAATAGACATGAATAATTTGTCAACAATATCTTTTCCAATAATACACACATCATTTGAATAACGAACATCTGTGGAGCGGATAGTTCTTCCATATTCAACATTCCAGTTATTTGTTGCAAGTGCACCAACTGTAATGCCCGCAACCTGTATGTTTGGATTGGTTTCTTTGTTTCCGTATTTAACAATTTTTCCGAACTGCCATTGTTCTGCACCGATGTGTTTTGCCTGTGTTAAAAGCTTTTCAAGTCTTTCAAATTCTTCCATTGTAAGATCTTTTCTGTTTCTGTACTTGGAACGCTGGCCTGGTCCGCCGCCGTGCATAGCAGGAAATTTTTGAATCTGGAATGTATTTTTATTTAACTGTGATACACCGTTTTCAATACTTGTTTGCAGCATTGAAATTATTGTCATAATCACAATGATTGAAAAAATTCCAACTACAACACCGAGAACAGTAAGCATTGTTCTCAGTTTATTATTTTTTAGAGATTGGAATGAAACAGCAACAGTTTGAGTGAAATTCATTTTCCCTTAGCCCGTTAAAAATAGAAAAACGCTTCTGCGTTGTGCCGAAGCGTTCCTAATATACAAACAAATAAATGTTTAATAAATACCGTAATAAAATTGAGAAGATTATTTACGGCTATTCATATCTTAAAGCTTCAATTGGATCAAGATTGGAAGCTTTATAAGCCGGATATGTTCCGAAAATAAGTCCAACAAAAATGCAAAGAGATAAACCGATCAATACCCAATCAACAGGAATTGCAGCTTGTGCATTAAGCATGCTTCCGGCAAAATTGCCTATTGCAACACCAGCAAGAATTCCAATAAATCCACCGAACATACAAAGTGAAATTGCTTCAACAATAAACTGCATGAGAATACTGGATTTTTTTGCGCCAATAGCTTTACGTATACCTATTTCACGCGTACGTTCTGTTACAGAAACAAGCATGATGTTCATAATTCCAACTCCTGCGGCAAGCAGAGCAATAATTGAAACAACGAGTGCACCTATTTTTATTCCTGATGTAATATTATTAACCTGGTTTATCAGTGATTCATTACTGAAAACAGAAAAATCATTTTCCTCACCTGCTTCAACCTTTCGGATAGTGCGCATATGACCAATGGCTGCTTCAATCAAATCATCATAATCTTCTTTGCTGTGGGAAGTAACCATTATGTTTACACTGCTGTTTCTTCTTCCATACATACTTTGAAAAGAAGTTATTGGCATGATGATGTAATTATCTCTGCTCTGTCCGAATAGTTGTGGATTTTTTTCAAGTACGCCGATTACCTGGAAAGGCTTGCTGTCCACACGAACAGTTTTACCAATCGGTGATTCTCCGCCGAATAATTTTTCAACAACATCCTGGCCGAGAATACAAACATCATTTGAGTATTGAATATCATTCTGGCGCAGTTCACGCCCGATCATTACATTCCAGTTATTTGTGCGCATTGCATCCAAAGTAATTCCAGCAATACTTATATTGGGATTGGTTTCAATATTTTTAAATTTTACAATTTTTCCAAACTGCCATTGCTCGGCGCCAACATATTTAGCCTGCGTAAGCATTTCTCTAAGCCGGTTAAATTCATCAATGGTAAGATCTTTTCTGTTTCTCCATTTTTGATTTTGATTTGGACCGCCGCCGCGCATTCTATCAAATTTTTCAATCTGAAAAGTATTTTTATTCAACTGAGAAAAACCGCTTTCAATACTTTTCTGAAGCATCGTTATAATCGTCATAATCACAATTATTGAAAATATTCCAACAACTACGCCTAATACAGTAAGCATTGTTCTCAATCGGTTATTAACCAAAGATTGGAAAGCTATAGAAAATATTTCTCCTGGTTTCATTTACTCATACCTCAACGCTTCCACAGGATCCATTTTTGCGGCAGTATATGCTGGAGCAAAACCGGCAGCAACTCCTGTACTTAAAGAAACAAGTATAGCAATAGTTACAGCATCATATTGAACAGAAGTTGGTATCCATTGATTTACCATCATACTTAGCAGGACGGCAAATAGTAATCCAATTAAACCGCCCATTATACAGATAGTTGAAGATTCAAGAATAAATTGTCCAAGTATGGTTCTCTTTTTTGCACCGATTGCTTTCCTGATACCAATTTCACGTGTTCTTTCTTTTACAGAAACAAACATGATATTCATAATTCCAATTGCACCAACGAAAAGAGAGAGTCCTGTTATGAATAATCCTGCTATTTGTATAACACCAACCACAGAATTATAGTTTTCCATTAATCCTTCCTGTTGATTGATTGAGAAATCATTCGGTTCATTGTAAGTTAAACCGCGGACCTTTCTCATCACTCCTTCTGCTTCTGCTTTTGTTTCTTCAACAAGTGCCGGGTTTGGCGCACGAACATTAATTGTAATTGATCCGAATGATTGTCCGAGAAAATGTTTAAATACAGTTCCGATAGGAATGAAAACCTGATTATCAGGATTGAATGCACCAAGAATAAAACTTCCCTGCTCAGCAAGAACACCAACAACTTTAAAAGTTACTCCGCCAATTTTAATATTCTTATCAAGTGCATTTCCAAGCGGGAATAAATTTTTTGCAACTTCACTTCCGATTACAGCCACATTTCTTGCAGCGTTGCTTTCCATTTCAGAATAAAATCTGCCTGCATCAAAAGTGAAATTTGTAGTAGCAAGATAATCGGCTGTTGAGCCGTTTAAGAAAACATCATCAACGCGTAAATCACCATTCTTAACGGTCTGTCTTGAATTTATCACCGGTGCGGTAGCAACAGGAAGTTTTGCAAGTTCTTTAAAGCGCATATAATCTTCCATTTTAATATTTCTTCTGTTGCGCATTTTCCACCAATCTTCATTTGAAAACCATGCCCATTTATCAATGTATAAAACATCTGTGCCAAGTGCGCTTATTCCGGATTGAAATGAATTATCAATTCCTTTGATGGCAGTGGTCATCAACACAACAGAAGTAATGCCGATAATAATTCCAAGCATGGTTAAAACGGATCTTACTTTATTTGCCCTGATAGCTCTTAAAGCAATAACCATGCTTTCGCGAAGTTCGAATAGTAAGTTTTTCATAAAACGCTCACAAATAAATTATACAATGTATTAATTACATTGCCCGTTCAAACCCAAAATCGTTTTTATTCTGCTGCCACTTTAAGTTTAGGAATATACCTGTTCTCTACCGGTTTATCCGATTCGATCAATCCGTCTTTAATTCTTATAATTCTAGCGGCATGCTCAGCAATGTATTCTTCATGAGTTACAAGAATGATTGTATTTCCTTTCTCGTAAATCTCATTAAAGAGTACCATAATTTCTTCACCAGTTTTTGAATCAAGATTACCGGTAGGTTCATCAGCAAGAATGATAGAGGGATTTGTAACAAGCGCACGCGCAATTGCTACACGCTGTCTTTGTCCGCCGGAAAGTTCATTCGGTTTATGATGCATACGATCACCAAGACCAACATCGGCCAAAGCCTGCGCCGCTCTTTCCCTTCTTTCACTTGCAGGAACTCCCGCATAAATCAATGGAAGCTCAACGTTGTGGAGTGCATCGCTTCTTGATAGAAGATTAAAAGTCTGGAACACAAATCCGATTTCTTTATTTCTGATTTTGGCCAGATCATTATCTGTCATCTGGCTTACATTCACTCCGGTAAATTCATATTTACCTGCAGTAGGTGTATCGAGACAGCCAAGCATATTCATTAAGGTTGATTTTCCGGAACCGGAAGGGCCCATGATAGCAACGTATTCATTTTTGTTGATCGTAAGAGATACATCTCTCAGAGCGTGAACTTCTTCCGCACCTACCTGATAAACCTTTGAGATATGTTCAATATTAATAATGTTCATCTCTTATTCCGTTTATTAATTTTTATTAGCGAGCTGAGGTTTTCCTTTTCCCTCAACACGAACATTTGCACCATCAGAAAGTTCTCTTGAAATTGCCCTATAACTTCCGCTCACAACTTTCTCGCCGCCTTCAAGGCCGGAAGTAATTTCAATATAATTATCATCACTTATTGAAGTTTCAACCTCAACTGATTTTGCTTTTCCATTCTCAACAACAAAAACAATCTCTTTTGGCTTAGTATTTGTTTGAGGAGCGGGCGGAGTTGATTCCTGATCATCAGATGGAATTGCGCTGCCTGAACGTGCAGTAACGCTTTGAATAGGAACACTCAATACATCAAAATGGGTTTCTGTTTCAATATCTGCGTTGCAAGACATTCCCGGCCTTAAATTCGGATCTGGATCAATTAATTTAATTCGAACGCTGAAATTAACTACCTGTTCCTGTGTACCCAATCCTGCAGTTTGTGCACTGTTTCCGATTTCTGTTACAACACCTTTAAATTCTTTATCACCAAAAGCATCAACTTTAATTTTAGCGGTATCACCGATAGAAACCAGTACAACATCATTTTCATCAACATCAACAACTGCTTCCATATTTCCGAGATCTGCAACAGTCATTATATTAGTACCCTGGCTGAATCCGCTGCCCAAAACTCTTTCACCCTGCTCAATGTTTAATTGTGTAATAGTACCATCCATTGGTGAATAAATTGTTGTTTTGTACAACTCTTCATTTGATTCACGAAGAGATGCTTCTGCCTGTGCAACATTTGCCTGCGCACCATGATAAGCTGCTTCTGCCTGAAGATATGTGCTTTCAATTGTTTCAAGTTCTGCATCACTTGCAAGACCTTTGGAATGGAGTTCTTTTATTCTTTTGAAGTCAGAATTCACTTTATCAAGTTCCGCTTTTCTCATTGCAAGGGTAGATTTTGCAGATGCAAGATTTGCTTCCGCACGTTCCTTTTGAGCGATGTAAACATCTGGTTTTATTTTTAAGAGAAGATCACCTTTCTTAACTTTGTCTCCTTCTTTTACCGGCAGATTAACAACTTCACCGGTTACCTCAGGAGTAATTACAACTTTAAACTCCGGATCAATTTTTCCGGTTGCGGCAACTGTCTGGGTAATGTCTCTCTTAATTACTTCTTCAACCTGAACAGCAATTATTTCTTCCTTGCTTCCGCCAAGAAATGCAATCAGAATTAATACAACAACAAGCAGCCCGAGTCCGCCGAATATAATTACTTTCTTCTTCGATTTTTTTTGTTTCCCATTCGCCATGGAATACTCCTATTATTAAATTTATTTAAAATCTTAGTTGATGATCATTCATACATGGAATAATCAAGATTACCGAGCTGATATTTCAACTCTTCACTTAATCTCAAATAATCGAACTGTGCATTGATGTAGTTTGTAACTGCGTTTGTATATTCAGCATTTGCAACAAGCACATTCAGAATTGTACCGGAACCAAGATTATATTTTTCTTCTTCTATTTTCTGATTTTCCTCTGCAGCAATCACATTTCTTTCACCAACCTCCAATGCTTTTTCTGCAGCCTGCAAATTTAAAAATGCAGTTTGAATATCTCTTTTAATTGCTCTTTCAAGCTCAACAAGTTCAACTGCAGTATTTTCTGATAGTACTTTAGCCTGCTGAACCTGGTTATCAACCGCAAAGCCGGAGAAGATTGGAATGTTCAGACTTAATCCGAAAGAATATCCTTTTGATTCAAAAAGCTGATCCAATGAGTTTGCGCTGGAACCAAATCCACCGCTGCTTGATAATGTTGGAAGATATCCTCCCCATGCCATTGTAACCGCATCTTCTGCGCTTTCCAAATCATACTTTCTGCTTTTATAGTCCGGTCTTGTTTCCAAAGCGAGATTAACAAGCTCCGTTAAATTTGTATAATCTTCACTAATTCTGTCATCAAGCAAATTCTTTTCCTGATCAGTTAAAGAATCTGCAAAATTGTATTCTTCAAGAACATCAAGACCAAGGAAGTATAACAGATTTGCCTTTGCAGTTTCAAGTAAATTTTTTGTTCTTATTACTTCAAGTTCAGCGTTGCCAACCTGAACCTGCTGGGCATACACATCCGCAAGAGTTACAGCGCCAAGCTTATTTCTTTCTGTAGTTGTTTCAAGATTTTTCTGAAATCTTTTCAAATCATCTTCTTTAACTTTAAGTAATTGCCTTGCATTTATAACATCATAGTATAAACTGATCGTCTGAAAAACAACATCCTGTTTTACCCTCATTATTGTATACTCTGCTGATTTCAGATTATTATCTGATCTTGAAACATTTGCAATGTTTGAAAGTCCATCAAACAAAGTCCAGTTGTAACCAATGTTGGCATCATAGGTTCTTACTTCGGAAGTTGTAGCATCTGATTCAATGGTAATCGGAATACCATTAATAATTCTTGTTTCAGAAATTGCAGCCTGCTGACGGCGGTTCCAGTTAAAGCCGCCGGATGCCCCAATATTTGGCATAAGATTTCCGTAAGCTGCAAGTTTGTTTGCCTCAAATGTTTTAATGTTATTTTCTGCTTTTTCCAGAGTAGTATTTCTTTGCAAAGCAATTTTTATTGCTTCATCAAGTGATAATGATTTTTGAGGATATAAAGCTGCTGTAAAAATTATCAGATACAGAAAGCTAAAGAATAATCGCATTTATTTTCTCCGGATTTAATTTCAGGAAATTAAAAAGTTAACTGGTTTTAATTAAGAAAATTATACAAGAACTTTAAAGATGTCCGTGTAATTTATTTAATTTCAGTAACATAGTTGAGACAAAAATATTAACTCAACCTTTCATTATTCGCTTTTATATACAGACGGTAGAATAATTACATGTGCGGTTGCACAGCGGATGATAAATCTTTACAGGTAATCTGAATTGTGAATCCATATTTCTAATCTTATAAAAAAAGAAAATGAAAACAGTTAGAAACAGTAAAACAGCTTAATCTAAGAACTTGTCTTTTATCTTTAAAAGATATTCATAAGCCTCATCATAATTGTTGCCAATTTTTCCATCAAGTATTGCTTCTTCAATAGCTGATTTTATCTCCCCAACTTTTTTTGACGGCTTTAAACCGCATACTTCCATTATAGTTTCACCCCGAACCGGAGATTGAAAAGCTCTCAATTTATCCTTCTCTTCAACCTCCCAAACCTTTGCCATTACGTTTTCATAATTTTCAAGATAACGATTTACCTTATCGGGATTTTTACTTGTAATATCAGCACGGCAAAGAGTAATCAGATCATCAAGATCTTCTCCTGCAGAAACAATTAATCTTCTGATTGCTGAATCTGTTACTTCTTCTTTTGATAAAGCAATCGGGCGGAGATGAAGCCTGATTAGTTTTTCAACATACTCCAATTTTGATAACGGAAGCCTCATTCTCTTAAAAATAGATTTCATCATTCTTGCACCGAGTTCTTCGTGTCCGTGAAATGTCCATCCAACTCCTTCAACAAATTTTTTTGTCTGCGGTTTTGCAATATCATGAACAAGTGCTGCAAAGCGCAGCCAGACATTATCTGCAGCTTTCGAAATATTATCAACAACCTGGCAGGTATGAAAGAATACATCTTTATGATGATAATCTTTTCGCTGATCAACTCCGGCAAGATTTGCAATCTCAGGAAAAATTATCTCAAGAACTCCGGAGTGGAAAAGAAGTTTCAATCCAGTTGAAGGCTGAGGTGATTTAAGAATTTTCAGAAATTCATCTGTAATTCTTTCAGGTGAAACTATTTTTAATCTCTCTCTTAATAATGAAGATGCTTCATTAATTGATGGATCAACCTGGAAATTTAATTGAGATGCGAACCTGTACGCGCGTAAAATTCTTAGCGGATCATCATTAAAAGTAATTTTAGGATCAACCGGTGTTTTTATTATTTTATTCTGAATATCAGAAAGGCCGTTATAGATATCAATTAGTTTTCCAAAATCATCATTAAGTGAAACTGCAAGAGTGTTCATTGTAAAATCACGCCTGCTTATATCTTCTTCAAATGTTGCTGATTTAACTTCAGGTTTGCGGCTGTTGCGGCTGTATGATTCACTTCTTGCGCCAACAAATTCAAGATTAAAATCATTATAAACAAAGTGTGCAGTTCCAAAATTTTTAAATACCGAAACGCGTTTTATTCCGAGCAGTTTTGCATAAGCATTTGCAAATTCAATTCCATCACCAATAACAAGAAAATCAATTTCTTTTTTTTCTTTGCCTAAAATCAGATCACGAACAAATCCGCCAACAATAAAAATTTTAACATTTAAATTAGCTGCAGCTTCCTGTGCTGCAGAAAGAAAAGCGAAGCTATGTAACTTTTTCGTGAGATCCGTTATCACTTAATAATACATCCTTTTGAAGTTGAACCCTGCTGCCGATAATTATAGCAAGAGGTCTTAGTGATTCAATATTGCTGAAAAATATTTTTATTACCGCTGCAATCGGAAAAGCCAGGTAAAGTCCCGCAATTCCCCAAATCCATCCCCAAAAAATTAATGAGAATAAAACAAATACCGGGCTGAGATTAATATATTTCCCGAGGAAATGAGGCTCTACATATTTTGCAATTATAAAAACTGCTAATGCCAGACAAACTATTACAACTATTGTCTGCAGCGAAAAACCGTATCCTAATATTGTATAGATGAGCGGCAGAAGCGCTCCAATTACAACGCCGATTTTAGGTATAAAGTTAAGTATAAATGCCAAGAAGCCAAAGAGGATTGCAAACTCAATTCCGTTTAATTTTAACAGTACTGAAACAAATGTGCCAAAAGCAAGTCCGATTATCGATTCAAGTAAAATGAAATACTGCATCTGTTCATCAATTGTGGTAATTGTATGAATAACTTCCCGCCTGTTTTCACTAAATGCTTTTTGAAGTCTCAGTTCAAATTTTTTCTTTCCGGCAATCATAAATGACCAGAATATTAGTGTAAAAGTTAAATCAGCCATAAGAGATGTAATTGATACTAAAGATTTGCCAGCTATTCCTTCCTTAACAATATTTTCTACCACTTCCTCTTCTCTCCTGAACTGCTCAAGATTAATTCCTATTATTTGAGAAAGTTCAGTAACGGAAATATTAAGAGGCTGTAAAGCTTTCTGTATTCCGGGAAGAATGCTTTGAACATAATCTGAAATACGCTGCGGAAGAATATTTATTTCCGGGAGAAGCAAAAGAATAAGTAAATAATATAGAGTTGTGATTAGTAATAGAATCAAAATAATGCTGAGCCATTTTGGTACTTTGTAGCCGTGCAGAATTTCAACCACAGGATGAAATAGTAATGTAAGGAATACTGCAATAGTTACAGGCACAAGTATTTCTTTCAAACTCATTAGTATGAAAACAAGAACAACGAAACAAATGAATCCTAAAAAAAACGCAATGAACTTTGTATAATCAGCAGTATCACGCATTGCTGCATTCATTTAAATCCTACATGATTTTTCTTTTTAACTAAATATCAGATTTTATTTTTTATAAGGATGTGAAATAAGCAACTAAGTTATTCCGGTAGTGTGCCATTAACAGAAGCTTTTGTTCCCATAATTATTGCAATAGGTTTTAAAGGTTCAATGTTTGAGAAAAGAATTTTAATGAACGCTGCAATTGGTACGGCAAGAAACATTCCAACAATTCCCCAAATCCATCCCCAGAAGATTAATGAGAATAATACAAACACCGGACTGAGGTCCATTTGCCTTCCCATATAATGCGGTTCTAAAAAATTTCCGAAAACGTTTTGAGTTACTAATAATAAGACTCCCAAAGAAATTGTTTTGAAGCCAAAGCCAAATTCAAGAAAAGCAATTAATATTGGTGCAATGGTTGCAATCAATGAACCGATATTTGGAATGTAATTTAAGATGAATGCAAGAAGTCCCCAGATGATTGCAAAATCAATTCCATAAATTAAAAGAATAATTGTTGTAACTAATCCGGTTCCCAAACTGATAAGTGTTTTAATAAAAATATAAGCCTGAAGTTGTTCATCAATATTCGTTACATTTTTTGAAATAATTTCTCCTCTTTCGGCAAAAGCAATTTTCAATCTTGCATCAAATTTTTCTTTGCCCATAATCATAAATACCCAAAAGATTACGGAGATAAAGAAATCACCAAGCAATGAAATGGTTGAATTGAAAACATTTGTAATCACTCCGGATTCAAACAGCCGGTGAAAAATATTGCCAATCTGGAAATCATCAGTTTTAACGCCGGTCATCTCAGCAAGTTCTCTCAAGCTGAAATTGAAAGGTTCAAGTAACTGTTGAATGTATGTTGAAAGATTGGAAGAATATATTTCAAGCTTGTCCTGGAATGTCTCAACATTTGAAGCGATGATAAGTACAAGAAGGTAGTTCATACTTATCAGAAAAAGGAAAAGAAAAATGATTGTTATCCACTTCGGTATTTTGTATTTCTTAAGATATTTTAAGAGCGGATGAAAAAGAAAAGTTAACATCACAGCAATTGTAACAGGGATTAGAATAGCTCTTAACGCTGCTAAAATATAAACGATCAACACAAAAGTTATAAAGCCAAGAAAGTATGCAGATATTCTTGTGTTGCTTAATATTTTATCTGTTGAGTTCATTCTGCATTTGAAATCTTATTTAAAATTTTTTCAGCATTTAGTCTGAACCATTCCATTTTCTTAAAATTGCTCTCCAGAATATAAGTGAAATTCTGATCAATATTTCTGTATCTCAGTGCCAATGCTGCCATTTTACTTGCACGGTTAAAATCCAGATTCTCCGCAAAGAATTTTGATAATGAATAAACTGCGTATGCTTCAGAATAATCTCTTACAATAATTGTATGAGAGAACTGCTTCAGGAATAAATCAAAATCTTCTTTTAACACGCATGATAAATCTGCAAGAACTGGAAATGAATAGTAATCATAACTGGTTTTATTCAGCTCACGCAAAATAATGTACTTGTTAAATTCATTTCCGGATAGATAAATTTTTAATCTTGCAGGATTTGACAGAAGATTTTTCCTAAGGTTTGAAAGATAAAATAATCTTCTTTCCGGATTTTGAATAATTAGCGTGCTATATAATGATTCCGCACGTGCACTGTTATTTTGCAAAGCAGATAAATCTGCAAGTTTTAATTCTAAATTATAGTAGTAAGCTGAATTTTTGAATCCCTCTATTTCTGATGTTAATATGCTGTCTGCTTTGTTCAATTCATTAATTTTTTCCAGGGAATTTATCCATCCGATTAGCGGAGAATAACTTGCACTAACCTTATAAAGATCGCTAAAAATTCCGGCGGATTCCTCAAATAAATTATTGCTGAATAGTTCTGCGGCTTCCTTCATTCTGTCTGCAACATATCTCGGGCAGACTTTCTGAAATATAGATTTTCTTCCGAAGTAATAATGTGCAGTATGTTCTTTGCCTGAAGCGGGAATTGATTTTATAATCGAATAAAATTCTTTTTCAAGTTCAGGCAGAGATTTCTTGTAAGCATTTTCAAAATCCAGATTGGAATAAAGCTTTTTAAATTTTACAATTCCATAATTATCTATAAGAAATTTTACAAAAGCACCGGAATAAATGTATGAGAGCGTTGAAGCTCCGGAAAAGAAATTTACATAACCAAATAAATTTTGAATGCTTGCTTTATATCCATTCTGATATGCAACTGCTGCTAGATATTCAATCCTGTTTTCATCATAAACCGGATCAGCAGCAGAAGCAATCCCTTCAATTAATGCAGGATTAAATCCATCAGCAATTTTAAATATTCCGGTTCCAAATTCACGCGTAAATACATGAGCTATTTCATGTTTAAGAGTCAGGCTGTAGTTATTAATATTAGTATAAATTTGATTCAGCCACGGTTTGGCTACATCCGCATTTTCAGCACCAAATAGTTTCCCTTTTTGATGAGAGCTACTGAAAATGTATGATGTAATTTTTTCTTTCGGTTTGATATTAAAAAATCCGGAAAGTTCATTGTAATAATATTCATGATGAACAATTGCCGCGTAGATTAATTTTTCCTCAATCTTTTCTGAATAATGAATTTTAAAATGTTCTGTTTCAATATATCCGCTTAATTCTGTTTGAAGTGTGGAATCAGATGTACTGAATCCGAGATAAGGTGAAGCAATAAGGAAAATTACCGCAGAAAGTGCTGATGAGGAAATAATTATCCATTTTGAAAAATTAATTTTCCGGGAATGAAATTTTTTCAGCAGAATAAAAACTATTCCGAAATAGAACAGGTTAATAAACCGGTACAGAATGATTGAGCTGTTAATACTTAAAGCTTCATCATAAATTGTTCCGGGAAAGAAACCAATAAATGGATTGTAAAAATATACCTGCGGAAAAATATAAATCTCTGCAGCGGGAATTAGAGCAATCAGAAGAAATAAAATTGAAAAAACAACGTACCCAAATTTTTTAGAGATTGAAAATGAAATTAATCCAAGGGAACACCCGATAACAGCGGCGGGAATTGTTATAAAAATGTAGAAGAGTAAACCATCTGTAAATGAACAGCTTAATCCAAATATTGAAATTAAGCTTCCTATAATTAGTGGAATGGATAAGAGTATGGAAGAAGTAATTGTTAATCTATTTGATATAAGATTATCCGGAACTGCATTTCTATAAAGATGAATAGTAAAAACTCCGGTAAGCACCACAATTACAATTGAATTTAGTGCTGAAAATTCATATCCAAAAACAGAACTAAGCGGGAAAAAAAGCAGCAGCAGATCAAACATAAGGATGAAGATGAGCAATGCTGATAAAAATTTTTTGCCGCGGATCATTTTTTTGATTTCACTCAAATTAGTACTCGGTTCCCTCCACTCTCTCAATATCAGCACCAAGCTGAGTTAGTTTTTCTTCTATTCTTTGGTAACCTCTATCAAGATGATATACCCTCAGAACTTCTGTTACACCTTTAGCTGCCAATCCGGCAAGTACAAGTGATGCACTTGCGCGTAGATCAGTGGACATAACCTTTGCTCCGCGAAGTTTCTTCACACCTTTTACTACTGCCCTATTTTCAATCACGCTTATCTCTGCTCCCAGGCGTTGAAGCTCGGGAACATGCTTGAATCTATCCAGATAAATTGAATCAGTTACAGTAGAAACTCCCTCCGCCAAAGCCATATAAGCAGTCCATTGAGCCTGCATATCTGTTGGAAATCCAGGGAAAGGAGATGTTGTAACATCGGTGGCAGCAGGATTAAGATTTACTGCATCTAATTCCACAAAATCCTTACTTTCTAATATCTTACAGCCGCTGTTCTCAAGTTTTATCAGAACAGCATTTAGATGTTTGGGTTGGACATTTTTCAGTCCAATTTTCCCTTTGGTTAGAGCACCGGCAATTAAGATTGAACCAGCTTCTATTCTATCAGGAATAGTACTTATTTCAGCTCCTGTTAGATCGTCTACTCCTTCAATTGTTAAACACGCGGTGTTTATACCATCTATTCTTGCTCCCATTTTAACCAGATATTCTGCAAGATTAGTAATTTCCGGTTCCATTGCTGCATTATTTATTACCGTTGTACCTTTGGCGAGCACAGCAGCCATAAGAATATTCCCTGTTGCTCCGACGGAAGGAATATCAAAATTGATTTTTGTACCTCTAAGTTTTTGAGCTTTAGCAATTATATATCCTTCCTCCAGTTCAATTTCCGCACCCATTCTTTTCAAACCTTCGAGGTGAAGATTTATTGGTCTTGGGCCCCAAGCACATCCACCCGGCATTGAAACCCTGGCTCTTCCATATTTTGCAAGCAGCGGTCCTAAAACATAAACTGATGCACGCATCTTTTTTACATGTTCATATGGTGCATCAAAATTATTTACATTAGAAGTATTAATTGCAACAACTCCATTTTTAAATTCTGATTCAACACCAAGATGCTGCAGCAGTTTAAGCATTGTATACACATCATTAAGTTCAGGTGTGTTTTTGAATTTTGATTTATCCCTGCTTAACAATGCAGCGGGAAGTAAAGCCAAAGAAGCATTCTTTGCTCCGCTTATGCTGACAGTTCCGTTTAATTTTTTGCCGCCTCTGATTACAAATTTATCCACAGTGCACTCTATAATTTTATTTCAATTTATGATTTTAATTATAAGCAAAAGTACAAAAAAATAATTTACAGAATAACGTTTCTAAATCGGGTAAAATTTTACTGTTTGTATAAATCAAAATCAAAGTTTAAGTTTGTAATGTAAATGAAAAAGAAATTTTACATATCGCTTTTAACACTCTTATTTTTTGTATCTACAACTTCCCTTCCTCTTTCTGTTCATTTATGTAAGATGGCAAAAAGTATAAGTGCAGAAGAATGTTCTTCTTGTATGGCTGCCAAACAACAGAAAAAATGCTGCGCGGAAGATTTGAACAACACGGCAGTTAAATTTGTAAAAGCGAAGGCTCCGTTATGCTGTTCAAATCAATTTGTGGATGCAAAAGTAAAAGACAATTTCATTTCTACAAAAACTGATGTTCATAACTTCAGCACATTAAAAATTATTGCACCGGTTATTGTTGATTTAAATTCTGATACAGTAAATAAATTCTTTTCTTTCAGGGATAAAGGTTCTTCTCCAGCTTTATTACATACAAACCAGCTTTATCTGTTCAACTCAATCCTTCTTATTTAATCTATCAACTCTAAGTTTAAGTAAAGTAATTTACTCTAAACGAAATCCTAAACTATAAAAATTTTTATGCCGGCTTGATGCATTCATACTTAATGTTTGCAGCAATCCCGGATGAAATCAAATTTGAATTGGACTATATGTTCAACCGTTGGAGTTAATATGATAGAGAAAATAATTGATTGGAGTGCAAGGAACAGATTCCTCGTTCTCCTTGCTTATCTGATTTTAACAGCATACGGAATTTACTGTTTGGCACATCTTCCCGTTGATGCAATTCCGGATTTATCTGAGAATCAGGTAATCATTTTTACAGAATATATGGGAAGATCACCCCAGATCGTAGAAGATCAGGTCACCTATCCACTCGTTTCAGCGCTGCAGGGTTTACCTGATGTAAAAGCTGTGCGGGCTAATTCAATGTTCGGCATGTCATTCATCTTTGTAATCTTTGAAGATGAGACTGATCTTTACTTTGCCCGCACAAGAGTGCTCGAAAGATTAAGTACTGTTCAGGCTCAGCTTCCTGCCGGCGTAACGCCAACTTTAGGTCCGGAAGGAACAGGAGTTGGACACATCTACTGGTACACTGTTGAAAGTGACAAACATGACCTTGGAACATTAAGAGCAATACAGGATTGGTATGTCCGTTATAAACTTTCTGCCATTGATGGCGTTGCAGAAGTAGCAAGCATCGGCGGCTATGTAAAACAATACCAGGTAGATGTTGATCCGGATAAACTCCGTGCGTATGATATTTCAACTTCAGATGTTGTAAGCGCAATTCAACGAAGCAATAATGAAGTTGGCGGAAAAATTCTTGAAGTAAGTGATGCAGAATATTTTGTGCGTGGACAGGGTTACATTCAATCAAGAAAAGACTTAGAGAATACAGTAGTAACGAGTAAGAATGGTATTCCTGTTTTTCTGAAGAATGTGGCTTCAATTCAGATGGGCGGCGATATACGCAGAGGATCACTTGAGAAAGACGGCAAAGGTGAAGTTGTTGGCGGCATTGTTGTTATGCGTATGGGAGAAAATGCCCAGCATGTAATTGAAAATGTGAAGGAAAAAATAAAAGAAATTTCTCACGGTCTCCCCGAAGGGGTAAAAATCATCCCTTCATACGACAGAAGCAGCTTAATTGAACAAGCTGTTGGAACACTTGAAAACGCATTGTGGGAAGCTGCTATTGTTGTATCAATTATGGTTGCAATATTTCTTCTTCATTGGAGAAGTATTTTAAGAATCATTATAGAAATTCCGATTTCTGTTCTGCTCGCTTTTATTCTCATGTACACATTTAATATCACATCAAACATCATGAGCCTGGGCGGAATTATTCTTGCTATAGGTGTAATCGTTGATTCATCAATAGTTATGGTTGAAAATGCCTACAGGAATATTGCACGCGCAATTAAAGATAGAGGAAAACTTACTTCAAAAGATTATAAAGAAATTTCTGTCCTTTCTGCGAAACAAGTTGGCCGTGCTATCTTCTTTTCCGAACTCATAATTCTCGTTTCATTCCTCCCGGTATTTTTATTAACAGGACAGGAAGGGAAATTTTTCAAACCGCTGGCATTTACAAAAACATTTGTAATGATTGGCTCGGCTGCTGTTGTTATTACATTAATTCCTGTTTTGATGACAATGCTGATGCGCGGAAAATTCAGAAGTGAAAATGAAAATCCTGTTACAAGATTCTTCAACAAACTTTATGAACCGGTAATTCACTGGGTTTTAAAACACAGGAAATTAACGATCACTGTAAATGTTATTGCGTTATTAATTACCGTGCCAATGATCATTTCAACAGGATCTGAATTTATGCCTCCGCTTGATGAAGGTTCAATTCTTTACATGCCGGTTACATTGCCTAATGCATCAATTACAGAAGTTAACCGGATATTACAAGTACAGGATCGGATCATCAAACAAATTCCGGAAGTTGAACATGTACTTGGCAAAGCCGGCCGCGCTGAAACTGCAACAGATAATGCACCATTAAGTATGATTGAAACTATTATTCTTCTTAAAGATAAATCTCAATGGAGACCCGGAATTACGAAGAATGATATCATACAGGAATTAGACAGCAAACTTCAAATTCCCGGTGTAAGAAACGGCTGGACCCAGCCAATCATTAATAGAATAAATATGCTTGCAACGGGAGTTCGTACAGATATCGGATTTAAGATATTCGGAGATAATCTTGATACGCTTGAATATTACGCTATAAAAGCTGAAGAAATTCTTAAAACGGTAGACGGCTCAGCAGATGTTGTTGCAGAAAGAGTTCAGAACGGATATTATCTTGATATTCAAATAAAGCGGGAAGCTGCTGCAAGATATGGAGTTAATATTGCTGAAGTACAGGATATAATTGAAACTGCAATCGGCGGGCAGAATCTTGGAATTGTTCTGGATGGAAGAATGCGATTTCCTTTGCGTATGAGATATGAAAGAGATTATAGAAATGATATTGAAAATCTTAAGAATCTGATCATACCTGTGTATTCAAATAAAATGGGAAGTGCCGCTTCAATATCTGACATGAATTCAGGTATGAGAACCGCTTCAGGTACTTCAAGCAGCATGGCTTCAATGAACAGCGGTTCAGCGCAGATAGTAAATAAGCTAACTCAATCAACAACAGATGAAATATCATCCTCTCTACTACCTACATCGGGTAAATCAAAAATTTATCTTCCGCTTGCTTATCTGGCTGATGTAAAAATAACAACCGGGCCGCCAATGATAAGCAGTGAAAACGGAATGCTTCGTTCAATTGTTTTTATGAATACGAGAGGCAGAGATATGGGTAGTGTAATGGCTGATGCAAAAACAATTATTGAAGCAAAACTTAATCTCCCAGCCGGATACAGTTATTCATGGAGCGGACAATATGAAAGCAAGATGAGAGCACAACAAACAATTACTGTAATTATGCCGGTAGTATTTCTTATAATTTTCGTTCTTCTCTATTTCACATTTAAGGATTATCTGGAAGCCGCAGTGGTTATGCTATCCGTTCCGTTTGCACTCATTGGCGGGATGTATATGGTTTTCATTCTGGGATATAATTTTTCTGTTGCTGTCTGGGTAGGATTTATCGCTTTGTACGGAATCGCTGTTGAAACCGGAGTGGTTATGGTGGTTTATCTCCATGAATCACTTGATAAACGTATAAGATCCTTCCAGAAGGGTGAGCGCGGTGAAATTACAAAACAGGATATTTATGATGCAACGATCGAAGGTTCTGTTTTAAGATTAAGACCAAAACTGATGACTGTTTTCACAAGCATGATTGGACTAGTTCCGATTATGTGGGCCTCAGGTACAGGCTCAGATGTAATGAAGCCGTTAACTGCGCCCATGATTGGCGGACTTTTAACCTCCGCAGTTCACGTTCTTGTTGTTACGCCTATCCTTTTTGCTTACATGAAAGAACATGCTTTGAAAAAAGGCAAACTTGAAATTTCCAAAATGGCGAATTGGATGAGGGAGGAATAGAAATGAAATCGAAAATAATTATAACTTTTTATCTGATATTTTTTGTGCTGACAACTCTTCCGCTAAATGCACAATCAGTTGATTCACTAATTACAGAAGCATTACAGAATAATCCTCAGCTTAAAGCACTTCAAGCAAGAATTGAATCTGCTGAATACAGAAGTAAATCAACCGGCTATCTTCCCCAGCCAACTTTTGGAGTTGAATTTTCCCAGGTACCATTTAACGAAGCTAATCCTTTAAAGAACGCATTCTCACAGGATATTATGATTTCACAAATGTTTCCACTTGGCGGAAAGCTTGAAGCAATGCAGAATGTTGAATCAAAAAATATTTCAATTGCTGAAAGAGCTCTTCAATCTTACAAATTAAAATTAATTTCTGAAGTAAGGGCCAAATACTATGAAATATGGATGATTGAACACCACATGGTTTTACGTGATGAAGTAATTGATCTGCTTGAGAATCTGCTTAACTCAACTGCGCAGTTGTACACAACCGGAGCGGCAAAATATTCCGATGTAATTATGATAAAAGCTGAACTTGCTGAAAATAAAACTCAGGCAGAAATTCTTCAGAATGATCTTTCTGCGGCTGTTTATGAGATGAACGCACTGCTTGGAAGAGAAGTTGAAAGTGATGAACTAAATGTTTTCCATCACTGGAAAATTGATTCACTCCCCTACTCGGCTGATGAAGTTAGTGAAATTTTAATCAATTCAAATCCTGACTTAAAAAGAATGGATGAAATGATTGAGATGAATCAACTTGAAATAAGCATGAACAATAAAGAACTAATTCCTGATCTGATGCTGCAGGCATCTGTAATGCGTATGCCGCGTGGTATGCTGCTTACAACAAAAACTCCCATTCATATGTTTGATGGCAGCGGTGAAACCGAATACATGTACAGCCTGATGGCTTCAATTACTTTGCCGTTTGCACCTTGGTCATCGGGAAAATATTCTGCAAAAGAAGAAGAATTAAATGCAGCAATCAGCGGTTTATCTTCTGAAAAAAATAATATGAAGCAGAGAATGATTGCAGAAGTAAAAGGATTGATTAAAAAATTAAAAAATGCTGAACGGAAAGTTTCTCTGCTTAATGAAGAGATTATTCCTTTATACAGAAGTGCACTAAAATCTCAGTTAACTGAATTCCAAACTGCAAAAATCTCTATCAACGATTTGATCTCAACAATGCGGATGCTTCTAATGAAAGAAGAAGAAATGGCTGAAGCGGAAATGGAACATCAAATGATTTTGGCTGAACTTGAATCAATTGCAGGCCAACGTCTTACAATAAATTAATACTAAAGGAAATTCTGAGGCTCAAAATGAAAAGATTAAAAAAAATAAATCAGTTTATTTTTCTGTTTGCTGCTGTTTTTATTTTAACTGCAGCACTCTTTAACGGATGTGCAGACGAAAATAATCATACTGCACAAAACAAAATTTACTATTGCCCCATGCATCCCGAAGTAACATCAGATAAGCCGGGTGTTTGCCCAATCTGCCAGATGGATCTTGTTTTAAAAGGGAATGATTACGCGATGGAAGGACATACAGATGAGGCAATAACGATTTCTGATAGAAAACAAGTGCTTGCTAATATTTCTGTAGTAAAAGTAAGCAAGGAAGAAATTGTTAAAGAAATTACTGCCTACAGCTATCTTGATTTCGCAGAGCAAAACAAAAAACTAATCACAGCAAAATTTAATGGAAGAATCGAAAAACTTTTTATTGATAAAACCGGTGATTATATCCGAAAAGGAGATCCGCTGTTTGAGATTTATAGTCCCGATTTAGTTCAGGCACAGAATGATTATCTCATTGCAAGCAACGGATTATTAACGGGAAATTTTTCCGGCAATAAGAATGATGATGATGTAATGATTAAATCTGCTGAACAGAAACTTCTTTTAATGGGATTAACACAAAAGCAGATAGATGAATTAAGAAGTAATAAAGAATTGACGTATAAGCTAACCTATTATTCACCTTACAATGGAACGGTAATTGAAAAAAAGGTTCAGGAAGGAATGTATGTTAGTGAAGGGACAGTGATTTATGAAATTGCTGATCTTTCAATCTTGTGGAATATAGCAGAGGTTTATGAAAATGATCTTGATATAATTAAGCAAGGCGGCAAAGTAAATCTGGTGCTTGATTCCTATCCCGGTGAAACCTTTGAAGGAAAAATTAATTTTGTTTATCCGGTTGTTAATCCGGAAACAAGAACTATTAAAATCCGTTCTTCATTCATTAACAAGAATAGTAAATTAAAACCAAACATGTACGGCAATGTTACCTTTAAATCTCATATCGGAGAAGGATTATTAATTCCTGTTGATGCTGTTTTAATTACCGGTGAAAAAAATATTGTTTGGGTTAAAACAGGAGAAAATTCTTATGCACCCCGGGAAGTAAAACTTGGAACCAGAGTTAATGATAAATACCAGGTATTATCCGGATTGAAAGAAGGAGAATTGATTGCAGCAACCGGCGCTTATCTTATCGATTCTGAAAGCCAGTTAAGAGGAGGATTATCTTCTACTTTACATCAGAATCATGATAATGAAATGAATCCGCAAAATGAATCTTCTATTAAAAATAATTCTGAAAATCTATCTGAAATATGGAATTCGGTTTGTCCTGTTCGCGGTGGAAAAGTTAATCCGGAAATTCAAACAGTTACATATAAAAATAAAATGATTGGCTTTTGCTGCAATGGTTGTGATGAGAAGTTTAATAATAATCCCGAAAAATATTTAGCGAATCTATCTGAAGATGGCAAGGAATATTTGGGAGATAAAAATTAATTGCGGCTCTTAATTATTTAAATTATACCAAACAAAAAGAGGAAGACAAAATGGAAAAAATCAAAATGTTCGTTACAGCAATTTTCTTGTTCTCTGTTATTATCTTACTAACGGGATGCGGAAAATCAGAGGATCACAGTAATCATGAAATGAGTAACAGCGGAAGACAAATTGATTCTACTCATATTCACAATTATGATGTTAACATTGCATCACTTGATGTTGATGGTGACGGCAATGTTTACCAGTGCCCAATGGATTGGAATGTAATATCTGATGATTCAGGAAGCTGCCCGGTTTGCATGATGGATCTTGAACAATATAGTATTGACGATGCTCAAAAAAACCTGGATGAAAATAAACCGGAATAATTGAACCAGGGGCGAGCTGACACAAAGCTAAGAATTTATCAGTGCTCTCCAATTAATGATTTAGTCAGAACGAGCCTGCCTGCTCTGTCTTCTGAAACAGGCTGGCAGGCTGATGATATATAAAAATTATAATAATATGTTTATTGTTTGGGATTTCTCCAGCTTGGTTTTCTCTCGCATTTGCCTTATTTTTACAGTTCTTTTTGATAGAATTTGCACACAGATTTGCTCAACATGCATATTTTTATGCAATAAAAGTTCTTAGATTATTTAAACACCACAAGCGAGAGTGGCGGAATTGGCAGACGCGCTAGACTTAGGATCTAGTACCGCAAGGTGTCGGGGTTCGAGTCCCCGCTTTCGCACATCTTTACCACTTTAGATTATCAGAGGATCAATGGATATCAAGATAAATGAAATCTCATTATCAGAAAAAGAAGTAGAAGTTACTGCTTCTTATGATGAGATTAAAAAAGGAATAGACACTGAAGTACAGAAACAAACTAAAAAAATTCAAATACGCGGATTCAGAAAGGGTAAGGTTCCGCTTCAGATAATTAAAAGAATGTATGGTGATGCACTAGAATATGAAGCATCAGAGAAAGTAGCTAATGATCAATTCTGGGAAATTGCAAAAGAGAAACATCTTCATCCAATTGGCCAGCCGCAGCTTGTTGATATTAAATTCAATCCTGGTGAAAATTTATCTTTTAAAGTCAGATATGAAGTAATGCCCGAGCTTGATGTGAAGGATTATACAGGACTCAATATTGAAGTTCCAAATTTTGAAGTGAAGGATGAGGAAATTCAGGCAGAGATAAATCACATACTTAATTCTAACCGTGCTCTTGAAGAAGTTGAATCAGTTGGTGATGACAGAAATTATCTGCTCGATGTTGAAGTTAACAGAGTTGACGAGAATGGCGAGCCTTACGCCGGATCAAAGTCTGAACCGCTGCAGATTGATCTGACAAACCAGGGAGTGCTGCAGGAAATAGTTGAAAATTCAAAAGGCAAAAAGATTGGTGAAACATTCTCCTTTTCTTTTGTTGATGAACACACACACAAAAATGAAAAAGGAGAAGAAATTCCTCTTAAGGAAACTTTTACTTATAATGCAAAGATTTCAAAGATTCAGAAAATTACCATACCTGAATTAAATGAGGAGCTGATTAAAAAGGTAACAAAAGATAAAGTTTCAACTGAAACTGAACTAAAAGAAGAGATCAGGAAAGATATTCAGAATTATTATGATCAACGTGTAAATGATCTTACAAAAGACAGACTTTTAAGTGAAATAGTTAAGAATAATGATTTCACTCCGCCCCAAACACTGGTGAATAATATTCTTGAAGATCTGGTAAAGCGTGAAGAGGAAGAAGCAAAAAAACATAAGGTTAAAAACTTTAATCGTAATGAAACTGCTAACAGATTAAAGAAATCAGCAGAGCTTCAGGTAAAATGGTACCTGATTAAAAATGCAATTCAGAAAAAAGAAAACATTTCTATTTCTGATGAAGAATTAAATGAGCTTGCAGCCAAGGATGCTGAGAAAACTGGTATCTCTGTAGAAAAACTTGTGAATTATTATAAATCTTCAAATTATGCTGAGAGATTTATTGATCAGAAACTTTTTGATTTTTTGATTGATAAAAACAATATTACGAAAGTCGATCCGGAAAAATTCAATCCAGTTGAAGCAGAGAAAGAAGAGGAAAATACTAATGAGTAAAATTGAAATTTACAATCAGCTTGTGCCTTATGTAATTGAACAGACAGGCAGAGGCGAACGTGGAATGGATATCTATTCACGCCTTTTGAGAGAGAGAATTATTTTTGTTGGAACTGCTATTGATGATCACATTGCAAGTTTAATTATTGCGCAATTAATTTTTCTTGAGGCAGAAGATTCCGAAAAAGATATTCATCTTTACATAAATTCACCCGGCGGAAGTGTAACTGCGGGACTTGCAATTTATGATACAATGAAATATATCAAACCGGATGTTTCTACAATTTGTGTTGGAATGGCTGCGAGTATGGGCGCAATTCTTTTAGCAGGCGGCGCTGCAGGAAAAAGAACCGCACTTCCCCACTCCAAAATAATGATTCATCAGCCATGGATTGGAGGTCTGCAGGGACAAACTTCTGATATTGAAATTCATGCAAAGGAAATGCTTAAAACCCGTGACACGCTTTATAAAATTCTTTCTGAACATACCGGTAAACCAATAGAACAAATTTCTAAAGATTGTGAACGGGATTATTTTCTTACCGCTGAAGAAGCAAAAGCTTATCAGATTATCGATAACATTCTTGATAAAAGAATTCCATTAGAATCAAAAAAATAAGTCCGGAAGAGGCTCTTATGAGCCTCTTTTTTTTGCTGTTTTTTTCAGCCGCATAAAATCTTTATTTTTTCCTTCAAAAATTCTGCATAAATAATGAGATCAATAAATTCTTTCCTTCCACTTATGAACAGAAAAATATTTTTTCCATTTCTGATTTTACTTTTTATTACCGGAACGAGTAGCGGACAAAATTTAAATTCTAAATTAGATGAATATTTAACTTCTTATTTTACACTTAAGAATGTCCCCTCAATTTCCGCAGGACTTTTGCAGAACGGAAAAATCCAATGGCTTCAAACTATTGGATCAGCAGATGTTGAAAACTCAGTGCCGGCAACGCCAACAACACTTTACCGTATTGCTTCCATTTCAAAATCAATAACAGCAGTTGCAGTAATGCAGCTTGTTGAACAAGGAAAAATTAATTTAGATGCCGATGCAAGAAAATATATTCCATACTTTCCGGCAAAAAAATGGAAGTTTACTGTGCGTCAGTTATTATCGCATACCTCAGGAATTCGTGATTATAAAAAAGGAGAGTTTGACAGCAAGGAATATTTTGCTTCAATAAAAGATGTTGTAAAATATCTTGCTAAAGATACCTTGCAATATGAACCCGGGACACGTTATGTGTACTCAACATTAGCGTATAATCTGCTTGCAGCAGTTGTTGAAGAAGTAAGCGGAATGTCATTTCAAAAATATTTAAAGGAGAAAATTTTTGAACCTGCCGGAATGACATTAACCTATCTTGAAATCCAATCTGAAATTATGCACAACCGTGCTCACGGGTATACGAGAAATATTCAGCGCAAATTAATTAATGCTCCGCTTGCTGATTTAAGCATAAAACATCCCGGCGGCGGAATAATTTCCACAGCGGAAGATCTATTAAAATTTGCTTCTTCAATTCTTGATGGAAAATTAATCAAATCTTCCACACTTGATACAATGCTTATTCCGTTAAAATTAAAGAATGGTGATTTTAAAAATTATGGATTAGGATTCACAATCGGGACAGATGAGAACGGAAGAAGATTCTTCTCACATTCCGGCGGCGGTACAGGGTTTGTTTCGCTTCTTATTTTTTATCCTGCCGAAAAAATGGCCGCAGTTCATCTTACTAATTTAAGAGACAGGAATCTTGACTTCCCTGCTTCTGTTATCACTTCAATTGCACTTAATGCAAGATATGAAATGCCAAAAGCTTCACTTGCTGATTATCTTGTTTCAATAACTTTGCAATCAGGAATTGATTCTGCGCTTACGGCATTTGAACAAATCATAACTGATTCAACTTCTGTTTATAATAAAAGTGAAGATGAACTGCTGTTGTTTGGAAGTGATCTTTATGCAATGAAAAATTATACTGCTGCAATTAAGTATTACAGATTTTTATTGGCTGATAATCAATCCAATGTAAGAATGTTAATTGCATTAGCCGATACATACAACGCTGATGGTAATACCGGCTTTGCATTAAACAATTACCGCAAAGCATTAAGAGTTGATCCGCTGAATGATTATGCGTTAAAAATGATTAGAAAACTTGAAGGCAGAAATTAATTTTTAATTTCATCTCTGAAATTAAAATCCGTCCGCATTTTCTGCTTTGATTTTGACATTTGAGTTAAATTCTTTTTATCTTCAAAACCAATTCTCAACAAACTATCAAATAGATTTTAATGAAGGAAGCTTTTATAACAGATCCTACTCAGATAATTATATTCTTATCTGTACTTCTTGCATTCATTTACTGGATAAAGGAACAACCGTTTGCCAAACCGGTATTTAAGGTAATTCCTTTTGTACTGTGGATATATTTTTTACCGATGATTACAACAACAATTGGAATTACGCCGCAAAGCAGCTCTGCCTATGATTGGGTAACAAATTATTTTCTGCCGGCATCGCTGGTGCTGTTATTAATTTCTTCTGATATTCCATCAATATTAAAACTTGGACCAAAAGCAATTCTTACATTTTTAGGTGGAACGATCGGAATTATGATTGGCGCTGTTGTTTCACTTTTGCTTTTTAAATCTTTTCTGCCTGATGATGCATGGATGGGATTTGGTGCACTTTCCGGAAGCTGGATTGGCGGCGGTGCAAATATGATTTCTATTAAAGAAAGTATTGGCACTTCTGATTCAATGATGGGAACAATAATTATTGTTGATACATTAATCGGCTACGGCTGGATGGCTGTGGTGGTTGCATTTTCCGGATATCAAAAAAGAATTGATTCTAAAAATAAAGTTGATGCTTCATTAGTTGAAAGTATTAATAAAAAAATGGAATCATTATTCTCTCATAAAGAACCGATTGATTTAAAATCATTTTCACTAATGCTTGCAATTGCATTAACAATCTGCGCTGTATCTCTTGAGCTTGGAAAAATTATTCCACCGGTTGGTGATGTTATTACGGCATTTGCATGGACAATAATTCTTGTGCTGATCATCTCAATTGCATTATCATTTACAAAACTGCAGAAACTTGAATCAAAAGGTGCATCAATTGTAGGGAATTACATGCTCTACTTTTTGCTTGCATCCATAGGCGCAAAAGCGAATCTTGCCGCAATTCTTGATGCTCCGTTATTTCTTGCTGCCGGCGCTGTTTGGATTTTAATTCATGGATTAGTTTTGTTCACTGTTGGAAGATTATTAAAATCACCTATGTTTTTGATTGCAACATCAAGCCAGGCTAATATTGGAGGTGTTGTAAGCGCTCCAATTGTTGCAAGTATCTATCAGCCTTCGCTTGCACCCGTTGGAGTTTTACTCGGAATTTTCGGGAACATAATTGGTACATTTGCAGGTTTAATAACAGCTCAATTATTGTTCTGGGTTTCATGATAAGTGTTTCTGCGCAAACATTGATAGATTTATTCGTTGAATTACAGATTGATTAGTTTAATTTGCAGATAATTGAAATAAAAAAACAATAGCATGATTGGTAACAGATTTACACAATATATTCCTGATAACCGCGGACAAAGCAGTTTTGAAGATTTATTGAAAATATTTCTTCAGCTCTTAACTTTAAGTTCAGGTGATGTTGCAGATGCATTAAACTGGCTGAATCAGCTTGACAGCAAATACGGTTTAACAGATGACCGCTATGGTATTGGTGATTTCATCCAGGATTTGAAGGATAAAAATTATATTGAAGAAAACGAAGATGGGACTGTTTTTAATTTAACTGCGAAAAGTGAACAGGCAATCAGAAAGCAATCTCTTGAAGAAATTTTTGGCAAGTTGAAAAAATCAGCGCGTGGAAACCACCGTACCCCTTTCTCCGGACAGGGAGATGAAGCAACATCAGACCGCAGAGAATTTTATTTTGGTGATTCAATGGATCAGATCGATATGACTGATTCAATTAAGAATGCACAAATCAATCACGGCATTGATGATTTTAAATTAACTGAAAATGATCTTGAGGTTGAAGAGCGTGATTTCAAAGCTATTACTTCAACAGTTTTGATGATCGATATTTCTCATTCCATGATTCTTTACGGAGAAGACAGGATTACTCCTGCTAAAAAAGTTGCAATGGCTTTATCTGAATTAATCACAACAAAATACCCGAAAGATACTCTTGATATAATTGTATTTGGGAATGATGCATGGCCGATTGAAATAAAAGATTTGCCGTATCTGCAGGTTGGACCCTATCATACAAATACAGTTGCAGGAATTGAATTAGCAATGGATCTTCTCAGAAGAAGAAAGACAAGCAACAAACAGATATTCATGATAACAGATGGAAAACCTACCTGCCTTAAAGAAGGCATTAAATATTATAAGAACAGCTTCGGGCTTGATAGAAAGATTATGAACCGCACACTTGATCAGGCTGCAAAATGCAGGAAGCTGAACATCACAATTACCACATTCATGATTGCACGTGATCCTTATCTTCAGCAGTTTGTAAGGGAATTTACAAAGACAAATAATGGCAGAGCTTTTTACAGCAGTCTTTCCGGATTAGGTGATTATATTTTTGAAGATTATATCCGGAACAGAAGAAAGAGAATGAAATAATTTTTCTTATATAAGAAAAATGAAGTTGAAAAGTTTTGCTGTTCAATCACAAATTTTAAGGATAGCAGATGAACATTCAAAAAATAAAAACACTTGGTGATTTAAAGAGAACTAATTACAAATCAAAATCAATCAAAGATGAGTTAAGAGATAACCTTATTGCTGCATTAAGGAATGGGGAAAATCCATTTAACGGAATACTTGGATATGATGATACGGTTATTCCGGATATTCAAACTGCAATTTTATCAAGGCATAATATTATTCTTTTAGGATTGCGCGGACAGGCAAAATCTAAAATTGCACGGTTATTAATTAATCTTCTTGATGAATACACACCGGTTGTTGATGGAAGTGAACTAAATGATGATCCATTTCATCCGCTTTCAAGAATGGCTAAAGATATAATAGCTGAACAAGGTGATGAAACAAAAATCCGCTGGATGCACAGATCAGAAAGATATGCTGAAAAGCTTGCTACGCCCGATGTTTCTGTTGCTGATCTTATCGGGGATGTTGATCCGATAAAAGCTGCATCACTTAAACTTCCCTACTCAGATGAAAGAGTAATACATTTTGGCTTAATTCCGCGTTCACACCGCTCTATTTTTGTTATAAATGAATTACCGGATTTGCAGGCAAGAATTCAGGTTGCGCTGTTTAATATACTTCAGGAAAGTGATATACAAATAAGAGGATTTAAAATCAGGCTTCCGCTTGATATCCAATTTGTCTTCACTGCAAATCCTGAAGATTACACAAACAGAGGTTCAATCGTTACTCCGCTTAAAGATAGAATTGATTCACAAATTTTAACGCATTATCCAAAGACAGTTGAAATCTCCAAACAAATAACACAGCAGGAAGCACTTATTACAGCAGAACAAAAAAATGCTGTAATCTCAAATGAACTGCTGGAAAATCTTATTGAACAGGTTGCGTTTGAAGCCCGGCATAGTGAATATATTGATCATAAAAGCGGCGTATCTGCACGATTAACAATTTCGGCTTTTGAAAATTTGATAAGCACTGCCGAACGCAGGCTAATTATTAATAATGAATCAAAAACTCATTTAAGAGTTTCTGATATTTACGGTATCATCCCATCTATCACCGGAAAGATTGAGCTTGTATATGAAGGTGAACAGGAAGGCCCGGCAAAGGTTGCTCATATTTTAATCGGCAAAGCAATTAAAACTTTGTTTGAAAATTATTTCCCAACTCCTGATAAACTGAAGAAAACTCAGGATATAAATCCATATCAAACTATAACCAACTGGTTCAGTAAAGGAAATCATGTTGATATTCTCACAACAATTCCTGATTCTGAGTACGCAAAAATTTTGAATGGTGTTCCGGGATTAAAAGAGTTAGTTAAAAAATATCAGCCCAAAGCAGATTCTCACACGCAGCTTTTGCTGATGGAATTTATGCTCCATGGATTATCTGAATATTCACTGCTAAGCAAATTCAGACTTGAATATGGTGTGCAGTTTAAAGATATGCTTAGTTCAATGTTTACAATGTCATCGGAAGAAGATGAAGATGATGAAAATCTTGATCAGGGTTTTTACAGGTGAGAAATCATTTCTTAATTATTGCTGAACATAATTGCTTGTTCAGCTTCTTCATTAACTTTGCTTTACCATACTATATTCATTAATTTTTGTGCAAAAAATTTTCTGAATATGAAACCAATCTACGCACGCAAAGAAACAAATAAAGGCACCAGAAAAGTTATGCTTGATATGGCTTTTCTTGTTACACATAAGCAAATAAGACTTCCAAAGTATTATATGGAGGAAGGTTTATATCTGCCATATTATGCAAATGGCGATAAATCAAAAGTTGAAAAGTTCTTCCTTTCAAAAGAAAATGCAAAAAAGGAGGATGATCATTTTTATTACTTTGATTTTAGATTCAAACCAGCACAGGTTGAAGATATAACAACATAATTTCTAAGAATTTCATTGTACTCTCTATCAATTTTCATTTTCTGATCTTTTCTTTTATTGCATAAAAAAGGATTAGTTATGAGCAATGAAAAAGAGCAATCAAAGCAGGATCATCCAACAGAAGAACAAAAAAACACTGATAAAAGTAAAAAGCGCGGTGAGAATGAGGAGACCGGTTACGGAAGAACAACAGATGATGAAAGCACTGATTAGATAGTCTAAAACTTTGTAATTATTTCTTCTTCTTCTTTACGCAGTGCTTTTGAATTTGTTCATAAGCATCCACATAACCCAGTTTGCCGGCTTTAACCAAATCCGCGCATGCATCTTTATTTTTCTTCAGTTCCAACTCAGCCATTCCCCGTTTAAAGTATGCTTTACCATTTAGTGAATCGAGTTTCAGAACTGAGTTATAATCATTTAAAGATTTATTAAATTCTTTTAAAATTCTGTAAGTATCTCCCCGAATGAAATAAGCATCAAGATAATCCGGTTCAAGTTCAATCACTTTTGTAAAATCATCAATTGCTTCCACATAGCCGCCCAGCATGCCTTCTGAGTATCCACGGCTGAAATATGCTTCTGTATTCATTGAATCAATTTTAAGTGCTATAGTGTAATCATAAATTGCTCCTTCATGATCTTCAAGATCGGCTCTTAAATTTGCACGATTGATCAACGCTTCAATATATTCCGGATAAATTTCCAGCGCTTTGGAATAAGCATCTAAAGCTTCATCATAATTTTCAAGCTGTGAATTTGTATAACCAAGATTAAAATACAACTGCGGATTCTGGGGATCATTTTTAAGTGCGTTTAAAAAATCTTCCTTTGCATTTTTATAATTTTCAATCTGAAGATATTCCAATCCGCGGTTATGGTAAGCAGCGGTATAACTTTTCTTAACGTTAATTGCAGATGTAAAATCTTTAATTGCACACTGATGTTCACCAATACGGCTGAATGCACGGGCGCGGTTATAAAGCAGTTCAGGTTCTTCCGGATTTTTCTCAAGCGCTTCTGTAATTTTTTTTATTGCATCATCATAATTTCCTGCGGAGTATTCCTCCTCCCCGCTCCGTGTAACCTGATCATTTACAGAACATCTATAAAAATTAAATGCAGCAGTTATAACAAGCAGATAGAATAACTTTTTCATATCTCAATTTTTATTTAAAATATAGAAAAGAAATTTATTTTGAATTGAGATATAATTTATCATGGATGAAAAATTATCTGCTGCCGGTAATATAATTTGCAAGCTCAGTTATTTCCCAATCCTTGCCGTCTATTACAGCTTTAACCACATCACCAATTGAAACAATTCCAATCAGTTTTTGGTTTTCATAAACAGGCAAATGCCGAATCCGTTTATCAAGCATCAACGACATGCATTCTTCCGCGGTGTATTGTGGAGAGACGTAATAAATTTTTGGAGACATAACTTCTTTCACGGCAGTATCACGTGAAGATTTTCCTTTTAAAACAACTTTACGGGCATAATCACGTTCAGAAAAAATTCCTGCAAGCTCATCACCATCCATAACTAAAAGAGCACCTATTTCTTTTTCAGCCATAAGTTTCAATGCATCGTACACAGTACTTTCCGGTGCAACATACCAAATCTGGTTACCCTTTTCCTGTAACATTCTTCTAACTGTAGCTTTCATAGCCCTCTCCTTTTAATGTTTAGGATAAAAGTTTTTCATAATATAACTCCTGAAAAACAAATTTTCCTAATTAATTCTTCATTCCTTCTTTTTCAGAAGATATTGCGGCCATTCTTTATTTGTATTGATAAGCATCATGAGCAGGATAAAATAGTTAAAATTTTTATTACTGCCTGTCCACAAAAATGAAGTGAATTATTTATTTTTGCTCTTCAATTAACTCAAACTAAATGATTTCAAAATACAAACATATTATATGGGATTGGAACGGAACGCTTTTAGATGATGTTAATCTTTGCGTTGATATAATCAATCTCATTCTCACCAGTAAAAATCTAAATAAAATTTCTCAGGAGCAGTACCGGGATATTTTTACTTTCCCGGTAAGAGATTATTACATAAAAGCAGGATTAGATCTTGAAGTTCATTCATTTGAAACATTAGGTTCTGAATGGATGCAAGAATATGAGAAGAATAAATCATCTGCTGTGCTTTTTAAGGGTGTGCGCAATATTCTGGGAAAAATTCATCACAAGGGAATTTCACAATCAATTCTTTCCGCCTATCCTCATGATACATTGGTAGAAATTGTAACTCTTCACGGCATAAATGAATTTTTCAGTTTTATAACCGGGTTAGATCATATCTATGCAACTAGTAAAATTGAAATTGGAAAAGAATTAATTAAAAAGATCGGGCTTAATAAAAATGAGATTGTTATGATTGGTGATACTATCCATGATTATGAAGTTGCGCATGAAATCGGTGCTGAATCAATTTTGATTTGCAATGGACATCAAAGCAGAGAAAGATTACTATCATGCGGCGTACCGGTTTTAAATTCAATAGATGAACTGATTAATTTCTTGGATGAGCCTGGCACCACTTTTTAATATAATCTGCAATTGCACTTGTTGGTGCTCCAGGTGTAAACAACTCACCAACTCCAATTTGTTTTAATGACTTAATATCTTCTTCGGGTATAATTCCACCGCCGGTAAGCAGGATATCATTTATTCCTTTTTCCTCGAGAAGTTTTTTAATCTTCGGAAAAATGGTCATGTGTGCGCCGGATAAAATACTAATTCCGATTACATCAACATCTTCCTGAATTGCTGCTTCAACAATCATTTCAGGAGTTTGGCGCAGACCTGTGTAAATTACTTCCATACCGGCATCACGCAGCGCAGCAGCTATTACTTTAGCACCACGGTCATGTCCATCTAATCCGGCTTTTGCAACTAACACCCTTATCTTTTTTTCCATAAAAATTTCCTTAATCTTTTTGAGATTTATGAAATAATCTTAGATCTGATTTTATCTGCAAATTCTTTCATCAAACCATTTTGGTATCTTTTCAAATTCAGGTTTATTTTGAAATTATCATTATCAAAACGCGGAATAATATGAAAATGAAAATGAAACACTGATTGCCCTGCTGCTCTTCCATTATTTGAGACAATGTTTATTCCATCGGCATTCAAACTAATTTTAACTGCTTCAAAAATTTTCTGAACGGCATACATCAATTCATCAAATTCATGTTGAGGAACATCCGCAAAAACTTCATAATGATTTTTAGGAATAACAAGTGCATGCCCGTAATTAACAGGATTTATATCAAGAAAAGAAATCACATTCTCAGATTCAAATAATATTTCCGCTGATGCATGATGTGCAGCAATTTCACAAAAAATACAATTCATATAAATATAAGATAAGCTTCAATATACAGTTTGGCAAAGACACTGATCAGATAAATGATTAAGCAGAAAGATATTGTGTCTTCTTTCCAAAAACTCCAAATAATCCACCTGTGTGAATAAAAAGATAATCCCTGCCTTTATTTTGAGTTAATATTTTTTCATAGTACGCTGTGAATGCTTTCCCGGTATAAGCAGGATCGAAAATAATTCCGGTGCTCCTTGCAAAATCTTTAATGAGTTTGAGTTTATCCGCAGAAATATTTTCATATCCTTCTTCAGAATAACCATCAACAATCTGCAGCCGGTCTTCGTTCAAATTAATATTCAGGTTGTAATCAAGAGCAGCGCCTTCAGCAAGATTGAGAATTTTTTTCCTGATTACTGATTCAGGATAAAGTACATTTACAGCAAATACTTTTGTTTGGAAATTGTGCAAAGCGAGTCCGGCTAAAAGACCTGCTGCGGTTCCGCCTGAACCACATGCGGCAAAAATCCCTTTAATTTTATTCAGATCAATTTGATTTTTTAATTCTTCAACGAATGAAATGTATCCCCAAATTCCAAGCGTAGTAGAACCGCCTTCAGGGATCACATAAACTTGCTTTCCTTTTGATAAATATTTCTGCCGCTCGGAATACATTAATTGATTTACATTTTCATTTTCTTTTTTGGTCAGATACTGAATCTCTGCGCCGATGAATTTATCAAGAAAGAGATTACCAACCGGACTTGAAGTATTTTTTCCCCAAAGGAATAATTTTGTTTTGATTCCTTCACGAGCAGCGCAAATAGCGGTTGCTCTTGCATGATTAGATTGCAATCCTCCCGAAGTGAAAATGTAATCTGCTTTTTCTTTTTTTGTCTGATAAATGAGATATTCCAGCTTCCTGATTTTATTTCCTGATAACTCTGCTCCAGTCAGATCATCCCTTTTAATTAAAAACTTTCTTCCCTCATAACTTAAAGTTTGAACAGGGGTAGGAGTATTTGCTGCAAATAATTTTTTTGGAATTTTCATTTTCAATTATTTTTTTGATTGAATAACATTAATGTTTTTTTTTCTTTTTCAATGATGAATAATATTTCCTTGCTCTCTCAAGATCTTCAGGAGTATCAACAGCGAGGTTATCAAATTCAGTAACAACAATTTTAATTTTAAATCCATTCTCAAGCATTCTCAACTGTTCCAGTTTTTCTGTTTGTTCAAGATCTGTTGGTTTTAATTCGGTGAACCTGTACAATGCGTCTCTTCTGTAAACATAAAGCCCGATGTGTTTATAAATTTCTCCTTTGTGCAGCCGTTCAAGATTTGTTTTTGCATCTCTTACAAACGGAATAGGATAACGTGAGAAGTACATTGCAAAATTATTATAATCAAAAACTACTTTTGGAATTGACGGAGATTTAAACTCTTCTATATCTTCAACTTTTTTTGCAAGCGTTGAAACGTTAACATTTTTATCAAACAATAACGGCTCAATTGCCTGATCAATCATTGCTCCTTTTATGAACGGTTCATCTCCCTGGATATTAACAATGATATCTGCATCAGGGAAATCTTTTGCAGCGTATGCAATCCGGTCTGATCCCGTTGCAATATTTTTTGGAGTAAGAACAACATTGGCACCAAAATTTTTACAAACCTGAAAAATCTTTTCATCATCAACTGCAATAATAACTTTATTAATCAGTTTTGATTTTAGTGAACTTTCATATGTATGCTGAATCATCGGTTTTCCGCCAATATCAGCAAGCGGCTTTCCAAGCAGTCTTGTTGAAGCAAAACGGGCAGGAATTATTCCTAATATCATTTATAAATTTTCTTTACTGGTGTGAACCCATTGTTGAAAAAATTATTCTCCGCCGATAACTTTCGGCACTTTGAAAAACTGATCATCTTTGGCCGGAGCATTTTTCAATGCATCTTCCGTGCTTGTGGAAGGTTTAACCACATCTTCCCTGAAAGCATTTATACCCTCCACAGGATGAGAAAGCGGTTCAACTTTTTCTGTATCAAGTTCATTTAATTTTTCAACGTAGGATAATATTTCATTCATATCGTGGGTAAAATTTTCAAGTTCCTGTTCTGTAAATTTTAATCGTGCTAACTCAGCAATGTGTTCAACATCTTTTTTAGTTACAGACATCAGCTAACTCCTTTTTCTAAATTTTGAATTATAACTTCCCGCACTTTTTCCATTAAAGCAAGTTCATCTGCACGGGCAGAAATATTCTCAGTTGATATTGGTTTATCAAAATGAACCTTGATTGTACCGCTTTTGATTTTAAATTTTCCTTTCGGCAGAATTTTGTCAGAGCCTGAAATAGTAACGGGAACAACGGGATAACCAACCCGTGATGCCAGATAAAAAGCGCCGCGCTTGAATGACTGAACATTTCCATCGGGACTTCTGGTACCTTCGGGAAATATTGCGGCTGATAAATTTTTTTCAGTCATTTTCTTTTTAGCTTCTTCAATACTTTTAATTGCACTTTCTGCATTCTGCCTGTCAATCATTATGTATGGTCCTGTCTTCAATTGCCAGCCGAAGAGAGGAATTTTTGCCAATTCCTTTTTAAACACAATACTGAATCTGTTTGGAATTGCATACTGAAGAACCGGAATATCAAATTGGCTTGCATGATTAGATGCAAAAATATAAACATCATTTTTATTAATATTTTCAAGTCCTGAAACTTGCAACTTAATTCCACTGATCAGTAAAATACCTTTACTAAAAATTTTAGAAAGCCAGATATACAGCTTGTGTGATTTATCAAGACTGAACAGCAGCGCAAAAATTGAGCAAATGATTGTGTGAATTACTATGAACAGCAGCTTAATATATGATATCAATTAATTTCCCTTTAGATTAAGCTCGTTCTTAACTGTTAAGGTTGATTCATTTATAAACCTATCGATAGACGCAATCCTGTTTTTTATTGAAGGATGACTGTAAAAGAACCATTCAACAAAAGGATGCGGATCTTTATCTCCTAAATTCTGCTCCGTTAATTTTTGCAATGTTGATTTGAAAGCTTCAGGTTTACCTGTTGATTCAACAGCATATCTGTCCGCTTCATATTCATATTTTCTTGAAAGCATATTACTCAAAGGAGATTGTATAAGCCCGATTAACATTCCCCATAAAGACAATAACGGCAGCGCTGAAATTTGTTTTATGGAATTAAATTCAAACCAGCCAATAGAAATGCTGTACAAGTATGAGATAAGAAAAAGCGTTAGGAAACTTGATGCAGTTCCGATTATGATATTTTTTATTATATGTTTTTTCTTATAATGGCCGAGTTCGTGAGCAATCACTGTTTCAATTTCATCATTGCTGTAATTTTCAAGCAGTGTATCACCAAGCAGTATCCGCTTTGATTTTCCTATTCCGGTAAAAGCAGCATTTGCTTTTTTAGTATTCTTACTCATATCAAACTTGTAAACATTCTCAACATTAATTCCTGCATCTTCCGCCAATAATTTTATCCTGATTTTCAAATCTTCATCTTCCAGAGGAGTTATTTTGTAAAAGAGAGGCAGAATTAAAATCGGGACAATGCGTGCGAGCACTACAGAAATGATAAACAAACCAATTGCAAACGGCAGCCACCAAAGCTGTTCAAACTTGTTAAGTACAAAATAAAAGAATAGTAATACCGGTGCGCCAATTACAACGGCAACTGCAAGTGATTTCAGATTTTCAATTATGTATTTAAAGAAAGTTTGATTTGATAATTTGTATTTATGCTCAAGAATAAAATCTGTGTATAAATTCAAAGGAAAGAAAAGAATTGAAGAGACTAATCCCACAACAGCAATAAAAGCGAGAAATAAAATATACTCATTAGAAATAAATTGATTGAGATAAAATTCTAATTTCAGGCTAAAGCCGCTGTAAACAAACAGTAGGATCAGAATAAAGCCCGCAATTCCTTTGCAAATTCCTGCAGCCAATTTTATGTTGTTGTATCTTTTTGAATCCATGAATGCAAAGATAAAAAGATGCGCTGCGCTAATCAATGAAGATAATAATGCGGATTTGGTTAATTAATAAAAAAATCCCGGTGCTTGCCGGGATTTTCAATCAGTGTAAAAAATCAGGATTATTTTTTCTTAACTATTTTTGTTCCATCTTCACTTAAACGTGAAATATATTTTTCAGGATCTTTTTTAAATTTCTTTAAACAACTTTTGCAGCAAACGCCGTAAACTTTCCCTTTATATTCCACTAAAACAGGGTCATCAATCTCTTCTGTTGAAACCGGACAAATTACATTAAAAGCTTTTCCTTCTTTAACTTCTTTTGCAACAGCAGTGGTTTCCTCAGTATCAGTCTTTTGTACATTTTTAACTTCCTGAGTTTTTTCATTTACAACTTTTTTCTCTTCTTTTTCCTGTGCATTCGTCATGCCTGTAAATCCGATACCAAATGCTATTACAAGCGCAGCGATGATGAGATTTTTCATCATGATTCCTTTCTTTTTTTTATAGATCATATTATTAAATTATTTTAATTGTATTCTGAGTCAGCCAGCCGATTTTCCCATCGTCTAATCTGATCTTCAGCCAATTATCAACCTTATCCTCAACTTTTACTTTCAATCCTTCATGAATTACAAATGCATCATTACTCCGGTTATCCGGGGATGATTTTGCAGTAACAATATTTTCAACAATTACACCATGTTTTACATTTTCTTCGCGATTCAGTTTCACGATTAAAATGGAAATAGATAAAAATAACAGTACGATTGAAACTAAAAATGCATAGACTGATTTTTTTTGCCAATCTGTTCTGCGTACGAAAAAATAAAGAACAACAGATGCAAGAACAATGATATAAAAAATGTATGAAACATACGTCCAGCCTGAAACCGAAAATAATCCAAGCAGAGCTTCCCACCATTGGAAAAGAAAAAATTTCGGCAGAGTTTCAATCCTATCAGCCGTTTGGAGATTTGCAAGCGCAAGATTGTGTTTTATATCTTCATCAGATGGAGATAATTTTAAAGCTTTCTCGTAGTATAAGATTGCGAAACCTAATTTTCCGGTTCTGTAGTATGCGTTGCCGGTATTGTAAAAAAGAACAGAGCTTTCAAAACCCTGCTCAATTAAACCTTCATAAATTTCAATAGCTTTATTATAATTTTTTGCTTTGTAAAATTCATTTCCTCTCATCAGCATTGCTTCAGGTGATTGTGCTGATACAGGAACGGAAAGAGACATAAATATTGAAACGAGAAACAACTTTTTAAGTAACATTTTTTTTCACCGCAAAGTTTTTTTCAAGTTCAATAATTACTTCAGCAGATTGATTATAAATATTATTCATTTCTGCCAGACCATCATGCGCCGGAGCAAATCTTATGTAATCAGTTTTTTCTGCACAAATTTTAAATTGATTTATGAGTGCCTCATTAACATTTCTGTTACGAAGTTCTTCTGCGGCTTTCTCTATTGAGAATTCTGATTTAGGCATCCGGAGTTTATCTTCAAGATATCCGGATAAGGCAAGAGAAATCTCTGCATAAAATTCTGTTTCCTTATTTGCCTGAAGAAGCTGTTTAGCTTTCTTCAACCTTGTGCGTGCAATTTTCTGCGCCCGTGAATAGCGCATTAATTGAGTATCACCGGAAAGTTTATCTTCTTTTCTTTTCCATGCTATAAGTCCGGCAGCCGCAAACAACGGAAGTATTGCTGCAGTCCAAAATCCAAATTGATAAAGAACAATTTCACTTTTTTTATCAAGATCATCAACAGTTGTTTTGATGTATCTTATATCATCACCGAGCTGTTTAACATCTTCTTTACCGCTGTAAACAACAGTGTTTGATGTTTCACCCTGCTCAACTTTAATAGTATATGAAGGAGTGCTTAAAGTGACATAATCTTTTTTTGAAGGATCGAAGAAAGAAAAGCTGATTGGCGGAATTTCCTTCTCTCCTGCTGTACGAGGCACTAACAAATATTCAATACTTTTTCTTCCTGAAATTTTCCCGTTACGATTTATCTGTTCGGAAGTTTTTGGTTCATATTTTTCGAAGCCAGAAGGAAGAACAATTTCAGGGACATTCAACAGCTTTATATTTCCCGAACCTGATATATCAAGCTTAATTGAAACAGGTTCGTTTGTTTTTGTTTCTGTTGTATTGATAGAATGATTCAGTAGAAAACTTCCAACAGCACCATTGAACGAAGGCGGAACGTTTTCATCCGGCAAAGGAAGAACTTCAACTTTTATTGTATTTGATTTTGCATTATACTCAACTGTTTCACCCCGGCTGAAGAATGGATCATTAAAGAAATCATCAAAGATGCTTCCGCTTCTGCTCTTCTTTCTTATTAATACCGGAACATTAAGTTCAAAAGGAGTGATTGATAACTGCCCTGCTTCTGTTGGAAACAATGCAACCTTTTTTAGAATACCAACTCTGAATTGTTTTCCATTTACAACTTCTGTAGTAAAAGAAATATTGTTTGAAGTTTCCAATTCTTCTGCCCAAAAACCCTGGTACTGCGGCAGCTTTGAAATGGACATCTGTGAAGCAATTGTTAATCTCGTATAAAGTTTATATGTAACCGTAATCTGTTCACCTTTGTATGCACGCTGTTTATCAGCACTTGCTCTTACAAATAAGTTTTCTGCAATTTCTTCATTTGATACTGATTGATCACGCTGCTGCCGTTGTACATTCTGCTGCTGCAGGCTTCCCTTAACAACTTCAATTTTTATGGGATCGGATTTGTATGTTGTTCCTTTAAAGGAAATTGAAGCACTTCCGATCGTAAAATTTCCAACATCCCTCGGCTGCAGATAATAAGAGTAAGTTAGAGAAGCTGATACTGCTCCGTTTATTATTTGCATACTTGTTGATTGATTTGGTCCGGAGAGCACAAGGAAATTTTTAAAATCCGGTGGAGAGAAATTTTTCAGGCTGTTTATATCATCACCTTCAAAAGTGAATGATACCTGGAACTGATCAGATATACCCACCTTTGTACTGCTTACAGATGCATTAAAACTTTGAGCTAAACTAATTGTTTGTAATAAAATTACAATTAAAAATATTTTTTTCAGTTCGTATCTCATTTCTAATAAATTATACCTGATCTAAAATTTTACCAATCTTTTTCAGTTTTAACAGGAGTACCTTTTTGTTTCCTTAATTTTTTCTGAAGATCTTTTTCATTATTCATCAATGCCTGCAAAATTCTTTCCGCTTCTTCCTGTGAAATTTTTTGCTCTTTCTGTTTCAGATTATCCTGCTGAGCCTGCTGATTCTGATCGGGTTTTTGCTGCTGATCCTGCTGCTTATTCTGATCCTGCTTCTGATCCTGTTTTTGTTCATCTTTATTCTTATCCTTGTTCTGGTCATTCTGGTTCTGCTGATCCTGTTTGTCATCGTTCTTATCTTTATTCTTATCATTCTGATTTTGCTGCTGATTCTGCTGCTGCTTCAGCAGGTTCAAAGCATAGGATAAATTATATTTTGTATCTGCATCGTTCGGATTAAGTTTCAAAGCTTTTTTATATGCTTCAATACTTTCTTTTATTTTATCTGATTTTAAAAGTGAATTCCCGATGTTATGATACACCTTTGCTTTTTGATCATCGGTCTGCGCACTTGCAAGTGAATTCTGAAATGAACCAAGAGCATCCTCATATCTTTGCTGTTTATAGTATGCATCACCAAGATTGAAGTTAGCAGCAAAGCTTTCAGGTGCTTTTTCTAATCCTTTTTTAAAATTAACTTCAGAATCCGTAAACTTTTTCTCCTTGTATAAATCTACTCCATCATTAATAAGCTCCCTCATTGATTGAGCGTTGTTCATTTCCGAAGCGGTTAAAAATATTAATACAACTATTGGTAAAATATTGTTTAATATCTTTTTCATTGCTCAATTCCCAATCTTCTGTTTAGCTTTGTAAATAAAGGTGATTTCTTATCTGACATAAAAAATTCTACTAGCAATAATAATATTGCAGGAATAAGAAAATAATAAAACCTGTCTTCGTAATCAGTTACTTTTTTTACCCCGAATTCAGTTTTCTCCAATGAAGATAAATCTCTGTAAATAAGATCGAGTTCATCCTCATAATTTGATCCGCGGAAAAATTTACCATTTCCTGAAGCTGCAATTCTTTTAAGTGTTTCTTCATCCAATTTGGTTAATACAGTCATTCCGCTGTGATCTCTTTTAAAATCTATTTGCTGCCCCTGGTTATTATAAACCGGAATGGGAACGCCCTGCGGTGAACCAAGCCCGATTGTATAAATTCTTATTCCCTTTTCAACTGCAGCTTTCACTGCTTCCATCACATCGCCTTCATGATCTTCTCCATCCGTAATTACCACTATAACTTTTTCAGTACTCGTTTTATAGTCAAAAGATTCAATTGCAAGTAAGATTGCCGGACCAATTGCAGTGCCAGGCTGCGGAACGGAATGAACATCAACTGCATTTAAAAATAATCCCGCTGCTGAATAATCTGTGGTTAAAGGAAATTGAATATATGCTGCACCGGAAAAAACTATCAAACCAATTCTATCTCCCTGCAATCTTCGTATAAGATTAGCAATCTGGTACTTAGCTTTTTCAAGCCTGCTTGGTTTAATATCCTGCGCGTTCATGCTTTCAGAAACATCAAGCAGAATGAAAACATCAATTCCGGTTTGTTTAACTTCTTCCACCTTTGTTCCTATTTGCGGATTAGCCGCTGCAATAATAAGCAGAGCCATAGAAATAATTATCAATCCGAATTTAATCCAGCTTTTGGTTCTGCTGTAAGTTGGAATGAGAACATTATGAAGTTTTCTGCCAGCAAACTTTTCAAGCAGTTTCTTCCTGTTCCTATTTAAATACCAGAACAACAGCACTATAACCGGAAGTGCGTATAAAGCTGTTAAATATTCCGGGTGAGCGAATCGAAACATAAAATCTCTGAATAATTTAAAGATTAAAAATTCTTAATCCGTTGAACTAAAAATTTGTTATGGTAATTTTCTAAAGATTGATCTCGTCAATCCCAATTCCAAACACAATAATAACAAGCCGCCGCCAAGCCAGCCGTAAAATAATTCCTCAGCATTTCTGTAAGATGTAATTTCAACCTTTGTTTTTTCAAGCTGATCAATCTGCTCATAAATATTTTGCAGAGTTTTGTTATCAGTTGCACGGAAATACTGTCCATCTGTAGTTTTCGCTATCTGCTTTAAAACTGATTCATCTATTTCAACCGGAACCATCTGGTATCTTGTACCAAACGGTGTCTGAACAGGATAAGGCGCCTCGCCTCTTGTTCCAACCCCGATTGTATAAATTCTTATGCCGAAAGCAGCAGCAATATTTGCAGAGGAAACCGGATCAACTTCTCCGCTGTTATTAACTCCATCCGTAAGAAGTATAATTATTTTACTCTTTGCATTGCTGTCTTTAAGCCTGTTTACACCATTTGCAATTGCGTTGCCTATTGCTGTCCCGTCATCAATCATTCCGCTTCTGATATCTGCAAGCAGATTTCTTAACACGGAATAATCAATTGTTAAAGGGCATTGTGTAAATGCTTCACGTGCAAAAACAACAAGACCAATGCGGTCTGTTAAGCGTGCCTGTATAAATTCATCAATTACATTTTTTGCAGCAGAGAGACGATTTGGTTTTAAATCTTCTGCAAGCATACTGCCGGAAATATCAAGTACCATTGCAATATCAATTCCTTCAGTATAAATATTTTCACCTGAAGAAAAGGACTGAGGACGGGCAAGTGCAATTATCAACAATGCTAATGCGGCTGCTCTCAGCACTGCAGGCAGATGACGAAATCTCTCACGCCATGTTTTGGGAAAATTCTTATAAATCTTTAATGAAGAAAATGTAATTGATGCCTGCCTGTTTCTTCCTTTCCACCAGTACCATGCAAGCAAAACCGGAATAAGAATCAGAAAATATAAAACCCACGGATATGCAAATGTTATATTATTGAACATCTGATTCCGCCTCCACTGCAGCAGTTTCTTTAACCGGAATAGTTTTATTAACTATTTCATACGCCTGTTTCATCATCTCTTCGTTAACGGAGTTCATTGGTGTATATTTTGCAAACTTTACAAGATCAGCGTTTGAAAGAAAATCATACGTTATATTAATTATTTGTTCGGCTCCGCCCGTGCTGCGCAAATGCAGCATTGCTTCAGATGTTGTAAGTTCAAGCGCGGGAAGATTAAATCTTTCCTCAAAATACTTTCTTATGATTCCTGTAATTTCCGAATGATATTGTTTGATCTCACCATTCTGCCAGAGTTTTTTCTCCTCAAGTTCTTTAAGTGAATTCAATGCATTAACATGCGGCGGAAGAACAATAATTTTTCTTTCAGCAGTCTCTTTCTTCTTCCAGTATTTTTTGTAAAGAAAATAAATTATTGAAAGGACGGCCAGGCCAATTAGTACCCATAAAGCAATTATTTTCCAATCAATAGGAATTGTAACTGGCTCTTTAACATCTTTAATTTCCTCTTTAACATTTACCTTCATTGAATGAACAGTAAACGAAACAGGATTTGTCATCACAGTTTTTATTGAAGGATCATTGGCAGCCTGTTCCGGAGTTATAATCTGAAATTGATTAGACTGCTCATCGCTGCCTGTTTTGTAATAAACCGGGATGGGAGGAATATTCACCTCAGCGGAATCATATTTTGAGATTGTGAATCCCAATGTTGTAATTTTTTTATTTTCAACTTTTTCAATCTTCGGTTCATCAATTGAAATCAATTCAACATTGGCAGCACTATCAATTAGGCCTGCTGAAAGAACAGAAGCATTATGATCTGATGAGACGATGATTTTATAGTGAATAAAATCACCAATCATATAATCTGAAGAATCAGTTGATGCACTGGCGGTAATTTCCTGAGCATGAACAGAGATGCAAAACAACAGTGCAGTAAAAATTATCCTGAAACTTTTTACCATCGTCTCTCGCGTGCTTTGAAAAATTTAACAAGTGGTTTTATATAATTCTCTCCGGTTGAAATCTCAATGCTATCAAGCCTGCTTGAATCAAACAAAGATTTTCTTCTGAGCTTTGTTTCTTCTTTAAATCTTTGCAAATATTGCCTGACTGATTTATCACTCGTATCCAGCCATCTTTCTTCACCGGTTTCTGCATCAACAAATTTTACCAATCCCATCTGAGGCAAAACATTTTCACGTTCATCACTAATTACAATTCCAATAAGATCATGTTTCTTTCCAACAATTCTGAGGATTTTTTCATATCCTGAATCCATAAAATCAGAAAGAAGAAATACAATGCTTCTCTTTTTAATTGCGCGGTTCAGATATTCCAACGCTGATTTTATGTTAGTACTTTTTCCTTCAGGTTTAAATGAAAGAACTTCACTGATAATTCTCAGAACATGTTTTCTTCCCTTTCTCGGCGGAACAAACTTTTCAATCTTATCAGTAAACATCAGCAAACCAACTTTATCATTATTCTTAAGAGCAGAAAACGCAAGTATAGCGCTTAGTTCTGCTGCAATCTGCTGCTTTGTTTTTTCAACTGAACCAAAAATTAAAGATCCGCTTAAATCAACCATCATAATTACAGTAAGTTCCCGTTCCTCCTCAAAAATTTTAATGAACGGATGCCCAAATCTTGCAGTAACATTCCAATCGATATTTCTGATATCATCACCAAACTGATACTCACGAACTTCGGAAAATTCCATTCCTCTTCCTTTAAAAACGGAATGATACTCTCCGGAAAAGACCTGCGTAACAAGTCCCTTTGTTCTTATTTCAATTTGTCTTACCTGTTTAATTAATTCTTTTGTAAGCATGATTATAATTACGGCACTTCAATTTTATTTAAGATCTCCTGAATAATATTTTCAGAAGTAAGTTCTTCGGCTTCTGCTTCATAAGTAACTGCAACTCTGTGGCGCATTACATCAAGACAAATTCCTCTTACATCTTCCGGTATTACGTATCCCCTTCGCTTTATGAATGCCATGGCTTTTGCGCTTAATGCAAGATTAATTGTTGCACGGGGAGATGCGCCGTAACTTATAAGATCTGTTAAACTATTTAAACCGTATTCTTTCGGATTTCTTGTTGCAAAAACAATATCAAGAATATACCGTTCAATCTTTTCATCAACATAAACCTCATTCAAAAGATTACGTGCATTCAAAATATCATTTGTTGAAATTACAGGTCTAATAACAGTATCAATCTGGTTTACATTCTGCCGCATTATTTTTAATTCCTCATCCTTTGTCGGATAAGAAATTTTAACCTTCAGCATAAACCTGTCAACCTGTGCTTCCGGCAGCGGGTATGTTCCCTCCTGTTCAATCGGATTTTGAGTTGCAAGAACAAGGAATGGTTCCTCAAGTTTAAATGTAGATTCACCAATTGTTACCTGCCGTTCCTGCATTGCTTCAAGCAGCGCAGATTGTACTTTTGCAGGTGCACGGTTTATTTCATCGGCAAGAATAAAATTAGAAAAGATTGGTCCTTTCCTGATTAGAAAATTTCCTTCCTTTTGATTATAAATCATTGTTCCGATTAAATCAGCAGGAAGCAAATCAGGTGTAAACTGAATACGCTGAAATTTAGCTTTCATTGCCGCGGCAAGAGATTTTATAGCAAGAGTTTTTGCAAGCCCCGGAACTCCTTCAAGCAGTACATGTCCGTTTCCAAGAAGACCAACAACAAGCCTTTCCACCATTTCCTTCTGGCCAACAATAACTTTACTGATTTCATTCATCAGCAGATCAATGAAAGCACTTTCCTGTTTTATCTTTTCGTTTAATGCAGAAATATCCAATTGAACCTCTCTGTTGAATTTTGAATTATACTTTTTAGAAAAGTAATAAGATTAGACGAAGGTAAACTTAAAAATGTTGCAAGAAGATTACAAGATTTCCATTTTTTGTTAAGATAAACAGATTAGTTTAACAGTGACGATATAAAACAAGCTGCCGACAGACATATTGATTTAAATTCTATCTGAACTGATTATTACTGCAATTTCCTTACAACGGCAAACTTCAGATATGATGTTTCCTTCATTGCAGGAAGTTCAGGATGATCAAATGATGCGGTATTAAAATGATTCAGTTGAACTGCACTGCCGGTTTTTTGCGCCGCATTATTTATAATCTGGATGAATTCTTCCTTACTTAAGTGATGAGAACATGAAGATGTAACAAGGAATCCATTTTCAGCAGTTACCTGCAGCGCCAGCCTGTTCAGTTTTTCATATCCTTTTTTTGCCTGCGGCAGATTTTTTTTGCTCTTTGCAAATGCCGGGGGATCAATTATTACAACATCAAATTTTTTATTTTCTGTTATACATTTCTCCAAATAATCAAATACATCCGCATCAATAAATTCAGCCGGCTGATTAAAATTATTAAGCGAGTAATTATAACGTGCATTATTTATTTCTTCAGCAGAAGAATCAACAAACGTAACTGATGCTGCGCCTGCTTTTGCGGAATGCAATCCAAATCCGCCTGAATTGCAGAATGCATCAAGCACTGATTTATCTTTTACAAGGCGTTCAATAAAAAATCTGTTATCTGTCTGATCAAAATAAAACCCGGTTTTATGTGCTGATTGGAAATTAATTCTGAATTTTAAAGAACCATCATCAATTACTTCTTCTGATATTTTACCATATAATACTTCATCCTCAACCGGAAGTCCTTCAAGTGTACGGAAATAGGGTTCATTTTTTGTAAAAATATTTTCCGCTGAAAATTTTTCCTTTAATATTTCACAAATGATATTCAGATTTGCATTCATTCCATAAGAATAAACCTGAAGCACAAATGTATTATTGTATTTATCAATCACCAAGCCCGGCAGAAGATCACCTTCGCTAAAAATCAAACGGAAAGAATTTCTGTGCGGATAAAATTCATTTCTTAATCTTTGCGCCTGAAGAAATCTTTCAGTAAAAAATTCCTTTAAATCAGTAACCGGATTTTTTGAAATTATTCTTCCCGAAATAAGAGAATTTTTATTGAAGAAAGCTGCCCCGAGGAAATTTTCCTTCCAATTATAGATATTTACTATATCTCCATTTGAAGGCTGGCCGGATATTTTTTCAATTTCATTGCTGAAAATCCACAAGTGCCCGGAATGGATTCTTCGTTCTTCATTTTTTTTAAGGATAATCTTTAGCAAGTGTTCCCAAACTTTTTCTGTTAATATACCTGTAGTTTAAGGCATCATCAAGAGGGTTTTATTACGGGAAACTGTGAATAGACTTAACTTTAAGGATTACCCGCGAAGGAAATCATATTCTATTTCATTAAAATAATTTTTTGGGATGCTGCAAAGCTGCTCACGCTTAATCTGCACAAATAAATTCCGCTGCTCAATCCATCAGCATTAAAATTTAATGTATGAACTCCTGCTTTCATTTCCTTGTTATTTAACAAAACAACCCTTTCACCGATTGAATTAAATATTTCAATTTTAGCAACTGATTTTTCAGGTAATGCAAATTTAATTTTAGTTTCGGAATTAAATGGATTAGGGTAATTTTGATAAAGTATGAATTGTGAGGGAATTATATCCGTTTCTTCTTCTACAACCGTCAATCCGCCGTTTGTTGTACGTGCAATGAAAGAATTCTCTGAGTCTCCACCTACCATCCAGCCATTATTTGAATCTATGAACACAACGGCAAAAAGTGAAGGTGCTGGATTAAAAAAATAATCAACATTCCAGTTTTTTCCGCCATCGTTGGTATATGCATATTTACCTGTCCATCCACACACAAAGCCTCTTGTCTCATCAACAAAAAAAACATCCTCCCAATTGCTTCCTTCCATCTCCCCGGTTAAAAGCTGTTCCCATGTTAAACCACCGTCAGTAGTCTTAACAACAACATCATTTTCCCCGCTTGCAAAACCAACAGATGGATTAATAAATTTTATACTTGAAAGAAAACCGAAATTAGTTTCAAATACAGTCTGCCATGTATTTCCGCCATCCGTAGTCATTTTAATTATTCCATAATCTCCTGCAATCCAGCCTTTCATTGAATCCGCAAAATAAACTGAATAATATGTGAAGGCAGAATCAATAAAAACTTTTTGCCATGACTCGCCGTTATTTGTTGTTTTGAAAACCGCACTTTCAAACGATGAATTATACCCGGTTACCCAGCCGGTTTGTTGTTTAAAAGTGATACCTGAAAGATTATAACCAGAATCCAAAACAAAGGATGACCAGCTTAAACCACCATTAGTAGATTTTAAGAGCAGCCCTTCTTCACCGCATCCCCATGCGTTAGATGAATTTTGAAAAAATACCTGTTCAATATTCTTATCTGTTCCGCTTTCCACCTGGTTCCAGCTTTCACCGCTGTCTGATGAATATAGAACAGCACCCCTGGTTCCTGCAATAATACCATTTCCTGAGGATGAAAATGTTACGCTCCTGAAAATTACACCCGGCAAAACAGGCTCAACAGGATTCCATTGTGCCATTGCCATTGGTATAAAAAATAACGCAAATAATATTGTTCTCATTGCAGTTCCCCAGCCTTCATATTTAAAAATAGAAAATAGATTTATAACCGAATCCCGACTCACTTGAACATATTTCAAAAAAAAAAAAATCAAATACTTTAATTAAGGTTTCGGCAGTTAACAATATTCTTTAATTTTAAGTAAATCATAAATAAAAATTTGAGAGCCCTGATGAAAAAATTCTACACACTACTTTTGTTCTTCGTTTTTTTCACACTTTCATTTGCACAGGAATATAAATTTGCCTGGCTTTCCGATATTCACATAGGCGCACCTAATGCTGATCAGGATTTACAAAATGTAATTGATGATATCAACACAAGGGATGAAATAGAATTTGTTGTTACAACCGGAGATATTGGCGAGAAAGGACGTAATGCTGAATTTGAAAAAGCAAAGGAAATTCTGGATCAGTTGAAAGTGCCGTACTATATAATTCCGGGTAATCATGATACAAAGTGGAGTGAAAGCGGCTGCACAAAGTTTGATGAACTCTGGGGTGATCATAAATTTGTTTTTGATCATAATGGAATAAGGCATATTGGAATTAATACCGGCGTTTACTGGCGCGGCGGCGGCGGTCATGTTTCTCCCGAGGATTTGAAATGGGTTGAACAGGTTCTTGATACCACCGACGATGCGATGGAAATTTATTTTTACTGTCATCATCCATTAAATAATGATGTTGACAACTGGTTTAAAGTGACTAATCTTCTGAGAGAGAAAAATATTAAAGCTGTTCTTCACGGACACGGACACAACAACAGACTGAATAATTTTAACGGCATTCCCGCTGCAATGGGAAGATCCACATTGAACCGGCCGAAAACATGGGGCTACACCTACGTAGTTGATAAACCGGATTCACTTTTATTCTATGAAATAAATATTGAAAAAACTCCAAAACTCTGGGGAGCAATTTCAAAAACGGATACTTTAGAAATCCCGCAGATTGATTCTGTGCAGACACAAATAATTAATGATGCTGCTGATCTGCTCTGGCAGAAAGATCTTAATTCATCTGTTTCAACATCACTGCTTGTAACAGAGGATAAAATTTTTGCTGCGGAAATATCCGGCATAATTCATTGTTATGATCTTTACGGAAAAGAATTATGGAAATATGATACAGGCGGCACAATCTACAGCAGACCTTTAAGGGATAAAGATGTTCTGGCAGCCGCAACAATTGAAGGTGATCTGTTTGCAATAAATGCAAACAACGGAGACTTAATCCAGGTGTTAGCCGTTGGTGAAACCATTACTTCACAGCTTGTTAAAATTGATGCTGTTTTCAACGGTTATAAAACAAAAGCAGTACTGGCCGGAACTGCAAGCGGTAAGATGATTTGTTATGATATCTATTCACTTGAACAAATCTGGGAGAATAGTTCCGCCCAGGGAATGATTGAAACTCTTCCACTGGTGGTAGATAATAAAATTATTTATGGAAGCTGGGATAATTATCTCTACTGCATTGATGCAGAAACCGGTACATTAAACTGGAAGTGGACTGAAAACAAAAATTTTTATTACTCAAATGCTGCCTGCTCACCTGTAACTGATGGAAAAAATGTTTATGTAACATCTCCCGATAAATTCGTTTCCGCAATTGATCTACTGCTGGGTACAACGGTCTGGAGAAAAAATGATTTCAATGCATGGGAATCGATCGGAATAACGAATGATAGAGAGAATCTGCTGGTTAAAAGTATGATGGATAAATTTTATGTTGTCTCCGCAAAGGATGGAAAGCTGGTAAAGGAAATTAATCCTGATTTTGGTTTGGATACAATGCCCGTATCACCGATTGAATGGAACGGAAATATAATCTTTGGGGCAAAGAACGGTTTTGTTTATTTGATAAATAATCAATATGAATGGACACCTGTAGTCTTCACAGGAACAGCGCGCGTTCATTCAGTTCAGCATGTAAAAGATAATACATTCGCTGCTTCCAACATGGATGGAAAGATATTTGTATTCTCACTAAAGTAAAATGAATTTGCGTGGCTGCGGATCAGCGGGCAGAAATCTGCAGCAATGATTAATTAAATTTTGTTCACAATTAAATAATCCCGGATTCTATTCCGGGGTTTTGATAATATAACAATGAAAAATTTTGATGGAATAATCTTCGATATAGATGGTACATTAACATCAACAAATGAATTAATTTTTGAATCATTCAGACATATTTCAAAAAAATATTTAAATAAAACATATTCTGATGAAGAGATAATCTCACTCTTCGGTCCAACCGAAGATGTTATAATTAAACAATGGTGTGGTGATGAATACGAAAAAGCGCGCAAGGATTATTATGATTTCTATACTGAAAATCACCACATGGCGGATTTATATCCGGGTATAAAGGATATTCTGAAAAACTTACGTGCAAAAAATATTCTTCTTTCTGTTTATACAGGGAAAGGAAAAGAAGCCGCAACAATCACACTGAAAAAACTTGAAGTGTATGATTACTTTGATCTGATAATTACAGGAGATGATGTTGAAGAGCATAAACCATCCGCAGAAGGAATTGTGAAATTCATCAATCGGTTTAATTTGAATAAGGACAGAGTGCTGATGGTTGGTGATTCAATAGTTGATATCAAAGCTGCAAGAGGCGCTGGAATTAAGGCTGCATCGGTAGTGTGGGATAGTTACTCAAAAGAAAAAATTCTTGAAATGGGAAGCGATTATGTCTTCAACACTGTTGAAGAATTGAAAATATTCCTGGATGATAATACGTAGGATGAGTTTGTGGTTTTGTTATTAGCTTAACATTTGTTTTCGCTTCATTAGAAACTCTCTCTTCCATAGAAATCCCTTCGGGATAATCTCTCTCTTGTGAAGTGAGAGACTTATTATCATTATAAAACTTAATATTAATATTTCTGTCAGTATATAAAATGTATTGTTATTTCCACCAACAAGCCCTTCACTTCGTAAGAGAAGGGTTGGGATGAGTTCGACTGTTATATAACTTAATAAAAAATGCATAGTAATTTTCATCTATAAGCCTTTAGTTTTGTAAGAGAAGTTTACCAGCCGGCAGGCATGGGGTTAGGAGTTAAAAAATCCTCCACTACCCTCTCCTGCTGCTGATTATCTTTAGAAGGCTTATGAATGATAAATAAAGCGCTATTGCTCTTTTGATTCTTTTAATCATTCGTGCTAACATAACTTTATTCCTATCCATTTTTTGCTTCAGTGTTCTCCTTCATTTCATGTGCAGCTTTGCGGTATAATAATCCGGCCAGTATAAACTGCACTGTAAAGAATCCATGTACCCCGTTATAAATCACCAGATTATCTGTATTGTATTCAGGATTATTTATTCCCACACTTGCAAGGATAATTAATGCACTTAAGACCTGAAAACCTGCCATACTAAACATAATATAGGCCATCGAATCTGCACGGAATTTTGTAATAACTGCAGCAATAAAAGCCACCAATACCATAACAAAATAAATGAGATTAACAGGATTATTTTCCGATCCGATTAAACCAACAGCAAGATTTGCCCAGACGAGAAATAACGCCGATGCACAAGTGATGGCTACTGCAAGTTTATAAACAATACCTTTAAACTTTCTTGTAACCAGTGCAAAAGTTAATCCCGTGCTGTACAGAAGGATTGATGCAACTATATAATCAGCCAGATCCCAATCTGCTTTTAACAAAAAAGGAATAAGCAGCAAGCACACAGTTGCTGCAGCGGGAATAAGAAAAGCCCGGAACAATTTATTACGCTCATTCATTGAATTGCCTCCCAGATTATGTTTTGTATATTGATGATTTATGATTTTAAAAAGTACTTTGTTTTTCAAAGCTTTCGGATAAAAAAATTTTATTTCTGATTTTTTATTAATTTTTCCAGTGCTTTAAGATGATCATTAAAAGCAGCTTTCCCTTCCTTTGTCATAATATATTTTGTGTTTGGTTTCCGATTAATGAAAGATTTTTTTACGGCAATATATTTTTCTTTTTCTAATCCTTTTAAATGGCTTGCAAGATTGCCGTCAGTAACATTGAGTAAAACTTTAAGCGAATTAAAATCGAGACTATCATTCACTGCAAGAGCCGACATTATGCCGAGTCTTATACGGCTTTCAAAAGCCTTGTTCAATTTCTCAATAGATACTTTCACCTTTCATACCTGAAATACATATATGTTCCGTAAATGATATGCAGTATACCGAAACCGCCAGCCCAAATAATCAAACCGTATTCAATGAAATACGCAGAGATTAATCCCAACAGGATTTGCAATAAACCGAGAAACTTTAATTCATTAATTGTGAATCTGCTTGCATTATAAAGTGAAATGCCATAAAAGATTAATGTGAGCGGTGCAATCAAACCCATCAATCCTTTTAATATGAAAAGAAGAATCAACACTCCACCGGCTAATAACGGAACTGCCATTCCGCTTACAAGCTGCCGTGAAGCAGGGTTCCAGATTTTCTCACCTTTATTATGCGCGCTTTTATAAGATAAAAAAACTGCCGTACCAATCGCGAGAATCAAGATAACTACAGCAAGAAAAACTATTCCGGGTAAATTATTTTTGCCGGCAGTATAAGATATTCTGTCTGGATTAAATCCATAAACTTTATAAACCAGATACGTACCACACAGGGCATAAATTCCAGCCATTATCCCTGAAAGTCCGGACAGTGATAAAAACTTAGATGAGCGCTCCATCATTGAGCGTATTTCAGCTAAATCATTTAAAGATTCGTTTTCACTTTTCATTTTTCTTCTCATTCATAGTACTTTGTATTTCAAAGTTAAGATAAAACGAATTAAGTAACAAGTAAAAATTTATAATTAAGAATTATGATTTTTCTTATAGGAAAAGGGCGCGGAAGAAATGCAGGTTATCTCTTCTCACGCTTTTTTGAAGTGAATGATGGAATTTCCAGGCTCTTCTTGTAGAGATGCCTCTTCTCCAGGTTTTTTCTTCTTTGCTTAAGAATATCTGTACGGGAAATAACTCCCACTACCTTCATTTTATTCTTTCTGTCAATAACCGGAAGAAGGCTTACATCATGTTCAGCCATTAAATCAACTGCTTCTCTTAATGTATTATCCGGATAAACTACTGCAAGAGATTTTGTAATTATATCTGCAGCTTTTTTATCAGGTGAAACTGCGGGATTAAGCAGATCACGGCGTGTAACTATGCCTGCAAGCTTACCAAATTCATCAATCAGGGGATAAGCATGAAAAAAGCTTCCTTCACCGCTGGAGGCAAGCCAGGTTCTGATTTTTTCAATTGTATCGAGCGGATTTATACTCACAACATTACTGCTTACACAATCACGCACAAGCACCTGATCCAGAAAATCAGCTTCATATTCATAAGGAATTCTGATTCCTCTCCGTGCAATTTTTTCAGTCATAATAGAATGTTTCATCATCAAACTTGAAACGATGTACGCAGAGCTGCAGCCTGCAAGAAGCGGCAAAAGTCCGATTGGCTGCATTGTAATTTCAAAAGCAAAAATAATTGCAGCAAGAAGCGCTCTTGCCGAGCCTGCAAATAATGCTGCCATTCCAACCAAAGCGGCAATTCTTGTATCAACTCCTATATCCGGGAAAAGAAAAACAGCAGCACTGCCAAGCATTGCGCCCAGCCCGCCGCCAATTGTAAACAACGGTGCAAGTGTTCCGCCAGATGTACCGCTTCCGAGTGAAACGGACCATGAAATAAATTTGGCGAGGAAAAGAATTAATAAGGCATTCCCTGCAAGCGATCCGTTTAAAATATTAGCAATGTTATCATAACCTACTCCCAATGTATTTGGAACAAAGTAACCAACTATTCCAACAGCAATTGCTCCAAACGCCGGCCACCACATCCAATGAACCGGAAGTTTTTCAAATGTATCTTCAATTTTGTAAACTGCACGCGTTACATAAACTGAAGCAAGGCCGAATATTCCTCCCATTAAAAGATAAGCAATCAGCGCAGTGTTACCGGGCTGTGTTAAACCTGAGAGTTCAAAGATTGGTTCGGAACCTTCAAAGAAAATTCTCAATGCAGTTGCGGCGGCACTTGCAAGTACAACCGGTATTAAGGACAACGGACGAAATTCAAAAAGCAGAAGTTCAATTGAAAGAAGCACTGCAGAAACCGGACTTCCAAACGTAGCGGCCATTCCCGCGGCAGCACCTGCAGCTAATAATGTTTTTCTTTCGGCTGCTGTTGTTTTAACTATTTGCCCGATGAATGAACCAAGTGCACCGCCGGTAGCAATGATTGGTCCTTCAGCACCAAATGGTCCGCCTGTACCAATTGAGATTGCCGCAGAGATTGGTTTTAGGAAAGTAAGTCTTGGCGGAATTTTACTTTCATTTAAAATAACTTTTTCCATTGCTTCAGGAATACCATGCCCGCGTATTCCCTGGGATCCATAGCGGGCCATCAGTCCGATTATAATTGCACCAACCACCGGAACAATTATTACATAGATGCCGAGATGATTATCTGCGGGAGAGATAAATTCAAAAGAAAATTTTCCGTAAAAGGAAAGATTAGTTATTAACCCGATTAACGCTGTAAGTATCTGTGCAATAAAGCCGGAAGCAATACCAAGCATTATAGCAAAGAGAGAAATTTTAACACCTCTCTTTCCAAATACCGTACTGCTTTTGGGTTCGTGTAAAGATTCAAGTGCCGGGTTCATTGATGGGGCAACCGGCAACCCGCCTGTCTTATCGGAGAGGTTGTCTTGCATATAATTCTTTGTGATCGAGTAAAAACAATTACAAAGATAGTAAAAGATGAGGTGGGATTGAAATTAAAATTGAAATAAGGGAATGGGGTATATGGGTATAAATGGTATAGAGGTATAATGGGTATAGAGGTATAACGGGTATAGAGGTATAATGGGTATAGAGGTATATGGGTATAGGGGTATAATGGAGGGTTGGAGTGGTGGAGTAGGAACCTCATCCCCTGCCCCATTGCCTTTTCTCCTTAGTAAGGAGAAGGGGTTATTGGTGGCAGTGATCAATAATTAATTTTCTATCAGGCTCATTTAATAGGAAAAGCGTACTGGTAGCGGCGTGATATGAACATACTAATCAGAAAAATTTTTTTGTAATAGCTTGCTGAAATTGATGACACAATATTTTACGTGCTGACAAGAAAAATTAATATTGAAGGGGTTATTGATGGTGATGACTTAAAATCCCTTTAGGGATGATATATTTCTAGAAAGAAAATCAAAAACGAAACATAAATCCCTTTTGGGATGATATAGCACGGTGGGATAGTCATTCTTATTTGTGGGGTTCAGGAACATCATCCCTGCCCCCAGCCTACGGCAGGCAAGCTTTCACCTTATCAAGGAGAAGGGATTGTTGGTAGCGATAACCAATCATTAATTTTTTAACAGGCAAATTTTATAAGAAGGGCTTGCTGAGATTGATGGCATAATCTTATACGTGCAGACAAGAAAATTTTATAGGGGAATGTGAAGCCTCGCAGAGGTTTAATTATTGAAAAGCAAAACATCACAACAATAAAAAATCCTCATAAAGGATTAACATCGAATTATCCTTCACCATGCTTTGGCTGAAGGTGAGTAAAAAAGCAGGACGATGTTTTTGGAATGCTGGAATTAAGAATATTGAAACCGTTACCGCTGCAGTTAAAGAAATTTTTCTGTGGGACTATGCTGCAGGCTGGCTGGTGGAAAGGTTTGAATAAAGACAGCGAATTAAAAAATGGAGACCCTTCTATTGTTTTGAGATACTAAGCCTGAACCAATCCTATTTCTCCCGGCTCTTTTACAACATCCCACTTCCATTTGCCGAATCCACCAAATTCATTTACTGCTCTTACCCATTCATCCAGAAATTCACGTTTGGTTTTATCCTGTTGTGTATCCTGTCCTTTAACTTCTATTATTAAATGAGTCCCATTTGTTAATTTGATAATAAAATCAGGTCTGTATTTATGTATTATGCCCTGGTAGATGTATGGTATTTCAAAACCTATATGATCGTTCTTTACCCAGGCTGCTACATCGGGATGATGATCGAGCTGAAAGGCTTCCGATACTTCCCAGGTGCTATCGAAAACACAGAAGTTAATATGAGATTTATTTGTATATTCACATGGTTTACTCGTGTACCATGTTCTCATATCTCCTGTTGATCTTATTGGTTTATCTGAATCAAAAACCGGAGTTATTGATTGTGTGTTTTCAAATCTTATATGTTCCCAAATATGCTGAACAATCTTATTCATATTAAGAGTTATAATAATTCTTCTTCTCAGGTCATCCTGGTAAAAGAGCGGAGGATTAATTCTTATTATATCTGAATTAATTATTCTATCTACAATCCTGATTAGCTGAGCCAATAATACTTCTTTATTTCCCTTCCAATCCGGCTGCATCTGATCATAAACATCTCTTGCTGTCTCGAATATGATTCTTTGTGTTCTGTATTTCTCACCAAGTTTTTCAAGATCTATTGAAGATATTTTGGTAATATCTGGTCTCCCCTCAATTATTGGTGCAAGCTCAGCTATAAGCCTGGTATCATAAGCATTCAATTCTAAGGTTTTAATTTTATCAATGTTTAGAATAAGAGTTGGATTATAAACATGATCTATTCTTAGGATATTCGGCCAGCTGATTTCAAATTGCTTCTTCCTAAAATCTGGTTCAATTGCAGTGCGCGGCGGAGGCGGCGGCGGCGGGGGTCCGTCCTGCGATTCGTGTGGAAGGAATGTAAAAGGGACTCCAAAAATATTTACATACTCTGGTTCAAACATTCCATCTTTATTTACTTCATAAGATGTACGTCTTAATCCTCTTCCAACAACCTGTTCGCATAAAAGCTGACTTGTAAATGCACGCAAGCCCATGATGTGTGTTACAGTCTTAGCATCCCATCCTTCCGAAAGCATTCCGACACTAATTACTTTCTGAATTTGTTCTCCCGGTTTTCCAAGCTGACCTACAGTATCAACCTTCTGTCTTAATAATTCTGCCTGCTGCTGCTTTGTAAGTTTGATAGCCGGTGATTCACTTTCATCTTCATCAATCTGCGAATCTTCAATAATTTCTTCAGCTTCTTCTTTTGACTCAGCCATTCCTAAAACTTTTGAGTCTATGTGAAGTATTTTTTCCGGAACACAAAGTTCATCTATCCGTATCTTCTTTCTATCAAATGCAAATCTAATCCGCGCTGCAGTCTCTGTACGATTTGCAACTGTTATCATTACCGGTGGTGTAGGAATTTTTGTCTCCTGCCATAGTTTTAAAGTCTCAAGCCAATCTTTTGCCAGGAGATAATACGCATTGATAACAAGATCAGGCAACGGTTCATGTTCCAAAGCTTTCCTGTTTAGATCATCTCTAACGTATTCATAGATATGATACAATTTTGATTTGAATGTTCTGACATCAGGCACTACATCATCCCGTACTACAACACGTGGTGTTTTAACGAGACCTGATTCTATTGCATCGTTTAGTCCAAAATCACTTACTATCCAGTCAAACAAAGCTTCTTCAGATGATTTTTTTCCGGTAGGAGTAAATGGTGTAGCAGTAAAATCATAGCAGGTTAAAATATTTCGAGCCCTGTGTATCCTGTCAAGTCCTCCAATCCATTTGGTTGCTTCATCTATATCTTCTTTACTTAATCCCTTTATTTTTGATTCAGCAACTACCCGCCATGCGTGGTGTGCTTCATCGTTTATAACGATAATATTTTTTGCAGAAGAAATATCTTCAAGTACTTCTCTTACATAAGCTTCATCACTCTTTGCACCCCTTTTATCAACTGTTTTTTTCTTCGCTAATTTTTCTTCTGTTTCCCAATTGAGAGCATGCCAGTTTTTTATTAAAATTTTACCTTGTCTTAATTTTTCAATTAGGCCGGCGGGAACAATATTAAAGACATCATAAACATTTCTTTCACCGGCAGGAATAAGGACCTGTAAACGGCTTTTAACTGTTAACCCCGGTGCTACAACAAAAATATATTTTGAAAATCTTGCATCCTGCGGGTAAGTAACTTTATTAAGGATTTGCCATGTGATAAGCATTGCCATCACAATAGTCTTTCCTGAACCTGTTGCCATCTTAGAACAAAGCCTCTGGAACTCTCCTCCATCAGACGGTATATCAATTCCTGTTTTTTCAGATTGAGGTGCTTCTGCCAGCCATATTAAAGTTTCAATAGCTTCTAACTGGCAGAAGAAGAAACGGAAATTTTCACGAACCTCTGTATCATACCAGTGCTCAAGAAGTCTTTTGGTAATTCCTGTAACACCCGGATATCCATTCTCTCTCCATGCTTTTACTCTCAGTCGTATTTTATTAACTAAAGGAATCTCTTTAAATATACCGGGGTCATCAAATGCTTGCGATGATTCAGAAGCAATAACATATCCCGCAGGTCGTCTTCCTTCTTTTTTTATAAACTCTCTTGTTTCCCGGTTGTATGACCAGTGATGTGTTGGTTCCGAATAGGGGGAATTAATTATAAGCTGATCAATTTTATTCATTGAGTTAATTTCAAATTATTTTTTTAATTTTTATAGCTCTCCAAGACTCAACGTTTTTCTTTTTATCAAATGATTTGACCCTTTCAAACTCAAGTTTGTCACCATCTTTCACAGACTTAGGCAAGTCTTTTTTTAGACAAAATACTTTTCCATAATCCTTTGTTTTAATAAAAGCGAACGGTTGCTCTTTAGAAGTAATTGAAAGGACACCAATTACATTACTACTACTTGTTTTATTACCTCTTTTATCTGATTCAGAACCCCAAAACCTTTTACAATCATTCAATGCACTTTTTAGATCTGTATAATTGATATTAATTTTTTTATTAGTCAGAGTTTCAAATGCAGAATTAATTTCGTTTGGTATACTCCATCTCTTCGATTCTCTTAAGAATTTTGTAAGAAAGAGATGTGCTGCTGCTTCAGAATATCTTTCAAGCTCAATACACAAATCAGATATTTCATAAAATAATTTTACAGAATTTTCAAGTTTGAAACTTTTAGATGCAGCCAAATAAAATTTTTGTAAAGCTTTTTCCTTTTCTCCGGAAAATCTTAAAACCCGACCATATTCTTGCAACAGCCACCAATCTACATTCCTTGCCTTTATCAATTCTTCATAACATATCTTAGCTTCCTCAAATTCACCTTGTCTAACTTTTATTATTCCTTTTAATCTTAGAAAAAATTTCTTCAACCTTGGATATAATGCGATTGCTTGTTTACATAAAACTTCTGCTTCATCGTAGCGTTCATCTTCAATAAGAGCATTTATTCTATAATTATACCAAAGGCTCTTTTTACTCCAACCTTCGCGTCCTCTGTCGTCAATCATTGGAGTATCGTCTAAAGTATCCGCATCCAATTTAGACGACCATTCTGATATAGTTTCCCAATCACCGTTATTTTTTGCAACTTTTAAAACTCTAAAAATAATTGTTGTTTTAGCAAAGGAATCAGGATTTAATTCCAAAATATCATTTGCTACTTTAACAGTCTGAGTTGTATCGTCTTCTGAAAGCTTTAATAATTTCCCCTGAGTTAAGGTCCAAATAATTTCATTTCTAAACCAATCAAAATCCAAATATTTATTTTTTACTTCATCTGCCAATCGCACTGCTTCATCGAGATTATCTGTTTTTCTTAAACAATGTAATAAACCGCTTAGGTTAAATTTTTCATCAACTTCATTATATAGTTCCCTATACAAAATTAAAGCATCTGAAAAATTTTGTTCTTTTCTTAATTCATTGGCTTTTGTTTTCTTCTCTTCGTAAGTCATTGTTCAACTAATTTAAAACCGATTTAGTTGTTTTAAAATGAATTTTAGCTATTCGTTTTAAAATATCTTCACCTTTAGATTCAACAATATTTTTAGCTTGTTCAATTACTTCGGATGAAGCACCTTTAAGTAAGGGAAATCCTACTTCATCAGATAATTTTTTCAACTTCTCAAGAAATCTTGCTCTTGCTAAAATCGAAGCTGCCGCAACAGCAGTATGAATTTCAGCTTTATGTTGTTGAACTAATTCTATTTTTTTACCTCTCTCTTGCAACTTTCCAAGTATAAACCTCTCATCTGCAAATTGATCTGAAATAGCTTTGTTACACTCAACTTTTGAAAGTACTTCTTCAAGTGATTTGGCGTGACCCCAAGCTAACAATGTATTCAGTTTCTTTCCCTCTTTGGTAAATGTCTCATATAATTGATTATACCTTTCAGGAGATATTTCTACAACAGCAAATTGATTCTTGCAAACATCTTTTATGTAGTCATTAAGAACCATGATTTTATCATCATTTATTTTTTTACTGTCTTTTACACCTCTTCTATCTAATAAAATTTTATTTTTACTATCAACATAAACTGCTGCAGTTACAAGTGGACCAAAATAATCTCCCTTACCAGATTCATCTATACCAACAATTGGTTCATATGCTGGGTTAATCCTTGCAGAATCATTTTCTGATTTAGTTGCTTTTTCTCCATTTAATTTTAACTGATAATCACTAATTATATTTTCGATTCTTTTACGAAAGGATTCCTGGTTAATTTGAGAATAATCAATTGTGATCACACTTTTTTTATTAAGGTAAATTCTCAACAGGCCTTTATGTGTAAATTGAGAAATGGTAAACTGTATCCCGTATGGAATTTCTTGTAATATTCCTACCTGTATAGATCGTGGTATCAATAAAGTCTTTAACTGATTATAAATATTGGTTAAAATGTTTGATGAGTTTTCCATCAGATCAAGACTCCAAACTCAGGCTTGTTAAAGTATTCAAACAATTCTTCAATATTTTTACATATTTCTTTCTGCTTCTCAATAGCTTCTTCATGTGTATTTACTTTAGTAACTTGACTGTCATCACTGTGCATCATAAAGTTTCTTGACATATCGAGTGTGTTCGCAAGTTTATCAAGATAAGAACCAGCATATTTTTCTTTTGCAACAAGATTATTTCTGTTTCCATGTTTTTTATCACATAAAATTCCAAAGTTTGCATCTTTTGTAGAAAAATGATTATTAGGGAAAAGTCCTATTTTAACAACTAATTTCTTAGTAAACCCCTCAAATGCTTTTGCGGCTGGCATTACAACAGGAGAAAATTCAGGGAGATTTAGTTTTGCAAGAACCAAGCATTCTGAAGCAACCAAATATTTTTTATCGTGTTCTTCAAGAAAATCGAATGCTAATCCTAAGCTACCTTTAATATTTTCTTCTGCTGTTTCTAAGATTTTAGGAGTATAGACAGTAATAAATTCTTCCATCGTTTTTTCATTATTTGATAAAAAACGTAATGCAACATCTTTTTCTGCTGGTAACAGAATTTTTTCAACTATTGTACAAATTTTGTCAAATAGATCATTTTCTTTTCCTTGCAAAAGAAGTGTTCCGTTTTTAAACTGAGTAAAAACCATATTACATTCACCAGTTTCTATTTTACATCGATATGATTGTGTATCAGGAAGATTTGGTTCGAAAGTTAAATTTAAATCACTTTCTGATTTAATACTTTCTAAAATTGTATCTATTCTTTTTGATTCAATCACAATATATTTAGCTGATACTGATTTTTTTTGTTTCATTTCCCTTAGCATTATTTTAGGATCTTTCTCAATATTTGCCTTAAATTCATCAAATTCTTTTCGAAGTTTTATTTTGGGACTACCTTCAGGTACGAACTTACCCGTATTGTAAATAACAACTGGTACTTTATCTAAACCATCAGAAATTATAAATCTTTTCCTATTATTTTCTTCCTTAACTTCAAGTTGATAATCCTTCTGCTTGCAATATTTCAACAGATAATCAGTTACTATTTTGGCTTTTTCATTCATACTATAACTCCACAATTTTTAATGATTCTATCCCCCTATCATCCACAATCTTTACTGCAATACGTTTATTTTCACCTGCTTCAAAGGGCAGTGAGACTGTACCCCTGTATTGTTCAATTAATTCTTCGTCTATTTCTGCTTTCAGATTTTTTGCTAAGCGTGACCAGCCATCTTTTTCTCCTGCCATCGGGAAGAATACTTGTCTTGGAAATAGACTCCTTCCATCATAATCGGTATCGAGCATCCACATTGCAATTTTATCTTTACCACCAGATTCAATATTTCCGGTTTTTGTATTGTAATAATCAAAGCCGAGCACTTCAACCTGGTAGGTTATTCTTTCACCGTTATAGTTCCTGCCGCCTTTAATTTTTTCTTTTATAGTTTTTACTTTAACATCGGGTGAGCCGATTAGCCAGAAGCTTTCGTTGCTGCTTCGTTTCTTTTTGAGGTCGTCTGTTAACAGATCTGTATTCATCTGGACTTTAAGTAATGTAACGCCGGGCCAATTGGTTTCATCAATATCTTTTGCAGCTTCAGGATCAAACTGGAATGCAGCAAATACTATCATCTTTGGTTTGGGTACAAGAGTCTGTGCTTCATTAATTGCAAGCTCAACTTGTCTCTGTTCAAGTGGAGAGTGTTCCGGTCCGAATGAAATTACCGTAAGCAACACTTCTGAAGTCCCCCCTTTGGGGGGATTTAGGGGGGCTGTCTCTGCATCTGCATGGAGCCATTTAGTTCCTGAGAATGGTTCAACTCTTGTAAAATTAATTACCTGTTTGTTCTTACCTCTTATCCCTGAACGTAAAAGTTCTTCTCTCCATTCTGACTGCCTGAGTGTTTCACCGGTTCTCGCAATGGCAGTGCTTACTCCCTCTCCTTGATAAGGAGAGGGCTGGGGTGAGGTCAATTGTGGTGTGTTCACTTCATCTACTGAACGAACTGCAAGTGACGGAACTGCTTCAACAGTAAACGGACCTGTTACCCTGTGCTTTGATCTGTCAATAAATGGTTTATCATAAAGTGTTTCTGTTGCAGGGGGTTCATTATTTGCGATTGATTTTAGTGTTATATGAGGAACTGTTTCATACTTAAATCCACTGCCGACTCCTTCATCAGGATGCGCAAGTTCATAATAATCAAATAGTGCTGTCATTAATCTTTGTTTGGCGAGCGTTATTGCAACTCTTGAAGTATCGCATGTAATCCATCTGCGTCCCCATTGCTCTGCTACATAAGCAGTTGTTCCGCTTCCGCATGTTGGATCAAAAACAAGATCACCAGGGTCGGTGGTCATTAGCATACATCGTTGAACTACACTTTGAGCAGTTTCAACTATATAATTTCTTACCGAGGGACCTGTTGTTGTTTCCCAAAGGTTTGTAATTTTTTTGTATGCAAAATCGTCAGCAAACAAAATATAATTTAATGTGTTTCCTACTTCTTGTAACCTGTTTGCTTTGGCTAAAATGTCCATTTTATCCTTAGTGGTTAGCCAGCATCCTTTACCGGAAGGTCTGTATATTTTACCATTAAATTTATAATCATAAACAGCTTCATGATTAAATGTTGGTGGTGACATTGAAACCAAGCGATAAACTCTTGATCCTTTTGGTAATATCTTATGATTGTTTATTTCGGATGATTGTAAAGTTCTCCTTGAACCATCTGGCAGTTCGACGAATTTCCAGATATTGTCACCTTCAAAATTTAGAGCAAGGAATAGCTGACGATATTTAATCTGTTCTTTATTTTTTGCATATAATAAAAGATAATCTGACATTCCTTCTAAAGTTTTTGCGCCTAAAGGCATTGTTTTTTTTCTAAAAGTTATCATTGCAATAAAATTATTGATGTCAAAAACCTCATCCATTATTTCCCTAACATGATGTACATTCTCATCACTAATCTGCACAAAGCAGCTACCGCTTTCGTGAAGAAGTTCTTTTGCTAACAGTAATCTGTCTCTTAAGTAAGTTAGATAAGAATGAATACCGAGTTCCCAGGTATCGCGAAAAGCTTTTATTGTTTCAGGTTCTGCAGTAAGGTCTTCATCTTTTCCATCTTTAACATCACGCTTATTAACAAAAGGCTGAAAGTTGCTGCCATATTTAATTCCGTAAGGCGGGTCTATATAAATCATCTGCACCTGCCCGGCAAGACCTTCTTTTTCAATCAGCGAGTTCATTACAAGTAAACTGTCGCCGGCTATTAAGCGGTTACTCCAGTTATGCCTGTGTTTATAAAATTCAACTGCTTCTCTTAAAGGAGGGTTTTCTTCCTGTGAGGCAAACAGAGACATCTGCTCATAATTACTGCCATTCTTTTTTCTTACCGCTTCAATAATAGAACGGGGATCAATTCTTTCGTGCACGTGCAGGGAAACAGTATCAACATCAAAAGATAATCGTTCAGCTTTTCCAGCCCATTGCAATTGCGGATCAAGGTGAGGATCATACTGATATTTTTTCTTTCCAATATCTTTATCAGTATCAGGAGTAACCAAACCAACAGGAGGATTATTAGCACGCTGCTTATCCTTATGAGAATATTGTTCTATTGGTTTTTTAATAGATGTTTGAGTTGATCTTTTCCCTTTTGCCATAAATTTTTTTACGTATCTCCCTTAATAATATTCGGGCTTCCCCATAGTATATTGAGAAAATAGTTTTGGATTAAAATTCAATCTAAAAAGTTTAGATTACAAAATATGCTATTTATTCAGAAAATGAATAAATGAAAATAACTTATCTCTTAAAGTAAGGCAATAAAAAAATCGTAATTCCACCATCACGGTGTGGACCATGACGGGCGCGTGAGAAAATGGAGTAATGGAGTGTTGGAGATGTGGAGGATGGAGTTTTGGAAGAGGAACACACCCCTTCTTCCCCTCTCCTGCCTATGGCAGGCGGGCGAGAGGGGAACAAGGTTTTTTACTTATAAACCCTCTGTTTAACCGTTAATACTAATTTCTAAAATTTATTTAATCATAGATAACAGCATTTTAGATTTTTCTTTTGCAATTAATCCATGGGGAACATTTGGCGGAAGTATAATTATCTCACCTTCCTTAACATTGTAAGGAGTTCCGCCGACTGTTATTTCCATTTCACCATCAACCATATAAACAACTGCTTCATAGGGTGATGTATGTTCTGTCAGTGATTCATCTTTATCAAACGCAAACAGTGTAATATTTCCGTTAGGCTTTTTTATAATCTGTTTGCTTACAACTGATCCTTCCTGGTAATTTATTTCATCTTTAAGTAAAACTTTTTTTGTATCTGCCATTTTAATCCTCTTCAAAGTGTTAGTTATTTCATATTAAAAATTAGATGATGAAATCCGGATACGCATTGACTTAAGTCAGGATAAATGAAGTGATGTTTATTGTTTATAATTCTGAGGCGGCCTGATCTGTCTGTGTCATCTGTGAGCTTTTAGCACATAGATGACAAAGAGCAGACAGATTTGTGTTGAAAACTGAAAAGCCGGATAATCTTATTTAATCTTTCTTCCCAAATTTTGCCGAAAGCGAGAAAATAAAATAAACAAGTATAAGCGCACCAACAGCAAAGATTGTATCACCAAATGTTCTTGCCCATCTTAAAATCTGCATTACATCTGTTTGAAGAAATTCAGCGCTTCTTGCATACCAGTAGCCGTGTTCAACAGAAGCCCATGTTTGAAGCAAACCAACCGGCAGCAGGCTAAAGGTAACCATTGAGAAAAGTCCGATGTTGATAAGCCAGAAAGACCATTTAACCGGCTTTTCATTCCAGGTAATATCAGGCCTTAAACCGCGGAGACAGAACAAGAGCAGTCCTATACCAAGCATTCCGTAAACACCAAATAGTGCAGCATGCCCGTGAACAGGAGTTGTATTTAATCCCTGCATATAATAAAGAGCGATCGGAGGATTTATCATAAAACCAAACAAACCTGCACCAACCATATTCCAGAATGCAACTGAAACGAAAAAGTAAATCGGCCATTTATAATGCTGAACCCATTCAGCGGCACGGGAGAGCCTGATATTTTCCCATGCTTCGTATCCAACAAACAGAAGCGGAACAACCTCAAGTGCACTGAAAACAGAACCAAGTGCAAGCACTACCATCGGAGTTCCGGAAAAGTAAAGATGATGGAGGGTTCCAATTATTCCGCCGGATAAAAATATTGTTGCTGAAAGAACAACTGCCTTTCCTGCAGTATTTAATGAGATGAGATTCAGTCTTGCAAAAAGAAAAGCAATTGCAACAGTTGCAAACACTTCAAAAAATCCTTCAACCCAGAGATGCACAACCCACCATCTCCAGTATTCAGCTATAGCAAGATTGGTATGCTGCCCGTACATTAATGCAGCGCCGTAAAATGAAGCAATTGCCACGATAGAAACGAGGAACAATGTAAGGATTGGTTTCTGCTCACCGCCTTTTTTAAGTGCGGGCATTATACCGCGCACCATAAGAAAGAGCCACAGGAAAAGACCTATAAGAAGAGCAGCCTGAAAGAATCTTCCTAAATCTATATACTCATATCCGCTGTGCCCGAAAAGGAACCAGTGTTCATCAGGGAGAAGATTTTTTACACTCAGCCACTGCCCTGCCATTGAACCGAGAACGACAACAAGCAAGGCGATAAAGAGGATGTTCACACCGAGTCTTTGTCCTTTTGGTTCAACTCCGCTTACGGCGGGAGCTATGTAAAGGCCTGCAGCAAGCCATGCAGTTGCAATCCAGAAGATGCCGAGCTGCGTATGCCATGTTCTTGTAATTACATAAGGAATAATTTCCGCAATGGGAATCCCGTAAAAACCGCCGCCTTCTACACCATAATGAGCGGTTATTACTCCAAGTAAAATCTGAAGCAGCAATAAAGCAGAGACAATCCAGAAATATTTAACAACAGCTTTTTGTGAAGGTGTTGCAACAGAACCAAGCAAGGGATCATTCTCCGGATACTTAGCAGCATGAGGCTCTTCTTTTATTGAAGCATAGTACCATGCCATTCCCCCGATACCCAGGAGCAGCAAAATAATGCTCACACCAGTCCAAACAATTGTATCAGGTGTTGGTTTATTATCTATCAAGGGTTCATGAGGCCAGTTGTTTGTGTATGTAACATCATCACCGGGACGATTTGCTGCGGCTGCCCATGCTGTCCAGAAAAAGAATGCGTTCAATTTTCTTAGCTTCTCCGGATCAGTAACAGCATTTTTCTGAATTGCGTATTCTTCTCTTCCATTTTTAAAGATATCACTATAATGCCCGGTGTTATATTTTATTGCTTCAAAACGTGCATCGCTTATTGTGATTGAATTATCCGATGAGTTAAATGTATTGGTCCTGTATTCTTTGCTTAATCTTGCACGGAGAGTTGATTGTTCCTCTGCTGAAATCTGATCATACTTTTTTCCATAGTCTTCCACTGCCCACAAATCCAGGACAAACAGCGCTTCATTATGAAGCCAGTCTGCAGTCCAGTCAGGTGCAACGTAGCTGCCATGTCCCCATACAGAACCAACTTCCATACCGCCCATTGCCTGCCATATATTCTGCCCCTGTTGAATATCCTGTTTTGTGAATACAAGCTGTCCGCTTTGTGTAACTACTTTTTCAGGAACGGGAGGTTTTTCCTGGTAGATTCTTACCCCAACCCAGCTTAATACAGCAAAGGAAATAATTACCACAAGTGAAAAAGAGAGCCAGTACTTTTTCATTGCATACCTTTTTGAATGATTAGTGTGTTACAAAATAATATAATCTTCTAAAGCGGACAAACGCTCATTGTTCAATTTGATTATATTCAATACTGAATTTTAATGATGATGATGACCCTCTTTTTCACCACCAAAAATGTTTTCAATGTAATGTATGAAGTGTACGTAGGATGTTACATACTCTCTTCCTGCATTTACATCATCCGGATCAAAATTCTTTTTTGATAAGACTTCATCAAAATATTTTTTTATTGAAGGATGATGTTCTTCATCAACATGAGAAAGAATTTTATTTATAGAACTTTCTTCGATTGCGATATCAGCGGCTTCTATTCCGGGTTCGGGTTTATAATGTGCAGGTTTTAACCCGGTATAAGCAACACCTTCGCCCATCCGGTGAACGCGTACAACAGTTTCAAAGAAGTAATTATCCGCAAGTTCTCCTGCGTCATCATTTAAATTTCTTACCTTTAAAACTTTATGAAACAAATCTGAAATTTCTTTCTCATCATCTTCACCAATCCAGATGAGAACATGATTTAGATTTCCTGTTTGCAGTGATTGCTGAGCTGCTTTAACAACCGGACCTTTGCGGGAATCACAATGAGCAAATGTTTCAGAGGTAATAAAGAAAGTAATTGATATAATAAATACTGAGATGAAAGATTTTGACCGAACCATTTTATTTTCCCTTATTTTTATTTTGCGTTGATCAAATTTCAGCAAAGCAGAAGAGACGGGCATTGACTTAAGTCAGGATCAGTTGAATAGTAGACTTGCAGTCCTTGCACTGATGAATAATTAAACAATCAAAACTCTAACATCATAAGTTTTAATTGTGCAATTAAGCTTAACCTGCTGCTGATGAACAATAATTCAGAACCGTTCACCCTTAGCTTCTCTTAAGTGGCTGCCAACTGATCTGATTCTTCCCCACATTGAGTAAAAGAATAAACCGAATGCAGAAACCTGCAGAACAGATGCAATTGTAATGAGGTAACTGTTTACTTCGCTGTAACTGAAGCTGTCTACAACCTGGAATATGAATCGCAAAGCGGTTGCGGAAGTCATCAGCCAGTAGGTAAAAAGTATTAATGACGGGTTATATTTGGTATCATCCTTTGCCGGTTTTGGAAAGAACCAGAGCGCAACTCCCATTATCATCATCATTACCGAGCCAACTAATATTAAATGTGTATGCGCTGAGATAAGTGAAGGATGATTTCCCTGAAGAAAGATATACCTGTTCACAGACATATAAATTCCGGTAAGCAGCCCAATAAACAAAAAAGTTAAACTTGTCTTAATAAAATATCTTACTGTTGAAAACATAATTCCTCTTCAATTAGTGAGAAGTATTAATTACAAATATTAAACCGTGATAAACTTAAGGCAAGATCTTTTTTGTTTCTTAAAAGAAAAGAAAGCAGCAGAATTTCAGTTTTACATTCTGCCAAGCTGCCGTTTTGCTTCATCGCTCATATCTTCGGGAGACCATGGCGGCTGCCAGACAAGATTAACATTCACTTCTATATTTTCATCAAGACTTAGCAGTGCTTCCTTAACCCAGCTTGTAATGCTGCTGTGCATCGGGCAGCCTGGTGTAGTTAAGGTCATTGTTACATCTATTTTTTTATCATCAAAATCAAGGTTGTAAATTAATCCCAGATCAACAATGTTTATTCCAATTTCCGGATCAATTACTGTTTTAAGATTCTCAAATATTTTTTCTTCTGTTACTGCCATAATTATCTTACCAGAATATTTATCATATTAAAACCAAAAAGTGATGCACTAATCAGCATTAAAATAAAAAATACCAGCACAACTGATAATATATCAAGCAAAGCAAAAACGGGAACGCCTATTACCGCGGCTAGCATTAGTGCAAAACTTATGTATGATAACTTCTCGTTATACATTTCCCTGAGTGTCGGCACTTTTTCCAATCCCGCTATGCTGCTGTATTTATGATACCAGGTAAGGAATGGAAGTATCTTGTACATCTGTCCAACTATCAGCATTGAAATGAATCCGAAGAAAATTAAATAACCGTATGCAAGTGAAAGATTGCGGATAGTTGTATAATCAACAAGAAGAAATATGAATGATGAAACGGTTGTTATTCCGAAGAAGGCATAAGCTGCGGCAGTAAATTTAAGAGCGGCATCAAGTTTTTTTCTTATTCTTTTTTTAAAGATTAAATAAACCTGGTATAGGAAAAAGAAAATACCAAGTGCGGTTAAAACAGCAGAAATTATATAAAGATATTTTATCTGCGGCGCATGAAGTTCGTACAAAAATCCAATCAATCCGGCATTGATTAATCCGAAAGCAATCTTTCCGCTTTTGTTTGAAAAGTTATGAGAGAGAGTAAACATCGGAATCAACTTGAACGTAACGCCCATTATTACCATTGCAACCCATCCAACCACAGCGATGTTTACATGGTAACTGATATAAACAAGATGATTTCCCTCTATGTACGGAAAGCCGAGATTTACAGCGAGCAGCAATCCCGCAGCAGCAGTTATGAGCAGATAAAAAAGTGCTGCTGATAAATATGTTGCTGTTAAATTCCATTCTTTAACTTTTGTAAAAGTAGCAATTACATTTATAAGAAATATGAGTACGCCAAGATTGATTAACGAAGCGCCTATTGTTAACGGAATATCTATAGTAAAAAACCAGAAGCTGTAAACAAGGGTGAAAACGCCGAGTGTAAAAATCCAGTATTGGATTTCGGCAAGAACCTCACTAAATAATTTTACCTGAAGTACAACCGGTATAAGCTGAAAAAGTGCACCGAAAATTATCATTGTAATCCAGCCTAAAGTTGCAATGTGCGTGATGGATAAAATCTTCGGCTGAAAATGATGCCCTTGAAAAGTATCAAAATTGAAAACAAGCAGTATGTTAATCAGCAGGTATGAAAAGATTGCCGTTAAGAAATACTTTAGTACAATTCTGAAAGGTGGTGCGTATGCGGTTGATACTAATCCGGTGGGCTGCATTACTCTCTCTTCTTTGCAATTAATATTTTGAAATTATCTTCCCCCAATTTTGTGCAGTGTGCCGTGTAACCGCGCTCCTCAAGTTTGGGATACAACAAATGAGGCTCACGGTGATGAAAAACTCTCAGCACAGATTTTTCATCAACAGATGAAATTGTTTCAAGTATTTTCATCATCGGCTCCGGCGGCTGAAGTTCGCTTACATCAAGTTCAATTATATTTTCGAAATCATCTTCATTCAAAACATTTGCTGATTGATTATCCCCCTGAGCTGCAGAGGAAGTGCTTTCATTTGCTGTATTACTTTCCTTATAAAAATAAACTTTGAAGGTTCCGCTCTCTTCCACGGTTATATGTTCAAATCCTTTTTTACCAAGCACAGTATAAAGCGGAATCGGCTCAAAGGAATTTATGATCAAAAGAACCTGTTCATCTTTAAGTTCTTTTACTTTTCTCATTATATCCTTCAGCGGATCATTTCCGGATTGAATAACCGGGCGAACATCAAGCTGAATGATTTCTTTGCCATCAAGTGATTTTAATTTCTCAATATTGTTTATACCACTCTCTTCCAAACCCTTATTCTCAGGAACAGCATTTTCATGATTGCCAATCTTTTCTGCAGAACCATTTACATTTTTATTCAGTTGATCCAGAAGATATTCAACATCAACTTTTGCAATTGAAGCCGCCTGTTCTATTGTAACTCTTCCTGCTAATGCTTTGCGCAAATATTTATTTTGCAGTTTGTTAAAGTGCGGACTCACACCCAGCAGTACTTCCAAAGATCCGGGAAAGTTTTCCAGCAGATCAGAAATTTTTAAATCCTTAGTAATCATATTCATTTTTATATATGTAACCTGGGTTCCCATTAAAAATCTTTCCGGGAACCCAGAAGTTACATTGAGCAAAATTATTTTTTAGAAATATTAACGCGCCAGACTTCAGGACCTTTTTCAACATATTCCCAGCCAAACGCACCAGGACGTTCAACATTAAACTGGTAATAAAGCGGCATCGGATCATGATCATTCACAAGCTGAAAAGTTTCGCCAGGTTTTAATGCATCAAATGTTGAAAAAATTGTTGGATGTTTTTCCCGCGGAACCAGGGGCCTTACATCAAGCTGTTTTAATTCTGCCATTGTATCTCCTGTTGATTGAAATTTACGTTGAAAAAATAAACAGCTTAATTACTCCGGACATTGACTTAAGTCAGTAGAGACAGGATTTCATATCAAAAGAAAGTTCTAAATTGAAATTTTTTAATACACTTTAGCGAGTTGAAAAGCATCAAGCAGTTCCCGCATTTTTTTTATGTGGAGCGGATTAGTTCCGCAGCAGCCGCCAAGGATATTTACCCCGGCATTGAGTAACTTTTTCACTTTTGGAGCAATTTCATCAGGAGTCTGCTTATAAACAGAAATACCATCAATCCATTCAGGCAGGCCTGCATTTGCCTGGGCAAGAATTGGTTTATGTGTCAGCGGTTTCATTTCATTAACAATCATTATCATTTCATCAAAACCTTTGCCGCAATTAGCGCCAATAATATCGGCATTTGCTTCAGTTAATGCATTTACTGCTGATTGAATATCCACACCCCAAGGCGTTCTTAATCCGGCATTTCCAAGCTCAAAACTCATTGCTGCAGAAACAGGAAGGCTTGTATTTTCCTTCACTGCTTTAACTGCAATCAGTATCTCTTCAAGAGCAAGCATTGTTTCGATGAAAATTATATCCGCCCCGGCTTCTTCAAGTATCTTCGCCTGCTCAGCAAAAACCTCATACGTTTCAGCTTCGGTGATTGTTCCTAACGGTTCAATCAATTCACCAAGCGGACCGATTGATCCGGCAATGAATTTACCGGACGGACGGACTTGATTTGCAATTTGAACCGCAGCATGATTGAATTCTGTAATACGATTTTCATATTCATAAAATTTAAGTCTTAACCTGTTAGCACCAAAAGTATTTGTTGTTACAATATCAGAACCGGCGCTATAATAATCTTTATATATGCTCTTAATAATTTCAGGATGTGAAATGTTAAACTCTTCAGGACATATTCCAACAGGCATGCCGCGTTTTTGCAGCTCTGTGCCCATTGAACCATCACTCAGCAGAATTCCAGATTTTAATCTTTCAAGTACGGAACTCATACTGTAACTCCTGTTAATTTTCTTGCAAGCATAACAGCTTCAAAAGCATTGTTAGCAAAGCCATCAGCACCAACCTGGTCTGCAAATGCCTGGGAAACAGGTGCGCCGCCAATTATCACCTTAACCGGGATATTATCCTGTTTAACTTTTTCAATTACGGTTTTCATATAACCCATTGTTGTAGTTAATAGAGCGGACATTCCAATCAGCAAAGCATTTTCCTTTTGTGCTGTTTCAATAAATTTTTCCGCGGTAACATTTATACCAAGATCAACTACAGAGAAGCCGCTGCTCTTCATCATCATTGCCACAATATTCTTGCCTATATCATGTATATCTCCTTTTACCGTTCCAATCACAATTGTACCAAGTCCTGAATATTTTGCTTCAGAAAGAAGTGGCTCAAGTACAGCGAGTGAGGATTTCATTGCACGTGCAGAAATTAATACCTGCGGAACAAAAATTACATTATCTCTGAATCGCTGCCCTACTACATTCATTCCCGGAAGCAGCCCATCATCCAGAATATTTTTAGGTGGATGTTCAAGTCTTAAAAGTTCATTCGTAAGCTCTACAGCTTTATCCCTGTCTCCTTCAATTACAGAATTTGAAAGCTGATCAAGTAATTCCCGGATATTATTCATTGTATGATCCATATTTTTCTGCAAGATAAAAGAGCTGCTTAATTTTTTCCGGCGGTGTTGCCGGAGCAACCGAACATGCTGTACTTAAAATATATCCCCCGCCTGTTTTGCCAATCTGAAGTCTTTGCTTCACATCATTCACTATTAAATTTAAATCACCATGCAAGAGAGTATTAACAGGATCGATATTTCCTTTTATAAAAACTTTGCCGCCCAATATTTTTTTTGCTTCACTTAGTTCAACTGTTCCAAGCGGGGGCGGATCGAGAGTATCTATCCCGTTCGTTCCTGTTTCCATCATTAAATCAAGCCTGTCACCAATACTTCCGCAAGTATGAGTATAAACCGGTATATTAAATTCTTTCTGAACTTCAGAAATTATTTTTTGTTCGTAAGGAAGAACAAACTCAATGTAATGCTGCCTGCTTATTAAACCAGCGCCGGCAAATGCGGATGAAATTAAAATTGCATCAACTCCTTCTACGGCCTGAAGTTTTGCAAGAGCTGTGCCGCCTTCCGTTAAGCGGTCAAGGCAAGCTTTAACTTTTCCGGGATCATCCATTATTGCCATCAACGCATTTTCATAATTCAATAGTTCAAGAAACTGGGACCACGGAGAATAAATTTCCGAATGTACAGAAACAGTTCCGCCGGTTTTTTCTTTTACAAGTTTTATTGTTCTGTTATGATATTCAGGAAAGAAATATTTTTCATCACGCGGCTGTTCTTCAAATCCCCAGGTGTATGGATGGGAAACTTCTGTAATATCCCATGGCTCAACATAAAATAGCTTTTCCGGATCAATTTCATCAAACAATGGGAAAGAGCGTGTACCATCCTGCTGATAATAATGCGGGTTATCATCATGCGGAATAATGGTGAAGCAATCGTTCTTCCAGGTTATCTTACTTTCAATCTCACCGGTTTCAATATGCTTAATATACTTTTGGTAACCGGGATCTCTTCCGGGAAGATTAATTAATATTCCATCAAACCTGTAATGCTTTTGCATTGCAATTAAAGCTTCAGCAAAGCCTTCTGATGTGAACCAAATATCGATTGGGTTTAGTCCTGAGTGAAGGAAATAATGCCCTATGGAAAGCTGGCACATAACCGGAACCCTGTCAGGAATCCTGTTGTGCATTGCTTCAAACATTCTCTTTCGTGATGTTAAGTCCACGTATCCTGAACCCCTAAATGAATGCAAAACTCAGTTTCAAATTTGATAAAAACTTTCTGATTAAAAAAATCCCGGACTGTAACCGGACAATTGCGGCTATGATTTTATCCCATCAAATATCAAATTAATTATGAAGGTTTTGCTTATTTTTGTTATGTAGTCTTTAAAAACTGATCAAAATGATTTTACAGGATATCCCGTTATTTTCAGAACTGAGTGTTGAAGAATTAAGGAAAATTACAAAACTCAGCCACTTAAAAAATTACAAAGCTGATGAATATATCTTTCATGAAGGAGATGAATTCCCGGGCATCTATATTGTATTAAAAGGACTTGTGAAAATATTTAAAGTTTCTCCGCAGGGAAAAGAGTATATACTTCATCTATTAACAAAACCTCATTTGTTTGGAGATGTTCCGTTGTTTACAGGTGGAAGCTGCCCGGCAAGTGTTCAGGTTCTGGAAGACAGTACACTTCTGCTGATTCCAAAAAATGAATTCTTAAAACTTCTTGAAGAGAATCCGAAATTAAGTTTTAAGATAATGGGCGGATTTGCAAAACGGTTAAAATCAATTTCAGTAAAAGCAGAAGATCTTTCTTTGAAGGAAGTTGTTAATCGTCTTGCGGATTATCTCATAAAAGGAATTGAAGAATCAGGTACTGCAAATCTGCCTGAACCATTTTTTAAAATTCCGTTATCCAATCCTACTCTTGCCGCGTATCTTGGAACAATTCCTGAAACAATATCGAGAGCTTTTAAGAAATTAAAAGATAACAACATAATCAGAACTCACGGCAGAACTGTTTTTGTAAAAGATTACCAGGAATTAAAAAAGTTAAGTTGATTTTCCTGATCCGGATTCCTTCAAATATCAGAATTCTCATCTCATCTTTTCTCTTAAAAAGAAATAACTCCCGCTGACTTAAGTCAATGTTAAGCGCCATAACCGGTAATAATTTTGAACCAGTAAAATTTAATATCTGGAAAAAAGATTATGGCACTTTTAATAACTGATGAATGCATCAACTGCGGAGCGTGTGAACCTGAATGCCCGAACACTGCTATTTACGAAGGCGGAATTAAGTGGAGTTTGAACGGTGAAACTTCCCCGCCAATTGCGGAAGATTATTTTTACATCGTTCCTGATAAATGTACAGAGTGTATCGGATTTTATGATGAACCGCAGTGTATGGCTGTTTGCCCGGTTGATTGCATCATTAAAGATCCGGATCATGTTGAGAGTGAAGAGGAACTTCTTGCTAAAAAAGAAAGACTTGATCTGGTGCAAAGATAAATCTGTGCAGCTAATGCCGGAGCTGCTCCAGTTCTCCCAGGGTATTTCATTCAGCTTCGGCAAAGCTGCCATCATTTGATGACACCTTAAATTGAACCATCTTCTGCCTGATTTTTTTAATCAACTGGAAGGATAAATTTTCAAATTCAAAAGTCTCACCGGTGTTAAGTATCTTGCCTGTCTTATCTGCAACAAATCCTGCAAGGGTATTATACTCATCTGAATATGGCAAATCATGATTAAAAGTTTGATTGAAATGATCAATTGTCATTGATCCGAGCACATAATATTTTCCATCAGGCAGCCTGCTGAAATCTTTAAGCTGCTGCTGAACATTATCTCCCAGTTCTCCAACAATTTCCTCAAGAATATCTTCCATTGTGATAATTCCTTCAGTACCGCCATACTCATCTTTTACTACAGCCAGCCGCTCTCCGCGCTTCTGCATTTCTTTAAGAATTTCAGAAATCAATTTAGTTTCAGGAACGAAGTACGCAGGTCTTATCAAATTATTAAGCCCGGGTTTTTTATTTTCAATTATTGATTTCATCAAATCTTTTATATGAAGCACACCAATAACATTATCAAGTGAATCTTTGTAAACAGGAATTAATGAATGGCTGCTATTAATAATTTCAGAAGTGATTTCCGTTTCATTTTCATTCCATTCAACTGCAATTACATCTGTCCGCGGAATCATAACTTCATTTGCACGGAGATCATTAAACTCAAAGAGATTTTCAATTATCTCCTGCTCTCTCTCATCAATCGCTCCTGATTTTACTCCTTCCGAAATAATAATCCGTATTTCATCTTCTGAAAATCTCGTCTGCGCAAAACTTGTTCGTTCAGAAAATGGTATCAACAAAAAGTTGCTGCATGAGGAAATAATTTTAACGGGAATTTTTAAAAATCTTGTAATAAGAAGAAGTGGTTTCACACTTCGTTTGCCGATACTTTCAGCATATTTAAATCCTAAAGCCTTCGGGATAAGAACTGCAAATATCATCGTAAAGAATGCAACAACAATAAGCGCAATAATAACGGATAAAATTACAGCATAATCATGAAGAAGATTTGCATTAAAAGTTTCAAATGCAGGCGCAACAATATTTATTGAAATGTGATATGAAAGAATAGCTGCAGTAATCAGTAATAAGTTGGTAAGAATTTGTATGCTTCCAAAAAATACTTCGGAGTTTTTTTGAATCTCTTCAAAAAAAGGAACAGTTTTATCCTTCCTTTCTTTTAACTCTTCAATTTTAGTTGAACCGAAAGTTGCAATTGCTATTTCCGCAGCTGCAAAATAACCGGCTGATAAAATTAAAATAACAACTGCAACAAATTCCCAGAATAAAGATGACATTATTTGTACGGTTTAAATACTCCCTGCGTAAACATTATGGCTTTATTTTTTTGAATCAAAAATAAAAGAATATAATTTTATAAGAAAAATTATTTATCATTGAACATGTTAAATACAGGATTAAAATGGCGCCAAAACAGATTAAAGTAGTTGATAAGAAAAAATTATTCATAAAATGGAATGATGACAGCGAAAGTTCAATCGATCTGAAATTTCTGCGGGATGAATGCCCATGCGCAAGCTGCAAAGGTGAAACGGTTCTACTCAAAACTTACAAACCTGCAAAACCAACCGCACAATCGCCGGAAGCGTACCAGATTAAAAATATTGAACAGGTTGGCGGCTATGCTATTCAGATAAGCTGGAAGGATGGGCATAACACGGGAATTTATACCTGGCAGTACTTGAAGGAACTGGCAGAGGGTAAATCTTCTGATTATGATAATATTGTTTGATTAATATCCCGCAGATAAATTTGTCTCACTCCGTACATTGTAATAAATGAAGAGCGGCAGACTTTAGTTTCCATAAACTAAATTACCGAACATTAAAATGACAAAATCAGAATTAAAATACTTCGCTTCCCTTCTTCAGAAGAAACACAGAGATGATGAAAAGAAATTTATTGCTGAGGGAAAGAAAATTGTTTCTGAAGGAATTGAAAGCAAATTCAATTGTGAATTGATAATTGCAACGAATGAATTTGCTGCGGAAAATAAATCATTTTTATCAGAAGCAGGATCAAAAAAAATCAGGATTGAATTAATAAACAATCATGATTTTAAAAAGATTTCAGATACAGTAACTCCACAGGGAATTGCGGCAGTATTTCATAAACCGGAGAAGAACCATTCTTTAAAATTAAAAAGTAAGATTGCGGCTGCTGTTGATGAAATTTCAGATCCGGGAAATGTGGGAACAATTTTACGCAATTGTGATTGGTTTGGAATCACAGAAATCCTTTTATCAAAAAATTCTGCCGATGTTTACAATCCTAAAACAATCCGCGGAAGCATGGGTTCTATTTTCCATCTTAATATTTTTGAAGAAGTTGATCTTACAATCCTGTTGAATAAACTGAAAAAGGATGGCTGCAAAATTATTTGCGCGGATTTAAAGGGAAAAAATCTTTTTGAGTATAAACCAGAAGAAAAATCAATTATTATTTTTTCTAATGAAGCAAAAGGTCCTTCTTCCGAAATAATAAACCTGGCAGATGAAATAATTACTATCCCGAAATACGGAAACGCAGAATCGCTCAATGTTGCAAGTGCTTCAGCGGTTATACTGGCACATCTTGTAAAATAAATTACTTAAGCAGAATCATCTTACGCGTACTTCTGAATTCACCAGCATCAAGTGTAAAGAAATAAATCCCGCTTGATAATCCGGATGATGCATCAAATTCTGCTTCATAAACTCCTGCAGATTTTACTTCATCAGAAAGAACGGCAATTTCTTTTCCAAGTACATCATAAACTTTTAATGAAACGAATGAAGTATTCGGAATTGAATATCTTATTGTAGTTGTTGGATTGAATGGATTAGGAAAATTCTGTTCCAGACTGAATGTTGACGGCGTAATTTCATTCTGTTCAGATCCGATATCTGTAAGTATATCCGGATCGGGAGTTGGAAGTTTTTGTGTTGTATAAAGCTGAAATTCTCCCGGCTGCAATGTAACCTGGGATGCAGTATCAATTACAACAATGCTGTCACCTGTAAAATAATTATACCATATTCCCGGTTTTGTAAAAGAATGACTTGTTGTCCGCGGTGTAATTTCAAAATTACCAATTATATAAACATCCATTGATTCATGCCTTATCAGCAGCCGTTTAATCCAGCCTGAAGCGCTCAATGTAAAATCATTACTTTCAAATGCATCGTGCTGTTTTAGTGCTGTAAGTGCGGCAAAAGTTTTGTACAATTTATTTCTTGCAGGATCAGAAAAATAATTCCACCTGATTGGTTTATTTCCAAGTCTTCCATTAAAATCAATTGATACATCATAACCAAGTTCACCAAATTGCCATATCATTTTGGGACCCGGGACTGTAAAGAAAAATGCCGCAGCAAGTTTCATACGCTGCAAAGCAGTCTGAAGATTTTTTACACTATAATCCGGATTTGAATTTCCATACTGAAGATTCTTATACATCAAACGTTCTTCATCATGACTTTCCATATATCCAACAAGATAAGGATACTGCCAGCCTCTTTCTTTGTAGGAGATCCCGGAAAAATTTGAACCCGGAATATATCCCATTGTAGCTTCATTATAACTATGGTTCAGATTACCCCAAAGCATCATTCCATTATTTGATAAAACTTTCTCTTCATCATTCGGTCCAAAATGTTCTAAAATTATATAGGCGGTTGAATCAACTTTGCGGAGTTCATCTGCCATTCTTATAAGAAGGTTTATCCTTGAAGCGTCATACGATCCGCCGTCTCCCGGTTTGTTTGTGAATCCTTTTGTAAAATCAAAACGGAAACCATCAACATTAAATTCCTCAAGCCAGTAACGATTCACTCTGTCAACGTATTGTTTTGTTAGTTCGCTCTCATGATTAAAATCAAATCCGAAAGAAAAAACCTGGTTTGGTGAAACTTCATTAAACCATGGATTATTGTCAGCAGGTCTGTTTAAAGATGAATTCCAGTACAAACGTACGAGCGGTGATTGTCCGTAAACATGATTGAGAACAATATCAAGAATTACTGCTATCCCCTGTTTATGGGCTTCATCAATAAATCTTTTTAAATCATCTGCGGGTCCATAATATTTATCAACCGCAAAATGAAAACTCGAATTATATCCCCAGCTTTCATTACCTTCAAACTCCATTACAGGCATAAGTTCAATTGCGTTAACACCAAGATTTTTCAAATAAGAAATAGTATCTATCAAAGTCTTGTAACTGTGTGTTGATACAAAATCACGAATGAGTAATTCATAAATAACAAGATCGGTTGGTGCAGGCCGCTGAAAATCTGTTACTTCCCACTGATATTTTTCTTTAGCTGTTTGAAGCACGGAAGCTGTATATGTGGTTTTGCCGAAAGGATAAGATATTAAATTAGGATATGTCTGTGCACTAATAAACCTGTCATCGGGATCACTTGTTTTTTCTGTATAAGGATCAGCAATTCTTATTTCACCATCAACAAGATATTGGAAAATATATTCTTTCCCTTTTTCCAAACCAACAATTTCCAGCCAGTAATTTGATTGATCAGGATCAAGCTTCATATAGTATTCAGGCCCGGCTTCCCAGTTATTAAAATCACCAATAACGTAAACGAATTTTTTTTCAGGTGCATACAAATTAAGAACAACTGAATTATCACCTGTGTAGTTTATGCCATTGATAATTCCATCAGGCTTCTCCTCAATAACAACGGGATAATTAACAATAAAGTACATTGAATCAGCAACGGAATTTTCTCCATCTGCAGCAACTGCTTTTATCCATTTCTTACCATACCCTGATGTTACAATGCTGTGAGTTATAGAATTGCCGGAAGTTTGAACTAACAAACTATCATCTAAAAAGAGAGACAGCGAATTTGATTCCGTTGAAACAGCTTCTATATTAATTGTATCGTTTAATTCCGCAAAATATGGCTGGTTAACAGGTGCAATAATTGAAACATTTAGTCCGCTTTCGTGGATATCAACAAACAGGTCTTCTGTCTGCTGCTGTGCGTTTTCACTTCTGAATACAAAACAAAGCTGAAGTATTTTTTCTGTAGGATCTGTTATGTTATAAAAAATTCTCGGTTTGCCAATAACAAGTTCATAAAGATCGGTACCAATTCTTGTTAAGACAGGTTGAACAGAATTATTTCCCCAATTGCCAATTACATAAGCCCAGTTGCCGCCGCTTTTATTTGTTTTAACACCGGTGTGCGTATAAAGTACGCCGGTGTAGCCTATCATTCCCTTTCCGCCTTCGGCAGCATTAAAAATAATTTTTATGGAATCATTTTCTGATGGGAAGGGCGGCTCAGAAGTTACCTGTGCAAATAAATTATAACTGCATAGAAAAATAAAAACTGTAAAAATGGATTTTTTCATATTCACCAATCATTCCCGTTCTGCTAATTAAAAATTAATAATATCAATCAACCAGCCTGAATGCTACTACCCATTTGAAGTAATTTAGAACTTAAGCAGTAAAATTTCCTACCATTTAAGATAGTTTTAATTTAGTTCAGAGAGCGATGGTCTTCCGGCATTTACCCAGGCTGTATAGATTAAGGATGCTAAACTCTCTACAGCTTTCTTAAATTGTATTTCTGTAATGTACTTTGTTCTGAACCATAACAACCTGTAATAGTCATCGTTACCTCTGGAACCGGAAGCTTTGAATGCAAATTCATCCGCAGCAAAGAGAACAGGTGCAACAGAATTTGCGCTCGTTATATAATTGAATATAAATTTTTCAGGATCGCCGATGTGAATTGCGTTAACTGAATCAATCACATTTTCAATTTCATTAATATTTCTTTTAATCATCTCTGATTCATACCTGTAATGAATACCCTTCTGATCGGTGAATTGTCCATCATAATTTATTATTGTGTGCATCGGCTGATGACCATCTGCCACGTAATGTCCGAGATCAGTTGCAAAGATTAAAATTCTATCACGGTTTTTTTCCATAAAAGCATTTGTAAGATTATTAAATGTCTGAATTGTTGCCCATGGCAGAATTCCCATTGCCGTAACAATACTATCGTTATAAATTTTAGCTAACTCGGCGCGGTTAAAAATCATACTGCCATTCAGGAATTCTTTATAATAATCTATATCGATAAAATGTTTGGGAAATTCCAAAGAATCTTCATCGCGCCTGTCATCAGGTTCTGATGCATGTTCTGATATATAATCTGCCCATTTTTTAAATTCCTGCATCTCTCCCGGCAGAAATTGAATTGCTTTCAGGTTGATAAAAAAATGCCCGTTACGCCCCCACGGAAATACATCTTCAATTGAAATCATTAATAAAATGATTAATAACCAGCTTTTTATTTTCATATTACTTCCCGGAATTTTTATTTGAAAAATAAGTCCATTTAAT